>NZ_JBYZMN010000001.1:0-1526978 GCF_058216275.1 Rhodoferax sp. SPJ4
AACGTGACCATCACGGTCAAGCTGATCAACCCGATCGCCATGGAAGAAGGCCTGCGCTTCGCCATCCGCGAAGGCGGCAAGACCGTCGGCGCCGGCGTCGTGGCAAAAATCATCGCGTAATGGTTCTGGCGGGGCGGGTGCCAATCCCGCCCTGTGGCATGAAAGAGATGGACTTAGGGGCGTAGCTCAATTGGCAGAGTGTCGGTCTCCAAAACCGAAGGTTGGGGGTTCGAGGCCCTCCGCCCCTGCCACCTGATTCAGGTGGCCTCCAAGCCCGCCACGCAACTGGCGGGCTTATGCGTCTGAAGAGACGTTGAAATTAGCACAGGAATTCCGGCACATATATGGCCACTTCACAAGTTGAAACGGTGAGCGCAGGGGCGGACAAAGCCAAGTTGGGCGCTGCCGTGCTGCTGGTCATCGGCGCGCTGGCGGGTTACTACCTGCTGAGCGCCCAGGGCCCCATCGTCCAGTGGGCGGTGCTGCTGGTGGCTTTGGCGGCGGCGGTGGCGGTGTTCGCCAGTGCCGAGCAGGGCAAACAGCTGCTGGCCTTTGGTCAGGACTCCTGGCGCGAGGTCAAGAAGGTCGTCTGGCCGACCCGTCGCGAGGCGGTGCAGATGACCTTGTACGTGTTTGGCTTCGTGGTGATCATGGCCTTGTTCCTGTGGTTGACCGACAAAACCATTGAATGGTTGTTTTACGACCTGATTCTGGGTTGGAGGAAGTCATGAGCGAAATCGACAGCCTGGTGCCCGAATCGGCGCCTGCCCAGCCTGCGGCCAACCCCGATCTGCGCTGGTACGTGGTCCACGCCTATTCGGGCATGGAAAAAGCCGTGGAGCGCAACATCCTGGAGCGCATCAACCGCGCCGGCATGCAAAGCAAGTTCGGTCGCATTCTGGTCCCCACCGAAGAGGTGGTGGAGATGAAGAACGGCCAGAAGAAAACCACCGAGCGCCGTTTCTTCCCCGGCTATGTGCTGGTCGAGATGGTGATGGACGACGAGTCCTGGCATCTGGTGAAACACACCAACAAGGTCACTGGCTTTGTCGGTGGCGCGAAGAACCGCCCGGCGCCGATTTCTGAAGCCGAAGTGCAGAAGATCGTCAGCCAGATGCAGGAAGGCACCGACAAACCCCGCCACAAGGTGGAGTTCGAGGTGGGTGAGTATGTGCGCGTCAAGGAAGGCCCGTTCACCGACTTCAATGGCACGGTGGAAGACGTCAACTACGAAAAGAACAAGGTCCGCGTGTCGGTGACCATCTTCGGTCGCGCCACGCCGGTCGAGCTCGAATTCGGCCAGGTCGAAAAGACCTGAGCCTTTGAGAAAAGAAACCTGCGCCTTTCGGCTCGGTGCAGGTGGTTTGAAGTGAGCCGTTAACCCCGGGGAGCTGCGGCGAAAGCCAAGGCGTTATCACCCGCAAGGAGAAAAGCATGGCGAAAAAAATCGTCGGTTTTGTCAAGCTGCAAGTGCCAGCAGGCAAGGCCAATCCATCGCCGCCCATCGGTCCCGCTCTGGGCCAGCGCGGTTTGAACATCATGGAATTCTGCAAGGCGTTCAACGCGCAGACCCAGGGCGTTGAGCCGGGCCTGCCGCTGCCGGTGGTGATCACCGCCTACGCCGACAAGAGCTTCACCTTCATCATCAAGACGCCCCCGGCGACCACCTTGATCAAGAAGGCCATCAAGCTCGACAAGGGCTCGCCCACCGCACACAGCGTCAAGGTTGGCAAGATCACCCGAGCCCAGCTCGAGGAAATCGCCAAGACCAAGATGAAAGACATGACCGCGGCCGATCTGGACGCCGCCGTCCGTACCATCGCCGGCTCTGCCCGTTCGATGGGTGTGAACGTGGAGGGTGTGTAAATGGCCAAGCAAACCAAACGCGCGAAGACTTACGCCGGCAAAGTGGACAGCGGCAAGCTGTACGCGCTGAGCGAGGCCCTGGGCCTGGTCAAGGAATGCGCTACCGCCAAGTTTGACGAGTCCATCGACGTGGCCGTGCAGCTCGGCATTGATGCCAAGAAGTCGGACCAGGTCGTGCGTGGCGCCGTCGTGCTGCCCAACGGCACCGGCAAGACCAAGCGCGTCGCCGTGTTCGCCCAAGGCGCCAAGGCCGAAGAAGCCAAGGCCGCCGGTGCCGACATCGTCGGCATGGACGACCTGGCCGCGATGGTCAAGGCCGGTGACATGCCGTTCGACGTGGTGATCGCCGCCCCCGATGCGATGCGCATCGTCGGTACGCTGGGCCAGATCCTGGGCCCGCGTGGCCTGATGCCCAACCCCAAGGTGGGTACCGTGACGCCCGATGTGGCCCAGGCGGTGCGCAACGCCAAGGCCGGTCAGGTCCAGTTCCGCGTCGACAAGGCCGGTATCGTGCACGGCACGATCGGCCGTCGCTCGTTCGACACCGACAAGCTGCAAGGCAACCTGGCCGCGCTGGTGGACGCTTTGGTGAAGGCCAAGCCGGCCTCCAGCAAGGGCGTGTACCTGCGCAAGGTGGCGGTGTCGAGCACGATGGGTGTGGGTGTCCGTGTGGACACGCAGACCATCGCTGGCTGACAACAGAATTCGGGGCCGCTATGAGGCGGTCCTGGGTGTGGTGGGCTGGGGCCGCTTCGGTGGTTCCAGGCCATCCAAGACCGTGGGTGTGCCAACGCACTTAATCGGTGACCCGACAGGCCTCGGCCTGAAAGGCGCCTGCCAACGCAGATGGCGATCCCGCTGCATGAGGAACATGTTCCGAAACAGTTGGTCGCTGCAACGAGGCGTGTGAACCGGCAACCGCCGGTGAGCACATACAAAGGAGTAGACCTTGAGTCTGAATCGCAGTGAGAAGGAAGCGGTCATCACCGAAGTGACCAACCTCGCCGCTCAAGCTCAAACGCTGGTGATGGCGGAGTACCGCGGCATCACGGTCGCCGACATGACCAAACTGCGCTCAACCGCGCGCAGCCAGGGCGTCAGCCTGAGCGTGTTGAAAAACACGCTGGCTCGCCGGGCTGTGACGGGCAGCGCGTTTGACGTGGTGGTAGACCAGATGACCGGCCCGCTGATCTATGGCTTCTCCGTGGACGCTGTGGCCGCCGCCAAGGTGGTGGCCGACTTCGCGAAGACCAACGACAAGTTGGTCATTCGCGGTGGCGCTTACGGTGGCAAGGCCCTGGACGTCAATGGCGTGAAGCAACTGGCCAGCATCCCCCCAAAGGAAGTGCTGATGGCCCAGCTGTGTGGCTTGTTGATGTCGCCAATGTCCCGCACCGCCGTGGTGCTGGGTGCCCTGGCGGCGAAAAAAGGCGAAGGCGCAGAAGCTGCGCCCGAGGCCGTCGCAGCTTGACCGCGCGGCAGTGAACCAACCGATTGAAGGAAATAAACATGGCATTCGATAAAGACGCATTTTTGACCGCGCTGGACAGCATGACGGTCATGGAACTCAACGACCTGGTGAAAGCCATCGAAGAGAAGTTTGGTGTGAGCGCTGCCGCCATGGCCGCTCCCGCTGCTGGCGGTGGCGCTGCCGCCCCGGCCGCCGAAGAGAAGACCGAATTCAACGTTGTGCTGCTGGACTCCGGCGCCAACAAGGTTTCGGTCATCAAGGCCGTGCGCGAAATCACCGGCCTGGGCCTCAAGGAAGCCAAGGACCTTGTGGACGGCGCTCCGAAGAACGTCAAGGAAGGCATCTCCAAGGCCGACGCCGACGCCGCCAAGAAGAAGCTCGAAGAAGCTGGCGCCAAGGTCGAACTCAAGTAATTGGTTCGCCTCTGAAGGCTGGAGCGTCCCGAACACCGTTCGGAGGCCTCCAGCCTTTGGTGCTTCCAGAGCGCACCCAAAAACACCGCTTCCGAGGGTGTTTTTGAGTGTCTTCTGACCCCGACTGCAGAAGATGCCTTGGTCCGGGTGGCGTGCAATGCGCCACCGTCCGCCATGGTTGGTAGTGGCCAACCACCAAGTCCGTTGTCGTGCCCGCACAGCGCCCCAGTCGCCGAAGACCCAGGAACACCACCTTGCCCGGAGATCTCATGGCCCAATCGTCGAGTTACAGTTACACCGAACGCAAACGCATCCGCAAGAGCTTTGGCAGCCGCGACAGCGTGCTCGAAGTGCCCTACCTGCTGCAGATGCAAAAGGACGCTTACACCGCCTTCCTGCAAGCCGACATGGCGCCCAAAAAGCGCACCGCCGAAGGCCTGCAGGCCGCTTTCGAGGCCGCTTTCCCCATCGTCTCGCACAACGGTTTTGTCGAGATGAAGTACCTTGAGTACAACCTCGCCAAGCCGGCCTTTGACGTGCGTGAATGCCAGACCCGTGGCCTGACCTTCGCGTCCGCCGTGCGGGCCAAGGTGCAGCTGATCATTTACGACCGCGAGTCGTCGACGCCGCAGTCCAAGGTGGTCAAGGAAGTCAAGGAACAAGAGGTCTACATGGGCGAAGTGCCCCTGATGACCGACAAGGGCTCTTTCATCATCAACGGCACCGAGCGTGTCATCGTCTCGCAGCTGCACCGCTCGCCGGGCGTGTTCTTCGAACACGACAAGGGCAAGACCCACAGCTCGGGCAAGCTGCTGTTCTCGGCCCGCGTGATTCCTTACCGCGGCTCCTGGCTGGACTTCGAGTTCGACCCCAAGGACATCCTGTACTTCCGCGTTGACCGTCGTCGCAAGATGCCGGTGACGATTCTGCTGAAGGCCATCGGCCTGAACCCGGAATCCATCCTCGCCAACTTCTTCGTCAACGACAGCTTCCGTCTGATGGACAGCGGCGCGCAGATGGAGTTTGTGGCCGAGCGCCTGAAGGGCGAAGTGGCCCGTTTCGACATCACCGACAAGTCGGGCAAGGTGCTGGTCGCCAAGGACAAGCGCATCACCGCCCGCCACACCCGTGAGCTGGAGCAATCGGGCACCACCCACATCAGCGTGCCGGAAGACTTTCTGGTCGGCCGCGTGGTGGCCCGCAACATCGTCGACGGCGACACCGGCGAAATCATCGCCAAGGCCAACGAGGAGCTGACCGACGCGCTGCTGAAGAAGCTGCGCACGGCCGGCGTGACCGAGCTGGCCTGCATTTACACCAACGAACTCGACCAGGGCGCCTACATGTCGCAGACCCTGCGCATCGACGAGACGGTGGACGAGTTCGCTGCCCGCGTGGCCATCTACCGCATGATGCGTCCCGGCGAGCCGCCGACCGAAGACGCAGTGCAGGCCCTGTTCCAGCGCCTGTTCTACAACCCCGACACCTACGACCTGTCGCGCGTCGGCCGGATGAAGTTCAACGCCAAGGTCGGCCGCGACGAATCCACCGGCCCCATGGTGCTGACCAACGAGGACATCCTGGCCGTGGTCAAGATCCTGGTCGATCTGCGCAACGGCCGTGGCGAAGTCGATGACATCGACCACCTGGGCAACCGCCGCGTGCGTTGTGTCGGTGAACTCGCCGAAAACCAGTACCGCACCGGTCTGGCCCGCATCGAGAAGGCCGTCAAGGAGCGTCTGGGCCAGGCCGAGCAAGAGCCGCTGATGCCACACGACCTGATCAACAGCAAGCCGATTTCGGCCGCGTTGAAAGAGTTCTTCGGTGCGTCGCAGCTGAGCCAGTTCATGGACCAGACCAACCCGCTGTCGGAAATCACCCACAAGCGCCGCGTCTCGGCCCTGGGCCCGGGCGGTTTGACCCGCGAACGCGCCGGCTTCGAGGTGCGCGACGTGCACGTGACCCATTACGGCCGCGTCTGCCCGATTGAAACCCCCGAAGGCCCGAACATCGGTCTGATCAACTCGCTGGCCCTGTACGCCCGCCTGAACGAGTACGGTTTCATTGAAACCCCGTACCGCCGTGTGATCGACAGCAAGGTGACGATGCAGATCGACTACCTGTCGGCCATCGAAGAAGGCAAGTACGTCATTGCCCAGGCCAATGCCACGCTGGACAAAGACGGCAAGCTCACCGGTGACCTGGTGTCGGCCCGTGAAAAAGGCGAGTCCATCCTGGTCGGCGCCGAGCGCGTGCAGTACATGGACGTGTCGCCCGCACAGATCGTGTCGGTTGCCGCCTCGCTGGTGCCCTTCCTGGAGCACGATGATGCCAACCGCGCATTGATGGGCGCCAACATGCAGCGCCAGGCCGTGCCGGTGCTGCGTCCCGAGAAGGCCTTTGTTGGCACCGGCATCGAGCGCGTTTCGGCGGTCGACTCCGGCACCGTGGTCACCGCCACCCGTGGCGGTATCGTGGACTATGTCGACGCCACCCGCATCGTGATCCGCGTCAACGACGCCGAAGCGGTGGCCGGTGAGGTCGGTGTGGACATCTACAACCTGATCAAGTACCAGCGTTCCAACCAGAACACCAACATCCACCAGCGTCCCATCGTCCAGAAGGGCGACAAGCTGGCCAAGGGTGACGTGATCGCCGACGGCGCATCGACCGACCTGGGCGAACTGGCCCTGGGCCAGAACATGCTGGTGGCCTTCATGCCCTGGAACGGCTACAACTTCGAAGATTCGATCCTGATCAGCGAGCGCGTGGTGGCCGAAGACCGCTACACCTCGATCCATATCGAAGAGTTGGTGGTGATGGCGCGCGACACCAAGCTGGGCGCCGAAGAAATCACCCGCGACATCCCCAACCTGAGCGAACAGCAGCTGAACCGCCTGGACGAGTCCGGCATCATCTACGTGGGTGCGGAAGTCATGCCCGGCGACACGCTGGTCGGCAAGGTCACGCCCAAGGGTGAAACCACGTTGACGCCCGAAGAGAAGCTGCTGCGTGCCATCTTCGGCGAGAAGGCTTCCGATGTGAAGGACACCTCGCTGCGCGTGGACCAGGGCTCGCAAGGCACCGTGATTGACGTGCAGGTCTTCACACGCGAAGGCATCACCCGCGACAAGCGCGCCCAGCAGATCATTGACGACGAGCTGAAGCGTTTCCGCCAGGACCTGAACGACCAGCTGCGCATCGTCGAGGCCGACTCGTTCGACCGGATCGAGAAGCTGCTGACCGGCAAGGTCGCCAACGGTGGCCCGCAAAAGCTGGCCAAGGGCACCAAGATCGACAAGGCCTACCTGGCCTCGGTGGAGAAGTTCCACTGGTTCGACATTCGCCCGGCCGACGACGAGGTGGCCTCGCAGTTGGAGTCCATCAAGAACTCCATTGAGCAGCAGCGCCACAGCTTCGACCTGGCTTTTGAAGAAAAGCGCAAGAAGCTGACCCAGGGCGACGAGCTGCCCGCCGGCGTGCTGAAGATGGTCAAGGTCTACCTGGCCGTCAAACGCCGCCTGCAGCCCGGCGACAAGATGGCCGGCCGCCACGGCAACAAGGGTGTGGTCTCCAAGATCGTGCCGGTCGAAGACATGCCTTACATGGCTGATGGCACGCCTTGCGACATCGTGCTGAACCCGCTGGGCGTGCCCTCGCGGATGAACGTCGGTCAGGTGCTGGAAGTGCACCTGGGCTGGGCGGGCAAGGGCATTGGCCAGCGCATTGGTGACATGCTGCAGCGCGAAGCCAAGGTGGCCGAGCTGCGCAAGTTCATGGAGCAGCTGTACAACAACTCCGGCCGCAAGGAAGACCTGGCTCAGCTCAGCGACACCCAGGTGCTGGAAATGGCCGCCAACCTGCAGACCGGCGTGCCGTTCGCCACCCCGGTGTTCGACGGTGCCTCGGAAGAAGAAATCCGCGGCATGCTGAAGCTGGCCTACCCGGACGACATCGCCAAGGCCAAGGGCCTGACCGACACCCGCACCCAGGCCAATCTGTTCGACGGCCGCAGCGGTGAGCCCTTCGAGCGTCCGACCACGGTCGGCTACATGCACGTGCTGAAGCTGCACCATTTGGTGGACGACAAGATGCACGCCCGCTCGACCGGCCCGTACAGCCTGGTCACGCAGCAACCGCTGGGCGGCAAGGCCCAGTTCGGTGGCCAGCGCTTCGGCGAAATGGAAGTGTGGGCGCTGGAAGCCTACGGCGCCGCGTACACCCTGCAGGAAATGCTCACCGTCAAGTCCGACGACGTGCAGGGCCGCACCAAGGTCTACGAATCCATCGTCAAGGGCGAGCACGCGATCGAAGCGGGCATGCCCGAATCGTTCAACGTGCTGGTCAAGGAAATCCGCTCGCTGGGCATCGACATCGAGCTGGAACGCTCTTAATTCGCAGGAAAGAACCAGGATTTAACCCATGAAATCACTACTCGACCTGTTCAAGCAATTCACGCCCGATGAGCATTTCGATGCCATCCGCATCGGCATGGCCTCGCCGGAGAAAATCCGTTCCTGGTCGTTCGGCGAAGTGAAGAAGCCGGAAACCATCAACTACCGCACCTTCAAGCCCGAGCGTGACGGCCTGTTCTGCGCCAAGATCTTTGGCCCCATCAAGGACTACGAGTGCCTGTGCGGCAAGTACAAGCGCTTGAAGCACCGCGGCGTGATCTGCGAAAAGTGCGGCGTGGAAGTCACCCAGACCAAGGTGCGCCGCGAACGCATGGGCCACATCGATCTGGCCGCGCCTTGCGCCCACATCTGGTTCCTGAAGTCGCTGCCGTCGCGTCTGGGCCTGGTGCTCGACATGACGCTGCGTGACATCGAACGCGTGCTGTACTTTGAAGCCTACGTCGTCACCGACCCGGGTATGACCCCGCTGAAGAAATTCGCGATCATGACCGAGGACGACTACGAAACCAAGGTGACCGAATACGGTGACGAGTTCACCGCCAAGATGGGCGCCGAAGGCATCAAGGACCTGCTGGAAAGCATCGACATCGACAGCTCCATCGAGAAGCTGCGCAACGACCTGACCGGCTCCGAGATCAAGATCAAGAAGAACGCCAAGCGCCTGAAGGTGCTGGAAGCCTTCAAGAAGTCTGGCATCAAGCCGGGCTGGATGGTCCTGGACGTGCTGCCTGTGCTGCCACCGGACCTGCGTCCGCTGGTGCCGCTGGACGGTGGCCGTTTCGCCACCTCCGACCTGAACGACCTGTACCGCCGCGTCATCAACCGCAACAGCCGTCTGCGCCGTCTGCTGGAACTGAAGGCACCGGAAATCATTGCGCGCAACGAAAAGCGCATGCTGCAGGAAGCCGTGGACAGCTTGCTGGACAACGGCCGCCGTGGCAAGGCCATGACGGGCGCCAACAAGCGCACGCTGAAGTCGCTGGCCGACATGATCAAGGGCAAGAGCGGTCGTTTCCGCCAGAACTTGCTGGGCAAGCGGGTCGATTACTCGGGCCGCTCCGTCATCACCGTGGGCCCGACCCTGAAGCTGCACCAGTGCGGCCTGCCCAAGCTGATGGCGCTGGAACTGTTCAAGCCTTTCATCTTCTCGCGCCTGGAAGCCATGGGCATCGCCACCACCATCAAGGCGGCGAAGAAGGAAGTCGAAAGCGGCACGCCAGTGGTCTGGGACATCCTGGAAGAGGTGATCAAAGAGCACCCGGTGATGCTGAACCGCGCACCCACGCTGCACCGCCTGGGCATCCAGGCCTTTGAGCCCATCCTGATCGAAGGCAAGGCCATCCAGCTGCACCCCCTCGTTTGCGCGGCCTTCAATGCCGACTTCGACGGTGACCAGATGGCTGTGCACGTGCCGCTGTCGGTGGAAGCCCAGATGGAAGCCCGCACGCTGATGCTGGCCTCCAACAACGTGCTGTTCCCGGCCAACGGCGAGCCCTCCATCGTGCCGTCGCAAGACGTGGTGCTGGGCCTGTACTACACCACCCGCGAACGCACCAACGGCAAGGGCGAAGGCCTGGTGTTCTCGGACACCGGCGAAGTCCGCCGCGCGTTCGACGCCGGCGAGGTCGAGCTCAACGCCAAGATCGCGGTGCGCCTGACCGAATGGACCAAGAACAAGGACAGCGGTGAGTTCACGGCGTCGACCAAGCTGTGGGACACCACCGCCGGCCGCGCGCTGCTGAGCGAAATCCTGCCCAAGGGCTTGCCGTTCGCCAACATCAACAAGGCGCTGAAGAAGAAGGAAATCTCCAAGCTCATCAACGTCTCGTTCCGCAAGTGCGGTCTGAAAGAGACCGTGGTGTTTGCCGACAAGCTGCTGCAGAGCGGTTTCCGCCTGGCCACCAAGGCCGGCATCTCCATCTGCATCGACGACATGTTGGTGCCCAAGGAAAAGGGCGCCATCATTGCCCGCGCCCAGAAGGAAGTCAAAGAGATCGAGCAGCAGTATGTCTCCGGTCTGGTGACGGCCGGCGAGCGCTACAACAAGGTGGTGGACATCTGGGGCAAGTCCGGCGACGAAGTGTCCAAGGTGATGATGGCCCAGCTCTCGAAAGAGCGCGTCATCGACCGCCATGGCAAGGAAGTCGAGCAGGAATCGTTCAACTCCATCTACATGATGGCCGACTCCGGCGCCCGCGGTTCCGCGGCGCAGATTCGCCAGGTGGCTGGCATGCGGGGCCTGATGGCCAAGCCCGACGGCTCCATCATCGAAACGCCCATCACGGCCAACTTCCGCGAAGGCCTGAACGTGCTGGAGTACTTCATCTCCACCCACGGTGCCCGTAAGGGTCTGGCCGACACGGCGCTGAAAACTGCCAACTCGGGTTACCTGACCCGTCGTCTGGTGGACGTGACGCAAGACCTGGTGATCACCGAAGACGACTGCGGCACCGCCGACGGCTCGCTGATGCGCGCCATCGTCGAGGGCGGTGAAGTCATCGAATCGCTGCGCGACCGCGTGCTCGGCCGCACCGTGGCCGAAGACGTGCTGCACCCGGAAACCCGTGCCGTGCTGGTGCCGTCTGGCGACATGCTGGACGAAGACATCATCGAGGTGCTGGAAGCCGCTGGCGTGGACGAGATCAAGGTCCGCACCGCGCTGACCTGCGAAACCCGCTTCGGCCTGTGCGCCAAGTGCTATGGCCGTGACCTCGGCCGTGGTGGCCTGGTCAACGGTGGCGAGGCGGTCGGTGTGATCGCCGCGCAGTCGATCGGCGAGCCCGGCACGCAGCTGACCATGCGCACCTTCCACATCGGTGGTGCGGCCTCGCGTGCAGCGGTGGCCTCCAGCGTGGAAGCCAAGTCCAACGGCAGCATCGGCTTCAACGCCACCATGCGCTATGTGACCAACAGCAAGGGCGACCTGGTGGTGATTGCCCGTTCCGGCGAAATCGTCATCCATGACGAAATCGGCCGCGAGCGCGAGCGCCACAAGGTGCCTTACGGCGCCACGCTGGCGGTCAAGGCCGACCAGACCATCAAGGCCGGCACCATCCTGGCCAACTGGGATCCGCTGACCCGACCCATCATCACCGAGTTCGCCGGCCAGACCAAGTTCGAAAACGTCGAAGAAGGTCTGACCGTGGCCAAGCAGGTCGACGAGGTGACCGGTCTGTCCACCCTGGTGGTGATCGATCCCAAGCGCCGCGGCGCTGCCAAGGTCGTCCGTCCCCAGGTCAAACTGATCGACGCCCAGGGCCATGAAGTGAAGATCCCTGGCACCGACCACTCGGTGACCATCGGCTTCCAGGTCGGCGCGCTGATCCAGGTGCGTGACGGTCAGGACGTGGGCCCCGGCGAAGTGCTGGCCCGCATCCCGGTCGAAGGCCAGAAGACGCGCGACATCACCGGCGGTCTGCCGCGGGTGGCCGAGCTGTTCGAAGCCCGCACGCCCAAGGACAAGGGCATCCTGGCCGAAATGACCGGCACCGTGTCGTTCGGCAAGGAAACCAAGGGCAAGATTCGCCTGCAGATCACCGATCCGGAAGGCAAGGTCCACGAGGAACTGGTGCCCAAGGAAAAGAACATCCTGGTGCACGAAGGCCAGGTAGTCAACAAGGGTGAGAGCGTGGTCGACGGTCCGGCCGATCCGCAGGACATCCTGCGCCTGCTGGGCTCGGAAGAGCTGGCCCGCTACATCGTCGACGAAGTGCAGGACGTTTACCGTCTGCAGGGCGTGAAGATCAACGACAAGCACATCGAGGTGATCGTTCGCCAGATGCTGCGTCGCGTGGTGGTCGAGTCGGTGGGTGACTCCGGTTACATCGCCGGTGAGCAGGTCGAGCGTTCGGAGATCCTCAACACCAACGACGCCCTGCGCGCCGAAGGCAAGATCCCCGCCGTCTACAGCAACCTGCTGCTGGGCATCACCAAGGCCTCGCTGTCGACCGATTCGTTCATCTCTGCGGCGTCCTTCCAGGAAACCACCCGCGTGCTGACTGAAGCCGCCATCATGGGCAAGCGCGACGAGCTGCGTGGCCTGAAGGAAAACGTTATCGTCGGCCGCTTGATTCCCGCAGGCACTGGCATGGCATACCACAAGGCCCGCAAGGCCAAGGACCTGATGGACGAGAGCGAACGCCGCGCCATCGCCGACGCCGAAGCCGCCGAACTGGCCGGCGTGTCGCCCGAGCAGGACAGCGAAGCCACCGCCTCCGAGTAAGCGGCTTCCCTTGCCCTGAGGCATTTCGCCCCCGGCCCAGCCCTTGCTGGCCCGGGGGCGTTTTCATTGAACAAAGGCGTGTCGGGGTCTGTCAGGATCCCGGGGCGTTTATCACCCTGAGGCAGTTTGCATTGAACACGGTCAGCACCCCCACCCCGCCGCTGTGGCGGCAATTGCAGGCCACCGCCGCGGCGCTGCTGGCGGTGCGGTCTGGGCGCTCGCTCACCGCCACGCTGGACAAGGTGGAGGCCTCCTTGCGCCCCGGTGTGCAGGCGCTGAGTTTCCAGGCCCTGCGCGGCCTGGGTCTGGCCGAGGCGGTGCGCCAGCAGCTGGCGCGCCGTGCGCCGCCGGCCGAGGCCGACGCCTTGTTGTGTGTGGTGCTGGCCCTGGCCTGTGCCGACGGGGACGACAGCGGCCGCCATTACGAGGCCTTCACGCTGGTGGACCAGGCGGTCGAGGCGGCCAAACGCGCACCGGCCACCCGGCCCCAGGCCAATTTCATCAATGCCTGTCTGCGGCGCTTTCTGCGGGAACGCGAGGCTTTGCTGGCCGCTGCCATCCGCGACCCGGTGGCGCTGTGGAACCACCCCCGCTGGTGGGTGGAGCAGCTGCAGCGCGACCACCCCCAGCACTGGCAGGCCATCCTGCAGGCCAACAACGGCCATGCCCCCATGGTGCTGCGGGCCAATGCACGCCGCCAGTCTCGCGCCGATTACCTGGCCCGGCTGGCCGAGGCGGGCCTCGTGGCTGCGCCGGCCGGCGAGACGGCCATCGTGCTGGCCAAGCCCAGCCCGGTGCAGGCGCTGCCCGGCTTCCACGAGGGCGGGGTGTCGGTGCAGGACGCAGCGGCGCAGATGGCCGCACCGCTGCTGCTGGACGGCGCGGCCATCCCCATCCGCCGGGTGCTGGACGCCTGCGCCGCGCCGGGCGGCAAGACCGCCCACCTGCTGGAGCTCAGCGACGCCCAGGTCACGGCGCTGGACCTGGACCCGCTGCGCTGCGAACGTATCCACCAGAACCTGTCGCGGCTGGGCCTGGCGGCCGAGGTCTTGTGTGCCGACGCCGCCCAGCCCGCCACCTGGTGGGACGGCCAGCCGTTTGACGCCATCCTGCTCGACGCGCCCTGCACCGCCTCGGGCATCGTGCGCCGCCACCCCGACGTGCGCTGGCTGCGCCGCCCCACCGACATCGCCCAGCTGGCCGCCATCCAGGCGGCGCTGCTGAACGCGCTGTGGCCCTTGCTGCGGCCGGGCGGGCGGCTGCTCTACGCCACCTGCTCGGTGTTCCGGGCCGAGGGCGATGGGCAGATCGAAACGTTTGTTGCACGCAACACCGACGCGCACTGGATGCCTTCGCCGGGTCATTTGCTGCCCCAGGCCACCCCGCAGTCACAGGTCTTCCCGGACAATGCCAGCAGTGACCACGATGGCTTTTATTACGCGTTGCTGGAGAAGCGCCTGCCTTGATGGGCTGGTGTGGGTCTGGTGCGTGGCCTGGGGTCTGGGGCTGTGCGTGGCCCCGTTGCCAGCCCGGGCCCAGGCCAACGGCAGCGAGGTCACGCAGCTGCAGGTGGTGCGGGCCAGCGACGGGGTCTACCTGTCGGCCACCTGGGGTTTTGAGCTGCCTTTTGCGGTGGAAGATGCCTTGTCCAAGGGCATTGCGATGTACTTCGTCACCGAGGCCGAGCTGTTGCGCGACCGCTGGTACTGGACCGACAAGCGGGTGGCCCGGGCGGTGCGCACCGTGCGGCTGTCGTTTCAACCCCTCACTCGCCGCTGGCGGGTCCAGGTCTCGGGCGGTGGCCAGGGCGGCAGCGGCCCCGAACTGACGCTGGGCCAGAACTTCGACACCCTGACCGAAGCCCTGTCGGCGGTGCAGCGCATCTCACGCTGGAAGGTGGCCGAGGCCAACGAAGTGGACGCCGGCGCCAAACACAGCCTGAGCCTGAGTTTCCGTCTCGACACCGGCCGCCTGCCGCGGCCTTTCCAGATCGGGGCCGTGGGACAAAGCGACTGGACCCTGGTGGCCAAGCGCAGCCAGCCGCTGGTGCTGGAGGTGGAGCGGTGATGCCGTCCCCCGCCCGCCCGGCCTGAATCCCATGGCCAGCAACCCCACCCAGCCACCGGTGGTGGGCCTCGTGGCGTCGTCCCGGGGGCTGCGCTGGGGCCTGCTGGTGGGTTCTGCCGCCATGGTGGCGATCGGCCTGGTGCTGTTGTTCCTGCTGACCCAGGCCACCAACAACCAGGGCTTTTACGAACGCTATTACGCGCGGCTGTTCTGGGTCAACGTCGCGGTGGCCGCGATGCTGCTCGGGGTGATTGGCTGGATCGCCTGGCGCTTGCTGTGGCGGCTGCGTCGCGGTCGTTTCGGCAGCCGGCTGCTGATCAAGCTGGCCGCCATCTTTGCACTGGTGGGCTTGCTGCCCGGCATGCTGATTTACGTGGTGTCCTACCAGTTCGTCTCGCGCTCCATCGAGAGCTGGTTTGATGTGCGGGTCGAGGGGGCGCTGGACGCCGGCCTCAACCTCGGCCGCGTCACGCTGGACACGCTGGCCGCCGACCTGGCCAACAAGACCCGCGCCGCTGGCGAGCAACTGACCGGCAAGCCCGACGCGGTGGTGGGCATCACGCTGGCCCGCCTGCGCGACCAGCTGGTGGCCAATGACGTCACGCTGTGGAGCAGCAGCGGGGTGTTGATTGCCAGCGCCGGCGCCTCGCGTTTCCAGGTCAACCCGGAGCGGCCGTCACCCCAGCAACTGCGGCTGGCCCGCACCCAGCGCACGGTGACCCAGATCGAGGGCCTGGACGATGTGCAGGGCACACCGGCGGCCAAGTTGCAGGCCCGCATCAAGGCCCTGGCCCTGGTGCCCACCACCAGCCTGGGCCTGCTCGGTGAAAGCCGCTTTCTGCAGGTCACGCAAGACCTGCCGGCCAACCTGGTGGCCAATGCGGTGGCGGTCACCGAGGCCAACCGCGAGTACCAGGAGCGCGCGCTGGGCCGCGACGGCCTGCGCCGCATGTACATCGGCACCCTCACACTGAGCCTGTTTTTGTCGGTGTTCGGCGCGGTGCTGCTGGCCGTGCTGCTGGGCAACCAGCTGGCCCGGCCGCTGCTGCTGCTGGCCGACGGCGTGCGCAGTGTGGCCGCTGGCGACCTGACGCCCAAGGCGGTGGTGCAGAGCAAGGACGAACTCGGTGGCCTGACCCGCTCGTTCGCCAACATGACCCAGCAGCTGGCCGACGCCCGGGCCGAGGTGCAGCGCGGCCTGGCCCAGGTGAATGCCTCGCGGGCCAACCTGCAGACCATCCTGGACAACCTGACCGCTGGCGTCATCGTGCTCGATGCCCAGGGCACGGTGCTCAGCAGCAACCCCGGCGCCACCCGCATCTTGCGCGCGCCCATGGCCGCCTTTGAAGGCCAGCCCCTCGACCGGGTGCCCGGGCTGGAGGGTTTTGCCCAGGAGGTGCAAAAGCAGTTTGACCTGTTTCTCAACGAGAGCAAGTTGCATGGCCTGGACCATTGGCAGCAGTCCTTCGAGGTCAACGCCGCCAAGCCCGAATTGCCCACCGACACCCTCACGCTGATCGCCCGCGGCGCCGAGATGCCTGGCGGTGACCGGCTGCTGGTGTTCGACGACATCTCCGAGGTGGTGTCGGCCCAGCGGGCCCAGGCCTGGGGCGAGGTCGCGCGGCGCCTGGCGCATGAGATCAAGAACCCGCTGACACCCATCCAGCTGTCGGCCGAGCGGCTGGCCATGAAGCTCGATGGCAAGCTGGGCCCGGCCGACAACACCATCCTGACGAAGTCGGTCAAGACCATCGTCGACCAGGTCGACGCGATGAAGCGGCTGGTCAACGAGTTCCGCGACTACGCCCGCCTGCCCGCCGCCGAACTCAAGCCGCTGCAGCTGAACCAGCTGGTGGCCGACGTGCTGCAGCTCTACGGTCACGACGCCAGCCACGGCCCCATCCAGACCCAGCTCGACCCGGCCTGCCCGCCCATCCTGGGCGACGCCCACCAGCTGCGCCAGGTGCTGCACAACCTGCTGCAAAACGCGCAGGACGCCGCCGAAGGGCGCGAAGCCGAGGTGGTGGTTCAAACCCGCTGGATCGCGGCTTCGGGCCGGGTGCGCCTGAGCGTGCGCGACAACGGCCCCGGCTTTCCCGAGCACATTTTGAAGCGGGCCTTCGAGCCCTATGTGACCACCAAAACCAAGGGCACCGGCCTGGGTTTGGCGGTGGTGAAAAAGATCGCCGACGAGCACCGCGCCCGGGTCGACATCAGCAACCGCGACCCTTCGGCCACGCCGCCCGGCGCCGAGGTGTCGATATCCTTTATAGTTGCGATTTGACAACACTCGGGATGGGCCTGCCCAGCCCCTTCCGGCAAGCATGGCGACCACGGCGCATTGAGAGCAAAGGCAACATCCGAACATGGCAAACATACTGGTGGTGGACGACGAGCCAGGCATTCGCGAGTTGCTCTCCGAAATTCTCAATGACGAGGGCCACAACATCGAGCTGGCCGAAAACGCCAGTCAGGCCCGTGCGTCCCGCGCACTGGCGCGGCCCGACCTGGTGCTGCTCGACATCTGGATGCCCGACACCGACGGCGTGACGCTGCTCAAGGAATGGTCGGCCAGCGGCGCGCTGACCATGCCGGTGATCATGATGAGCGGCCACGCCACCATCGACACCGCGGTCGAAGCCACCCGCATCGGCGCCCAGGCCTTTCTGGAAAAACCCATCACGCTGCAGAAGTTGCTGAAGGCGGTGGAGCAGGGCCTGAGCAAAGACGCCCACCGCAAGCCCGGCAGCCCGGCGCCGCTGGTGGCGGCCGAGGTCGGACTGGTGCCTTCGCTGGCGGGCGGCGGACAGCCCATGCCTGCGCTGAAAAACAGCGCCCCCCAGTCCACCCAGAGCTTTGAACTTGACCAGCCGCTGCGCGAGGC
This sequence comes from Rhodoferax sp. SPJ4, assembly GCF_058216275.1. Lineage (NCBI taxonomy): Bacteria > Pseudomonadati > Pseudomonadota > Betaproteobacteria > Burkholderiales > Comamonadaceae > Rhodoferax > Rhodoferax sp. SPJ4. The sequence continues at coordinate 17,339 of NZ_JBYZMN010000001.1, forward strand.
ACGCGACGAGTTCGAAAAGTCCTATTTCGAGTTCCACCTGGCCAAGGAAGGCGGCTCCATGACCCGGGTGGCCGAAAAGACCGGCCTGGAACGCACCCACCTGTACCGCAAACTCAAGCAGCTGGGCGTGGACCTGTCGCGCGGAAAGCGCAGCCTGGCCTGAGAACCGCGCTCTGAGCCTGCTATAATTTCATCTTTCTGGCCCGGTAGCTCAGTTGGTAGAGCAGCGGATTGAAAATCCGCGTGTCGTTGGTTCGATTCCGACCCAGGCCACCAGTATTTATGCGCCCCAGCGCCCGTTCAGGGTTCTGGGGCGTTTCTACATTTGGCGCCGTACTTCTACAATTTTTGGATGGATGCGGACGAATTCCCTTGGTTACCTCGTTGCAAGCCGGCGACTGCATTGTCTGTAATCGAGGAATACAGGGTCTGTGGAGAGTGGATTCGTTCGGAACGTTTTGCGCAGCAACTAGCGGCTAATGGCTCAGGGGCGCAAATGCTCTGGTCGCCCTTGTTCGATTGGTATGGCTCACGGGAGGACTTGTTGACGCTGCTTGTACAGCGGCAGTTCTTGTGCCTTGAGGCCTTCGTTTGCGGCGCCGTGCGTCGCCGCTTGATCTTCGGCGAGCGTGTTTCTGAGGAGCTTTACCGCAAGCATCGCCAGTACGCAGATGATCCGTTTGCGATCCCACTGTCTCGCGGAGACGACACTGGAACAGTGGCACGCTTGTTCCATCACTTGCCTCGGTTACTTCATCCGGAACTCACGCTCAAGTCGGATGCAGACTACTGGAAGAAGCTCAAGGCCGTCTACCGAGCTGTGCGCAATCCGATCATGCATGGCGAAAAACTTAACGTCAGCAGTCCTTCGGCGGTCTTCCCAGTCCTTGAAGTGCTTGATGAGGTGTTTTTATGGATTGAGCAATGGGATATTCCGCTGCCAGCTATTCCAAGAGAGTTGGTCATGAAGGACCGTAACGGTGGGATTACTTTCCGTATTGCACTGAATACTGGAGCGCCTCGCAAGCCAGAATCGGACAGTTAGCGCAATGGTTTCACAACCTCCCCACGGCGCATGCGCACATAGTGCTCCGTCATGTCCCGGTTTTTATGCGCTAGCAATTTTTGCGAATGAGCCAAGTCGCCCGTATCGGTAGCGGCTTTCGCTCGAATATCTCGAAACTGAAAACTCACCCCAGCCAGCTTCCTAGCCTTGTCGAATCGCGACCGAAGAGCCAGCTCTGACAGCGGTTGCCCGTTCTCATCCTGAAGCAAAAAAGGACTGATAGCCCGCCGCGGACGTTCACTGATCCTGGCAATCACCGCTGCCAGTTCGCCGGTCACCTCAATGCCGATCCTTGCGCCAGTCTTGTTTTGTGTGACCCACAAGGCGCCCTCGCGAATATCTACGCATCGAATCTTCAGCACGTCAGCTGGACGCTGACCTGTGAGTAGAGCAAGGTCCATCGCATCAACGACAGTCGGATGGGCGACCGCGCGAACCCGAGAAAACTCCTCATCGGTCACGTATTTGGTACGGCCCGTTTCTTTGAAGCCCTTCACACCCTGGCATGGATTGGGCGCAGCCGTGTAGCCCCATTCACGAGCCTTATTGAAAATGTGCGAGAAAAGTGCCTTTTCACGATTGGCTCGAACCTTGGCATCTTGCCCGCGAATGTCCATGTACTCCCGAACGTGCATGGGAGCTATCGCGTCAATTGGCATGTCACGAAATACCTTGAGCAGGTTTACCAACTCCTTGTCGTTGTCGTTCCGTGTGCGAACCGCCTTGAGCGGATAGACCTCCCGAACATAGCGTTGCGCCACCACAGAAAACAGCTTGGTCGAATCGTCCTCTCTGACGCTCTCGCGCTGTGCCCACATGCGAAGGGCTTCAGCCCGATCTGTTGAAAGCTTGGTCCAGATACGGGGTGTGGTGCTGCTGACGTGGTACCAAGTTTTACCCTTGCGATGTAGTCGCGGAGGATCGTCGAAGTTGGATTGGCGTCTGCGTCCCATCAGGCGGCCCTCAGTGCTGCGAAATTGGGCTGTTTGATTGACGGTTGATCGTCATGACCACAGCCGAGCATCTTCTCGGCATATCGACGTGCGATGACCGGCTTGCGGTTGCCGTTCAACTCGAAGCGCCAGCCCTTGGTCCGCAGCCAGTCAACTTGGCGCATGGGCGTCTTGAAACCTGTCAGGGTCTCGACTTCATCCGGCGCCAGGAACAGCGGGAGCAGCGCGGTAGGTTCCATTATTCAATTCCCGAAGAACGTTTAAGAGTTGAATAGGGTCCGTCTGCCCAGCGCTTAGGAAGCGCGCCATTGGGATACAGGCACATGCCGGAAGGTCGAATAACTCGCGTGTACATGGGCTCAAGAATTTCTCCCGTGATGCGCACCACACGACGACCGGCGACCGTTCGAAGCTCCCCGACACCGAATCGTTGCTTGCACCAGCTGGGGAGATTGATCCAGGAACAAATGCCCCGGCCCTCCTGGTTGAGTCCGCCGTAGCCATGGATGCGCGCTCCCTTCGGAAATGCTTGTATGGGTCCAATCTTGGATAGGTACTTCATCAGATAGCCCACTGGGTTCTTGGCAATCACGCGCTGGGTCATGCCATGCGGCCACCAGCCTTGCTTGTCGAACTTAGGGAGTTGGATGCTCTTGGGTAGCCACACCGCCAGGTGGTAGTGCATGGCCCCGCGTTTCTGGAGTTCAGCAACCCACACGTAGCGGAAGCCGACCGAACGCTTCTTGCACCACTTGCGGACGGCCTTCAGGCATCTGGACAGGTGGTTAGGACGCCAGTCGTGGACACCAACGTAGGTGAGCGTCACGAACCAGACGTTTTCTCTGAAACCTCGGGGAGTTGCAAGGCGCTGGAGGTTTGCGCAGGCCCAAAGGGTTCGCCTTAGCCTGCCGATGCGCCGCTTTTGGACAGACTCGGAATCGAAAGAGATTTCGATGTGGTCTGGGCCACTTGTTTTAGATGGGACAAGCCCAGCGGCCTGCGGCCGCCCGGGGCTCGCGAGCGATGCCTCCGGGTTAGCCGAAGGCCGCCGAGGCAATGCTTCACATGGAAGTGGTGAGGGGACTTGCATGCCCCGCACTATAGCGGAGACACCAAGTCCCTGCAAGGGGCTTTGTTTACCCCTTATTCAAACTGCTTACGACTGTCTCGGTCGATGCTTTTGTCTTCACCCGAGACCAGCTTCCAGAAGTTCGAGACGTTCTTGGAAATCTTATAGGCCAAAGAGCGATCTGAGTGTGGACCTTCCTCCTGGAACTCTTCTCGGACGGTGATGCCGAGAATCTCCTCATACTTGCGGATGGTGCGCTTGCTGTGGATCAGGACCAACACCTTCCAGCCTACGTAATGCCCAAGGAAGTACATCCCGATGGCCGCTTCCATGTCATCGAATGAGCCGTTGAAGTTCTGAATGGCGTTGTGGATGACCTCGTAGGCCCGCTCAGGGATCTCTGGCCTCTGGTGAGCTGGATCAGGTTTCTTGCTTGGCATGCCGGAAGCATAGCAGCGCGAGGGGACTTTAAAAACCCTCTTTGTGTGGTGCCGAGTTGCCCACCGCGGCTCCCGGTACGTCGCAGGCGCCGTCCGCCGCCGTGGACAACTCTCCGCAGTTCGAGCGTAACCGCCGACAAGGAAAAGCCCGATGGCGAGAACAGGAGGACATCGAAAATGGCTCCAGTACCAAATTAGCCGGTATCGAGGCTGGCCTCGACTTTTTGCTTCTGAGCTGGATACCAACTTGCGCTCTCGCTTTAAGGCGTGGCGAAATTAATAGACACAGTGTCGTTGACTTTGGAGAGGTCCCTTGCCAGCTATCGAAGATAGAGTTGACGGTACTGAAGTGCGCCACAACTGGATCACTCCGGTGACTTTCATTCAAAAGACTTAGGGTTTTTTTTGATCAAATATTCAAGTGCCGTTGCGCCATCGACGTTCGTTTTGCTTTGGTTGACCTTGCAGTAGTCATCCATAAACGCAATCAATTTGTCCGGTGATGCATTCTTAAGTAAATCACTCCCATCAAGCCTGGAGTTGAGTAGTGCTGTAGCCGACATAAATCCAAGCACCCAGTTGCCCATAACTGCTCTTGCTTGAAGATCTGATGCATGTTTGCTCCATTCGCCGCAGGAGCGCGCTCCTACCGCTGTAAAGCTTGCCGCAGAGGACGTCATGCCCACTGATAAAAATATGATTGCCAAAATGCACTGCACTATTTTTGAGTTCATTTGCATGGGGTGTGGATAGTAGATAAACGGACTAGTCGCAACACATAGGAAACTCTCTGCGCCAACGTTTGGATGGGTAACCTTAGATCCTGGCTTGCGATAGCTGTCAGTTCCTTCGCCAGCCTTTTATGTGGCCGTTGGCGCTTCATATCGTCCGAACGTCAACCTGTCAAAACATTTAGATGAGCGCCAGCCGAACTCATCGATACAAAAGCCGTCTACAAAACGGCAGCTCAATGAGAATCTTCCAATGTAGTCAAAGGTACAGTTAGCACAGCTTTGTAGAAGGGTACGTCCTTAGCTTATTGATAGTACAGGGTTTACCCGTGGATTGAAAATCCGCGTGTCGTTGGTTCGATTCCGACCCAGGCCACCAGATTCAAGCCCGTCCTTGCACGGCACCCCAAGCCCCTCAGTCCGCGACGACTCTGGGGCTTTTTTCATGGCCGCACAGCCCTAGAACGGCAGCTTGCCGGTCAGCATGTCCCACCACAGCCGCCAATCGCCGATGAAGCTCCAACCCGGGTACTTGAAGGTGGCAGGCCGGTTGTGCTCGAAGAAGAAATGCCCCACCCAGGCGAAGGCATAGCCCTGCACCAGGGCCGCCAGCACCAGCCAGCCTGTCAGTGTGAACAGGGCGGTGATCAGCAGCACCAGGGCGATGCTGGTGCCGGTGAAATGCAGCCGGCGCGAGGTGCGGTTGGCGTGTTCGCTCAGGTAGAAGGGGTAGAACTCGCGAAAGCTGCGGTAGGTCGGGGTGTCGGTCACGGCGGGCTCCGGTGTGGGGCTTGGCGGCCCCCAGGCATGCCATGCTGACCGACGCCAACCCGTCGTGCAAGGGGCGCCTGTCGCCCGGGCGCGCCGACCCGGTGTTCAGCGCGGCGCCGGATCGGCCTCGACCCCGGGGGGCAGCAAGCCTTGCTCGATGGCGTAGCGCGTGAGCTGCGCGGCGTTGTCCACCGCCAGCTTGCGGTAGATCTGGGTCTGGTGGTTGTAAACCGTTTTCGGACTCAGGTGGAAATCCTCGGCCAGCTGTTTGGCCGAGGCGCCCTGGGCCAGCTGCAGGAAGATCACCAACTCGCGCTGGCTCAGCTGCAAATGGGGTGCGGGGGGCGGCGCCATGTCGGCCATTTCCGCGGGCAGGTGGCGCTGGCCGCGGGCCACCTGCTGGATGGCCAGGCTCAGCTCCTCCGGGGCGCTGCGTTTGGACACATAACCCGTGGCGCCCAGGTCCAGCACCTGACGGATCAGCGCCGGCGTGTCGTGCATGGAGAACACCAGCACCGCGAGCGTCGGCGAGCGGGCTTGCAAACGCCGCAAGGTGTCCAACCCGCCACGGCCTGGCATCGACAGGTCGAGGACCAGCACGTCGGCCTCATGCTGGCAAAACCACTCGTAGGTTTCCTCGCCCGAGCCACACTCGGCCACCACCTCGATGTCTTTCTCCAGCGACAGCAGGCGCCGGTAGCCGGTGCGCACCACGGGATGGTCATCGGCGATCACAACCCGAATCGTCATGGGGCAAAGGTCCTGTGTCAGTGGGTGGGTGGGGCAAGCGTTGCCGCATTGTCGCGGCTCGATCGGGGTCCGGGGCTGCTGTCTAACCCCGGGCGTGCACGCTCCCCTCTGTCGGCCTTTTCCGCGCAGCGAAGCGGGGCCCCGTCCTGGCCTGCGCCGGCCGGGAGCGGTGGCATCCGCGCTCTAACCGCTGTGGAAGCTGCAGGAATCGGGCGCTGAGCTGCTTTACCAGCTGGCGCGCTTCAACCCCTTCGCCCACGCGGTGGAAGCCATCCGCTTTGGGCTCTACGGCCAGATGGAATGGCCGTCCACCGGCATCACCGGCCTGTGTGCGCTGGCCATCTTTGGGTTTGCGCTGTGGGGCTATGAGCCGCAGCGCGGCCTGGTGGGCCAAACCGGTGGCAAAGGAGGGTGTTCAGCGCTGGCCGGGCTGGCTGGCGGCGGCCAGGTGCTTGGCGCGCTGGCTCATGTGGCCGCGGTGTAGGCCCTGGATGCTGGGCACCAGCCACACCAGCAGCGAGGCCCCCAGGGCACTCAAACCGACCGGGCTGTCGACCACCCGCCGGATCGCCTGCTGCACTGCCTCCGGGTTGACCTGTTCGACGAAACGGGCCAGCTCGTAAATCTGCTCGCTCGAATAGCGGCCGATCTCGTCGGCCGACAGGCTGGCGGCCGACACACCGCGGCGCGTCAACAGCTGCGCAAAGGCCCCGGAGGCCACCGCGGCCAGCCCCAGACAACCGAGGGGTTGAACCAGGCACTGCAGCATGCGGCTGCGCAACGGGGCACCCACCACACCGTACAAACGGGCGATCAGGCGGGCCATGGGGGAGGGGGTGGGGAGCACCGCGGCGGGGCTGGCGGCCAACGCCAGCAGCGGGTCGACGGCCCCTTCGTCTTCAAATTCGTCGAGCATGTCGTCATCTCCTTGGGGGTGCGATCTCCTGGCCGAGTCGCGGTCTGTCACTGTGCACCTTTCGGCCACCGATGTGAAGAGGGCAATGAGTCAGAACGTAACAGTGGCCGCTTTGACAGCGGCTTGATTTCCAGCGCGTCCTGGGCTAGGTTCTGCAGCCAGGAGGCAAGATGTCTGTCATGCAAAAGTTCATGGTGTCGGTGCTGCTGTTCGCCATGGTCACGCTGGCCGGCGCGGCCGAGCTGACGGTGGCGTCTCCGCTGGCCGTCAAGGAGGCGGTCTCCGAGATCGCGGCCTCTTTCGAGCGCCAGTCCGGGCACCGCGTGCACTGGGTCTGGAGCGGGTCGGAGGCCCTCGCCAGGCGGGTCGCCGAGGGCGAGGTCTTCGACGTGGTGATCAACACCCGCGAGGGCCTGGCGCGGCTGGCCGCCGCCGGCAAAATCGCGGCGGCGGCCAGCGCCGATTTCGCGACCTCGGGCATCGGTGTCGCGGCGCGGTCGGACCGGCCGCCACCGGCGGTGTCCACGGTGGCGGGCTTGACAGCGGCCTTGCTGGGGGCGTCGTCGATCGCCATTTCTTCGGGGCCCAGCGGGCGTTACCTGGAGGCCTTGTTTCGGCGTTTGGGGGTGGCTGAGGCGATTGCTCCCAAGCTCAGACAGCCGCCGTCAGGCACGCAGATCGGGCAGATGCTGGCGCGGGGCGAGGTCGAGCTGGGTTTTCAACAGGTCACCGAGCTGGTCCATGCCGAAGGCATTGCCTACCTGGGCCCTTTGCCAGCCGAGCTGCAGCACCTCACCACCTGGTCCGCCGGCGTGCATGCCGGCGCGCCACAAGCGGGTGCTGCGGACGCCTTCGTCCGCGCCTTGACCGTCCCCGAGGCCAGGGCTCCGATCCAACGCGCCGGCATGGCGGCGATGTGAGGCTTGGCCGCACCGGGCTCACTCGCTGGCAATGTCATGCTCACGCACAAACTGCCGCCAGGTCTCGGTGGCCTTGAGTGTGGCTTGCTGCAGCTGGTCGGGTGTTCCGCCCAGGGCCTGGGCGCCTTGTTGCTGCAAGGCGGCGCGGAGCGCGGGGGTTTGCAGCAGCTGGGACACATCACGGGCAATCTTGTGGGTCACCTCGCGCGGGGTGTGCGCTGGGGCAAACAGGCCGTTCCATGACGGCAGGGCCTGGGCGGAAAAACCCAGCTCTGCCAGGGTGGGCACCTCGGGCAGCAGCGGGCTGCGTTGCGGCATCAGCGTCGCCAGCACCTTCAGTTTGCCCGCCTTGGCATGGGCCTGGCCGCTGGAGAGGGGCCCGGCATTGAGCTGCACCACGCCGGACATCAGGTCGGGCATCAATTGGGCGCCGCCCTTGTAGGGCACGCGGGTGGCCTCGATGCCGGTGGCCTTGAGCACCTGTACACCCGCCATGTATTCACCCAGTGTGCCGGTGGCGTAGTTGAGCTGGCCCGGGTGCTTTTTGCTGTAAGCCACCAACTCGCCCAGCGAACTCACCGGCAGGTCCTTGTTGGCAAACAGGGCATAGCCAAAATTCAGCACCGGGACCACCGGGGCCAGCTCGCCCAGGTCCTTGAACGGGGCATTGGCCTGCAGCAAAGGCAGGCCAGCCAGCGAAGACTGCGCCCACAGCAGCGTGTAACCATCGGCTGCCGCACCCACCACCGCCTGGGCCGCAATGGCGCCGCTGGCCCCCGGTTTGTTGTCCACCACTACCTGCTGGCCCCACAGCGGCGCCAGGGCCTGGGCCACCAGCCTGGCGGCGTTGTCCGACGGGCCGCCGGCCGGTGTCGGCACCACGATGCGCACCACGCGGCTGGGGTATTTGTCCAGGCTTTGGGCGGTGGCGTGATGAGGGTCTGTGGCCAGCACAGCCATGGCTGACAGCAGCAGCACCGACCTGAATGTCATGGAAGTCTCCCGGATGGATTGCAATGGGTTGAACCGACTATAGAAGGCCGCCATTGCGGAGGCCATATGCCTTGGGCAACAATCCGCATGAACCAAAAGTTAACCCTGGAGCGGCTGGCCATGGACAAACTGCGCGCCATTCAGTACTTCATCGCGGCGGTTGAGGAGGGCAGTCTGGCCGGTGCGGCCAGGCGCCTGGAGGTCAGCGTGCCAGCGGTGCAAAAACTGCTTGGCGCGCTGGAGCGCTCACTCGGGGCCCCGCTGCTGGAGCGCCATCCGCGAGGCGTGCGTTTGGCTGCCGGCGGTGCCGAGTACCTGGACTGCTGCCGTCCGATGCTGAACCAGTTGCTGGCGGTGGAAGACTCGCTGAAGCGGGCCCGCAGCCGGCCCAGTGGCACCTTGGTGGTGGCGGCCCACGAGCAACTGCTGCACCACATCGTGATACCAGCCCTGCCGGTGTTCCGAGCCAAGTACCCGGAGATCCAGCTTGACCTCCGAACGGTGCATCGCCTGGGCGACCCGGATGCCCAGGCTGCCGAGGTGGTGCTGTTGCACGGCTGGCCCGAGGGCACCCAGGACTGGGTGCACCGTCGGCTGGGCATGACCCGCAGCCTGATTGCCGCCGCCCCGGACTACTGGGCCACCCATGGCATTCCCGCCGACCCCCAGGACCTGGTCAGCCACGACTGCCTGACCATGCGCAACCCGGTGGGCATCGTGATCGACCTGTGGGAGTTCGCGCGCGGCCCGGAGCAGCGCTCGGTGCGGGTCAACGGCTGGCTGCTGAGCAACGCCCGCGAGGTGATCATGAATGCCGTGCTGCGTGGCGAGGGCGTGGGCCGGTTCACCGAGCTCACCACCCGCGCCCACCTGCAGACCGGCCGCCTGGTGCCGGTGCTCAGGGACTGGGAGGTGCTCGGCGGGCCGCCCACCAATGTGCTCTACCGGGGCAGCGCCCGGCGCAACCCACGCGCCCGCCTGTTCATTGATTTCGTCGGTCAGTTGCTGGCGCAGTGCGGCTTGGAGGCCGAGCTGTCCACCCGGCCGCCCTCGCTGGAGGTGCCCGCCTGGCACCGCCGCGGTTACGGGCGCGCCTCGGCCACCGTGCGCTTTGGGGGCGCGGGCTGAGGGCCCTGAGGCCCCGCCCTGACCGCGGCGGCGTTTTTCATGAGGGCGCCAAGCGTGAAATTTCTCACACTCTGAGGTGAATTGGGCAAGAAATCCCCGCCTTCTTGAGCCATTCGACGCTCAGACCCGCCTTATTGTTTGAACCTGGGTAGGCGGTCTGTGGAGACAGCGCGCCCGACATCAGGGCAGCGAGACATGATCTCTCCGGCTTCACAGGCCAACACCCCCGGTGATGCACCGTCTTTCGGACGGCGCCGCGCCGACCAGCATCCCAAGCCCGGCATCCGGCGCTGGATGCTGCTTGTGTGCCTGGGCCTGATGATCCCCATCCTCGGCCTGTCGGCGTTTGAAATCATCCAAATCCACGAGGTCCGCCGGGCGTCCATCGAAATGGAACTGGCCCAGCGTTCGGAAGCCGGGGCCCTGGCCGTCAGCACCCGGCTGCACACCGGCCTGGGTTACCTCGAATCGCTGGCCACCTCGGATGCGGCCCGGCGCGGCAACCTGCAGGAGCTCTACGAGCATGCCGAGCGGGTGGCCAAGAAAATGCCAGGCCTGACCGGCATCGGCCTGATGGCCGCCGACCGAACCATGGTCTTCATGACCTCCAAACCTTTTGGCACGGTGTTGGCCAAGCCCCCCAGCAGCCGCATGACGGAGACCATCTTCATCACCGGCAGGCCAGCCGTCTCCGGCGTCTTTGTCGGCCCCTACACCGGCAAGAACGTGGTGGCGCTGGGGGTGCCGGTGGTGGCCGCCGATGGTACGTTGGCCCATTGTTTGTTCATGGTGCTGACCTCCGACTCGCTCAGCACGCTGTTGAAGCAGCAAAAGTTGCCCGAATCCTGGCGCGTCGCCATCGTCGACCAAAACCTCAACCTGGTGGCCCGCAACGCGGGCGCCGAGCAGTACGTGGGTACGCCGGTGGCGCCAGCAATGCACGAATTTCTGGCCGCCCGCAAGACCGGGCAGGTGCCCATCGTCACCAAGGAAGGCCTGCCTTCGGTGGCCTACGCCGAGCGAATTCCCGATTTTGCATGGACGCTGGCGATAGGGGTGCCGGAGGAGAACATTGCCGCCCCGTTGGGCAGCTTGCTGAGCATGCTGGGCCTGGTGAGCCTGCTGGTGTTTGCCGCCACCCTGCTGATCGTGGTGGCCACCGGCCGCTACCTGGAGGCCTGGATTGCCCGGGTGGTGGAGGCGGTGGACCGGATCGCCAACGGCGATGAGGCCCAGGTGCCGCCCATCCACATCCGTGAGCTTGACGACATGGCCCACTCGCTGGTGGAGGCCCACCACAAGAAGCGCCGTGTCGGCGACCAGCTCAGCCGCACCCAGCACCAGAACCGGCACCTGACGCGGGAGCGCGACGAGGCCCTGGTGGACAAGCTCACCGGGCTGGTGGGGCGCAAGGCCTTTTTCCAGCAGGTGGACGCGCTGCGGGTCGAGGCGCTGGCACAAAACCACCTGACCATAGGCTTGATGTTCATTGACGTCGACGGGCTGAAGGCGGTCAACGACCGGCAGGGCCACCGTGCCGGCGATGCCTTGCTGGCCCGCGTCGGGATGATCCTGAACACCGTGTCGGGGGGGCGCCATGTGGCGGGGCGCTGGGGCGGGGATGAATTCGTGCTGGCGGTGTTGGACCATGAGATCGGCATGCCGCAGACCCTGGCCTTGACCCAGGACCGCATCCTGGCGCTGATGGCCCAGGCCGAGGAGTTGCCCTCGGCCTCGGTGGGCTGGGCGGTGTGGGACGCCGCGGTACCTGACATCGACGCCCTGATTCAGCGGGCCGACACCCGGATGTACGCGGTCAAGGCCAGGCGCAAGCAGGCCCTGCCCGAACCGCGTTTCATCGCCATGCCGGCCCAGCAGATCTGGCCTGGTCCCACCAACCCCGACTTCAACGGCATGCTGCCGGCGCCGCCGTCACCCGGCCCCGACCTGCGTTGGCGCGGCCAGGCCCGGACATATGCACGGAAATCCGCGGCAAGCACCGGCACCGTGGCCGGCACTTGATCCACCTCAAGGCCAGCCCAGATGGCCGCTCCCATGATTCGCGGCACACGCCACCACGGCGGATCGGCCAGCCGGGTCATCGGTGGATGGCGCCCATGGAGGTGCAACGTGAACAGCCCCACCCAGAACCCGGCGTCGGAGCAGCGCAGGCCCGGTCAGCCGCCATTGGTGTTGCGGGAGTTGCCGCCCGACCAGGTGGTCAAGGGCGTCTGGACAGAAACCGGCTTCCTGGCCGACGAGGTCACGCCCTATGGTCAGATGCGCGAAACCTGTCCCCAGTGTGGTTTGCCGTTGCAGCTGGTCTTGCGCCACCAGAACGTGCTGCGCACCCATTTGTACTGCAGCAGCTGCACCCGGTGTTTTGACGCCTGCTTCCCCACCGGCCGGTCGGCGCTGGCGCTGGACAGCCTGCCCATCTACTGAGCCGCGTCAAGGGGCCGGCAGCACCAGGTCCCACAACATCATCAGCACGGCCAGTGCCATGACCACCGCGCCGCCCCAGCCAAACCAGGTGGTTTTGAGGCCAGAGGTGAAGCGCCCCATCACCGACTTTTTGCTCGCTAGAAGCATCAACCCCACCATGATGGGCACGGCCACCACGCCGTTGATCACCGCACTCCAGTAGAGTGCCCGGATCGGGTCGATGGACGTGAAGTCCAGCCCGGTGCCCACCACGGTGGCAATGGTGATGATGGCGTAAAAGCGCTTGGCCTCGAACCAGTGCCGCTCCAGGCCTTCCGGCCAGGCAAAGGCCTCGGCGACCGCGTAGGCGGCCGACGAGGCCAGCACCGGCACGGCCAGCAGGCCGGTGGCGATGACCCCGCCGGCAAACAGCGCAAAGGCAAAGTCGCCAGCCAGCGGCCGCAAAGCCTGGGCCGCCTGGGCGGCCGAGGTGATGTCGCGGATGCCGGCGGCGTACAACACCACCGCGCCCAGCACCATGATGAAAAAGGCGACGGCGTTGGAGAACACCATGCCGGTCACGGTGTCGCGCTTGACGCGTTGCAGGTCTTGCCGGATCTCGGCCTCGCCCTGGTGGCCGGGGCCCTTCAGCCGCAGTTCCTCCACCTCCTGCGAGGCCTGCCAGAAGAACAAATAGGGTGAGATGGTGGTGCCCAGCAGCGCCACCACCATCATCCAATAGCTCGACGTCCATTGCAGCTGGGGCAGCACCAGGTCATGCAGCACCTGCAGCCAGGGCACCTGCACCATGAACACCGCGACCACATAGGCAAACAGAAACAGCGTCAGCCATTTCAGGAGGGGCGCCAGCTTGCGATAGGGCACAAACACCTGCAGCAGCACGGTGAGCACGCCAATCGCCACCGCGTGCATGCGCATGCTGCCGCCCACCACCAGCCGCATCGACTCGCCCATGGCGGCGATGTCGGCCGCGATGTTGATGGTGTTGGCCACTACCAGCAAGGCCACGATGGCCACCAGAAACGGCCTGGGCGTGTGCTCGCGCAGGTTGGCGGCCAGCCCCTTGCCGGTGACGCGGCCGATGCGGGCGCTGACCAGCTGGATGGCAATCATGAAGGGCAGGGACAGAAACACCGTCCACACCAGGCCGGTGCCGAACTGGGCGCCGGCCTGGGTGTAGGTGGCGATGCCAGACGGGTCGTCGTCGGCCGCCCCGGTGACCACCCCCGGTCCGACATGGCGGAGAAAGGCGGGCAGGCGTTTGAACATGGCTGACAGGCTAGCACGGCCATGGACGGCCCACCGTGCTTGTGCTTTAATCTACCAAACATTTGTTAGGTAACCAACCGCCATGCCCGCCACCACCCCGCTGCACGAGAAATTTCCCTACTTCACGCCCGAGCACGAGATGCTGCGCGAAACCATTCGCCGCTTTGTCGACGATCGGGTGTTGCCCCACGCCGAGGCCTGGGAAGACCAGGGCATGGTGCCGCGCGAGGTGCTGCGTGAGATGGGCGCTTTAGGCCTGCTGGGCATCCGCTTCGAGGCGGCCTATGGCGGCAGCGAGCTGGACACGTTGTCCACCGTGGTCTATGGCGAGGAGCTGGGCCGCTCGACCTTTGGCGGCTTTGCCATCACCGCGCTGGTCCACACCGACATGGCCGCGCCCCACCTGCACCACGCCGGCACGGCCGAGCAAAAGCAGCGCCTGATGCCCGACATCGTGGCGGGCCAGCGCATCGCCGTGGTGGCCATGACCGAACCCGACGCCGGCTCCGACCTGGCCTCCATGCGCACCACCGCCCGCCGCGACGGCGAGCACTGGGTGCTGAACGGCGCCAAGACCTACATCACCAACGGCGTGCACGGCGACATCTATTTCGTGGCCGCCAAAACCGGTGAGCCCGGCCGCAACCACCAGATCTCGATGTTCATCGTCGAGAAGGGCGCGCCGGGCTTCAGCGTGGCCCGGCCACTGAAGAAGCACGGCTGGCTGTCCAGCGACACCGCCGAGCTGGCCTTCGACAACTGCCGCATTCCGCTGGCCAACCTGCTGGGCGAAGAGCACAAGGGCTTTTACGCGCTGATGAAGAACTTGCAGAACGAGCGCATCGTGTTGGCCGCCCAGGCCATGGGCGAGGCCAGTAAGGCCATCGAGCTGACCATGGACTGGGTCACCCAGCGCAAGGCCTTCAACGCCACGCTGTGGGACAAACAGGCCATCCGCCACCGCCTGGCCATGCTGAGCGCGCGGGTCGAGGCGGCCAAGGCCTTGATCTACAACACCGCCTGGCGCGACGCCCAAGGCCACCAGGTGGTGGCCGAGGCCTCGATGCTGAAGGCGCTGTGCGGCGAGCTGGTCAACGAGGTGATGTACGACTGCCTGCAGTTCCATGGCGGCATGGGCTACATGCGCGAGTCGGCCATCGAGCGCATGGCGCGCGACGCCCGCATCCAGTCCATCGGCGGCGGCGCCACCGAGGTGATGCTGGACGAAATTGCCAAGCGCATGCGCTGAAGGAGACGCCGGTGCCCGCCGTCAAATCTGCGCCGCCGGCGCTCGCCAAGGCCAGCATCGCTGTGGTGGCCAGTGCCGACTCGCGCCAGCTGATCCTGGACACCGCCGCCCGGCTGTTCCGCCACGAGGGCTATGCGGCCACCACGCTGCGGGCCATTGCCAGCCAGTGTGGCATGCAGGCCGGCAGCATCTACTACCACTTTGCGTCCAAGGACGCCATCGTGGCTGAGGTCTTGCACATCGGTGTGCAGCGGGTCTTCGACGCGGTGAAGGCAGCGGTGGAGGCCTTGCCGCCCGACGCCAGCCTGTCGGCCACGCTCAGCTGCGCCATCGAGGCCCATTTCCGCGGCCTGTTGCATGCCCATGATTTCACCTCGGCCAACATCCGCATCCTGGGCCAGGTGCCCGAGCATGTGCGCGACGGCCACCGCGACCTGCGCCGGCGCTACGAGCGCTACTGGCGTGACCTGCTGGGCACGCTGCAGCAGCGCGGCGCCATCCGCCAGGGCCCGGACCTGCAGCGCACGGTGTTCTACCTGTTCGGCGCGATGAACTGGGCCACCGAGTGGTACGACGAACGCCGGTCCGGCCTGCCGGTGGTGGCCAGCGAGCTGGCCGACCTGATTGCCCACGGCCTGCAGCCCCAGCCCGCCGCTGCACCCTGAACCCTTTTTGTGTGCGGCCCTGCGCCGCCCCCCGAGAAAGCCCCCGCGATGACCCCGGTCTCCACCCTCAACCCCCGCAGCGACGCTTACCGGCGCAACACCGAGGCCTACCAAGCCATGGTGGCCACCTTGCGCGCGCGCATGGCCTGGGCCGTGCGCGGCGGCGGCGACAAGCTGATGCAGCGCCACATTGCGCGCGGCAAGCTGCCGGTGCGCGAACGCATCGACCTGCTGCTCGACGTCGGCTCGCCGTTTCTGGAAATTGCGCCGCTGGCCGGCTGGGGGCTGTACAACAACGAGGTGCCGTCGGCCGGCGCGGTGGCCGGCATCGGTCTGGTTGAAGGCCAGCACTGCATGGTGATCGCCAACGATGCCACGGTGAAGGGCGGCAGCTTCTTCAAGGAAACCGTGCGCAAGCATGTGCGGGCGCAGGAAATCGCGCAGCAGAATCGCCTGCCCTGCCTCTACCTGGTGGACTGCGGCGGCGCCTATTTGCCGCAGCAGGACGAGGTGTTTCCCGACTGGGGCCATTTCGGCACCACCTTCTACAACCAGTGCCGAATGAGCGCCGAGGGCCTGCCGCAGCTGTCTGCGGTGTTCGGTGGCTGCACGGCCGGCGGCGCCTACATCCCGGCGCTGTCGGACGAGGCCATCATTGTGGAAGGCACGGGCCGCATCCACCTGGGCGGCCCGCCCATCGTCAAGGCTGCCATCAACGAGGTGGTGGACGGCGAAACCCTGGGCGGCGCCGGCATGCACACCCGCGTGTCCGGCGTCACCGACTACCTGGCCGCCGACGAGCGCCAGGCCCTGGCCAAGCTGCGCCAGATCGTGCGCCACCTCAACATGCCGCGCCCCCATGCCGGCCCGGCGCGTGAGGTGGTGCCGCCGCGCTTCAGCGCCGACGAGATTCCCGGCATCGTCGGTGCCGACCTGAAACAGCCCTACGACGTGCGCGAGGTGCTGATGCGTTTGGTGGACGACAGCGCGCTGCAGGAGTTCAAGCCCGAGTACGGCGCCACCCTGGTCTGTGCCATGGCCCACCTGCATGGCCACCCGGTGGGCATCCTCGCCAACAACGGTGTGCTGTTTTCCGAGTCGTCGGTCAAGGGCGCGCACTTCATCGAGCTGTGCAACCAGCGCGGCATTCCGCTGCTGTTCTTGCAGAACATCACTGGCTTCATGGTCGGCACCGAGGCCGAGCGCGGCGGCATCGCCAAGCACTCGGCCAAGCTGGTCTACGCCATGGCCACCGCCCGGGTGCCGCGCCTCACCGTGCTGATTGGCGGCTCTTACGGCGCCGGCAACTACGGCATGTGTGGCCGTGGTTTTGCGCCCAGCTTTTTGTTCGCCTGGCCCAACTCGCGCATCGCCACCATGAGCCCTGAGGTTGCCACCACGGTGCTGACCGAGCTGCGCAAGGGCTCGTTGAAAGGCGGGGGCGCCGACGACGAGCTGGCCGCGCTGGCCCGCGAAACCACCGAGCAGTTCACCCGCCAGAGTGACCCCTACTACGCCACCGCCCGGCTGTGGGACGACGGCATCATCGAACCGGCCCAGACCCGCGACGTGCTGGGCCTGTGCCTGCAGCTGCTGGCCCAGGGCCAACCCCGGGCCACCGGCCCTTCCCCTGTGTTCAGGATGTGACGCGATGTTCAAAAGAATCCTGATTGCAAACAGAGGCGAAATCGCCTGCCGCGTCATCCGCACCTGCCGCCGGCTGGGCATCGAGACGGTGGCGGTGTACTCCGAGGCCGACGCCGGCGCCCGCCATGTGGCCGAGGCCGACTATGCGGTGGCCATCGGCGGCGCCAGCGCCAGCGAGTCGTATTTGCGGGCCGATCACATCATTGCTGCGGCGCTGTCCAGCGGCGCCCAGGCCATCCACCCCGGCTACGGTTTTCTGTCGGAGAAGCTGGAGCTGATCGACGCCTGCGTCGCCCATGGCCTGGCTTTTGTCGGCCCCAACCGCCAAGCCATCGCCGCCATGGGCTCCAAGATCGAGAGCAAACGCATGGCCCGCGCCGCCGGTGTGGTTTGTGTGCCCGGCTACGACGAAGACGACCAGTCGCCCACCCGGTTGCACGCCGAGGCCTTGCGCATCGGCTTCCCGCTGCTGATCAAGGCCAGCGCCGGTGGCGGTGGCAAAGGCATGCGCCGCGTCAATGCGGCCGACGAGTTCGACGCGCTGCTGACCCTGGCCCGCAAGGAGGCCCTGGCGGCCTTTGGCGACGAGCGGGTGCTGCTGGAAAAATACATCGTCAACCCGCGCCACCTGGAGGTGCAGCTGGTGGGCGACCGCCACGGTGGGCTGGTGCATTTGTTCGAGCGCGAATGCTCGATCCAGCGCCGCTTTCAGAAGGTGATTGAAGAGGCCCCGGCCAACCACCTGCCCACGGCGGTGGCCGCGAAGCTGTACGAGGCCGCGCTGCGCATGGGCTGCGTCATGGCCTACGACAACGCCGGCACGGTGGAGTTTGTGCTGGACGCCGACGCGGGCGACACACCTTACTTTCTGGAGGTCAACACCCGGCTGCAGGTCGAGCACCCGGTGACCGAGCTGACCACCGGCATCGACCTGGTGGAATGGCAGTTGCGGGTGGCCGCGGGCGAGCCGCTGCCGCTGGCGCAGGACGCGATTCAGCGCAGCGGCTGGGCCATCGAATGCCGGCTCAACGCCGAAGAGCCGGAACATGATTTCCGCGCCAGCTTGGGGCCGCTGATGGGCTATGCCGAGCCGACGCAACAGCCCGGGGTGCGCATCGACAGCGGCCTGCACGCCGGCAGCGAGGTCACGCCTTACTACGACTCCATGCTGGCCAAGGTGATCGGTTTCGGCGCCAGCCGGGCCGAGGCCAAGGCCCGGGTGCAGGCCGGTGTGGCCGGGCTGCGCATCGAGGGGGTGCGCACCAACGCCGCGCTGCTGCTGCAAATCCTGCAGCACCCGGGTTTCGACGCGGTGCTGACCACCCGCTTTCTGGACACCCATTTCACCGACGGCCCGGTGACCGATGCCGCGCAGCAGCAGGCCCACCGCCTGGCGGTGGCCGCGCTGTGGGCCGCCCGCCAGCCGCTGGCCGCGCCGGTGTGGGGCGCGCTGCGCAGCTTTCGCCTCACGGCTCCCGTGGGTCGCGGCGCGGCGCTGGGCCTGCAGCTGCACGACGTGTCGGCCCAGGCCCGCGAGGCGGTGGCTTTGATGTTGAGCGACGGCCGCTGCTGGGCCACCGACCAGCCGGCGCTGCAGGCTTGGGTGGTGGGCGACGCCAGCGATGGCTGGGTGGCGGTGTCGAACGCCAGCGGTGCCCGCACCGACGTCCATGTGGTCGCCGCTGGCGGCCGCTGGTTCAGCTGGGCCGCCGGCCAGAGCCGGGTCTGGGAGGTCGAGCATGACCTGGCCCACAGCCTGAAGGCGCGCAGCGCCCAAAGCCAGGGCAACCAGCTGTCGGCCGCGCTGCCGGGCCGGATTTCCGAGCTGGTGGTGCGGGCCGGCGACCGGGTGCAGGCCGGTGACGCGGTGCTGACGCTGGAGGCCATGAAGCTCTACCACCAGCTCTGTGCGCCGGTGTCGGGCACCGTGCGCGGCCTGCATGTGGGCCTGGGCGACATCGTGGCCCAGGGCCAGCTGTTGATCGACATCGAGCCCGCCACCGAGAATGTGGCCGAGGCCTGAAACACAACAAGGAGGACGACATGGCCGGTTTGTACTTTGAGGAATTCCAGGCGGGCCAGGTGTTCAAACACCCCTGGGGCCGCACCATCACCGAGTCGGACAACACGCTGTTTTCCTGCCTCACGCTGAACGTGCAGCCGCTGCACATCGACCACGACTTCGCCTCGCGCACCGAGTTCGGCAAGCCCCTGGTCAACAGCCTGTTCACGCTGGGCCTGATGATCGGCATGACAGTCAACGACACCACGCTGGGCACCACCATCGCCAACCTGGGCATGACCGACGTGCGCTTTCCCAAGCCGCTGTTCCACGGCGACACCATCCACATCACCACCACCGTGCGCTCGCTGCGCGAGAGCGCATCGCGGCCCACCGCCGGCATCGTGGAGTTCGAGCATGTGGCGCACAACCAGCACCAGCAGGTGGTGGCCATTTGTGTGCGCCAGGCGCTGATGCACAAGCGCATCGCCCACGCCCCGGCGCAGGCGGCCTGAGGCCATGGACGCGCCCCAAGTTCCGTTCGCCCGCTCCTATTTGTTTGTGCCAGGCAACCGGCCGGAGCGTTTTGCCAAGGCGGCCGCCAGCGGCGCCGACGCGCTGATCCTGGACCTGGAAGACAGCGTGCCGGTGGCTGAGAAGGCCGCCGCCCGCGAGGCCGTGGGCCAGTGGCTGGCGGATTCGCCACCCCCCGTGCCGGCCTGGGTGCGGGTCAATCCGCTGACCAGCTTCCACCACCTGGACGACCTGCTGGTGGTGGCCAAGGGCCGGCCCACCGGCATCGTGCTGCCCAAGTGCGAAGGCATGGACGACCTGCTGTGGGTCGACAAGGTGCTGACCGAGGTCGAGCGCCGTGCCGGCTGGCCCAACCGCTCGGTGCTGGTGATGGCGATTGCCACCGAAACCGCCCGAGGCATGCAGCGCCTGCACAGCTTCCAGCACCCCATGGGACGGCTGGCTGGCATTTTGTGGGGCGCCGAAGACCTGGCCGCGGCCTTGGGGGTGCGCAGCCTGCGCGACGCCCAGGGCCAGTACCTGTCGCCGGCGCTGCAGGCCCGCGACGGCGCCTTGCTGGCCAGCCATGCCTGTGGCATTCCGGCCATCGACGCGGTTTACACCCGGCTCGACGACCCCGAGGGCCTGGCGGCGGAAACGCGCGCCCATGCGGCGCTGGGCTTTTCGGCCAAGGCCGCCATCCACCCGGCGCAGATTGCGGTCATTCACGAGGCCCTGCGGCCGGCTGACGACGACATCGCCTGGGCCCAGGAGGTGGTGGCGGAGTTGCAAGACGGCGCCAAGGCCTCGGGCCGGGTGCGGGGCACCATGGTGGACCAGCCGCATTTGAACGCGGCGCGGCGCATCCTCGCCGCCGCCCGCTGAAACGCCTCAGGCCTGGGCCGGGCGCTGGCGGATGTGGGTCGGGCCGACCCGGGCCTCGATGCGTTGCCGCTCGGCGTCGCGCAGGCCCAGCGCGAAAGCGGCCTCGGCCAGCACGAACAACGGGCCGATGACCAGGCCGACCAGGTCGTCCACAAACGCGGGCTTCTTGCCTTCGTAGTAGTGGCCGATGAACTGCAGCACCCAGCCCACCACGAACAGGCCGATGCCGCCGCCCAGCCACAGGGCGGTGCTTTGCGCCGCCAGCGCCTGGCCCACCCACAGCGCCGCGCCCATGGCCACCGCCATGGCCAAGCCAAAGCGCAGGTCCAGCAGCAGGTAGTAGGCCACCGTCAGGCTGGTGACGAGCAGTGCGGGCGTCAGCCAGCCCGCCGCGTCCAGGCCGGGGCGTGACAGCAGCGTGGCCACCGCCACCACGATCATGGGAATGCCAACGAAATGGGTGGCGATGTTGCGCCGGTCGCGGTGGTAGGCCGCGTACTGGGCGAGCTGGTCGGTCAGTGTTTTCATCGGTGCGCTCCGAACGGTGTCACCAGTCCACCAGGCTGAGCCCGACGCTCAGCACGGTGCGGCGACGGTTGTAATCTAGCAAACTGTCGCCGTAGCCGCTGAAAATCTGCGTGTGCAGGCGCAGGCTGCTCAGGTTGGCGTGGGCGCCGTCGTTGCCCAGCGCACTCAGCCACTCCAGGCGTGCCGAGCCGCGGGTGTCGGCGCGCAGGCTGTGGCGCACCGTCAGGCCCAGGGTGTTGTCGCGGTTGACGTTCCACATCCCCGTCACCTCGGCCCGGCCCACGTAGTTGCTGATGTCGGGGTTGTCGTCGTTGGCCGGGTTTTCGGGCACCCGGCGCCAGACCTTGCCCTGCAGCGTGAAGCGTTTGTCTTTTTCCAGGCCGGCCATCAAATAGCTGCGGTTCCAGCTGCGTGACAGCGGCAGCGTCTGGCCGTTGGACTGGTGCACCAGCCCCACGCCGGTGTAACGCAGCTGCCAGCCACCGGGCAGCTGGGCCTCGCTGGGGTAGGCGTAAATGACTTCGGGCTCGTGGTCGGTGTTGCGGAAGGGCCGCGACAAATGGGGGTTGAACAGCTGCCAGTACGACTGCTGGGTGTAGGCAAACCACAGCGAGTCTTTCAGCCGCGGGTGGTCGCCGGTCAGGATGTCCTTGGCGATCTTGGTCCGCACCGACAGCTGGATGCGGGTTTCGTGCCGGTTGTAGGGCTGGGCCGTGCTGGCGTTGTTGGTGGGCGAGGCCGAGGTGGGCTGGCCGTTGATGCTGCTGCCCTGGATGGCCGACAGGCTCAGCGGCCGGAAGCCGCGCAGCCCGAAATTGCCGCAGTCGGTGTCCGACTCCAGTTCCCAGAAGCGCGACAGCCGCGAATAGGCCTCGTTTTTGCACCCGTCCTGCAGCGTCAGCTTGATCACCACCGGCGCCGGCTCCTTGGTCGCCATGGCAGGGGCTGCCGCCGCTGGCGCAGACAGCGCGGCGGTGGCGGCCGGGGCGGCGGCCTGGCCGCGGGCCCAGCGGTCAAAACAGGCCAGCCGGTCGGCGTCGTCGCTGGCCAGAGCGGTGCAGGCCTGCCAGCCGGTCGCGGCGGCGGCCGGTGTGCCTTGGGCCTGGGTGGGGCCAGCGGCCAGCAGCAGGCCGCTGATCAGCATCAACATGGGGAGGGCGAAAGCAGGGTGGGGACGCATGGGCAAGGGCTTTCGGGTGGGTGGTGGGTGCGTGGGGCTGGCCTCAGCCGCCGCCTTCGCGCTGGGTCTGGGCCAGCTGCGAGGCCGTGGCGCGCTGGGCAAACTCGGCCCGCAAGGCCTTGAGTTTCTCGCGCGGATTTTCCTTCACCGTGGCCTGGTCCAGCGCCATTTCGGCAATGAAGCGGCTGGGTTTGGCGGCCACCATGTCGCGGCCTTTTTTGCGCTTCTTGGTCCAGCTCACCGCCAGCGTGTGCTGGGCCCGGGTGATGCCCACATACATCAGCCGGCGCTCTTCCTGCAGCTTTTGCAGAATGCTTTCCTGCGCCGCGCCGTCCAGCGGGCTGTCGCCGTCGTCGCCCAGCTTGAAGGGCAGCATGCCCTCGGTCACGCCGACCAGCATCACATGCGGCCATTCCAGGCCCTTGGAGGCGTGCAGCGTGGACAGGGTCACCACGTTCTGGTCTTGCTCGCGCTCACTGATGGTGGACAGCAGCGAGATGGTCTGCGCCACCTCCAGCAGGCTTTTCTTCTCCGTGCCCAGGCTGACGCCGGCGGCGTCGTCGATCTCGCCACCGCAGCGTTTGGCCATCCAGTCGCAGAAGTCCATCACATTGGTCCAGCGGGCGGCGGCCAGCTTCTCGCTGTCTTCGCCGTCGTAGAGGTGTTTCTCGTAGTCGATATCCTTCAGCCACTGCATCAGAAAGGCCAGCCCGTCCTCGGCGCCGCTGGTGTGGCGGGCGCGGAACTCCAGGTCGTTCACAAAG
The DNA here is from genome assembly GCF_058216275.1 of Rhodoferax sp. SPJ4. Taxonomy (NCBI): domain Bacteria; kingdom Pseudomonadati; phylum Pseudomonadota; class Betaproteobacteria; order Burkholderiales; family Comamonadaceae; genus Rhodoferax; species Rhodoferax sp. SPJ4. Next base: position 40,223 of record NZ_JBYZMN010000001.1, read on the forward strand.
CGGCCGAACTCGTGCAGGCTGCCCACCGCGCGGGCCGGCAGCACGCTGGCCAGCGAGTTGCTGAACAGCGCCTCGAACAGGCTCAGCTTGTAGCGGCTGGCAAAGGCGCCCAGCTGCTGCAGCGTCTGGTGGCCGATGCCGCGTTTGGGCGTGGTCACCGCGCGCAGAAAGGCCGGGTCGTCGTCGTTATTGACCCAGAGCCGGAACCAGGCGCACAGGTCCTTGATTTCGGCGCGGTCAAAAAAGCTCTGGCCACCCGACACCTTGTACGGGATGTTGGCCTTGCGCAGCGCCTGCTCGAACACCCGGGCCTGGTGGTTGGCGCGGTACAGCACCGCAAAGTCCTTCAGCTCTATGCGCGGCGGCCCGGCGGTGGGTGCGGCACCGGCGCGGATGCTCTGGATGCGGGCCACCGCGCGCTCGGCCTCGTGCTCTTCGTTGTCGGCGTCCACCACCCGCACCGGCTCGCCCTCGCCCAGCTCGCTGAACAGCTTTTTCGGGAACAGCTTGGGATTCGGGCCGATGACGTTGTTGGCCGCGCGCAGGATGGCGTTGGTGGAGCGGTAGTTCTGCTCCAGCTTGACCACCTTGAGCTGCGGGAAGTCAATCGGCAGCTTGCGCAGGTTGTCCAGCGTGGCGCCGCGCCAGCCGTAAATGCTCTGGTCATCGTCGCCCACCGCGGTGAAGCGGCCCCGCTCACCCACCAGGTGCTTGAGCACCTCGTACTGGGTGGCGTTGGTGTCCTGGTACTCGTCCACCAGCACATGGCCCAGCTGGGCCTGCCATTTCTCGCGCACCTCGGCGTGCTCGGCCAGCAGTTTCAAGGGCAGGCCGATCAGGTCGTCGAAGTCCACGCTCTGGTAGGCCGCCAGCCGCTCCTCGTACAGCGCCATGATGCGGGCGGTGATGCGTTCGTTGTCGTCTTTGGCCTGGGCGTCGGCCTGGGCGGCGTTCAGCCCCATGTTTTTCCACAGGCTGATGGCCCACTGGTACTGGCGGGCGGTGGCCGCGTCGACCCCGCCGCCGCAGTCCTTGATCAGACTGGTGACGTCGTCGCTGTCGAGGATGCTGAACTGCGGTTTCAGGCCCAGCACCGCGCCGTCTTGCCTGAGCATGCGCACACCCAGCGCGTGGAAGGTGCAGACCAGCACCTCCTTGGCGGCGCGGCCAATCAGGCCCTTGGCGCGCTCGCGCATCTCGGCCGCGGCCTTGTTGGTGAAGGTGATGGCGGCAATGCGGCTGGCCGGCAGGCCGGCCTGGATCAGCCGGCCGATCTTCTGCGTGATGACCCGGGTCTTGCCCGAGCCGGCGCCAGCCAGCACCAGGCAGGGGCCACTCATGTAGTTCACGGCTTCTTGTTGGGCCAGGTTCAGGCCGGACAGGTCAAGGCGGGGGACAGCAGACATCAGGGGGAGGGCACAGGGACAGGGGGAACGCGGAGGCCGCAGCGGGGCGGGCGGCCCATCATAGCCACCCCGGGCCCCGGCAGACGCCTGGCCTGACAATAGGCCGGTGCTGCAGATCCTGAGCGTCACTTTTCCCTTTTTTGCGCTGGTGCTGGCCGGTTTTGTGGCCGGCCGCGGCCGGCTGCTGCCGCTGGACGCCATCCCCGGCCTGAACACCTTCGTGTTGTACTTTGCATTGCCCTGCATGCTGTACCGCTTTGGCGCCACCACGCCGATCGCTGAATTGCTGGACGCCCGGGTGCTGGGCCTGTACCTGGCTTGTTCGCTGGTGTTGCTGGCCGCGGTGGTGGCCTTCAGCCTGAACCCCCGCATCCGCTGGAACGACGCGGCCTTTGGCGGCCTGGTGGCGGTGTTTCCCAACACCGGTTTCATGGGCGTGCCGCTGCTGGTGGCCCTGCTGGGCAAGGCGGCGGTGGGGCCCATCATCGTGACCCTGGTGGTCGACATGGTGATCGTCTCTTCGCTGTGCATCGCACTGTCGCGGCTGGATGGCGCCGGAAGCCATGGCGCGGCGGTGGCGGCCCGCCAGGCGCTGGCTGGCGTGGCCCGCAACCCCATGCCCTGGGCGATTCTGCTGGGCAGCCTGGCCTCGGCGCTGCAGGTGCAGCTGCCGGCGCCTGTCACGCAGACGGTGGGCCTGCTGGCCGACGCCGCCTCACCGGTGGCGCTGTTCACCATCGGCGCGGTGCTGGCCCGTTCGCAGATGTTGACGGCCAGCGGCGCCCGCGCCGCCACCGCTGCGCGCGACCTGTGGCCGGTGGTGCTGGCCAAGCTGGTGGGCCATCCGCTGCTGGTGTGGGGCGCGGGCACGGCGGCCATCGCCGCCGGCCTGGCGCTGGCGCCATTCAGTTTGAAGGTGCTGGTGCTGCTGGCCGCCCTGCCCAGCGCCAGCAACGTGGCCATGCTGGCCGAGCGCTTCGGCGCCGACAACGGCCGCATCGCCCGCATCATCCTCATCACCACCGCGGTGGCGTTTTTCAGTTTCTCGGCGGTGGTGGCTTTGTTGGCTTAGCGCTGCCCGCAGGTGGTGCACAGGGCGGTTTTGCCGCCGGACCGCCCCAAGGCGAAGTGCGGCCCCCTCGGGGCTGAGGGCTGCGGCTCCAAGCCTGCCTGCGCAGGCTTGGACAGCCCGAAGAACCGCTGCGTCTCGCAGCGGTACGTCCAGCGAGCGACACGCAGTGCGCGAGCGTGGGGGCTTAAATGGCCAGCGGGTCCACATCAATCGCCCAGCGCAGCACCCCCTTGTGTTCGGGCCGGCGACGCTCTTCGTGCAGCACCGCCTGCCAGGCCGCCAGAAAACGCTGCAGCGCCGGGCGGGACGCGGCCTCCACCAGCATCTGCGCCCGCTCCACGTTGGCCACCCGCTGCACAGCCATCGGCACCGAGGGGTAGCGCACCACCTGGTCGGCGCCGGCCAGGTGGTCGGCGGCCCGGCTGGCGGCGTTCAGAAAGGCCTGGGCCACCTCTTGGCTGCGGGCGTCGGTGCGCACCAGGGCCTGGAAGCTGAAGGGCGGCACGCTGGCCATAGCCCGTTCTTCGAGCTGCTGGGCGGCAAAACCAGGATAGTCGTGGCGGCGCAGCGCGGCAAACAGCGGGTGATCGGGGTGGTGGGTTTGCAGCCAGACCTGGCTCTGGCCGCTGCGGGCGGCGTCGCGGCCAGCCCGGCCGGCGGCCTGCATCAGCAACGCGAACAGCCGCTCGGCGGCGCGGAAGTCGCTGGAGAACAACGCACCGTCGGGGTTGACGGCGGCCACCAGGCCGATGCGCCGGAAATCATGGCCCTTGGCAATCATCTGTGTGCCCACCAGCACGTCCACCGCACCGGCATGGACCTGGGCCAGCTGGGCTGCCAGCTCGCCCTTGGCCCGGGTGCTGTCGGCGTCGATGCGGGCCACCCGCACCGGGCTGCCGTCGGGCCGCAACAGGCCGGCCAGCAGCTGGCCCAGCTGTTCTTCGAGCTGCTCCGTGCCCTGGCCCAGCGGCACGATGTCGGGGTCGCCACAGGCCGGGCAGGCGCGCGGCACCCGCTCGGTCATGCCGCAATGGTGGCAGCGCAGCGTGCGGTCCAGCTTGTGGAAGACCCGCCAGGCGCTGCAATGCGGGCAGTCGCTTTTCCAGCCGCAGCCGGCGCAGTGCAGCACCGGGGCATAGCCGCGCCGGTTCAGAAACACCAGCGCCTGCTCGTTCCGGGCCACGCAGTCGGCGATGGCCGCCAGCAGCGCCGGGGCAAACACCGTTTTGCGCGGCTGCAGCCGCATGTCGACCAGTTTCACCTGGGGCCAGGCGCCGTCGCCGACCCGGCTGGGCATGGCCAGCCGCACATAACGGCCGCCCTCGGCCGCCGGCCGGCTGTGGTGCCAGCTTTCCAGCGAAGGCGTGGCCGAACCCAGCAGCACCTGGCAGGGCGCGGTTTTGCTTTCCAGCTGGGCACGGTAAACCGCCAGGTCGCGCGCCGAGTAACGGGCACCGTCCTGTTGTTTGTAGCTGGGGTCGTGTTCCTCGTCGACCACGATCAGCCGCAGCCGGGGCAGCGACACAAACACCGCCATCCGGGTGCCCAGCACGATGCGGGCCGCGCCCTGGTGGGCGGCCAGCCAGCTTTGCAGCCGCTGCGGCGGTGTCATGCCGCTGTGTTGCGACACCACCGTGTCGGCGCCGAAACGTTCGGCAAAGCGGGCCTCCAGCTGCGGTGTCAGGTTGATCTCCGGCACCATCACCAGCGCCTGGGCCGCCGGGTCGGCCGCCAGCAGCCGGGCCACAGCCTGCAGATAGACCTCGGTCTTGCCGCTGCCGGTGGCACCAAACAGCAGAAACGGCCCGGGCTGGGCCGCCATCTGGGCCAGCACCTCGGCCTGCTCGGGCGTCAGCGCCGGGCCGGCGGGCCGGGCGGCGGGAGCGGCGCCGGCCTGCTGGGCCTTGGCCAGGCGTTTGAGCCGGCGGGCCAACTGGGTGGCGTCCAGGTCGCGCAGCGCCGGCGGCAAGGCGGCCACCGCCACCTCGCCCAGCGCGCGTTGGTAATACGCCGCAGCGAAAGCCACCAAATGCCGCCAGGTGTCGGACAGCGGGGCGATGCCGTCCAAAATGGTGCCCACCGGCCGCAGGCCGTCATCCACCCCGGCCGGGCCCTCACTGTCTGTGTGTTCCCACACCACCCCCAGCACCTCGCGCGAGCCCAGGGGCACGCGCACCAGCGTTCCCGACGCGAGTGGCAACTCACTTTCGTAGGTCAGCAGGCCGCCCAGCGCGCTGTGGGCGGGCAACTGGACGGCGATCTGGGCGTGGACGGGCATGGGCAACGGGTCGCTTAGCGGGAGTTCTTCAGGTCAACTTGCGGAAACACTTGTAAGTGGCTGATTTGAATGGGTTTTCGCTGAAGTTCAGTTTTTCTGTGGATAACTTTGTTGATAGCTTGTCGGCGGCGGCGCCAAAGCCTTGTCAATCAAGGCTTTGGACAAAATGCCCTCAAATCAAGCAGTCTGTGAAACCCATATGAATCAAGCACTTAGCGTCGCTACAGCTTTTGTAGCGATGGGCGGTCCGCTGGCACCTTGTTGCACCGCCGCATCCCAACTTTTGTGCATAAGTCAAGTGCCATGGGAATATTCACCACTGGACAAGCGTGAAAAAAACCACCTCAAATCGCCGCGCCGGGTTCGGCGGACGACGCTTGAAGTGTGAGATTTGTCACGCTTGATCTCAATTTTGTAGCGCCCCACCCAGCGTTTGTGGGCGGGGCCGCCGGGCGCGCCGCTCAGGCCCGCATGCGGCGCGAGTAGGTGTGCACCGCCTCCACCAGGGCCGCCACATGCTCGGGCGGGGTGTACTGGCTGATGCCATGGCCCAGATTGAAGATGTGGGTGGGGCCGGTCTGGCTGGGGTCGGTGTGGGGCACACCGAAACTCTCCAGCACCTTGGCCACCTCGGCCTGGATCTGCGCCGGCGGGGCAAACAACACATTGGGGTCGATGTTGCCTTGCAGCGCCTTGTGACCGCCCACGCGGGCACGGGCCTGGCCGAGGTTGACGGTCCAGTCCAGGCCCAGCACCTCGCAGTCCAGTCCACCCATTTCCTCAAGCCACAGGCCACCGCCTTTGGTGAAAACCAGGCGGGGAATGCGCTGGCCGTTGTGTTCCTTCTTCAGCTGCGCCAGCACCCGGGCGGTGTAGGCCAGGCTGAACTTCTGGAAGGCGCCGTCGGCCAGCACGCCGCCCCAGCTGTCAAAAATCATCACCGCCTGGGCACCGGCCTCGATCTGGGTGTTGAGGTAGAGCGCCACCGCGTCGGCATTGACCTGCAGCATCTTGTGCATCAGGTCGGGGCGGCTGTACAGCATGGTCTTGACCAGCCGGTAGTCGTCCGAGCCCTTGCCCTCGACCATGTAGCAGGCCAGCGTCCAGGGGCTGCCGGAGAAACCGATCAGCGGCACCCGGCCGTTCAAGGCCTTGCGGATGGAGGTGACGGCGTCAAACACGTACTGCAGCTTGGCCATGTCGGGCACTTCGAGCCGGGCCACCGCGGCCTCGTCACGCACCGGTGTGGCGAAGCGCGGGCCCTCGCCCTGCGCAAAGCTCAGGCCCAGGCCCATGGCGTCTGGGACGGTCAGGATGTCGCTGAACAGAATGGCCGCGTCCAGCGGGTAGCGCTCCAGCGGCTGCAGCGTGACCTCGGTGGCGAAATCGGTGTTGGTGGCCAGGCCCATGAAGCTGCCCGCCTTGGCCCGGGTGGCGCAGTACTCGGGCAGGTAGCGGCCAGCCTGGCGCATCAGCCACACGGGGGTGTGGTCGGTGGCCTGGCGCCAGCAGGCGCGCAGAAAACGGTCGTTTTGCAGGGGGGCGAAGGCGGATGAAGCGGTCATGGGGAGAGATTGTCGCAGGGTCATCGGGTCCGCCCATTCAGTGCACACCCTGCCCAGCGCGGGCGGCGGCCGGCGCTGTTCCGCGCCAGAACAATTTGGCGCAGGGAAAACCCTGCGTCGCGCCGCAGTGCCATTTTTCAGAAGATGACCCCGCTTTGTTCACCGGCCCGGGCGTCCCTCTGGCGGCCCGGCCGCAAGCACGCAGCCACAACGACACACAGGAGATACCCACATGAAAATCAAACACCCACTGGCCTGCGGCCTGGCCCTGTTGGCCCTGTTGGGCGGCGCCCAGGCCCAGAGCCTGGACGACCTGAAACGCGACAACGCCACGCCCGGCAATGTGCTGACCTATGGCATGGGCTACAACAACCAGCGCTACAGCCCGCTGAAGCAAATCAACGCCGGCAATGCCGCCAAGCTGCACCCGGTCTGGGCCTACAGCCTGAACAACCCGCAAAGCCAGGAATCGCAGCCCATCGTGCACGACGGCGTGATGTACGTCACCACCCACAACACCACGGTGGCGCTGAACCCCCTCACCGGCAAGCAGTTGTGGAAGAACGAGATCGAGCTGCCGCAGGACGTGTTCAAGATGGCCTGCTGCGGCATCTTGAACCGCGGCGCCGCCATCTATGACGGCAAGATTTTCCGCACCACGCTGGACGCCCATGTGATCGCGCTGGACGCCAAGACCGGCAAGCAGCTGTGGAAGAGCAAGGCCGCCGACTACCAGAACGGCCAGGCCATGACCAGCGCGCCGCTGATCGCCAATGGCGTGGTGCTGACCGGCATCGCCGGCGGCGAGTACGGCACCCGCGGCTTCATCGACGGCTGGGACCCGGCCACCGGCAAGCACCTGTGGAAGTTCTACACCACCACCGCGCCCGACCAGAAGGGCGGCGACAGCTGGCCCGGCGACACCCACACCAAGGGCGGTGCCCCCACCTGGCTGACCGGCGCCTACGACCCCGAGCTGGACCTGGTCTACTGGGGCACCGGCAATGGCGGCCCGTGGAACCCCAACGCGCGCAAGGGCGACAACCTCTACATCGCCTCGGTCGTCGCCATCCGGCCCAAGACCGGCGAGCTGGTCTGGCATTACCAGTTCAGCCCCAACGACCCCTATGACTACGACGCCACCGAGGTCGGCATGCTGCTGGACATGAAGGTCGGCGGCAAGTCGCGCAAGGTGCTGGCCCAGGCCAACCGCAACGGCTTCTTCTACGTGCTCGACCGCGCCAGCGGCGAACTGCTGACCGCCAACCCCTATGTCAAGGTCAACTGGGCCGAACGCATCGACCTGAAAACCGGCCGCCCCGTGCTCACCGAAACCGACCGCAAGGCCCGCGCCGGCGAAGACGTGGAGATCTTCCCGTCGGTGCTGGGTGGCAAGAACTGGAGCCCGATGTCGTGGAACCCGGCCACCGGCCTGGCCTATGCCAACACCCTCAACATCAGCTGGCCCTACCAGCTGGCCAAGCCCGAGTACAAAAAGGGCGAGTGGTATTTGGGCGTGAACTTCCGCGGCGTCAACATGCCCAAGAACGAACCGCATGGCTATTTGAGCGCCATCGACCCGCTGACCGGCAAGAGCAAATGGCAGCTGGCCTGGCCTGGTCAGCCCAGCATGGCCGGCACGCTGTCCACCGGCGGCGGTTTAGTGTTCACCGGCGCGGCCACCGGCGAGTTCATCGCGGTCGACGCCAACAGCGGCAAGAAGCTGTGGGAGTTCCAGACCAGCTCCGGCATCATCGGCCTGCCCATCACCTGGGAGCAGAACGGCAAACAGTACGTGACCGTGGTCTCGGGCTCGGGTGGCGTCTGGGCCCTGCTGGGTGACGAGCGCATGGCACAGACCCCGGCCGGTGGCTCGGTCTGGACCTTCGCCGTCAACTGATGCGGGCGCCACGCACGCTCGTGGCCACCGCCTGCCTGGCCCTCGCGGGGGCCGTGCAGGCGGGGCCGTTCAGCACCGAGCAGATCAACCAGGGCCGGGACCAGTTCCACCGCACCTGCGCCCAGTGCCATGGCCGCAACATGGTCAACTCCGGCACCACCAGCTACGACCTGCGGCATTTCCCCACCGACCAGGAGGAACGCTTCCTGAACTCGGTTCGCAACGGCAAGGGCAACATGCCCTCGTTCAAGGAGGCGCTGGACGACGGCGCCATCCGCGCGCTGTGGGCCTATGTGGGCTCGCGCGGCGGCAAGGAACCCTGATGCCGCGTCGTTTTGCCGTTGGGCTGGCGCTGGGTCTGGCCCTGGCCGGTGCCCAGGCCCAGACCGCCCCACCCGCCGCGCCCGAGCCACTCAAGGTCTGCATGGCCGAAGACAACGGCGTCCTGTCGCAGGCCCGTGGCGGTTCGCTGCGCGGCTTTGACCTGCTGCTGGCCCAGGCCATTGCCGCCGAGCTGGGCCGCGAGCTGCAGGCCGTGCCCTTCGAGGCCGAGACCGACAGCGACAGCCCGCTGGCCTTCGAGGTCAATGCCTTGCTGTCGGCCGGCGTGTGTGAGCTGGCCACCGGTTTTCCGCTGCTGCATGCCGACCTGGGCAAGCCGGCCCGCGCGCTGTTCCGCACCCCCGACCATCCCGGCGCCCCGCCCCGGCGCAGCCGGCCGCTGGTGCCGCTGGGTCACCTGGTGGCCAGCCAGCCCTACCACGCCATGGCCTTGACGGTGGTGCAGCGCCCCGGTGCCGCCCCGGTGTCCAGCCTGGCCGACCTGGCCGGTCGAAAGACTGGCGCGGTGGCCGGCACGCTGGAAGGCACGCTGGTGCTGATGTACCGGCAAGGCCTGCTGGTGCCGGGCATGGTCACGCTGGCGCAGAACGAGGACCGCTGGGCCGCGCTGGCCTCGGGCCGCATCGACGCCTTGCTGGTCTCGGCCGCCGCCTTTGACACCCACCGCCAGCGCCACCCCGAGGCCGCGCTGCAGGCCGGGCCGCTGGTGCTGCCGCTGGGCATCAACCTGGGCCTGGTGGCACTCGACACCCGGCCCGCGCTGCTGGCCGCGGCCAACCGGGTGCTGGCGCGGGCGCAGGATCAGGGCGAGCTGCAGCGCTGGGCCCAGGCCAGCGGCCTGAGCTGGACCGCGCCCACCCAGCCTGCGGTGTCGGCCGGCCTGTTGCTGCCCGACCTGCTGCGCTGACCCCGCCCCGGTGTGTCGCCGCCGCTGCCTAGGTGTCGCCGCCGCTGCCTAGAATGGGCGGCGGCTGGCGCTGTGCCGGCTGGAAAGAAGCCTGCGATGAAACACCTGCTGACCGCCTCCTTGCTGTTGTTGACCCTGGGCGGCGCCCGGGCTGAAACCGTGGGCGACGTCAGCACCACCTTCAAGCTGTTGAGCCCCAACGACAAGATCGTGGTCGACGTGTTCGACGACCCCGATGTGGACGGCGTGGCCTGCTATTTGTCGCACGCCAAGACCGGCGGCTACAAGGGCGCGCTGGGCCTGGCCGAAGACACGGCCGACGCCTCAGTGGCCTGCCGCCAGGTCGGTGCGCTGGCCTTCAAGGGCAAGATCCCGCTGCAGGAGGAGGTGTTCAATGCCCGCTCGTCGTTCCTGTTCAAGCATGTCCGGGTGGTCCGCATGGTGGACGCCAAACGCAACACCCTGGTCTACCTGGTCTATTCCGACAAACTGATCGACGGCAGCCCCAAGAACAGCATCACCGCCGTGCCGGTGCCGGCGGGCGTGCCGATTCCGGTGAAGTAAGCCGCCCGGCTGGCCACAGGCCCGCACTCAGACCAGCAGCGTGGCCATGGCCCACAGCACCAGCAGACCCCCCAGCCAGTGGCCCAGCCGGGCGCCGGCCGGCGTCAGTTTTTCGACCAGCACGATCAGCGTGAGCGCGGCGATCCAGACCAGGTTCATTACCCCGCCGACAAAAAGCAGGGCCATCAAGGCCCAGCAGCAGCCGACGCAATAGGCCCCGTGGCGCAGGCCCAGGCCCAGGCTACCCCGCCAGCCCGGCCGCCAGTGGCGCGTCAGAAACCCCACGGGTGAACGGCATTGCGCCAAGCAGGCCCGTTTGAGCGGCGAACACTGGTACAGCCCGGCGGCGAACAACACGGTGGCCGAGAACCCGGCGCTGCGCGACCACAGCATCATCTCGGACAGCAACCCGGCAGGCCCGAGCGCTTGCTGCAACAGGGCCGCCGCCACCGAGAAGGCCAACCAGGCCACCAGGTAGCCCGCCAGCAGCCCCGCCGAGAGCCCGCCGGCGGCGCCGTTGGCCGGCGCATGGTGGCGCAGCACCCGCTGGTAGAGCAGCACCAGCGGAGCGGCGCTGGGGGTCATCATCGCCGCCATCATCACCCACCACATGGACACCACCACCCACAGGTCGGCGTCCATCAGGCCGCCGGGGTCGGTCTGCAGGTGGGGAAACAGGCTGAGCGTGGTCATGTCCAGCGCCGACATGCCCATGCCGGCGCCCTGCCACAGGTAGACCCAGGCCAGCAGCACCATCACCACCATGCCGGCGACGGTGACGACCCGCTCGCGTTCGAGCAGGCCCCAGGCGCCGCTCATGCCGCGGCGCGGTGGCGGATCAGCCCCTGGTTGTTCATGTGCAGCTGGGCGAACTGCGCGTAGCTGTCCTTCAGGTCGAGGCTGATGGCGCCGCGTGAGCGGCTGGTGCCCGAGCCGACCTCCGCGATCTCGTACTCGAAGCCATGCGGCAGGTCGATGCGGGCCCGGTGCTCCTGGCCGGTGATGGGGTTGCGGATGGGCTCGCCCACCAGGTCGAACACGCCGGCGGCGCGCACCTTGCCACGCCGGGCCTCGATGTCGACCTCGTAGTCGATGTCGGTGAAGATGGGCTCGAAGACCTGCTCCAGCGTGGTGGCGAACACCGCGAACATGGTGGCAAAGGGGTCGGTGTCCTGGCCGGACATGATTTTCAGCAAGGCCTCGCGCTGCGCCGGACTGGCGCTGGCATCGACGATGGGCTGGCACTTGCCCTTGCCCAGATGGATGGGCCCCGGCCACTGGAACACCACCGCCATTTTCAGGCCATCGAGGCGCACGTCACCGTGGTGGCCCCTGACGATGGCGATGGCCCCCATGGCCTCGCAAAACCCCTTGGTGGGCAGCGCATTGAACTGGCAGGGGCAACCGTAGTCGCAGTTGCAGTTGATCAGCTCGCTGCCTTGGATTTCCCAGGGGGTCATAGCCATCTCCTTGTGTGTGGGCACCAGCGGTCAGATTAGGTCAGGCGGTCGGTGGTGTCAAACCACCCGCGGTGCATCCGATCGGCGCCGGCTCAGTTCCAGGGCCGCATTTCCACCCGCAGCGTGCCACGCAGCCCGGGGCGGGACTTCTGGGCGATGGCGATGTCGAAGGCGTAACCGCGGGGCTGACCCTGGGCGTCCTTCAGGGCGTAGAGCGTGGCGTCGGTGCCGGGCTTGCCGGGGTTGATGTCTTGATAGCCGTACTTGATGCGCCAGCCCGACGGGGCGCTGCTGTCGGGGATGGCCTCAACCAGGATCAGCTCGCGGTAGACGAAGCCGCCCTCATAGTGGCGCTTCAGGAACAGCACGCCGTCGACCTCGTAGTCCGGCACCAGCACCTTCAGGTCGAAGGCGAAGCTCACCGAGCCCGAGGCCTTGACGCTTTTCTTCGGGTCCAGAAACACCGAGAACAGGTGGGGGCTCATGGCCCGGTTGGGCACGCGCGTGGCGCGCTCGGTGCCGGTGAAGAGCTGGTCGAAGCTGCGGAAGATGGCCGAGTTCTCACGCGCCTCGCGCCGGGTGATCTGCCACTGGCAGCCGCGCACGCTGCCCACCACCTCGAACTGGTAGGAGGCCTTCACGTTCTTGCCGGCGTCCAGCGCCGTCTGCACCTCCGCCGGCAGCGAGATCTCGTCGATGTCCAGGATGCCGTCCGCGCGCAGCTCACCGAACAGAAAACGGGTCAGGTTCTGGTAACCCTCTTCCGAGTTGACGATGCCGTAATGCCCGGAATGGCTGCGGTTGACAAAGGCCCGGGGGGAGCTGATGTCGCTGCCGTCCGGTCCTGGGCCATGGGTGGTGGCGTTCTCGATGCGCACCAGGCCGTCGCTGGCGTCGCCGGCGGCCCAGGCCGACAGGCCGCCGCCCACCAGGTAGTCGCGTGGGTTGGTGCCCACCAGGTTGAAGATGCGCTCGGGCGGGAAATTCTTCACCACCGACACGTCGTCGCCCGGCGGCAGGGCCATGTACTGGGCCATGCGGGCGCGGTTGAAGTTGTTGACGTCACCGAACGACAGCCAGCCCGGCACGTTGCGCACGATGCGCATGTCGATGCCGTTGTGCGGCGTGGCGTAGGTGAAGAGCTTGTCGACAGCGCCGCGCGCCTCGGCCGAGCCCAGCGCTGGGTTTTGCAGGAAGGCGCGGCAGACCAGGCCCCCCATGGAGTGCGCCACCAGGTGGACCCGAAAGTCCGGTGGTGCCACCCGGTTTTGTTTGTTGGCACAGACCTTGTCGCGCAGCTTCAGGATCAGCCGGTCCAGGCCCTTGGCGAACTGCTCAATGGGCGGTGTTTCGCCGCTGCCGAAGTCCTTGGAGGCGTCGTCGTAGTAGCGGTAGATGACGATGCTGCGGTAGGGCACGGCATGCTCGGCCCGCTCGGCCGCCAGCAGGTCGTCGCCGTCGACAAACACGTCCTGGTAGCCGTGGTCGCCCATCAGCCGCACCAAGGGCGACTCGAAGTAGAAGCGCCGCACCTCGCCGGTCCAGGCCATGCGCGCCTTGGTCGAACCGATGTTGAAACCCATGTAGGGGTCGGCCACCGTCTCCTCGATCTCGCCCTGCGTCGCCGCGAAGCCCCGCACGTAGATGATGGGGTGAAAGGGGTGCTGCGAATTCGGCATGGCGACCTCTCTGGGGTGGGAGGGAACGATGCCGAATTGTGATTCAACCGGGTGGCCTGCGCCAGCTGGGGTGCGCAGTTGCACCGACGGTGGAACCGGCGGCGAACGTGGCCGCGACCATGCGCAGCCTTTCTTCCAGCCCGGGTGCGGCGAAGTCGAGGAAAGCGCGCAGTTTCAGGGGGATCAGCCGCTTGCTCGGGTAGACCAGGTTGACTGGCACCTGCTCGCTGTCAAAGCGCTGCAGCACAGGCACCAGAACGCCTTGTGCCACATGCGGTGCCACCTGGTAGGTGGTGGCTTGCACCAGCCCCAGGCCGTCGATCGCGGCCTGCAAGGCAGACTCCGGTGTGGTGGTTGACAGCCGAACCGGCACCGGCACCTTTTGCAGACGGGTCTGGTCGCCGTCGCGCACCTGGAACTCCCACACCTTGTGCGGCCCCAGCGCTGTCCAGCTGAGGCAGGCATGGTGTTGCAGGTCGGCCAGGTCCTGCGGCGTGCCCCGTTCTGCCAGGTAGTGTGGCGAGGCGCAGACCACCATGCGGATGTCGCCCAGATGGCGGGCCACCAGCGTGCTGTCGTGCAGCGCACCGATGCGCAGGGCGCAATCCACATGCTCCTCCACCAGGGCCACCACGCGGTCGGCCAGTTGCAGCTGCACGTTGACCTGCGGAAACGCACGCAGAAAGGCGTGCACCACCGGTTGCAGGTGTTTCTGCCCGAAGCCCAGCGGCGCTGTGATGATCAGGTCCCCCTGGGGTTGCCGGTACTCGCCGCTGACTTCTTCATCGGCTTCTTTCAGGTCGTCCAGCACGCGGCTGCAGGCCTCCAGGTAGCGACGGCCGCCATCGGTCAGCGCCACATGCCGGGTGGTGCGCACCAGCAGGCGCACGCCCAGGGCCTCTTCCAGCAGAGCCACCTTGCGGCTGACGTTGGCCACCGGAATGCCCAATGCGCGGCTGCCGGCCGAGAAGCCCCCATTTCTGGCCACGGCAACAAAGGCGGTGATGGCGTCCAGGCGGTCCATTTTCTTTAAAAACAAGAAAGTTATTCACAAAGATGGCTGATTATCAAATTGGATCACCTCAAAAACAATCTCTCCTGCGCCAATTTCGCGCTTTCTGAACCCAGGAGCCCCCGCATGTCCCGTCTCAACACCCCCGCCAGCATCGATGCTGCACCCGCGACCACCCACACGGCCCTGAAGGCCGTCGAGAAGCAGCTGGGCAGGGTCCCCAACCTGTTTCGTGTGGTCGCCAACAGCCCGTCGGCGCTGAATGGCTACCTGCAGCTGAGCGCTGCTGCATCCCACGGGGGGCTGGACGCAGCGATGCTGGAGCGCATCGCGCTGGCTGTGGCCGAAGTGAATGGCTGTGGCTACTGCCTGGCCGCCCACAGCTACCTCGGTCACCATGTGGCCAAACTGGACGCGGCCGAGGTGCAGGCCAACCGCCACGGCGCGTCCAGCGACCCACAGGCCGATGCCATCGTGCGGTTTGCAGCGGCCGTGGTGCGTGGGCGTGGCCATGTGACCGGCGAGGCCTTGAGCGCGGTGCGGCGTGCCGGTGTGACGGACGCCCAGGTGGTCGACATCGTGCTGGCGGTGGCGCTCAACACCTTCACCAACTACCTCAATGAAGTGGCCCAGACGGAAGTGGACTTCCCGGCCGTGCACGCCCTGGAGGCTGTGGCCTGAGGCCACGTGTCACGCCCACTTGTCCACCAGGAGATTGCCCATGCAACCCCCCGATTCCTTGCGCGTCGCCTACCACCACACCCAGGTCAATGGCCTGCAGACCTTTTACCGGAGCGCCGGCGATCCCGCGCAACCCGCCATCGTGCTGCTGCACGGCTTTCCGTCTTCGTCGCACATGTTCCGGGATCTGATGCCCTTGCTGGCCGACCGGTTTCATGTGGTGGCGCCGGACTACATCGGCTTCGGTCACTCCGAGGCCCCCGTGGCCAGCGCGTTCGCCTACACCTTTGACCAGCTCGCCGCGCAGGTGCAAGGCTTGCTGGACCAACTGAGTGTGCAGCGGGCGATTTTCTACATGCAGGACTACGGCGGCCCAGTAGGCCTGCGCCTGGCCACGGCGCAGCCAGACCGGGTCGCGGGCCTGGTGATCCAGAACGCCAATGCCTACATGGAGGGCCTGACACCGGCCGTGGCCGAGGTCTTCATGCCGCTGTGGGAGCGGGGTGACGAGACGGGTGTTCGCCAGATGCTGGCAGCGGCCACCACCCGCATGCAGTACACGGCCGGCGCCCGCCAGCCCGAGGGCCTGAATCCGGACGCCTGGACGCTGGACCAGGCATTGCTGGACCGTCCCGGCAGCGCCGAGCGGCAGCTCGCCTTGTTCAGTGACTACCGGCACAACGTGCCGTTGTTCGACACCTGGCAGGCCTATTTCCGCACCCACCAGCCCAAGACCTTGGTGGCCTGGGGCCAGGGTGACCCCTTCTTCAGCGTGGCCGGTGCACAGGCCTACCGGCGCGACCTGAACGATGTCCGGGTGGAACTGCTCGACAGCGGCCATTTCGCGCTGGAGGAGGACGCCGTGCGGGTGGCCGAACTCATCAAAGCGACCTTCTGAAGAGCGCGCCCCCGATCCTTCTATCAACCCCTCCCAGGAGCCCGCCATGGCCCATGCGTTTGCATCCATCGCTTTCACGCCCGCCGTGCGCGATGCCCAAACCCGGGAGGGCAGCCGTGCGCAGTATGCGCATGCCTTTGGTGGCCCTGGGGTGCAAAATGCCCAGCTCGGCGAAGACGAGGCCGGGTTCATCCAAGCCCAGCGCAGTTTCTACCTGGCCACGGTGTCCGAAAGCGGCTGGCCCTATGTGCAGCACCGGGGCGGCGCACCGGGCTTTCTCCGCGTCTTGAATGCCCACAGCTTGGCCTTCACGGATGTGCCAGGCAACCGGCAGTTCATCAGCCTGGGCAACTTGGCGACCCACAACAAGGTGGCTCTGATCCTGGTCGACTACAGCCGCCGGCAAAGGCTCAAGCTGCTGGGCCGACTGTTCGTGTCCGATGTCGCAGCAGACCCCGGGCGCCGCGACATGCGCATCGAAGTGGACGCCTTCGACTGGAATTGCCCGCAGCACATCCCGGTGCGCTTCGAGGCCGAGGACGTGCAGCGGGCGCTGGCGGACCGGGACCGGCGCATTGCAGCGCTGGAAGCGGCCCTGGCAGGCGCCGGTGTCAGCTTGCCAGGGCCCGCCAGTGCTCCACCTTGAGGCAGGCGTTTTCCACCACGGCCAGCCCCGCCGCCTCGGCCTTGGCCGTGGCCTCCGGGTGGGCAATGCCCATCTGCATCCACACCGCCGGCGCACCGATGGCGATCGCCTCGTCCACCACCGGCGGTACGTCGTCGCTGTTGCGGAAGATGTTCACCAGGTCGATGTGCTCGTGCCGCGCCGCCTCGCTCAGGTTGGCGTAGGCCTTTTCGCCCAGGATGCAGCCGCCTTGGGCACTGACCAGCGGGTTGATGGGAATGATGCGGTAGCCCAGGCCCTGCATGGCCTTGGCCACGCCAAAACTCTCGCGGTGCGGCTTGGGGCTGAGGCCCACCACCGCGATGGTCTTGCTGGTGGTCAGCAGGTGCCGGATGGTGGCTTGCCGGTTCATGCGGTGGCTGTGGCCAGGGCCTGGTCGATGTCCCACAAGATGTCGTCCACGTCCTCGATGCCCACGCTCAGCCGAACCATGTCGGCGCTGACGCCGGCCTGGGCCAGCTCGGCCTCGCTCAACTGGCGGTGGGTGGTGGAGGCCGGGTGGATCACCAGGGTTTTGGCGTCGCCGATGTTGGCCAAATGGCTCAGGAACTCGCAGGCGTCGATGAAGCGTTCGCCAGCCCCGGCCGGGTCGGCCGCTTTGATGCCAAAGGTCAGGATGCCCGAGCCCATGGGCCCACCATCGAGCGTGCGGAACTGCTTTTGCGCCAGCGCAAAGCAGGGCGACTCGGGCAGGCCGGGGTAGTTGACCCAGGCCACCTGGGGGTGTTGCTGCAAATGCCGCGCCACCGCCAGCGCGTTGCGGCTGTGGGCCTGCATGCGCAGGTGCAGGGTTTCGATGCCTTGCAGGATCAGCCAGGCGCTCATCGGTGCCAGCGTGGCGCCAAAGCTGCGGTTGATCTCCATCCGCGCCTTCATGGTGTAGCCGAAGTCGCCAAAGGTCTCGTAGAACTTCACGCCGTGGTAGGCCGCCGAAGGCTCGGTGAGTTCGGGGAAGTTGCCGTTGGCCCAGTTGAATTTGCCGCTCTCGACAATCACGCCGGCCATGGTGGTGCCGTGGCCGCCCAAATACTTGGTGGCGCTGTGCACCACGATGTCGGCACCAAAGGCAAAAGGGTTGCAGACATAAGGGCTGGCCACGGTGTTGTCGATCACCAGCGGCAGGCCGTGGTCGTGTGCCACCTTCGCCACCGCTTCGATGTCCAGCACATTGACCAATGGGTTGCCAATGGTTTCGCCGTACAGCGCCCGCGTGTTGGGGCGGATGGCACGGCGGAAGTTGTCGGGGTCGGCCGGGTCGACGAAGGTGGTTTCTATGCCCAGGCGTTTGAAGCCCACGCCCAACTGGCCGACGGTGCCGCCGTACAGCGTGCTGGCCGCCACGATGTGGTCGCCGGTTTTCAGAATCGCCAGCAGCGCCGTCATTTGTGCGGCCATGCCGGTGCTGCAGGCCAGCGCGGCGCGGCCGCCCTCCAGTGAAGCCACGCGTTCCTCCAGCACCGCCACCGTGGGGTTGCTGATGCGGCTGTAGACGTTGCCGAAAGTCTGCAGGTTGAACAGGCTGGCCGCGTGCTCGGCCGAGTCGAACACAAAGCTGGTGGTCTGGTGGATGGGTGTGGCGCGGGCGCCGGTCACCGGGTCGGGGATGGCACCGGCATGGATGGCCTTGGTGCCGAACGCGAACTCGCGGTCTGCACCGGTCGCCAGGCCCTTGCCAAAGCCGTGGTTGCGGTCTTGGGTCATGTCAAAGAGCGGCCCCCTCGGGGGGCAGTGAAGTACACGAAGTGACGAACGTGGGGGCCATCAATACGGCAGTTGCTGAGGGCGCTTGGACGAAATGACCTTGGTGTTCACGCCAAACCACCCCAAGCCGCCGTACAACCGCGCATGTTCGATCTTCACGCAGCGGTCCATCACCACGTCGAGCCCGGCAGCCTGGGCCCGGGCCGCCGCTTCGGTGTTGAGCACGCCGATCTGCTGCCACAAACATTTGGCGCCGATGGCGATGGCTTCTGTGGCGATGGACCCGATGTCCTCGGTCTTGCGAAAGCAGTCCACTAGGTCGATGGCCACATGCTGCGCCGCCTCGCTCACGCTGGCGTAGCTGCGTTCGCCCAGGATTTCGCTGGCGCCGGGGTTGATGGGCACGATGCGGTAGCCGTGCGCCTGCATGTACTTGGCGGCGAAGAAACTGGGCCGGTGCCATTGCGGCGACAGGCCCACCACCGCGATGGTGCGGCAGCTGCCGAGGATGCGCCGCAGGTCGCTGATGCTGCTCATGGGGCCAGTGTAGCCACGGCGGCCGGCCCCTGCAGCCCGGACCTCAGGTGGCGTACTTCACCGAGCAGCCATAGGGCCGGGTCAGGGCCGCGCTGATGGGCTTGCCGGCCAGCGCCTCGTTCAGGCCCTGGCGCACGTAGTTGGTGGCGGTCTTGATGTCGTCCACCCGCGCCGACGGGATGCTGTCGATGCCACCGGCGTACACCAACACGCCCTGCGGGTTGACGATGTACATGTGCGGCGTGGTGCGGGCGCCATAGGCCTTGCCGATGCGGCCGCTCTCGTCCATCAGCGTGGCGCTGGGGCTGGCTTTCTGGGCGGCCACCCAGGCCGCCAGCTCGGCCGGCTTGCGGTAGTCGGCGCTGCCGGTTTCGGTGGAGTTGACGGCCAGCCACACCACCCCCTTGGCGGTGAACTCCTGCTGCAGCGCCTGCATGTTGCCGGCGCCGTAGTGTTTGGCCACAAAGGGGCAGCCGGGGTTGGTCCATTCCAGCACCACATGTTTGCCCTTGAAGTCAGCGAGCCTGACGGTCTTGCCGCGGGTGTCGGTGGCGCTGAAGTCGGGCGCGGGCTGGCCCACGCTGGCGGTCTGGGCCAGCGCCGGCAGACCGGTGAGCCACAGCGGCAGCGGGGCCAGCAGCAGGGAACGGCGTTGCATGGCGATTCCTTTCGGGTGAATGGACAGGGGCTTGGAACAGACGGGGGTCAGAGCGCGGCGATGGCCGCCCGCACCTCGTCCACGCTGAGGATTTCCGACAGCACCACCGGCGCCTTGCCCGGTGCGTAGAACACGTACACCGGCACGCCGTTGCGGCCCAGCGTGGCCAGCGCGGCGGTGATGGCCGGGTCGCGGCGGGTCCAGTCGGCGCGCAGCAAGGCCACCTTTTTGGTGTCCAGGTCGGCCAGCACCGCGCTGTCGGCCAGCGTGGTTTTTTTGTTGTACTGGCAGGTCACACACCAGGCGGCGGTGAAGTCCACAAACACCGGCTGGCCGCTGGCGGTGAGCTGCTCCACGCGGCCCGGCTCCCAGGCCTGCCAGCGCGCGCCGGCGGCCACCGGGGCGCTGCTGTCGACAAACCGGGTGATGCTGGGGCCGGCGGCCACTGCCAGCGCGGCAAAGGCCACGATGGACAAGCTGGCCACGATGGCGCGGCTGCGGCCGGTCAATGTCAGCGCCCACACCACCATGGCGCCGGCCACCAGCAGCGCCAGCAGCGCGGCCGCGCCGTCGATGCCGGTCTGCTGGCCCAGCACCCACAGCAGCCAGACCACGGTGGCGAACATCGGGAAGGCCATGGCCTTGCGGAAAGTGTCCATCCAGGCGCCAGGCCGGGGCAGGGCACGCGCCACCGCCGGCACCCAGCTGGCCAGCAAATAGGGCAGGGCCATGCCGATGCCGATGGCGGCAAACACCGCCAGCGCCTGCACCGGCGGCAGCCCCACCGCCAGGCCCAGCGAGGCGCCCATGAAGGGCGCGGTGCAGGGCGAGGCCACGGCCACCGCCAGCACGCCCGACAGCGCGGCGTTGGCGGCCGGGTGTTTGGCCTCCAGTGTGGCCAAACCGCTGGGCACGAACTGGCCAAACTCGAACAGGCCGGCCAGGTTGAGGCCGATCACGGTGAACAGTCCGGCCAGCGCCGCCACCACCAGCGGCGACTGCAGCTGAAAGCCCCAGCCCAGCTGCTCGCCGGCCGCGCGCAGCGCCAGCATCAGCGCGCCCAGGGTCACAAAGGACGCCACCACGCCGGCGCTGTAGGCCAGGCCGCTGACGCGGTGGGCGCGCTGGTCGTCGGCATGGCGGGTGAAGCCCACCACCTTGATGGCCAGCACCGGGAACACACAGGGCATCAGGTTCAGGATCAGCCCGCCCAGCAAGGCGCCCAGCAGCGCGGCCCAGAAGCCCAGCGTGGGCGCGTTCACCGGGGCGCTGGCCGCGGCGTTGGCGCGCAGCGCGGCCTCCAGCGCCGGCGACACCTGGGCGGCCGCGGCCATGGCTGGCCAGGGGCCGGTCACCGGCGCTTCGGTGCGCCAACCCTGGGCGCCACCGGGGCCGTCCAGCGTCAGCACCACCGGCATCACGGCCGGGCTCTGGCTGCGCTGGACCGCCACCGGCACCGAGGCCGTCCAGCGCTCGCCGTCCCAGGCCTGGGTCCAGGCGCCGGCGGTTTCGATCACCTCGGTGGTCTCGGGAAAAAAGCCCAGTGTTTTCCCGCGCACCGCGGCCGGCAGGCCGTTCACCACCACCTTCAGGCGTTGGCCTTCCACCGTGATCTGGCTGGGACCCGTCAGCGGCCGGGGTTGGGCGGCCTGGGCGGCGGCAAAGGCCGCGGCGTTGAGGGCGGTCGAGCCCTTGGTGGGCAGGCTCAGCGTGAACTCGCCTTCTTCGGGAATGCATTCCTTGCGGCAGACCAGCCAGGCCGCCTTGAGCTTGACGGTGAGCTCGCTGGCCAGCAGCGAGGGCTTGAAGTCCGGCCCAATGGCCAGCGGCACCGGCAGCAGCACGGTGCCCTCGTAGCCGTAGTTGGCCAGGTTGCCGATGGGGATCTTTTTCGGCACCGGCCAGGCGATGTCACCGGCCGTCACGCCGGTGGGCAGCTGCCAGTTCAGCACCGTGGGCAGGCCGGAGTCGCCGGCGTTTTTCCAGTAGGTGTGCCATTCGGGCTGGTGGCTGATTTGCAGGCCCAGCCACACCGGGGCACCGGGGCCCACGCCGTCGGGTGCATGGGCCACCAGCTCGGCGCGCACCTGGGGGGTGGTCACCACCGCGCTGGCTGTGGTCTGGGCGCTGGCCACAGACGGCAGCAGGCTGGCCATGGCCAGCAGCGTCAGGGTCAACAAGCGGTGGCGAAGCGAAAACAAATGGTGGGGCATGGCAAGTCTGAGGGCGCGCGGGGCGCGAAGTTCCTGGGGCGGGCACCCGGCGGGTGTTGAAGCTTGGTCGCACGGGCCGCCGCCATCTTTCATCGGATGGTAGCGAAACCACAGCCCCCGCTGCGCCGGTGGGCCTGTCCCGGCGGTGCCGCCCGCTCGCCCCTATGATGGCGCCATGGCCGACGATCTGCCCTCAACCCCCCCCTTGCCGCGTTTCTGGGCCCGGCTGCGCAGCGCCGATTTCGCCGCGCTGGACCCGAACCGCACGGTGGCGGTGTTGCCGCTGGGCGCCACCGAACAGCATGGGCCGCATTTGTCGCTGGCGGTGGACACGCTGCTGGCCGACGGCCTGGTGGCCGCCACCGTGCCCCGGCTGCCGGCAGACCTGCCGGTGCTGTTTTTGCCCACCCAGGCGGTGGGCTTCAGCCCCGAACACGCGGCCTTTGCCGGCACGCTGACCTTGAAAGCCGAGACGGTGGTGCGGCTGTGGACCGAGATCGCCGAGGGCGTGGCCGCCGCGGGGGTGAAGAAGCTGGTGCTGTTCAACACCCACGGTGGCCATGTGGGCCTGCTGGACGTGGTGGCCCGCGACCTGCGGGCCCGGCTGGGCCTGCTGGTCTACAGCGTCAGCTGGTTCAACCTGCCACTGCCCGAGGCGGTGATGGCGGCTTTCCCGCCCGAGGAGCACCGCTTCGGCATCCATGCCGGTGACATCGAGACCTCGATGGTGCTGGCGCTGGCGCCGGCCCAAGTGACGATGCAGCACGCCCGGCATTTCCGGTCCACCGCCGAGCAGCGCGCCGCGCAGTACCCGATTCTGGGCAACGGCCGCAGCGCCAAGCTGGCCTGGCAGGTGCAGGACTACAACCCCGCCGGCGCGGTGGGCAATGCGGCGGCGGCCACCGCCGCCAAGGGTCAGGCCCTGGTGGACGCCACCGCGCAGCAGTTCGCCGCGCTGCTGCAGGAGGTGGCTGCGCTGCCCTTGGCCACCGTGGGCGCCACTCCAGCCGCCTGAGCGCGACACTGGCCTGCACCCAGTACCGCCATGCACGCCGACACCATCCAGCTGCCGCCCGGCGCCGCCCCCAGCGGCCCGGCGTCGGACGCCTTGTGGCAACACCAGCTGGGCCTGTTGCTGGAGTCCACCGGCGAGGGCTTGTTCGGCATCGACCTCGACGGCCGCTGCATGTTCATCAACCGCGCCGGTGCCAAGCTGCTGGGCCACGAGCCGGCCGACGTGCTGGGCCGCAACATGCACGAGCTGGCCCACCATTCCCATGCCCATGGCGGGCATTACCCGGAAACCGACTGCCCCATCTTCCGCGCCTTCCGCCAGGGCCTGCCCTGCCGCATTGACGCCGAGGTGTTCTGGCGCGCCGACGGCACGGCCTTTCCGGTCGAGTACTCCAGCCACCCCATCGTGGACGGCACGCTGGTGCGCGGCGCCGTCATTGCCTTCACCGACATCACCGAGCGCAAGCGCCAGGCCGACGCGCTGCAGCAGGCCCATGCCGAGCTGGAGCAGCGGGTGGCCGACCGCACCCGCGAACTCACCGAGGCCTTGCGCCAGCTGCGCGAGCTGTCGGCTTACACCCACTCGGTGCGCGAGGAAGAGCGCACCCGCATCGCCCGTGAGGTGCACGACGAGCTGGGCAGCCTGCTGGTGGCGCTGAAGATGGACGTCGGCTGGTTGGACAAGCGGCTGGGCGAGCAGCAGGCCCGCGAGCCCGAGGCCGCCCAGGCCATGCGCGACAAGATGCGCGGCAAATGCCAGAACATGGGCCGGCTCATTGAGTCGGCGGTCGACAACGTGGGCCGCATCATCACGGATTTGCGGCCCAGCATCCTGGACCACCAGGGTCTGTGGGCGGCGCTGGAATGGCAGGCCCAGGAGTTTGCCCAGGCCGCCGAGCTGCGCTGCGACTGGACGCTGCAGGTGGACGCCCAGCGGGTGCTGCCCGAGCCGCTGGCCATGGCGGTGTTCCGTATTTTTCAGGAGATGCTCAGCAACGTGGGCCGCCACGCCCAGGCCAGCGCGATGGCGGTGAGCATCGTCGCCGACGCCGACCAGCTGACCGTGGAGGTGTCGGACAACGGCGTCGGTGCGCCGCCCCAGGCCTTTGAGGCGGCCACCGCCTACGGCGTGATGGGCATGCGCGAGCGGGCCCGGCATTTCGGCGGGGTGCTGGAGATTGCCAGCCAGATGGGCCACGGTTCGGCCTTTTGCCTGCGCATCCCGCTGCCGGCGCCGGAGGCCAGCCCATGATCCGCGTGCTGCTGTGTGACGACCACCGCATCGTCCGCGAGGGCCTGAAGCAGGTGCTGGCCGACGCGCCCGAGATGCGGGTGGCCGGCGAGGTGGCCAGCGGCGACGCGGTGCTCGACCAGGTGGCGGCGCTGCGGGCCGGTGAGGGCCTGGACGTGGTGCTGCTCGACATCGCGCTGCCCGGCCGCGACGGCCTGGACGTGCTGCAGGGGCTGCGCCAGCAACACCCCACGCTGCCGGTGCTGATGCTGTCCACCTACCCGGAAAAACAGTACGCGGTGCGCTGCATCAAGCTGGGCGCGGCTGGCTATTTGAACAAAAGCGCCGACCCCGACGACATGCTGGCCGCCATCCGCAAGGTGGCCGGCGGCGGTGTCTTCGTGACGCCCACCACCGCCGAGGCCCTGGCCACCGCGGTCAGCGGCAAGCAGGGGCCGGAGGCGCTGTCGCACCGCGAGCACCAGGTGTTTCGTTTGCTCAGCGCCGGCCACAGCGTGAGCGAAATTGGTGCGCAGCTGGGACTGGCCGCCAACACGGTCAGCACCTACCGGGTGCGCATTCTGGAAAAAACCGGCACCAAGAACGACGTGGAGCTGGCCTTGTATGCCGAGCGCCACGGCCGCGGCGGCCCGCAGGCCTAGGGTTTTCCGCGGGGCGGAACGGCAGGCGAGCGGCGCCGGCCCGGCCGCGAGGTCGGTTTTGTAGGGCTGGCCCTACAGCCCCTCCCCAAACCCGGCACGACTTTGCGACAAAGCCGCGACTGCGGGCCCGCAAGCAGTTTCCTGGCGCAGCGCTTGCGTTGGCTCTGGCATCCAACCAGCCGAAAGGTGCGCCATGAGCGAGTTCTTCTCCCCCTTCGATGCCGACCGCCCCCTGATGATGCGCTGCAGCTGCGGGCAAGACCATGCCGCGGCCGACCATCACCCGGCGGTGTCGGCCGACGCGGCGGCCAGCGAGCTGCGCCGCCGCAGCGAAACCGCCAGCTTCGAGGCCTATTCCAACGAATTCATCGAGGCCACGCTGGTCAAGGCGCTGTTCCCGCAGGACGAGGTGCGCCGGCGCTTTCTGCGTGCGGTGGGCAAGGGCACGGCCATGGCCGCGATTTCCAGCGTGCTGCCGCTGACCAGCCTGCAGGCCATGGCGCAGGACAAAGGCGCGCTGGAGAAAAAGGATTTGAAGATCGGCTTCATCCCGATCACCTGCGCCACGCCGCTGATCATGGCCCATCCGCTGGGCTTCTACCAAAAGCAGGGGCTGAACGTCGAGGTGGTGAAGACCGCCGGCTGGGCACTGATCCGCGACAAGATGATCAACAAGGAATACGACGCCACGCATTTCCTGAGCCCCATGCCGCTGGCCATTTCCATGGGGGTGGGTTCCAACCCGGTGGCGATGAACGTGGCCACCATCCAGAACACCAACGGCCAGGCCATCACGCTGGCCAACAAACACAAGGACAAGCGCGACCCCAAGCTGTGGAAGGGCTTCAAGTTCGCCGTGCCGTTCGAGTACAGCATGCACAACTTTCTGCTGCGCTACTACGTGGCCGAGGCCGGGCTCAACCCCGACACCGACATCCAGATCCGTGTCGTGCCGCCACCCGAGATGGTGGCCAATTTGCGCGCCGGCAACATCGACGGCTACCTGGGCCCCGACCCGTTCAACCAGCGTGCGGTGTACGAGGAAATCGGCTTCCTGCACCTGCTCACCAAGGACCTGTGGGCCGGCCACCCCTGCTGCGCCTTTGGCACCAGCACCGAGTTCATCCAGAAGAACCCCAACACCTTTGCCGCGCTGTACCGCTCGGTGCTGACCGCTGCCGCCATGGCCCGCGACGCCAGCAACCGCGAGCTGATCGCCAAGGTGATCTCGCCGCAGGCTTACCTGAACCAGCCGGAGATCGTGGTGCAACAGGTGCTGACCGGCCGCTTCGCCGACGGCCTGGGCGGCATCCAGACCGTGGCCGACCGGGCCGACTTCGACCCCATCCCCTGGCAGAGCATGGCGGTGTGGATCCTGTCGCAAATGAAGCGCTGGGGCTACATCAAGGGCGACGTCAACTACAAGCAGATCGCCGAGAAGGTGTTCTTGCTGACCGACGCCAAGAAGACCATGAAAGAGCTGGGTCAGAAGGTGCCGGACGGGGCCTACCCCAAGTTCAAGATCATGGGCAAGGAGTTTGACGCGGCCAAGGCCGACGACTACGTCAAGAGCTTCGCCATCCACAAGATGGGTTGAAAGGCATGAGCGCACCCTTCTGGAAAACCATGAACTTCCGCGCCGGCCTGGTGTCGCTGCTGCTGTTCTTCACCTTCATCGGTGCCTGGTACGCGGCCACGGCGTCCAACGTCAGCGTCGGCGGTTCGTCGGCCGGCCTCACGGCCGAACAGATCGAGCTGAACAAGATGACCGGCAAGGACCCGGGCGCCACCAAGTCCGCCGGCTTTCCCACGCCCGGCCAGATGGGGCAGACCGTGCTGAAGCAGCTCAGCGAGCCGTTTTACGACCGTGGCCCCAACGACAAGGGCATTGGCCTGCAACTGGCCTACTCGCTGGGCCGGGTGGGGCTGGGCTTTCTGCTGGCCTGTTTGGTGGCGATTCCGCTGGGCTTTGTCATCGGCATGAGCCCGTTGCTGCGGCGTGCGTTTGACCCCTTCATCCAGGTGCTCAAGCCCATCAGCCCGCTGGCCTGGATGCCGCTGGCGCTGTACACCATCAAAGACTCGTCGACCTCGGGCATCTTTGTGATCTTCATCTGCTCGGTCTGGCCCATGCTGATCAACACCGCCTTCGGTGTGGCCTCGGTCAAGCGCGAATGGCTCAACGTGGCCAGCACGCTGGAGGTCAACCCGCTGCGCAAGGCCTTCCAGGTGATTCTGCCGGCGGCCGCGCCCACCATCCTCACCGGCATGCGCATCAGCATGGGCATTGCCTGGCTGGTGATCGTGGCGGCCGAGATGCTGGTCGGCGGCACCGGCATCGGCTACTTCGTCTGGAACGAGTGGAACAACCTGTCGCTGACCAACGTGCTCTTCGCCATCCTGGTGATCGGCGTGGTGGGCATGCTGCTGGACCTGAGTTTCGCCCGCGTGCAGAAATGGGTGACCTATGTGGAGTGACATGCCCAGCCGGGTCGGCAACGCCGCACCGCCTTCCCCGAAGAAAGACAGCGCCATGCAAGGTTTCCTGAAGATCGAAGGCTTGAGCAAGTCTTTCGTGCCGGCCAAGCCGGTGTTCGCCAACGTGTCCTTCACGTTGGACAAGGGCGAGTTCGTCTGCATCATCGGCCACAGCGGCTGTGGCAAGACCACCATCCTCAACGTGCTGGCGGGCCTGGACACGGCCAGCAGCGGCCATGTCTTCATGGACGGCCGCGAGGTGGCCGGCCCCAGCCTGGAGCGTGGCGTGGTGTTTCAGGGACATGCGCTGATGCCCTGGCTCACCGTGCGGCAGAACATCGCCTTTGCGGTGCGCTCGGCCTGGCCCGAATGGAACCGGCCCAAGGTCAATGTGCATGTGGAGAAATTTGTGGCACTGGTGGGCCTGAGTGCCGCCATCGACAAAAAGCCCTCGCAGCTCTCTGGCGGCATGAAGCAGCGGGTGGGCATTGCCCGGGCCTTTGCCATCCAGCCCAAGATGCTGTTGCTGGACGAGCCTTTTGGCGCCCTCGACGCGCTGACCCGCGGCACCATCCAGGACGAGTTGATGGCCATCGTGCGGCAGACCCAGCAGACGGTGTTCATGATCACCCACGACGTGGACGAGGCCATCCTGCTGGCCGACCGCATCCTGCTGATGAGCAACGGCAGCGAAACCCCTGCCGGTTACGTGCCCGGTGGCATTACCGAAACCGTGCTCAACCCGCTGCCCAAGGCGCGCACCCGGGCGGCGCTGCACCACCTGCCCGGCTACTACGAGCTGCGCAACCACATCGTCGATTTCCTCGTCTCGCGCGCCAAGGCGCACTGAGCTTCCCACCCCCATTGATTGGAGACCCCATGAACCGCAACGACGTCACCGAAAAAATCATCACCGTCAAGGTGGCCAAAGGCATCCAGTGGGCCGACGTGGCCAAGAAGGTCGGCCTGTCCAAGGAATGGACCACCGCCGCCTGCCTGGGACAGATGACGCTGGATGACAAGCAGGCCAAGGTGGTGGGCAAGATCTTCGGCCTCAGCGCCGAAGAGCAGAAGTGGCTGCAGGTTGTGCCCTACAAGGGCTCGCTGCCCACGCCGGTGCCGACCGACCCGCTGATCTACCGCTGGTACGAGATCGTCAGCGTCTATGGCACCACCATCAAGGAGTTGATCCACGAGGAGTTCGGCGACGGCATCATGAGCGCCATCGACTTCAGCATGGACATCGTGCGCCAGCCCGACCCCAAGGGCGACCGGGTCAACGTGGTCTTGTCGGGCAAGTTCCTGCCGTACAAAACCTACTGAGCCCAGGACCTGGGCCGCCGTGGCTCAGGCGTAGGTGACCCAGTCGGCCTGTTCGTCCAGGTGGGGCACGGTGTTGAAAGTTTGCAGCGTGTGCCGCTTGGGGTTGAAGGCGAACTCGGTCAGCGCGCTGTTGCGGATGCGCAGGTTCAGCTCGATGGTGGTCTCGGCGCTGGTGCCCAGCACATGGCCCACCGCGGTGGCGATCGGCCCGCCGCTGGACACCAGCAGCACCTGGCCGCTGTGCTGGCTGCGCACCTGGTCCAGGGCGGCCACCACACCCTGGCGGAAGTCGGTGTAGCTGGGCATGCCCTTGGGCGTCAGCACGCCGGCCATCCACTGGGTCAGGCCGTCGCGCAGCAGCCGGAAATGGTGGCGGTAGGCTTCGGGCGTGTCGGGTTTGGCCAGCGGCTGGGGATGTACTGCCGCAATCACCGCGTCGGCGTCGTACTCGTTCAGGCCGGGCAGGGCCTGGGGTTGCAGGTCCCAGCCGGCGCCCTCGCAAATGCCGGCCAGCGTTTGGGCGTGGCGGCGCAACGTGCCGGTCAGCACCGTGTCGCATTGCAGGCCCTTACGCTTCAGGTACTGGCCCAGACGCACGCTCTGCTGGTGACCCAAAGGGCTCAGCTGGTCGTAGTCTGCGGCGCCAAACGAGGCCTGGCCATGGCGCACCAAATACAAGCTTCCCATGGGCGGCGATTGTGGGGGCCCGCGGGCCCGCCGCGTGTCGCTGCAGTGACGCCGCTGTCGCGCTCAGCGCACCGTGGCGTAGGGGTGCAGCGGGTGGTCCAGCGTGTCGCTGACCAGCTGCAGTGCCGCGTCGCATTCGTCGCGGGTCATCGGACCGCCCAGGCAGATGCGCACCGCGTCGGGCGGGTTGGCGTCGGTGGAGAAGGCGGCACTGGCCACCACGCCCACGCCGCGGGTGCGCAAATAGCTGGCGAACTCCACCGCGCTCCAGGGCGCCGGCATGGGCAGCCACAAATGAAAGCCCTCGGGGTTGGCCTGCAGCGGGTGGCGGGCCAGGTGGTGGGCGGCCAGCGCCTGGCGGGCCGTGGATTCCTCGCGCACCGCCTGCACCATGGCGTCGGCCAGGCCGTTGCCTATCCAGGTGGTGGCCAGCGCGTTGGTCACCGGCGAGGCCATCACCGTGGTGGCTCGCAGCGCACCGGCCAGGCGCTGGGCCTGGCGGGTGCTGGGGGCGTGGACAAAGGCGGTGCGCAGGCCGGCGCCGACGCATTTGGAGAGGCCAGTCACATGGTGGGTCAGTTCCGGCGCCAGCTCGGCCAGCGGCGGCAGGGTGTGGCGCGGCAACATGCCGTAGGCGTCGTCCTCGATGATGGGCACGCTGTAGCGCAAGGCCACATCGGCCAGCGCCTCGCGCCGCAGCCGCGACACGCTGGCGGTGGTGGGGTTGAGCAGCGTGGGGTTGCAGTACAGCGCCTTGGGGTTCAGGGTTTTGCAGGCGTGCTCAAAGGCCTCGGCGCTGGGGCCTTCGTCGTCCAGCGGCAACGCGTGCAGTTGCACACCGAGCTGGGTGGCGATGGCTTTCAGGCCGGGGTAGGTCAGGGCCTCGACGCAGATCAGCTCGCCAGGCCGGGCCAGCAGCGAGAACAGCGCGGTCAGCACGCTGTGGATGCCGGGGCAGACCAGCACCTGGTCGGCATGCGACACCACCCGGGTGCGGCGCAGCCAGCCGATGGCGGCGTCGCGGTCCTGGGGTGAACCGCCGAAGTCCTGGTAGCGCAGCAGGCTGTGCAGGTCGGTGCTGGCCATCAGCTCCGCCGCGCTGGCCCGCAGTGCCGCCAGCAGGCCCTCGTCGGCGGGCTCGGGCGGCATGTTCATGGTCATCTCGGCGCCGCTGCCGCCGCGCAGTCGCACCTGCGGGCTGCTGCCGCGCACATAGCTGCCCATGCCGGCGTGGGAGTCGATCAGGCCACGTTTGCGCGCTTCCGCATAACCCCTTGCCACGGTGGTGTAGTTCAGGCTCAGGTCTTGCGCCAGCTCGCGCAGCGTGGGCAGCCGGTCGCGAGAGGACAAACGGCCGACCCGCATGTCTTCGGCGATCAGGTCGGCCAGCATCAGGTAGGCCGGTTTGGCGCTGAGCTGCAGGCGTTTGGCCCATTGGTGGGTGATTTTTTGCATGAGGCAAGAAGGTGGGTGTACGGCCTGATTGCATTTCCCGTGCCCGGCTGTGCCAGTGGGGTTGCATCGCGCTGGTGCGGCGCAGGGCCTTGATCGCATTCACTGATTGCAAGCCCGCCGCATGGTTTCAGTGCGGTGGGCCTCCGATCAGTCCGGCGGCGTGATCGCATCGCCGGGGCATTGAAAAATTTTCAATCGTCGCAGACCGGCCCCACCGCTGATTGATGGCGGCTTGATCGGGTCCCGGCGTCCCGGCCGTGGCACAGGGCATGCAAAGCCTGGGTGAGCCCGCGCTCACAGACACGCAGCCAGCCCATCAACCCTTCCACGGAGTTCCGCATGCCCAAAGTCACGAAACCTGCCAACGCCATCGGCGAGTACCTGGTCGACTACGAAGAAAAAGTGTTTGAAGACGTCAAAGCCGACCCGGGCGAGAAAGCGCTGGTGACCTTCCACACCGTGGCCTTCGAAGGCTCGATCGGCCTGGTCAATTTGCTGCAGGCCACGCGGCTGCAGCGCAAGGGCTTCGAGACCTCGGTGCTGCTGTACGGCCCCGGCGTCACGCTGGGCGTGAAGCGCGGCTTCCCCACGCTGGGCGACGAGGCCTTCCCCGGCCACCAGAACTTCAACAACCAGCTGATCAAGATCATGAAAGAGGGCGTCAAGGTCTACGCCTGCCGCTTCGCGCTGCAGGCCTTGTACGGCCATGGCGAAGGCTCGCTGATCGACGGCATCCGGCCGATCGCGCCGCAGGACGTGCTCGACATCATCCTGCTGCACCGCAAGGCCAACGCCTTCATGTTGAACACCTGGACGCTGTGATGGACACCGCGTCCTTTGTCTCACGCACCTTGAACAGGAAATCCAAATGAGCTTCGTCAATGCACTCGCGCTGGTGTTGGGCGTGATCGGGGGCCTGCTGACCTATGTGTCTCTCAGCACCGGCCTGTTCATGATCTGGGCCACCTTCATCTTCACGGCCACCGGCGTTGCGCTGGGGGGCACGGCGGAGGCGTTCAAAAACCTGGTGGTCTGCGCGCTGATGGGCATGGTGCTGGCCATCGCTGCATCGCTGCTGATCCTGAACGTCAACCCAGGCCTGCCTGGCGCGCTGTGGCCGGCCATGGTGGTGGGTGCCACCACCGCGTGCCTGGCGCTGGTGGCGCACATCCCGCTGTTCCCTGCCATTCCCGCCACGGTGATCGGCTATGCATCGACCTTCGCCTATGTGCTGTCGGCCCAGCTGCTGACACCCGAAGGAATCATGGGCGGCGGCACCAAGAACCCGGCCTTCCTGATCACCACCTCGTTGATCGTGGCCTACGGCTTCGGTCGCGTCAGCCTGGCACTGGCAGGCAAGCTCACCGCCAAAACCTGAGTCGCCCTTTCCCTTTCACTTTCACAACCTCCGGAAACACGCACCATGAAAAAACCCCTCCTCACCCTGGCTGTTCTCGCTGCTGTCGGCGGCGCATCGGCCCAATCGTCGGTCACCCTCTACGGTGCCATCGACAACTCCTTCACCCGTGTCACCAACAAGGGCGGGGCCAGCGCCTCTGGCCTGAGCTCTGGCGGTGGCGGCTCCATCGGCAGCAAGATCGGGTTCAAGGGCGACGAAGACCTGGGCGGTGGCCTGAAAGCCGGCTTCAAGCTGGAAATGGGCCTGGAAACCAGCTCGGGCGCCAGCGGCGTTCCCAGCAGCGCCAACAACATCAACATCGTCCCGCCCGGTGGGGCCCTGCGCTTCGACCGCGCGGCCTATGTCAGTCTGGCGGGCGGCTTTGGCGAGGTGCGCCTGGGCCGCGACCTGGCGGCCAGCTTCGTCAACGACGTGATCTACGACCCCTTCCTGACCTATGGCGTGGGCTCCAGCCTGAACTTCCCGCTGGGCGTTCTGGGCAGCCTCTTCGCCCCGCCGGGCGTGGCCGCCTCCACCGTGGGCAAGGATGCGTCGTCGCTGTTCCGCATGTCCAACGCGATCAGCTACCTGACGCCGAACACCCTGGGGGGTTTTTCGGGGCAGTTCCAGCTGGCCCCGAGCGAGCAGGCGTCCAACACCGGCGTGGCAAAAAAGGATGGCCGTGTCATGACTGCGCGCCTGGCCTACGACAAGGGGCCGCTCAGCGCGTCGGTCTCGGGTGGCAAGGCCAGCCAGTCCGACGGTGTGCTGTCGCAGGATGTCACCACCGCCAACGCGGGCGGCTCCTTCGATTTCGGCGTGGTCAAGCTGATGGGTGAGTTCGCGCGCTTCAAGACCGAGAACGCCACCGGCGTGGCCGGCCAGGACCTCACCACCAAGGTGATCACGCTGGGCGCGGTGGCACCGATGGGGCCCGGCAAGGTCAAGCTGGGCTTGTCGCAGGGCAAACGCGACATCGACGGCCTGGCCGGCGAACCCAAGGCCACCAAGATCGCCCTGGGCTACGAATACACCCTGTCCAAGCGGACCTCGTTGTTCACCACCGTGTCACGTGTCAAGAACTCCGGGGGTTCCGCGGTGGGCGCCGCCGATGGCGGGGTGGCCGGCTTCGGTTCCTCGACCTTGGCTAACAGCCGCTCGGTCGGCTACGACCTGGGGCTGATGCACAGTTTCTGAGGAGGAAGGAAGGGCCGCGCCGCGAGGTGTGGCCTGGTCAGTGCATTTCATTGAGAGTCTCCATTTCGCCGCCGGTTGAAAAATCGGCGGCTTTTTTCATGGCGGTTCCCCACGTCCACGCGCAGCTGGCCGGGCTGTGGGCCGCCACTGATTGCATTTCAAACCGGCCGCTGCCAGGTTTTGACTGCTTCAGTCTGGTGCACCGATCGGTGTTGATTGCATTCCATGATTGCATTCGGGTCGCATGGTTTCAGTGCGGGTCGGGTTGGATCCCACCGGGTTCGGGGCCCGGTGACCGGGTCGTTGAAATTATTTTTCCGGCCCCAGGCCGGCCTGGCCACTGCTTGATTGCGGCTTGATTGCATCGCCCGGCCGATGGGCTGGCACAGGGCATGCAAAGCCTGGGTGAGCCCGCGCTCACAGACACGCAGCCAGCCCATCAACCCTTCCACGGAGTTCCGCATGCCCAAAGTCACGAAACCTGCCAACGCCATCGGCGAGTACCTGGTCGACTACGAAGAAAAAGTGTTTGAAGACGTCAAAGCCGACCCGGGCGAGAAAGCGCTGGTGACCTTCCACACCGTGGCCTTCGAAGGCTCGATCGGCCTGGTCAATTTGCTGCAGGCCACGCGGCTGCAGCGCAAGGGCTTCGAGACCTCGGTGCTGCTGTACGGCCCCGGCGTCACGCTGGGCGTGAAGCGCGGCTTCCCCACGCTGGGCGACGAGGCCTTCCCCGGCCACCAGAACTTCAACAACCAGCTGATCAAGATCATGAAAGAGGGCGTCAAGGTCTACGCCTGCCGCTTCGCGCTGCAGGCCTTGTACGGCCATGGCGAAGGCTCGCTGATCGACGGCATCCGGCCGATCGCGCCGCAGGACGTGCTCGACATCATCCTGCTGCACCGCAAGGCCAACGCCTTCATGTTGAACACCTGGACGCTGTAAGCGCCGCCCGAGGAACACCACCATGCCCGTTTCACGCACCGTCCGGGTGGCTGCCGTGCAGATCTCGCCCGACCTCGACAGCCATGACGGCACCGTCGCCAGGGTCTGCGCGGCCATCGACGAGGCCGCCGCCAAAGGGGTGCAGCTGATCGTCTTTCCCGAGACCTTTGTGCCCTACTACCCTTACTTCTCGTTCATCCGGCCGCCGGTGGCCCAGGGCGAGGAGCACCTGCGGCTGTACGAGCGGGCGGTGGTGGTGCCCGGCCCGGTGACCGACGCGGTGGGCGCCAAGGCGCGCGAACACGGCATGGTGGTGGTGCTGGGCGTCAACGAACGCGACCATGGCAGCCTGTACAACGCCCAGCTGATTTTTGACGCCGACGGCCGCCTGGCCCTGAAGCGCCGCAAGATCACCCCGACCTACCACGAGCGCATGGTCTGGGGCATGGGCGACGGTGCCGGCCTCAAGGTGGTGGACACCGCCGCGGGCCGGGTCGGCGCGCTGGCCTGCTGGGAGCACTACAACCCGCTGGCCCGCTACAGCCTGATGGCCCAGCACGAAGAGATCCACTGCGCGCAGTTCCCCGGCTCGCTGGTCGGCCCCATCTTTGCCGAGCAGATGGAGGTCACCATCCGCCACCACGCGCTGGAGTCGGGCTGTTTTGTGGTCAATGCCACCGGCTGGCTGACCGACGCGCAAATCCATGCGCTGACCCCCGACGCGACGTTGCAAAAGGCCTTGCGTGGCGGCTGCCACACCGCCATCGTGTCGCCCGAAGGCCGGCACCTGGTGCCGCCCCTCACCGAGGGCGAAGGCATGCTGGTGGCCGACCTCGACATGCGGCTGATCACCAAGCGCAAACGCATGATGGATTCGGTGGGCCACTACGCCCGCCCCGAGCTGCTGAGCCTGGCGCTCAACGACCAGCCGGCCCAGCCTTTGCACGCGATGCACGCGCCCGCCGCCGTTTCCCCCACCCCCACCCGGAGTTCCGACCATGACACCGACCGAAGCGCTCTCCAGTCGCCAGCTGATGACCGAGTTGCAGTCCTCCGGGTTGCGGCTGCTTGACCCCTCGGCCGGCGTGGCCAGCCGCCGCGGCGGCGCCGGCCCGTCCGACCACAAGGCGGTGACGGTGGACGGCCACACCATCATGGTGCCGGTGCACACCGGCACGGCCTTCCACTCACCCTACATGGCTTTGGCGCCCGACGCCCAGGGGCACAGCACCGTGATGCGCGGCAGCATTCCCATTGCCAGCATCACCTTCCCGAAAACGCCGCGCTTCTATGAGTTGAGCACCGCCGACGGTGTGCCCTATTCGCAGATCGCCACGCTGCACGGCGCCGACGTGCTGGCCACCACGGTGCTGCAGACCTGCATCCGCTACCAGAGCCGGACCAAGACCTGCCAGTTCTGCGCCATTGGCCAGTCGCTGGCGGCCGGCCGCACCATCGCCCACAAGACGCCAGCCCAGCTCGCCGAGGTGGCCCGCGCGGCCGTGGCGCTCGACGGCGTGAAACACATGGTGATGACCACCGGCACACCGTCCACCCCCGACCGCGGTGCCCAGGTGCTGGTGGACAGTGCCCTGGCGGTGCGCGCCGCCGTGGACCTGCCCATCCAGGCCCAGTGCGAGCCCCCCGACCACGACGGCTGGTTCGACCGCATGAAGGCCGCCGGCATTGACACGCTGGGCATGCACCTGGAGGTGGTGACACCCGAGGTGCGCGAGCGCATCATGCCGGGCAAGGCTTCGGTGCCGCTGGGCCGCTACATGGCCGCCTTCGAGGCCGCGGTGGCGGTGTTCGGCCGCGGCCAGGTCAGCTCCTACATCCTGGCCGGCCTGGGCGACACGCCGCAAGCCATCCTGGCCATGTGCGAACGCCTGCTGGCGCTGGGGGTCTACCCCTTTGTTGTGCCCTTTGTGCCCATCAGCGGCACGCCGATGGAAGACCACCCCGCACCCAGCGCCGAGTTCATGCGTGGCCTGCTGACGCCGCTGGCCGCCATGGTGGCCCAGGCCGGCCTGCGCTCGTCCGACATCAAGGCCGGCTGCGGCAAATGCGGGGCCTGCTCCACGCTGTCGGCCTATGAGGCAGTCGAAGCCCATCCGGGAGCCCCTTATGCAAGCGCTTGATTACGCCTTTGACGAAGAGCTGAAGGACTTGCCGCGCGGCTTTGTGCCCTGCGAGTTCCGCATCAAATGGGCCGACAACGCCTGGGAAAAGGCCGAGGCCATGCGGCTGCGGCGGGCGGTGTTCTGCCTGGAACAGGGCCTGTTCGAGGGCGACGACCTTGATGTGATCGACGACGACGCGCAAATGCTGGTGGCCATCGCCTGCATCGGCGGCATGAGCGACCAGGTGGTAGGCTGTGTGCGCATCCACCAGGACCAGCCCGGCCTGTGGTGGGGCTCGCGGCTGGCGGTGCACCTGGCGTTCCGCCAGTACAGCGGCCTGGCCAGCGCCCTGGTCCGGCTGGCCGTGGCCAGCGCCCATGCGCGCGGCTGCCAGATTTTTCTGGCCCATGTGCAAAGCCAGAATCAGCGCCTGTTCGAGAAGCTCCACTGGCGCCCGCTGCGCGCCCTCACACTGCACGGCTGGCCCCACCAGCTGATGCAGGCCGACCTGGCCGCCTACCCGCCTTGCTACGACCCCATCACCGGCTTCGTGGTCCAGCCCCACCGACGGGCCGCCGCACCGGTCTGAGGCCATGGACATCCACACCCTTGCCGAGGCGCTGCGCAGCAGCCGCGGCTTTGCCCACAAGACCGACATCAGCGCGGTGGTGACCGCGCTCGCCGGCCAGCACCCCGGCGGCATGGCCGGACTGGCCCAGGCGGTGGCGGTGGGCGACGACTGCGCAGCCCTGCCGTCACCCGGTGGCGGTTACACCCTGCTGGCCATCGAGGGCCTGGTGGAAGACTTCATCGCAGCCCAGCCCTGGTTCGCCGGTTACTGCAGCGTGATGGTCAATGTGAGCGACGTCTACGCCATGGGCGGGCGACCGCTGGCGGTGGTCGACGCGCTGTGGAGCGACGGCATGGCCCAGGCCAGCGAGATGCTGGCCGGCATGGCCAGCGCCGCCCAGCGCTACGGCGTGCCCATCGTCGGCGGCCACAGCAACAACCGGGCACGCGGTGGCCAGCTGGCGGTGGCCATCCTGGGCCATGCGCAGCAGCTGCTGACCAGCTTCCACGCCCGGCCCGGCGACGACCTGCTGGTGGCGGTGGATTTGCGCGGCGCCTGGCAGGAGCCCTACCCCTACTGGAACGCCTCCACCGCCGCGCCGGCCGAACGCCTGCGCGGTGACCTGGAACTGCTGCCCGAACTGGCCGAGGCCGGCCTGTGCGACGCCGCCAAGGACATCAGCATGGCCGGTGTCATTGGCACCGCATTGATGCTGGCCGAATGCTCGGGTGTGGGCGCCCGCATCGAGGTGGACGCCATTCCGCGCCCGCCCGGCATGGAGGAGGGCCTGGCGCTGCTGCGCTGGCTCACCGCCTTCCCCAGCTTTGGTTTTGTGCTGAGTGTGCGGCCCGAACACCGGGCTGAGGTGGTGGCCCGCTTCCGCGCCCGTGGCCTGGCCTGCGCCCGGGTTGGCCGCGTCACCGACACCCCCACGCTGGTGCTGACCCGCTGCGGCGAACAGGCCGAGCTGTGGGACACCCGCACCCGCCCCTTCATCACCGCTGGTGCCACGCCCACCGACCTGGCGACAGCCTGACCCTCAGACGCCCATGCCTGCCATCCACTACCAGCTGCGCTGGCCCGACCAGACCCTGACCCGGTGTTATTCGCCGTCGAC
The DNA here is from genome assembly GCF_058216275.1 of Rhodoferax sp. SPJ4. Classification (NCBI taxonomy): domain Bacteria; kingdom Pseudomonadati; phylum Pseudomonadota; class Betaproteobacteria; order Burkholderiales; family Comamonadaceae; genus Rhodoferax; species Rhodoferax sp. SPJ4. Next base: position 77,983 of record NZ_JBYZMN010000001.1, read on the forward strand.
CAGCATCACCGGCTTTTTCGAGCCCGGCCAGGCCTACCCGCTGCCCGAGTTTTTGCGCCGCATCCGTGCCGCCACCCAGCACGCGTCCGACCGTGTCGCCGCCCGTTACGGCTTTGCCTGCTCGGCCGCGGCCGACCAGCTGGCGCTCATTGAGGCCCAGGCCCAGCGCTTCAGCTCCCAGGCCGACGCCCGCATCGAGCTGGTGTCGTTCGGCTGAACGCGCCCCATTTCCCGAAGGAGTTCCCCATGTCCCATCCCATTCCCCACCATCCCGTGGCCATCGTCGGCGGCGGCCAGGCCGGCCTGTCGCTGAGCTATTACCTGAAGCAGCGCAGCATCGACCATGTGGTGTTCGAGAAACACCAGGCCATGCACAACTGGGAGACCCGGCGCTGGGACAACTTCTCACTGGTCACGCCCAACTGGCAGTGCAAGCTGCCCGGCCACGAGTACCGCGGGACCGACCCCCATGGCTTCATGCGCAAACCGGAAATCCTGCAGTATTTGCAGGCCTTCCGCGCCCATGTGGACGCGCCGCTGCGCGAAGGGGTGGCGGTGCGCCGCGCCGTGCCGCGGCCGCAGGGCGGTTTCGAGATACACACCTCCGAAGGCCTGTGCACCGCCGACCAGGTGGTGGCGGCCTCGGGGGGTTACCACACGCCCATCATCCCGCGGCTGGCCGAGCGGCTGCCGGCCAGCGTGGTGCAGATGCATTCCGAGCAGTACCGCAACGCCGCCGCGCTGCCCGAGGGCGCGGTGCTGGTGGTGGGCTCGGGCCAGTCGGGCACGCAGATCGCCGAAGACCTGCACCTGGCCGGCCGCAAGGTCTGGCTGGCGGTGGGCGACGCGCCCCGCTGCGCCCGCTTCTACCGCGGCCGCGACGTGGTCGACTGGCTGGCCGACATGCGTTACTACGACCTGCCGGTGCACGAGCACCCGCTGCGCGAAGGCGTGCGCGACAACACCAACCACTACGTGACCGGCCGCGACGGCGGCCGCGACATCGACCTGCGCCAATTCGCCGCCCAGGGCATGGAACTGGTGGGCCTGCTGACCGGGCTGGACGGCGAGACCCTGCAGTTCGCGCCCGACCTGGCCACCAACCTGGACGCCGCCGACGCGGTGTACAACCGCATCAACGCCAGCATCGACGCCTTCATCACCAAGAACGGCATCGCCACCGACGAGGGGCCGTCGGTCTACACGCCGGTGTGGCAGCCGGGCGCCGAGCGCACCGCGGTCAACCTGGCCGAGCACGGCATCACGTCCATCGTCTGGTGCATCGGCTTCACGCCCGACTTCGCCTGGGTCGAGGCCCCGGTGTTCAATGGCCGTGGCCAGCCCGGCCACCAGCGCGGCGTGACCGCCCACCCCGGCCTGTACTTCCTGGGCCTGCCTTGGCTCTACACCTGGGGCTCGGGCCGCTTTTCCGGCGTGGCCCGCGACGCGCTGTTTCTGGCCGAACGCATCGACGCCTTGCACCACCGGCCCACGCCGGTGGTGGTGGACCGGGCCGAGGCTTTCAGTTAAAACAAGTTCCAGGAGACCCCATGATCGACCCCACCGAAACCCCGCGTCCCCCGTTGCCGCCGTTCACGCTGGAAACCGCCAGGCAAAAGGCCCGCGCCGCCGAAGACGGCTGGAACAACCGCAACCCGGAGAAGGTGGCCATGGCCTACACCGCCCAGACCCGCTGGCGCAACCGGGCCGAGTTCCCGGTGGGCCGCGACGAAGTGGCGGCCTTCCTGACCCGCAAATGGGAGCGCGAGCTGGAGTACCGGCTGATCAAAGAGGTCTGGGCCTTCACCGACAACCGCATCGCCGTGCGTTTCGCCTACGAGTGGCACGACGCCAGCGGCCAGTGGTTCCGCTCCTACGGCAACGAGAACTGGGAATTCGCCGACAACGGCCTGATGGCGGTGCGCCACGCCAGCATCAACGACCTGCCGATCGCCGAGTCCGAGCGCAAGTTCCACTGGCCGCTGGGCCGCCGGCCCGACGACCACCCCGGCCTGTCCGACCTGGGGCTGTGAGCCGGCCCTAGAGGTCCACCGTGCCGGTGATGCAGGCCACACAGTCGCCGCCCACCCACAGCGGGCCGTCGGCCTCCTGGTCCAGGTGCACCCGGCCCGCCCGCTGCAGGCACTGGCCCTGGGCCGCGGTGTAGCGCGGCGGCAGCCAGCCCTCGGCCATCAGCCACTGGGCCAGGCTGGCGTTGAGGCTGCCGGTCACAGGGTCTTCGGCCACGCCGATGGGCGCGGCAAAGGCCCGGACTTCGAGCTGGGAGGCTGCCGCATCGGTGCGGGGGGCTCCGCCATACAAGCCGGCCAAGCCCACCTTCACGCCCAACTGCTTCAATTGGGCATGGTCGGGCGCGCAGGCCAACACGCTGGCCGGGCCGTCCAGCAGCAGACCCAGCCACACCGGGCCGTTGTCCAGCCGTTGGGCCGCCCGCAGCTGGTGGGCTTGCAAGCCGAGGGCGCTGAGCACCGCGGCCAGCAGCGCCGGTTCGGGCGCGCTGCGGCGCAGCGGGGGCGCGGCAAAGGCCAGCCGGGCGCCGGCCTCGCGGCGCACCGCCACCAAGCCGATCGCGCATTGCTGCACCACTTGGCCAGCCGTTTGGGGCTGGCCACCGGCCAGCAGCCAGGCGTGCCCACTGCCCAGCGTGGGGTGGCCGGCAAAGGGCAGTTCGCCGCCAGGGGTGAAGATGCGCAGCCGGTAGTCGGCCGCCGGGTCGGTGGGCGGCAGCACAAAGGTGGTTTCCGACAGATTGGTCCAGCGGGCGAAGCGCTGCATTTGCGCGTCGTCCAGGCCATCGGCGTCCAGCACCACCGCCACCGGGTTGCCCAGCCCGGCCATGGCCGAGAACACATCGACTTGCATGTAGCGGCGTTTCATGCGGTCGCTCCTGACCAGGGGCGCATCTCGGCCACGGCGGCGGCCAGCGCGGCGATGCCGGCTTCTATCTCGGCGGGCGCGGCGGTGACAAACGACAGCCGCATCGTGCGCGTGTCTGCCGGCCCAGGGTAGAAGGCCGCGCCCGGCACAAAGGCCACGCCGCGGGCCACGGCGCGTGGCAGCAGCGCCGTGGCGTCCAGGCCGGCCGGCAGGCGCAGCCACAAAAACATGCCGCCGGCCGGCTGATTCCAGCGCATGGTCTGGTCACCGGGGCCGGTGAAGGGCGCCATGTGGCGGGTAAGCGCCTCCAGCATGGCGTCGCGTTGGGCGCGGTAGCGTTCGCGCACGGCGGGCAGGTGGCGGGCCAGAAAGTCGCCCTGCAGCACCTGGGCCGCCAGCCGCTGGGTGAAACTGGGGGTGTGCAGGTCGGCCGCCTGCTTGGCCTGCAGCAGCCGGCCCATCAGCACTGGCGGCGCCACCACAAAACCCAGCCGCAGCCCGGGCGCCAGCACCTTGGAGAACGAGCCCAGGTAGACACAGCCCTCGGGGTGGCGGGCGGCCAGCGGCGCTGGCGGTGGGGCATCGAACCACAGTTCGCCATAAGGGTTGTCTTCCACCAGCGGCAGGCCCAGGCGCTCGGCACTGTTCACCAGCGCGGTGCGGCGGGCCTCGCCCAGCGTGCGGCCGGTGGGATTCTGGAAATTCGGCAGCACGTACAAAAAGCGCGGCGCGTGGCCGGCGGCACAGGCGCTGGCCAGGGCCTCGGGCAGCAGGCCCTGCTCGTCGCCGGCCACGCTGTCGATCTGCGGCTCCATGGGCGCAAAGGCCTGCAGCGCACCCAAATAGGTGGGTGTTTCCACCAGCACCCGGCTGCCGGCATCAATCAACACCTTGGCCAGCAGGTCCAGACCCTGTTGCGAGCCGGTGGTGATCAGCACCTGCGACGCGCTGACCGGCCAGGGCAGGCTGGCCGCCACCCATTCGCGCAGCGGGCCATGGCCTTCGCTGGGGCCGTACTGCAGCGCGGCGGGGCCGTCGTCGCGCAGCACCTGTTCGCAGGCGGCGGCGAATTCGGCCACCGGAAAGCTGTGTGGCGAGGGCAGGCCGCCGGCCAGACTGATGACGCCGGGGCGCTCGGTGAGCTTGAGGATTTCGCGGATCGCCGAGGCGTTCATGCGGGTGGTGCGGTGGGCCAGTTGCCAGTTCATGCCGTCCACTGTAGGCTTGATGCCGATACACAAGCAATACAGTTGGTGGGCGCACAGACCGATCTGTACTGCCCAACCTTTCAGCACACCCACCCAGGCCCCATGCTGACCCGGTCACCGTCGCAAACCCTGTCTGGCCAGCTGGCCGCCCGCTTTGCCCAGCGCATCCGCGACCACCTGCTGGCGCCGGGGGCCCGGCTGCCCAGCGTGAGGCAATGCGCGGCCAGCCAGGGCGTGAGCCCGTCCACCGTGGTGGCGGCCTACGACCAGCTGCTGGCCGAGGGCTGGGTGGAGGCGCGCAAGAACCGCGGCTTTTTTGTCCGCGATGGTGCGCGGGCGGCGGGCCAGGCCCGGCAGGGTGCCGCCGCCCCCGCGGCCGAGGTGGCGCGGCCGCCGCCCCGCAGCGCCGCGGCGCTGATCCGCGGCATGTTCCATGGCGCCGATGCCCAGCCCCAGCCCGGCATGGGGGCCTTTCCACCCGTTTGGCTGCGCTCCAGCTTCATGCCGGCGGCGCTGCGCAAGGTGGTGGGCGACCGGGCGCTGGCCGACTGGTCGCTGCAGTACGGCGAGCCGGCCGGCGACAGCGGGCTGCGCGAGGCGCTGGCGGCCAAGCTGGCGGATTTGCAGATCCCGGCCACGCCGGGCCAGATCGTCACCACCGTGGGCGCGACCCATGCGCTGGACGTGGTCAGCCGCACGCTGCTGCGCGCTGGCGACCCGGTGATGGTGGAAGAGCCGGGCTGGGCCATCGAGTTCGCCCGGCTCGACGCCCTGGGCATGCGCATCCTGCCGGTGCCGCGTGGCGCCGACGGCCCCGACCTGGCGGTGGTGGCACGCTACTGCGCCGAGCACGCGCCGCGGCTGCTGGTCAGCGTGAGTGTGTTGCACAACCCCACCGGCCACAGCCTGTCGCCCGGCAGCGCCCACCGGCTGCTGCAGCTGGCCCATGCGCACGACTTCCACATCGTGGAGGACGACACCTACAGCCACCTGGCGCCGCCGCACGCCACCCGGCTCAGCGCACTGGACGGGTTGCAGCGCACGGTCTACGTCAGCGGCTTCTCGAAAATCCTGGCGCCCAACTGGCGGGTGGGCTTTCTGGCGGCGGCCCCGGCGCTGGCCGAGCGCCTGCTCGACACCAAGCTGCTGACCACGCTGACCACGCCGGTGCTGATGGAGCGGGCGCTGGCGGTCTGCATGGCCCAGGGCCAGCTGCGCCGCCATGCCGAGCGCATCCGCACCCGGCTCGATGGCGCGCGGGCCCGCAGCGTGCGGCTGGCCCTGGCCCATGGCTGCCGCTTTGCCGCCGAGCCGGCCGGCCTGTTTGGCTGGGTCGACACCGGGGTGGACACCGACGCGCTGGCCCAGCGCATGCTGGACGAGGGCTATTTGCTGGCGCCGGGCTCGCTGTTCCACGCCCAGCGCCAGCCCAGCACGCTGATGCGCATCAACTTCGCCACCACGCAGGAGGCGGCGTTCTGGGCGGTGTTTGCGCGGCTGCGCGACGCGCTGCGCTGAAGCCTTCGCTCAGGCCGGGCTGCCCAGCTGCTCCCAGCGCTCCAGCGCGGCCAGCAACTCGTCGTCGATGGCGGCGTTGCGCTGGGCCAGCTCGGCGGCGCGGCGCGGGTCGCTGGCGTAGAGGCTGCCGTCGGCCAGCGCGGCGGTGGTGTTTTGCTGTTCGGCCTCCAGCGCGGCAATCAGCGCCGGTAAGCCCTCCAGCTCACGTTGCTCCTTGTAGCTCAGCTTCTTTTTTTGTGGCGTTGGAGTGGCTGCCGGCGCCGGCTTGGGCTCGGTTTTGGCCGGCGCGGCGGGCTTGTCTGCACTGCCGGACGCGGCCAAGGCCTTGCTGCGCTGCGACTGCACGATCCAGTCTTCCACGCCGCCCTCGTACTCGCGCCAGCGGCCCTCGCCCTCGAAGGCGATGGTGCTGGTGACCACGTTGTCGAGAAAGCGCCGGTCGTGGCTGACCAGGAACACCGTGCCGTCGTAGTTTTGCAGCAGGTCTTCCAGCAACTCCAGCGTGTCGATGTCGAGGTCGTTGGTGGGTTCGTCCAGCACCAGCACGTTGGCCGGGCGGGCAAACAACCGCGCCAACAAGAGCCGGTTGCGCTCGCCGCCGCTGAGCGAACGCACCGGTGAGTTGGCGCGGGCCGGCGAGAACAAAAAGTCGCCCAGGTAGCTCTTGACGTGTTTGCGCTGGCCGCCGATCTCGATCCACTCGCTGCCGGGGCTGATGAAGTCTTCCAGCGAGGCGTCGAGGTCCAGCGTGTTGCGCATCTGGTCGAAATAGGCCACCTCGAGCCGGGTGCCCTGGCGCAGCTTGCCGCTGTCGGGTTTCAGCTCGCCCAGAATCAGCTTGAGCAGCGTGGTCTTGCCAGCGCCGTTGGGGCCGATCAGGCCGATTTTGTCGCCGCGCAGCAGGGTGGCGCTGAAGTGGCTGACGATTTGCTTGTCGCCAAAGGCCAGGCTGACGTCGGTCAGCTCGCCCACGATCTTGCCGCTCGGGGCGCCCGAGGCCACGTCGAGCTTGACGCTGCCCAAGGCGCTGCGGCGGGCGGCGCGGCTGGCGCGCAGTTTGTCGAGCCGGGTGATGCGGCCTTGCGCCCGGGTGCGGCGCGCCTCCACGCCCTTGCGGATCCAGATTTCCTCTTGCGCCAGTAATTTGTCGGCCTTGGCCGAGATCACCGCCTCCTGCGCCAGCTGCTCTTCTTTCTGCACCAGGTACTGGGCGAAGTTGCCGGGGTAGGACAGCAGGCGCCCGCGGTCCAGCTCGACGATGCGGGTGGCCACCCGGTCGAGGAAGGCGCGGTCGTGGGTGATGGTGATGACGCTGCCCTTGAAGTCGATCAGCAGGTCTTCCAGCCAGGCAATCGAGTCCAGGTCCAGGTGGTTGGTGGGTTCGTCGAGCAGCAGCACGTCGGGCTTGGCCACCAGCGCCTGGGCCAACGCCACCCGTTTTTTGGTGCCGCCCGACAGCGTGCCGACGAGTGCGCTGGCGTCCAGGTGCAGCCGGTGCAGGGTTTCTTCAACCCGCTGCTCCCAGTTCCAGGCGTCAAAAGCCTCGATTTGTGACTGCAGCGCGTCCAGGTCCACGCCGTCGGCGCCGCTGAGGTAGAGGTCGCGCGCCGCGATCACCTGGGCCAGTCCGACGCTGGCCGCCACGAACACCGTGGCCTCCGGGTCCAGCACCGGTTCCTGCGCCACATAGGCCACGCGCAGGCCTTGTTGGAACTGCAGCACGCCGTCGTCGGCCTTTTCCAGGCCGCCCAGGATTTTCAGCATGGAGGATTTGCCGGCGCCGTTGCGGCCAATCAGGCCCACCCGTTCGGTGGTCTCCAGGGCAAAGTCGGCGTGGTCCAGCAGGGCCACATGGCCAAAAGCGAGCTGGGCATTCAAAAGGGTGATCAGGGCCATAGGGGGCGGATTATCGTTGCCAGACACCGGGTCCAACCTCTAACCACCGTGCAGACCGCTGGCTATAGTGGCCGGCTGACCCCCATCTGCGAGGAAAACCGTGCAACTTCTGATCAATGGCGCCGCTGTGGACGCCCCGGTGGACGGGGCCATGCCCCTGCTGTGGGTGCTGCGCGACGTGCTCAACCTCACCGGCACCAAGTTCGGCTGCGGCGTGGCCGCCTGTGGCGCCTGCACCGTCCATGTGGACGGTGTGGCCACCCGCACCTGTGTGCTGCCGGTGGCGGCGGTGGCCGGCAAAGCCGTCACCACCATCGAGGGCCTGGCCCCGGTGAACCAGCCCCACCCCTTGCAACAGGCCTGGATTGCCGAACAAGTGCCGCAGTGCGGCTACTGCCAGAGCGGCATGCTGATGGCCGCGGCGGCCCTGCTGGCCCGCACGTCGAAGCCGACCGACGCCGAAATCGACACCCACATCACCAATTTGTGCCGTTGCGGCACCTACCAGCGGGTGCGTGCGGCCATCCACCGGGCGGCGGGGCAGGCGGTGGCGAGCGTTGGGGTGGCGTCATGAAGCGCCGGACCTGGTTGTTGAGTGCCGCTGGCGCCACAGGCGCGTTGGTGGTGGGCTGGGCGGTGCTGCCGGCGCGGTCGCGCCTGGGGTCGCCCGCATCCTGGGCGCAGAAGGCCGGCGAGGTGGCTTTGAACGGCTGGATCAAGGTGGCGGCCGACGGCGCCATCGTGCTGGCCATGCCGCGCAGCGAGATGGGGCAGGGCGTGCACACCGCGCTGGCCATGCTGGTGGCCGAGGAGTTGGACGTGCCACTGGCCTCGGTGCGGCTGGAAACGGCCGGTCCCGACAAGATTTACGGCAACGTGGCGATGTTCGTCGGCTCGCTGCCCTTCCACCCACGCGACGGCGCCGACGAGCCCGCCCCTGCGCTGGTGCGGGTCAGCGAATGGATGGTGGGCAAGCTGGCGCGCGAACTGGGCATCCAGGTCACCGGCGGCTCGTCCAGCGTGGCCGACGCCTGGGCGCCGCTGCGCATGGCTGCGGCCAGCGCCCGGTCCAGCCTGCTGGCAGCGGCCGCCGCCCAGTGGGGCGTAGCCCCGGCCAGCCTGACCGTGGCCGGTGGCCAAGTGACCGATGCCTCGGGCCGGTCGCTGGCCTATGCAGCCCTGGCTTCGGCGGCCGCCGGCATCGCGCCGGGCGAGGTGGTTTTGAAGCCCAGGGCCAATTGGCGGCTGATTGGCCAGCCGGCGCCGCGGTTGGACCTGCCGGCCAAGGTCAATGGCCAGGCGGTGTTTGGGCTGGACGTGCGCCCACCCGGCCTGCTGTTTGCGGCGGTGCGCATGTGCCCGCTGATGGGTGGCGGGCTGGACAGCCTGGACGACAAGGCGGCCCTGGCCATGCCCGGTGTGCGCCAGCTGGTGCGCCTGCCGGCAGACGCCGGGGCGCCTGAGGGCTTTGCGGTGGTGGCCACCACCACCTGGCAGGCCCAGCAGGCGGCCAATGCCGTGGTGGCCCGTTGGCGGCCGCGTGACGGGGCGCCGGTGGACACCGATGCCATCCGCAAACAACTTGATGCCACTGTCACCGCGGCCCTTGCTGGCGGCGATGGCACCGTCTTTTATTCGCAGGGTGATGTGGCGGCGGCCGAGGCGGGCGCTGCCGCCACGCTGGAGGCGCGCTTCACCGCACCCTATCTGGCCCACGCCACGCTGGAGCCCATGAACTGCACCGCCCAGGTCACGCCGCAGGGCGTGACGGTCTGGGCGCCGACCCAGGTGCCCACCGCGGTGCGTGACTTGGCGGCCCGGGTGGCGGGCGTGTCGGCCGACAAAGTCACGCTGCAGGTGACGCTGCTGGGCGGTGGTTTTGGCCGTCGCCTGGAGACCGATGTCGCTGCCCAGGCGGTGCGGGTGGCCATGGCCACCCAGGGCAAGCCGGTGCAGGTGGTCTGGTCGCGCGAGGAAGACATGGCCCATGACCATTACCGGCCGATGCAGGTGGCCCACCTGCGGGCAGCGCTGGACGCGACGGGCCAGCCGGTCAGCCTACAGACGGTGTCGGCCGGCGACGCCATCACACCGCGCTGGATGGCGCGCACCCTGCCGGCGCTCAGCGGCCCCATCGACATGCCGGACAAGACCACTGCCGAGGGTTTGATCGACCAAGCCTATGCCTTTCCCAGCCAGCGCATGGCCCATGTGGCCACCCGCAGCGGGGTGCCAGTGGGGTTCTGGCGATCGGTGGGCCATTCCCACAACGCCTTCTTCATGGAAAGCTTCATTGACGAGCTGGCGGCGCGGGCCCCACAAGATCCTGTGGACTTCCGGCGCCGCTGGCTGAAGTACGCTCCACGGCACCTGGCGGTGCTGAACCTGGCTGCCAGCAAAGCCGGCTGGGGCCGTCCGCTGCCCGCTGGGCGGGCCCGTGGCGTGGCCATTCACGAGTCGTTTGGCTCGGTGGTGGCCCAGGTTGTGGAGGTTTCCCTGGAGCAGGGCAAGCCCAGGGTGCACCGCGTGGTGTGTGCGGTGGACTGTGGCACGGTGGTGAACCCGGCCACCGTGGCCCAGCAGATGGAGGGCTCGGTGGTGTTTGCGCTCACCGCCGCCTTGTATGGGGGGGTGGACATCCATCAGGGGGAGGTGGTGCAACGCAATTTCCCGGCAGCGCCGCTGCTCACCCTGCAGGCCACACCTGTGGTGGAGACCTGGATCGTGCCAAGCACCCATCTGCCCACCGGGGTGGGGGAGCCTGGGGTGCCCCCCCTGGCGCCGGCGGTGGGCAACGCCTTGGCGGTGCTCACAGGCCGGCGCTACCGGGCGCTGCCTCTGATGAGCGAGGCCGAAGGCGGCGAATCACGGAAGAAAATGTGACGGTGGTTTGAAAGTCGGGAAAACCCGTGCTATAGTTGATGGCTCAGCAGATGACGCAGAGATGTTGAAAGCGACAAGCGATCAACGACTTCCGAAGTCGGTTGCAACGTGTGAAGTGACAGAGGCCAACGCCGCAAACGCTTCGGAAAAGAAATTTTCAAACATGTTGACGGTCTTCAAAAAACCGTGGCATAATTCAAGGCTTCGCTGATCACAGCGACGCAGACAAAAACGAAGCGAAAAGCGGAGTTTGAGTCGCAAGAGTTCCTTAAAAACATACAGCCGATAAGCGTGGGCGTTTGAAGGCGATTGCCAAGTTCTTCGGAACTAGGTCTTAACTGACCTACAAACGCTCATGAAGTAAAAAAGATATGAAACTCAGAAATGAGGTTCGTGTCGATTCCAATTTATGAGTTGCTCGAAAGAGCGAAAAAATTCAAGATCGAACTATAGAGTTTGATCCTGGCTCAGATTGAACGCTGGCGGCATGCCTTACACATGCAAGTCGAACGGCAGCACGGGAGCAATCCTGGTGGCGAGTGGCGAACGGGTGAGTAATACATCGGAACGTGCCCAATCGTGGGGGATAACGTAGCGAAAGCTACGCTAATACCGCATACGATCTACGGATGAAAGCGGGGGATCGCAAGACCTCGCGCGAATGGAGCGGCCGATGGCAGATTAGGTAGTTGGTGGGGTAAAGGCTCACCAAGCCAACGATCTGTAGCTGGTCTGAGAGGACGACCAGCCACACTGGAACTGAGACACGGTCCAGACTCCTACGGGAGGCAGCAGTGGGGAATTTTGGACAATGGGCGCAAGCCTGATCCAGCAATGCCGCGTGCAGGATGAAGGCCTTCGGGTTGTAAACTGCTTTTGTACGGAACGAAACGGCGAGCTCTAATACAGTTTGCTAATGACGGTACCGTAAGAATAAGCACCGGCTAACTACGTGCCAGCAGCCGCGGTAATACGTAGGGTGCGAGCGTTAATCGGAATTACTGGGCGTAAAGCGTGCGCAGGCGGTGATGTAAGACAGTTGTGAAATCCCCGGGCTCAACCTGGGAACTGCATCTGTGACTGCATCGCTAGAGTACGGCAGAGGGGGATGGAATTCCGCGTGTAGCAGTGAAATGCGTAGATATGCGGAGGAACACCGATGGCGAAGGCAATCCCCTGGGCCTGTACTGACGCTCATGCACGAAAGCGTGGGGAGCAAACAGGATTAGATACCCTGGTAGTCCACGCCCTAAACGATGTCAACTGGTTGTTGGGTCTTCACTGACTCAGTAACGAAGCTAACGCGTGAAGTTGACCGCCTGGGGAGTACGGCCGCAAGGTTGAAACTCAAAGGAATTGACGGGGACCCGCACAAGCGGTGGATGATGTGGTTTAATTCGATGCAACGCGAAAAACCTTACCCACCTTTGACATGTATGGAAGTCGCCAGAGATGGCTTCGTGCTCGAAAGAGAGCCATAACACAGGTGCTGCATGGCTGTCGTCAGCTCGTGTCGTGAGATGTTGGGTTAAGTCCCGCAACGAGCGCAACCCTTGTCATTAGTTGCTACATTCAGTTGGGCACTCTAATGAGACTGCCGGTGACAAACCGGAGGAAGGTGGGGATGACGTCAAGTCCTCATGGCCCTTATAGGTGGGGCTACACACGTCATACAATGGCTGGTACAGAGGGTTGCCAACCCGCGAGGGGGAGCTAATCCCAGAAAGCCAGTCGTAGTCCGGATCGCAGTCTGCAACTCGACTGCGTGAAGTCGGAATCGCTAGTAATCGCGGATCAGAATGTCGCGGTGAATACGTTCCCGGGTCTTGTACACACCGCCCGTCACACCATGGGAGCGGGTTCTGCCAGAAGTAGTTAGCCTAACCGCAAGGAGGGCGATTACCACGGCAGGGTTCGTGACTGGGGTGAAGTCGTAACAAGGTAGCCGTATCGGAAGGTGCGGCTGGATCACCTCCTTTCTGGAAACTGCAATCTAATTTGAACGCTCACACTTATCGGTTGTTGGAAGGTTGTCGCCAGCGGTCTTAGGCTTGTTCCTGGATCACTAGTGACCGGCTTGGGTCTGTAGCTCAGTTGGTTAGAGCACCGTCTTGATAAGGCGGGGGTCGTTGGTTCGAGACCAACCAGACCCACCATCCCGTCCATCAAACTGGGGGATTAGCTCAGCTGGGAGAGCACCTGCTTTGCAAGCAGGGGGTCGTCGGTTCGATCCCGTCATCCTCCACCATTCTTTCGATACTTATTCATTCAACACCAAAGCGGCTTCGTCAGAGGCCTCTTTGTTGTTGATCAAGATCTCTTGATCAATCGGCTGTTCTTTAAAAATTCATAGAGTCGAATCAGCGTTGCTGATGGAAACCGCACATTCGTAAAGGTTTAGTGCGGACCGTGCCATCAGCAACATAGAATTTTTGATTGCGTCAAAACGAATATCAAACTTCACGTTTGAAATTCAGATAATTTGAGCGAAAGCTCAATTACGGCATAACGCGACGGGTGAAAGACCCGTCAGACATTCCTTGATGATAATGAGAGGCTTCGCAAGAAGAATCAAAGTTATAGGGTCAAGTGAATAAGAGCACATGGTGGATGCCTTGGCAATGATAGGCGACGAAGGACGTGATAGCCTGCGATAAGCTTCGGGGAGCTGGCAAATTAGCTTTGATCCGGAGATTTCCGAATGGGGAAACCCACCTGCAAAGGTATCGCATACTGAATACATAGGTATGCGAGGCGAACCGGGTGAACTGAAACATCTCAGTAGCTCGAGGAAAAGACATCAACCGAGATTCCGAAAGTAGTGGCGAGCGAAATCGGAGAAGCCTGCAAGTGATAGCACAAGACATAACGGAACAGCTTGGAAAGGCTGGCCATAGCGGGTGATAGCCCCGTACGTGAAATGACCTGTGTGGTACTGAGCTTGCGACAAGTAGGGCGGGACACGAGAAATCCTGTCTGAATATGGGGGGACCATCCTCCAAGGCTAAATACTCATCATTGACCGATAGTGAACTAGTACCGTGAGGGAAAGGCGAAAAGAACCCCGGGAGGGGAGTGAAATAGATCCTGAAACCGTGTGCTTACAAAAAGTAGGAGCCCGCAAGGGTGACTGCGTACCTTTTGTATAATGGGTCAGCGACTTACATTCAGTGGCAAGGTTAACCGAATAGGGAAGCCGTAGAGAAATCGAGTCCGAATAGGGCGATCAGTCGCTGGGTGTAGACCCGAAACCAAGTGATCTATCCATGGCCAGGATGAAGGTGCCGTAACAGGTACTGGAGGTCCGAACCGACTAGTGTTGCAAAACTAGCGGATGAGCTGTGGATAGGGGTGAAAGGCTAAACAAACTTGGAAATAGCTGGTTCTCTCCGAAAACTATTTAGGTAGTGCCTCAAGTATTACCGTCGGGGGTAGAGCACTGTTTAGGCTAGGGGGTCATGGCGACTTACCAAACCTATGCAAACTCCGAATACCGACGAGTACAGCTTGGGAGACAGAGCACCGGGTGCTAACGTCCGGACTCAAGAGGGAAACAACCCAGACCGCCAGCTAAGGTCCCTAAAATTGGCTAAGTGGGAAACGAAGTGGGAAGGCTAAAACAGTCAGGATGTTGGCTTAGAAGCAGCCATCATTTAAAGAAAGCGTAATAGCTCACTGATCGAGTCGTCCTGCGCGGAAGATGTAACGGGGCTAAGCCAGTTACCGAAGCTGCGGATTTGCAATTTATTGCAAGTGGTAGGAGAGCGTTCTGTAAGCCTGTGAAGGTGCGTTGTAAAGCGCGCTGGAGGTATCAGAAGTGCGAATGCTGACATGAGTAGCGTTAAAGGGGGTGAAAAGCCCCCTCGCCGTAAGCGCAAGGTTTTCTACGCAACGTTCATCGGCGTAGAGTGAGTCGGCCCCTAAGGCGAGGCAGAGATGCGTAGCTGATGGGAAACAGGTCAATATTCCTGTACCGATGTGTAGTGCGATGTGGGGACGGAGAAGGTTAGCTCAGCCAACTGTTGGATATGTTGGTTCAAGCCTGTAGTCATGCCTGGTAGGCAAATCCGCCGGGCTTAGATGAGGGGTGATAACGAGTCTGCTTGCAGACGAAGTGAGTGATACCCTGCTTCCAGGAAAAGCCACTAAGCTTCAGCTACACACGACCGTACCGCAAACCGACACTGGTGCGCGAGATGAGTATTCTAAGGCGCTTGAGAGAACTCAGGAGAAGGAACTCGGCAAATTGACACCGTAACTTCGGAAGAAGGTGTGCCTTTAGTAGGTGAAGGGATTTACTCCTGGAGCCCAATGAGGTTGCAAAAAATCGGTGGCTGCGACTGTTTATTAAAAACACAGCACTCTGCAAACACGAAAGTGGACGTATAGGGTGTGACGCCTGCCCGGTGCTGGAAGATTAAATGATGGGGTGCAAGCTCTTGATTGAAGTCCCAGTAAACGGCGGCCGTAACTATAACGGTCCTAAGGTAGCGAAATTCCTTGTCGGGTAAGTTCCGACCTGCACGAATGGCGTAACGATGGCCACACTGTCTCCTCCTGAGACTCAGCGAAGTTGAAATGTTTGTGATGATGCAATCTCCCCGCGGAAAGACGGAAAGACCCCATGAACCTTTACTGTAGCTTTGTATTGGACTTTGAACAGATCTGTGTAGGATAGGTGGGAGGCTTTGAAGCAGGGTCGCTAGATCTTGTGGAGCCAACGTTGAAATACCACCCTGGTGTGTTTGAGGTTCTAACCTAGGTCCATTATCTGGATCGGGGACAGTGCATGGTAGGCAGTTTGACTGGGGCGGTCTCCTCCCAAAGCGTAACGGAGGAGTTCGAAGGTACGCTAGTTACGGTCGGACATCGTGACGATAGTGCAATGGCATAAGCGTGCTTAACTGCGAGACTGACAAGTCGAGCAGATGCGAAAGCAGGACATAGTGATCCGGTGGTTCTGTATGGAAGGGCCATCGCTCAACGGATAAAAGGTACTCTGGGGATAACAGGCTGATACCGCCCAAGAGTTCATATCGACGGCGGTGTTTGGCACCTCGATGTCGGCTCATCTCATCCTGGGGCTGTAGCCGGTCCCAAGGGTATGGCTGTTCGCCATTTAAAGAGGTACGTGAGCTGGGTTTAAAACGTCGTGAGACAGTTTGGTCCCTATCTTCCGTGGGCGCTGCAGATTTGAGGAAGCCTGCTCCTAGTACGAGAGGACCGGAGTGGACGCACCTCTGGTGTATCGGTTGTCACGCCAGTGGCATTGCCGAGTAGCTATGTGCGGAAGAGATAACCGCTGAAAGCATCTAAGCGGGAAACTCGTTTCAAGATGAGATCTGCCGGGGCCTTGAGCCCCCTAAAGAGTCGTTCAAGACCAGGACGTTGATAGGTCAGGTGTGGAAGCGCAGTAATGCGTTAAGCTAACTGATACTAATTGCTCGTGCGGCTTGACCCTATAACTTTGATGAATGTCAAAATTGTTATGCCAAGTTGACGCACTCAAAAACTAAGCTGATTTGACCCTATGAATTCGTTGTCCTGACCCGGTGTCAGGACGGCAACAAGTTATGCCTGATGACCATAGCGAGGTGGTCCCACTCCTTCCCATCCCGAACAGGACAGTGAAACGCCTCCGCGCCGATGATAGTGCGGGTTCCCGTGTGAAAGTAGGTCATCGTCAGGCTATTACAGCGAGAAACGCCCCGGTCAGCGATCGGGGCGTTTTCTTTTTGTGTGAGGGTTGCTTTTGGTCTTTGTGACTGAAAGTGATGAGATGTTTGTCGCGTGAAGGTCTTGCCTTCAGATGACAAAAATCTTGAAAAAGTTGACGGTCTTCAAAAAACCGTGGCATAATTCAAGGCTTCGCTGATCACAGCGACGTAGACGAAAACGAAGCGAAAAGCGGAGTTTGAGTCGCAAGAGTTCCTTAAAAACATACAGCCGATAAGCGTGGGCGTTTGAAGGCGATTGCCAAGTTCTTCGGAACTAGGTCTTAACTGACCTACAAACGCTCATGAAGTAAAAAAGATATGAAACTCAGAAATGAGGTTCGTGTCGATTCCAATTTATGAGTTGCTCGAAAGAGCGAAAAAATTCAAGATCGAACTATAGAGTTTGATCCTGGCTCAGATTGAACGCTGGCGGCATGCCTTACACATGCAAGTCGAACGGCAGCACGGGAGCAATCCTGGTGGCGAGTGGCGAACGGGTGAGTAATACATCGGAACGTGCCCAATCGTGGGGGATAACGTAGCGAAAGCTACGCTAATACCGCATACGATCTACGGATGAAAGCGGGGGATCGCAAGACCTCGCGCGAATGGAGCGGCCGATGGCAGATTAGGTAGTTGGTGGGGTAAAGGCTCACCAAGCCAACGATCTGTAGCTGGTCTGAGAGGACGACCAGCCACACTGGAACTGAGACACGGTCCAGACTCCTACGGGAGGCAGCAGTGGGGAATTTTGGACAATGGGCGCAAGCCTGATCCAGCAATGCCGCGTGCAGGATGAAGGCCTTCGGGTTGTAAACTGCTTTTGTACGGAACGAAACGGCGAGCTCTAATACAGTTTGCTAATGACGGTACCGTAAGAATAAGCACCGGCTAACTACGTGCCAGCAGCCGCGGTAATACGTAGGGTGCGAGCGTTAATCGGAATTACTGGGCGTAAAGCGTGCGCAGGCGGTGATGTAAGACAGTTGTGAAATCCCCGGGCTCAACCTGGGAACTGCATCTGTGACTGCATCGCTAGAGTACGGCAGAGGGGGATGGAATTCCGCGTGTAGCAGTGAAATGCGTAGATATGCGGAGGAACACCGATGGCGAAGGCAATCCCCTGGGCCTGTACTGACGCTCATGCACGAAAGCGTGGGGAGCAAACAGGATTAGATACCCTGGTAGTCCACGCCCTAAACGATGTCAACTGGTTGTTGGGTCTTCACTGACTCAGTAACGAAGCTAACGCGTGAAGTTGACCGCCTGGGGAGTACGGCCGCAAGGTTGAAACTCAAAGGAATTGACGGGGACCCGCACAAGCGGTGGATGATGTGGTTTAATTCGATGCAACGCGAAAAACCTTACCCACCTTTGACATGTATGGAAGTCGCCAGAGATGGCTTCGTGCTCGAAAGAGAGCCATAACACAGGTGCTGCATGGCTGTCGTCAGCTCGTGTCGTGAGATGTTGGGTTAAGTCCCGCAACGAGCGCAACCCTTGTCATTAGTTGCTACATTCAGTTGGGCACTCTAATGAGACTGCCGGTGACAAACCGGAGGAAGGTGGGGATGACGTCAAGTCCTCATGGCCCTTATAGGTGGGGCTACACACGTCATACAATGGCTGGTACAGAGGGTTGCCAACCCGCGAGGGGGAGCTAATCCCAGAAAGCCAGTCGTAGTCCGGATCGCAGTCTGCAACTCGACTGCGTGAAGTCGGAATCGCTAGTAATCGCGGATCAGAATGTCGCGGTGAATACGTTCCCGGGTCTTGTACACACCGCCCGTCACACCATGGGAGCGGGTTCTGCCAGAAGTAGTTAGCCTAACCGCAAGGAGGGCGATTACCACGGCAGGGTTCGTGACTGGGGTGAAGTCGTAACAAGGTAGCCGTATCGGAAGGTGCGGCTGGATCACCTCCTTTCTGGAAACTGCAATCTAATTTGAACGCTCACACTTATCGGTTGTTGGAAGGTTGTCGCCAGCGGTCTTAGGCTTGTTCCTGGATCACTAGTGACCGGCTTGGGTCTGTAGCTCAGTTGGTTAGAGCACCGTCTTGATAAGGCGGGGGTCGTTGGTTCGAGACCAACCAGACCCACCATCCCGTCCATCAAACTGGGGGATTAGCTCAGCTGGGAGAGCACCTGCTTTGCAAGCAGGGGGTCGTCGGTTCGATCCCGTCATCCTCCACCATTCTTTCGATACTTATTCATTCAACACCAAAGCGGCTTCGTCAGAGGCCTCTTTGTTGTTGATCAAGATCTCTTGATCAATCGGCTGTTCTTTAAAAATTCATAGAGTCGAATCAGCGTTGCTGATGGAAACCGCACATTCGTAAAGGTTTAGTGCGGACCGTGCCATCAGCAACATAGAATTTTTGATTGCGTCAAAACGAATATCAAACTTCACGTTTGAAATTCAGATAATTTGAGCGAAAGCTCAATTACGGCATAACGCGACGGGTGAAAGACCCGTCAGACATTCCTTGATGATAATGAGAGGCTTCGCAAGAAGAATCAAAGTTATAGGGTCAAGTGAATAAGAGCACATGGTGGATGCCTTGGCAATGATAGGCGACGAAGGACGTGATAGCCTGCGATAAGCTTCGGGGAGCTGGCAAATTAGCTTTGATCCGGAGATTTCCGAATGGGGAAACCCACCTGCAAAGGTATCGCATACTGAATACATAGGTATGCGAGGCGAACCGGGTGAACTGAAACATCTCAGTAGCTCGAGGAAAAGACATCAACCGAGATTCCGAAAGTAGTGGCGAGCGAAATCGGAGAAGCCTGCAAGTGATAGCACAAGACATAACGGAACAGCTTGGAAAGGCTGGCCATAGCGGGTGATAGCCCCGTACGTGAAATGACCTGTGTGGTACTGAGCTTGCGACAAGTAGGGCGGGACACGAGAAATCCTGTCTGAATATGGGGGGACCATCCTCCAAGGCTAAATACTCATCATTGACCGATAGTGAACTAGTACCGTGAGGGAAAGGCGAAAAGAACCCCGGGAGGGGAGTGAAATAGATCCTGAAACCGTGTGCTTACAAAAAGTAGGAGCCCGCAAGGGTGACTGCGTACCTTTTGTATAATGGGTCAGCGACTTACATTCAGTGGCAAGGTTAACCGAATAGGGAAGCCGTAGAGAAATCGAGTCCGAATAGGGCGATCAGTCGCTGGGTGTAGACCCGAAACCAAGTGATCTATCCATGGCCAGGATGAAGGTGCCGTAACAGGTACTGGAGGTCCGAACCGACTAGTGTTGCAAAACTAGCGGATGAGCTGTGGATAGGGGTGAAAGGCTAAACAAACTTGGAAATAGCTGGTTCTCTCCGAAAACTATTTAGGTAGTGCCTCAAGTATTACCGTCGGGGGTAGAGCACTGTTTAGGCTAGGGGGTCATGGCGACTTACCAAACCTATGCAAACTCCGAATACCGACGAGTACAGCTTGGGAGACAGAGCACCGGGTGCTAACGTCCGGACTCAAGAGGGAAACAACCCAGACCGCCAGCTAAGGTCCCTAAAATTGGCTAAGTGGGAAACGAAGTGGGAAGGCTAAAACAGTCAGGATGTTGGCTTAGAAGCAGCCATCATTTAAAGAAAGCGTAATAGCTCACTGATCGAGTCGTCCTGCGCGGAAGATGTAACGGGGCTAAGCCAGTTACCGAAGCTGCGGATTTGCAATTTATTGCAAGTGGTAGGAGAGCGTTCTGTAAGCCTGTGAAGGTGCGTTGTAAAGCGCGCTGGAGGTATCAGAAGTGCGAATGCTGACATGAGTAGCGTTAAAGGGGGTGAAAAGCCCCCTCGCCGTAAGCGCAAGGTTTTCTACGCAACGTTCATCGGCGTAGAGTGAGTCGGCCCCTAAGGCGAGGCAGAGATGCGTAGCTGATGGGAAACAGGTCAATATTCCTGTACCGATGTGTAGTGCGATGTGGGGACGGAGAAGGTTAGCTCAGCCAACTGTTGGATATGTTGGTTCAAGCCTGTAGTCATGCCTGGTAGGCAAATCCGCCGGGCTTAGATGAGGGGTGATAACGAGTCTGCTTGCAGACGAAGTGAGTGATACCCTGCTTCCAGGAAAAGCCACTAAGCTTCAGCTACACACGACCGTACCGCAAACCGACACTGGTGCGCGAGATGAGTATTCTAAGGCGCTTGAGAGAACTCAGGAGAAGGAACTCGGCAAATTGACACCGTAACTTCGGAAGAAGGTGTGCCTTTAGTAGGTGAAGGGATTTACTCCTGGAGCCCAATGAGGTTGCAAAAAATCGGTGGCTGCGACTGTTTATTAAAAACACAGCACTCTGCAAACACGAAAGTGGACGTATAGGGTGTGACGCCTGCCCGGTGCTGGAAGATTAAATGATGGGGTGCAAGCTCTTGATTGAAGTCCCAGTAAACGGCGGCCGTAACTATAACGGTCCTAAGGTAGCGAAATTCCTTGTCGGGTAAGTTCCGACCTGCACGAATGGCGTAACGATGGCCACACTGTCTCCTCCTGAGACTCAGCGAAGTTGAAATGTTTGTGATGATGCAATCTCCCCGCGGAAAGACGGAAAGACCCCATGAACCTTTACTGTAGCTTTGTATTGGACTTTGAACAGATCTGTGTAGGATAGGTGGGAGGCTTTGAAGCAGGGTCGCTAGATCTTGTGGAGCCAACGTTGAAATACCACCCTGGTGTGTTTGAGGTTCTAACCTAGGTCCATTATCTGGATCGGGGACAGTGCATGGTAGGCAGTTTGACTGGGGCGGTCTCCTCCCAAAGCGTAACGGAGGAGTTCGAAGGTACGCTAGTTACGGTCGGACATCGTGACGATAGTGCAATGGCATAAGCGTGCTTAACTGCGAGACTGACAAGTCGAGCAGATGCGAAAGCAGGACATAGTGATCCGGTGGTTCTGTATGGAAGGGCCATCGCTCAACGGATAAAAGGTACTCTGGGGATAACAGGCTGATACCGCCCAAGAGTTCATATCGACGGCGGTGTTTGGCACCTCGATGTCGGCTCATCTCATCCTGGGGCTGTAGCCGGTCCCAAGGGTATGGCTGTTCGCCATTTAAAGAGGTACGTGAGCTGGGTTTAAAACGTCGTGAGACAGTTTGGTCCCTATCTTCCGTGGGCGCTGCAGATTTGAGGAAGCCTGCTCCTAGTACGAGAGGACCGGAGTGGACGCACCTCTGGTGTATCGGTTGTCACGCCAGTGGCATTGCCGAGTAGCTATGTGCGGAAGAGATAACCGCTGAAAGCATCTAAGCGGGAAACTCGTTTCAAGATGAGATCTGCCGGGGCCTTGAGCCCCCTAAAGAGTCGTTCAAGACCAGGACGTTGATAGGTCAGGTGTGGAAGCGCAGTAATGCGTTAAGCTAACTGATACTAATTGCTCGTGCGGCTTGACCCTATAACTTTGATGAATGTCAAAATTGTTATGCCAAGTTGACGCACTCAAAAACTAAGCTGATTTGACCCTATGAATTCGTTGTCCTGACCCGGTGTCAGGACGGCAACAAGTTATGCCTGATGACCATAGCGAGGTGGTCCCACTCCTTCCCATCCCGAACAGGACAGTGAAACGCCTCTGCGCCGATGATAGTGCGGGTTCCCGTGTGAAAGTAGGTCATCGTCAGGCTATTACAGCCCAGAAAGCCCGGTCACTTGTGTGATCGGGCTTTTTGCTTTGCTGCGCCGGGTTTGTGCAACGGACGTGCATCCGATGCCATGCACGGTCAGTGGTTCTGCACCCAATCGCCGTTTCGCACCAGTGCGCCCGAGCGTTCCAGATCGGCCAGCAGGCCATCGATCCAGGCCCTGATCGTGAGGCCGCGGATGTGCTCGCTGTGCAGGCGCTGCATGTAGGGCGTTTGCAGCGCCCAGTGCAGCAGATCGCTGTGCCCGACCCGTTGCAATTCCAGCAGTTTGAACTTCAGCAACACCTTGGCGGCATGGGTCGCGTGTTTCAAGGGGTTGGCCACGAAGCCGCTGAGGCGCTTGCGTGCAATCAGCAGCGCGTCGGGCGCCCCACTGAACGCCCGGCCATGACCCGGAATCACCACCTTGGGCTGCAACGACTCGATCAAGTCCAGCGTGGCGCCGACTTCGGCAAACCCACTTTCGCCATCCAGTTCGGGAAACACCACGCCGAAGCCGTTCTCCCACAGCGCATCACCAGAAATCAGCGTGCGACTGTGGGGCTCGAACAGCACCACCGCGTGGGGGTCGTGGCCCGGGGCGGCATGCACCTGCCACAGCAGATCGCCCAGTGGCACGGTACTGCCGGGTTGCAGCAAGCCATCGAGTTGGAACGGCGGGCACTGCTGGCCGGTGGGCGCGTAACTCAGCGCCTGCGGGTCCCACGTGGTCACATGCGCCGCCTGCCCTGGGGGAATGGCGGTGTGCAGGGCCGGGTAGCGCGCCTGCAGAGCCGCATTGCCCCCGCAGTGGTCGCTGTGCAAATGGGTGCACAACAACCGATCGAGCGGGCGGCCTGCCAGTGCTTCACTGACCAGCATCACCGTTTGCTCGGCATGGCTGGCGTAACCGCTGTCGATCATCGCCGTGCCGGCCTGGCCTTGGACCAGGATGTTGTTGGAGGACAGCCAGCCGCGCTCCAGCAAGGTCACGCCGTCAGGCAGGGCAATCGCAGGTTTCATGGGAATGGCTGTCATGGGAAAGGTCATGGCGGTAAAGGCCGATTCTGGGTGAACCAGGCCTCGGCCTCGTCTGGTGGGGCCTCGAACATCAGCTGCAAGCCCGCCGACTCGCGTTGCGCGATCGTCGCGAGGAATGACGCCGTGCCGCCAGGCGTCTTGCCCAGCGCGGCAAAGGTGTCAAAACCGGATTCGAGAAAACGCTGCAGGTCACCGAGGCCCGCCGCGGCCGCCGGGCCGCGCATCATCTTGAGCATCATGCGCAGGCCACGACCGCGGGTCAGCCGCGCCAGTTCCTGGCCAATGCGCAACACGCCGTCCAGCTGCGCTTGCCGATCGGCCGCGCTGCCCACGCGGCGCCACGCGGCAATGTAGGCGCTGGCGGCCGAGCTGGCCCGGCCGTCGAACGACAGCCACTGCTCGGCCATTGCCAAGTCCAGCGCCTCGGTTTGGGCATGCAGCTCGGCCAGCGCCACCGCCGTGCCCACCACCTCTTCGGGGAAAAGGCGTTGCAAGGCGCTGGCAATGCGGCTGAATTGGGCGTCGCGGTCGGTGTAGTCGCGGGCCCCGTACAACTCCTCCAGAAAGAAGCGGGCCGCGGCCGCGTAGCGGACATCGGCCAGCAAGTCGGCGTAAGTGCCGGCAAAACGCTGACTTTGCAGCTGTTTGACGGTGGCCACCCCGTGGGCCAAGTTGGCCTGGTGCTGCGCCTGGGCTCGCAATCCGGCAACCCGGGCCATGGCCAGACGAATCTGCTCGGCGGGCGCTGTGACAGTGGCATTCATCTACGGGATTGTGCCCATACCCGCTAGACCGTTCGCTCTAGTGGCCCCGCGCCAGTCGGTGCGATAGTCGTTGCATGAATCGTCGAACCTTGTTGAAGCTGGGCGCCGGCAGCGGCATCGCCCTGGCGCTGGCTGGCCTGGCCGTGGCCCAGTGGGAGTCGCCGCTGAACCAAGGCCGCTTGTCGGCCTCGGGCCGGGAGATTTTCCTGGCGGTGGGCGGCGCCATCCTAGACGGCAGCCTGCCCGCAGCACCCGCCGCCCGCAGCGCCGCCTTGAACGGCTTGCTGCTGCGAATCGAAGGCCTGATCGCCGGCCTGCCCGGCGCCACGCAAGACGAGCTCGCCGAGCTGTTGTCCGTTCTGTCGAACCGGGTCGGCCGCTTGGCGCTGTGTGGGCTGTGGACGGGCTGGGCCGAGACGCCGTCCGAGCGCCTGCAGCAGCAGCTGCAGTCCATGCGCACCTCCAGCCTGGGCCTGCGGCAGCAGGTCTACCACGCCTTCCACGACCTGGTGAACGGCGCCTATTTCTCCGCCCCTGCCACCTGGGCCCAAGTGGGCTACGCCGGTCCGGTGACGCTGTAACCCGCACGAGATTCCTTGATGAGCACCATTCCCGATCCCATCCGTGACGGCCTGCAGCGTGGCTGGAAAGTCCTCGGCGGCCCCCACGGCCCGCTGCCCGCCCGCATCGAGTGCGACGTGGCCATCGTCGGCAGCGGCGCTGGCGCTGGCGTCACCGCCGAATTGCTGACCAAGGCTGGCCTCAAGGTCGTGCTGGTCGAGGAAGGGCCGTTGCGCAGCAGCAGCGATTTCAAGCAGATCGAAAGCATCGCCTACCCCGACCTGTACCAGGAAAGCGCCGGCCGCAAGACCACGGACAAGGGCATCACCATCCTGCAAGGCCGCTGCGTCGGTGGTTCCACCACTGTCAACTGGACCAGCTCCTTTCGTACCCCCGAGCCCACGCTGAAGCACTGGCAGGACAGACATGGGCTGACCGACTTCTCGCACGAGCAGCTGGGCAGCTATTTCGCCCAGGCCGAGAAGCGCTTCAACATCGCGCAATGGACGCTGCCGCCGAACGAGAACAACGAAGCCCTGCGCCGCGGCGCCACCAAGCTGAACGTGCCCAGTGCGGTGATTCCGCGCAACGTCAAGGGCTGTGCCAACCTCGGCTCCTGCGGCATGGGCTGCCCGGTGAACGCCAAGCAGTCCATGCTGGTCACCACCATCCCGGCCGCGCTGGACGGCGGCGCCCAGCTGTGGGTCGAGACCCGGGCCGAGCGCTTTGAGCTGGCGGGCAACAAGGTCACCGGCCTGTTGGTGCGGCCGGTCAGCCGCAATGGCACACCGGTGGGCGCCGCAGAGAGCCGCGTCGTCGCGCGGCACTACGTGGTGGCTGGCGGCGCCATCAACTCGCCGGCGCTGCTGCTGCGTTCCAAGCTGCCCGACCCGCATGGCCGGCTGGGCAAACGCACCTTTCTGCATCCGGTGGTGTTGTCGGCTGGCGTCATGCCGCACAAGGTCAATGGCTGGAGCGGCGCACCACAGACGGTGTACACCGACCACTTTCTGCAAACCCAGGCCATCGACGGGCCCATGGGCTACAAGCTGGAGGCACCGCCGGTGCACCCGGTGATTTTTGCCACCACCTTGCCCGGCTACGGCAAAGAGCAGGCCCAGCTGCTGAGCCAGCTGCCCAACGCCCAGGTGCTGCTGGCCTTGCTGCGCGACGGGTTCAACGACCAGGCGCCCGGCGGCACGGTGAGCCTGCGCAAGGACGGCTCACCGCTGCTCGACTACCCACTCACCGGCTTTGTGATGGAAGGCGCGCGGCGTGCGCTGCTGAGCATGGCCGAGATCCAGTTTGCCGCCGGCGCCCGCCAGGTGCTGCCGGTGCACGAACTGGCCCAGCCCTACAGCTCCTGGGCCGAGGCCAAGGAAGCCATCGCCAAGCTGCCCATGCAGCCGTTGCTGACCCGGGTGGTCAGTGCCCATGTGATGGGCGGCTGCAGCCTGGGCGCCACTGAAGCCCAGGGCGTGGTGCGACCCGACGGCGTGCATTGGCAGGTGGACAACCTGTCGGTGCACGACGGCTCCATCTTCCCCACCAGCATCGGCGCAAACCCGCAGCTGTCGATCTACGGCATCGTCAACCGGCTGGCCCAGGGCCTGGCCCAGCGGCTCAGCGGCCGCGAGGTGGCGCTGGCGTGACCGTGGGCTCGCTGGCCCGCTTGCAGCGCGTGGTGTGCAGCACGCTGCTGCTGGCGGCCGGGGCCACCGCCTGGGCCCTGTGGTCCCACGGCTGGCAGGTGGCGCTGCTCGCGGCCCTGGTCGTGCTGTGGGTCCATGGGTTGGTGCTGGCGGTCGAGTTCGCGCTGCTGCCCCGGCTGAACCGACACGACCCATCGCCCGCCATCACCCCCTGGCAGTTGCTGAGGGCCTGGCTGAGCGAATGCTGGGCCGCCTGGGTCACCTTTGGTTGGCGCCAGCCCTTTCGTGAGCATGCGCTGGCCGACCAGTTGCCTGCGCCGGGCCAGCCCGCTTTGCGCGGCGTGGTGCTGGTGCACGGCTTTCTGTGCAACCGCGGCCTGTGGGCGCCCTGGATGCAGACCTTGCAGGCGCGCGGCCATGCCTGTGTGGCACTCAGCCTGGAGCCCGTGTTGGCGTCCATCGACGCCTACGTGCCCCAACTGGACCGGGCCGTGCAGCAAATGACGGCCGCCACCGGCCAGCCACCGCTGCTGGTCTGCCACAGCATGGGCGGCCTGGTGGCGCGGGCCTGGCTGCGCCAGCGCCGCCAGGCCGGTGAGTCCCTGCCTGCCGTGGCCCGGGTGGTGACGCTGGGCACGCCCCACCACGGCACCTGGCTGGCCCGGCTGGGTCACGGTGCCAACGCCCGCCAGATGCGCCAGCACAGCGACTGGCTGCAGCAGCTCGCCGCCAGCGAGCCGGCCGACCTGGGCCGCTGGTTCACCTGCTGGCACTCCAATGGCGACAACATCGTGGCCCCCACTTCCACCGCCACCCTGCCAGGGGCAGACAACCGCTTTTTGCCCGGGGTGGGCCACATGGCGCTGGCCTTGCGGGCCGATGTGCGGGCCGCCACGCTGGCCTGGTTGGCCGATTCGCACACGGTTTAGCCGGTGCCATGGCTGGAACGCACCCTGTGGGCCTATTTTTTTGCTTCTGCATCAATAGCAAGCTTTGCATTGCTGGCGATGGCTGGTGACGAAAATGACGGTTTATTTGGAGTCAAACCCGGAAATGACGGGCAAATCCCTTGCCCATTGGGTTGTGGTGCCTAAGTAAAAACCCTAGGATGGGTGAATGGTCAAACCCAGCGCGCTCCTCAAAGCCTCCCTCGATGCCGGGCGGGAGCTGTTTCGTGCCGCGCCGGCGTCCGACCCCGAGGGCCCCTCTGGCCACGACGCCTCCCCCTCGCCGGTGATGGTGCCCATACGCTCGCTGGGGCCGGGCCACCGCGAACGCATTGCCACCCATTTGCTGGCGCTGGACGCAGACGACCGCTACCTGCGTTTTGGCTACGCCGCCAGCGACGAACAGATCCAGCACTACGTGGACCAGCTGGATTTCGAGCGCGACGACATCTTCGGCATCTACAACCGCCACCTGGTGCTGATCGCCGTGGCCCATCTGGCGTTCTCGACCGCACCCGACTGCGAGGCCTGTGCCGAGTTCGGCGTTTCGGTGCTGCGCCAGGCCCGGGGCCGCGGTTACGGCGCCCGCTTGTTCGAGCGCGCCGTCATCCATGCGCGCAACCAGCGTGTCGACCTGTTGTTCATCCACGCGCTGAGCGAGAACACCGCGATGCTGAAGATCGCCCGCAACGCCGGCGCGGTGGTGGAGCGCCACGGCTCGGAAAGCGACGCCTACCTGAAGCTGCCGCCGGCCGACCTCGATTCCCGCGTGGCCGAGATCGTCGAGGAGCAGTTCGCCCAGACCGATTACCGGCTGAAGGTGCAGGCCAAGCAGTTCTGGGATTTCCTGGCCAGCTTGCAAGAGGTGCGGCGCGGCGTGCGCGAAGGCCGGCACAAGTCGGGCAGCTGAGGCCGCCCGGGTGCGGTGAGGCACTGCCCGCCGTCACGCCAATCCGCTATCCTCGGGGTTACTCAACTACCGCACACCCCCGTGTCAGACCCTCACCCGGGGCGCTCCGAACGAGAGCCCCACCAGGACAAGCGCAGCTTCCTGCAGAAGATTGCCGAGTTCATCCATCCCGGCCCCGACTCCAAAGACGAGCTGATCGAGACGCTGGTCGAGGCCGAAGGCAACGAGATCATCGGCGCCGAGTCCCGTGCCATGCTCGAAGGCGTGATCCGCATGGCCGACATGACGGCCGGCGACGTGATGGTGCCCACGCCGCGCATGGACTTGATCGACATCGGCGCACCGTTTGACGAGCTGCTGCACCAGGTCATCGACACCGCCCACTCGCGCTTTCCGGTGTTCGAGGGCCAGAAAGAAAACATCATCGGCACGCTGATGGCCAAGGACCTGCTGAAACTGCAGCGGGCGCCCGAGCTCAACATCCGCGCGCTGCTGAGGCCGGCCGTCTTCATCCCCGAGAGCAAGGGCCTGAACGATTTGCTGCGCGAGTTCCGCGGCAATCGCAACCACCTGGCCATCGTGGTGGACGAGTTCGGCCGCATTGCCGGCCTGATCACCATCGAGGACGTGCTGGAAGAAATCGTCGGCGAAATCGAGGACGAGTTCGACATCGCCGAAGACGAGGGCGACATCTTCGGCCTGCCTGACAAAACCTACCGCGTCAGTGGCGACACCCTGATTGAGCGCGTCAACGAGGCCTTTGGCGTCAGCCTGGCGCACGACGACGTGGACACCATCGGCGGCCTGGTCTCGCACGAGATGGGCCATGTGCCCAAACGCGGCGAGCAATTCCAGGTGGCCGGCCTGCGCTTCACCGTGTTGCACGCCAAGGGCGGGGCGGTGAAGTGGTTCAAGGTGGCGGTCGACCCCACCCCGCAAACGCCCGCATGAGCGGGCCCTTGCCGCGCCCCGGCGGGTTGTTGCTCGCCATCGCCGCCGGCCTGGCCCATGCGCTGGCCATCGCCTGGCCCTTCGCCCTGGCCGCGCCCTGGCTGGGCATGGCCACCGGCCAGCCGGTCTGGTGGCTGCAGCTGGCCTCGCTGACCCTGCTGGTGGCGCTGCTCAAGCGCAGCACTTCGGTGCGCAGCGCCGGCCTGGGGGGCTGGGCCTACGCCACCGCCATGCTCAGTGCCACCTTCTGGTGGCTGTTCATTTCCATGCACACCTATGGCGGGCTCCATGCCGGCCTGACGGTGCTGGCCGTGCTGGGCCTGGCGGCCTTTCTGGGCAGCTACTACGCGCTGGCGGCGGCGCTGTGGGTGCGGCTGGCGCAACGCCAGACCCTGCCTTCATGGGCCCAGGCCTTGCTGTTTGCCGCCCTGTGGACGCTGGCCGAGCTGGCCCGCAACGACCTGTGGACCGGCTTTCCCTGGGGTGCCGGCGGCTACGCCCACCTGGCCGGTCCGCTGTCGGGCTGGCCGCGGGTGCTGGGGGCTTTGGGCACCGGCGCGCTGGCGGCTTTTGTGGCCGCGCTGCTGGCCCTGGGCCGTGGCAAGGCCTTGGCCACACCGCTGCTGGCGCTGGCCGTGGTGACGCTGGCCATGGCCCCGCCGGCCTCACTCAAGCTGCCCTGGGGCCATTGGGCACCCGAGGCTGCGGGCTCTGCCGGCAAGCTGTCGGTGACGCTGCTGCAAGGCAACATCCCGCAGGACGAGAAGTTCCAGCCTGGCAGCGGCGTGCCGCAGGCGCTGCGCTGGTATGGCGAGCAGCTGCTGGCGGCCGACACCGCGCTGGTGGTTGGGCCGGAGACCGCCGTGCCGCTGCTGCCTGACCAGCTGCCGCCCGGCTATTGGGAGGCCCTGACCCAGCGCTTCGGCAGCGCCCGCCATGCCGCGCTGCTGGGCATCCCGCTGGGCAGCTTCGAGGCGGGCTACACCAACTCGGTGATCGGCCTGCGGCCCGGCCAGGCCCAGCCCTACCGCTACGACAAACACCACCTGGTGCCCTTTGGCGAATTCATCCCGCCGGGTTTCCGCTGGTTCACCGAGCTGATGAATATCCCGCTGGGCGACTTCAACCGCGGCGCGGTGGGCCAGCCCTCGTTCGAATGGCAGGGCCAGCGGCTGGCACCCCACATCTGCTACGAAGACTTGTTTGGCGAGGAGCTGGGTGCGCGCTTCATCGATGTGGCCGTCGCGCCCACGGTGTTTGTCAACGTCAGCAACATCGGCTGGTTTGGCGACAGCGTGGCGATTGACCAGCATTTGCTGATCGCCCGCATGCGGGCGCTGGAGTTCGAGCGGCCCTTTGTGCGTGCCACCAACACCGGCGCCACCGTGGTCATCGACCACCATGGCGAGGTCACCCACGCGCTGCCGCGGCTGCGCCGTGGCGTGCTGGTGGCCGAGGTCGAGGGCCGCACCGGCACCACGCCTTTTGCGTGGTGGGTGGCGCGGCTGGGGCTGTGGCCGCTCTGGGGCCTGGCCCTGGTGGTGGTACTGGGTGCCTGGCGCCTGCGGTCGCGCCAGCGCGGCTGACTGGCGACGGGGCGGAAGCCCCGTAAAATCAAGGGCTACCGAGCGTTGCCGGCCTGACAGGCGGCGCCGGGCCATTGCGGCAACGCCACCACCATGCTCACCTTCCAGCAAATCATTTTGAAGCTGCAGTCCTACTGGGATGCCCAGGGCTGCGCCTTATTGCAGCCCTACGACATGGAGGTCGGGGCCGGCACCTCGCACACCGCCACCTTTCTGCGCGCCCTCGGCCCAGAACCCTGGAAGGCCGCCTACGTGCAGCCCAGCCGCCGGCCCAAGGACGGCCGTTATGGCGAGAACCCCAACCGCCTGCAGCACTACTACCAATACCAGGTGGTGCTCAAGCCCGCGCCGGCCAACATCCTGGAGCTGTACCTGGGCAGCCTGGAAGCGCTGGGTTTCGATTTGAAGAAAAACGACATCCGCTTCGTCGAAGACGATTGGGAAAACCCCACGCTGGGCGCCTGGGGCCTGGGCTGGGAGGTCTGGCTCAACGGCATGGAGGTGACGCAGTTCACCTACTTCCAGCAGGTGGGCGGCATCGACTGCAAGCCCATCACCGGCGAGATCACCTACGGCCTGGAGCGCCTGGCCATGTATTTGCAGGGCGTGGACAACGTCTACAACCTGAAGTGGACCGACACGCTGAGCTATGGCGATGTCTACCTGCAAAACGAAAAAGAGCAGAGCGCCTACAACTTCGAACACAGCGACGCCGACTTCCTGTTCACCGCCTTTGCCGCCCACGAGAAGCAGGCCAAGTATTTGATGGAACAGCAGCTGGCCTTGCCGGCCTACGAGCAGGTGCTGAAGTGCGCCCACAGCTTCAACCTGCTGGACGCCCGCGGCGCCATCAGCGTGACCGAACGCGCCGCCTACATCGGCCGCATCCGCAACCTGGCCCGCGCCGTGGCGCAGAGCTATTACGACAGCCGCGAACGCCTGGGCTTCCCCATGGCACCGCGCGAATGGGTCGACCAGATGAGCAAGAAGGCCGCCTAAGACATGAGCACGCAAAACCTTCTGGTGGAACTCTTTGTTGAGGAACTGCCCCCCAAAGCCCTGAAGAAACTGGGCGATGCCTTTGCCGGCGTGTTGTTCGAGCAGCTCAAGGCCCAGGGCCTGACCGCGGCCGACGCCACGCTCACCCCCTTTGCCTCGCCGCGCCGGCTGGCGGCCCACATCACCGCGGTGGCCACCCAGGCCGCCGACAAGGCCCAGTCGCAAAAGCTGATGCCGGTCACGGTGGGTCTGGACGCGGCCGGCAACGCCACACCAGCGCTGCTGAAGAAGCTGCAGGCGCTGGGCGCCGACGCCTCCGCGGTGGCCGGCCTGAAGCGCGCGCCCGACGGCAAGGCCGAGGCCTTGTTCTACGACAGCACCGTGCAGGGCGCGACGCTGGCCGAGGGCCTGCAGAAGGCGCTGACTGAGGCCATTGCCAAGCTGCCCATCCCCAAGGTCATGAGCTACCAGCTGGAAAGCGGCTGCGCGCTGCCCGGCTGGAGCAGCGTGAGCTTTGTGCGCCCGGCCCATGGCCTGGTGGCCTTGCACGGCAGCAGCGTGGTGCCGGTGGAGGCGCTGGGCCTGAAGGCCGGCGCCAGCACCCAGGGCCACCGCTTCGAGGCGGCGGTGTCGCCGGTGGTGCTGCAAGACGCCGACAGCTACGCCGCCACGCTGGCCCGCGACGGTGCGGTGATTGCCAGCTTTGCCGAGCGCCGGGCCGAGATCGTGCGCCAGCTGGCCGCGGCCGCCGCGAAGGTGGGTGGCGGTGCCAAAGCCATTGACGACGACGCCTTGCTCGACGAAGTCACGGCGCTGGTCGAGCGGCCCAATGTGCTGGTCTGCGAGTTCGAAAAGCAATTCCTCGACGTGCCGCAGGAATGCCTGATCCTGACGATGAAGGCCAACCAGAAGTACTTTCCGCTGCTGGACGCCGCCGGCAAGTTGACCCACAAGTTCCTGGTGGTCAGCAACATCAACCCGGCTGACGCCAGCTTTGTGATTGGCGGCAACGAGCGGGTGGTGCGCCCCCGCCTGGCCGACGCCAAGTTCTTCTTCGACCAGGACCGCAAGAAAACCCTGGCTTCGCGTGTCGACGGGTTGGACAAGGTGGTTTATCACAACAAGCTGGGCAGCCAGGGCGAACGCGTGACCCGGGTGCGTACCATCGCCATGGCGATTGCCGCGCAGCTGGGTGACGCCACGCTGGTGGCCCAGGCCGACCTGGCGGCGCAGCTGGCCAAGACCGACCTGGTGACCGACATGGTGGGCGAGTTCCCCGAGCTGCAAGGCATCATGGGCGGCTACTACGCGCTCAACGACGGCCTGCCCGAGGCCGTGGCCCATGCCATCGAAGACCACTACAAGCCCCGCTTCGCCGGCGACAGCCTGCCCCGCAACCGCGTGGGGGTGGTGGTGGCCCTGGCCGACAAGCTGGAGACGCTGGTCGGCATGTTCGGCATCGGCAACCTGCCCACCGGCGACAAGGACCCGTTTGCGCTGCGCCGCCATGCGCTGGGCGTGATCCGCATGCTGACCGAACAAGACCTGGCGCTGGACCTGGCCGGCCTGCTGGCCAGCGCCGTGCCGGCCTTTGGCGACAAGGTCACGGACGCGTCCGCTGCGCTGGCCGACTTCGTCTACGACCGCCTGGCCGGCAGCCTGCGCGAGCAGGGCTACAGCGCGCAGGAAGTGGACGCCGTGCTGGCCCTGCGCCCGCAGCGCCTGGGCGACGTGGCCAAACGCCTCGCCGCCGTGCGTGCCTTTGCCGCGCTGCCCGAGGCGCCCGCGTTGGCAGCCGCCAACAAGCGCATTGGCAACATCCTCAAGAAGGCCGATGCGGTCGACGCCCATGTGAACCCCCAGCTGCTGGTGGAGCCGGCCGAGGTGGCTTTGCACAAGGCGGTGCTGCAAGTCACGCCGCAGGCCCGCGCCCAGTTCGACGCGGGCGACTACGCCGCCTCGCTGCAGACGCTGGCGGCGCTGCGCGCCACGGTGGACGCCTTTTTCGACGACGTGATGGTCAATGCCGAGGCCATGGACGTGCGCCTCAACCGCCTGGGGCTGCTGGCCACGCTGCACGCGGCGATGAACCGCGTGGCTGATTTGTCGAGGTTGGTCGCATGAGCGGCGGATTGCCGCCGGGCCGCCCCAAGGCAGGCCAGCCCCCTCGGGGGGCAGCGCCGACACGCAGTGCGGCGCGTGGGGGCCTATGAAACTCGCCATCCTCGACCGCGACGGCACCATCAACCGCGACAGCGACGAGTACATCAAGTCGCCGGAGGAATGGGAGCCGCTGCCTGGCGCGCTGGAGGCGATTGCCCGGCTCAACCATGCCGGCTGGCATGTGGTGGTGGCGTCCAACCAGTCAGGCCTGGGCCGCGGCCTGTTCGACGTCGGTTCGCTGAACGCCATGCACAGCAAGATGCACAAGGCGCTGGCTGCGGTGGGCGGTCGGGTCGACGCGGTGTTCTACTGCCCGCATTCCCCGGGCGAGGGCGAGAAGGCCTGCGGCTGCCGCAAGCCGCTGCCCGGCCTGTTCGAGCAGATCGGCGAGCGCTACGGCATCGACCTGGCCGGTGTGCCCACCGCCGGCGACAGCCTGCGTGACCTGCAGGCCGGCGTGGCCGTCGGCTGCGAGCCGCACTTGGTGCTGACCGGCAAGAGCCTGGTTTTGCGTGGCCACCCGTTGCCACCCACTTACCCGGCGGGCACCCGCATCCACACCGACCTGCCGGCCTTTGCCGACTTCATCATCGCCCGCGAGGCCGCGGCCAAGGCACCCCCGGCCGCCCCGGCTGGCTGAAGCTTTCCTGCCGTCCCGCGCCGCCCTTTCACACAAGACCCGCCACCATGCCCTTGATTCGCTCTGTTCTGCACGCCCTCTGGATGCTGGTGACGGTGATCCCCTGGTCTTTCTACATGCTGGCCTCGTCGCTGGTGGTCAACAGCACCACGCTGTACTGGCAATGTGTCACCTGGCTGCGCATGGCCACCACCGGCGGCACCGTCATCCTGGGCATACAGAACCGCGTCACCGGCATGGAGAACCTGCCATTGGGCGAGAAAAGCCCGGCGATCCTGCTGGTCAAACACCAGTCGACCTGGGAAACCTTTGCCATGCCCACGCTGATGCCACACCCGCTGGCCTATGTGTTCAAGCGTGAGCTGATCTACGTGCCGTTTTTCGGCTGGGCCATGGGCCGGCTGGACATGATCCACATCGACCGCAGCCTGCGCGCCAAGGCCTTTGCCAAGGTGGTGGAGCAGGGCCAACGTCTGCTGGCCCAGGGCGTGTGGGTCATCATGTTCCCCGAAGGCACCCGCATCCCGCGCGGCCAGAAGGGCACCTACAAGCTGGGCGGCACCAAGCTGGCCGTGGCCACCGGCGCACCGGTGATCCCTATCGCCGTGACCTCGGCCAAATGCTGGCCGCGCAAGGCCTTCATCAAGCGCCCCGGCATTGTGGATTTTTCCATTGGCAAGCCCATTCCCAGCGTGGGCCGCGAGCCCGAGGAACTGATGGCCGAGGTCGAGGCCTGGATCGAGGCCGAGATGCGCCGCCTGGACCCCGAGGCCTACCAGTGAACCTGGCCACCGCGCCCGCCCCGGGCCGCTGAGCCATGCCCATGAACCGCCTGCTGCAACTGGCCTTTGCGTTCTGGGCGCCCACCGGCGATGCACAACAGGCCGATCCGCCGGCCGACCAGGCCTTGCCGCTGACCTTCACCCCCAACGTCACCCCCCATCGGCCGCTGGCCATCTCCGAGGCCGCGCAGGCGGCACCCGGTGTGGCCACCGACGCCGCACTGCAACACCCCCAGGCCAACCGCCAGGCGCTGCTGGACGGCACCCGTGTGGCCTATCTGCTGCGCCGGGCCCGCCGCCGCAGCATCGGTTTTGTCATCGGCCCCGAAGGCCTGGTGGTCAGCGCGCCCAACCGGGTGCCGCTGCGCGAGATCGACGCCGCGCTGCAGGACAAGGCCGGCTGGGTGGTGCGCAAGCTCGGCGAGGTGCAGCTGCGCCAGGGCGCGCTGGCGGCCGCCCGCATCACCTGGTGCAACGGCGTGGTGCTGCCCTTTCTGGGCCAGCCCCTCACCGTGGTGCTGGACCCGACCCGGCCGCGCGGCGCCACGCTGGACGAGGCCAGCAGCCCCCACCGGCTGTGGGTCAGCCTGCCGCTGGACGCGTCGGCCGCGCAGATTGGCCAGACCGTGCAGGCCTGGCTGCAGCGCCAGGCACGGCGCTTGTTTGAGCAACGCTTGAACCACCACGCCCCTTTGCTGGGTGTGCAGTGGCACAAGCTGGCGCTGAGCAGCGCCGGCACCCGCTGGGGCAGCGCCAACGCGCGCGGCCACATCCGGCTCAACTGGCGGCTGATGCATTTGCGGCTGGCGGTGCTGGACTACGTGGTGGTGCACGAACTGGCCCACCTGCGGGTGATGGACCACAGCCCGCGTTTTTGGGCCACAGTGGGCAGCGTGATGCCCGACTACCCGGCGCTGCGGGCCGAACTGCGGGCCGCGGCCGTGCCCCGGTGGGACTGAGGCCTCCCAACCACCGCCAGGCCTTCAGGCCACACTGAAGCGGTACACGCCGTCGGCGTCCAGCCGGCGTTGCAGCTGGCCGTCGTACCACAACGCATGCAAATGGGCCACCGCCTCACCCAAGGCAAAGGTGGTCTGGTGCACGTCCAGCGGGCGCTTGAACATGATGGGCAGGATGTCGTGGCCGCAACAGGGGCGGGCGGCGCAGGCGTCCAGCACCTCGGCCAGGCGGTCGCGGTGGTGGTCGTGCAGCTGGCCAATGCGGGCGTGCAGGCCGGTGAAGGGCTTGCCGTGCGAGGGCAGGGTCAGGGTGCCGGTGGGCAGCGGGGCGAACTTGTCGATGGAGTCCAGAAACAGCCGCAGCGGGTTGGACTCGGGTTCGGTGTCGTAGGTGCTGACGTTGGTGGAGATGCGGGGCAGCATCATGTCGCCGCCGATCAGCACGCCCTGGCCCGTTCGTGGTGCCTCGGAGGCAGGGTCGGGGTCCGCACCCTGGCCAGGGTGCCAGACCAGGCTGGGGCAAAACAGCGCGATGTGTTCCGGCGCATGGCCGTAGCCGCTGATGCAGCGCCAGTCGTGGTCACCGACGCGCAGCACATCGCCGTCCATCAAACGCACATAGCGGTCGGGCACCGAGGGCACCATGCCGGGGTAGTAGCCGGTGCGGCCCCGGATGCTGGCCAGCGCCGCCTCGTCGCGCAGGCCATGGGCGGCAAAGAAGCGCGCCGCCGTCTCGCCGCCAAAACCGGTGGTGGCCACCGAGCCCAGCCGGGCCGCGTGGTAGTCGGTGGCGCTCATCCACAGCGGGGCCTGCCAGCGGGCGCACAGCCAGTGGGCCAGGCCCACATGGTCGGGGTGCATGTGGGTGACAATCACGCGCAGAATGGGCAGGCCTTGCAGCTCGTTGGCAAACACCTGCTCCCACAGCGCCTGGGTGTCGGCGCGGGTGATGCCGCAGTCGACCACGCTCCAACCGGGCCGTCCATCGAGCTCGTCGCGCAGCAGCCAGAGGTTGATGTGGTCCAGCGCAAAAGGCAGGCCCATGCGCAGCCAGCGCACACCGGGCGCCACTTCCAGGCTGCGGCCGGGGGCTGGCAGGGTGTTGCCATGCGGGTAGTGGAGCTGGTGTTCGAGGCTGTTCATGGGTGTTGACGTTTACGTAAACGTCATATGTAATGCGGGCATTGTAGGGACGGGCTCACCAGCGGCCCTGTCACCTCCGTACCCCTGTCACCCACCCACCATGGCCACCACCTACACCATCAGCGAACTCGCCAAGGAATTCGACCTCACCACCCGGGCCATCCGGTTCTACGAGGACATGGGGCTGCTGCAGCCCACGCGCGAGGGCGCAGGCGGCCGCAACCGCATCTACTCCGGGCGCGACCGCACCCGGCTGCGGCTGACGCTGCGGGCCAAGCGCCTGGGCCTGAGCCTGGTCGAGGCCAAGGACATCATCGACATGTACGACAGCCCGCGCGACACCGGCACCCAGCTGAAGAAGTTCCTGCTGGTGCTGGCCGACCACCGCAAGGCGCTGGAGGCCCAGATGGCCGATTTGCAGGCCAACCTGGAAGAGGTGCGGGCCCATGAAAAAGAGGCCAAGGCGGTGCTGACCCGGCTGGAAAAAGGCAAGTCCGGCGCGGCCCTTGCGTGAAACTACTTAATTGACGTTTACGTAAACGTCAATTAGACTGCGCTTCGTTTTCACCCACCGTGGGTGGCCGCCCACCGGCCCCCACCCAGCCCCATGGACACTGCCCCCACTTCCCACGAGCGCGTTGCCGCCAGCTTTGCCCGCCAGGGCCTGATGCAGCACCTCGGCGCCCGCCTGGTCTCGGCCGGCGAGGGCCGCTGCGAGGTGGTGCTGCCGTACTCCGACAAGGTGACGCAGCAGCAAGGGGGCTTCCATGGCGGCGCCATGGGCGCGTTGGCCGACATCGTCGGCGGCTATGCCGGCCTGACCCAGGCGCCCGAGGGCATGGAGGTCACCACGGTGGAATACAAGATCAATTTCCTGGCCGCCTTCCAGGGGGGCGAACTGGTCGGCCGGGGCCAGGTGCTGCGGGCCGGCAAGCGGCTCATCGTGACCCAGGCCGAGGTGGTGCACCGCGCCGCCGATGGCCGCGAATCGCCCTGCGCGGTGATGCAGCAGACGCTGATGGCCGTGCCCCAAACCTATTGAACACCTTCTCCATTCTTCAAGGACACCGACATGACCGAACTCCCAGGCCTCAATTTCCACCTTGGCGAAGACATTGACGCGCTGCGTGACGCGGTGCGCAGCTTTGCCCAGGCCGAGATCGCGCCGCGCGCCGCCGAGATCGACCGCAGCGACCAGTTCCCCATGGACCTGTGGCCCAAGATGGGCGCCCTGGGGGTGCTGGGCATCACGGTCAGCGAGGAGTACGGCGGCGCCAACATGGGCTATCTGGCCCACATGATTGCGATGGAGGAGATCTCCCGCGCCTCGGCCTCGGTGGGCCTGAGCTACGGCGCGCACAGCAATTTGTGCGTGAACCAGATCAAGCGCAACGGCACAGACGCCCAGCGCGCCAAGTACCTGCCCAAGCTGGTGTCGGGCGAGCATGTGGGTGCGCTGGCCATGAGCGAGCCGGGCGCCGGCTCGGACGTCATCAGCATGAAGCTCAAAGCCGAAGACAAAGGCGGCTACTACCTGCTCAACGGCAGCAAGATGTGGATCACAAACGGCCCGGACGCCGACACCATGGTGGTCTACGCCAAGACCGAGCCCGAGCTGGGCGCACGCGGCGTCACCGCCTTCATCGTCGAGAAGGGCATGAAGGGCTTCAGCACCGCGCAAAAGCTCGACAAGCTGGGCATGCGCGGCAGCCACACCGGTGAGATGGTGTTCCAGAACGTCGAGGTGCCGGCCGCCAACATCCTGGGCGGCCTGAACGGCGGCGCCAAGGTGCTGATGAGCGGCCTGGACTACGAGCGAGCGGTGCTGGCGGCCGGGCCCATCGGCATCATGCAGGCGGTGATGGACAACGTCGTGCCCTACATCCACGACCGCAAGCAGTTCGGCCAGAGCATCGGCGAGTTCCAGCTGATCCAGGGCAAGGTGGCCGACATGTACACCGTGCTGCAGGCGGGCAGGGCGTTCTGCTACACCATTGGCAAGAACCTCGACGCGCTGGGCGCCGCCCATGTGCGCCAGGTCCGCAAGGACTGCGCCTCGGTCATCCTGTGGTGCGCCGAAGAAGCCACCAAGATGGCCGGCAATGGTATCCAGATCTTCGGCGGCAACGGCTACATCAACGAGTACCCGCTGGGCCGGCTGTGGCGCGACGCCAAGCTGTACGAGATCGGCGCCGGCACCAGCGAAATCCGCCGCATGCTGATCGGCCGTGAGTTGTTCTCCGAAACATGCTGATCCCCCAAAACGCCAAGGCACAATTCAGACCATGTCAGACGAACTGCAACACCTCTTCGATCACAACCGCCGCTGGGCTGCGCAGATGGAGCGTGACCGCCCCGGCTTTTTCAGCAGCCTGCTGGCGCAGCAAAAGCCCCAGTACATGTGGATCGGCTGCTCCGACAGCCGCGTCCCGGCCAACCAGATCACCGGTCTGGAACCGGGCGAGGTCTTTGTGCACCGCAACGTGGCCAACGTGGTCGTGCCGACCGACCTGAACTGTTTGTCGGCCGTGCAGTACGCGGTCGATGTGCTGGAGGTCAAGCACCTGATGATCGTCGGCCACTACGGCTGCGGCGGTGTGCTGGCCGCGCTCAACAACACCCGTGTCGGTCTGGCCGACAACTGGATACGCCACATCCAGGACGTGCGCGACCTGCACCGGCCGCTGCTGGACAGGATGCCCGCCGAGGCCCGCGGCGACGCGCTGTGCGAGCTCAACGTCATCGAGCAGGTGGTCAACATGGCCCACACCACGGTGGTGCGCGACGCCTGGGCGCGTGGCCAGAAGCTCACCTTGCATGGCTGGTGTTATGGCCTGAAAGACGGCCACATCCGCAACTTGCACATGACCGTGACCGGCAATGACGTGCTGGACAGCGTGCACCGCGCTGCGGTGGCGGGCGTCCAGCCCGGCTGAGCCACAGGTGCGGGCCTGCCGCAAAATAGCGCCATGTTTCCGCAAACCCTTGACTCCACCATCGCCTACGACATCGCCAAGGCGATGATCGACGGTTTCAACCGCCACTACCGTTTGTTCCGCACCGAATCGGCGCGGGCCAAACACCGCTACGAGACGGCCGACTGGCATGGCCAGCAGCGGGCGCAACGCGAGCGCATCGAGTTCTATGACCTGCGGGTCAAGGAATGCTCGACCCGGCTGGAGCGCGAGTTCAAGGGCGGCGACCAGCCCATGGAGGTCTGGCAGCAGGTCAAGCTGCACTACATCGGGCTGCTGGTGAACCACCACCAGCCCGAGCTGGCCGAGACCTTTTTCAACTCGGTCACCACCAAGATCCTGCACCGCAGCTATTTCCACAACGACTTCATCTTTGTGCGGCCGGTGGTCAGCACCGAGTACATCGAGAACAGCGAGCCCGAGGCCAAGCCCACCTACCGCGCCTACTACCCGACCCGCGAGACCTTGCAGTCCACGCTGGTGCAGCTGATTGGCGACTACGGCCTGCGCCGCGAGTTCGATGACCTGGAGCGCGACGCCGGTTTTGTGCTGAAGGCCATGGACGGCCGCTTCGACCAGATCAAGCTGCGCGCCAACTTTCAGTTCCAGGTGCTGTCGGGCCTGTTCTTCCGCAACAAGGGCGCCTACGTGGTGGGCAAGATCATCAACGGCTTCAACGAGCTGCCGTTCGCCCTGCCCATCCTGCACAACAAACACGGCAAGCTGGTGATCGACTCGGCGCTGTTTGGCGAGGACGACCTGCTGATGCTGTTCAGCTTTGCCCGCGCCTACTTCATGGTGGAGATGGAAATCCCGTCGGCCTATGTGCAGTTTCTGCGCAGCATGATGCCGCGCAAGCCGCGCAACGAGATGTACAGCAGCCTGGGCCTGGCCAAGCAGGGCAAGACCCTGTTCTACCGCGACTTTCTCTACCACCTGCGCCACAGCACCGACAAGTTCCGCATCGCGCCCGGCATCAAGGGCATGGTGATGCTGGTGTTTGACCTGCCGAGCTTTCCCTACGTGTTCAAGGTCATCAAGGACTACTACCCGCCGCAGAAAGACACCACGCGGGAGATGATCAAGAGCAAGTATTTGCTGGTCAAGCAGCACGACCGGGTGGGCCGCATGGCCGACACGCTGGAGTACAGCGACGTCGCCTTTCCGCGTGATCGCTTTGAGGACGAACTGATCGCCGAGATCGAGAAGTTTGCCCCCAGCCTGCTGGAGATTTCCGACCGCGACGGCGACGGCCGGCTGGAGGTCATCCTCAAGCATGTCTACATTGAGCGCCGCATGATCCCGCTCAACATCTACCTGCAGGAGGCCTTTGACGCCAAGGGCGATCCGCGGGCCCAGGAGCAGATCGAGCGCGGCGTCATCGAGTACGGCAACGCCATCAAGGACCTGGTGTCGGCCAACATCTTTCCCGGCGACATGCTGTGGAAGAACTTCGGCATCACCCGCAACGGCAAGGTGGTGTTCTACGACTACGACGAGATCGAGTACATCACCGACTGCAACTTCCGCCGGGTGCCGGCGCCGCGCAACGAAGAAGACGAGATGAGCGGCGAGATCTGGTACAGCGTGGGCCCCAAAGACGTGTTCCCGGAGACCTTTGGGCCCTTCCTGCTGGGCAACCCGGCGGTGCGCCAGGTGTTCATGAAACACCATGCCGACCTGCTGGACGTGGCCTTCTGGCAAGGCCACAAAGACCGCATCGCCGCCGGCCATGTGCACGATGTCTTCCCCTACGAACGCAAACACCGCTTCGTGGAGCGCTACATCCGCCACAGCCTGACCACCTCGCCGGCCGAGTTGACCGGCAGCTGAGCATGGGCACGGTGCGTGACTTCTGGGAGTTCGCGAGCTTTGTGGTCACCACGCTGGCCCTGCCGGTGGGCATTGTGTTTTTCATGTGGGAGCAGCGCAAGGAGCGCAACAACGAGGAGGAGGCCGCCTACCAGCTGCTGTCCGACGCCTACAACGACTTCCTGAAAACCGTGCTCGCCAACCCCGACCTGCGGCTGCGCACCAACGAGCCGCTGACCAACCCCACGCCCGAGCAGAACGAACGCATCCTGGTCATCTACGACATGCTGATCTCGCTGTTCGAGCGGGCCTACCTGGTGGCCTGGAGCGAGACCATGAGCGAGGTGGAAAAACGCCGCTGGAACAGCTGGGACGACTTCATGCACGAATGGTGCCGCCGCGAGCGGTTTGCCCAGTCCCTGCCGCTGCTGTTGCGGGGTGAAGACCCGCAGTTCCAGCAACACATTCTGCGCATCGCCGCGCAAGAGGGCGTGGCCCGCATGGACCCGGGCTGAGCAGCAGCCCCCAAACACGGGCGCTGTGGAGGTGTTTTGCCGCCGTCGGGTTGATTGACGTTTACGTAAACGTAAACTAAACTGGCGAGCGGAAGGGCCTGGCCCTGCAACGCTCCGTTCCACCCGTTCACTTTCTGAAGAGGATCTCTCCATGTCGGACTCCATCGTCATCACCGGCGCCGCCCGCACCCCCATGGGCGGCTTTCAGGGCGACTTTTCCAGCCTGGCCGCCCACGACCTGGGCGGGGCCGCCATCAAGGCCGCGGTGGCGCGTGCCGGTGTGTCGCCGGAGGTGGTGACCGAGGTCTTGTTCGGCAACTGCCTGATGGCCGGCCAGGGCCAGGCGCCGGCCCGTCAGGCCGCGTTCAAGGGCGGCCTGCCCAAGGGCGCGGGCGCGGTCACGCTGAGCAAGATGTGTGGCTCGGGCATGCGTGCGGCCATGTTCGCCCACGACATGCTGCTGGCCGGCAGCCACGAGGTCCTGGTGGCCGGGGGCATGGAGAGCA
Organism: Rhodoferax sp. SPJ4; assembly: GCF_058216275.1. Classification (NCBI taxonomy): domain Bacteria; kingdom Pseudomonadati; phylum Pseudomonadota; class Betaproteobacteria; order Burkholderiales; family Comamonadaceae; genus Rhodoferax; species Rhodoferax sp. SPJ4. The sequence goes on from NZ_JBYZMN010000001.1 coordinate 120,643, forward strand.
TGACCAACGCGCCGCATCTGCTGCCCAAGGGCCGCAGCGGCATCCGCATCGGCCACGACCGGGTGATGGACCACATGATGCTGGACGGCCTGGAAGACGCCTACGAGGCCGGCCGCTCCATGGGCACCTTTGGCGAAGACTGCGCCGCCAAGTACAGCTTCACCCGCGAGCAGCAAGACGCCTTTGCGATGGCCAGCGTGCAGCGCGCGCAGAACGCCACCACTTCGGGCGCCTTTGCCGCCGAGATCACGCCGGTGACGGTCAAGACCCGCGCCGGCGAGACGGTGGTTGCCATCGACGAAGGCCCGGGAAAGATCAAGCTCGACAAGATCCCCGGCCTCAAGCCCGCGTTCAAGAAAGACGGCACCATCACCGCCGCCTCCAGCTCGTCCATCAACGACGGCGCGGCCGCGCTGGTGATGATGAAGGCCTCCACCGCGCAAAAGCTGGGCAGCACGCCCATCGCCCGCGTGGTGGCCCACGCCACCCATGCCCAGGAGCCGAACTGGTTTGCCACCGCACCGGTGGGCGCCACCCAGAAGCTGCTGGCCAAGGCCGGTTGGACGGTGGCCGACGTGGACCTGTGGGAGATCAACGAGGCCTTCGCCGTCGTGCCCATGGCGCTGATGACCGAGCTGGCCATCCCGCACGACAAGGTCAACGTCAACGGCGGCGCCTGCGCTTTAGGCCACCCCATCGGTGCCAGCGGCGCCCGCATCCTGGTGACGCTGATTTACGCGCTCAAGGCCCGGGGCCTGAAAAAAGGCGTGGCCACGCTGTGCATCGGCGGCGGCGAAGCCACCGCCATGGCCATCGAACTGCTCTGACCCGCCCATGCTGCTGAACCCCGACCAACAGGCCGTGCGCGAGGCGGTGCGCGCCTTTGCCCAGCAGGAGCTGTGGCCCCATGCCGCGCGCTGGGACAAGGAACACCATTTCCCGCGCGAAGCCCACCAGGGCCTGGCGGCGCTGGGCGCCTACGGCATCTGTGTGCCCGAGGCCTATGGCGGCGCCAATTTCGACTACGTCACGCTGGCCGTGGTGCTGGAGGAAATTGCCGCCGGTGACGGTGGCACCAGCACCGCCATCAGCGTCACCAACTGCCCGGTCAACGCCATCCTGATGCGCTACGGCAGCGAGGCGCAAAAGCAGCGCTGGCTGGTGCCCTTGGCCCAGGGTCAGATGCTGGGCGCCTTCTGCCTGACCGAGCCCCAGGTGGGCAGCGACGCCTCAGGCCTGAAAACCACCGCGGTGAAAGACGGTGACGGCTATGTGCTGAACGGTGTCAAGCAGTTCATCACCAGCGGCCAGCAGGGCCAGGTGGCCATCGTCATTGCGGTGACCGACAAGGCCGCCGGAAAGAAGGGCATGAGCGCCTTCATCGTGCCCACCGACGCACCCGGCTATGTGGTGGCGCGGCTGGAAGACAAGCTGGGCCAGCACAGCAGCGACACCGCGCAGATCAATTTCGACCAATGCCGCATCCCGGCCGAAAACCTGATTGGCGCCGAAGGCGAGGGCTACAAGATCGCCCTCGGTGGCCTGGAAGGCGGCCGCATCGGCATCGCCTCGCAAAGCATCGGCATGGCCCGCAGCGCCTTCGAGGTGGCGGTGGACTACGCCAAACAGCGCGAGAGTTTCGGCACGCCCATCTTCAACCACCAGGCCGTGGGCTTCCGGCTGGCCGAATGCGCCACCCAGATCGAGGCCGCCCGCCAGCTCACCTGGCATGCGGCGGCCATGCGCGACGCCGGTCTGCCCTGTTTGAAAGAGGCCGCCATGGCCAAGCTGTTCGCCAGCGAGATGGCCGAGCGCGTCTGCACCACCGCCATCCAGACCCTGGGCGGCTACGGCTATGTCAGTGACTTTCCGGTCGAGCGCATCTACCGCGACGTGCGGGTCTGCCAGATTTACGAAGGCACGAGCGACGTGCAAAAGATTTTGATCCAGCGCGCGCTGGCCTGAACGAGAACCCCCCATGCCCATCACCAAAGGTTTCCGTGCACTGGTTGACGAGGCGCTGGCCCAGGTCACCACCCTGAGCCCGGCGCAGGTGGCGGCCCGGCTGGGCCAGCCCCAGGTGCGCATCGTCGACATCCGCGACCCGCGCGAGCTGGAACTGCACGGCCTGATTCCCGGCGCCTTCCATGCCACCCGCGGCATGCTGGAGTTCTGGGTCGATCCGGCCTCGCCCTATTTCAAACCCTATTTCGCCGACGAATCGGCCGAGTACATCCTGTACTGCGGCGGTGGCTGGCGCAGCGCGCTGGCCGCCAAGGCCTTGCAGGACATGGGCATGGCCAACGTCGCCCACATGGACGGCGGTTTCACCGACTGGGCCCAGCAGGGCCTGCCCACCGAAACCCTGGCCGAGCGCCAGGCCCGCAAGGCCGCCAAAACCTGAGCCCATGGCCAAGGCCGCTGTTGACCCGGTTTGCCCCTGTGGCGGTACCCGTCTGGACGACAAGCCCTGGCAGGCGCCGCGCGCTTACGCCGACTGCTGCGGCCGCTTCATCGACGGCGGGCAGTTGGCCCCGGACGCCGAGGCGCTGATGCGCTCGCGCTACACCGCTTTCACGCAAGGCCACGAGGCCTACCTGCTGGCCAGCTGGCATGCCAGCCAGCGGCCGGCCGATGTGCGCCCCGAGCCCGGCACCCGCTGGCTGGGCCTGGAGGTGCGTGACCACCAGGTGCTGGACAGCGCCCATGCCGAGGTGGCGTTCGTTGCCCGTATGCGCCACCCCGGTGGCCAGGCCAGCCGGCTGCACGAGCGCAGCCGCTTTGTGCGAGAGGCCGACGGCCGCTGGTATTACCTGGACGGGGAGCCGCGTTGATGCGCTTCACGGCCGTGCTCTTCGACTGCGATGGCGTGCTGGTCGACAGCGAACCCATCACCAACGGTGTGCTGCGCGACATGCTGGACGAGAGCGGCTGGGCCTTGTCGTCGGCCGAGTGCATGCGCATCTTCATTGGCAAGGCGGTGCGCGACGAGCGTGCGCTGATCGAGGCCCGCACCGGCCAGCCGTTGACCGAGGACTGGATGGCGCGCTTTTACGCAAGGCGCAACCAGCGGCTGGCGGCGGAACTGCAGGCCATTCCCGGGGCAGTGGCCAGCGTCGCTGCGCTGCACGCCCGCCTGGACGGGCGGCTGGCCTGCGCCTCGGGCGCCGACCTGGCCAAGGTGGTGATGCAGCTGGAGATGGTGGACCTGTCGCGCTACTTCGGCGATGCGGTGTTCAGCGGCCATGACCTGCCGCGCTCCAAACCGGCGCCCGACGTTTACCTGGCCGCGGCCGCGCATTTGGCGGTGCCACCGGCGCAATGCCTGGTGGTGGAGGACACCCCCACCGGGGTGACGGCGGGCGTGGCGGCCGGTGCCACGGTGTGGGCTTATTGCCCGGACCCGGCCAAGGGCGACGCCCTGCAGGCGGCCGGTGCGCAGCGGCTGTTTGCCGACATGGCGCGGCTGCCAGAAATGCTGGCCACCGCCTGAATCAGCCGAACGGCCGCATCAACGGCGCCGGCGTGGTGGGCACCCCCTGGTCCAGCGCGGCCTGGTGCTCCACCTGCAGGGCGCGCCGGTAGGCTGGCCGCTGTTGCAGGCTGGCCCAGTAGCGGCCCACCGCCGCTGGAAACTGCGGCGCCAGGCCCAGGTGGTCGGCCACCATCAGCGCATAACCCATGGACACGTCGGCGGCGGTGAAGCGGCCGGCACAGACAAAGTCAGGCTGCTGCTGCAACGCGTTGTCCAGCCAGCGCAGCCGGGCCAGAAACCAGCGCGCGTAGCCGTCGGCCACGGCCGGCAGGCGCTGCGCGGGCGGCTCGAAGTGCCGGTAACGCAGCACCAGCGTCTGCGGAAAGGTCAAGGTGGCTTCGCCCTGGTGCAGCCCATTCAGGTAGGCACCATAGGCCGGGTCGGTGGGGGCCACGTCCAGCGCACCGTTGCCATGGCGGGCCGCCAGGTACTGGCAGATCGCCGCCGACTCGGTCATGCGCACCGCGCCGTCCTCCAGCAAGGGCACAGTGCCCAGCGGGTTGTCGGCCAGGAAAGACTTGGCCAGTGCCCGCGGCGGGAAGGGCAGCATGCGCAGCTGGCAGGGCAGGCCCAGCTCTTCCAGCAGCCACAGCGGGCGGAAGGAGCGGGCACCGACGCAGTGGTGCAGAACAAGGGTGGTCATGTGCCCAGTCTAGACGCGGTGACGGCACCGATGCCGCCGTTTCAAACCCCGATGGCGACAGGCGGCGCGGTGTTCACTCGGTGAGGGTCGCTGCCTCGCTGCCGGTCTGGCCCCATTCCCGCAGACGGCGGTACAGCAGGCCACGCGACACCCCCAGCGTGCGGGCCGCGCGAGACACATTGCCCTTGGCCGCGGCCAGCGCCTGTTCGATGGTCTGGCGGTTGGCCAGTTCCAGCGAGACCGGCGGGCTTTGGGTGGGTGGGGTCACCACCGGCGCCACCGGTTCGACGGTGATGGGGGCGGCTGGTGCGGGCGGCTGCGGATGCTGCAGCGAAACCCGGGTGCCGCTGAGACCGTCGGAGCCCAGCAGCTGCACCGTGGCCCACACGCCCAGGCCGTTGGCCGCACGGTACATGCGTGCCGTGCCAGCGGCTGCCGCGGCGAGAAAGGTGTGGAAGTGGGCGCCCAGCAGGTCTTCGCACTGCAGGCGGCCGCCATCGCGGCTGGCCTGGTGACGGGCCAGCAGGCGTTCGGCGGTGGCGTTCATCCAGGCGATGCTGCCGTCGCCGTCCAGCGCTACTAGGCCTTCGAGCGGCGTGCCAAACAGCGTTGGGTTGACCTGCAGCCGCAGCAGCAGCGGGCTGTGCGAGCTGGCGATCAGCAGCCGGTTCTCGATGCCGGTGGCGTACATGCCCACCAGCGCTGGCACGTCGAAGGGCAGGCGGGCGTTTTCGATGGAAATGTCGAGCACCGCGGCCAGCGAGCCCGAGGCCTCGCGGATGGGGGCGGCGGCGCAGTACATGCCGACCACGTTCTCGAAGAAATGCTCAGGGCCGTGCACCGCGCAAGCATTGCCGGTCTTCACCACGATGCCGGGTGCGCAGGTGCCGACCTCGTCTTCGGCCAGGTTGACACCCACCCGCGTGACCAGCCGGGTCATGGTGCCGTCGGCCGGCGCCGCTGGGCTGGCGTTGATGACCACGCCCTGGGCGTCGGTCAGGATGACGCGGCAGCCGCTGCCGTAGATGGCCATTTCCAGCTCGTCCAGCACCGGCCGGGCCGATTCGAGCAGGGTGCGGTTGCGCTGCAACGCGTATTGGCTGCGGGCGGAGGTGACAGGGGAGAAGGCGGCGCGCTCGGCAGGCGCGCGGCGGGCCCGCAGGCAACGGCCCCAAGACTGGATCACCGCCTCCGGCACCAGGCCAGTGGGCAGCTCGCCTTCTTCAAAAAAGCGCTGTCGGGCGAGCTCGGCGCGCTGCTCGGGCGTGACAAAAAAAGGGCCGGAGGGGACGGTGATTTTGGCGTGCATGGAACCGCATCGGGCTGAAGAGCCCGCATCTTGTTCTAAGACGGGACGATTTGATGGCCGGGAAAACCCGATGTGTTGAGGACGCTCGTGAACCGCGAAAGTACCCACCGTGCGGCGCCTGCTGGTGCGGCACCGGGCGGGCCTGCTGGCCGTCCGTGCCGCGTGACAGCCACGCGGTGGCTTCATCCGCAGACGACAAGACCCTGAAAAATCATCGAGGAGAAAACATGCTTTCCACGTTTCTGAAAACCATTGTCCGTGGTGCTGCAGCCAGCGCCCTGGCCACCACCGCCTTGTTGCAGCCCGCGCACGCGCTGGACGTTGACGCCGGCGACTACACGGCCCTGCCGGCCGGCACCAACCTGGCCCTCGTCTACGGCCAACACGCCCAGCGCAACGCCCTCTACAGCAACGGCAACAAGGCGCCTGGCAACAACAAGCTCGATTCCGACATCGGCATCATTCGCCTGGTGCACTTCATGGATATCGGCGGCTACATCGTCGACCCGCAGATCATCCTGCCCTTCGGCAAGCTCAAGGCCAAGGGCGACCTGGGCCCTGTGCTGGGCAGCAACAGCGGCGTGGGCGACATGCTGGTGGGCGCCACCGTGTGGTTCAACCCGCCCAGCAGCAAGACCCATTTCGGCATCACCCCCTTCCTGTCGCTGCCCATCGGCCAGTACAACAAGAACGACCCGCTGAGCCTGGGCGAGAACCGCTACAAGCTGATCCTGAACACCGGCTACATCACGCCGCTGACCGACAAGGTCACCATGGACCTGGTGGCCGACGTCACCTTGTTTGGCAAAAACAACGACATCGCCGGCGGCGGCACGCTGAAGCAAAAAGCCCAGTACCAGTTCCAGGGCTTCCTGCGCTACGCCCTGTCGGGCAGCACCGACCTGCGCGGCGGTGTGTCCTACACCACCGGCGGCGAGACCCGCGTCAACGGTGTCGACCAGAACAACAAGAACCAGACCGTCAAGTTCAATGTCGGCGTGGCCCATTTCCTGTCACCCACCCAGCAGGTGCTGGCCACCGTGGGCCGCGACACCTCGGTTGAAAACGGCTTCCGCGAGAACGCCCGTTTGAACCTGCGCTTCCTGCAGGTGTTTTGATCTGACGCCCCGGGATCAACCCGGGTTCACCATCCTCTGAATCAGTGCAAGGGGATCCTTCAAGGCCGAGGTCTTGACAAGGTTGGGGGCTGTGCGGGGCTGTACCGCGCAGCCTCTTTTTTTTCGGCCGGCGATCCGTCCCAGTCTCATACACTGCGCCGTATGAACCCCGTCGCCGCCACCCCGATGGCTTTTGTGCGCATGCTGCTGCAGGCCTACGCCCAGCGTGGCCTGGACCCGGCGCAGGCCCTGGCGGCCGCCCAGATTGCACCCGACCAGGTGGCCCTGCCACAGGCCAGCATCACCTCGCGCCAGCTGGAGCAACTGGCCGGCGCGGCGATGCGCGAGCTCGACGACGAGGGCCTGGGCTGGTTCTCGCGCCGCCTGCCCTGGGGCAGCTACGGCATGCTGGTGCGGGCCTCGCTCAGCGCACCCAGCCTGGGTGTGGCATTGACCCGCTGGTGCCGCCACCACCACCTGCTGACCGACGACGTGGAACTGCGGCTGGAACGCCAGCAGGGCGAGGCGGTGGTGCGGCTGATCGAACAGCGCGCCGTGGGCCCGGCCCGCGAGTTCTGCCTGGTGACGCTGCTGCGCAACCTGCACGGCGTGGCCTGCTGGCTGGTGGACTCGCGCATCCCGCTGCGCCAGGTGGAGTTCCCGCTGGCCACCCCGCCCCATGCCGAGGTCTACAACCGGTTGTTTCCGGGGCCGGTTTATTTTGGCGCGCCCGAGGCCGGGCTGCGTTTCGACGCCCGCTACCTTGATTTGCCGCTGCGCCGCGACGACAAGGCGCTGGACGCCATGCTGACCGACGCGCTGACGCTGATCGTGCGGCCCTACACCCGCGACCGGCTGCTGGTGCAACAGGTCCGCATGCTGCTGCACAGCCAGCCCCAGGCCAGCACCGCCGACGACCTGGCCAGCGCGCTGAGCCTGTCCAGCCGCACGCTGCACCGCCAGCTGCGCGAGGAGGGCGCCTCGCTGCAGGCGCTGAAAGACGAGGTGCGGCGACGCCGCGCCATGGACGCGCTGGGCCGCACCCAGCGGCCGGTCAAGCAGGTGGCGCAGGCCGTGGGTTTCGCCAACGAAAAGAGTTTTGCCCGGGCCTTTCGCCAGTGGACCGGCGAGTCGCCGGTGGACTACCGGCGCCGCATCAACCCCGCCCGCTGAAGCCGCGGCCGGGTGAACGGCTGGGCGAAAAAGCTGGCAGGATTTGCAACCTGGCTGGCCGACGCGGAGCGCCTGCTGGGCCTAAGCTGTCGCCAGCAGCCAGAACCACGAGACACACAATGGAGACCCGGCCATGACATCCCCCTCCAGCGCCGCGCCGTTGGCCCTCAGCCAGGCCAGCGGGCCGACCACCCCGCCGCTGATCGCGCAGACCATTGGCGCGTTTTTTGACGCCATGGTGGAGCGCCAGCCCCAGCGGGAGGCCCTGGTCAGCGCCCACCAGCAGCGCCGTTACAGCTACCGCGCGCTGCAGACCGAGGCCCGCCGGCTGGCCAGCGCCTTGCTGGGCTGCGGCCTGCAGCCGGGCGACCGGGTGGGCATTTGGTCCCACAACAACGCCGAATGGGTGCTGCTGCAGATCGCCACCGCTCAGGTGGGCCTGATCCTGGTCAACATCAACCCGGCCTACCGCACCGCCGAGCTGGAGTACGCGCTGAACAAGGTGGGCTGCCAGGCCCTGGTGAGCATGGCGCGTTTCAAGACCAGCGACTACCTGGCCATGCTGCGTGAGCTGGCGCCCGAGCTGGATGGCGCCATACCCGGCCAATTGCAGGCCGCTCGTTTGCCCGCGCTGCGCACCGTGGTCTGGATCGATGTGGCCGGCGAGGGCGAAGACATCCCTGGCACGCTGCGCTTCTCGCAGCTGCTGGCCACTGGCGACCCGGCCGATGCCCGCATCGCGCAGATCGGCGCCACGCTCCAGGCCAGCGACCCCATCAACGTGCAGTTCACCAGCGGCACCACCGGTTTCCCCAAGGGCGCGACGCTGACCCACCACAACATCCTGAACAACGGCTTTTTCATTGGCGAATGCATGAAGCTGACGCCGGCCGACCGGCTGTGCATCCCGGTGCCGCTGTACCACTGCTTCGGCATGGTGCTGGGCAACCTGGCCTGCATCACGCACGGCAGCACCATGGTCTACCCCAACGACGGTTTCGATCCGCTCACGGTGCTGCAGACGGTGCAGGCCGAAAAATGCACCGGTCTGCACGGCGTGCCCACGATGTTCATCGCCGCGCTGGACCACCCGCGCTTCAGGGAGTTTGATCTGTCCACGCTGCGCACCGGCATCATGGCCGGCTCGCCCTGTCCGACCGAGGTGATGAAGCGGGTGGTGGGCGACATGCACATGGACCAGGTGACCATCGCTTACGGCATGACGGAAACCAGCCCGGTCAGCTGCCAGAGCCACACCGACACCCCGCTGGCCAAGCGGGTGGCCACGGTGGGCCAGGTGCAGCCGCACTTGCAGGTCAAGATCGTCGACCCCGACAGCGGCGCGGTGCTGCCGCGTGGCGAACGCGGTGAGTTCTGCACCAAGGGCTATTCGGTGATGCAGGGCTATTGGGGAGATGCCGAGAAAACCCGCGAGGCGGTGGATGCCGAGGGCTGGATGCACACCGGCGACCTGGCCACCATGGACGCTGAGGGCTATGTCAATATCGTCGGCCGCATCAAGGACATGGTGATCCGCGGCGGCGAAAACATCTACCCGCGCGAGATCGAGGAATTTCTGTACCGCATGCCGGCGGTGCAGGACGTGCAGGTGGTCGGCGTCCCCGACAAACGCTATGGCGAGGAGCTGTGCGCCTGGGTCATCACCAAGCCCGGCGCCACGCTGACCGAAGACGCGGTGCGCGATTTCTGCAAGGGCCAGATCGCCCACTACAAGGTGCCCCGCCACATCCGCTTCGTGACCGCCTTCCCGATGACGGTCACCGGCAAAATCCAGAAATTCAAGATTCGCGACGCGATGAAAGAAGAGCTGGGACTGGAAGAAGAAAGAACCGCATGAGCATCCTCGACACCCAACTGAACGCCCGATCCGCCGACTTTCAGGCCAACGCCGCCGCCATGCGCAAGCTGGTGGACGACCTGAACGTGCAAATCGCCAAAGCCGCCGCCGGCGGCGGCGAGGCCGCCCGGGCCAAACACACCGGCCGCGGCAAACTGCTGCCGCGTGACCGGGTGCAGATGCTGCTGGACCCCGGCACCCCTTTCCTGGAGATTGCACCGCTGGCCGCGTTGGCCATGTACCCCGACCGCGACGGCAGCGACAGCGCACCCTGTGCCGGCGTGATCGCCGGCATTGGCCGGGTCAGCGGGGTGGACTGCCTGATTGTGTGCAACGACGCCACGGTGAAGGGCGGTACCTACTACCCGATGACGGTGAAAAAGCATTTGCGCGCGCAGGAAATCGCCGCGCAGAACCGCCTGCCCTGCATCTACCTGGTGGACAGCGGTGGCGCCAACCTGCCCAACCAGGACGAGGTGTTCCCCGACCGCGACCATTTCGGCCGCATCTTCTTCAACCAGGCCAACATGAGCGCCCAAGGCATCGCGCAGATCGCGGTGGTCATGGGCTCGTGCACCGCCGGCGGTGCCTATGTGCCGGCGATGAGCGACGAGACCATCATCGTCAAGAACCAGGGCACGATTTTCCTCGGCGGCCCGCCGCTGGTGAAGGCCGCCACCGGTGAGGTGGTCACGGCTGAAGACCTGGGCGGCGGCGATGTCCATACCCGGCTCTCGGGCGTGGCCGACCACCTGGCGCAGAACGATTTGCATGCGCTGTCGCTGGCGCGCAATGCGGTGAAGAACCTCAACGCCACCAAGCCGCAACCGTTTGCGCTGCACGCACCGCAACCCCCCAAATTCCCGGCCGAGGAGCTGTACGGCGTGATCCCCACCGACACCCGCAAGCCTTTTGATGTGCGTGAAATCATCGCCCGCATCGTCGATGGCAGCGAGTTCGACGAGTTCAAGGCCCGTTTCGGCGCCACGCTGGTCTGTGGCTTCGCCCGCATCGAAGGCATGCCGGTGGGCATCATCGCCAACAACGGCATTTTGTTCAGCGAGTCGGCGCTGAAAGGCGCGCACTTCATCGAGCTGTGTTGCCAGCGCAAGATCCCACTGGTGTTTTTGCAGAACATCACCGGCTTCATGGTCGGCCGCAAGTACGAGAACGAAGGCATTGCCCGCAACGGCGCCAAGATGGTCACCGCCGTGGCCACGGCCCAGGTGCCCAAGTTCACCGTCATCATCGGCGGCAGCTTTGGCGCCGGCAATTACGGCATGTGTGGCAGGGCCTACAGCCCGCGCTTTTTGTGGATGTGGCCCAACGCTCGCATCTCGGTGATGGGTGGCGAACAGGCCGCCAGCGTGCTGGCCACGGTCAAGCGCGACGGCATCGAAGGCAAGGGCGGCCAGTGGAGCGCGGCCGAAGAAGAGGCCTTCAAGGCCCCCATTCGCCAGCAGTACGAAGACCAGGGCCACCCTTATTACGCCACCGCCCGGTTGTGGGACGACGGCGTGATCGACCCGGCCGACACCCGCCGTGTGCTGGCCCTCGGCCTGAGCGCGGCCATGAACGCGCCGATTCCCGACACCAAGTTCGGCCTGTTCCGGATGTGATGGCCATGCAATACCTTCTGATTGACACCACCGGCCATGTGGCCACCGTGCGCCTGAACCGGCCCGAGGTGCGCAACGCCTTCAACAGCGCGCTGATCGCCGAGCTGACCCAGGCCTTTCGCGAGCTGGGTCAGCGCGCCGACGTGCGGGCCATCGTGCTGGCCGCCGAGGGCCCGGCCTTCTGCGCCGGCGGCGACCTGAACTGGATGCGCAGCATGGCCGACTACACCCGCGAACAGAACCTGGCCGACGCCACGCTGCTCTCGGACATGCTGCAGGCCATCTACCGCTGCCCGCAGCCCACGCTGGCCGCCATCCACGGCGACGTGTTCGCCGGCGGCATGGGGCTGGTGGCGGCCTGCGACATGGCCATCAGCGTGGACCAGGCGAACTTTTGCCTCAGCGAGGTCAAGCTGGGGCTGGTTCCGGCCACCATCAGCCCCTACGTCATCCGCGCCATGGGCGCCCGCGCGGCCCACCGCTACTTCCTCACCGCCGAGCGCTTCAGCGCCGCCGAGGCGCTGCGCATCGGCTTCGTGCACGAGGTGGTGGCCGCCGACGCGCTGGCCGAGCGCGTGGCCACGCTGGCGCAGGCGCTGGTGAGCGCCGGCCCCGAGGCCTTGAAGGCCTGCAAGCGGCTGCTGCACGACGTGGCCGGCGCCGAACTCACGCCCGAGCTGCTGGCGCTGACGGTGAAAGGCATTGCCGACATCCGCGCCAGCGACGAAGGCAAGGAGGGTGTGTCGTCCTTTTTGCAAAAGCGCAAGCCGAACTGGCTGCCGCAGGCCTGAACCCCCATGGACGCCGCGCGCCACCTGCTCGACACGCCCCAGCTGCTGGCGCTCGCCGCGGCCCTGGGCTGGGCCAGTGGTTTCCGGCTCTACGCGGTGGTGTTTTTGACTGGCCTGGCCGGCTGGACCGGCTGGCTCACGCTGCCGCCCGGCCTGCAAGTGCTGCAACACCCGGCCATGCTGGGCGCCAGCGGCTTCATGCTGTTCATCGAGTTCTTCGCCGACAAGATTCCCGGTGTCGACAGCCTGTGGGACCTGGTGCACACCGTCATCCGCATCCCGGCCGGTGCGGCGCTGGCAGCCGGCGCGCTGGGCGCCGACAGCGCCACCCTGGCCACGGTCGCGGCGCTGTTGGGTGGCACGCTGGCGGCCACCTCGCACGCCACCAAGCTGACCACCCGCGCCGCCATCAACACCTCGCCCGAACCCTTTTCCAACCTCGGCATGAGCTTGGTGGAAGACGGCCTGGTGGTTGGCGGCCTGTGGCTGGCCACGACCCACCCGGTGCTGTTCGGCGCGGCGTTGGCCATCGCCATCGTGCTGATGGTCTGGCTGCTGGTGGTGCTGGTGAAGTTTTTGAAAGCGCTGCTGAAGCGATTGGCCCAATTCCTGGGCGGCGGCGCATTGCCCAAGACAAACTGAGAAGACCCATGTTCAAAAAAATCCTCATCGCGAACCGTGGCGAAATCGCCTGCCGCGTGGCGGCCACCGCCCGGCGCATGGCCATCCAGACCGTGGCGGTGTACTCCGACGCCGACGCCAGCGCCAAACATGTCAGCGTCTGCGACGAGGCCATTCACCTCGGCGGCAGCGCGCCCAAGGACAGCTATCTGCGCTGGGAAAAAATCATCGAGGCGGCCCAGGCCACCGGCGCCCAGGCCATCCACCCCGGCTACGGTTTCCTCAGTGAGAACGAAGACTTCGCCAAGGCCTGTGCCGCCGCCGGCCTGGTCTTCATCGGTCCGCCGGCCTCGGCCATCCTGGCCATGGGCCTGAAGGCCGAGTCCAAGCAACTGATGGAAAAAGCCGGTGTGCCGCTGGTGCCCGGTTACCACGGCGCGGGGCAAGACCCGGCCATGCTGCAAGCAGAGGCCGACCGCATCGGCTACCCGGTGCTGATCAAGGCCAGTGCCGGCGGCGGTGGCAAGGGCATGCGGGCGGTGGACCAGGCCGAGGATTTTGCCGACGCGCTGGCCTCGTGCAAGCGCGAGGCCATCAACAGCTTTGGCGACGACGCGGTGCTGATTGAGAAATACGTGCAGCGCCCGCGCCACATCGAGATCCAGGTGTTTGGCGACACCCAGGGCAATTACGTGTATTTGTTCGAGCGCGACTGCTCGGTGCAGCGCCGGCACCAGAAGGTGCTGGAAGAAGCGCCCGCGCCCGGCATGACGGAGGCGATGCGCCAGCAGATGGGCGAGGCGGCCGTGGCCGCGGCCCGTGCGGTGAACTACGTTGGCGCCGGCACGGTGGAATTCATCGTCGAGCAGCGGGCCGATGGCACGATGAACTTCTTCTTTATGGAGATGAACACGCGCTTGCAGGTGGAGCATCCGGTCACCGAGGCCATCACCGGCCTCGACTTGGTGGAGTGGCAGTTGCGGGTGGCCTTTGGCGAGCCGCTGCCGCTGCAGCAGGCCGATCTGCGCATCCAGGGTCACGCCATCGAGGCCCGCATCTGCGCCGAGAACCCCGACAACAACTTCCTGCCCGCCACCGGCAGCCTGCAGGTCTACCGCAAGCCCGGCCACGCCGCCTTTGAGCGGGCGCCGAACGCGGTGCGCATCGACGACGGCGTGCGCGAGGGCGACGCCATCAGCCCCTTCTATGACTCTATGGTGGCCAAGCTCATCGTGCACGGTGCCACCCGCGCCGAGGCCCTGGCCCGGCTCGACGAGGCGCTGGCCCGGACCCACATCGTGGGCCTGGCCACCAACGTGCAGTTCCTGCGCCATGTGGTCAAGAGCCCGTCGTTTGCCCAGGCGAATCTGGACACCGGACTGATTCCGCGCGAACAGGCGGTGTTGTTCAAGCAGGAACCCATCGGCCTGCCGCTGGCGGTGGCGGCGGCCGTGGCCCGGGCGCTGCAGGACGAGAAAGCCCTGGAGGGCGTGGACCCGTTCAGCCAGCGCGACGGCTGGCGCTCGCACGGTGTGGTGGTGCGCCGCTTCGACTTTGAATTTCATGGCGAGGCCTGCCAGGCTGCCTTGACCTGTGGCCACGACGGGGCCCTGGTGCTGCAGGTGGGCGACGTCGCCGGCCCGCTAGCCTTCACCGCCCAGGGCGACCACCTGGACCTGCGGTTCGCCGGCCAGCGCCTGGTGGCCAAGGCCTACACCCAGGGCGAGGCGGTGTTTGTGTTTGCCGGCCAGGGTGCAACCACCATCACCGTGATCGACCCGCTGGCCCATGCCGGCGACACCCATGGCGAGGCCGGGCGCTTGACCGCACCCATGCCGGGCAAGGTGGTGTCGTTTGCGGTCAAGGTGGGCGACGCGGTGAAAAAAGGCCAGCCACTGGCGGTGATGGAGGCGATGAAGATGGAGCACACGATTGCCGCGCCGCTGGACGGCACCGTGCAGGAACTGCTGTACGCGCCGGGCGACCAGGTCACCGAGGGCGCGGAGCTGCTGAAGCTGGAGGCCGCATGAGCCTGCCCAGCCGCGTCCAGCTCACCGACGTCGGCCCGCGCGACGGGCTGCAAAACGAAAAAGCGCCGGTGCCGGCGGCGGTCAAGATCGAACTGGTGCACCGGTTGCAGGCCGCCGGCCTGAAGCACATCGAGGTCACCAGCTTTGTGTCGCCCAAATGGGTGCCGCAGATGGCCGACAACGCCGAGGTCATGGCCGGCATCCAGCGCCAGCCCGGCGTGCGCTACTCGGTGCTGACGCCCAACCTGCAGGGCTTCGAGGCGGCCAAAGCCAGCTGGCCCGACGAGATTGTGGTGTTTGGCGCGGCCAGCGAGGCCTTCAGCCAGCGCAACATCAACTGCTCCATCACCGAGAGCATCGAGCGTTTCCGCCCGGTGGTGGAAGCCGCCCACGGCCAGGGCCTGTCGGTGCGGGGCGCGATCTCCTGCGCGGTGGGCTGCCCCTACGAGGGCGACATTGCGCCCGAGCGGGTGGGCCTGGTGGCGCGGCTGATGAAGGACATCGGTGTGGACCACATCTACGTGGCCGACACCATCGGCGTGGGCACACCGCGCAGCGTGCAGGCGGCCATGGCCGCCGCGCTGGCCCATTACGACCTGGACCACACCGCCGGCCATTTCCACGACACCTATGGCCAGGCGCTGGCCAACACGCTGGCGGTGATGGAACTGGGCGTGTGGCAGTTCGACACCTCGGTGGCCGGCCTGGGCGGCTGCCCCTATGCCAAGGGTGCCACCGGCAACGTGGCCTCGGAAGACGTGGTCTTCATGCTGCAGGGCATGGGCATCGACACCGGCATCGACCTCGACGCCCTGGTCGATGCCGGCGCCTACATCAGCGACTTTCTGCAGCGCAAACCCAACTCCCGCGCCGCCACCGCCTTGCTGAACAAACGCCGGGGTTGACGCTGGGGGAATGCCGGCACCGCCTGCACAGCGGCGGCGTCGCAAGGCACAATCCGGGCATGACTTTTTCACCATCGGAAGCTGCCCATGTGCGGCGCTGAACTGACGCCCTTGCCCGAGGCCGTGCAGCGGGTGACGGCGGCGCTGCAGGCGCTGGGCCACACCGAATCCCCGCGGATGCTGCAGGACGCGGCCCGCACCGCCCAGCAGGCGGCCGACGCCTTGGGCGTGGCCCTGGGCCAGGTGGCCAAGAGCGTGATCTTCCGCCGCCGCGACGCCGACGGCGCCGAGCGGGCGGTGCTGGTGGTCACGGCCGGCGACCGCCGGGTCGACGAGGCCAAGGTGGCCGCGCTGGCCTGCCCGCCGGGCAGCCAACTGGGCCGGGCCAACGCCGACTTTGTGCGCGCCCAGACCGGCTTTGCCATCGGCGGCGTGTCACCATTGGCCCATGCCCAGCCGCTGGTGACGCTGATCGACCAGAGCCTGCTGCGCTTCGAGCGGCTGTGGGCCGCCGCCGGCCACCCGAACAGCCTGTTTGCGCTGAGCCCGCAAGAACTGCAGCGTTACACCGGCGCGCCGCTGGCCGACGTGGCCCAAGACCTTGCCGAGGTGGCGTCGTGAACGCCGCGCTGCTGGCCTTGGCCAAGCGGGCCCGCCAGGCCAGCCAGGAGCTGCCTTCGCCCTGTGTGTCGGTGTGCCGGATGCGGGAGGACAATGGCTTGTGCGAGGGCTGTTTTCGCAGCATCGCCGAAATCACCGCCTGGAGTCGGTCCAGCGACGCCGACAAGCGCCGCGTCTGGGGTCTGATCGAACAACGTGCCCGCCTGAGCCTGCCATGAAACACATCACCTTCTACCTCGACTTCATCTCGCCCTACGCCTACCTGGCGTTCGAGAAGCTGCCCGAGGCGCTGATGGGCATCAGCCACCAGGTGAGCTACAAACCCCTGCTGTTTGCCAGCCTGCTGCAGCACCACGGCCAGCTGGGTCCGGCCGAGATCAAGCCCAAGCGCGACTGGACCTACCGCCAGGTGGAATGGCTGGGCCAGCACCACGGTGTGCCACTGGACCTGCCCGAGGCCCACCCCTTTAACCCGCTGGGCCTGCTGCGGCTGGCGGTGGCCTGCGACCCCGCCGGCACGCCCAACCGCTATGCCGTGGAGACCATCTTCCGTCACGCCTGGCGCGGTGGCGCCGACGCGGCCGACCCGGCCCGTCTGCAACAGCTGACGCGGCAGCTGCAGCCCGGCCGTTTCCCCGACTCGCCCGAGGTCAAGCAGCAGCTGCGGGACCATGGCGAGGAGGCCCTGGCCCGCGGCGTGTTCGGTGTGCCCAGCTTCGCGGTGGACGACAAGCTGTTCTGGGGCTTTGACGCCCTGCCCATGCTGCGCGACTACCTGGAGGGCGGCGCCTGGTTCGACGGCGGCGACTGGGCCCAGGCCGCCACGCTGCCCGAAGGCCTGACCCGGATCCGCTGAGCCGCCCTTGTGCGGTAAGTCACGCCGCGACCGCGGGCCGGACCAAGGTTTACCCGCAGCGCCCTGAAGTTGCGCGGCCCCCTGCCGATAGCAGGGCATGATCTACGCGAAAACCGAACTCGGGCAGCTGGCCCTCAGGGACCGTTCCGCTGCCATCACCCCCCGCCAACGCTTCGCCTTCATCCTGCTGGACGGCAAACACGAGCTGGACGAGGTGCTCAAGTCCACCGCCGGCCTGGGTGTGGGCAGCCAGGACATCGACCACCTGTTGCAGCTCGGGCTGATCCAGCCGGTGCCGGACGCCACACCGGCGGTGACGGTGGTGGCCCCACCGCCGTCGCCGCTGGCCATCACGGTGCGGCCGGCCGACATGCCGCCGCTGGCCAGCGAGGCCGAGGCGCAGTACCTGAAAGCCTACCCGCTGGCCATCAAGCTGACCTCCGAGCTGGGCCTGCGTGGCTTCCTGCTCAACCTGGCGGTGGAGCGGGCCGGCAGCTACGGTGAGCTGCTGGCGGTGCTGCCCAAGATCCGCGAGGCCGTGGGCCCGGCGAAATTCCAGCCGCTGGCTGACCTGGTCAGCCACTGATACCGGCTTTTTGCGCCCCGCCGCGACGGTGGGGCGGGGGCGCCTGAGCCCGCAAGACCACGCGGCCCGCTGGGCGGGTGGCTGTCCCTAGAATGTTCGGCTCACCACCGAAAGACCGTCGTCATGACACAGGGCCGGATCCGCATCCGTGGCGCACGCCAACACAACCTCAAGAACCTGGACCTCGACATCCGCACCGGCGAACTGACGGTGGTGACCGGGCCCAGCGGCTCGGGCAAATCCAGTCTGGTGTTCGACACCTTGTACGCCGAGGGCCAGCGGCGCTATGTGGAAACCTTTTCCGCCTACGCCCGCCAGTTCCTGGACCGCATGGACAAGCCGGCGGTGGACCGCATCGACGGTGTGCCACCGGCGATTGCCATCGACCAGACCAACCCGGTCCGCTCCTCGCGCTCCACCGTGGGCACGATGACCGAGCTCAACGACCACCTGAAGCTGCTGTTCCCGCGCGCTGGCCGGCTGTTTGACAAGGTCACGGCGCAGGAGGTGCGGCACGACAGCGCCGAGAGCATCTACGCCGAACTGCAGGCCCGCTGCGCCGCCACCAACCCGCGCCTGGTGTTCACCTTTCCCGTGGAGCTGCCCGGCGGCACCACGCCGGAAGACATTGAACAGTGGCTGTCGGTCAGCGGCTTCACCAAGGTCCAGGCCCAGCGCGAGGTGGACGCACCGCCGGCCGCCGAGGCCGCGCCCAAGAAAAAAACCGCCAAGGCCAGCGAGGCCCCAGCGGCCAAACGCATCGTGCTCGACGTGGTGGCCGACCGCTTCCGCCTGGTCACCACCGAGCGGGCGCGGGTGCTGGAGGCCATTGAGGTGGCCTTGAAGCGTGGCGCGGGCCGGCTCAATGTTTATGTGCTGGACGATCCACTGGAAGACGCCGCCGCAGCGACGGGCCGCCCCGAGCAAGGCACGGCCTCCTCGGGGGGCAGCGAACCACACGCAGTGGGGAGCGTGGGGGCCAGCATCCAGTGGCGGTTTTCGACCGGCCTGCATTGCCCTGAAAGCGACCTGCGCTACGCGCAACCGATCCCGTCGATGTTCTCCTTCAATTCGGCGGTGGGCGCCTGCGAAACCTGCCGCGGCTTTGGCCGGGTGATCGGTGTCGACTACGGCCTGGTGATTCCCAACGACAAGCTGACGCTGCGGTCGGGTGCCATCAAGCCCATGCAGACCCCGGCCTGGCAGGAAGCCCAGGACGACCTGATGCGCCACGCCGAGGCGGCCGGCATCCCGCGCGACACGCCCTGGTACAAGCTCACGCCCGAGCAGCGGCACTGGGTGATCGACGGCTCGCCGAACTGGAACGGCAAGTGGAACCAGCACTGGTTCGGTGTGCGTCGTTTCTTCGAGTACCTGGAGACCAAGGCCTACAAGATGCACATCCGGGTTCTGCTGTCCAAGTACCGCAGCTACACCCCTTGCCCCAGCTGTGCTGGCGCCCGGCTCAAGACCGATAGCCTGCTGTGGCGCATCGGCAGTCAGGCCCAGGCCGACGCGGTGCTGCCGCCGGCCCAGCGCTTTCTGCCCCAGGGGGTGGGCTGGAGCCGTGCCCAGCTGGAGGCCTTGCCCGGCCTGTGCCTGAACGACCTGATGCAGCTGCCGATAGACCGGCTGCGTTGCTTCTTCGACAGCCTGCAGGCCGACCGCAGCGCCACCGTGGACGCGCTGGACGGTGCCAGCGACAGCGGCGACGGCAAGGCGCTGGACATGCTGTTCGACGAGATCGGCACCCGGCTCAAGTACCTGTGCGACGTGGGCATTGGCTATTTGACGCTGGACCGGCAAAGCCGCACGCTGTCCGGCGGCGAGGTGCAGCGCATCAACCTGACCACCGCCTTGGGCACCTCGCTGGTCAACACGCTGTTTGTGCTGGACGAACCCAGCATCGGCCTGCACCCGCGCGACATGCAACGCATCAACCAGGCCATGCTGCGGCTGCGCGACGCCGGCAACACCCTGGTGGTGGTGGAGCATGACCCGGCGGTGATGGTGGCGGCCGACCGCATCATCGACATGGGGCCTGGCCCCGGCGAGCGCGGTGGGCGGATCGTGTTTGACGGCCCGGTGGACGCGCTGCGCCACGCCGACACGCTGACTGGCGCCTACCTGGGTGGGCGCAAACACATCGGCCTGGGCTTCAAGCGCATGGTCACCGACAGCACGCCCCGCCTCATTCTGGAGGGCGTGCGCGAGCACAACCTGGCCAACCTGACGGTGGAGTTCCCGCTGCACAAGCTGGTCTGTGTGACCGGCGTCAGCGGCTCGGGCAAGTCCTCGCTGATCCAGGACGTGCTGGCACCGGCGCTGCTGCGCCATTTCGGCAAGGCCACCGACACCCCCGGCCAGCACGACCGCCTGCTGGGCGCCGACTGGCTCAGCGACGTGGTGTTTGTCGACCAGTCGCCGATTGGCAAAACCGCCCGCTCCAACCCGGTCAGCTACGTCGGCGCCTGGGACAGCCTGCGCGAGATCTTTGCCAACGCGCCCTTGGCCCGGCAGCGCGGCTACACCGCCAGCAAGTTCAGCTTCAACAGCGGCGACGGCCGCTGCCCGACCTGTGGCGGCTCGGGCTTCGAGCATGTGGAGATGCAGTTTCTGAGCGACGTTTACCTGCGTTGCCCCGACTGCGACGGCCAGCGTTACCGGCCGGAGATTTTGGACATCAAGGTCGAGCGCGGCGGGCGTTTCCTCAGCGTGGCCGAGACCTTGAACCTGACGGTGCACGAGGCGGTGCAACTGTTCGCCAAGGACAGGGACGTGCTGCGGGCGCTGCAGCCCATCGTCGACGTGGGGCTGGACTATGTGAAGCTGGGCCAGCCCGTGCCCACGCTGTCCGGTGGCGAGGCCCAGCGGCTCAAGCTGGCCGGCCACCTGGCCGAGGCGGCCCGCAGCGAGGCCAGCAGCCGCCAGGCGCTGAGCAAAAAAGGCACGCTGTTCTTGTTCGACGAGCCCACCACCGGCCTGCATTTCGACGACATCGCCAAGCTGATGCGGGCGCTGCGCCGGCTGCTGGACGTGGGCCATTCGCTGATCGTCATCGAGCACAACCTCGACGTGATCCGCGCCAGCGACTGGCTGATCGACCTCGGCCCCGAAGGCGGCGACGGCGGCGGCCTGCTGGTGGCCGAAGGCCCGCCCGAGACGCTGCGCGAACACCCGACCTCGCACACCGCCCGCGCGCTGCGCGAGTACGACCAGCAGCTGGGCGCCGGCACGCTCAGCGCGCAGGAGGCCATGGCGGCCTGGCGCGCGGCGCCGGCCAGCGCGGCGCTGGACGTGATCCAGATCGTCAACGCCAAGGAGCACAACCTCAAGAGTTTGTCGGTGTCCATCCCGCGCGGCCAGTTCAACGTGGTCACCGGCGTCAGCGGTTCGGGCAAAAGCACACTGGCCTTTGACATCCTGTTCAACGAGGGCCAGCGCCGCTACCTGGAAAGCCTGAACGCCTACGCCCGCAGCATCGTGCAGCCGGCCGGCCGGCCCGAGGTGGACGCGGTCTATGGCATCCCGCCCACCGTGGCCATCGAACAGCGGCTGAGCCGCGGCGGCCGCAAAAGCACCGTGGGCACGACCACCGAGGTCTGGCATTTCCTGCGCCTGCTCTATGTGAAGCTGGGCACCCAGCACTGTGTGCACGACAGCGCGGCGGTGATGCCACAAACACCGGACAGCATTGCCGCGGCGCTGCTGAAGCGTTATGCCGGCCAGCACATCGGCCTGCTGGCGCCGCTGGTGGTGAACCGCAAAGGCGTCTACACCGAGCTGGCCGACTGGGCCCGGCCGCGTGGCCACACCCATTTGCGGGTGGACGGCGAGTTTGTGCCCACCCAGGGCTTTCCCCGCATCGACCGTTTCAAGGAACACACCATCGAGTTGCCGGTGGCCGACCTGGTGGTCAGTTCGGCCCGCGAGGCTGAGTTGCGCCAGGCGCTGGCGCTGACGCTGGAGCATGGCAAGGGCGTGCTGCATGTGCTGGCGCCGCTGGACGGCCTGCAGCAGGCCATGGCCGACGGCAGCCCCACGGCCGGCATCGGCCGGGTGCAGGTGTTTTCCACCAAGCGGGCCTGCCCGGTCTGCAGCACCAGCTACGCCGAGTTGGACCCGCGGCTGTTCAGCTACAACAGCAAACACGGCTGGTGCCCCGACTGTGTGGGTACCGGTGTGGCGCTGACCCGCGAACAACGCAAGGCCTTTGACGACTCGGTGCGCGACGACGACCACAAGGGCCGAGAACAGACCTTTGCCGAGCCCGAGGTGGAGGATGTGCTGGACGCCGTCTGCGCCGGCTGCGAGGGCACGCGGCTCAACGCCCAGGCCCGGGCGGTCAAGTTCGCCGGGGCGGGCATTGCCGACATCGCTCGGTTGGCGGTGCGCGACGTGCGGCTGTGGGTGCAAGGCCTGGCCGCGGCCGGCGTGATGAGCGGCCGAGACGTGGAGATTGCCCGCGACCTGCTGCCAGAAATTGAAGGCCGGCTGTCCTTTCTGGAAGAGGTGGGCCTGGGCTATCTGACGCTGGACCGGGGCGCGCCCACGCTGTCGGGCGGCGAGGCCCAGCGCATCCGGCTGGCCGCGCAGCTGGGCAGCAATTTGCAGGGCGTGTGCTACGTGCTGGACGAGCCCACCATCGGCCTGCACGCGCGCGACAACCAGATTCTGCTGAACGCGCTGCACAAGCTGGGCGACAAGGGCAACACCCTGGTGGTGGTGGAGCACGACGAAGACACCATTCGCCGGGCCGACCACATCATCGACATCGGGCCCAGCGCTGGCAAACGCGGCGGCCGCCTGGTGGCCGAGGGCACGGTGGCCGACATCTCGGCGGCCAGCGATTCGGTCACCGGCCGCTACCTGCTGCACGCCATGCGCCACCCGCTGAAACCCCGCCGCTGGGTGGACCCGGACGGCCCGTCGGACACCCCAGCCCCACCGGTGCAGGTCGCACCCGAAGAGGCCCCGGTCAAGTTGTCGGCGGCGGCCAAACGCAAGCGCGCCCAGGCTGCCCTGGAAGCGCCGGTCGAGGCGGTGGACCCACCCCAGGTCTGGCTCACCGTGACCGGCGCGCAGCTGCACAACCTGCAGCAGGTGTCGGCCGCCATCCCGCTCCAACGCCTGGTGGCGGTGACCGGGGTGTCCGGCTCGGGCAAGTCCACGCTGGCGCGCGACGTGCTGCTGGCCAATGTGCAAAGCGCGGTGGCCAAGCACAGCGTGCGCGCCACCCGCGACCTGCCCAACCACTGGACCGGCTGCGCCTCGGTGGACGGCTGGCAGGGCATCGACCGGGTGCTGGAGGTCGACCAGACGCCGATCGGCAAAACGCCGCGCAGCTGCCCGGCCACCTACATCGGTTTCTGGGACACCATCCGCAAGCTGTTTGCCGACACGCTGGAGGCGCGGGCCCGCGGCTACGCGGCCAACCGCTTCAGCTTCAACACCGGCGAGGGCCGCTGCGCCACCTGCGAAGGGCAGGGCGTGCGCACCATCGAAATGAGCTTTCTGCCCGACGTGAAGGTGCTGTGCGAAAGCTGCCATGGCGCCCGCTTCAACCCCGAGACGCTGGCCGTCACCTGGCGCGGCAAGAGCATTGGCGACGTGTTGCAGATGGAGGTGGACGAGGCGGTGGGCTTCTTTGCCTCCATGCCCAGCATCGCCCACCCGCTGCAGCTGCTGCAGGACGTGGGCCTGGGCTACCTCACGCTGGGCCAGCCTTCGCCCACGCTGTCGGGCGGCGAGGCGCAGCGCATCAAGCTGGTGACCGAACTCAGCAAGGTGCGCGACGACATCACCCGCCGCGGCCAGAAGGCACCGCACACGCTGTATGTGCTGGACGAACCCACGGTGGGCCTGCACATGGCCGATGTGGAAAAACTCATCCGGGTGCTGCACCGGCTGGTGGACGGCGGGCAGAGCGTGGTGGTGATCGAACACGACCTTGACGTGATCGCCGAGGCCGACTGGGTCATCGACCTGGGGCCGGACGGCGGCAGCGCCGGCGGCAGCATCGTCGCCGCCGCCACGCCAGAAGAGGTGGTGCGGCTGGACACGCCCACCGGCCGGGTGCTGGGGCCGGTGCTGGCGCGCTGAGCCGGGGCAGGGCAGCCCCGCCCGCTCAGACCTCGATGCCGGGCCGGTAGTCGGCCGGCTCGACCGCCTTCCAGCGGCCCAGCAGCGTGACCAGGCTGAGCGCCACCACGCCGCCCAGCACCACCATGGACCAGGCCGGCCACCAGGCGTCGTCGAAGGCGCCGAACAGGCTGGCCCGGAAGGCCTGCACCACCCAGGTGAAGGGCAGCCAGGCGTGCACCGCCTGGAAGAAGCCACCGCTCAGCTCGATGGGGATCACGCCGCCGCCGGCGGCCAGCTGCAGCGTCAGCAGCAGCACCGCCAGCAACTTGCCGGCCTCGCCGAACAGGCTCAGCAGCGCAAACACCATGGACAAAAACACCAGCGAGGCCACCACCATGGTCAGCGCAAAGCTCAGCAGATGCGGCACCTTGACGCCCAGGCCAAACACCACCATCAGCAAACACAACACCACCTGCAGCAGCACCGCGCCGGCTGGCACGGCGAACTTGCCCAGCGTGCGGGCCAGCCGCGGTGCGCCGGCCTGGGCGCTGGGCAGGATGCGCAGGTTGAACAAATAAGCCGTCATCACCGCGCCAATCCACAGCGCCACCGCCACCATGTTGGGCGCAAAGGCGCTGCCGTTGTTGGCCACCGGCGCCAGCACCTCCAGCGCCGGCTTGACCGACTCGGCCAGGCCCTGGGCGCTGCCGTCCAGCTTGCCCAGGCCGGCCGGCAGCGAGGACTGCAGCAGCGTCAACCCGCCCAGCAATTTGGCCGAACCGTCGCTGAGCGCGTGGCCACCCTGGGCAAAGCGGTCCAGCGTGGCATCGTCGGGCAGTTTGGCGGCCAGCGTGCGCACACCGCCACCCAGGGCGGCCATGCCGTCGGCCAGCTTCTCGCTGGCCGCGTCCAGCTGCTGTGCGCCTTCGGTCAACTGGGTGTTGGCCGCACGGGCCTGGCCCAGGCCCGCGCTGAGCTTGGCGCCGCCGGTGGCCAGCTCGCCGGCACCCTGCGAAATCTTGCCGCCGACGATCAGGATGCCCTTGGTTTCATCGCGCATCCGGCCGGCGCCGGCGGTCAGCTGGCCAGCCCCGGTTTCCAACTGCACCAGGCCCTTGCCCAACTCGCGTTCGCCGGCCAGCAGCTGTTTGTGGCCGGCCTTGAAGGCTTGCAGGTCGGCGTCGGCCGGCAGTTTGGCGGCCATGGTGCGCACCCCGCCACCGGCCTGCTTGAAGCCGCTGGCCAGTTTGTCGGCGGCCTCGCTGTACTGCTGGCTGCCGCTGCGCAGCTGGCGGGCGCCGGCCTGCAGCGCGGCCACGCCTTCTTTCAACTGGTCCAGACTTTTGCTGGAGCCGTCGGCGGTGGCCAGCACCAGGGCCCAGCGCTTTTCGTTCAGGGTTTCGTTGACCTTGTGGCCCAGCTCCACCGCGAAACGTTTGGCAAAGCCGGCCGACGAGTAGTTGTTGCCTTCCGACAGCACCACCGTCACCTGGCCGGCGCCGGCCGTGGCGCCGGGCACGGCGTTGGCACTGAAGTCTTTGGGGATGATGACCGCAAAGGCCAGCTCACCGCGGTGCACCGCGGCGCGGGCGGCGGCCGGGTCTTGCATGGGGCGGTAGCCAAACAGGCCCTGGGCCACCAGGTTGGCGCTGAGGTCGGCCCCCACATTGGCCTGCTGGCCCTGGTAGCTGATGCCGGCGTCCAGGTTGACCAGGGCCACCGGCAGCGCGTTGGTGCGGGTGTTGGGGTCCCAGACGCTGGACAAATAAATCAGCGCGTACAGCGCCGGCACCAGTGCGATGCCGGCCACCGAGACGCCCAGCCGGGGGAAGCGCCGGAACAGGGCCAGGTCGGCCCGGACGATCTGGGTGAGGCTGTGAACGAGGCGGCGCAGGGAAGCGGTCATGGGCAGGTCCGGTGCGGTCCGGAGCCAAGGCGCTGCGCACCCCATGCCCCCAGACCTTGTGGGGCCAGATTATCCCTGTGCCCCGCCGCGCCCGGGCTGGGCGGGCGCCTCTAAACGCAGGGCTTGTCAGCCGGCGGTCTGCAGCGCCAGACCGGCGTGTTCGCGCAGCGGGTGGAAATGGATCTTGGGGTGGCGCTCCTGCGCCAGCCGCAGGTCGTAGGTCGAGGTCAGCAAATAGGCCAGGGTGTCGGCGGCGTCCAGCGCCAGCTTGCCCTGGTTGGCGTCCATGAAGGCGCGCAGCTCTTCCGGCGTGTCGGCCGTCACCCAGCGGGCGCCGACAAAACGGCTGGATTCGAGCTTCATGTCAACGTCGTACTCGGCCTTCAGCCGGTGCTGCACCACCTCGAACTGCAGCTGGCCCACCGCGCCCAGCAGCATGGCGCCGCCCACCGTGGGCCGGAAGACCTGGATCGCGCCTTCTTCGCCCAGCTGCACCAGGCCGGCCTGCAGTTGCTTGCCGCGCAAGGGGTTGGTCAGGATGGCGGTCTGGAACAGCTCGGGGGCGAAGAAGGGCAGGCCGGTGAACTGCAGGCTGGCACCGTCGGTGATGGTGTCGCCCAGCTGCACGCCGCCGTGGATGGTGAAGCCGATGATGTCGCCGGCATAGGCCTCGCTGACCGCCTCGCGGCGCTGGCTCATAAAGGTCACCACGCTGGTGGGCCGCATTTCCTTGGCGCTGCGCTGGATCTTCAGCTTCATGCCGGGCTGGTACTTGCCCGAGCAGACGCGCAGAAAGGCGATGCGGTCGCGGTGCGAGGGGTCCATGTTGGCCTGCACCTTGAACACCACGCCGGAAAACGCCTTGTCGTCCGGTGCGATTTCCTTGATCACCGGCTGCTTGTTGACCACCAGCGAACTGGTGCGTGGCTGCGGCGGCGGCGCCAAATCCACCAGCGCGTCCAGCACCTCCATCACACCGAAGTTGTTGACGCCGGAGCCAAAGAACACCGGGGTTTGTTTGCCGGCCAGAAAGGCCTCATGGTCGTAGGCCGGCGAGGCGCCGGTGGCCAGCTCCATGCTTTCTTCGGCCGATGCGAACTCGCTGCCAAAGCGCTTCAGCAAGGCCTCGCGGTCAGACAGCGGCATGGATTCAAAGTCTTGCGGCAGGCGTTCGCTGCCCGACTCGAACACCGTCATGGCCTGGGTGCGCAGGTTGACGATGCCACCAAAGCTCTTGCCCTGGCCCACCGGCCAGGTCATGGGCACGCAGGGCATGCCCAGCTCGCGTTCCACCTCGTCCAGGATGTCCAGTGGCTCGCGGACCTCGCGGTCCATTTTGTTCACAAAGGTGATGATGGGGGTGTTGCGCTGGCGGCAGACCTCGATCAGCCGGCGGGTCTGCGCTTCCACACCGTTGGCTGCGTCGATCACCATCAGCGCGGAGTCGACCGCGGTCAGCACCCGGTAGGTGTCTTCCGAGAAGTCCTTGTGGCCGGGCGTGTCGAGCAGGTTGACCACATGGTCGCGGTAGGCCATCTGCATCACCGACGAAGCCACCGAGATGCCGCGCTGCTTTTCGATTTCCATCCAGTCCGAGGTGGCGTGGCGCGAGGCCTTGCGGGCCTTCACCGAGCCGGCGATCTGGATCGCGCCCGAGAACAGCAGCAGCTTTTCGGTCAGCGTGGTCTTGCCGGCGTCGGGGTGGGAAATGATGGCAAAGGTGCGGCGGCGCCGGGTTTCGGAATGGTAGGACACGGTCGGGCGATCTGGTCAGGGCGAGGCGGGCCCTGCGGGGTGGTGGGCCGGACCGGCGCGGGTCCGGCGGGCGCGAAACCCTGATTTTAAGCCGCCCCCGGCCCCGCCTCAGACCATGCCCACGGCCAGCGCGCCGCGCTGGAACAGCGCCGTCCCCTCGGCATCGAAGTGAAACGCCGCCAGGAAATCGGCCAGGCGGTAGCCCGGCGTGGTGTCGTGGATGGCCCGCAGCTGCTGCCGGGCTTCTTCCAGGCGCCCGGCCAGGGCCAGCGTGCAGGCGGCGATGCTGCGGATGTGCACATGGGCGTTGGGCCGGGCAGCGGCCTGGCTGGCCCAGTGGGCGGCCGGCGCGAACTCGCCCAGCCGCACCAGGGCGATGGCGCGTGCCCCCAGCATGCCGAACAGCAGCGGGTCATAGGGGCTGAGGGTGCGGGCCTGATCGGCCGCCGCCACTGCCGCCCGCGGGTCGCCGGCCTGGGCCAGCACAAAGGCCAACGAGTAGTGGCCCAGCGCAAAACTGGGGCTCAGTGCGATGGTTTGCGCCAGTGCGGCCGTGGCCTCGGCGGGGCGGCCCTGCAACCACAGCGCCCGGCCCATCGCCAGGTGGGCGGCGGGGTTGCGGTCGTCGCAGCGCAGCGACTGGCTGGCCGCCGCCAGCGCCAGCCGGGTCTCGGCCGGCCGGTCGGCCCAGTTCTGGAAGGCGCTCTGGAAATGGGTGAACGACCGGCCGGCATGGGCGCTGGCAAAGGTCGGGTCGCGCTGCACCGCGGTGTCGAAGAAGCGCTGGGCCAGCGCGTTGTCTTCCCGGCTGAAGCGGTAGGCATGCCACAGGCCCCGGTGGTGGGCCTCCCAGGCGTCGAGCGAGCTGGGGGCCTTGAGCACCGCCCGGTTGCGCTCGGCGGCCTCGATCTCGTGGGCGATGCTGGCGGCCAGCCGCAGGCTGATCTGGTCCAGCACCGCGAAGGCCTCGCGCGGCGCCACATCGAAGTGGTCGGCCCAGACGATGCGGTCGCTGGCCGCCTCGACCAGTTCGGTGCTGACCCGCAGCTGGCCGGTGCGGTGCATGGCGGTGCCGGTGACCAGGTAGTCGGCGTTCAGGGTTCGGGCCACCTCGGCCGGGGCCATGCCGCGCCGCTGCAGCGCGAACATGGTGCCGTGGGACAGCACGAACAGGCTGCGCAGCTGGGCCAGGCCGGTGATGATGTCGCTGGCCAGCGCGTCGGCCATGCCGCCTGGTGCCACCTGCGGGGCGGACAGGTCGGTGAAGGGCATCACCGCCACCCGGGGGCGCGACCGGGCGAGCGGCCCGGCCGGTGGCACGGGGGCGGTGTCGGTCCAGACGCTGTTGGCCGGCGCGGGCGTGGCCACCAGCGGCGCCACGAAACGGTAGCCGCGGCGCTGCACGGTGGCGATGCAGGCCTGGGTCTGGCCATCGTCACCCACCGCCTGGCGGGCGGCCTTGATGCAGCTGCTCAGCGCCGATTCGCTGACCACCTTGCCGGCCCACAGGCGGTCCAGCAACTCGTCCCGTGGCACCACCCGGTCGCGGTGTTCGGCCAGGTAGGTCAGCAGCCGGAAGACCTGGGGCTCCAGGGGCACCGGCTGGCCGCCACGCCGCAGCGTGAACAGCGCCAGGTCCAGCACGCAATCCCCGAAGCGCAACAGGTGGCGGTCGTCAGCCATCGGGCCATCATACGAAGCGGGCTGGCGGCCATCAATCCTCCACGAGATCCCCACCGCTTCTCCATCGGTTCCGCAGGACTTCGCCGCGGCGGCGGCCTATCGTGGGCGTCAGGCCGGTCGGTGTGAGCGGCCGGTGTTCTCCCCTGAAAGGATTTGCCATGACCTCCCTGTACCAGCGCCTCGGTGAGGCCGCCGGCATTGCCCGCCTTGTGGACGATGCCATGGCGGCCCACCTGAGCAACCCCCTGATCAAGACCCGCTTCGAGGCTATCAAAGACCTGGAACATGCCAAGCGCATGGCCCGCGAGTTCTTTGCTGCCGGCGCCGGGGCGTCCCAGCCCTACACCGGCAAGGACATGGCCAGCGCCCACAAAGGCATGAACATCAGCGAGCAGGAGTACCTGGCGGCGATGGACGACATCCTCGGCGCGATGGCCAAGAACCGGCTGGACGACGCCACCAAGAACGAGGTGGTGGCCATTCTCTACAGCCTCAAGGGCCACATCATCCGCGGCTGAAGAAGCCGGCGGTCGTGCGCTTGTTCACGGCGCGCTGGCGCACGACTCCGTATAATCATGGCCATTCGAGGAGCGTTGCAGCGTCGGCCCAGCCCGGCGCGAGGCTCGAATCGGTGGCCCCGGCCACCCCAGGCAACGACGCTCATCCACGGTCTGTGTGATGGGCTTTTTCACCCCTTGTGCGCAGCCCGTGGTTTTTTCGAAACCTGTTTTGGAGCTGACCCATGAACGCACGCATCGCCCCCAACCTGTTGACCGACGCCTACATCGCCGACATCGGCCTGGCCGACTGGGGCCGCAAGGAAATCAAGATCGCCGAGACCGAAATGCCCGGTCTGATGGCCATCCGCGAGGAATTCGCCGCCGCCCAACCGCTCAAGGGCGCGCGCATCACCGGCTCGCTGCACATGACCATCCAGACCGCCGTGCTGGTGGAAACGCTGCAGGCCCTGGGTGCCCAGGTCCGCTGGGCCTCGTGCAACATCTTTTCCACGCAAGACCACGCCGCCGCCGCACTGGTGGCCAATGGCACGCCGGTGTTCGCCTACAAGGGCGAAAACCTGGACGACTACTGGAAATTCACCCACAACATTTTTGAGTTCCCCGGCGCCAAGGGCACGCCCGAAGAAGGCCCGAACATGATTCTGGACGACGGTGGTGACGCCACGCTGCTTATGCACCTGGGCACCAAGGCCGAGCAAGACATCTCGGTGCTGGCCAAGCCCGGCAGCGAAGAAGAAATCTGTTTGTTCAACAGCATCAAGGCCAAGCTGGCCGAAGACGGCAGCTGGTACAGCCGCCGCCTGAAGAACATCATCGGCGTGACCGAAGAAACCACCACCGGTGTGCTGCGCCTCAACGAAATGAGCGTCAAGGGCACGCTGGCACTGCGCGCCATCAACGTCAACGACTCGGTGACCAAGAGCAAGTTCGACAACCTCTACGGTTGCCGCGAATCGCTGGTCGACGCGGTCAAGCGCGCCACCGACGTGATGATCGCCGGCAAGGTGGCCGTGGTGGCCGGCTACGGCGACGTGGGCAAGGGCTCGGCCCAGGCCCTGCGCGCGCTGTCGGCCCAGGTCTGGGTGACCGAGATCGACCCCATCAACGCGCTGCAGGCCGCGATGGAAGGCTACAAGGTCGTGACCATGGACTACGCCGCCGACAAATGCGACATCTTCGTGTCGGCCACCGGCAACAAAAACGTCATCACCTACGACCACATGGCCAAGATGAAAGACCAGGCCATCGTCTGCAACATCGGCCATTTCGACAACGAGATCGATGTCGCTTCGCTGGAAAAGTGCACCTGGGAAGAGATCAAGCCCCAGGTCGACCATGTGATCTTCCCCGACGGCAAGCGCATCATCCTGCTGGCCAAGGGCCGGCTGGTGAACCTGGGCTGCGGCACTGGCCACCCCAGCTTTGTGATGTCGTCCAGCTTCGCCAACCAGACCATTGCGCAGATCGAGCTGTTCACCAAGCAGGCCGACTACGAAGTGGGCAAGGTGTACGTGCTGCCCAAGCACCTGGACGAGAAGGTGGCGCGGCTGCACCTGAAGAAGGTGGGCGCGATGTTGAGCGAACTCACCGACGAGCAGGCGGCTTACATCGGTGTGAGCAAAGCCGGCCCCTACAAAGCCAACACCTACCGTTATTGAGCGGCGCTACTGCGCGGCCGCATGACCGCGTTGCGGGTCCGTCCGTGAATCCTCACGACCCTCAAGGTCGCTCCGGTTCACGGCGCCTCCCGCGCCTTGCCCTGCACCCGCTCGCTACGCGCCTTGAGGCCGTCGGAAGAAAACTGAATGCGCATTGACCAACTCCTCGTGGAGCGCGGCCTGGCCTCGTCCCGTTCGCAAGCCCAGCGGCTGATTGCCG
Organism: Rhodoferax sp. SPJ4; assembly: GCF_058216275.1. NCBI lineage: Bacteria > Pseudomonadati > Pseudomonadota > Betaproteobacteria > Burkholderiales > Comamonadaceae > Rhodoferax > Rhodoferax sp. SPJ4. Next base: position 152,135 of record NZ_JBYZMN010000001.1, read on the forward strand.
CGGGGGTGCAGTGGCGCGCCGGTGCGGCGGGCGTGGCGCCCTGGAAAAAGGTGGCGAAGAACGGCGACGAGGTGCCGGCGGCGGCCGAGATCGAATTGCTGGACCTGGCCGAGGCCCGCTATGTGTCGCGCGGCGGGCTCAAGCTCGAAGGTGCGCTGCGCAGCCTGGGTCTGGATCCGGCGGGGCAGCGCTGCCTGGACGTGGGGCAGAGCACCGGTGGTTTCACCGACTGCCTGCTGCAGGCCGGCGCGGCCCAGGTCATCGGTGTCGATGTCGGCCATGGCCAGCTGCACGAACGGATGCGCCAGGACGCCCGGGTGGTCTGCGTCGAGGGCGTCAACGCCCGCGCGCTGAGCGCCGAGGCGCTGGTCGAGGCCTGCGAGGAGGCGCTGTCCGAACGGGTCGAGGACGTCGAAGACAACGCCACCCTGCCACAGGCGCCCTATGCCTGGATGCGCAACGGCGGCGTGGTGGACGACGATTACAACGACAGCGACGACGCCAAGGAGCACGAGGTCGAGGCCTTCAAGGCCCAGCGTGCCGAGCGGGCCCGTGCCCGCGCGGCCGGCCAGCTGCCCATGGTGCGGCGGCGCCGGCCCGGCCGCGAGGCCACCGATGTCAACCCGTCCTTCGACCTGGTCACCGGCGACCTGTCCTTCATCTCGTTGACGCTGGTGCTGCCCGCGCTGGCGCCGCTGCTGCGGCCCGGTGGCCATTTGCTGATGCTGGTCAAGCCGCAGTTCGAGCTGCAGCCCGGCCAGGTGGGCAAGGGCGGCATCGTGCGCGACCCCGCCCTCTACGCGGTGGTGGAGCAGCGGCTGCGCGAGGCCTGCGCCGCCCTCCAATTGCCTGTGCTCGCCTGGCTGCCTTCGCCGATTGACGGTGGCGACGGCAACCAAGAGTTCTTCATCCATTGCCAAACCGCCCCATGACCTCGTCTGCCCGCCTTCCGCTGAGCCTGGAATTTTTTCCGCCCAAAACTCCCGAAGGGGTGGACAAGCTGCGCCTGGTGCGCCAGCAGCTGTACGCGCTGAAGCCCGAGTTCTGCTCGGTCACCTATGGCGCCGGCGGCTCCACCCAGGAAGGCACCTTCAACACGGTGCGCGACATCCTCGCCGAAGGGGTGCCGGCGGCCTCGCATTTCTCCTGCATCGGCGCCACCAAACTGAGCGTGCGCGAGCAGCTGGGCCAGCTCAAGGCCATGGGCGTCAAGCGCCTGGTGGCGCTGCGCGGTGATTTGCCCAGCGGTTACGGCGCCGGGGGCGAGTTCCACCACGCCAGCGATTTGGTGGCCTTCATCCGCGCCGAGACCGGCAACGACTTCCACATCGAGGTTGCGGCCTACCCCGAGGTTCATCCGCAGGCCAAGTCGCCCGAGGCCGACCTGCTGGCCTACGCGACCAAGGTCAAGGCCGGCGCCAACGCCGCCATCACCCAGTATTTCTACAACACCGACGCCTTCTTCCGCTTCGTCGACGACGCCTACAAGCTGGGCGTGGACGTGCCGGTGGTGCCCGGCATCATGCCCATCACCAGCAGCACCCAGCTGATGCGCTTCTCCGACGCCTGCGGCGCCGAGATCCCGCGCTGGATCCGCAGCCGGCTGATGGCTTTTGGCGACGACACCGCCTCCATCAAGGCCTTCGGCCTGGACGTGGTGACCGATTTGTGCGACCAGCTGCGCAACGGCGGTGTGCCCGGCCTGCATTTCTACACCATGAACCAGAGCGTGGCCACGCTGGAAATCTGCCAGCGGCTGGGCCTCTGAGCCGCCCTGCCGGGCGCCGCCGCCGGCCTTTACACGGCTGGTTTAGCATGCGCCCATGCCCACCCCGCTGACCGCCCTGCAGCGTGCCGTTCTCTGTGGCGGCCTGGGGCTTTGGCTGGCCACGCCGGGTTTGTCCGCGCTGGCCCAAGAGCCCGGCCCGGCGGTGGCCCCCAGCCGCTGCGAGGTGGCGCGCTGGCTGCCCACCGACAGCCCGGGCGCGCTGTGGACCACCTGGCAACGCGGGCTGGCCTCCTGGTATGGCCGGGGCTTTCACAACCGGCGCACCGCCAGCGGCGAGCGGTTTGACGCCAACGGCTTCACCGCCGCCCACCGCACGCTGCCGTTTGGCACCAAGCTCACGGTGCGCAACCCTGGCAACAACCGCACGGTGGTGGTGCGTGTCACCGACCGCGGCCCCCACATCGGCAACCGCAGCCTGGACCTGAGCCGGGCCGCCGCCAGCGCGCTGGGCATTCTGAACCGCGGCACCGCGCCGGTCGAGTGGCTGATGGGCGCGCCCACCGAAGCCTTGTCGGCCTGCGCCGAAGAGCCCCGTTAGACCCCCCGCGTTCTTCCCCGCACCGGCCCGGAGTTCCGCATGCAAGCCGCCACCCTCGCTGCCCACCGCTTCGGCTTGTCCGAGCCCTCGTTGTTGCCCCTGCAGAGCGACCCGCGCGGCTGGGTGCTGGCCCAGCTGCGCCAGCCGGCCTTGCTCGACGGCAGCGGCCTGGTGGGTGGCACCGAGGCCTGGCTGATGACCCGCCAGGTGCTGGGCAACGCGGTGGCCCAGCCACCCGCTGGCAGCGCCCCGGCCACGCCAGCGTCCGATCCACAGGCCCAGCGTCAGGCACTGCGCCGCGCCAACGGCCTGGCCCTGCAGCGGCGCTGGCAACACATGGTGGCCACGCCCACGCCGGTGTACGAACGCTGGGTGGGCTTCTGGGCCAACCATTTCAGTGTGGCCGCCACCAAGGGCGTCACGCTGGGCGAAGTCTGGCCCTTCGAGCGCGAGGCCATCCGGCCGCACGCCACCGGCCGCTTTGTCGACCTGCTGCGGGCGGCCACCACCCACCCGGCGATGCTGCTGTACCTGGACAACGCCCAGTCCATCGGCCCGAACTCGCGGGCCGGCCGGCGCCGCGATCGTGGGCTCAACGAAAACCTGGCGCGCGAGCTGCTGGAGCTGCACACCGTGGGGGTGCACGGCGGCTATGTGCAGGCCGATGTCACCGAGCTGGCGCGGCTGCTCACCGGCTGGTCGCTGGACCGCGACAGCGGCGCTGCGCGCTTCAACCCGCTGCTGCACGAGCCCGGCAGCAAACGGGTGCTCAGCAAGCGCTACCCCGAGGGCCCCGAGGCGCTCGACCTGCTGCTGACCGACCTGGCCCGCCACCCGGCCACGCTGCGTTTTGTCTGCACCAAGCTGGCCCGCCACTTTGTCACCGACGAGCCGCCGGTCGCGCTGGTGGACGCGCTGGTCCAGCGCTTCCGCGCCAGCGACGGCGACCTGCTGGCGCTGGCCGAGGCGCTGTTCGGCCATGCGCAGACCTGGCAACCGTCGCCGCCGAAATTCAAGCGGCCTGAAGAGCTGGTGTTGTCGGCCCACCGGCTGCTGCAACAGCCGACCCCGGCCACCGAGCGGCTGGCCAACCTGCTGGCGCAAATGGGCCAGCCGCCGGGCCGCGCGCCCTCGCCCCAGGGCTGGCCCGACCGCACCGAAGACTGGCTGGCGCCCGACGCGCTGTGGAAACGCACCGAATGGGCGGCGGCCTTTGCCCGGCAACATGGCAAGGCCGATGCCCGCCAGCTCGCCAGCCTCGGCTTCGGTGCCGACCTGGGCGCCGAGACCCAGCGCCAGATCGAACGGGCCGACAGCGGGGCCCAGGCCTTGGCGCTGCTGCTGGCCAGCCCCGAATTCCAGCGGAGGTAAGCCATGCCGTCTTCTTCTCTGTCCCGCCGTCGCCTGCTGGCCCAACTCGCCCTGGGCGGTGCCGGTCTGGCGCTGAACGCCCGGCTGGCGCTGGCTGCACCCGACCCGGCGGCCGACGGGCGCCGCCTGGTGGTGGTGCTGTTGCGTGGTGCGCTCGATGGTCTGGCCGCGGTGCCGCCGGTGGGTGACCCGGTGTACCGCACGCTGCGACCCCAGGCCGAGGCCGAGCAGGCCCGCTGGGGCCAACCGCTGCCGCTGGACAGCACCTTCGCGCTGCACCCGGGCCTGGCCCAGCTGCACCGCTGGTACGGTGAGGGCCAGCTGCTGGTGGTGCATGCGGTGGCCAGCCCTTACCGCGAGCGCTCGCACTTTGACGCCCAGCAGCTGCTGGAAAGCGGCGGCAACCGCGCCTTCGAGCTGCAGACCGGCTGGCTGGGCCGGGCCATGGCGGCGGCCCACAGCCCCGGCGTGGCGCTGAGCCCGGCGCTGCCGCTGGCCTTGCGGGGTGCGGCCAGCGCCACCAGCTGGTCGCCGTCCAGCCAGCCCGAGGTCGATGCCGACCTGCTGGACCGCATCGCCCGGCTCTATGCCAACGATGCCCAGTTGGGCCCGGTGTTTAGCCAGGCCAGGCAGCAGCGCAGCAGCGTGATGGCCGACGCCCGCGGCACCGGCGATTTTGTGGCGCTGGCCAAGCAGGCCGGGCGTTTTCTGGCCGCGCCCGACGGCCCGCCGATTGCCTGGATAGACAGTGGCGGCTGGGACACCCACAGCCAGCAAGCGCAGCGGCTGGCGCGCCAGCTGGCCGACCTGGACCAGGGTCTGGCCGCGCTGCGCGAGGCCCTGGGCGCGGCGTGGGACCGCAGCATGGTGCTGGTGATGACCGAGTTCGGCCGCTCGGCGGCGATGAATGGCAGTGGCGGCACCGACCACGGCACGGCCGGCGTGGCCTTTCTGGCGGGTGGGCAGGTGGCCGGCGGCCGGGTGCTGGCCGACTGGCCGGGGCTGGCCTCAGGCCAGCTGTTCGAGGGCCGGGACCTGCGGCCCACGCTGGACCTGCGGGCCCTGATCCAGCCGGTGGTGCAGCGGCAACTGGGCCTGGCGACGGCCCAGATCGCGCGCGACATCCTGCCCGGTGCGCCGCCCGGCCTGACGGGTTTGTGGCGTGGGTGAACCGGACGGGGCGCGGCTCAGGCCGACCAGACCACGCCGTTGTCGTTCAGGATGGCGTCCAGCGGCACGTCGTGCGGCTCGGGTTCCATGTCGGGCAAAAAGCCGTGGGTGAAGCCCAGGCCCACGGTGACCGGTTTGGGCTGCAGCGTGGCCAGCGTGCGGTCGTAGAAGCCGCCGCCATAACCCAGCCGGTGGCCACCGGCGCCATAGCCCACACAGGGCACAAACAGCAGCGTGGGCACCACCAGCTCGGTGTCCTTGGGCTTGGGGATGCCGTAGGCGTCTTCTTCCATCGGGCAACCGGGGTACCAGGCGTGAAAGGTCAGGGTCTTGTGCAGCTTGTTGACCACCGGCAGGCCGATCTTGCGCGGCGAGCGGCCGGCCATGGTGCTGGTGGCCAGCTGCGCCACCTCGGCCGGCATGTCGCCGAGCGCCTCGCCCAGCGCGCCGTCCTCCTGCCAGCGGTACAGCGCGGGCAGCGGGTCGAACTCGCCCTTGATGGGCCAGTAGGCGCCAATCACCTCGTCGGGGCGTCCCACCAGCCAGATCCGCAGCACCTGTTGCAGCATGTCGGCGCGCAGCGCGCGGTCCGGCAAGGCCAGGCGTTCGTCGATCAATTGTTTGCGCAGAGCGGCTTTGTCCATAATCGCTCCATGATAGTGAAACTTTGTGTGGGCTTGTTGGTGGCGCTGACCTTGGTGGTGCCCGCAGGGGCCCAGACCCGGGGCGATGAGGTCTTGCTGGAAATGGGCCAGGCTTTCAAGGCCGGCGACCGCAAGAAACTCAGCCAGTTGTTGCCGCAGGCCCGCGGCCACCAGCTGGAACCCTGGGCCGCCTACTGGGAGCTGCGGGCCCGGCTCGACGAGGCCAGCCCGCAGGAGGTGCAGGACTTCTTCCGTCGCTACGCCGGCAGCTACCAGGAAGACCGGTTGCGCAACGACTGGCTGCTGCTGCTGGGCCAGCGCCGCGACTGGGAGGCCTTTGCCGCCGAGCACCCCAACTACCGCATGGGTGACGACCGCGAGCTGCGTTGCTACGCCTTGACCATCGACTTGCTGCGCAAAGGCCCGGCCGCCCCCGCGACGCTGGGCGACGAGGTGCGCAAGCTCTGGTATTTGCAGCGCGACGGTGACGATGGCTGCACGCTGGCCGCCGGCCGCCTGCTCGATGCCAAACGGCTCAGCGCGATGGACATCTGGAAAAAGGCCCGCTTGTCGGCCGACCAGGGCCGGCTGCGTTCGCTGCGCAGCGCGGTGGAGCTGGTGGCGCCCGAATACCTGCCACAGGTGACCGAGGTCCTCAACAACCCGGCCAAGTTCCTGGCCAGCCACGCCACCGCCAGCGGCCGGGTGCGCAAGGAGCTGGTGTTGCTGGCATTGATCCGCATGGCCAGCAACGACCCCGACACCGCCGCCACGCTGCTGGAAAACAAATGGAGCGTGCACCTGTTGCCCGAGGAGCGCCACTGGGCCTGGGGCGTGATTGGCAAGCAGGCGGCAATCCGGCTCAACGGCAATGCGCTGGAGCATTACGCCAAGGTCGGCAAGGACAGCGACCTCAGCGACGAGATGCTGGCCTGGAAGGCCCGCGCTGCGCTGCGTGCCGGCGCCCAGCCGCAATGGAAGCTGGTGCTGGCCGCCATCAACGAGATGGACGAGGAGAGCCGCCGCGACCCGACCTGGGTTTACTGGAAAGCCCGGGCCTTGCTGGCGCTGGCCCCCCCGGCCCCTGCGGTGGCCACGGCTGCGCCGGAACGCGCCGAGGCCGAAGGCCCCGGCATCCGCCCGGCAGCCCACCCCAGCGCGTCCCGCGAAGACAAGGCCGCCGCCCAGCGGGCCGAGGCCCAGACCCTGCTGGAGGGCATTGCCGGTGTGCGGGGCTTTTACGAGCAGCTGGCGCTGGAAGAGCTGGGCCGCAAGGTCAGCGTGCCGGCCAAGCCCGCGCCGCTCACCGCCGAAGAAAAAGCCCTGGTGCGCCAGCTGCCCGGTCTGCAGCGGGCCCTGGCGGCCATTGCCATCGGCCTGCGCAGCGAGGGCGTGCGCGAATGGAACTACCAGACCAACCTGGTCAATGCCCGCGGCCAGCCCGGTGGCATGGGTGAGCGCGAGCTGCTGGCCGCGGCCCAGCTGGCCTGCGAGCGCGCGGTCTGGGACCGCTGCATCAACACCAGCGAACGCACCCGCATGGAACTGGACTTCGAGCAGCGCTTTCCGCTGCCTTTCCGCGAGGCGGTGGTCAAACGCTGCCGCGAGATCGGCCTGGACCCGGCCTATGTCTATGGCCTGATCCGCCAGGAGTCGCGTTTCGTCACCGACGCCCGCTCCGGCGTCGGCGCCTCGGGCCTGATGCAGGTCATGCCGGCCACGGCGCGCTGGACCGCCAAGAAGATCGGCCTGGTGGGTTTCACGCCTGACCAGATCACCGACCGCGACACCAACATCGCCATCGGCACCGGCTACCTGAAGCTGGTACTGGACGACTTTGCCGGCTCCATGCCGATGGCCGCCGCCGCCTACAATGCCGGACCGGGACGCCCCCGCAGCTGGCGTGGCCAGACCGGTGCACCGGTGCTGGAAGCCGCGATCTGGGCGGAAAACGTGCCTTTTGCGGAAACCCGGGATTACGTGAAAAAGGTCTTGGCCAACACCACCAATTACGCTGCCGTCTTGACGGGCCAGCCGCAGTCGCTGAAAGCGCGGCTGGGCCAGGTGGGCCCCCGCGATGCGCAGGCCCCCGAAGTCAACCGCGAACTGCCCTGAGCCGTCCTCCCCCCCTTTGTCATGGCCCGTCCTCCCTCTACCCCTCCCTCGCCCTGGCGCCGCCGGCTGACCCGGCTCAGCGCCGAAACCAAGGTCGCCAGGCAATGGGCCGGTCCGGCGCTGATGCTGGCGGTGGTGGTGCTGTTCGCCAGCGAGCCGGCCTGGGTTGCCAGCCTGACCGGCATTGAGGCCTTTTTGCTGCTGCTGGTGGCCGCTTCGGCGGTGGTCGGTGGCTGGCGTTCGGGGCTGGCCAGTGCCGGGCTGCTGGTGTTGGCCATGGTCTCCGGCACCTGGACGGGCCGCCCGCCCTGGTCTGGCCTGCCGGTGGCGTCGCTGGCCCCGGCGGCCCTGATGATGGCCGGGCTGGTGGGCTGGCTGCGCTGGCGGCTGGACCAGGCCGAAAAGCAGCGCCGCCGTCAGGCCCTGACCGACACCATGACCGGCCTGGGCAACCAGCGGGCCTTCGAGAAATCGGCCGAGCGCGAGCTGATGCGGGCCGAGCGCACCGGCTCACCGCTGTCCATGGTGATCTTCGACATCGACAACTTCAAGACCATCAACGACACCCAGGGCCACACCATCGGTGACCGGGTGCTGCTGGCGATTGCCCATTGCTGTTCGGTGGTGCGGCGCCGCATCGACACGCTGGCCCGCTACGGCGGCGACGAGTTCGTGCTGCTGCTGCCCGAGACCGACCTGAAGGGGGCGCGCATCGTCGCCGAGCGGCTGCGCCAGCGCATTGCCGCGCTGAAAATCCCGGGCGAGGGCGGGGTGATGGTGTCGGTGACCTGCAGCTTTGGCGTGGCCAGCCGCGACGGCGCCGTCAACGACCCCAGGGCTTTGCTGCGGCGGGCCGACATGGCCTTGTACGAGGCCAAGCGCCGCGGTCGCAACGCGGTGGTGGTCGACGAGAGCGTGCTGCCCGAACCGCTGTCCTGAACCGCCTGGCGAGCCCGGGGCTTGCCCGTATCATCCGGCCATGGACACCAAATGGCTTGAGGACTTTGTCAGCCTGGCGGAGACCCGCAGCTTCAGCCGCTCGGCCCAGGTCAGGCATGTCACCCAGCCGGCGTTCTCGCGCCGCATCCAGGCCCTGGAAGCCTGGGCCGGCACCGACCTGGTGGATCGCTCTTCCTACCCCACGCGGCTGACCCCGGCCGGCGAAACCCTGTACGCGCAGTCGCTGGAAATGCTGCAGGCGCTGCAAAGCACCCGGGCCATGCTGCGCGGCCACACCTCGGCTGGCCAGGACGTGATCGAGTTCGCCGTGCCGCACACGCTGGCCTTCACCTTTTTCCCGGCCTGGCTGTCCGGCCTGCGCGAGCAGTTCGGCCCCATCAAGAGCCGGCTGATCGCGCTCAACGTGCACGACGCGGTGCTACGCCTGGTGGAGGGCAGCTGCGACCTGCTGATCGCCTACCACCACCCTTCGCAGCCCTTCCAGCTCGACACCGAACGCTACGAAATCGTCAGCCTGGCCCAGGAGGTGCTGGCGCCCTGCGTCAAGCCCGATGCCGACGGTGAGCCGCTGTTCCGCCTGCCCGGCACACCCGGCCAGCCGCTGCCCTACCTGGGCTATGCGCCCGGCGCCTACCTGGGCCGGGTGGTGGACCTGATCCTGAAGCAGTCGCGCACCGCCATCCACCTCGACCGGGTCTACGAGACCGACATGGCCGAGGGCCTGAAGGCCATGGCGCTGGAAGGTCATGGCATCGCCTTTCTGCCGCAGAGCGCGGTGAAAAAAGAGCTGCGCAGCAAGAAGCTGGTGCGCGCCGACGGCCCCGGCGCGGCCGCGCTGGAAATGACCATGGACGTTCGGCTGTGCCGCGAAAAGCCGGTGGGCAAACAGGCGCCCAAGGGCACGGCCCAGGCGCTGTGGGACTATTTGCTGGCCCACCCGCCGCGCTGAACCGTTTTTTGCGTCATGCCCAAAGCGCATGGGCAGGCGCCGCATTGGGCATTGGCCAGCGGACGCCACAAGGCCTACAGTGCAGGTCTCTCCACCACCGGTGATGGCCATGGCCGACAGCGTCCGCATCGAGCATGATTTTCTGGGCGAGCAGGCCATTCCTGCCGACGCCTATTGGGGTGTGCACACGGCCCGCGCGGTGGCCAACTTCCCCATCACCGGCACGCCGATTTCGGCCATGCCCGATTTGATTCGCGCGCTGGCCAGTGTGAAGAAAGCCGCCGCCCGGGCCAACCTGGCGCTGGGGGCGCTGGACGCCGAGCGGGCCGGCGCCATCCGCCAGGCCTGCGACGCGCTGCTGGCCGGCCGGCTGCACGAGGCCTTTGTGGTTGACGTGATCCAGGGCGGGGCTGGCACCTCGACCAACATGAACGCCAACGAGGTGATTGCCAACCTGGCGCTGGAAATCCTGGGCCATGACAAGGGCCGCTACGACCTGCTGCACCCCAACGACCATGTCAACGCCTCGCAGAGCACCAACGACGTCTATCCCACGGCGATGCGGCTGGCGCTGTGGACCGCGATCGACCGATTGCTGGGTTCGATGGCTTTTCTGCGCGCCGGCTTTGACGCCAAGGCGCTGGAGTTCAAGGACGTGCTGAAGATCGGCCGCACCCAGCTGCAGGACGCCGTGCCCATGACCCTGGGCCAGGAGTTCCTGACCTACGCGGTGATGCTGGAAGAGGACGAGGCCCGGCTGCGCGAGGCGCGGGCGCTGATCCAGGAAATCAACCTCGGCGCCACCGCCATCGGCACCGGCATCAACGCGCCGGCCGGCTATGCCGAGCTGGTCTGCCAGCTGCTGGCCGAGGACACCGGCATCCCGGTGGTCAAGGCCAGCAACCTGATCGAGGCGACCCAGGACACCGGGGCGCTGGTGCAGCTGTCGGGGGTGCTGAAGCGGGTGGCGACCAAGCTCAGCAAGATCTGCAACGACCTGCGGCTGCTGTCCAGTGGGCCGCAGGCTGGCTTTGGCGACATCAAGCTGCCGCCCCGCCAGGCCGGCTCCAGCATCATGCCCGGCAAGGTCAATCCGGTGATTCCGGAGGTGGTGAACCAGGTGGCCTTCGAGGTGATTGGCAATGACATGGCCATCACCATGGCCAGTGAGGCCGGGCAGCTGCAGCTCAACGCCTTCGAGCCGCTGATGGCCTGGAGTCTGTTCAAAAGCATCAGCCATCTGAGCCAGGCCTGTTTGACGCTGCAAACCCACTGTGTGGCCGGCATCGAGGCCAACCACGCGCTGCTGGCCAAACGGGTGCGCGAGTCGGTGACGCTGGTCACCGCGCTGAACCCGCTGATCGGTTACGAGAAGGCCGCGCTGATTGCCAAGACCGCCATGGCCACCGGCCAGCCCATCGCCGAGGTGGCCGAGTCGCTGGGCATCATGGGCCGGGCCGAGCTGGAGGCCTTGCTGGTGGCCGAGCACCTGACCCAGCCCGCCCGCTGACGTGGCACGAAGACTGCTTGAGCTGCCATGCCCTGCAAACACCCGGTGGCCAACCCGGGTGAACCCTGAAGCTGAACTCTCTAGAATGAATTTGACGGTTTCACCGACACCTTGAAGGAGTTTCCATGCACAAGCACATCCTCGCGTTGGCCCTCACGGTCTTCGCCACCGGCAGCGTTCTGGCGCAGACCCCCGACACCCTGGCCAAGGTCAAGGCTGCCGGCAGCATCACCATGGGGGTGCGCGAGTCCTCCGGTGTGTTGTCCTACACGCTGGGCGGCAGCAAGTACGTGGGCTACCACGTGGCCATCTGCGAAAAAGCCATCGAGGCCATCGAGAAGGCGGTGGGCAAGAAGCTGGAGGTCAAATACCAGCCGGTGACCTCGCAGAACCGCATCCCCTTGGTGCAAAACGGCACGGTGGACATCGAGTGTGGCTCCACCACCAACAACGCCACCCGGGCCAAGGACGTCAGCTTCGCCAACACCACCTTTGTCGAAGAGGTGCGCATCGCCGCCAAGGCCAGCTCGGGCATCAAGTCGGTGGCCGACCTGAAGGGCAAAACCGTGGCCACCACCACCGGCACCACCAGCGTGCAGACGCTGCGCAAGAACAAGCGCGCCAGCGGGGTGGAATTCAAGGAGGTGTTTGGCAAGGACCACGCCGACAGCTTTCTGCTGCTTGAGTCCGGCCGCGCCGATGTGTTCGTGATGGACGGCAGCCTGCTGGCCGGCCTGATCGCCCGCTCCAAAAACCCGGCCGAATACAAGATCGTCGGTGAGGTGCTGTCGGTCGAGCCCATCGCCATCATGGTGCGCAAGGACGACGCCGAGCTGCTGAAGCTGGTTAACAAAACCATTGCCGACATGGTCAAGTCGGGCGAGATCTACAAGCTCTACGACAAGTGGTTCCTCGAGCCCACCCCGCCCACCGGCGCCAAGGTGGGCCTGCCCATGAGCGAGACGCTGAAGACCGCCCTGAAAAAGCCCAACAGCGAACCGATGGAAAGCTACGCGGCCAAACAGTGAGGCCAGCCACCCGCTCCGACCCACGGGTTTGAGCGGGTTTTTTGTGTGCCGCGGGCGATTGCCTGAATAAGGAGCATGGCTATGAGTTGGCAGTGGCAGGTGTTTTTCACCGACCCCGGGGGCGAGTACCCCACCTACTGGCAGTGGATGGTGTCGGCCTGGGGCTGGACGCTGTCGGTGGCCTTGCTGGCGCTGGCCGTGGCCCTGGTGGTGGGTTCGCTGATGGGCATTCTGCGCACCGTGCCACACAAGGGCCTGGCCTTCATCGGCAACGCCTGGACCGAGCTGTTCCGCAACATCCCGCTGCTGGTGCAGGTCATCCTCTGGTACCACGTGATCCCCGGCATGTTCAAGTCGCTGCAGCAGGTGCCCAGCTTTCTGCTGGTGGTGTTGGCGCTGGGCTTTTTCACCTCGGCCCGGATTTCCGAACAGGTCAAGGCCGGCATCCAGAGCCTGCCGCGCGGCCAGCGCTACGCCGGCCTGGCGGTGGGGTTCACCTTGCCGCAGACCTACCGCTACGTGCTGCTGCCCATGGCCTTTCGCATCGTGCTGCCGCCGTTGACCAGCGAGAGCATGAACATCGTCAAGAACTCGTCGGTGGCCTTCGCGGTGTCGGTTACTGAACTGACCATGTTCGCCATGCAGGCGCAGGAAGAAACGTCGCGCGGCGTGGAGGTCTACTTGGCGGTGACGGCGCTGTACTTTGTGTCGGCCTTTGCCATCAACCGGGTGATGCTGTTCATCGAGGGCCGGCTGCGCATTCCCGGCCATTCGACGGGAGGGAAATGAGATGGACTTCGACTTTTCCTTTCTCACCACCGAGGTCATTTCGGGCTTTGTGCTCAAGGGTTTTCTGTTCTCCATCCAGCTGACGCTGATCGCCATGGTGGGCGGCATCGCGCTGGGCACGGTGCTGGCGCTGATGCGGCTTTCTGGCAAACCCTGGCTGGTGGCGCCGGCGGCCTTCTACGTCAACACCTTGCGCTCCATCCCGCTGGTGATGGTGATCCTGTGGTTCTTTTTGCTGATTCCCTTGCTGATCGGCCGGCCCATGGGGGCCGAGCTGTCGGCCATCATCACCTTCACCGTGTTCGAGGCGGCCTACTACTCCGAGATCATGCGGGCCGGCATCCAAAGCGTGCCCAAGGGCCAGGTCAATGCCGGCTACGCGGTGGGCATGACCTATGCGCAGGCCATGCAACTGGTGGTGTTGCCGCAAGCCTTCCGCAACATGCTGCCGGTGCTGATGACCCAGACCATCATCCTGTTTCAGGACACCTCGCTGGTCTACGCCATTGGCGCCTACGACCTGCTGAAGGGCTTCGAGGTGGCGGGCAAGAACTTCAACCGGCCCATCGAGACCTACCTGGTGGCGGCGGTCGTGTACTTCGTCATTTGCTTCAGTCTTTCCATGCTGGTGCGCCGGCTTCAAAACAAGATCGCCATCATTCGCTGAGGAACTGTTCCATGATCGAAATCAAAAACGTGTCCAAGTGGTATGGCCCGGTGCAGGTGCTCAACGACTGTTCGGTGAGCATCGCCAAGGGCGATGTGGTGGTGGTCTGTGGCCCGTCGGGTTCGGGCAAGTCCACGCTGATCAAAACCGTCAACGCGCTGGAACCGTTCCAGAAGGGCGAGATCTTTGTCGACGGCGTGGCCTTGCACGACCCCAAGACCGATTTGCCCAAGCTGCGCAGCCGGGTCGGCATGGTGTTCCAGCATTTCGAGCTGTTTCCCCATTTGAGCGTGACCGAGAACCTGACGATTGCGCAGATCAAGGTGCTGGGCCGCAGCCCCGACGACGCCAAGGCCCGCGGCCTGAAGATGCTGGACCGGGTGGGCCTGATGGCGCACAAGGACAAGTTCCCCGGGCAGCTCTCGGGCGGCCAGCAGCAACGGGTGGCGATCGCCCGCGCGCTGAGCATGGACCCCATCGTGATGCTGTTCGACGAGCCCACCTCGGCGCTCGACCCCGAGATGGTGGGCGAGGTGCTGGACGTGATGGTCACGCTGGCCAAGGAGGGCATGACCATGATGTGTGTCACCCACGAGATGGGTTTTGCGCGCAAGGTGGCCAGCCGGGTGGTCTTCATCGACGTCGGCGGCAAGATCCTGGAAGACTGCTCCAAAGACGAGTTCTTCGGCCACCCGGAGAACCGCCAGCCGCGCACCAAGGACTTCTTGAACAAGATCCTGCAGCACTGAGCGCTGCGGCTCAGTTCACCACCAGGTCAATGTCCACCGTCTGCAGGGCATCGTCCGGGCTCCAGCGCCGGGCCAGCCGGGCGGTGATCCGGTAGCGCCCGGGGGCGGTGGCCAACACCCGCAGTGGCCCGCTGAGCGCCGCGCCCAGGTGCTGGCCGGGTGGCGCGGTGCGGGAGGGGCCATCGTCCAGCTGCACCACACCGGCCGGCAGGCTCAGCCACCAGCTGTAGCCGGTCGCCGGTCCCTGGGCCATGGGCAGGTCCACCGGCTGGCCAGCCTGGCCTTGCACACGCACCACGCTGTCTGTCATGGGCTGCTCCCTGTGCCGCGGCAAACGCTCACGGCTGCCAGGCCGCAGTGTAGACCCGGTGGTCGGTGCCCACCGCGAAGATGTCCAGGTGGTCGGCGCTGCGCACCACGCCGGTCACCATGGTGCCCGGTGCGGCCGCGCCGCCCAGGATGCGCCACCAGCCGCGCCAGCGGCTGTCGCCGGCCTGCCAGGCGGCCGAGTAGATGCCACCGTCGGCGCCCACTGCAAAGATGTCCAGCTTGTCCGGGCCACGCGACACCGCATGCACCGAGGTGTTGGGCGCCACCTTGAAATGGCCCACCGGCCACCAGCCGCGCCACTGGGTGTCGCCGGCCTGCCAGGCCGCGGTGTAGACCTGCATGTCGGTGCCGATGCAGAAGATGTCCAGCTTGTCCGGCCCGCGCGACACACCGAACACCGAAGTGCCGGGCGCGGCCACGCCGCCCTGGATGGGCCACCAGCCGCGCCAGCTGGTGTCGCCGGCCTGCCAGGCGGCGGTGTAGACCTTGTGGTCGGTGCCGACACAGAAGATGTCGAGCTTGTTGGCGCTGCGGCTGACCGCCGTCACCGAGGTGTTGGGCGCGGCGGTGCCGCCCTGCACCCGCCACCAGCCACGCCAGTGGGTGTCGCCCGGCTGCCAGGCCGCGGTGTAGACACCGTGGTCGGTGCCGACGCAGAAGATGTCCAGCTTGTCGGTGCTGCGCGAGACGCCAAACACCGAGCTGCCGGGCGCGGCCACCCCGCCTTGCACCGGCCACCAGCCGCGCCACTGGGTGTCGCCGGCCTGCCAGGCGGCGGTGTAGACCTTCTGGTCGGTGCCGACACAAAAGATGTCGAGCTTGTCGGTGCTGCGGCTGATGGCCGTGACCGAGGTATTGGGTGCGGCCACGCCGCCCTGCACCCGCCACCAGCCCCGCCAGTGGGCGTCGCCGGGTTGCCAGGCCGCGGTGTAGGTGCCATGGTCGGTGCCGGCGCAGAACACGTCGAGCTTGTTGGCGCTGCGCGAGACACCGAACACCGAGCTGTTGGGTGCCGACACGCCACCGGCCAGTGGCCACCAGCCGCCCCAGCGGGTGCTGGCGGGCGGAATCACGCCCTGGGCGCCGTAGAAGGCCTCGTTGTCGATGCCACACTGGCCGTAGCCGATCTTGAAGAAGCCACCGCCGGTGCCGTCGGCCCGGGCCGTGCCGCAAAAACCTGTGCCCCAGCTGTTGCGGCAGATCCAGCATTGCTCGGTGTCGGAATAACCCACCACCAGCACCGCATGGCCGCCACGCACGGCGCCGTAGGCATGGGTGTAGACCCCGCCGGTGGTGCTGGCGCCGTAGTCGTCAAAGTCCTCGTAGACGGTGAAGCCGCAGACCAGCGGGCCCACATGGGCCAGGTAGGCCTTGCGGTCGTTGCCGCTGTAGGCGGCCACCTCGGTCACCTTGAAGACCTTGCGCTCGCGGTCGGCCACGCCGCGGCAGTGGGCGGCCCACAGACTGTGTGGGTCGGACGGGTTGGCCAGCACCGGTGGGGTGTCAAAGGCCGTCATGTAGGGCAGGTCGGCGTCCAACACCACGCCGCGCGACTTGATCTGGTCCAGCGCCGTGCCGTTGTTCCAGCCACCGCAGCTGGCGCCGTGCGAGGAGCAGAAATGCGAATCGGCCTCGGACAGGTGGACGCTGCTGGTGTTGTGCTCGATGGCGTACATCGCGCCCACCAGGCCGGTCACGGCAAACGACACACAGGAGCCGCAATAGCGCTGGTCGGTCACCGGTCCGATCACGTTGCGGCTGCGCCAGTCAAACGCCGCCGGGTAGGTCGGGCTGCCGGCCGGTCCGGCAGCCGGTGCCGCGGCCAGCATGCTGTCCTTGGCCAGCTTGCGGCCGAAGAACTGCGGCGCGCGCAGCGTCATGAAGCGCTCGGCGTTGGTCAGCGCCAGCCGGTGCATGAGCTCCGGGGTGGGCTCCCAGCCCAGGGCGCGGGGTTTTTCCCCAGCGGGCAAGGTGCCCGGCTGCCACTTCGCGCCGATCGCCTGGATGGCGGCGCGCTTCTGTTCGATGCTCAAACTGGCCATGCTCAACTCCCCGGGTGATTGGAATGGCCTGATGCTAGGCAGCGCCCGGATTTCTGAATCCGCCAGACGACCAAGCCGGGCGGACTAGGCCATTCGGCCTGTGCGGCGCCATTTGGGACAATGGCGGCATGACTTCCACCCTCACCTTGACCCGCCCCGACGACTGGCATGTGCACCTGCGCGACGGCGAGGCCCTGCACACCGTGGTGCCCCACACCGCCGCCCAGTTCGGCCGCGCCATCGTCATGCCCAATTTGCGGCCGCCGGTCACCACCGCCGCCCAGGCCCTGGCCTACCGCGACCGCATCCTGGCCGCCGTGCCCGCCGGCATGGCCTTCGAGCCGCTGATGACGCTTTACCTCACCGACAACCTCCCTGCGGATGAGATCGCGCGCGCCAAAGACGCCGGGGTGGTGGCCGCCAAGCTCTACCCGGCCGGCGCCACCACCAACAGCGACGCCGGCGTGACCGATCTGCGCAAGACCTACAAAACCCTGGAGGCCATGCAGCGCGCCGGCCTGCTGCTGCTGGTGCATGGCGAAGTCACCTCGCCCGAGATCGATTTGTTCGACCGCGAGGCGGTTTTCATCGACCAGCAACTCATGCCGCTGCGCCGCGATTTCCCCGAGCTGAAGATCGTCTTCGAGCACATCACCACCAAGGAGGCGGCGCAGTACGTGGCCGAGGCCGACCGCTTCACCGCCGCCACCGTCACCGCCCACCACCTGCTGTACAACCGCAACGCCATCTTCACCGGTGGCATCCGGCCGCATTACTACTGCCTGCCGGTGCTCAAGCGCGAAACCCACCGGCTGGCGCTGGTCGAGGCTGCCACCGGTGGTAATCCGCGTTTCTTCCTCGGCACCGACAGCGCCCCCCACGCGGCGCAGTTGAAGGAGCACGCCAGTGGCTGCGCCGGCTGCTACACGGCGCACGCGGCGATGGAGCTGTACGCCGAGGCCTTCGACGCGGTGGGCCGGCTCGACCGGCTGGAAGCCTTTGCCAGCTTCAACGGCCCCGATTTCTACCAACTGCCGCGCAATGCCGGCACCGTGACGCTGCAGCGTGAGGCCTGGACGCCACCCGTGGCCTACCCCTTTGGCGCGGCCGGTGAACTGAAGCCGCTGCGCGGCGGCGAGCCGCTGGCCTGGCGGCTGGTGGGGGCCTGACATGGACGCGGCCTGCATCGCCTTTCTGATCGACGCCGACAACCTCAACGACCCCGAGGCGGTGGCCGAGGCCTTTGAGCGCCTGCACGCGCTGGTGGGCCCCAGCACCGTGCGCCGCGCCTACGGCAGCGCCGACTCGCTGAAGGGCCTGGTGCCGGTGCTCAAGCAGTACGCGGTGCGGCCCTGCGCCAACTTCGTGCTGGAGAAAAACACCACCGACCTGGCGCTGGCGGTGGACGCGATGGAACTGGCCTGCGAGTTGCGGCCCGCGGTGCTGGCGCTGGGCTCGGGCGATTCCGACTTCTACCCGCTGGTGGTGCGGCTGCGCGAGCGCGGCGTGCGTGTCATCGTGTTCTCGCTCGACGGCAAGATGGCCGACGACATGCGCGCCGCCTGCCCCGAGCTGCACTTTGTGGGCCAGCCCCGCCCGCCGCGGGGCCGGGTGGCCCGTCGCCCGGCGGCCGAGCCGGCGCCCAAAGCCCTGGCCGCCAAGCCAGCCCGCAAGACAGTGCCACCCGCGGAACTGGCCGAGTCGGTGGCAAAGAAACCGGCCGCCAAACGCACCCGGGCCAAGCCCGCGGTGGCGCCTCCCGTGGAGGCGGTGGCTCCGGCCGTGCCCGCCAGTGCTGCCGCCGGCCAGCCGCTCACGGTGGGCCGCATCCTGGACCTGCTGCCCGCCCTGCGCCAGGGCGCCAAGCTGCATGTCAGCCAGGCCGCCCAGGTGCTGCACGAGGCCAAGGCCATTGGCCGCAACGCCAGCGCCGCCACGCTGTTCCGCAAGTTCGGCCGCGACTTCGAGCTGATGCCCGACAGCCGCCGCCCCGACTACGTGCGCTGGACCGGCCAGCCGGGAGACTGAGCGCTGGACACCCTGGCCATCGACTGGGCCCAACCCTGGCTGGCGCCCTGCCGCGCGTTGGGCCAGCCGCTGGCCGCTGCCGCAGCACAGGGCGCGGTGTGGCAGGCGCTGAACGCCGCCAGCGCTGAACAGCCTTTGCTGGCCGGCTGGTGTTTCGCACCCCAGCAGGCCTTGCCCGAGGGCGAGAGCTACGAGGGCTTCATCGCCCGCACCGGCCAGATACCCAGCCGCGACAACCTGCACGATTTCTTCAACGGCCTGGTGTGGCTGCATTTCCCGCAGACCAAGGCGCGACTGAATGCGCTGCAGGCGGCTGAAATTGCCAGCGCCGGCATCCGGCCGGTGCGTGGCCCGGTGCGCGACGCGCTGACGCTGTTCGACGAAAACGCCGCTTTGCTGGACGCACCCGAGCCGCTGTGGCAGGCACTCACCGAACGCGACTGGCCGCGGCTGTTCATCGAGTTGCGGCCGCTGTGGGCCGAAACGCGGCTGTGGCTGTTCGGCCATGCGCTGCTGGAAAAGCTGGCCCAGCCGCACAAGGCCATCACCGCCCATGTCTACCGCGGCCGGCCGCCGCTGTCGGCCAAGCCCGTCGCGCTGGACGCCTGGCTGGCCCAGGACCTGACTGCCGCCACGCTGGCCACCAAGCCCTTTGTGCCCTTGCCGGTGCTGGGTGTGCCGGGCTGGTGGCCGGCCAACGCCGCGCCGGCGTTTTACGACGATGGGGCGGTGTTCCGCCCGCCACCACCGGCGCGGCAATAACCGCAGCGATTTTGGGCGTTCGACGGCCTTGCCTTGATTTATCGCCCGCCGCCCCTACCATTCGCCCCACAAGGCCGACGTCTCGGCCCGTTTGAAGGAAAGCATGAAGCGCATTGTGTTGTTCGTCCTCACCAACCTCGCGGTGGTGTTGGTGCTGGGCGTGGTGGCCAGCCTGCTGGGCGTGAACCGCTACCTCACCGCGAACGGCCTGAACCTGGGGCTGTTGCTGGGCTTCGCGCTGGTCATGGGTTTTGGCGGCGCCATCATCTCGCTGCTGATCAGCAAGCCGGTGGCCAAGTGGAGCTCGGGCGTGCGGGTGATCAACCAGCCCGGCTCGGCCGACGAGGCCTGGATTGTCAGCACGGTGCAGAAGTTCGCCACCCAGGCCGGCATCGGCATGCCCGAGGTCGGCATTTTCGAGGGCGCCCCCAACGCCTTTGCCACCGGGGCGTTCAAGAACTCGGCGCTGGTGGCGGTGTCCACCGGTCTGCTGCAAGGCATGACACGTGACGAGGTCGAGGCCGTCATCGGCCACGAGGTGGCCCACATCGCCAACGGCGACATGGTGACCATGACGCTGATCCAGGGCGTGATGAACACTTTCGTGGTGTTTTTGAGCCGTGTCATCGGCTACGCGGTGGACAGTTTTCTGCGCAAGAGCGACGACAACTCGGGCCCCGGCATCGGCTACTACGTGACCACCATCGTGCTCGACATCGCACTGGGTTTCCTGGCCGCCATCATCGTGGCCTGGTTCAGCCGCCAGCGCGAGTTCCGCGCCGACGCCGGCGCCGCCCAGCTGATGGGCCGCCGCCAGCCCATGATCAACGCGCTGGCCCGCCTGGGCGGCATGACGCCGGGCGAGCTGCCCAAGAGCGTGGCGGCCATGGGCATTGCCGGTGGCATTGGCCAGCTGTTCAGCACCCACCCGCCGATCGAAGAGCGCATCGCTGCGCTGCAAAACAACCCGGCCTGAGCGGCCCGCACCGACAAAAAACCCGGCCGCGGCCGGGTTTTTTCATGGACGGCCCAGCGTCACTGACGCAGCTGGCTACCCGGGTAGCTGCCCGGCGTCAGGATGGGCAGTTCCACACCGGTGGCCAACACCGTGTAGGGGTTGTTGTAGAACAGGCCCAGCGCCGGTTCCAGCGCGGACACCACCGGTGGAATGGCCACGCCATTGGCCTTGTTGACCTCGTTCACCAGGCCGATCGAGCCGCTCAAGCCCTCGGCGCTGACCACCGACGCGTACTGGATGTGCTGGGGGTAGAACAGCAGGCCCACCTGGTCACCGTCCTGCAGCCGTTCGCCCACGCCGGGCAGCAGCACCGGGCCGGCCTTGCGGCTGTTGCGGTTGCTGGTGTGGCTGCCCACACCAAAGGCGGTCACCTGGTCGTCCACCAAAATCGTCTGGCCGGCCCGCACAATGCCCACGCCCACAAAGGCGTTGGTGGCCTGGATTGCACCCAGCCCGGGCGTGACCTGCAGCGAGGCCACGGTGGGAATGCCGGCCAGCACCTGGCCGCTGCCACGGATGGTGGTCACCGGCACAAACACCGGCCGGGTGGCCAGCGACGAGACGCTGGCGCTCAAGCTGGCCAATTTGGCCGGCACCGCACCGCGGCCACTCAACGAGCCCACCGGCACCTGGTTCAGCGCCAGGCCCACCGGCGTCACCGCAGGGGCCCCCACGGTGTCGGCCACCGAGATACACACCTTGGGAATGGCGCGCACGGTGTCGGAGTTGATGCCCTTCAGGTGCTGGTCAAACCAGGCCAGCACCGCCGGAATGCCGGCCACGGTGCCGCAGTCGGTGGTGCCCTCTTTCTGGTAGGCCAGCGGGTTCATGTGGCCGCCTTCGGTGGTGATCAAACGCACGTCGCCGCCGGCGGCCTGAAAGTAGCGCTGGTTCCAGTGGGCCTCGGTCAGGTTGAACAGGTTGTCGCGGTTGCCCTGGATGAACAGCGCCGGCACCTTACGCAGCATGGCCTGGCTTTCGCCATAACCCCAGGGCTGGCCAGCCTGTTGTTTGGCCTGGAAATAACCCATGCCGTGGCGGTGGAAGAAATCGCTCAGCTCGGCGTCGCTGACTTTGCGCGGCTGGGTGGTGGGGCGGTTCAGTGCCGCCACCAGGTTGTCGCGCGAACGCACGTTGAAGGCCGTGGGGTTGTTGATGTTGACCTGGTTGCACAGCCCGGCCACCACCGGTGTGTTCTGCACCCCACCGACGTTGACGCCCAGCAGGCACAGCAGGCCGTCAAAGCCCAGCTTGACCGCGTCGCCCGGCAGCAGGCTGTACAGCAGGTCATGCCAGGTGCCCACCGGCACGATGGTGTCGATGCGCGGGTCGAGCGCGGCCAGCGGCAGTTGGAAGCCGCCGCCGTAACTGCCGCCCAGGCTGCCGACCTTGATGTCCTTGGCAATGCCGGTGCCGGTCTGGCGCTGGATGGCGAAGCGGCCGGCGTTGTCGTAAGCCCAGTCCAGGATGGCGCGGGCGTCCTGGGTTTCGAGCGCCGGGTCGATGATGCGGGCCTGGCCGCCGCCGTTGGCCGGCTTGGACTCGCCATGGCCACGCTCGTCGAAGCTGATCACCACATAGCCGTGGTAGGGCAGGGTCTGGGCCAGCGCGGTGACGGCCGGGAACATCGGCAGGGCGCTGGGCAGTTCGCCACTGGCCGCCAGCGCCTTGACCCGGGTGCCGCCATAACCATGGCTGTGCAACACCACCGGGAAGCTGTCGCCCGGGCAGCGCGCCGGCAGCAGCACCGTCAGTGCGATGGTGGTGGTGGGTGTGGGGTTGGAGGTCGGGTCGGAATCGGAAGGCAGCGCCACCACCAGGGTTTGCTGCACGGCCTCGGCGGGCGCCGGACTGGCGCAGGCGGGGGTGTGGGTGGCGGCGTGGCTGGTGGTGGCCAGGCTCAGCAGCGACAAGGCCAACGCAGCGGCGCTGCCGGACAGTGTGAAGTTCATGGGAAGGTCTGGAAAAAAACTAAGCCGAAAGTTAACAGTCTCGGTGAGGGCTGGCCATCTCCAGAACCCGAAGATCGGGTCACCTTGGCGACGGTTGTGTGCATTTGTGCACGGTCAGGTGGTTTGTGGTGACGGTTGACCGAGCCGGGTCGGCACGGGCCAACCGTCAGATGGCGTCACCTGATCCGAATGACCACCGATTGGCAAGCAACCCCGTTGTGGCGCACCATGGGCCCCGCGCCCCGCGTTGATTCACCCGATCCGCAGCACCCAAGGAGCCCCCATGACCACCGCAGGTTTCGTTGCCTCCCACGCCAAAGACGCTGAATTCCACCCAGGGCTTCGTTCGTTCTTCGAGTACCGCGACCTGGGCATTCAGGCGGCCACGGCCGGGCGGGTGGCGGCGCATGTGATTCGTGCGGTACCGGGGCAGGGCTTTTCCAGCCAGCCACACCGGCATGGCACGGCATTTCAGCTGGTGTACGTGCTCAAGGGTTGGATAGCGTTTGAGTACGAGGGCCAGGGTGTGGTGCGGCTTGAAGCGGGTTCCTGTGTGCACCAGCCGCCCCACATCCGCCACCGCGAGCTGGGCCACAGCGACGATGTGGAGATGCTGGAAATCGTGCTGCCGGCAGGTTTCACCACCGAAGAGGTGGCGTCTGTGAACGGCTGAGGGCTGTCAGATCCCTTGTTTGACCATGGCCACCAGCTGGTCCAGCGCCGCGCCCCAGCCGGCCTCGAAGCCCATGGCCGCGTGTTTCTGGCAGCCGGCCTCGTCGGCATGGATCACGGTGGCGGTGTAGCGGGTGCTTGGGCCCTGGTCGGCCAGTTCCACCCGGGCGGTGAACACGAAGTTGGCGTCGTCGCCGTCCCCGGCGGCGGCCACCGGGCTGGGCCGGTAGCCAGGCAGCAGGGCATTGGTCCAGACCAGCTTTTCATTGGGCTCCACCTCGAGGTAGCAGCCGGTGCCGGGCACCAACTGGCCGTCGGGTGACTGCATGGTGGTGCGGAAAATGCCGCCGGGCCGCAGGTCAATTTCGCAATCGATGGTTTTCCAGGGCAACGGGCAGAACCAGCGCATCAGCAGCGCAGGCTCGGTCCAGGCCCGCCACACCAGCGGGCGGGGCACGTCCACGACACGGGTGAAGCTGAGGGTCAGCGCCGAGGGCGTTTCGTGGGTTGTTTTCATGCGGTTCTCCCTGTGGGCCTGCGGGGGATGATGTGGTGTGCCATCGGCGGCGTCAATGCCGCGGCTCAGTGGTTTGGCGTCTGCCCACCGCAGACCTGCAGCGCCAGCGCCTCGGCCACCTTGATGCCGTCCACCCCGGCCGACAAAATGCCGCCTGCATAACCCGCACCTTCGCCGGCCGGGTAGAGGCCGGGCAGGTTCAGGCTTTGCAGGTTGGCACCGCGGGTGATGCGCAGCGGCGCCGAGGTGCGGGTTTCCACGCCGGTGAGCACCGCGTCGGCCATGTCGTAGCCCTTGATCTTGCGGCCGAACACCGGCAGTGCCTCGCGCATGGCCTCGATGGCGTAGTCGGGCAGGGCGGGGGCCAGGTCGCCCAGTTTCACGCCGGGCTTGTACGAGGGCAGCACGCTGCCAAAGTCGGTGGAGGGTTTTCCGGCAATGAAGTCGCCCACCAGCTGGCCAGGCGCCTCGTAGCTGCTGCCGCCAAGCCGGTAGGCGCTGGCCTCCAGCCGGCGCTGCAGCACCACACCGGCCAGCGGGTGGCAGGCCGGCGGTGTTTGCCGGGCCAGGGCCTCGGCCTCGGCGGCGTAGCGCGCGCCTGCCTCCTCGCCAAAGGCGGCCTGCCAGTCGGCCAGCGCGTGTTCGGGGCCACGCAGGAAGTCGGGGGGGTCGATGTTGACCACCATGCCGGCGTTGGCGTTGCGTTCGTTGCGCGAGTACTGGCTCATGCCGTTGGTCACCACCCGGCCCGGCTCCGAGGTGGCGGCCACCACCGTGCCGCCGGGGCACATGCAAAAGCTGTAGACCGCGCGGCCGTTTTGGGCGTGGTGCACCAGCTTGTAGTCGGCCGCGCCCAGCAGCGGGTGGCCGGCGTGCCGGCCCCAGCGGGCGCGGTCGATCACGCCCTGCGGGTGCTCGATGCGGAAGCCCACCGAGAAGGGCTTGGCCTCGACGAACACGCCGCGCTCGTGCAGCATCGCAAAGGTGTCGCGCGCGCTGTGGCCCAGCGCCAGCACCACCTGGTCGGCGGCCAGTTCGGTGGTGTGGCCGCTGGCCTGGTCCAGCACCTGCAAGCCGCGCAGGCGTTTGCCCTCAGGCCCGTCGTCCAGCAGCAGGTCGGTCACCCGTTGCTCAAAGCGCACCTCGCCACCCAGCGCGATGATTTGCGCACGCAGCTGCTCCACCACCTTCACCAGCTTGAAAGTGCCGATGTGGGGGTGGGCCATGTACAAAATTTCTTCCGGCGCACCGGCCAACACAAACTCCTGCATGACCTTGCGGCCCAGAAAGCGCGGGTCCTTGATCTGGCTGTAGAGCTTGCCGTCGGAAAAGGTGCCGGCGCCTCCTTCGCCAAACTGCACGTTGCTCTCGGGGTTCAGCGTCTTCTTGCGCCACAGGCCCCAGGTGTCCTTGGTGCGCTGGCGCACCGGCCGGCCGCGCTCCAGCACGATGGGTTTGAAGCCCATTTGCGCCAGCGTCAGCGCGGCAAAAATGCCGCAGGGGCCAAAGCCCACCACCACCGGTCGCAAGGCCAAGTTGGCCGGTGCTTGCGCCGGCGGGTGCCAGGTCATGTCGGGCGCGGGCTGGATGTGCGGGTTGCCTTCCAGGCGGGCCAGCAACGCCGGTTCTTGCGTGGCATCGGCCAGCGCCACGTCGACGATGTAGACCACCAGCAGCTCGGCCTTGCGGGCGTCAAAACTGCGTTTGACCACTTGCAGCGTGGCGATTTGGGCCTCGGGCAGCGCCAGCGCCTGCGCCACCAGTTGGCGCAGCGCGGCCTCGGGGTGGGGCGGTGGGGTGCGGTCGTCGTCGGTTTCGGCCGGGGCGTCGGACGCGCGGCGGGCGTCCACCGGCAGGGCAGACAACGGGAGCTTGAGTTCGGAGAGTCGGATCATGGGGTGGGGCCCGTGGTGATCGGGCAGGCCATTGAAGAAAACGGGGGCGTCAGGCGGGCAAAAAGCCTTCCACCGAGAAATAGCGTTCGCCGGTGTCGTAGTTGAAGCCCAGCACGGTGGCGCCGGGCGGGATATCGGGCAGCTTTTGCGCAATGGCCTGCAGCGTGGCGCCGGACGAGATGCCCACCAGCATGCCTTCCTCCGACGCGGCGCGGCGGGCCATCTCGCGGGCCGGCTCGGCATCGACCTGGATCACGCCGTCGAGCAGGGCCACATCGAGGTTTTTGGGAACGAAGCCGGCGCCAATGCCCTGGATGGGGTGGGGCGTGTGCACGCCACCCGAGATCACCGGCGAGGCCACCGGCTCCACCGCATAGACCTTGAGCCGGGGCCAGGCCGCCTTGAGCACCCGGGCGCAGCCGGTCAGGTGGCCGCCGGTGCCCACGCCGGTGATCAGCACGTCGATGCCCTCGGGGAAGTCGGCCAGGATTTCCTGCGCGGTGGTGCGCATGTGCACGTCGATGTTGGCCGGGTTCTCGAACTGCTGCGGAATCCAGGCGCCCGGCGTCTGGGCGCGCAACTCCTCGGCGCGGGCGATGCAGCCTTTCATGCCCAGCGCACGCGGCATCAGCTCGAACTGCGCGCCGTAGGCCAGCATCAGCCGGCGGCGCTCGACCGACATGCTGTCGGGCATCACCAGAATCAGTTTGTAGCCCTTGACGGCCGCCACCATGGCCAGGCCCACACCGGTGTTGCCCGAGGTGGGTTCGATGATGGTGCCGCCCGGCTTGAGCGCACCGCTGGCCTCGGCGTCTTCCACCATGGCCAGCGCGATGCGGTCCTTGACCGAGCCGCCCGGGTTGGCGCGCTCGGACTTGATCCACACCTGGTGGTTGTGGCCAAACAGCCGCTGCATGCGGATGTGCGGGGTGTTGCCAATGGTCTGCAGGATGGTGTCGGCGCGCATCATGTCTCCTTGGGTGGGTGGGGGCTGATTGTCTCAGCACTGGGCGTGGATAATCCACCCCGTGAAGCGGGCCAGGCCGCCGCTGGTGCAATCTCCGAAAGGAGGCACTGGAGGAACGTCCGGACTGCACAGGGCAGCGCAGCAGCTAACGGCTGTCCACCGTGAGGTGAGGATCAGAGCAACAGAGACGAGTCGCTGCGGGGCAACCCGCAGCGGGTGAAACGGGCAATCTCTGCGCGCAGCAATACCAAATAGGCCAGCGTTGACGTGGCTCCGCGGAGCTGGCGGGTAGGTAGCACCGAGCCGGGGGGTGACTCCCGGCCCAGATTAATGGCGGTCACGCCGGGACGGTCGCAAGACCGCCCCGGTGCACAGAATCCGGCGTATCGGCCCGCTTCACACTTTTCTGGCGCCGCGGCCATGCGGCAGCAGCAGGCCTTTTTCGCGGATGCGCAGCACATGCGCCAGCAGCGAGCGGTGGGCCACCGGCCACAGGCCGGGCGAGACATCGTCGTAGGCCCGTTTGACCCAGTCGTCCATGCTGCCGTCGGGGTGCATGCGCATCACTTCCAGAATCTTGGCCTCGCGCGCCAGCCGGTGGGCCCGCAGCTGGGTGATGGCCTGCTTGGCGCTGCCCAGCACATAGCCATGGGCCGGGGCAATGAACTCGATGCGGTGTTCGTCGCAGGCGGCGGCCAGCAGGTCCAGCGAATCCAAATAGGTCGACATGTGGCCGTCGGGCGGGTTGATGACGGTGGTGCTGCCGTTCAGGATGTGGTCGCCCGAGAACAGAATGCCGTCTTCCAGCAGCACCAGGCACAGGTGGTTGGCCGCATGGCCCGGCGTGTGGATGACCTTGAGGTTGTGTGACGGACCGTTGCCCTTGAGGCGCAGGTGCTCGTGGTATTGCAGCACCCGGTCGGGCGTGAAGCGGCTTTCCGGCCCGGCGGTGGCGGCCGAGGGCAGGCCCAGAATGGGCGGGTGGCCGGCACACAGCGCCTGCAGTGGCTTGGCGCCGGGCGAATGGTCGGGGTGCGAATGGGTGCAGATGATCATCGTGATGTGGCCGCCCACACCGTCACCGTCGGCCGCCGCCTGCCACAGCCGCTGGACGTGCGCCGCATCGTTGGGACCGGGGTCGATCACCGCGTAGCCGGTGTCGGCCGTGCCCACCAGGTAGCTGTTGGTGCCCGGGCCGGTCATCATGCCGGGGTTGGGCGCGGTCAGGCGCAGCAGGTTCTTCAGCAGCGGCACCGGTTGGCTGGTTTGCCAGTCCAGCGGGTGGGCCAGTTGACCGTCGGGGCAGACCAGCTGCAGCTCGCCAAACGGCGGCTCGTGCTCCATGTGGCGCGATTCCTTGCCGTCCAGCAGGCCGGCGCGCGGGCAGGAGGTCCACAGCGGCTGCTCGGACGCGCAGGCCCGCAGCACCTCTTTGACCTCCACGAACTTGCGCAGCCGCTCCAGCGTGCGGATGGTGGGGAAGATCATGAAGAAATTGCCGGCATGGTGGCGGGCCAGGGCCTCGGCCGGCCGCACCCAGACCGGCTCGAACTGCTCGGCCTCGTCGGCCACCGGGGTCTGGCCGTCGGGCATGCGCGCCACCAGAAAAGGCACGTCAAAACGGCGTGGCAGGTCGCGGTCGGTGGTCCAGTGGGCCAGCACGTAGACGCCGTCGGCGGCCAGCGTCAGGCCGCGTTCGCGGCATTGCACCACAAAGGGCTGGTGGCGCTGCAGGGCCGCCACGTCGCTGGCGTCGGCCATGCGGCCGTCGGCATGGCGGGCCAGCAGCACGCCCAGTTCTTCGTAGCTCTCGCGGATGGCGGCAATCGCCTGCGTCAGCTGCTCGTCGCTCTGGGTGGAGCGGCGGTGGGCGCTGGCGTGCGAGGCCGCGTCCTGGGCGTCGATGCCGCCACCGGGGAACACGTAGGCGCCGGGGGCGAAGCTGGCGGTGGTGGAGCGGCGCGTCATCAGCACCTCCAGCCCCTTGTCGCTGTCGCGCAGCAACAGCACGGTGGCGGCAGGGCGGGTGGGCACGGGTTCGCGGTGCGGGTGCAGGAGCTGGGAAGGTCGGACCATGCGGCATTTTGCCGGCAAAGCGCCGGGCCCGCCGGCGCAACGGTCCCAGCGGATAATTCCGCCATGAAGCTCCGATTCACCAAGATGCAGGGCGCCGGCAATGACTTCGTGGTGCTGGACGAAACCGCGGGCCGGCTGCCGCTGACGGCGGCCGACTACCGTTTCCTGGCCGACCGGCATTTCGGCGTGGGCGCCGACCAGATCTTGAGCGTGCGGCCCTCGCCCGCGCCCGGCGTGGATTTTGAGTACGTGATCCACAACGCCGACGGTGGCGAGGTGGAGCAATGTGGCAACGGCGCCCGCTGCTTTGTGCGCTATGTGCGCGACCATGGCCTGACCACCAAGGACCGGGTGCGGGTGCAGACCCGCAGCGGCATCATCAGCCTGCTGGCCCAGCCCGACGGCCGGGTCACGGTGGACATGGGTCCGCCGGTGTTCGAGCTGGCCCGGGTGCCTTTCGACGCCACCGGGCTGCAGCCCCACACGGTGGGCGGCTGGCAGCAATGGCCGCTGGACGGCGTGGCCCAAGGCGGCGCGCCGGTGCCGGTGGCGGTGCTGTCCATGGGCAACCCCCATGCGGTGCAGCTGGTGGCCGATGTCGACGCCGCGCCGGTGGCCGCCCAGGGTCCGCTGATCGAGTCCCATGCGCGCTTTCCGCAGCGGGTCAATGCCGGCTTCATGCAGGTGGTGGACCGCGGCCATGTCCGGCTGCGGGTGTTCGAGCGCGGCGCGGGCGAAACCCTGGCCTGTGGCACCGGTGCCTGTGCGGCGGTGGTGGCCGGCATCCGCCTGGGCCTGCTGGACGCCAGCGTGCAGGTGGCCACCCGCGGCGGCGCGCTGACCATTGCCTGGGCCGGCGGCTCCGGTGACGAAGCGGCCCCGGTGATGATGACCGGACCGGCCACCGCTGTTTTCGAAGGCGAGATCGAGCTTCCCACCCCCCATTCCTGAACGATTGCCCCATGGACACCAACCACCCCATCACCGAAGACGACATCGCCAACTACCTGGCCAACACGCCCGATTTCTTCGAGCGCCACGCCGAGTTGCTGGCCGCGGTGCAGCTGACCAGCCCACACAACGGCCGCTCGGTCAGCCTGCAGGAGCGCCAGGCCGACATGCTGCGCGACAAGATCAAGGCGCTGGAGTTCAAGGCCGCCGACATGATCCGCCACGGCCACGACAACGTGCTGATTGCCGACAAGCTGCAGCGCTGGACC
This sequence comes from Rhodoferax sp. SPJ4, assembly GCF_058216275.1. NCBI lineage: Bacteria > Pseudomonadati > Pseudomonadota > Betaproteobacteria > Burkholderiales > Comamonadaceae > Rhodoferax > Rhodoferax sp. SPJ4. Next base: position 181,893 of record NZ_JBYZMN010000001.1, read on the forward strand.
CGCAACATCTTCCTGACCCGCGACGCCGCCGAGCTGCCCGAGGCGATTGCTCACGAGCTGCACAGCCAGTTCCTGGTGCCGCAGGTCGCCATCAAGGTCTGGGGCGTAGCCGAGGCCTACGCCGCCCATCCCTTTGCGCTGGGCGCCAGCGCCGACGTGCGCAGCTTTGCCTCGTCGCTGACCGCCCCCTACTGCGGGCCCAACGCCGGTTTCGAGGCCAGCGCCTGGCTGGACGACCCGGCCTCGGCCGCCTCGATCGCGCTGATCGCCCTGCGTGCCGGCGCCGACCCGCAGGCCTTTGGCCTGCTGGTGCTGGCCTCGCCCGACGCCCAGCGTTTCCACGCCGGCATGGGCACCGACTTCTTGGAGCGCATGGGCGAGCTGGCCGGCGCGGCCCTGTCCCGCCTGCGCGGCTGAATTCCCCTGGCATGGCCGACGCTGGCCCCCCGCGCGACCTGACCGCGCCGCCACCGCCACTGGTGGCCCGCTACCTGGACCATGTGCGGGTGGAGCGCCGGCTGGCCGAACGCACGCTGGCGCTGTACACGCTGGACCTGGCCCGGCTGGTCTCGCTGGCCCAGACCACCGGTGTGGACCTGTGCGCGGTGCAGACCGCCCACATCCGCCAGTGGATGGCGCAGATGCACGGCCAGGGCCGCAGCGGCCGTGGCATTGCGCTGATTCTGTCGGGCTGGCGCGGTTTTTACCGCTGGCTGGGCCGCGAAGGCTTGGTGGCGGCCAACCCGGTGCAAGACGTCAAGGCGCCGCGGGCCGGCAAGCCGCTGCCCAAGGCCTTGGGCGTGGACGACGCGGTTCAGCTGGCCAGCTTCCAGGGCGCCGACGACCCCTGGCTGGAGGCCCGCGACGCCGCCATTGTCGAGCTGCTGTACGGATGCGGCCTGCGGGTGGCCGAGCTGGTGGGGCTGGACTGCCAGGCCAGCCCGCAGGCCCGCGGCTGGGTCGACCGCGACGCCGCCGAGGCCCATGTGCTGGGCAAGGGCGGCAAACGGCGCAGCCTGCCGGTGGGTGGGCCAGCGCTGCGGGCGCTGGACCGCTGGCTGGCCTTGCGCGCCGACGCCCCGGCCGGTTACCGGCCCACCGCCCAGGCGCAGGACGGCGACGCCCAGGCCCTGTTTGTGGGCCGCAACGGCGGCCGGCTCACCGCCCAGTCGGTCTGGCAGCGGCTGCGCCGGCGCAGTCAGCAGGCCGGCCTGGCCACCCCGGTCCACCCCCACATGCTGCGCCATTCTTTTGCCAGCCACGTGCTGCAGTCCAGCGGCGACCTGCGGGCGGTGCAGGAACTGCTGGGCCACGCCAACATCACCACCACCCAGGTTTACACCCGGCTGGACTTTCAACACCTGGCCCGCGCCTACGACGCGGCCCACCCTCGCGCAAAAAAGAAATAGCCCCCACGGTTGCCCACTGCGTGTGGCGCCCTGCCCCCCGAGGGGGCCGCGTTTCGCCTTGGGGCGGCCCGGCGGCGAAACCGGCGCTCTTGCGCCGACAATCTGGTTTTATCGAAGTGTGGTTGTCATGAAAGTCATTCGCCTCAAAGACGGCAAAGAGCGCTCGCTGTTGCGCCAGCACCCCTGGGTGTTCGAGTCGGCCATCGCCAAGGGCGGTGGCGACGTGGGCGAGACGGTGCGGGTGGAGTCACATGGCGGCCAGTTTCTGGGCTGGGCGGCCTTCAGTCCGGCGTCCAAGATCCGCGCCCGGGTCTGGAGCTTTGACGAGGCCCAGCGCATCGACGCCGCGTTTTTCACCGCGGCGGTTCAGGCCGCGGTGACGGCCCGCACCCGGTTTGACATCGACAGCGACAGCTGCCGGCTGGTCCACGGCGAGTCCGACGGCCTGCCCGGCCTGGTGGTGGACCGCTATGGCGACACCTTGGTGGCGCAGTTCCTGTCGGCCGGGGTGGAGCGCTTCAAGCCGCAACTGGCCGACGCGCTGCTGCAGGCCACCGGCCTGGCCAAACTCTACGAACGTTCCGACACCAACGCCCGCGCCCAGGAGGGCCTGGCCCCGGCCACCGGCTGGCTGCGCGGCGCCACGTCCGGCGCCGAGCCGCCCACCGAGCTGGTGATCCGTGAGCATGGCTGGCGGCTGTCGCTGGACATCGCCACCGGTCACAAGACCGGTTTCTACCTCGACCAGCGCGACAGCCGGGCCCGTTTTGCCCGCTACGCCCAGCGGCTGGGCTTTGGCGAGGTGCTGAACTGCTATTGCTACACCGGTGGCTTCACCGTGGCCGCGCTGGCCGGCGGCGCGCGCCATGTGACCTCGATCGACTCGTCCGGCCCGGCGCTGGCCCGGGCCGCGGCCAATGTGGCGCTGAACGGCTTTGCCGCCGACCGCGTGACTTTCATGGACGCCGATGTCAACGCCTCGCTGCGGGCCTTCATCGAGCAGGGCCGGCAGTTCGACGCCATCGTGCTCGACCCGCCGAAGTTCGCGCCCACCGCCGCCCATGCCGACCGGGCGGCCCGGGCCTACAAGGACATCAACCGCCTGGGCTTCAAATTGCTGGCGCCGGGTGGGGTGCTGTTCACCTACTCCTGCTCGGGTGGCATCCCGTTCGACTTGTTTCACAAAATCGTCGCCTCGGCCGGCATCGACGCCGGGGTGGACGGTTTCATCACCGAGCGGCTGGGTGGCGCGCCCGACCACCCGATGACGGTGCGTTTCCCCGAGGGCGAGTACCTGAAGGGCATGGTGGTGCAAAAAAGGGGCTGAATCGGCCATCGAGCCCGGGAAAGCGATTGGCCGTACACTCCCGCCTTGCGGAAATTTCGGCCCCGCTGCCTGCGCTGCGCCGCCCACTGACTGGTCACACCATGGAACTGATCCCCGCCACCATCCTCACCGGCTTTCTGGGCTCGGGCAAAACCACGCTGCTCAAGCGCGTGTTGTCGGAGGCGCACGGCCAGAAAATCGCCGTCATCGAGAACGAGTTCGGCGAAGAGAACATCGACAGCGACATCCTGTTCAACGACACCGAAGAGCAGATCATCCAGATGAACAATGGCTGCATCTGCTGCACCATTCGCGAAGACCTGCGCGCCACCTTGACCGACCTGGCCGAGAAAAAGCGCAAGGGTCTGCTCAAGTTCGACCGCGTGGTGATCGAGACCACCGGTCTGGCCGACCCCGGCCCGGTGGCCCAGACCTTTTTCATGGACGACCAGATCGCCGAGACCTATTTGCTGGACTCCATCCTGACGCTGGTCGACGCCAAACACGCGGCCGAGCAGCTCAACGAACGCCAGGAAGCACGCCGCCAGGTGGGTTTTGCCGACCAGATCTTCATCAGCAAGTCCGACTTGGTGAACCCGGAGGCGCTGGAAGCCCTGCAGCACCGGCTCAAGCACATGAACCCGCGGGCGCCGCAGCAGGCGGTGCATTTCGGCGAGGTGCCGATTGCCAAGGTGTTTGACTTGAAGGGCTTTAACCTGAACGCCAAGCTGGACATCGACCCCGACTTCCTGAAGGCCGAGGACGACCACAGCGGCCACGACCACGCGCCTGGCGAGGCCTGCAACCACCCCTCGCATGCCCACGACGGCCATGGCCACCACCATCACCACGACGACGATGTGAAGAGCTTCGTCTTCCGCTCCGAGCGCAAGTTCAGCCCGTCCAAGCTGGAAGAGTTCCTGGGCGTCATCGTCAACATCTACGGCCCGCGCATGCTGCGCTACAAGGGTGTGTTGTTCATGGACGGCACCGACCGCAAGGTGATTTTCCAGGGCGTGCACCAGCTGATGGGCAGCGACCTGGGTCCCAAGTGGGCACCGGGCGAAAAGCGCACCAGCAAGATGGTGTTCATCGGCATCGACTTGCCCAAGGACATCTTCTTCCAGGGCCTGGAAGAGGCTTTGATGTGACCGCCATGGCCGATTCGTCTTTCCCTTGGGGCTGTGCCCGGAGCACCGAATGATTGTTGCGATGCTGCAGATGTTCGGCCTGGCCCGGGCCGAGCCGACCAAGGGTAAACCGGTAGAGGCCGAGGCGCAGTCGCGGCCGGCTTCGGTGCGGGAAGCGGGTATAACTTCCGGCAATTCGGAAGCGAGCGCGTCGTCCGCCCATGCGGTGGCCGCTTCCGGGAGGAAACACGAAGTGAAAGCCCCTGCCAAGAAGTCGACCGCCGCCGCCGCCAAGCCGGCCGCCAAAACCGCAGCCAAGCCGGCCGCCAAAGCGGTGACCAAGCCCGCGGCCAAAGCCGTGGCGAAGCCAGCGGCCAAACCGGCTGCCAAGGCGGCCGCCAAGCCCGTGGCCAAACCGGCTGTGAAGGCGCCGGCCAAGGCGGTCAAGCCCGCCGCACCGGTTAAGGCCGCCAAGCCGGCAGCGAAGCCGGTGGCCAAACCGGTCAAGCCGGCCGTCGCCAGCAAAACCCGCCCGGCCGCACCCGCGCCCGCGGCGTCCAAAGCCTCGCCCCGGCCCGCGGCCGTGGCTGGCAAAGGGGCTCAAGCCCCTGCCGTTCCCGCCGTAAAAACGGCGGTGGCGGCCTCACCTGTGAAGAAAGCGACTTTGACCCCTCCTGCCGTGAAACCCGTGGCCCTTGCACCCGTGGCCGCCCCCGCGCCCGCCGCGCCGGTGGCCAAAACCCGCGCCTCGCGCGCTTCCTCCACCCCTGTGGTGGCCCCGTTGCCGCCCGTTGTTGCTTCCACCGCCGCCAAAGCCAGTTACGCCATGCCTTCCGCTTACGCTCCCCTGCCTCCTGCCAGCGCACCGCACCCCATGCCGGTCAAGAAAGACCCCAAGCTCGCCAACAACTGGAAAACCAAGACGGTCGACCAGATGAGCGACGCCGAGCTGATTGCCATGCCGGACAGCGAGTACATGAACGACAAGCAGATGGCGTTTTTCCGTCTGAAGCTGGTCACGCTGAAGAACGAGATCCTGGCCAGCGCCGGCGAAACCACCGAGCACCTGCGTGAAGAAACCGTGGTCGTGCCCGATCCGGCCGACCGCGCCACCATCGAAGAAGAGCACGCACTGGAGCTGCGCACCCGTGACCGCGAGCGCAAGCTGCTGAAGAAGATCGAGCAGTCCATCCAGCGCATCGACGCCGGCGACTACGGTTATTGCGACGAGACCGGCGAGCCCATCGGTGTCGGCCGTCTGCTGGCCCGCCCGACGGCCACGCTGTCGCTGGAAGCGCAGCAGCGCCGCGAGCTCAAGCAAAAGATGTTTGGCGACTGAGCCGGCGCCACGCTGCCCTGCCTGAAAGTCGCCGCCCACCCTGTCCTGCCGCATGACCAAGCAAGACCCCCCGGGTGGGCTGTTTTCCAGGGTTGTCAAATTCGTCAGCAACCCGACGACGCCCTGGCGTGAGCTGGACCAGCCCGAGCCCAGCGAGGAGAAGCTGACCAAGGAAGCGCTGAAGGACATGATTCTGCGCAAGCGGCGCAACGACGCGATCCGCCAGCGCGAATTCGACCAGCTGCGTCGCATCCGCAACAAGGGCCGCCGCCCGTCCGACCGTGACCTGACCTCCCCGCCGTCGTTTTTCCAGAGCAGCATGCCGTCCAAGCTGGACGAGCGCGCCACCACGCTGAAGAAAATCGACGAGATCGAGGCGCAGATGTCGCGCCAGTGGTGGAGTGCCCAGGACGAGGCCCGAATGAACGCGGCCTCCGGGGCCACCACCCACCTGGGGCAGACCGACGAGCCTGTCGAATCAGACTCGGCACAGGCGCGCATGGCGGCCGACGACACGCGCGACCTGACCGCCGCCGCGCCGCTGAGCTTCACCGCCGACAGCCGGCAAGACCTGGAGGCGGCCGAAACGGCCTTGTTCCTGCAGGCCTCCTCATCCACCTTGATTGAGCCCGTGCCACCGCCAGCCAGCCCGCCCGACGCTGCGCTGGGCGAGTTGGCCGGCCCCCAGCTGTTTGCGGTCGAAGTGGCCGAGCGGGTGCACGACCCCGAGCTGGAAGAAGCCGCCATCCGCTTTGCCAATGGCGACGACGATGGTGCCGAGGCGGCCTTGCTGGAGGCCCTGGCGCCCAAGGGCCCGCGCCATGGCCACCAGGCCACCTGGCTGGCCCTGCTGGACCTGTACCGCGCCACCGGTCAGCAGGCGCTGTTCGAAAGCGCCGCGATCGACTTTGCCCACCAGTTCGGCCGCTCGGCGCCGATGTGGGTGTCGCTGCCTGCCGAGCTGGCCCTGGCCGCGGCCCGGCTGCCCGACGAACTGCTGGTGCCCTCGACCGCCCGCGGCGTGGACTGGGTGGCGCCCCACACGCTGGGCCGCGACGACCTGGCGGCCCTGGCGGCGGCGGTGCAGCCGCAGGGGCCGTCGCGGGTGGACTGGTCGGCCCTGACGGTGATCTCCGCCGACGCGGCCAACGGCCTGCTGGCCTTGTGGACGGCGTGGTGTCACCAGCCGCTGCGGCTGGAGTTTGTGCAGGGCGCCCGGTTGCTGGAGGTGTTGTTGCAGGCCACGCCCTCCGACCAGCCCCGGGTCGACCCGGTGTGGTGGAAGCTGCGCATGGAAGCCTGCCGTTTGATGCACAAGCCCGACCATTTCGAGACCGCGGCCCTCGATTACTGCGTGACCTACGAGGTCTCGCCGCCGTCCTGGGTGCCTGGCCTGGGTGAGTACCTGTCGGTCGACGTGACCGGGGCCCAGGCCTCCCGGCCCATGACCCTGGCCCCCGAGTCAACGCTGATCGGCGACAGCGGCCTGTGGCACCCCAGCACGCTGGTGCTGGACAGCACCCATGCGGCCTTGGTGGACGAGAAGAGTGTGGCCGTGGCCCTGGCCGGCCACCTGGTGGGCGATGCCCAGGTGCCGCTGGCGCAGCTGGACGCCCGCTGGGGCGACACCCCGCAGCTGGCGGTCGACTGCGGCCGGCTGATCCGGGTCGACTTTGCCGCCGCCGGTGCCTTGCTGAACTGGGCCGCTGCCCACCGGGCCGAAGGCCGCGCGCTGTGTTTCTTCGACGTGCACCGGGTGCTGGCGCCGCTGTTCAGCGTGGTCGGCCTGGACGAGCAGGCCCAGGTGCTGGCCCGCAGCGACTGACCCCAGGCCATCTGGGGGTTTTTTCGGGCTGATTTCGGGGCGGCTTGCCCTTGCCGATGGGTGAATCGCCCCCACCTCCCCGCGATGGAACAATTTCACGGAACCACCATCCTCAGCGTGCGCCGGCAAACCCCCAGCGGCTGGCAGGTCGCCATCGGCGGCGACGGCCAGGTCACGCTGGGCAACATCGTCGTCAAGGGCACGGCCCGCAAGGTGCGCAAGCTCTACCGCGACCAGGTGCTGGTCGGCTTTGCCGGCGCCACCGCTGACGCCTTCACGCTGTTTGAGCGCTTCGAGGCCAAGCTCGAAAAACACCAGGGCCATTTGACCCGCGCCGCCATCGAGCTGACCAAGGACTGGCGCACCGACCGGGTGCTGCGCCGCCTGGAGGCCATGCTGGCGGTGGCCGACCGCGAGGCCTCGCTGATCATCACCGGCAACGGCGACGTGCTGGAGCCCGAGCAGGGCATTGTGGCCATTGGCTCCGGCGGCGGTTTCGCCCAGGCGGCGGCCAAGGGCCTGTTGGGGAACACCACCCTGTCGGCCCCCGAGATCGTGAAGAAATCGCTGGAGATCGCCGGCGAACTGTGCATTTACACCAACATGAACCACACCATCGAGGTGCTCGCATGAGCGCCGCCTTCGGCAGCATGACGCCGCAAGAAATTGTTTCGGAACTCGACCGCCACATCGTGGGCCAACAGGACGCCAAACGCGCGGTGGCGATTGCGCTGCGCAACCGCTGGCGCCGCCAGCAGGTGGACGAGGCGCTGCGGCCCGAGATCACGCCCAAAAACATCCTGATGATCGGCCCCACCGGCGTGGGCAAGACCGAGATCGCACGCCGCCTGGCCAAACTGGCCGACGCGCCTTTCATCAAGGTCGAGGCGACCAAGTTCACCGAGGTCGGTTACGTGGGCAAGGACGTCGACGCCATCGTGCGCGACCTGGTCGAGGTGGCGATCAAGCAGACCCGCGAGGCCGAGATGCGCAAAGTGCGCATGCGGGCCGAAGACGCGGCCGAAGAGCGCCTGCTCGACGTGCTGCTGCCGCCGCCGCGCTCGGCCGAGCCCGCTGCGGCGCCCACCGACAGCACGGCCCGCCAGGTGTTCCGAAAGAAACTGCGTGAAGGCCAGCTGGACGACAAGGAGGTCGAGATTGAGGTGGCCGACGCCCGGCCGCAGCTGGAGGTCATGGGCCCGACCGGCATGGAGGAAATGGGCGAGCAGCTGCGCGGCCTGTTCAACCAGATGGGGCAGCACAAACGCAAGCTGCGCAAGCTCAAGATCGCCGAGGCCCGCAAGCTGTTGGCCGACGAAGAGGCTGCGAAGCTGGTCAATGAGGACGAAATCAAGACCCGCGCCATCTTCAACGCCGAGCAGAACGGCATCGTCTTCATCGACGAGATCGACAAGGTGGCCTCGCGCGGCGAGCACGGCGGCGCCGAGGTGTCGCGCCAGGGCGTGCAGCGCGACCTGTTGCCGCTGGTCGAGGGCACCAGCGTGTCCACCAAACACGGCCCGGTGAAAACCGACCACATGCTGTTCATCGCCTCCGGGGCCTTCCACCTGGCCAAGCCCAGCGACCTGATTCCCGAACTGCAGGGCCGGCTGCCGATCCGGGTCGAGCTGCAGTCGCTGGCGGTGCCGGACTTCGAGGCCATCCTGACCCAGACCCAGGCGTCGCTGGTGCGCCAGTACCAGGCCTTGCTGGCCACCGAAGGTGTCACGCTGAACTTCACGCCAGACGGCGTCACCCGGCTGGCGCAGATCGCCTTTGACGTCAACGAGCGCACCGAAAACATCGGTGCGCGCCGTTTGTCCACGGTGATGGAGCGCTTGCTCGACGAGGTGAGTTTTGGCGCCACCCGGCTGGAAGGCCAGACGGTGGTGATCGACGCCGCCTACGTGGACCAGCGCCTGGCGGCCCTCAGCACCAACGAAGACCTGTCGCGCTACATCCTGTAGCCCCGGGCTGGCCACCGGCCCCGCCCTGGGCCGCCGCCGGCGGCCCAGGGATTTCACGCTGCACATTCATTAGTGCCGCTAAGTGCTTCATTTAGAACGATTATTTGCTTCAAACTGACTGGCGAAACCACGCCTAAGTCCTTGATTTCATTGCAAAAAATAGTCACAAGCCCCCTTGTGCCGCTTGCTTTTCCTGCTACAGTGGAAAAAAGTGCAATTAAGTGGTGAAAAGTGTTTCATCACCACGGCTTCAACGTTTGGCGAGAGGGGGGTTCACGGTGTTTCAAGGGGCTTCGTCTCTGAGTCTGGATGCGAAAGGTCGGCTGTCTGTGCCGACCCGGCACCGTGACGTCCTGAGCGCGACCGCCGCCGGCCAGCTGACCGTGACCCGCCACCCCCATGGCTGCTTGATGGTGTTTCCCCGCCCCGAGTGGGAGAAGTTCCGCGAGCGCATTGGCGAGCTGCCCATGGCCGCCCAGTGGTGGAAGCGCATTTTCCTGGGCAACGCGATGGACGTGGAGATGGATGGCACCGGCCGCGTGCTGGTGTCGCCCGAGCTGCGCCAGGCCGCCGGCCTGAGCCGCGAAGTGGTGCTGCTGGGCATGGGCAACCACTTCGAGCTGTGGGACAAGGCCACCTACGACGCCGAGGAGGCCAAGGCCATGTTGGGCGAGATGCCCGAGGTCTTCAGAGACTTTTCGTTCTGAAAGCCGGCGGTGGAGAGTCCATGGAAACACACCACCGTCTTGTTGAACGAAGCAGTCGATGCGCTTCTCAGCAACACGGACCGCGGCATGGCCGCCATCGACCCCTGCGCGTCCACCCATGTGGACGCCACCTTTGGCCGCGGCGGCCATTCGCGTTTGCTGTTGTCCAAGCTCGGCCCGCAGGGTCGGCTGATTGCCTTCGACAAGGACCTGGACGCGCTGGCCGAGGCGGCTCGCATCAGCGACCCGCGTTTTGCCATCCGGCACCAGGGCTTTCGCCACCTGGGCGAACTGCCGCCGGCCAGCGTGGCCGGTGTGCTGATGGACCTGGGCGTGAGTTCACCCCAGATCGACAACCCCGCGCGTGGCTTCTCGTTTCGCAACGACGGCCCGTTGGACATGCGCATGGACACCACCCGCGGCGAGAGCGTCGCGGAATGGCTGACCCATGCCGAACAAGACCAGATTGCAGAGGTGATTCGTGACTATGGCGAAGAGCGGTTTGCTGTTCCGATTGCAAAAGCCATTGTGGCTCGCCGACAAGAGCGGGGCGTGCCTGCCCGCACCCTTGAACTGGCCCAGATCGTGGCTGGTGCGGTCAAAACCCGCGAGTCGGGTCAGGACCCTGCAACGCGCACATTTCAGGCTCTTCGGATTTTCATCAACGCAGAGCTTGAAGAGCTGCAACAAGCGCTGAACGCAAGCCTGGACATCCTCAAGCCCGGAGGCCGACTGGTGGTGATCAGTTTCCATTCGCTCGAAGACCGCATCGTCAAGCAGTTCATTGCCGAACATGCGCGCGACGCCTACGACCGCCGGAACCCGTTCGCGCCGCCGAAGGTGATGAAGCTCGAGGCCCTGGGTCGCATCAAGCCCTCGGCCGCCGAAGTGGCCGCCAACCCCCGTTCGCGCAGCGCCATCATGCGTGTGGCGCAGAGGACGGCCGCATGACCCGGTTGAATTTGGTGCTGCTGTTGGCGGTGATGGCCACCGCGCTGTACCTGGTGCGCACCCAGTACGAGTCGCGGCGCCTGTTCATCGAGCTGGACCGGGCCAATGCCGAGGCGGCGCGGCTGGAGCTGGAGAGCGAGCGCCTGCAGGTGGAAAAGCGGTCTCAGGCCACGCCGCTGCGGGTGGAAAAAATCGCCAAGCAACAGCTGTTGATGCGCCCGGCCACGCCGGCCATCACGCAGTATGTGACGGTACCCGGGGCGGCATCAAGCGCACCGGCCTCTGCCGCTTCCGGTGTGGGGGCCGCCGCAGCGACGGGCCGCCCCGAGCAAGCCACGGCCCCCTCGGGGGGCAGCGCAGCACGCGCAGCGGCAAGCGTGGGGGCCACATCCCCATGACCACCCGCAGCATCCGCTACACGTCAAGTCCGCTACTGGCCAGCAAGACCCCGGTCTGGCGCAGCAAGTTCATCGTGGCGGCCATCGCGATCGGCTTTTGCGGGCTGATTGCCCGCGCCGCTTATGTGCAGGTGATTGGCAACGCGTTTTTCCAGCGCCAGGGTGAGGTTCGTTTTGCCCGCACGCTGGAGCTGCCGGCCAGCCGTGGCCGCATCCTGGACCGCAATGGCCTGATCCTGGCCTCCAGCGTGCCGGCGCCCAGCATCTGGGCCATTCCCGAGGACGTTGACCGTGACCCGGCCAAACGCGCGCAACTGGCCCGTTTGCTGGAGATGCCGCTGGCCGAGCTGAACAAAAAGCTCAAGGACGAGGACAAGACCTTTGTCTGGCTCAAGCGCCAGATCGACGAGCCGGTGGCGCAGCAGATCGCCAAGCTCAACATCGCCGGCGTCTACCAGCGCAAGGAATACAAGCGCCAGTACCCGGAGGGCGAGTCGGCAGCCCATGTGGTGGGCTTCACCAACGTCGAGGACCTGGGCCAGGAGGGCGTGGAGCTGACCTTCAACAAGGCCCTGGGCGGCCATGCCGGTTCGCGCCGTGTCATCAAGGACCGGCTGGGCCGGGTGGTGGAGGACGTGGGCAACCAGATCCCACCGGTGGACGGCCGCGACCTGCAGCTCAGCATCGACAGCAAGATCCAGTTCTTCGCCTACCAGAAGCTGCGCGACACCGTCATCGAGAACAAGGCCAAGGCCGGCAGCGTGGTGGTGCTGGACGTGGCCACCGGCGAGCTGCTGGCGCTGGCCAATTACCCCAGCTTCCAGCCCGACAAGCGGCAAAACCTGACCGGTGCCCAGCTGCGCAACCGCGCGCTGACCGACACCTTCGAGCCCGGCTCGACCATGAAGCCCTTTGTGGTGGCGCTGGCGCTGGAGAAGAAGCTGGTTTCGCCCACCACCCCCATCCAGACCGCACCGGGCCGCATCACCATCGGCAAGTCCACCATCACCGACGCCCACCCCCATGGCGTGTTGACGGTCAACGAGGTGATCCAGAAATCCAGCAACGTCGGCACCGTCAAGATGGCGATGCAGATGGAGCCGCGCGAGATGTGGGAGATGTACACCCAGGCCGGTTTTGGCCAGAAACCGCAAATCGACTTCCCCGGCGCGGTGGGCGGCAAGCTGCGCGCCTTCAAGACCTGGAAACCGATCGAGCAGGCCACCATGAGCTACGGCTACGGCCTGTCGGCCAGCCTGTTCCAGCTGGCCCGGGCCTACAGCCTGTTTGCCAACGACGGGCAGCTGGTGCCGACCTCGATGATCAAGCTCGAGCAGTCGCCCAAGGGGGTGCAAATCCTCAAGCCCGACACGGCGGCTGCCATCCGCAACATGCTGCACATGGTGACCGGCCCCGGCGGCACCGCGCCCAAGGCCCAGACCATGGGCTATTCGGTGGGCGGCAAGACCGGCACCGCCCACAAGCAGGAAGGCCGCGGCTACGCCGACAAGAAGTACCGCGGCTTCTTCGTCGGCATGGCGCCCATCGACAACCCGCGCATCGTGGTCGCGGTGATGATCGATGAGCCCAGCAACGGCAAGTACTTTGGCGGCGATGTGGCGGCACCGGTGTTCAGTGACACCGTGGCCCAGACCCTGCGCATGCTGGGCGTGGCGCCCGACATGGCGGTCAAGCCGCAAATCGTCATGCAGGCCGAGCAGGAGTCGTTCTGATGGCCTTGGCTTGGCTCGACACCCCGGAACAGGCCGCGCAATGGCTGCGCACCCAGGTGCGGGCCGACTTGCGCGCCGACAGCCGGCAGGTGTTGCCCGGCGACGGTTTGATCGCCTGGCCAGGCGCGGCCACCGACGCCCGCCGCTTTGTGCGCGCCGCGCTGGACGCCGGTGCCGCCGCCTGCCTGGTGGAGGGCGAGGGCGTCGAGGCCTTCGCCCTGGACGACCCGCGGGTGCGGGCCTACCGCGGCCTGAAGGCCGCCACCGGGCCGATCGCCGCCGCTTACTTCAACCACCCCAGCGAAGCGCTGGAGATGGTGGCCATCACCGGCACCAACGGCAAGACCTCCACCGCCTGGTGGCTGGCCCAGGCCCTGACGCGGCTGCGTCAGCAGCCTCCTGCGCCCTGTGGCGTGGTGGGCACGCTGGGCATCGGCGCGCCGCCGGCGGTCGACCCCAACGGCCTGACCACCCCTGACCCGGTGCTGCTGCAGGGCTGGCTGCGCCGCTTTGTCGACCAGGGCTTCTCGGCCTGCGCCATCGAGGCCTCGTCCATTGGTCTGGAAGAGCGCCGGCTGGACGGCACCCAGATCCGCGTGGCGGTGTTCACCAATTTCACCCAGGACCACCTGGACTACCACGGCGACATGGCGGCTTACTGGCAGGCCAAGGCCAGGCTGTTCGACTGGGCCGGCCTGCAGGCCGCGGTGGTCAACATCGACGACCCGCAGGGCCAGGCCCTGGCCGAGGTGCTGGCCGGTCGGTCGCTGGACCTGTGGACCGTGTCGCGCGACCAGCCGGCCCGGCTGACGGCCCGCGGCCTGCGCCCCACCGCCGAAGGCCTGCGCTTCGAGGTGGTCGATGCCGCCCAGCCCGGTGTGGTGCATGCGGTGACCGCGCCGGTGGTGGGCGACTACAACGCCAGCAACCTGCTGTGTGTGCTGGGCGCGCTGCGTGCGCTGGGGCTGGGCCTGGCTGATGCGGCGGCCGCCTGTGGCCAGCTGAGCCCGGTGCCCGGTCGCATGGACCGCGTCAGCGCCCCCGGCCAGCCGTTGGCCGTCATCGACTACGCCCACACCCCGGACGCGCTCGACCAAGCCCTGCGGGCACTGCGCCCGCTGGCCGCGCAGCGCGGCGGCGCGCTGTGGTGTGTGTTCGGCTGCGGCGGTGACCGCGACGCCGGCAAGCGCCCGCTGATGGCCGCGGTGGCCGAGCGGGTAGCCGACCACCTGGTGCTGACCAGCGACAACCCGCGCAGCGAAGACCCCGAGGCCATCCTGGCCCAGATGCTGGCCGGCCTGCAAAACCGCGCCCGTGCCACCGTGCTGGCCGACCGCGCCCAGGCCATCACACACACGCTGGCCCGGGCCGCCGCGAGCGACGTGGTGCTGGTGGCCGGTAAGGGCCACGAGGCCTACCAGGAAGTGGCCGGGGTGCGCAGCCCGTTCTCCGACCAGGCCCAGGCCCAGGCCGCCTTGCGCCAGCGCGCCGCGACGGAGGCCGCATCATGATGACGCTGGCCAAAGCCCTGGCCTGGCTGCCCGGCGCCACCCTGGTGGGTGACGGGGCGACCGCCGTCACCCGGGTCCACACCGACACCCGCAGCCTGCTGCCAGGCGATTTGTTCGTGGCCCTCAAGGGCGAGCGTTTCGACGCCCATGGGTTGCTGCCCCAGGCCCGCGCTGCCGGTGCTGCGGCCGTGCTGGCCGAGCGCGGCGTGGCCGACAGCGGCCTGCCCGGCCTGCAGGTGGCCGACAGCCGCCTGGCACTGGGCCAGCTGGCTGCCGGCTGGCGCGCCCAGTTCAAGCTGCCGTTGATCGCCGTGACCGGCAGCAACGGCAAAACCACCGTGACCCAGATGCTGGCGGCCATTCTGCGCACGGCCCAGCCCGAGGCCATGCTGGCCACCGAGGGCAATTTCAACAACGACATCGGCCTGCCATTGACGCTGCTGCGGCTGCGCGCCCACCACAAGCTGGGGGTGGTCGAGCTGGGCATGAACCACCCTGGTGAGATCGCCCACCTGGCCAGCATCGCCCGGCCCACCGTGGCGCTGGTCAACAACGCCCAGCGCGAGCACCTGGAGTTCATGCACAGCGTGACTGCGGTGGCCGAGGAAAACGGCGCGGTGATCGCGGCGCTGGACCCGCGCGGCGTGGCCATCTACCCGCAGGACGACGCCCACAGCGCCGTCTGGCAAGGCCTGGCCGGCGCTCGCGCCAGCCTGACATTTGCGATGCAAGGCGAGGCCGACGTGACCCTGGGCAGCGCGGCATGGGCCGACGGCGGCTGGCAGGTCAGGGCCAACACCCCCGCCGGCCCGTTGACTTACCGGCTGTGCATCGCCGGCCGGCACAACGTGGGCAACTCGCTGGCCGCACTGGCCTGTGCGCTGGCCGCCGGCGTGCCCTTGCAAGCGATCGCCGATGGCCTGTCGGCCTTCGAGCCGGTCAAGGGCCGTTCGCGGGCGTTGTCGGTGGCGGTCCATGGCCGTGCCGTCACGGTGGTGGACGACACCTACAACGCCAACCCCGACTCGGTGCGTGCCGCCATCGACGTGCTGGCCGAACTGCCCGGCCCGCGCCTGCTGGTGCTGGGCGACATGGGCGAGGTCGGCAACCAGGGTCCGGCCTTCCATGCCGAAGTTGGCGCCTACGCCCGTGCGCGTGGCCTGGACCGCTTGCTGACGCTGGGCGAACAGTCGGCCCAGGCGGCCCAAGCCTTTGGTGCCGACCCGCATTTCGACGATGTCGAGGCGCTGAACACCGCCGTGCTCGCGGCCTTGCCGCAGATGGGCAGCGTGCTGGTCAAAGGTTCGCGTTTCATGAAGATGGAGCGGGTGGTGGCTGCCATCACCGCCCATTCAAACCAAACAACCGCGGCTCCTTCGGGGGGCAGCGCATCACACGAAGTGAAAAGCGTGGAGGTTCAATCTTATGTTGCTTAGCCTGGCCCAATGGCTGCAAGCACTGTCGCCGGAATTCGGTTTTTTCCGGGTCTTCCAGTACCTCACCTTCCGTGCGGTGATGGCGGCCCTGACCGCCTTGCTGATCGGCCTGCTGGCCGGCCCGCCGGTGATCCGCCGCCTCACCGCGCTGAAGATCGGCCAGCCCATCCGTGGCTACGGCATGGAAAGCCACCTCAGCAAAAGCGGAACCCCCACCATGGGCGGTGTGCTGATCCTGCTGGCCATCGGCATTTCCACGCTGCTGTGGTTTGACCTCAGCAACCGCTTCGTCTGGATCGTGCTGTTGGTGACGCTGGGCTTTGGCGCCATCGGCTGGGTGGACGACTGGCGCAAGGTGGTCAACAAAGACCCCGAGGGCATGCGCTCGCGCGAGAAGTACATGTGGCAGTCGCTGATCGGCCTGCTGGCCGCGCTGTACCTGGTGTTCAGCATCTCGGAGAGCTCCAACCTGCGGGTGGTGGAGCTGTTCCTGAACTGGGTCCGATCGGGGTTTGACGTCAACCTGCCGCCCAAGGCCGGCCTGCTGCTGCCCTTCTTCAAGGAGGTCAGCTACCCGTTGGGTGTGTTCGGCTTTGTGATCCTGACCTACCTGGTGATTGTGGGTTCCAGCAACGCGGTGAACCTCACCGACGGCCTGGACGGTCTGGCCATCATGCCGGTGGTGATGGTGGGCTCGGCACTGGGCGTGTTCGCCTACGTCACCGGCAGCGCGGTGTATTCCAAATACCTGTTCTTCCCGCACATCCCGGGCTCGGGCGAGCTGCTGATTTTCTGCTCGGCCATGGCCGGTGCCGGCCTGGCCTTTCTGTGGTTCAACACCCACCCGGCCCAGGTCTTCATGGGCGACGTGGGCGCGCTGGCACTGGGCGCCGCTCTGGGCACCATCGCCGTCATCGTGCGCCAGGAAATCGTGTTGTTCATCATGGGCGGCATCTTTGTGGTCGAGGCGCTGTCGGTGATGCTGCAGGTCAGCTACTTCAAGTACACCAAGAAGAAATACGGCGAGGGCCGTCGCATCCTGAAGATGGCGCCGCTGCACCACCACTTTGAGAAGAGTGGCTGGAAAGAAACGCAGGTGGTGGTGCGCTTCTGGATCATCACCATGCTGCTGTGCCTGGTCGGTTTGTCCACTTTGAAACTCCGATGAACATGGCCCCCACGCTCATCGCTTCACGTATCGCTGCCCCCCGAGGGGGCGCGTCAATGCCTTCGGGCGGCCGGGCGGCATCGACATGAACCAGCTCCAAGGCCAATCCGTCCTCGTCCTCGGTCTCGGTGATTCCGGGCTGGCGATGGCACGCTGGTGCGCCCGCTGCGGCGCCCAGGTGACGGTAGCCGACACCCGCGAGGCCCCGCCGCAGCGCGAGTTGCTGGCGCGCGAACTGCCTGCGGTGCGTTTCGTTGGCGGTGCTTTCACCGCCGAGCTGGTGACGGGCCTGGCCCCGGCCGCGATCTTCAAGAGCCCTGGTCTGTCGCCCGCGGTGGTGGCGCCGGTGGCCGAGGCGGCGCAGGCCGCCGGTACGCCGGTGGGCGGCGAGCTGAGCCTGTTTGCGCAAGGCCTGGCCGACCTCCAGGCCTCCCAGGCCTATGCCCCCAAGCTGCTGGCCATCACCGGCACCAACGGCAAGACCACCGTCACCTCGCTCACGGGCCAGCTGGTGGCCCGCGCCGGTAAAACCGTGGCGGTGGCCGGCAACATCGGCCCCACCTTGCTGGACACCCTGGCCGGCCACCTGGACGCGGCCACGCTGCCCGAGGTCTGGGTGCTGGAGCTGTCCAGCTTCCAGCTCGACGCCGTCACCGGTTTCAACCCCACCGCTGCCACTGTGCTCAACATCACCCAGGACCACCTGGACTGGCATGGCAGCCTGGACGCCTACGCCCAGGCCAAGGCCCGCATTTTTGGCCCCACCACGCTGCGGGTGCTGAACCGCGACGACCCGCTGGTGATGGCCATGCTGCCGGCGCCTGCCAAGGGCCAGCCGCCGGTCGACTGGGTCGCCTTTGGTGCCGGCCTGCCCGAGCGCCCGGGCGACTTCGGCCTGGAGCAATTGCACGGCATGGGCTGGCTGGTGCGGGCGCAGGACGCCGACGACACCCGGCGCACCCGCCGCCAAAAACAAGAGGCGGTGGAGCTGCATGTGCAGCGCCTGATGCCGGCCGACGCGCTGCGCATCCGTGGCCGCCACAACGCCACCAACGCGCTGGCGGCCCTGGCCCTGGCCAGTGCGGCCGGCTGCAGTCTGGCCCCCATGCTCTACGGCCTGCGCGAGTACCGCGGCGAGCCGCACCGCGTGGAGCCTGTGGGCCTGATCGACGGCGTGGAGTATTTCGACGACAGCAAGGGCACCAACGTCGGTGCCACCGTGGCCGCCCTGCAAGGCCTGGGTGCTGACCGCCGGGTGGTGGTCATCCTCGGTGGCGACGGCAAGGGCCAGGACTTTGCGCCGCTGGCCCCTGCGGTGGCTGCCTGCGCCCGCGCGGTGGTGCTGATCGGCCGCGACGCGCCGGCCATTCGCGCAGCGGTGGAGCCCGCCGGTGTGCCGGTGCACGACGCCGCCGACATGGCTGCTGCGGTGACGCTGGCGGCCCGGCTGGCCCGCCAGGGCGACGCGGTCCTGTTGTCGCCGGCCTGCGCCAGTTTTGACATGTTCACCGGCTACGGCCACCGGGCTGCGGTGTTCCGCGCCGCGGTGCAGGCGGTGGCCGACGCCGCCGGTGTGGTGCTGGAGGGCCAGGCATGAACGCGCTGCTGCAACGCCTGGCCAGCCCCTTCATGGGCCTGGGTGCGGCCGTGGCCGCCACCGCCGACGCGCTGCCGGTGCGCATCGGTGGCGCCGAGATGGCCCGCACCCCCAGCACCCCGGCGCGGCTGCTGGGTTTCGATCAGGCGCTGGTCTGGGTCACGGTGGCCTTGTTGGCCTGGGGCCTGGTGATGGTGTATTCGGCCTCTGTGGCCATGCCCGACAACCCCAAGTTCGCCAACTACGCCCACACCCATTTCCTGGTGCGCCATGTGGTGTCGTTGGTGCTGGCCTTTGTGGCGGCGTTGATCGCCTTCCAGGTGCCGCTGAAAACCTGGGAGCGGGTGGCCCCCTGGTTGTTTGTGGCCTCGCTGATCCTGCTGGTGGCGGTGCTGATTCCCCATGTGGGCCGCGGCGTCAACGGTGCCCGCCGCTGGATCTCGCTGGGTGTGATGAACTTCCAGCCCTCGGAGCTGGCCAAGTTCGCCGTGCTGCTGTACGCCGCCGACTACATGGTGCGCAAGATGGAGGTCAAGGAGCGCTTCTTCCGCGCGGTCATGCCCATGGGCATCGCGGTGGGCGTGACCGGCATGCTGCTGCTGGCCGAACCCGACATGGGCGCCTTCATGGTGATCGCCGTCATCGCCATGGGCATTCTGTTTCTTGGCGGCGTGAACGCCCGGATGTTCTTTCTGATCGCTGCGGTGCTGGTGATGGCCTTCGGCATGATGATCGCGATGAGCCCGTGGCGCCGGGACCGCATCTTTGCCTACCTCGACCCGTGGAGCGCCGAGTACGCGCTGGGCCGCGGCTACCAGCTGTCGCATTCGCTGATTGCCATCGGCCGCGGCGAGATCTTTGGCGTGGGCCTGGGTGGCAGCGTCGAGAAACTGCACTGGCTGCCCGAGGCCCACACCGACTTTCTGCTGGCGGTGATCGGTGAGGAGTTCGGCCTGGTCGGCGTGGTGGCGGTGATTGGTTTGTTTTTGTGGCTGACCCGCCGGCTGATGCACATCGGCCGCCAGGCCATCGCGCTGGACCGGGTGTTCGCCGGCCTGGTGGCCCAGGGCGTGGGCATCTGGATGGGTTTTCAGGCCTTCATCAACATGGGTGTGAACCTGGGCGCGCTGCCCACCAAAGGCCTGACGCTGCCGCTGATGAGTTACGGCGGCTCGGCCATCCTGGTGAACCTGGTGGCCCTCGCTGTGGTGCTGCGCATCGACCACGAAAACCGCCAGCTGATGCACGGGGGGCGGCTGTGAGCACGAACAAAACAGCATTGGTGATGGCGGGCGGCACTGGCGGCCACATCTTCCCCGGCCTGGCGGTCGCCGAAGCCCTGCGCGCGCGCGGCTGGACGGTGCACTGGCTGGGTGGCAAAGGCCAGCCCGACGCGCCCAGCATGGAAAGCCGGCTGGTGCCGCCGCGCGGTTTTGCTTTCGAGACGATTGATTTTTCCGGCGTGCGCGGCAAGGGCCCGCTCACGCTGGCCCTGCTGCCGCTGCGCCTGCTGAAGGCCTTCTGGCAAAGCATCCAGGTGGTGCGCCGCGTCAAACCCGACGTGGTGGTGGGACTGGGCGGCTACATCAGCTTCCCGGCTGGCCTGATGGCGGTGCAACTGGGCAAGCCGCTGGTGCTGCACGAGCAGAACTCGGTGGCCGGCATGGCCAACAAGGTGCTGGCCGGTGTGGCCGACAAGGTGTTCACCGCCTTCCCAAAGGCCATGGCCAAGGCCGAATGGGTGGGCAACCCGCTGCGCACCGCCTTCCTGAACCAGCCCACACCAGAGGCCCGCTTTGCCGGCCGCAGCGGCCCGCTGAAATTGCTGGTGGTGGGCGGCAGCCTGGGCGCGCGTGCGCTCAACGAGGTGGTGCCCCAGGCCCTGGCCCTGCTGCCGCGCGACCAGCGCCCCACGGTGCTGCACCAGAGCGGCGCGACCCAGATCGACGCCTTGCGCGCCAACTACACCGCCGCCGGCGTGCTGGCCGAACTGACCCCTTTCATCGACGACACCGCCGGCGCCTTTGCCGAGGCCGATTTGATCGTCTGCCGGGCCGGCGCCAGCACCGTGACCGAGATTGCCGCGGTCGGCGCGGCCGCGGTGTTTGTGCCTTTCCCATCGGCGGTGGACGACCACCAGACCACCAACGCCCGTTTCCTGGCCGACGCCGGCGGCGCCTGGCTGGTGCCGCAAGCCGAACTCACGCCGCCGGCGCTCGCCCGCCTGCTGCATTCGCTGACCCGCACCGCGCTGCTCGAGCGCGCGGTGATTGCCAAGACCATGCAAAAAACCGAAGCCACCGACCGGGTGGTGCAAGCCTGCGAAACCCTTGCTGCGGGACGCAAACCATGAAGCACGCCATTCGCCACATCCACTTCGTCGCGGACCCTAAGGCACAGCCACGGCCGTGCCTGCGCGGGGCGGTTCCCGCCGCTGCCGCTGAAATGTGCAGGGGGCAAATGGCATGAAACATGCCATTCGCCATATTCATTTCGTCGGCATCGGCGGCTCGGGCATGAGCGGCATCGCCGAGGTGTTGTTCAACCTGGGCTACCAGATCTCCGGCTCGGACCTGGCTGACAGCGCCACGCTGCGCCGCCTGGCCGGCCTGGGCATCCAGACCCAGGTGGGCCATGCGGCGGCCAACGTGGCCGGGGCTGACGCGGTGGTCACGTCCACCGCGGTGCAGGCGGACAACCCCGAGGTGCTGGCGGCCCGCGAGAAACACATCCCGGTGGTGCCGCGGGCGCTGATGCTGGCCGAGCTGATGCGGCTCAAGCAGGGCATTGCGATCGCCGGCACCCACGGCAAGACCACCACCACCAGCCTGGTGGCCAGCGTGCTGGCCGAGGCCGGACTGGACCCGACATTTGTCATCGGTGGCCGGCTCAACAGCGCCGGCGCCAACGCCAAGCTGGGCAGTGGCGACCACATCGTGGTCGAGGCCGACGAGTCCGACGCGTCCTTTCTGAACCTGTTGCCGGTGATGGCGGTGGTGACCAACATCGACGCCGACCACATGGAAACCTATGGCCATGATTTCGGCCGGCTGAAGTCGGCCTTTGTCGACTTCCTGCACCGCATGCCCTTTTATGGCGCTGCCATTCTGTGCACCGACGACCCGGTGATTGCCGAAATCGTGCCCCAGGTCACCTGCCCCATCACCAGCTACGGCTTCGGCCCCGAGGCCCAGGTGCGGGCGCTGCATGTGCGTGCGGTCAATGGCCAGATGCATTTCACCGCGCAACGCCGCAACGGCGTGGTGCTGCCCGACCTGGATGTGGTGCTCAACCTGCCCGGCGAGCACAACGTGCGCAACGCGCTGGCCGCGATCGCGGTGGCGGTGGAGCTCAACGTGCCCGACGACGCGGTGCAGCGGGCGCTGGCCCAGTTCAAGGGCGTGGGCCGGCGCTTCCAGCGCTACGGCGATGTGACGCTGGCCGCTGGCGGCCAGATGGCGGTGGTGGACGACTACGGCCACCACCCGGTGGAGCTGGCCGCCACGCTGGCGGCCGCGCGTGGGGCGTTTCCGGGCCGCCGGCTGGTGCTGGCCTTCCAGCCGCACCGCTATACCCGCACCCGCGACTGCTTCGAGGATTTCATCAAGGTGCTGCAGCTGGCCGACGCGCTGCTGCTGACCGAGGTCTATGCCGCCGGCGAGGCACCCATCGTGGCCGCCGACGGCCGGGCCCTGACCCGCGCGCTGCGGGTGGCTGGCAAGCTGGAGCCGGTGTTTGTCGACGACGTGGGCGCTTTACCCCAGGCCATTTTGGACAACGCCCGCGACGGCGATGTGGTGTTGTGCATGGGCGCCGGTTCCATCGGTGCGGTGTCGGCCAAGCTGGTGGAGCTGGCACCGCAATTGCTACAGAAAAAAGAGCAAATCAGTGAGGCAGGACAGCAGGCATGAGCCAGATTGAAAACAACTTCGGCAAGGTGGCGGTGCTGCTGGGCGGCCGCTCGGCCGAGCGCGAGATTTCTCTGATGTCGGGCCAGGGGGTGCTGCAGGCGCTGCGTTCCAAGGGCGTGGACGCCCATGGCTTCGACCCGGCCGAACGCGACCTGGGTGAACTGCGCCGCGAGGGTTTTGCCCGCTGCTTCATCGCGCTGCATGGCCGCTTCGGCGAAGACGGCACGGTGCAGGGCGCGCTGGAACTGCTGGGCCTGCCCTACACCGGCTCCGGCGTGATGGCCTCCAGCATCGCCATCGACAAGGTCATGACCAAGCGCATCTGGCGTTCGGCCGGTCTGTCCACCCCGCAGTGGACGGAGGTGGGCAGCGGCGCGGCCACCCGCCAGGCCCTGGCCGACCTGGGCGCGCCCATGATCGTCAAGCCGGCGCGCGAAGGCTCGTCGATCGCGCTGACCAAGGTCACCGAGGCCGCGCAATGCGACGCCGCCTACGCGCTGGCGGCCGAGCATGGCGACGTGGTGCTGTGTGAGCAGTTCATCTCGGGTGACGAGGTCACCTGCCCGGTGCTGGGTGCCGGTGCCCAGGCGCGGGCCCTGCCCATCGTGCGCATCGTGGCCCCCGATGGCAACTACGACTACCAGAACAAGTACTTCAAGAACGACACCCGCTACCTGGTGCCCAGCGGCCTGCCGGCCGGCGACGAAGCGACCATCTCGGCCATGGTGCTGCAGGCCTACCGGGTGCTGGGCTGCCGCGGCTGGGCCCGCGCCGACGTGATGATCGACGCCCGCAGCCGCCAGCCCTATTTGCTGGAGATCAACACCGCGCCGGGCATGACCGGTCACTCGCTGGTGCCGATGTCGGCCCGGGCCGACGGCATTTCCTACGAAGACCTGTGCCTGCAGCTGCTGGCCGGTGCCAGCCTGGACTACCGAGACGAAGGCCAGCATGGCTGAAGTTGCCGCGCCCCCGCTGGACGTCCGCCTGATGAACTTCACCGCCACGGTGTTGTTCGTGACGGTGGTCGCCTCGGCACTGGGCGCTGGGCTGTGGTGGGTGCTGCGGCACCCAGCCTTTGCCATCACCGGCATCGGCGTGCAGGGCGACCTGAACCACAACAATGCGGTGACGCTGCGGGCCAATGTGGCGCCGCGGCTGGTCGGCAATTTCTTCACCGTCGATCTGGGCCAGGCCCGGGCGGCGTTCGAGGCCGTGCCCTGGGTGCGCAAGGCGCTGGTGCGGCGCGAGTTTCCCAGCCGGCTCAACGTGGTGCTGGAAGAGCACCAGGCGGTGGCCTTGTGGGGCGCCGAGGGCGACTCCAAGCTGGTGAACAGCTTTGGCGAGGTGTTCGAGGCCAATGTGGGCGAGCTGGACACCGACGAGCTGCCGCGCCTGGTGGGCCCGGACAGCCAGGCCGCCACGCTGCTGGCCATGGCCCAGGCGCTGGCGCCGGTGATCGCGCCGCTGGACGCCACGCTGGTGCAGCTCAACCTGTCGGGCCGCGGCGGCTGGCGCGCCGAACTGGACAGCGGGGCGGTGCTGGAAATGGGCAGCGGCCCGGTGGCCGAGGTGCAGGCCAGGCTGCAGCGTTTTGTGGCCACGCTGCCCCAGGTGGCGGCCAAGTACGGCCGGCAAGCCGAGGCGGTGTTGACCGCCGACCTGCGCCACACCGACGGTTACGCGCTGCGCCTGCGCGGCGTGACCACGGTGGCGCTCGAGTCCGGCAAGAAATAGCCCCCAGGGCAACAGGTTCAAGGAACAGAAAACGTCATGGCAAAAGAATACAAAGACTTGGTGGTGGGCCTGGACATCGGCACCGCCAAGGTGATGGTGGTGGTGGCCGAGGTCATGCCGGGTGGCGAGCTCAAGCTGGCCGGCCTGGGTGTGGCGCCCAGCAACGGGCTGAAGCGCGGTGTGGTGGTCAACATCGACGCCACGGTGCAAAGCATCCAGCTGGCGCTGAAAGAGGCCGAGCTGATGGCCGACTGCAAGATCACCCGGGTCTACACCGGCATCACCGGCAGCCACATCCGCGGCATCAACTCCACCGGCATGGTGGCGGTGAAAGACCGCGAGGTGACCCAGGCCGACGTGGCCCGGGTGGTGGAAACCGCCAAGGCCATCAACATCTCCAGCGACCAGCGGCTGCTGTTGGTGGAGCCGCAGGAGTTTGTCATTGACGGCCAGGACGTCAAAGAGCCGATCGGCATGAGCGGCATCCGACTCGAGGCCAAGATCCACATCGTCACCGGCGCACAGAGCGCGGCCGAGAACATCGTCAAATGTGTGCGCCGCTGCGGCCTGGAGGTCGACCAGCTGATGCTCAACCCGCTGGCCTCCAGCCTGGCGGTGCTGACCGAGGACGAGCGAGAGCTGGGTGTGTGCCTGGTCGACATCGGCGCCGGGACCACCGACGTGGCCATTTTCACCGGCGGCGCGATCCGCCACACCGCCGTCATTCCCATCGCCGGTGACCTGATCACCAGCGACATCGCGATGGCCTTGCGCACGCCGACCAAGGACGCCGAAGACATCAAGGTCGAATCCGGTTTTGCCAAGCAGCTGCTGGCCAACCCGGACAGCCAGGTCGAGGTGCCCGGCCTGGGCGACCGCGGCCCGCGCATGCTGAGCATGCAGGCGCTGGCCGGCGTGATCGAACCGCGGGTGGAGGAAATCTTCTCGCTGGTGCAGCAGGTGGTGCGCGAATCGGGTTTCGAGGAAGTGCTGTCGTCCGGCATCGTGTTGACCGGCGGCAGCTCGGTCATGCCGGGCATGCTGGAGCTGGGTGAGGACATCTTCCTCAAACCGGTGCGGCGCGGCATTCCCAAATACACCAGCGCCTTGTCCGACATGGTGGCCCAGCCCCGTGCGGCCACGGTGATGGGCCTGCTGGAAGAGGCCCGGCTGGCGCGGCTGCGCGGCTTTCGGGTGGCGCAGAAAAACGGCTCGGTGCAAACCGCCCTGGGCCGGGTCAAGGACTGGTTTGTGGGGAACTTCTGACATGACCCATTTCACCTGCAGAGAACACGCAAATTTACCTCCGTGCCGGCACTCCAAAGGGCCGCCGGACGGGTGACAATTGACCCCGGACCGACACATAAAAAAGACATTGGCAACTGCGAAACAAACATTGATACAGGAGAGTGACATGAGCATCGAAATGATTGACGTCGAGGAGTTCGATCAAGGCACACAGATCAAGGTGATCGGTGTCGGCGGCGGCGGTGGCAATGCGGTGCAGCACATGATTGGCTGCCGCGTGCAGGGCGTGGAATTCATCTGCGCCAACACCGACGCCCAAGCGCTCACCCGCAGCCCGGCGCACAAGGTGATCCAGCTGGGCACCAGCGGCCTGGGCGCCGGCAGCAAGCCCGACAAGGGCCGCGAGGCCGCCGAGCTGGCGGTGGACGACATCCGCGCCGCGATCGACGGCGCCCACATGCTGTTCATCACCGCTGGCATGGGCGGTGGCACCGGCACCGGCGCCGCGCCGGTGATCGCCCGCGTGGCCAAGGAAATGGGCATCCTCACCGTGGGTGTGGTCACCAAGCCTTTCGAGTTCGAGGGTGGCCGCCGCATGACCAACGCCGACCACGGCCTGACCGAGCTGGAAGCCAATGTCGACTCGCTGATCGTGGTGCTCAACGAGAAGCTGCTGGAAGTGCTGGGCGACGACGTCACCCAGGACGAGGCCTTTGCCCATGCCAACGACGTGCTGAAGAACGCCGTGGGCGGCATTGCCGAAATCATCAACGTGCCCGGCCATGTGAACGTCGACTTTGAAGACGTACGCACCGTGATGGGCGAACCCGGCAAGGCCATGATGGGCACCGCCGTGGCCCAGGGCCCGGACCGCGCCCGCATTGCCGCCGAGCAGGCCGTGGCATGCCCGCTGTTGGAAGGCATCGACCTGTCGGGCGCCAAGGGCGTGCTGGTGCTGATCACCGCCGCCAAGGGCAGCCTGAAGCTCAGCGAGTCCAAGCTGGCGATGAACACCATCCGTGCCTACGCCTCGCCCGACGCCCATGTGATCTACGGCACGGCTTACGACGACGAGCTGGGCGACCAGATCCGCGTCACCGTGGTCGCCACCGGCCTGAGCCGCCAGAACGCCCGCCGCACCGCGCCGCCGCTGCAGGTGCTGCGCACCGGCACCGACAACGTGGGTTTTGCGCTGCCGCAAACCATGGCCGGCCACGCCAACCCCACCGGCGTGGCACAAGCCGACTACGCCGGCATGGCCACCCCCAGCGTCTGGCGCACCAACCGCACCCAGGCCGCGGCCAAGGTCGATGCGCTGTCCTCGGGCGGCATGGACGATTTCGAGATCCCGGCTTTCCTGCGCAAGCAGGCCGATTGAGCCCTTCTCACCGATTGCTTTGCGGTTGAATGCCGGGTAGGGCGCAAGCTCTACCCGGCACTTTTACAATGGCCCCATGGTTGAACAACGCACCCTCAAAAGCCTGACCCGCGCCGTCGGTGTGGGGTTGCACAGCGGACAGCGGGTGGAGCTGACGCTGCGCCCGGCCCAGCCCGACACCGGCATCGTGTTCCGGCGGGTGGACCTGCCCGAGCCGGTGGACATCCCCATCTCGGCGCTGTCGGTCACCGACACCCGACTGGCTTCCACCATTGCCAACGGCGGCGCCAAGGTGCACACGGTCGAGCACCTGATGTCGGCCTGCGCCGGCCTGGGCATCGACAACCTGTACGTGGACATCACCGCCGAAGAGGTGCCCATCCTCGACGGCTCGGCCTCGTCCTTTGTGTTTTTGCTGCAAAGCGCCGGCATTGCGCTGCAGAAAACGCCCAAGCGTTTCATCCGCGTGACCCAGCCGGTCGAGGTGCGTGAAGGCCAGGGTGCCAACGCCAAATGGGCCCGGCTCGAGCCCTACCACGGCTACAAGCTCAGCTTCGAGATCGACTTCGACCACCCGGCGGTGGACTCCACCGGCCAGCGGGTCGAGTTCGACATGTCGCAGGGCAACTACAGCCGCGACATCGCCCGCGCCCGCACCTTTGGGTTCACCAAGGACGTGGAGATGATGCGGGCCAACGGCCTGGCGCTGGGCGGCGGGCTGGACAACGCCATCGTGATGGACGATTACAAGGTGCTCAACAGCGACGGTCTGCGCTACGACGACGAGTTCGTCAAGCACAAGATCCTCGACGCCATGGGCGATTTGTACCTGCTGGGCAAGCCCTTGCTGGCGGCCTACAGCGCTTTCCGCTCCGGCCACGCGCTGAACAACCTGCTGCTGCGCGAGCTGCTGTCGCGCGAGGACGCCTACGAGGTCGTCACCTTCGACGACGACAAAAAAGCCCCGGGCGGCTTCGCGCAGCTGGCGCGGGCCTGGTAAGTTGCTGCGGCCCCAGCCATGCTGATCTTCCGCTGGTTGATTCTGTTGCTGCTGCTGGCCGCCGTGGTGTGTTTCGCCACCTACGCCGCCACCGGCCAGGTGCGCTTTCGGCGCTACGGCCTGCTGACGCTGAAGTGGACGCTGATCGCGGCTTTTGGTTTTTTCGCCGTGCTGATCCTGGAGCGCATTGCCTGAGCGGCCACCCTCAGCCGGGCAGCTTGGCCGCCAGCACGTCCACCGGTTCGATGCAGGGCATCTCGGCCAGCAAATGGGCCGCGTTGGCCATCAGCGCCTCGGCAATTGCCCCTTCCAGGTGGGCCTGTCGCCCCGCCTGGTCGGCAAAGGCGTCAAAAATCCCGAAGGTGGACGGCCCAAACTTCAACGCCAACCAGACCGGGGTGTCGGTTTCCTGCTGGGCCAGCGGCAAAGCCCCTTGCAGAAAAGCCTCCAGGCTGGCCTCTTTGCCGGGCTTGGCCTGCAGACGAACGTACAAAGCGACACGAACCATGAAGCGTTCCTTGGAAGTTGACACACATGCCGACAAGGTCGGGTGACAGTTATTGTGCGGTGCGTCATGGGTTCCACCTACGGCCTGAAATGCCATTGTCGATACCATTTCTGACATGAAAATCGACGTGCTTGCCTTCGACCAGGTCTTCGACACCGGCCTGACCACGGTGCTCGACACCCTGGGCCTGGCCAACGAACTGGCCCCGTCCCTGGGGCTGTCCACGCCGCAGTTCGAGGTCCGGCCGGTGGGTATGCGGCGCCGGGTGCGCACCACCCACGGCCTGCAGGTGCCGGTGGTGCCAGTCGACTCCACTTACCGGCCCGACGTGCTGGTGGTGCCCGGCCTGGGTGCCAAGCAGCCCCATTTGCTGACCGAGTCGCTGGCCCGGCCCGAGATGGTCGACCTGTCGGCCTACCTGGCCGAAGCCTCCGGCACCGGGTCCATGGTGGGCGCGGTGTGCACCGGCACCTTTGTGCTGGCCGACACCGCCTTGCTCAACGGGCGCAGCGCCACCACCACCTGGTGGCTGGCTCCGATGTTCCGTGAGCGTTTCCCCAACGTGCACCTGGACGAAACCCGGATGCTGGTGAACGCTGGCAACTTTGTCACCGCCGGCGCCGCCATGGCCCACCTGGACCTGGCGCTGTGGCTGGTGCGGCGCCGCAGCCCGGAGCTGGCCTCGCTCACCGCCCGCTACCTGCTGGTGGACGCACGCACCACCCAGGCGGCCTACGTCATTCCCGACCATGTGGCCCACAACGACCCGCTGGTCGAGCGCTTCGAGCGCTGGGCCCGGGAGCGGCTGGGCGAAGGCATGCAGGGCTTTTCGCTGGGCAGCGCGGCCGAGGCCATCGGTGCCAGCGAACGCACGCTGGCCCGCCGGCTGCGCACCGTGCTGGGCAAAACACCGCTGTCTTACTTCCAGGATTTGCGGGTTGAGCGCGCCATCTATCTGCTGCAAACCAGCAAGGCCAGCGTCGACCAGGTGGCTGCCAAGGTGGGGTATGCCGACGGCACCACGTTGCGGGCCCTGCTGCGGCGCAAGCTGGGCCGCGGGGTGCGCGAGCTGCGCCAGCGCGGCTGAGGCCGCGGGGGCTTTCAGCGGCTGCGGCCGGCCCGGTAGGCCGCCACCCCGGCCTTGCGGGTGCCGCCGGTGGCCGCCTCCGCCATCCGGCGTGCCGCCTCGCCCGCGTGGGCGTGGGTGATGGCCAGGCCCAGCGCATCGGCCGCATCGGTGCCCGGCAGGCCGGGCAGCTTGAGCAGCCGCATCACCATCTGCTGCACCTCGGCCTTGCCGGCCTGGCCATGGCCGGCCACGGCTTTTTTCATTTGCAGCGCGGTGTACTCGGCCACCGGCAGGTAGGCCGACACCAGCGCGGTGATGCAGGCCCCGCGGGCCTGGCCCAGCAGCAGCGTGGCCTGCGGGTTGACGTTGACGAACACGATCTCCACCGAGGCGGTGTCGGGCTGGTAGCGGGCCACCACCTCGCGGATACCGTCGAACAGCACCTTGAGCCGGGCCGGCAGGTCGCCCAGCGGCAAATGGGTGGTGGTGATGGTGCCACTGGCCACATAGGCCAGCGCGCTGCCGCTCAGATCCACCACGCCAAAGCCGGTGGTCTGCAGGCCGGGGTCGATGCCGAGGATGCGCATGGGACGCGGGGCCGTGCTCACAGGCCGAAGTACCAGCGCACCGAATGGAAGAACACCGGCGCGGCGAAACACAGGCCGTCGACCCGGTCGAGCAGGCCACTGGCGCCGGTGACCGAAGCCCCCTGGGCGCCCCAGTTGGTCACGCCGCGGTCGCGCTTCAGCGCCTTCATCACCAAATGGCCCAGCGAGCCAGCGGCCCCGGCGATCAGCGCCATGCCCAGGGCCTGGCCCGGCTTGAACGGCGTGATGCCCGCTAGCACCGCGCCGGCCAGGCCACCGGCCAGCACCCCCACCGCCCAGCTGGCCCAGGTGAAGCTCTGGCTCACCGCCGGGGCGTGGGGCGGGCGCTTCAGGCGGTGGCCCACCAGGTGCTGCACGATCATCGTGGTCTGCACCACCAGCACAAAGAAAAACACCAGGAAGGCACCTTTGCCGCTGTAGCGCGGAAAGTCCAGCAGCAGCAGCGCCGGCACATGGCTCATGCCGTAGACACAGACCATGATGCCCCATTGCAATTTGGCGTTGCGTTCCAGAAAACGCTGTGGGTCGTTGGCCAGCGCACTCACCACCGGAAAGGCCAGGAACACATAGACCGGGATGAACACGGTGAAGAGGTCGAAATGCTCGGTCAACACCAGCGCGTACTGCACCGGCAGCACCACAAAAAAGGCCAGCACCAGGCTGCGGTGGTCGCCGCGCCGGGTGGGCGACAGCGTGATGAACTCGCGGAAAGCAAAGAACGAGACAAAGCAAAACAACACCGTGGCCACGGTGTCGCCGGCGGCCCAGGCCAGCCAGAACACCACCACCATGACCCAGGAGGTGTTCAGCACCCGGCCGAAGTTGCGCTGGGCCTCCTGGTGCGCCTCGCCGCGGTCACGGATGGACCACAGCAGTGCCGCGCCGCTGGCCAGCAGGAGAATGCCAAAGACGATGACAAACAGCAGGCCCACCTGCTGGTTGGTGCTGAGGCTGCGCAGGAACTGGTTCATGTGAAACCCCCACGCTCGCCACTACGTGTGCTTTGCTGCCCCCCGAGGGGGCCCTGCCTTGCTTGGGGCGGCCCGGCGCGGCGGCAGATGGGCGGGTGTGGTGTCATGGCGGTTTCAAACATCTCGCAGCGCGATGACCGCGCTGCGGGCCCGGTCCAGAAAGGCCCGCCGCTCTTCACCGGGTTCGACCCGCATCGGCGCGCCAAAGGTCACCGAGCACAGGATGGGCACAGGCACAACCTCGCCCTTGGGCATGACACGCTGCACGTTGTTGATCCAGGCCGGCACCAGCACCACGTCGGGGAAGCGGGTGGCCAGGTTGTACAGCCCGGCCTTGAAGGCCTGCGGCTCCTCGGCGTTGCCGCGCGTGCCTTCGGGGAACAGGATGATGGAATCGCCATGGCCCAGGGCCTCGATCAGCGGCTCCAGCGGGTCCTGGTCGGTGGTCTTGCTGCGGTCCACATAGACCGCGTTGAACACCGCGGTGGTGATCCACTGCTTGAAGGCCGACTGGGTCCAGTAGTCCTTGGCGGCAATCGGCCGGGTGATGCCACGCAGCTCCTGCGGCAACGCGGCCCAGATCAGCACCAGATCGGCATGGCTCTGGTGGTTGGCAAAGTAGATGCGCTGCTCGGCCTTGGGGGGACAGCCATGCCAGCGGGCCTGGGCCCCGGTCAGTGCGCGCACCAGCCCCAGCAGGAACAGGCTCATCAGTTTGGCAAGCATCAACCGATGATAAGGTGGCACCAGGGCCATTCAGGCTGGTGGCAATCCCTGCTTGACCCCGCCGCTGTCACCCAGGTGAAACGGGGAGTGTCCAGGGGCAATCGTTGTAGGCAGTGGCGTGTGGAGAGGGGTGTTTCGCCGCTGGGCCGCCCCAAGCCGAAACGCGGCCCCCTCGGGGCTGAGGGCTGCGGCTCCCAGCCTGCCTGCGCAGGCTGGGACAGCCCGAAGAGCCGCTGCGTCTGGCAGCGGCACGTTCAGCGAACCACACGCAGTGGGGAGCGTGGGGGCTAGGGCAGGACAGCGTCACCCATCCTGGCCACGATGGTGCCGGCCCGGCCCGACAAATAGGCCGAATTGGGCAGGCGCTCGAAGAACTTAGGCCGGGGCAGCATCACCGCCAGCCGGGCCGCCTCATAGGGGCTGAGGCGGGCCGCCGGCTTGCGGAAGTAATGCTGGGCCGCGGCCTCGGCGCCGAACACACCTTCGCCCCATTCGACGTTGTTGAGGTAGATCTCCAGGATGCGCTGCTTGCCCAGCAAGGCCTCCAGCACCAGCGTCAGCACAAACTCCTGGCCTTTGCGCACCAGCGTGCGTTCGCCCGACAGCAGCAGGTTCTTGGCCAGTTGCTGGGTGATGGTGGAGCCGCCCACCACCTTGGGCGGCCGGTTGGCCCGGGCCCGCTTCAGCGCCTGGGCTTCGGCCTGGGCGTTCTTCTGCCAGGCCTTCTCCAGCGCGTCCCATTCCACGCCGTCGTGGTTGATGAAGTCGCCGTCTTCCGAGGCAATCACCGCGCGTTTCAGGTGGTCGGAAATCTGCGCATAGGGCACCCATTGCTGGCGCCAGCGCAGGCCGCCCTTGGTGGTCTGGAGGCGCCAGGCTTCGGAACGCTGAAAGCTGGTGGACTGGGGGTCGACCACTGCCATCAGCGCGATGCGGGCGACAAAATAAAGTTGCAGCGACAGCAGGGCCAGCACCGCCCAGACCAGACCGCGGGTCAACCAGCGCATGGCCTCACAAGCCTTCGGCGCGCAGTTCGGCCAGCACCTGGGCCGACGGTGGGCGCAGGCCGCGCCACAGTGCAAAGGCCTCGGCCGCCTGCTCCACCAGCATGCCCAGGCCGTCGCGCGGCTGCGCACCGTGGGCCTGGGCCCAGTTCAGGAAGGGCATGGCCGCCGGGCCGTACATCATGTCGTAGGCCAGGGCGTCGCGCCGCAGCACATGGGCCGGCACCGGCACCACTGCGCCGCTGAGGCTGGAGGCGCTGGCGTTGACCACGATGTCGAAGCCGCCATGGATGTCGTTCAGCCCACCGGCCGCCAGCGCGACCTCGTGGCGCCTTGCCAGCGCCTCGTGGCGCGTCACCAGTTCCTGGGCCCGGCCGATGCTGCGGTTGACCACCCGCAGCTGGCGCGGCCCCTGGTCCAGCAGCGGCCCCAGCACCCCGGCGGCCGCACCCCCGGCGCCGATCAGCAGCACATCGTGGCCGGCGATGCGGCGGCCTGCGCCTTGCACGATGTCGTTGACCAGGCCCACACCGTCGGTGTTGTCGGCGTGCAGCACCGGCCGGCCATGGTTGTCACGCGAGAACGTCAGGGTGTTGCAGGCCTGGGCCAGCGTGGCGCGGTCGCTGTGGCTGCTGGCCAGCGCGAAGGCCTCGAACTTGAAGGGCACGGTGACGTTGCAACCGCGGCCGCCCTGGGCCACGAACTCGGCCACCGCGGCGGGGAAGCCGTCCAGTGGCACCAGGCGCCGGCCATAGTCCAGCTGCTGGCCGGTGAGTTCGGCAAAACGGGCATGGATGCGGGGCGAGCGGCTGTGTTCCACCGGGTGGCCCATCACGCAGTAGTGGTCCATCGTTCGAATGTCCAGGGGGTCGGTCTTATTGGCCACGCAGACGGGTTTCCAGCACCTGGTCGCGGGTGAATTTGAATCGGGAGACGACCACGATCTGGTCGGCCTTGCGGCGCATGGCGTCGGAGAAGCGGCCAAAGGGCGCGGCCTGGCGCACGATGAGCTGGGCCTGGCGGTTCAGCACCCGGTTGGCCGAGGGCTCGACCACCTCGGTGGCCAGCACCTGGCCGTCGGCGTCGACGGTGATGGCCATGGTCAGCTCGCCATACAGCTTGTCGCCGCCCGATTGCGGAAAGTCTTCGGTACCGCGGTCTTCGATGCGCCGGCGCATGCCGTCGTAGTACAGCGCGTACACCTCTTCACGGGTGGCGGGGCTGACGTAGCGCTTGCGGGGACGGGCGTTTTCTTCGTTGATGCGGCGCTCGATCTCGGCCAGCAGGTTGACCACCTGGCGGCGCTTTTGTTCGCGGGCCTGGGCCTCGGGGTTGTTGGGGTCGACCTGCGGGTCGGGGGGCGGCAGCATGGCGATCTGCTGGCGCAGCTCGGCCAGCATGCGGTACTGCTGGCGCTGCAATTGCTCGATCTGTTTTTGCGCGTCTTCCGCATCGTCGCCGGCCTGCAGCAGCGCCGAGGGTGGCAGCGGCGATGTGGCGCGGCCGCGCTCGGCCTCGCCACCGCCAGCCAGATTGGCCTGGGCGATGGCGGTGGCCTGGGTGGGCGCCTCTTTCGAGCGGGCGTTGACCAGGATGACTTCGAGCGGCGTGTCCTTGAACACCCGGTTGAAGCGCTCCGGGTCGGCGAAGCGCACGCTCAGCAGCAGCGCATGGGCGGCCAACGAGAGGCCCAGGGCCTTCTGGAGCGTGCTCAGGGATCGCCAGGACAGACGCAGGTTCACGGCGTTGGATTATCCCCGGCCACCGCCTCGGCCTCGCTGAGGTCGACCGCGATCGCGATCGGCCCGGCCACGGTGTCGTCTTCGCCTTCGTCGTCTTCCGGCGCGTCGCTGGGTTGGGCATCCAGCCGTTCCACCACCGTGCCGGCCACGTCCAGCGTGATTTCGTCGATGGTGCCCAGCTGCACCCGGACCCGGGCACCGCGTGGCAGGCCCTGGGCGCCGAACACCGGCAGCACCAGCGGCAGCGTGTCGGCGCGCGCCAGGTTGTCCTTGAACAGCGTGGCGGTCAGTTCGGTGATGCCGTTCTGCTGCAAATGCTTGAGCGTCCAGAAGCGCTCCATGCCGCCCTGGAAGCCGTTGTAGGCGGCGTAAGTGGCGTCAAAGCCCGAGATGATGGAGAACAGCTCGGCGTCCTTGGGTTTGAAGGGCGCGGCCAGCGCCGCGGTCTTGCCATGGCGGGCGCAGGCGATGATTTGCCACTGGTTCACCAGGTCGGTGTAGCGGCGCAGCGGTGAGGTGCTCCAGGCGTAGCTTTTGACACCGATGCCGGCGTGCGGCAAGGCTTTGGTGCCCATGCGCACCTTGACGCCGGGCGCCAGGCTGGCCTGGCTGCGGTAGATGGCGGGCACACCCAGTTCGGCCAACCAGTTGCCCCAGCTGCTGTTGGCCAGAATCATGGCCTCGGCGACGATCAGGTCCAGCGGCGCGCCGCGCTGGCGGGTGGTGATCGACACCGTTTCATTGCCGGTGGGCTCGGCGCCGTCGTTGCCGACCAGGCGGAAGTTGTAGTCGGGCCGGTTGAAGGTTTCGGGTTTGCCCCGCACGATCTCGCGGCCGGCTTTCAGCTGCTTGGCCAGGCGGTACAGAAACGACAGGGTTTCACGGCCCTGTGGCAGGGCGCCCAGCGCGTGGTCCTGGCCGGCCGGGGTGGGTGTGGCCGGGTTGTCCAGCCAGTCGGCGGTGACCAGCGCATCGAGTTGGTCGTGGCGCAGGTTGGCCACGATGGGCACCGATTCGAGCCGGGTTTCGCTGGATTGAATGGCCAGCGTGGCCTCGTCCAGCGTGACGTAGAGCGACACCGCCGGGCAGTCGCGGCCCTCTTGCAAGGTGTAGTGCTGCACCACCGCGTCGGGCAGCATGGTCAGCTTGTGGCCGGGCATGTAGACGGTGGACAAACGGGCGCGGCCCAGCTGGTCCACCGGGCTGCCCGGCAGCACCGCCAGGCCGGGTGCGGCGATGTGGATGCCCAGCACCACGGTGCCTGTGCCCAGGCCTTGCAGCGACAGCGCGTCGTCGATCTCGGTGGTTTGCGAGTCGTCGATGGAGAAGGCCTGCACCGCGGCCCGCGGCAGGGCGTCGGTGATCTGCGGCGCTTGCAGCGCCGGGAAGGCCGTGCCCTTGGGGAACTGGTCGAACAAAAAACGCCGCCAGTGGAACTGGTAGGGCGAATCGATGGCGCCGGCCCGTTGCAGCAGCGCCAGCGGCGCGGTCTGGGTGGCGCGCGAGGCCTCGACCACCGCCTTGTACTCGGCGGCGTTCTTGTCGGGCTTGAACAGGATTTTGTACAGCTGCTCGCGGATGGGGTCCGGGCATTGGCCCCGGCCCAGCTCGGCGGCCCAGCCCTCGATCTGCGCCTGAACCTGCTTTTTTTTCTCGATGGCGGCCAGCGCCAGCTGCAGGATGTCGGCCGGCGCCTTGCGAAAGCGCCCCTTGCCGGCGCGGCGGAAGTAATGCGGCGCCTCGAACAGCCGGATCAGCGCGGCGGTCTGCTGGGCCAGCGTGGCGCTGCTGCTGAAATAGTCGCGCGCCAGGTCGGCAAAGCCGAACTCTTCTTCGGGGGCGAATTCCCAGGCCAGGTCCAGCTCGATCTCGTCGCTGAGGCTGCGGGCCGAGGCCAGCAGCTCGGCCGGTGCCGGTTTCTCGAACTTCAGCAACAGGTTGGCGGCTTTGACCTTGACCCGCTTGCCGGAATCCAACTCCACCTGGGCCGAGGCCTCGGCCTCCGACAGGATGCGCCCGGCCATGAATTTTCCGGCTTCTTCAAACAATGCAAACATAGAGCGATTGTCCCATGCAGGGTGGAGTGGCCCGGCGGCTGGGCCAGCCTCAGGCCAGCCGCAGAAAGTCCAGCACACCGTCCAGCAGACCGGCGTAACCGGACAGCGCATGGTCGCTGCCGTCCAGCAACTGGATGTGAGCGCCCGCACACCGGGCCAGCATTTCCCGCCAATCCAGCACCTCGTCGCCGCGGGCGATGAGGGCCAGGCAGCGCTCGGGATGCGGCAGCGGCCCGGCCTCCAGGGTTTGCAGTTCGGCGATGTACTCGGGCCGGAAGAAAAAGCGCTCGGCCGGGTCGTGCCAGGCGGTCTGTTCGCCGATGTGGCGGGCCAGGTCGCGTGCCGGGTGCACGGCCGGGTTCAGCAGCACCGCCCGGCAGCCGGTCTGCGCCGCCAGCCACAGCGCGTAATAGCCGCCCAGCGACGAGCCCACCACCGCCATGCGCTCGCGCGGCCAGCCGGCCACAGCCTGCTGAATCAGCGCGGCAGCCTCGGCCGGGGAGGGTGGCAGTTGTGGGCAGCACCAGGTCACGCCGGGGTGGCGGGTGCGCACCGCCCCGGCCGTCAGCTGGGCCTTGGCCGACCGCGGTGACGAGCGGAAGCCATGCAGATAGAGCAAATGGGTGATGGCCATGTGGAATGATAGGGTTGGCCGGGGGGCCACCCGGCGCGGGATAATCCCGCCATGGCCGCCGTTTTCGACTCTCCCCCGCTTTGGCAGCGTGTTGCTCCCTGGTTCAAGGGGTTTGACGTGCCGCTGGCCTGTGCGGTGCTGCTGCTGGCCGGGGCCGGGCTGCTGACCATGTACTCGTCGGGCTACGACCATGGCAGCCGTTTCATCGACCATGGCCGCAACATGCTGATCGCCGCCACCATCATGTTCCTGGTGGCGCAGGTGCCGCCGCAGCGGCTGATGCAGTTCGCCGTGCCGCTGTACACGTTGGGCGTGGCGCTGCTGATCGCGGTGGCGATTTTCGGCATCACCAAGAAGGGCGCGCGGCGCTGGATCAACCTGGGCGTGACCATACAGCCCAGCGAGATCCTGAAGATCGCCATGCCGCTGATGCTGGCCTGGTGGTTCCAGAAGCGCGAGGGCCAGCTGCGGCCGCTGGACTTTGCGGTGGCCAGCCTGTTGCTGCTGGTGCCGATCGCGCTGATCATGAAGCAGCCCGACCTGGGCACGGCGCTGCTGGTGCTGGCGGCCGGGCTGTCGGTGATCTTTTTCGCCGGCCTGAGCTGGAAACTGATTCTGCCGCCGGTGGCGTTGGCGCTGACCGGGGCCGTGCTGCTGGTGGTGTTTGAGCCCAGCCTGTGCGCCGACGGCGTGCGCTGGCCGGTGCTGCACGACTACCAGCAGCAGCGCATCTGCACCCTGCTCGACCCGACCCGCGACCCGTTGGGCAAGGGCTTCCACATCATCCAGGGCATGATCGCCATCGGCTCTGGCGGCATCACCGGAAAGGGCTTCATGCAGGGCACACAAACCCATTTGGAGTTCATTCCCGAGCGCACCACCGACTTCATTTTTGCCGCCTACTCCGAGGAGTTTGGCCTGGTGGGCAACCTGATGCTGATGTCGGCCTTCATCTTTTTGATCCTGCGTGGCCTGGTGATCGCGATGGACGCGCCCACGCTGTTCGCCCGGCTTTTGGGCGGTGCGGTGACCATGATCTTCTTCACCTACGCCTTTGTGAACATGGGCATGGTCAGCGGCATCCTGCCGGTGGTGGGGGTGCCGCTGCCCTTCATCAGCTACGGCGGCACCGCCATGGTGACGCTGGGCATGGGCATCGGCATCCTGATGTCGATCGCCCGTTCGCGCCAGCTGCTGCAGTCCTGACCCGGGGTGGAGCGGCTCTTGCTCCTGAATCAGGAGCATTGGGCCGCCGCTCAGTGTGGGCGCGATGCGGGCAGGGGCTTGGCCGGGCGGGCCGATGGCCACGGGGCCGAATGCCTACAATCTGGCCATGAGTCCCACCACCGCCCCCCTGTCGTCCAAAGCCGCCCCGCAGTCCCGCGCCACCGAAGGCCGGCTGGACGTGGCGCGCAGCCTGCTGCTCACCCCGTTCGGTCTGGACGAGTCGCACCTGGCGAAGGCGCTGGCCGAGATCAAGGCCCACAAGGTGGACGACGCCGACCTGTACTTCCAGTACACCCGCAGCGAGGGCTGGAGCCTGGAAGAAGGCATCGTCAAGACCGGCAGCTTCAGCATCGACCAGGGCGTGGGCGTGCGCGCCGTCAGCGGCGAGAAGACCGCTTTCGCCTATTCCGACGACATTTCTGAGGCCTCGCTGCTGGACGCCGCCCGCACCGTGCGCAGCATTGGCGCGGCGGCCAGCCAGGGCCGGGTCAAGGTGCCGGCGGTCAAGGTGGCCAAGAGCCGCTCGCTGTACCACGGCACCGACCCGATTGCCTCGCTGGACAGCACCGCCAAGGTGGCGCTGCTGGGCCGGGTGGAAAGCCTGGCCCGGGCCAAGGACCCGCGGGTGGCCCAGGTCATGGCCGGCCTGGCCAGCGAATACGACGTGGTGATGGTGGCGCGCGCCGACGGTACGCTGGCCGCCGATGTGCGGCCGCTGGTGCGCCTGAGCGTGACCGTGATCGCCGAGCAGAACGGCCGGCGCGAGATGGGTTCCAGCGGCGGCGGTGGCCGTTTTGGTCTGGCCTACTTCGACGAGGCCCACATCCAGAAATACGTCAACGAGGCGGTGGCCGCGGCGCTGACCAACCTCGAATCCCGCCCGGCCCCGGCCGGCGAGATGACGGTGGTGCTGGGCCCGGGCTGGCCTGGCATTCTGCTGCACGAGGCCATCGGCCACGGCCTGGAAGGTGACTTCAATCGCAAGGGCTCAAGCGCCTTCAGCGGCCGTGTCGGCCAGCGGGTGGCGGCCAGGGGCGTGACGGTGCTGGACGACGGCACGATCGCCGACCGCCGCGGCTCGCTCAATGTGGACGACGAGGGCAACCCCAGCCAGAGCAACGTGCTGATCGAGGACGGCATCCTGAAGGGCTACATCCAGGATGCGATGAACGCCCGGCTGATGGGCGTCAAGCCCACTGGCAACGGCCGGCGCGAGAGCTACGCCCATGTGCCCATGCCGCGCATGACCAACACCTACATGCTGGGCGGCGACAAAGACCCCGGCGAGATCGTTGCCAGCATCAAGAAGGGCTTGTACGCCACCAACTTTGGCGGCGGCCAGGTCGACATCACCAGCGGCAAGTTTGTGTTCTCGGCCAGCGAAGCCTACTGGGTGGAAAACGGCAAGATCCTGTACCCGGTCAAGGGCGCGACCATCATTGGCAACGGCCCCGAGTCGCTGAAAAAGGTCACCATGATAGGCAACGACATGGCGCTGGACAGCGGCGTGGGCACCTGTGGCAAGGAAGGTCAGAGCGTGCCGGTGGGCGTGGGCCAGCCCACGCTGCGCATCGACGGCCTGACGGTGGGCGGCACGGCCTGAGCCGGCTGTGCTACATTTCAAACCTATGCCACGCGCTGCTTTCCATTTTTACTTTACGTTCCCGGTCTCCGGCGGACGAGAGGTGCGCGTGTAAGCAACCTGAATCTCGAACAAACCGCCGGCCTGCAAGCCCGGCGGTTTTTTTATGCCTGTTTTGCCTTGATTGAAGAAGGAGCGACCCGATGAACGCCAAATCCAATGTGCCCAGCAGCGATGCTTGGTATGCCACCGTCGACAAAACCAGCCAGACCGACGACGAACGCATTCAGGACATCAACGTGTTGCCTCCACCCGAACATTTGATCCGCTTCTTTCCCATCCGCGGCACGCCGGTGGAGACGCTGATCACCGACACCCGCAAGACCATCCACAACATCATGACCGGCCAGGACGACCGCCTGCTGGTTATCATTGGGCCGTGCTCCATCCACGACCCCCGGGCCGCGATGGAGTACGCCAACCGCCTGAAAGCGCAGCGCGACAAGTACAAGGACACGCTGGAAATCGTGATGCGGGTCTATTTCGAGAAGCCGCGCACCACGGTGGGCTGGAAGGGCCTGATCAACGACCCCTACCTCGACGAGAGCTACCGCATCGACGAGGGCCTGCGCATCGCCCGCCAGCTGCTGATCGACATCAACCGCCTGGGCCTGCCGGCCGGCAGCGAGTTCCTCGACGTGATCTCGCCGCAGTACATCGGTGACCTGATTTCCTGGGGCGCCATCGGCGCGCGCACCACCGAGAGCCAGATCCACCGCGAGCTGGCCTCCGGCCTGAGTGCGCCCATCGGCTTCAAGAACGGCACCGACGGCAACATCAAGATCGCCACCGACGCCATCCAGTCGGCCTCGCGCCCACACCACTTCCTGTCGGTGCACAAGAACGGCCAGGTCGCCATCGTGCAGACCCGCGGCAACCAGGACTGCCACGTCATCCTGCGCGGCGGCAAGGGCCCGAACTACGACGCCGCCAGCGTGGCCGCTGCCTGCAAGGACCTGGAAGCCGCCAAGCTGCCGGCCAGCCTGATGGTGGACTTCAGCCACGCCAACAGCAGCAAGCAGCATGAGAAGCAGCTGGAAGTGGCGCGTGACATCGCCGGCCAGATCGCCGGTGGTTCGCGCAGCGTGTTCGGCGTGATGGTGGAAAGCCATTTGAACGGTGGCGCGCAGAAGTTCACCCCGGGCAAGGACGACGCGTCCAAGCTGGCCTATGGCCAGAGCATCACCGACGCCTGCCTGAACTGGGACGATTCGCTGCAGTCGCTGGACATCCTGTCCAACGCGGTCAAGGCGCGCCGCGGCTGAACGCCGCGCCCCCGGCGCCGGGGGCGCGTTCACCGCGCCGGCTCAGGCCGTTGCGATGGTGCTGGCCAGCGCGGCCAGCAGCTTGGCGTGCACGCCGCCAAAACTGCCATTGCTCATGCACAGCACATGGTCACCCGGCCGGGCAGCGGCGGCCACCTGGGCCACCAGCGTGTCCACGCTGTCGGCCACCCGGGCCCGCGCGCCCATGGGCGCCAGCGCGGCCCGCACGTCCCAGTCCAGCCCGCCGGCATGGCAGAAGGCCAGGTCGGCCTGGGCCAGGCTGTCGGGCAGCTGGGCGGCCATGGTGCCCAGTTTCATGGTGTTGCTGCGTGGCTCGAACACCGCCAGGATGCGGGCAGCCCCCACCTGTCGGCGCAGGCCGTCCACCGTGGTGGCAATGGCAGTGGGGTGGTGGGCAAAGTCGTCGTACACCGTCACGCCACCGGCGCTGCCCAGCCGCTCCAGCCGCCGCCGCACGTTTTGAAAACCGGCCAGGGCCTGGGCGGCCATCTCGGGCGCCACGCCCACATGGGCGGCGGCGGCGATGGCCGCCAGCGCGTTCAGCTGGTTGTGCACCCCGGCCACCGCCCAGCGCACACGGGCCACCGGCTGGCCTAGGTGTTGCACCACAAAATCGTCCGGCGGGCCGTCAGCCTGCCAGTCGCCGCCGGGGCCGAAGCCGGCCCGTGGGCTCCAGCAGCCCTGGGCCAACACCCGCTGCAGGCTGTCCTGCGCGGCGTTGAACACCACCCGACCTTGCGAGGGCACGGTGCGCACCAGGTGGTGGAACTGCCGCTCGATGGCCACCAGGTTGTCAAAGATGTCGGCGTGGTC
Organism: Rhodoferax sp. SPJ4; assembly: GCF_058216275.1. NCBI lineage: Bacteria > Pseudomonadati > Pseudomonadota > Betaproteobacteria > Burkholderiales > Comamonadaceae > Rhodoferax > Rhodoferax sp. SPJ4. Next base: position 223,952 of record NZ_JBYZMN010000001.1, read on the forward strand.
GAATTCCAGGTTGTTCAGGATGGCGGTGCGCGGCCGGTAGTGAACGAACTTGCTGCGCTTGTCAAAAAAGGCGGTGTCGTATTCGTCTGCTTCGATGACGAAGCAGGTCGAAGCAGGTCGCCCCGCCGCCGGGCCGCCCCAAGGCGGGGCAACCACCTCGGGGGGCAGCGAGGGCACGCCAGTGCCGAGCGTGGGGGCCCCCAGTCGGGCTGAAACGCCAAAATTCAGTGGCACGCCGCCGACCAGAAACCCGGGTTGCAGGCCAGCGGACTCCAGAATCCAGGCCAGCATGGAGGTGGTGGTGGTCTTGCCATGGGTGCCGGCCACGGCCAGCACATGGCGGCCCTGCAGCACATGCTCGGCCAGCCACTGCGGGCCGCTGGTGTAGGGCAGGCCGGCGTCCAGAATGGCTTCCATCAGCGGAAACTTGGGTTGGCCGTCGGCCAGGTGGGCGCGGCTGACCACGTTGCCCACCACGAACAGGTCGGGCTTCAGGGCCAGCTGGTCGGCACCAAAACCCTCGATCAGATCAATGCCCAGCGCGCGCAGCTGGTCGCTCATCGGCGGGTAGACGCCGGCGTCGCAGCCGGTGACGCGGTGGCCGGCCTCGCGGGCCAGTGCGGCCAGGCCCCCCATGAAGGTGCCGCAAATGCCCAGAATGTGAATGTGCATGGGCCAATTTTAGGGGGTGTTTGGCGTGAACCTGACCTCCATTGGCCGTCTTTGCTGAACCCGTTGCTCTCATAAAAGGAGCGTTGAATGCGGCGCTGACCAAACCAAACCCCGGGGTGGCCAGGGTGCTTGGGCCAGGGCGCGGCAGCGGCTGGACGGGTCGCCGACAATGCCGCCATGGACAGTCTTGCGTCTGAAATCGCCGCCACCGCGGCCCGCCTGGTGGTGGACGAGGGCCTGGAATACGGCCCGGCTAAACGGCGTGCGCTCAAATTGCTGGGCCTGCCGGCACGCACCGCCTTGCCCAACAACGAGTTGGTGGAGGCCGAGGTGCGCGACCACCTGGCGCTGTTCTGCGCCGACACCCAGCCGGGTGAACTGGCCGCCTTGCGCCGGCTGGCGGCGCTGTGGATGGCGCGGCTGGCGGCTTTCCGGCCCCATCTGGGCGGCGCGGTCTGGCATGGCACGGCCACCCGGCGCTCCGACATCTACCTGCAGCTGTTCTGCGACGACCCCAAGGAGGTGGACATCGCGCTGATCGACCACCGGGTGGACTACGAGGCCCGCACCGTCAGCGGTTTCCGCGGCGAGTCGGTGGAGGCGCTGAGCCTGGGCGCGCCCTGCCGGGAGCTGGGCGAAACGGTGGGCGTGCACCTGCTGGTCTATGGCTATGATGACCTGCGCGGCGCCCTGCACCCCGACGCCCAAGGCCGTCGCCCCCGTGGCGATCTGGCCGCCTTGAACCACCTGCTTGCCGAGTCGCCCGCATGAGCCCCCCCGATTTGTTGCCGTCCGAGTCTTCCCCTGTCGCCGATTCGGGCCGCCGCGGCCTGCTGGTGGGCGCTGCAGTGGCCGCCGCCGCGGCCGGTGTGGGCCTGGCCTGGTGGCACTTGGGACCCAGCACCCAAGGCGCGTCGGCGGTGGACGGCCCCGAGGCCGCGTTGTGGGCGCTCAGCTTTGACACGCCCGCCGGTGGCACGCTGGCCATGCAGTCCTTGCGCGGCAAACCGTTGCTGGTCAACTTCTGGGCCACCTGGTGCCCGCCCTGCATCGAGGAACTGCCGTTGCTGAACCGGTTTTACCGCGAACACAGTGCGAACGGCTTGCAAATGCTGGGATTGGCCATTGACCAGCCCAGTTCGGTGCGCAACTTCCTGCAGAAAACACCGCTCGATTTCCCCGTTGGGCTGGCCGGCCTGGGGGGCACCGAGCTGGGCCGCACGCTGGGCAACAGCACCGGCGGCCTGCCTTACACCGTGGTGCTGGACGCCCGCGGTGCGGTGTTGCACCGCAAGATGGGCAAAGTCAGCGAGGCCGAACTGCTGCAGTGGGCCCCGTCCGGCCGCGTGGGCTGAGCGGACGGGCGACCAGACCGCCTGCTCAGCCAAACGGTGGAGGCGGGCCGGTACAATCCGCGCCAGCCACCCGCCGGGCCCGCCCCGGCCCGGTGGCCTGTTTGCATCGGCCGTGTGTGGTGGATGCAAGCCCAACGGGTAGCACAAACCCGCCGGAATGAACAGTCTTTGGCGTCATCCGGAATGCGGTTAGCATCCGTACTTGGTGTGAAATCGCTGCGGTAAGCGTGCGATCACAAAAAATAATGAGATTTGGCTGCAACAGCCCACTGGAGCGATTGGAAATTTCATGGACCTGCGAAAACTCAAAACCCTGATCGACCTGGTGTCGGAATCCAACGTTTCCGAGCTGGAAATCACCGAAGCCGAGGGCAAGGTGCGCATCGTCAAGGGCGGTTACGGCGCCCCCGTGGCCTACCAAATGGCTCCGCCGCAGGCGGCGCCGGCCCCGGTCGCTGTACCCATGCCGGTGGCGGCCGAGGCGACGCCCGCCGCGGCAGCCGCGCCGTCCGGCCATGTGGTCAAGTCGCCCATGGTCGGCACTTTTTACCGCTCGGCCAGCCCGGGCGCCAAGCCCTTTGTCGAGGTCGGCAGCACCATCAAAGAAGGTGAGACCATCTGCATCATCGAGGCGATGAAGATCCTCAACGAGATCGAGGCCGACAAGAGCGGCACCGTGGTGCAGATCCTGTCCGACAACGGCCAGGCGGTGGAATACGGCCAGCCGCTGTTCGTGATCGAGTGAACCCGGCATGTTCAAGAAGATTCTGATCGCCAACCGCGGCGAGATTGCCCTGCGCATCCAGCGCGCCTGCCGGGAGCTGGGCGTCAAGGCGGTGATGGTGTATTCCGAAGCCGACCGCGAGGCCAAGTACATCAAGCTGGCCGACGAGGCGGTGTGCATCGGCCCTGCGCCTTCCGGCCTGAGCTACCTCAACATGCCGGCCATCATCTCGGCGGCCGAAGTCACCGACGCCGAGGCCATCCACCCCGGCTATGGCTTCCTGAGCGAGAACGCCGACTTCGCCGAGCGGGTGGAGAAAAGCGGCTTCCAGTTCATCGGCCCCACGCCCGAGTCCATCCGTTTGATGGGCGACAAGGTGTCGGCCAAGCAGGCCATGATCAAGGCCGGTGTGCCCTGTGTGCCCGGCTCTGAAGGCGCCTTGCCCGACGACCCGGTGGCCATCCGGCGCATCGCCAAGGCGGTGGGCTACCCGGTCATCATCAAGGCCGCCGGCGGCGGCGGAGGGCGTGGCATGCGGGTGGTGCACACCGAGGCGGCGCTGATCCATGCGGTGCAGACCACCAAGGCCGAGGCCGGTGCGGCCTTTGGCAACCCCGAGGTTTACATGGAGAAGTTTCTCCAGAACCCGCGCCACATTGAAATCCAGATCCTGGCCGACCAGCAGCGCAACGCGGTCTGGCTGGGCGAGCGCGACTGCTCCATGCAGCGCCGCCACCAGAAGATCATCGAAGAGGCGCCCGCGCCCGGCATCGCCCGCAAGCTGATCGAGCGCATCGGTGACCGCTGCGCCGCCGCCTGCAAGAAGATCGGCTACCGGGGTGCCGGCACCTTCGAGTTCCTGTACGAGAACGGCGAGTTCTACTTCATCGAGATGAACACCCGGGTCCAGGTGGAGCACCCGGTGACGGAGCTGATCACCGGCATCGACATCGTGAAGACGCAGATCATGGTGGCAGCCGGCGAAAAGCTGCCCTTCACCCAGCGCCAGATCGAGATCCGTGGCCATGCCATCGAGTGCCGTGTGAACGCCGAAGACCCGTACAAGTTCACGCCATCGCCCGGCCGCATCACCACCTGGCATGCGCCCGGTGGCCCGGGGGTGCGGGTGGATTCACACGCCTACACCAACTACTTTGTGCCGCCCAACTACGACTCGATGATCGGCAAGATCATCGTCCACGGCGACACCCGCGAGCAGGCGCTGGCGCGCATGCGCACCGCGCTGGCCGAGACGGTCATCGAGGGCATCAACACCAACATCCCGCTGCACCGCGAGCTGATGGTGGACGCCAACTTCGTCACCGGCGGCACCAACATCCACTACCTCGAAGAGTGGCTGGCGCAGCGGGCCCGGTGAGGCCGGCCATGTTCGAGCTGCTGCTGCAATGCCCGGAATACCGGGTCGAGGCCGTCAGTGACGCGCTGGAGGCGCTCGATGCGCTGAGCGTCAGCGTCGAAGACGCCGACGCCCAGACCGAGGCCGAGCAGGCCTTGTTCGGCGAGCCCGGCATGCCGCCGCCGAAAGACGGCTGGCAGCGCTCCCATCTGCGGGCGCTGTTTCCGTCGCAGGCCCTGGCCCAGGAGGCCGGGGCGCTGCTGGCGGCGCAAGACTTCTTTGCCGACTGCCTGGTGCGCGGCGTGGTGGCCGTGCCCGACGAAGACTGGGTGCGGCTGACGCAGTCGCAGTTCGCGCCGGTCGAGATCACCCCCACGTTCTGGATCGTGCCCACCTGGCACGAGCCGCCGGCCCAGGCCACCCAGGTCATGCGACTGGACCCTGGCCTGGCCTTTGGCACCGGCACCCACCCGACCACCCGGATGTGTTTGCGCTGGATTGCCGGCCACGGCGGTGCGAACGCCTCGCCCGGTTTGGGCCGCACGCTGGACTACGGCTGTGGTTCGGGCATCCTGGCGATTGGTGCGGCCAAGTTCGGTGCTGGCATGGTCGACGCGGTCGACATCGACCCGGCCGCGGTCGAGGCCACCAAAGCCAATGCCTTGGCCAATGGCGTGACCCTGAGCGCCGGCCTGCCCGACCGCGCCCAGGGCCGGTACCAGACGGTGCTGGCCAACATCCTGGCCACCCCGCTGAAGGTGCTGGCGCCGCTGTTGTGTGCCCATGTGGCGCCGGGCGGCGCGCTGGTGCTGGCCGGCATCCTGGCCCGCCAGGCCGAGGAGCTGACCGAGGCTTATGCGCCCTATGCGCAGCTGCGGGTGGCAGACAGCGAAGACGGCTGGATACTGATGACGGCCACGCTAAACTGAGCCTCCCGCTCAGCCCGAGCCCGACCCGCGAGCTCCCCCTCGCCGCACCGATGAACCTGGTCACCAGCTGCCCCACCTGCGGCACCCTGTTCCGGGTGGTTCCCGACCAGCTGCGCATTTCTGATGGCTGGGTGCGCTGCGGGCAATGCGCCAAGGTGTTTGACGCCCATTTGCAGATGCAAACGCCGGCCGCAGAGCCCGCGGCGGTTGCGGCCACCGTCACGGTGCCCAACCCGCCCGCGCCGCCGATGGCCGAGGCGCAGGCGGCCAGTGCCACCGAGCGCATGGCCTCGATGCCGGCCACCGCCAGCGCCGACGCGCCGCCCCCCGCCGATGCCATTGACCAGATCGGCGACGAGGCTGAAGCGGTGGCCGTGCCGAGCGAACTCAGCGACGACAGCCTGTGGCCCGAATCCAGCCCCGCGACCACCTTGCCACCGCCGGTTGACGGCACCCTGGTCGAGCCACTGGCCTTTGAGCGCGCCGCCGACCGCCGCGCCTTCTGGCAGGGCCAGCCGGTGCGCATCGCGTTGGCGGCGGGCAGTGGCCTGCTGGCGCTGGCGCTGGGCCTGCAGGTGCTGGTGCAGGAGCGCGACCGGCTGGCCGCCCAGCTGCCATGGGCCGAGCCGCTGCTGCTGGCCTTGTGTGCGCCGCTGGGCTGCACGCTGCAGCCCTGGCGGCAGATCGAGGCCATGGTCATCGACAGCTCGGCCTTTGTGAAGCTGGAGCCCCAGCGCTACCGGCTGAACGTGGGCTTGAGAAACACCGCCGCCGTGCCGCTGGCCTTGCCGGCGATCGAACTCACGCTGACCGACAGCAACGACCAGGCGGTGATCCGTCGCGTCCTGCGGCCTGCCGATTGGGGCGCGGCCAGCCCGGTGCTGGCCGCCGGCGGGGAATCGGTCGCCAGCCTCACCGTGGCGCTGGCCGACGGGCCAGCCAGTGCCAATGTGGCCGGCTACCGGGTGCTGGCCTTTTACCCGTGACGCCGAGACCATGGCCGCGCTGATCTGCGGTGCACTGGCGTACGACACGCTGTTGGCCTTTGATGGCCGCTTTGCCGACCACCTGCTGCCCGACGCGCTGCACCAGCTCAATGTGTGCTTCCACTCGCCCACGCTGCGGCGCGAGTTCGGCGGCTGTGCCGGCAACATCGCATACGGCCTGCAGCAGCTCGGTGGCACGGCGCTTCCGGTGGCCACGCTGGGCCACGACGGCGCCGACTACCTGGCCCATCTGCGTCGGCAGGGCATCGCCACCGACTTTGTGCGGCAGGTTGACCATGCCGCCAGCGCCCAGGCGGTGGTCACCACCGACCGCGAGCACAACCAGATCACGGTGTTCCACCCCGGGGCCATGGCCCATGGCGGTGCGGTGGACTGGCAGGGCCGCAGCGACATCGCCATTGCCAGCGTTTCGCCCGACCAGCCAGAGGCCATGCTGCGCCACGCCCGGGTCTTGTCGGCGCATGGCATTCCCTTCGTGTTCGATCCCGGGCAGGCCTGCACCCAGCTGGACCCGACCGACCTGCGGCGGCTGACCGAGGCGGCGAGCTGGATGGCGGTCAACGCCTACGAGGCCCGTTTGTTGACCGGGCGCCTGGGCCTGGACTGCGCGGCCCTGTCGCGGCGGCTGCGCGGGCTGGTGGTCACCGACGGTGGCCAGGGCTGTGTGGTGTGGGAGGCGGGCGTGGCGCAGGCCTTGCCGGCCCATCGGCCCACGGCTGTGTTGGACCCGACCGGTTGCGGCGACGCCTTTCGCAGCGCCTTGCTGTACGGCCTGGAGCGGGGCTGGTCGTTGCAGCGCAGCGCCGCCTTGGGCAACCAAGTGGGGGCGGTCAAGGTGGCCAGCCTGGGGGCGCAGAACCACCCTTTGGACCGCGCGGCCCTGGCCTTGTAGTCCCCCAAAAGAAAAAAGCCCGATGCTTGTGGCATCGGGCTCTGGGCACAGGGCGCTGACGAATCAGGGCTTGCTGGCGGTGGGGAACGGCCAGGCCGCCTGGGGGTTCAGCGTGGTCTGGGCAGCCGGCGCGGCGGGTGCAGCGGCAGGCTTGGCAGCGGGTGCTTTCGCGGCTTTCTTGGCGGCCGGCTTTTTGGCTGCTTTCTTGGCGGCGGGCTTCTTGGCAGCGGCCTTTTTGGGCGCAGCTGCTTTTTTGGCCGGAGCGGCCTTCTTCGCGGGCGCGGCCTTCTTGGCCGGGGCTGCCTTCTTGGCGGCTACCTTCTTCGAAGGAGCGGCTGCCTTTTTGGCGGGCGCGGCCTTCTTGGCCGGGGCTGCCTTCTTGGCGGCTACCTTCTTCGCAGGAGCGGCTGCCTTTTTGGCGGGCGCGGCCTTCTTGGCCGGGGCTGCCTTCTTGGCGGCTACCTTCTTTGCAGGAGCGGCTGCCTTTTTGGCGGGCGCGGCCTTCTTGGCCGGGGCTGCCTTCTTGGCGGCTACTTTCTTCGCGGGAGCGGCCGCCTTTTTCGCGGGTGCGGCCTTCTTTGCGGCCGGTTTTTTTGCAGTTGCCATTTGTTTTCTCCTTGATCAAGTTACAAAGAGCACTCCACGCGCGTTGGAAGGCGTGGAGCGATTCATGGCGTTGGGGCCTTGCCCAGCGCCATAAACACGGGAACACCCCATCCACCCGGGCTCTGCGGCACGGTGGTGACGGGGTGGTGTGGGATGGTGCATGAAGGAAGCGGCGGCCTTTTCAGTCCCAGGACAGGGCGCCGCCCGATTGGTACTCGATCACACGGGTTTCGAAGAAGTTGCGTTCCTTCTTCAGGTCAATCATTTCGCTCATCCACGGGAAAGGGTTTTCCTCGTTGGGGAACAGCGGCTCCAGGCCGATCTGCTGGGCCCGGCGGTTGGCGATGTAGCGCAGGTAGCCCTTGAACATCGAGGCGTTCAGGCCCAGCACGCCACGCGGCATGGTGTCTTCGGCGTACTTGTATTCCAGCTCCACCGCCTTCAGGAACAAGGCCTTGATCTCGGCCTTGAACTCGGGCGTCCACAGGCCGGGGTTCTCCAGCTTGAGCTGGTTGATCAGGTCGATGCCGAAGTTGCAGTGCATGGACTCGTCGCGCAGGATGTACTGGTACTGCTCGGCCGCACCGGTCATCTTGTTCTGCCGGCCCAGGGCCAGGATCTGCGTGAAGCCGACGTAGAAGAACAGGCCTTCCATCAGACAGGCGAAAACGATCAGGCTCTTCAGCAGCGTCTGGTCGGTCTCGTGGGTGCCGGTGTGGAAATTCGGGTCGCTGATGGCATCGATGAAGGGGATCAGGAACTGGTCTTTTTCGCGGATCGACGCCACCTCGTTGTAGGCGTTGAAGATCTCGCTTTCGTCCAGACCCAGCGACTCGACGATGTACTGGTAGGCGTGGGTGTGGATGGCCTCTTCAAAGGCCTGGCGCAGCAGGAACTGGCGGCACTCGGGCGCGGTGATGTGGCGGTAGGTGCCCAGCACGATGTTGTTGGCAGCCAGCGAATCGGCGGTGACGAAGAAGCCGAGGTTGCGCTTGATGATGCGGCGCTCATCTTCGGTCAGGCCGTTCGGGTCTTTCCAGAGCGCGATATCGCGCGTCATGTTGACCTCTTGCGGCATCCAGTGGTTGGCGCAGGTGGCGAGGTATTTTTCCCAGGCCCACTTGTACTTGAACGGCACCAGCTGGTTGACGTCGGTCTGGCCGTTGATGATGCGTTTGTCGGCCGCGTTGACACGGTGGCCGGCGGCCGGTTTGACCATCACCACCGCAGCGGCTTTGGCGGCGGTGGAGGCCTTCAGTGCGGCGTCGTCAAAACTGCGGGGGGCGGCTGAATTCAGCGGTGACACGGGGGCAGCCGGCTGGTCGGCATGCGGTGTGCCGGCGCGTGCTTGAAGCGGTGTGGGCTTGACTTCGTCGTCCCAGGTCAGCATAGAAATTCCATTTCTCGAATTATGTGATCTGCAGTGCGAAATGAAAAGTGTTCATTCACACCGCAGCGCATTTTTGTTGCGGCAGTGCATCGCACCACCGACCTGAAAAAACACCGGCCTGTGGCGCGCGTGCGGACCTCACTGGCAGGCTTCACAGCCCGGGTCATCGATGGCGCAAAACTTGATGTCGGTGGCCGGCGTGTTGTCGGTGTGGCCCATCTGCGATTGCGCGGCGGCTGCCGCCTTGTCGAGGGCACTCATGCCACCACCATCGCCGCTCGACACCGCGTTGAGGCGGCCCGATTGCACGGTGGATTTTTCGGCGTGGGTGGCGCTCTGGGTGCGCAGGTAGTAGGTGGTTTTCAGGCCACGCAGCCAGGCCAGTTTGTAGGTGTCGTCGAGCTTCTTGCCGGAGGCGCCGGCCATGTAGATGTTGAGCGACTGGGCCTGGTCAATCCACTTCTGGCGCCGTGCCGCGGCCTCCACCAGCCAGGTGGTTTCCACCTCGAAGGCGGTGGCGTACAAGGCCTTCACATCTTGCGGCACGCGGTCGATGGGGCGCAGCGAACCGTCGAAGTGCTTCAGGTCCATCACCATCACGTCGTCCCACAGGCCCAGGCGCTTGAGGTCACGCACCAGGTAGTGGTTGATGACGGTGAATTCGCCCGACAAATTGGACTTGACCGACAGGTTGCCGAAGCAGGGCTCGATGGACGCGTCCACGCCGATGATGTTGGAGATGGTGGCGGTGGGGGCGATGGCCACGCAGTTGGAGTTGCGCATGCCGTCCACGGCGATCTTGGCGCGCAGCGCCTCCCAGTCCAGCGTGGCCGACTGGTCGACTTCCACATAGCCGCCACGGGCCTGTTCCAGCAGCTTCAGCGTGTCCAGCGGCAGCACGCCCTGGTCCCACAGCGAGCCCTTGTAGCTGGAGTACTTGCCGCGCTCCTTGGCCAGTTCGGTCGAGGCCCAGTAGGCGTGGTAGCAAACCGCTTCCATCGACTGGTCGGCAAACGTCACCGCGTCGTCCGAGGCGTAGGGGATGCGCAGCTCGTACAGCGCGTCCTGGAAGCCCATCACGCCCAGGCCCACCGGGCGGTGGCGCATGTTGGAGTCGCGGGCCTTCTTGACGGCGTAGTAGTTGATGTCGATCACGTTGTCGAGCATGCGCATCGCCACCGTGATGGTCTTCTTCAGCTTGTCGTGGTCGATCTGGCCGTCCTTCAGGTGGCGGGGCAGGTTGACCGAGCCCAGGTTGCAGACCGCGGTTTCGGTGTCGCTGGTGTTGAGCGTGATCTCGGTGCACAGGTTGGACGAGTGCACCACGCCCACATGCTGCTGCGGCGAACGCACGTTGCAGGCGTCCTTGAAGGTGATCCAGGGATGGCCGGTCTCGAACAGCATGGTCAGCATCTTGCGCCACAGGTCCGAGGCCTGCACCGTCTTGGATGGCTTGATTTCACCCCGCGCGGCCTTTTCCTCGTAGGCCACATAGGCCTTCTCGAAATCGGCGCCAAACTTGTCGTGCAGGTCGGGCACGTTGTTGGGCGAGAACAGCGTCCAGCTGCCTTTTTCCATGACCCGGCGCATGAACAGGTCGGGAATCCAGTTGGCGGTGTTCATGTCGTGGGTGCGGCGGCGGTCGTCGCCGGTGTTCTTGCGCAGCTCCAGGAACTCCTCGATGTCCAGGTGCCAGCTTTCCAGGTAGGTGCAGACCGCGCCCTTGCGCTTGCCGCCCTGGTTCACCGCCACCGCGGTGTCGTTGACCACCTTCAGGAAAGGCACCACGCCTTGCGACTCGCCGTTGGTGCCCTTGATGTGGCTGCCCAGGGCGCGCACGCGGGTCCAGTCGTTGCCCAGGCCGCCAGCGAACTTGCTCAGCAGCGCGTTTTCCTTGATCGACTCGTAAATGCCGTCCAGGTCGTCGGGCACGGTGGTCAGGTAGCAGCTGGAGAGTTGCGAACGCAGCGTGCCGCTGTTGAACAGCGTCGGCGTGCTGGACATGAAGTCAAAGCTGGACAGCACCTCGTAGAACTCGATGGCGCGGGCTTCGCGGTCGATCTCGCCCAGCGCCAGGCCCATGGCCACGCGCATGAAGAAGGACTGCGGCAACTCGATGCGGGTCTTCTTGACGTGCAGGAAGTAGCGGTCGTACAGCGTCTGCAGGCCCAGGTAGTCGAACTGCAGGTCGCGTTCGGGCTTGAGCGCGTCGCCCAGGCGCTGCAGGTCGAACTGCATCAGCCGCTCGTCCAGCAGCTCGGCTTCCACGCCGGTCTTGATGAAGCCGGGGAAATACTCGGCGTAGCGGGTGTGCATGTCCTGCTGCAGCACCTCGCCGCCCAGCACCTCGCGGCGCACCGTGTGCAGCAGCAAACGGGCGGTGGCATAGGTGTAGTCGGGGTCTTTCTCGATCAGCGTGCGCGCGGCCAGGATGGAGGCCTTGTAGACCTCGTCCATGGGCACACCGTCGTACAGGTTGCGCAGGGTTTCGCTCAGGATGGGCGCGGCGCTGACGTCCTTGCCCAGGTTTTCGCAGGCCGATTCGATCAACTGGGTCAGGTGGCCCATGTCCAGCGCGACCCGCTGGCCGCCGTCGATCACATGCAGCACCGGGGTGTTGCTGGCCACTGGGGCGGCCTGCTTGGCGCGCTCCTGGGCCCGCTTTTCGCGGTACAGCACATAGGCGCGGGCGATCTCGTGGTGGCCGCCGCGCATCAGGCCCAGTTCCACCTGGTCTTGCACATCTTCGATGTGGAAGGTGCCGCCGCCGGGACGCGAACGCACCAGCGCGCGGGTCACGGCCTGGGTCAGGCCGTCCACCGTTTCGCGCACGCTGGCCGATGCGGCGCCCTGGGTGCCGTGCACCGCCAGAAAGGCCTTCATCATCGCGATCGCCACCTTGCTGGGCTCAAAGGCCACCACCGCGCCGTTGCGGCGGATGATTTGGTAGTTCGTCAGCACCGAGGGGCTGACGGTACCCGTGTGGGCAGAGGGCGTGTCGCTGGTGGCGCGCGCCAGGTGGGGGGCGGGGCTGGATGGGGCAATTTGCATGGTGTCCTCTCGGTCGTTGTTCTTGGGGAATGGGGCCGCGGCCTGGTCGAATGCCGCTTCCCAAGTGTTCTTTTTGAAGTCTGTCTCAGTGGGATGACAAACACTATATATGGGGTGTAGCGGCGGCACAAGCCACTACCTGTAGTGTATCGCCGCGAACACGGTCGGGCCCGCTGAGGGGCGAATTTTGTCCGCTGAGCCGGCCCGCAAACTGGCCAACGGCCCGCCGTGCCTTGTGCTGTGCGGTCAGGGCCGGCGAGGGCCAGAATTGGCGCGGCTTGGCGGCCGATTTGCGCGCCAAAGCCGCGTTGTTGTTGGGGCCGAGGCCTCGCGCTGGACCGACGCGGGAGGGCGGTTCAGGCCGGCGATCAGGCCGGTGTCGCGCCGTCCGGCTGGTCAGGCTGGGGAAAACACCGATCGGCCCAGCCCAGGGCGCGCTGCAAACCCGGCCAGTCGAAGCCGGCGCCGGGGTCTTGTTTGCGGCCCGGGGCCACATGCTCATGGCCCACCACATGGCCCAGCGGGTAGGCCATGGCCAGTGCCGCGCAGACGCTGGCCAGGCTCTCGTACTGCGCGGCCTCGAAGGCCTCGCCCTCCAGGCCTTCGAGCTCGATGCCCACCGAATAGTCGTTGCAATTGGGACGGCCGCCGAACTGCGATGCGCCGGCATGCCAGGCCCGGTCGTCGCAGCTGACAAATTGCCACAGCGCACCGGTGCGGGCGATGAAGAAATGCGCCGACACCTGCAGGCCGCGGATGCCTTGGTAATAGGGATGGGCGTCCCAGTCCAGGGTGTTGGTGAACAAACGCAGCACGTTGCCGCCGCCGTACTCGCCCGGCGGCAGGCTGATGGAGTGCACCACCACCAGGTCGATGGCCTGGCCGGGCGGCCGGGGGCCGAAGTTGGGAGAGGGCAGGGCGTGTGCGCAGCGGTACCAGCCGTCGCGCCACAGCGGTCGGGCCGGGGGAGAGGCGGCTTCAGGGCTTGTCATCGCCGGCGTCGTCACCATGGGGCACGGGAATGGCCAACCGGGCGATGCGGTAGCGCATCTGGCGCAGGCTCAGGCCCAGCCGGCTGGCGGCCAGCGTGCGGTTGAACTGGCTGTCCTGCAGGGCTTGCAGCAGGATGGCGCGTTCCTGCTGGTCCAGCCAGGCCTGCAGGTCGGCCGGCACCACCACCGGTGGGGCCGCAGAGGCGGCAACGGGCCCGTCCGCCGGGGCGGCGGGGCTTTCTGCGGCCGCGGGTTCCCCCTCGGGCAACAGGCCCTCGTCGTCGCCCAGGGCCACCGCCCGGTGCAACAGGTTTTCCAGTTCGCGCACATTGCCGGTCAGCCGATGTCCCATCAGCTGCTGCAGCACCCGGTCGCTGAGCGGCGGGCTGGGCACACCCGACTCGGCGGCGATCTTGCGCAGCAGCGCGTCACACAGCGCCGGGATGTCGTCGCGCCGCTCGCGCAGCGGTGGCAGGTCGATGTCGATGACGTTCAGACGGTAGTACAGGTCTTGCCGGAAGCGGCCGGCCGCCACCTCGGCGTCCAGGTCCTTGTGGGTGGCGCTGACGATGCGCACGTCGGCCGCTTCCTCCTGGGTCGAGCCGACCGGCCGCACCTGACGCTCCTGGATGGCGCGCAGCAATTTGGCCTGCATGGCCAGCGGCAGATCGCCCACCTCGTCGAGGAACAGGGTGCCGCCGCCGGCGGCCTGGAAATAGCCCTCGCGGTCCTGCACCGAGCCGGTGTAGGCGCCCTTGCGGGCGCCGAAGAATTCGGCCTCCAGCAGGTTCTCCGGAATGGCACTGCAGTTCACCGCGACAAACGGCCCCTGGCCGCGGTGGCTGCAGGCATGGATGGCACGGGCCACCAGCTCCTTGCCGGTGCCGGACTCGCCGCAGACCATCACCGGCGCCATGCTGCCGGCGACCTTGGCGATGCGCGACTTGACGCTGCGCATGGTGGCCGATTCGCCCACCAGCTTGTCCAGCGCCCCGCCGGGCGAGGGCGTGGGCTGCGGCTCGCTGCGCGGCTTGGGCGGGGTGTTGCGGCGCAGGCTGGTGCGGGCTGGTTTGCCCTGCTCGATGGCCGAGGCCACCACGCTGCGGAACTGCTTCAGGTCGACCGGTTTGGTCAGGTAGTCGAAGGCGCCGGCCTTCAAGGCCTCGACCGCGTTTTCGGGCGAGCCGTAGGCGGTGATCATCACGCAGCGTTCGGCCCGGCCTTGCTGGGCCAGCACCCGCAACACGTCCAGCCCGCTGCCGTCGGGCAAACGCATGTCGGTGATCACCGCGTCGAAGCTGCCGTCGGCCAGCATGCGCCGGGCCGCGGCCACGCTTTCGGCGGCCTCGACGCCATAGCCTTCGCGCAGCAGGGTCAGCTCGTACAGCGTGCGCAGGTCGGGCTCGTCGTCGATGACGAGGATGCGGGCGCCGGGCATGGCGGTGATGGGCATGGTCAGAGCAGGGACTGTTGGGTGTCGATGGCGATGATGGCGTCGTCCAGCGCGAGTGCGGACTCGCTGGCGCGGAAGGTGACAAAGAAGTCGTTGCCTTCCACCTGCTGCAGCGGGCCGCGCCGGTAGGCGATGGTGGCGCCATGCTGTTCACACAGCTCACGGCAAATGTACAGGCCCAGGCCGGTGGAGCGGCTCTCCGAGGAGAAGAAGGGCTCGAACAAATGGCGTTGCACCGAGGCCTCCAGCGGCGGGGCGTCGCTCCACACCGACAGCTCGGCCTGGTGCTGGGCATTGAAACGGCTGCCCACCACGATGGCACCCGGCCGCGCGGCGGCATAGCGCCAGGCGTTGTCCAGCAAATTCACCAGCAGCCGGCGCAGGTGGTCGGGGTTGAAGACCACCCGGGCCGGCGTGGCCAGTTGCAGCCGCAGGCGCTCGCCCGCCGCCACCTGGCCAGCCCAGCCATGGCAAAAGCGGGTCACCACCTCGTCCAGCGAGACATAGGGTGTGACCGGGTCGGGCTGCTGGATGCGGGCGATGTTGAGCACCTCGTCGACGATCTGGTCCAGGCGCTGGGCGTTCTGCTGGATCATGCCGGTGAGCTGGCGGTGCGGCCCCGACGTCAGGTCTTCGGCCAGCAGCGCGTTGGCCTGGGCGATGGCGGCCAGCGGGTTGCGGATTTCATGGGCCACGGCGGTGGACATCCTGCCCATGGCGGCCAGCTTTTCGGTGCGGATTCTGGCCTCCAGTTCACGCAGGTCTTCCAGGAACACCACACACAACACGTCGGCGTCGTTCTCGTGCAAGGCGGTCAGCCGGGTGCGCACCCGCACCCGCTGGTGTGCGCCCGCCGGGCCCTCGATGGCGGCGTCAATGACTTGTGGCGCCCGCCGCGCCATCGTCAACCGGGCAATTTCGGCCAGGCCTTGCCAGCCGGGCGCGGCCGTCAGGAAAAACGGCAGGCCGGGCGCCGGCAACTGGCTGGCACCGCCCAGGGCCAGCATGCGGCGACCGGCCGGGTTGGCGACCCGCACCACCTCGTCCTGGTCGACCACCAGCACGCCGTCGGCCAGGCTTTCAATCACCAGTTCATTGACCCGCACCTGGGTCCGGGTGGCCAGCTGGCTCAGGCGGGCGGCGCGCTCTTCGCGCACCAGCCGGGTGGCGATCTCGTTGGCCAGAAAGGCCTCGAACATCAGGCCCAGGCCCACCAGGCCGGCCTGCAGGAAGCGCGCGGGCGCGTCGGTGCCGCTCGGCAGCGGCATCGGCCAACTGGCCTCGACCAGCAAAAACAAGGTCACCGCGGCGGCGGTGGCCAGGCCCAGCAGGCGCGAGCCCAGCACCGCGCCCAGCAGCACTGGCAGCGCAAACAGCGCGGTGTAGTTGATGCCGGCCGACTGGATGGTCTGCAGCGTGGCATAGACCACCAGGTCGATGCCGATGGTCAATGGCCACTGCAGGTCGAAGGCCCGGCCGGGCTCGGGCCCCTGGGACAGCAGGCGTACCGCCAGGCAGGCCATCAGGTAGAGGCCACAGACCACCACCACCCAGGCGTTGGTGGTGTGCACCACCAGGTAGAAATAGACATGCAGGCCCAGCAAGGCCAGCGCGATCATCGCGCGGGCCGTCATGAAGCCGTGCCAGAGCCGGCCCAGGGCCGAGTCGTCGCTGTTCAGAGGGCGGGTGAGCATGGCAAATCAGAGGGGATGGCCCCGGCGCCAGGGCTCAGGGCTCGGCCTGTTGCCGGTGGGCGGCGCTGCAGTACAGCGCCAGCTTGCCTGGCACGGCGTCGTTTTCCGGCAGGTGCAGGCCACACACCGGGCAGGCCACGATGGGCAGCAGCGGCGGCGGCTCGGCCGCACGGGCCTGGGCCTTGGCGGCCGCACGCTCGTCGGCGTCTTCCCGGCGCTGGCTGCGCCACAGCCAGACCCCGCCCAGCACCACCAGCAGCAGCACCAGGTATTTCATGTCGCCCGTCCCAGCACCACCTCGAGCACAAAACGCGAGCCCACATAAGACAACAGCAGCAGCCCGCTGCCGACGTAGAGCATGCGCACCGCCTTGCGGCCGCGCCAGCCGAAGCGGGCCCGGCCCAGCAGCAGCACCGCGAAGGCGGCCCAGGACAGCACCGAAAACACCGTCTTGTGGTCCCAGTGCCAGGCCTTGCCGGTGCCGTACAGCGATTCGCTGAACAGCAGGCCGGCCGCCAGCGTGGCCGACAGCAGCACAAAACCGGCGCCGACGAAGCGGAAGGTCAGCCGTTCCAGCGTCAGCAGCGGCACGCCGGTGGCCAGGCCGGCGCCCGAGCGCATGGATTTCTCGGCCCGCTGCATCAGCCAGGCCTGCACCACCGCAGCAGCGAACAAGCCGTAGGACGCGATGCCCAGCAGCCAGTGCAGCGGCAGCCAGGCCGACTTGCTCTCGTGCAGCGCCGCCCCGGGGAACAGCGCGGCCAGCAGCACCGCCAGCCCGCCCAGCAGCGCCAGCGTTGGGCCCACCCGCAACTGCGGGAACACCTGGCGCTCCACGCCGTACACCGCCAGCACCAGCCAGGCCGTGCCCGACAAGGCCGGTGCAAAGCCGAAACGCGGCACCGCACCGAGGAAGCTCATGGCCAGCGTCAAGGCGTGCAGCAACCAGGCCAGCAACAGGGCCTGCTGGCTGCGTGGGTTGCCCAGCCGCTCGCCGGCAGTGGCGGGCAGCGCATAGGCCAGCAAGGTGATGCCGGTCAGTGCCCAGCCCCAGACGGGCCCAGTCGTTAAAATCATGGTCACAGTTTAGCGAAGCCCCAGTCCACCTGGGGACACCACCATGGCCTCCACCCTCACCGACAAACTCTCGCGCCTCGTCAAAGAGATGCGAGGCCAAGCCCGCATCACCGAATCCAATGTGCAGGACATGCTGCGCGAGGTGCGCATGGCGCTGCTGGAGGCCGACGTGGCGCTGCCGGTGGTGCGTGATTTCATTGCCCGGGTGAAAGACAAGGCGCTGGGCCAGGAGGTGCTGGGTTCGCTGTCGCCCGGTCAGGCGCTGGTGGGCATCGTCAACCGCGAGCTGGCCGCCACCATGGGCCAGGGCGTGGCCGACATCAACCTGGCGGCCCAGCCGCCGGCGGTGATCCTGATGGCCGGCCTGCAGGGCGCGGGTAAAACGACGACCACCGCCAAGCTGGCCAAGCACCTGATCGAGAAGCGCAAGAAAAAGGTGCTGACGGTTTCTGGCGACGTCTACCGCCCGGCCGCCATCGAGCAGCTGAAGACCGTCACCGCCCAGGCCGGTGCCGAGTGGTTCCCCAGCACGCCCGAGCAAAAGCCGGTGGACATCGCCCATGCGGCGCTGGACTACGCCCGCAAACATTATTTCGACGTGCTGCTGGTCGACACCGCCGGCCGGCTGGCCATCGACGAGGCGCTGATGCTGGAAATCAAGGCCTTGCACGCCGCGCTGAAGCCGGTGGAAACGCTGTTCGTGGTGGACGCCATGCAGGGCCAGGACGCGGTCAACACCGCCAAGGCCTTCAGCGACGCGCTGCCTTTGACCGGCATCATCCTGACCAAGACCGACGGCGATTCACGCGGCGGTGCGGCGCTGTCGGTGCGGCACATCACCGGCGCGCCGATCAAGTTCGCCGGCACCAGCGAGAAGATCGACGGCCTGGAGGTGTTCGACGCCGAGCGCCATGCCGGCCGGGTGCTGGGCATGGGCGACATCGTGGCCCTGGTCGAGCAGGTCACGCAGGGCGTGGACATGGAGGCCGCGCAAAAGCTGGCCGCCAAGGTCAAGAGCGGCGATGGTTTCGACCTGAACGACTTCCTGAGCCAGATCCAGCAGATGAAGAAGATGGGTGGCCTGTCCAGCCTGATGGACAAGCTGCCGGCGCAGATGGCGGCCAAGGCCGGTCAGGTCGACATGGACCGCGCCGAGAAAGACATCCGCCGCAAGGAAGGCATCATCCAGAGCATGACGCCGCTGGAGCGCCGCAAGCCTGACCTGATCAAGGCCACCCGCAAGCGCCGCATCGCCGCCGGCGCCGGCGTCCATGTGCAAGAGGTCAACCGTTTGCTCAACGAGTTCGACCAGATGCAGGGCATGATGAAGAAGATGAAGGGCGGCGGCCTGATGAAGATGATGAAACGCATGGGCGGCATGAAGGGCGGCGGCATGCCGCGCATGCCCTTCTGAGCCCACCACCGGCGCCTGGTGCGCCGGGGTTGCCCGTCAGGCCAGCGTGGCTTCGCGGGTCAGCACCTCGCCGTGCAGCACCCGCTGCGGCGCCTCGGTGATGCGCACTTCCACCATCTGGCCGATCAGCCGGTCCGGGCCTTCCAGCACCACCGCGCGGTTGCATTCGGTGCGGCCGAACAGCTTGGTGCTGTCTTTGCGGGCATGGCCTTCCACCAGCACCTTTTGCACCGTGCCCAGCCGGCTGGCGCTGATGCGCACCACGTTGGCGTCCAGCGTGGCCTGCAGCTGCTGCAGCCGCGCCAGCTTGACGGCGTGCGGCGTGTCGTCGGCCAGGTTGGCCGCCGGTGTGCCGGGGCGGGGGCTGAAGATGAAGCTGAAGGAGCTGTCGTAGCCGACGTCGGTCACCAGCTTCATCAGCTTGGCAAAGTCCTCGTCGGTCTCGCCGGGGAAACCAACGATGAAGTCGCTGGACAACGACATTTCCGGCCGGATGGCGCGCAGCTTGCGCACCGTGGACTTGTATTCCATCGCGGTGTAGCCGCGCTTCATCGCCATCAGGATGCGGTCGCTGCCATGCTGAACCGGCAGGTGCAAATGGCTCACCAACTGCGGCACCTTGGCGTAGACGTCGATCAGCGGCTGGGTGAACTCGTTGGGGTGGCTGGTGGTGTAGCGGATGCGCTCGATGCCGGGGATCTCGGCCACGTACTCGATCAGCGTGGCGAAGTCGGCAATGTCAGCCGTGTCGCCCATCCTGCCGCGGTAGGCGTTGACGTTCTGGCCCAGCAGCGTCACTTCCTTCACGCCCTGGTCGGCCAGGCCCGCCACCTCGACCAGCACGTCCTCGAAGGGCCGGCTCACCTCTTCGCCGCGGGTGTAGGGCACGACGCAGTAGCTGCAGTATTTGGAGCAGCCTTCCATGATGGACACAAAGGCGGTGGCGCCTTCCACGCGCGCCGGTGGCAGGTGGTCGAACTTCTCGATCTCGGGGAAGCTGATGTCCACCTGCGGCCGCTGCAACGCGGTGCGGGCGGCCAGCATCTCCGGCAGGCGGTGCAGGGTTTGGGGGCCGAACACCACGTCCACATAGGGTGCGCGCTCGATGATGGCCGCACCCTCCTGGCTGGCCACACAGCCGCCGACGCCGATCTGCACGCCTTTTTTCTTCAAATGCTTGATGCGACCCAGGTCGGAGAACACCTTTTCCTGCGCCTTCTCGCGCACCGAACAGGTGTTGAACAAAATCAGGTCGGCCTCGTCCACGTTCTGTGTGGCCTCGTAGCCCTCGGCGGCGTGCAACACGTCGACCATCTTGTCCGAGTCGTACTCGTTCATCTGGCAGCCGAAGGTTTTGACAAACACTTTTTTGCTCATGGGGTGCGCTTTCGGAAAAGGGGCGGCTTGGCCACGCCCCCATGGCAGGGGCGCGGGCAGATGCCAGAAGCTCACTGCTTGGGGAAGCCCGGCAGCTGGTTGTAGGGGGTTTTGCCGTCGTCGTGCGGCGGCTGGGCGTCGCCCAGCGTGATCCAGTTGATGCTGGGGCCCATGCCCGGCCGGCGCTCACGGGCCTCCTGGGCATTCAGAATCCAGACCTCGCGCACCTGGCCTTGGGGGTCAAGCTGGTAGTTCACCAGCACCGGCTGGCCGACGATGGCGCCGGACATCACCAGGCCGTTGTCGGCACCGCGAATGCGGGCGCCCGGTGACAGGCTGCGCGGCTGGCCGTTGAGGGTCACCAGCGGCGGCTGGGTCACCAGCATCTCGCCACGCAGGGCTGTTTTGGGGAATTCGCGCACCGGCAGCTGAGCCCAGGAAACGCCGCCCAGCAGGGCAGCGCCCAGTGCCAATGTGGCCAGGCGCAAGGACGGGAGCGCGGGAGAAACAAACCGAAAGTGGCAGCGGGTCATGGTGTCTTCCAGAGGCTGAATGCCCCTGATTTTAGCCGCCGCGCTGACCGGTCCCGCCCTGGCCATGGGCCAGCGCGGGAGGCGCTGTCATTTCACATGGCGCTGCATGGTGAACCAGGCGTCGCTGGCGCGCTGCTGCCAGTCGGTCAGCTGCTGGTCGGCCACGTCCTTCAGCACGCCGTAGCGTTCCTGGATCTTGCCGGACAGCCGCTCCCGCTGGCCCGCCACGGCAATCAGGTCGTCGTCGGTCAATTTGCCCCACTGTTGTTTGGCGTGGCCTGCCACCTGTTTCCAGTTGCCTTCAATGCGGTCCCAGTTCATGCGTGTTCCTTGGTGACGGGCCGGGCATGGTGCACTGGCCCGATCTCCACTTTGGCGTGGCACGCCAGCACGGTCTGTGCGTTGCCGCACCCAGGGCGCGGCCTCAGGGCTGAATGGCCAGGCGGTTTCTGACGGTGCGCACGCCTTTGACCGAGCGGGTCAGCGCCTCCACCTGGGAGCGTTCGCCGGCGCTGGCGGTCATGCCCGAAAGTGCCACCGAACCGTCCAGGGTCTCCACATGCACCGCCGCGCCCTGGACCGACCGGCTGTCGCCAAGCCGCTGCTGGACGGCGGCGGTGATGGCGTCGTCGTTGGGGACCATCAGCGAGGTGGGCGATGGGCAGTTGACTGCGCAGCCGGCCGCGGCGCCCAGCAGGCACAGGCCCAAAATGCCCAGCAGGGCGCGTGTGGGGGTCATGGTGGGGGGTCCTCGGTGGCATGGGGGAAACACCCCACAAGCACTTTGCGCGGGGACGGCGGCGATGTCAGTGCGCTATCGAACGCAGCCCCGGCTTGCGGCATTCCGGGAAGGTCTCTCCCCCCGTCGCGGGGCCGCCGCTCAGTCGGCCGAGCCCGCCATGGGCTTGTCTTTCCAGCCCGCAGCGCCCAGCAGGATGATTTGCAGTT
Source organism: Rhodoferax sp. SPJ4 (assembly GCF_058216275.1). Lineage (NCBI taxonomy): Bacteria > Pseudomonadati > Pseudomonadota > Betaproteobacteria > Burkholderiales > Comamonadaceae > Rhodoferax > Rhodoferax sp. SPJ4. The sequence continues at coordinate 245,423 of NZ_JBYZMN010000001.1, forward strand.
GCTGCACAAAGCGCTCGGTCATCTCGGCTTCCAGCAAAGGCTGCTCGGCCGGCAGGTCGAGGATTTCCGGAGCGGCCGCCAGCATGCTGGTGGCGATCAGCCCACACACCAGTTGCAGGCTGGCGGTGGACATCTCGGGAAACAGGCCCAGCCGGCGGATGTCCTGCGCCATCTCGTTGGTGAAATGGCTAACGTGGTTGCGAATCGCCATGCGCAGGATGCGGCTGCCGCCGGCGCGCTCACTGGAGATGAACAAGAACTGCAGCCGGTTGTGCAACACGTACTGGTGGTAGACCTGCACCGACTGCCGCAACACGTCGCTTTGGCGGGCATTCGGCTGGCGCGCCTCGCGCAGCAGGCGCCGCAGCGTGATACCGACCTCTTCCACCAGTGCCAGGCCCAGTTCGTCGGTGTTGCGAAAGTGGCGGTAGAAGGCGTTGGGCACCACACCCGCCTCGCGGGCGATCTCGCGGATGCCCAGGCTGGTGAAGCTGCGGCCCTCGCCAATCAACGTCAGCGCCGCCTGCAGCAGGTTGCTGCGCGTCAAATCCTTGCGTTCGGTGCGCGTCAAGTCCACTTTGGTCTTACGGCGAAGGACGGCGGTGGCGGGCATGGGCAGGGCTTGGGCGTTTTCTGTGTACAGCCGAGTGTGGCACCCGGATGGGGTTTTCCGCTGCTTTTCTCTGGGCAATTAGAGCATGGGCACTAGACCCGATTCAGCTTGGTTGCAATTTAGTGTACAACTGTACACAATCCGCAGCAACGACCACTTGAGGCTTTCCGATGACCGATTCTTACCTTGGTTTTGCCAATTCCCCCTTGGGCGCTCGCCTCGTGGCGGCGCTGGGCCTGCCCCAGCCCCTGCCTTTGGAGCGTTACCGGCCTGACCAGCCTGTGGTCAAAGGCGGCGTGCTGCTGGGCGCTGGCGGCAACCCCCAGCTGCTGGCTGCGCTGGCCCGCTGCTTCAAGGCCATGGCGGTGCAAACCGTGGCCCACCGCAGCGTGCCCCAGTGGACCCAGGCCGCCAGCCAGGCCGGTTTGATGTCCGGCCGCTGGGGCCTGGGCGACCAGCCTGGCGAGAAGGTCAAGGCGCTGGTGTTCGACGCCAGCGGCCTCCAGTCCAGCGAAGAGTCGGACGCGCTCTACCAGTTCTTCCACGACGCCGCCCGCTCGGTCCTGCCCTGTGGCCGGGTGGTGGTGCTGGGCCGGCCGCCGGAAGCCTGCGCCTCGCCGCGCCAGGCCACGGTGCAGCGGGCCCTGGAGGGCCTGACCCGGGCCTTGGCCAAGGAACTCAAGCGCGCCATCACCGTGCAGCTGGTCTACGTGGCCGAAGGCGCCGAAGACCAATTGGAGAGCACGCTGCGCTTTCTGCTGTCGCCGCGCTGTGCCTATGTGTCGGCCCAGGTCGTCCGCGTCGGTGTGCCGACATCGGTTGCCTCGCAGGCCATCGACTGGGCCCGCCCGCTGGCCGGCCAAAAAATCCTGGTGACTGGCGCCTCGCGTGGCATTGGCGCGGCCATCGCCGAGGTGATGGCCCGCGACGGTGCGCAGGTGATCTGCCTGGACGTGCCGCAGGCCCAGGCCGGTCTGGACGAGGTGGCCGCACGGCTGGGCGCCAAGTCGCTGGCACTGGACATCGGGTCCAAAGAGGCGCCGCAGGCCCTGGTGGACGCGGCGCTGGCCGACGGCGGCTGGGACGTGGTGGTGCACAACGCCGGCATCACCCGCGACAAGACCATCGCCAACATGAAAGAGCACCTCTGGCATTCTGTGGTCAACGTCAACCTGTCCACCCAGGAGCGCATCAACGAGGCGCTGGTGGCTTCTGGCGCGCTCAAGGCCGGTGGCCGCATCGTCTGTGTGTCGTCCATCTCCGGCATTGCCGGCAACCTGGGCCAGACCAACTACGCCCTGTCCAAGGCCGGCGTGATCGGCATGGTGCAAAGCCAGGCCCCGGTGCTGGCGCCCAAGGGCATCACCATCAACGCGGTGGCGCCGGGCTTCATCGAAACCCAGATGACCGCAGCCGTGCCGCTGGCCATCCGCGAGGCCGGTCGGCGCATGAATTCCATGGGCCAGGGTGGTCAGCCGGTGGACGTGGCCGAAGCAATTGCCTGGCTGGCATCCCCGGCCTCGGCTGGGTTGACCGGCAACGTGGTGCGGGTCTGTGGCCAAAGCCTGATCGGCGCCTGAGCATGAAAACCCTGGAAATCACCCAGGCCCCCGGCCTGGCCACCACCTTCTTCCGCGCGGTGGGCACGGGCTCCAAGCGGCCCGGCACCATTGCCGCGTTGCCCCCGGTGACCCTGGTCATGCCCCGCGTGGTGGTGGACGGCGCGCATGTCGCCCGCTACGGCGCGATCTGCGGCTTCAAGCCGGCCGACGGCGTGCCGCTGATCTACCCGCAGATGCTGACCTTTCCGCTGGTCACCCACTACATCAGCTCGCCCGACTGCCCTTGGCCCGCACTGGGTACGGTGCACCTGGCCAACGCCATCACCCAGCACCAGCCTCTGCGCGCCGGCGATGCGGTGCGGGTGGAGCTGCAAACCGGCGATTTGTTTGCCCACGAAAAAGGCCAGGTGTTCGACCTGCACCTGCGCATCCTGCGCGGCGACGACCTGGTCTGGACCGCCACGCAAACCTTGCTGCGGGTGGGTGTGAAGCCGGCCTCCGGCGCGCCTTATGCCGGCCAGATTGAACTCGATGCGCCGCTGTCCTGCCAGGCCGAGTTTGTGGCTGCGGCCAACCTGGGCCGCCGTTATGGCGCCGTGTCCGGCGACCGTAACCCCATCCACCTGACGGCGCTCACCGCCAAGCTGTTCGGCTTCAAGCGCGCCATCGCCCACGGCATGTGGACCAGCGCGCGGGCCACCGCCTGCCTGTTGCCGGCCCAGGCTTTGCAACAGGCCGAGTTGAACGTCGAGTTCAAGACCCCGTTGTTCCTGCCGGGCAAGGCCACGCTGTGGACCCAGCGTGCCAGCCACGGCGCGCTGTTCGAGGTGCGCGACGCCAAGGGCCAGAAACCCCATTTGCGTGGCCAGCTCCGTTTCTGACGGCCCCGCCATCCCCTTCACCGACATTCTCCCAACCCCAGGAGTCACCCCATGACCACCGTCCGTCGCGTCGCCATCCTTGGTGGCAACCGCATCCCCTTCGCCCGTTCCAACACGGTGTACTCGCATGTCTCCAACCAGGACATGCTCACCGCCACGCTGCAAGGCCTGGTGGACCGCTTCAACCTGCATGGCGAGCGCCTGGGTGACGTGGCCGCCGGCGCGGTGATGAAGCACTCGCGTGACTTCAACCTGGTGCGCGAATGCGTGCTGTCGACCACGCTGGCCCGCGAAACCCCGGCGTTCGATTTGCAGCAGGCCTGCGGCACCGGGCTGGAAGCGGCCATGCTGGTGGCCAACAAGATCGCGCTGGGCCACATCGAGAGCGGCATTGCCGGCGGTGTGGACACCACGTCCGACGCGCCGATCGCGCTGAACGAGAAGATGCGCAAGATCCTGCTCGACCTGTCGCGCGCCAAGACCGGCGGCCAGCGCCTGGCTACCGCCCTGCGCCTGCGCCCCAGCATGCTGGTCAAGCCCTCGCTGCCGCGCAACGGCGAGCCGCGTACCGGCCTGTCCATGGGTGAGCACGCCGAACAGATGGCCCGCACCTGGGGCGTGACCCGCGAGGCCCAGGACGAACTGGCGCTCAAGAGCCACCAGAACCTGGCCAAAGCCTACGAGCAGGGCTTCTTCAACGACCTGATGACCACCTTCAAAGGCGTCACCCGCGACAACAACCTGCGCGCCGATCTGAGCATCGAGAAGCTGCGCTCGCTCAAACCGGTGTTCGACAAAAAGGTGGCGCCCGGCCAGGGCACGCTGACCGCCGGCAACTCCACCCCGCTGACCGACGGCGCCTCGGCCGTTCTGCTGGCCAGCGAGGAATGGGCGGCTACCCGCAATCTGCCGGTGCTGGCCTACCTCACGTTCAGTGAAGTCGCCGCGGTGGATTTCTTCGACAAGAAAGAAGGCCTGCTGATGGCTCCGGCCTACGCCGTGCCGCGCATGCTGGCCCGCGCCGGCCTGACGCTGCAGGACTTTGACTACTACGAGATCCACGAGGCCTTTGCCGCCCAGGTGCTGTGCACGCTGGACGCCTGGCAGGACGAAGCCTTCTGCCGCGACAAGCTGGGCCTGGCCAAGCCGCTGGGCGCGATCGACATGAGCAAACTCAACGTCAACGGCAGCTCGCTGGCCGCCGGCCACCCCTTCGCCGCCACCGGCGGCCGCATCGTCGCCACGCTGGCCAAGATGCTGGCGCAAAAGGGCTCGGGCCGCGGCCTGATTTCCATCTGCGCTGCCGGCGGCCAGGGCGTCGTCGCCATCATCGAAAGGTAATTGCCATGCCACAGTACAAAGCCCCGCTGCGCGACATGCGCTTCCTGATCAACGACGTGCTGGACTACCCGGCCCATTACCAGTCGCTGTCCAACGGCGCCGAAGCCACGCCCGAAATGGTGGATGCCATTCTGGAGGGCGCGGCCACGCTGTGCGAGGAGGTGCTGTCGCCGCTCAACATCACCGGCGACCAGGAAGGTTGCCAGCTGAAGGACGGCATCGTCACCACGCCCAAGGGTTTCAAGGGAGCCTATGCCGAGTTCGTGGCCGGCGGTTGGCAAGGCCTGTCTTTCCCCACCGAATACGGTGGCCAGGGCTTGCCGATGTCGCTCAACCTGTTCAAGTCCGAGATGATGGGTGCCGCCAACTGGTCGTTCACCATGTACCCCGGCCTGAGCATTGGCTGCATCAACACCGTGCTGCAGTTCGGCAGCGACGCCATCAAGGCAAACTACCTGCCCCGCCTGGTGTCGGGCGAATGGACCGGCACCATGTGCTTGACCGAACCCCAGTGCGGCACCGACCTGGCCCAGGTCAAGACCCGGGCCGAGCCGCAGGCCGATGGCAGCTACGCCCTCACCGGCACCAAGATCTTCATCTCCTCGGGCGACCACGACCTGGCCGAGAACATCGTCCACATCGTGCTGGCCCGGCTGCCAGGGGCACCGTCGGGCACGCGTGGCATCTCGCTGTTTGTGGTGCCCAAACGCGTGGTCGCCGCCGATGGCACGCTGGGCGACCGCAACGGCGTGAACTGCGGTTCGCTGGAGCACAAGATGGGCATCCACGGCAACGCCACGGCGGTGCTGAACTTCGACGGCGCGATCGGCCACATGATTTCCGAACCCAACAAGGGCCTGGAGGCGATGTTCACCTTCATGAACACCGCGCGCATTGGCACGGCTGTTCAGGGCGTGGCGCATGCCGAGTTGTCGTTTCAGGGCGCCTTGCCCTATGCCAAGGAGCGGCGCTCGATGCGGGCGCTGTCGGGCAAGAAGGAGCCTGATCAGGTGGCCGACGCGCTGATCTGGCACCCCGACGTGCGCCGCATGCTGTTAACCCAAAAGGCCATTGCCGAGGGTGGGCGCGCCATGGTGTACGCGGCGGCCAAAATCGCCGACAAGATGTTCAATGCGGTGGCCGATGGCAAGCCCGAGGCCTATGCCCACCACGACAATGAGCTTGGTTTCTACACCCCCATCCTGAAAGGCTTTTTGACCGAGATGGGGCTGGAGGCGGCCAACCTGGGCATGCAGGTGTTTGGCGGCCATGGCTACATTGGCGAACATGGCATGGAGCAGATCGCGCGCGACGCCCGCATCTCCACGCTCTACGAAGGCACCACCGGCATCCAGGCGCTGGACCTGCTGGGCCGCAAGGTGCTGCTCAGCACCAAGGGCAAATGTGTGCGCGACTTCACCGGCACCATGCTGGGCCTGGCCAAGGGCCATGTGTTCGCGTCCGGTCCGCTCGGCCGGATGGCACGCAGCCTGGTCCACCGGGCGGTGCAGTGGAACCTGATGACCACCCGCATCATGTTGCGCTCGGCGCGCGACCGCGAGCAGGTGGGCGCGTCCAGCGTGGATTACCTGATGTACTCGGGCTATGTGATGATGGCCCACGCCTGGCTGCAGCAGGCGGTCAAGGCCACAGAGTTGCTGCGCAATGGCAAAGGCACAGAATCCGCCGATTTCTACACTGCCAAAATCCAGACCGCCGAGTTCTATTTTGCGCGCCTGTTGCCAAGGGCCGATGCGCACCGCAAGGGCGCGTTGGCACCCACCGGCGCGGTGATGCAGATGAAGGCCGAGCATTTCCAGATCGCCTGACCCGCCCACGGCAAGCCCCTCCATGACGGCCTCTCCCTACCCCCACCTGCTGCGCCCGCTGGACCTGGGCTTCACCCAGCTGAAGAACCGGGTGCTGATGGGCAGCATGCACACCGGCCTGGAGGACGGCCGCAAGCACTTTCCCCGCATGGCCGCGTTCTATGCCGAGCGGGCCCGCGGCGGTGTGGGGCTGATGGTGACCGGCGGTTTTGCGCCCAACATAGAGGGCTGGGCCAAACCGTTTGCCGGCACGCTGGCCACCTCGGGCGCGGCCAAGCGCCACCAGGAGGTGACGCGGGCGGTGCACGCCGAGGGCGGCAAGATTGCGCTGCAGATACTGCACACCGGCCGCTACGGCTACCACCCGTTTTGCGTGGCGCCGAGCCGGCTGCAGAGCCCGATCTCGCCGTTCACACCGCGCGAGCTGTCGGTGCGCGGCATCGAGCGCCAGATCCGCGCCTTTGTGCGCTGCGCCAAACTGGCCAGGGATGCCGGCTACGACGGTGTCGAGGTCATGGGCAGCGAGGGCTATTTCATCAACCAGTTTCTGGTCAACCACACCAACCAGCGCAGCGACGAATGGGGCGGCGCTTATGCCAACCGCATGCGGTTGGCGGTGGAGATCGTGCGCCGCATCCGCGAAGCGGTAGGGCCGGACTTCATCCTGATCTACCGCATCAGCCTGATCGACCTGATTCCCGGGGGCAGCAGCTGGGACGAGGTGCTGGCGCTCGCCCGCGCCATCAGCGCCGCCGGGGCCACCATCCTGAACACCGGTATCGGCTGGCACGAGGCGCGCATTCCCACCATCGCCACCAGCGTGCCCCGTGGCGCGTTCACCTGGGTCACCCGCAAGCTGCGCGACGCCTTGCGCGCCGAGGGCAACCTGATCCCGGTGGTCACCAGCAACCGCATCAACACGCCCGACGTGGGCGAGGACATCCTGGCGCGCGGCGACGCCGACATGGTCAGCCTGGCGCGGCCCTTTCTGGCCGACCCTGAGTTTGTGGTCAAGGCCGCCAGCGGCCGCAGCGACGAGATCAACACCTGCATCGCTTGCAACCAGGCCTGTTTGGACCACGCCTTCAAAAACAAAATCGCGAGCTGTCTGGTCAACCCACGCGCCTGCCACGAGACCGAGCTGGTGATGGCGCCCGCGCTGCAGAAAAAGCGCTTCGCGGTGGTCGGCGCCGGGCCGGCCGGCTTGGCAGCGTCCACCACGCTGGCGCAGCGCGGCCACGAGGTCCACCTGTTTGATTCGGCGCCCGCCATCGGCGGCCAGTTCAACATGGCCAAAACCATTCCGGGCAAAGAGGAGTTCCACGAGACCCTGCGCTACTTTGCCCGCCAGATCGACAAGACCGGTGTGCAGCAACACCTGGGCCGGCGCGTAGGCGCGCCCGAGCTGATTGCGCAGGGCTTTGACGGCGTGCTGCTGGCCACCGGCATCACCCCGCGCAACCCACGCATCCCCGGGCAGGACCATCCCGCCGTGCTGAGCTACATCGACGTGCTGCTGAACAAGAAGCCGGTGGGCCAGCGCGTGGGCATCCTGGGCGCGGGCGGCATTGGCTTTGACGTGGCGGAATACCTCTCGCATGGCGCCGACCAGGGCCATGCTTCCACCACGCTGGACACCACCGCCTGGCTGCAGGAGTGGGGTGTGGGCGACCCGCAGGCCCACCGTGGCGGGCTGGTCAAGCCCCAGCCGGTACCGGCCGTCCGCGAGGTCACGCTGCTGCAGCGCAAAACCGGCAAAACCGGCCAATCCCTGGGCAAAACCACCGGCTGGATTCACCGCGCCACGCTGAAGACCAAGAACGTGCAGATGGTCAGCGGCGTCAATTACGAGCGCATCGGCCCGCTGCCTTCGGGCGAGGGCGTGGGCTTGGCCGTGAGCCATGGCCCGGACCGAAAGGACGCCGAGGTGCTGGAATTCGACACCCTGGTGCTGTGCACCGGCCAGGAGCCCTTGCGGGAGCTGCTGGCGCCGCTGCAACAAGCGGGGGTGGCGGTGCACCTGATTGGCGGTGCGTTCGAGGCCGGCGAGCTGGACGCCAAGCGCGCCATCGACATGGGGACCCGGCTGGCGGCGACGCTCTGAAAGCAAAAAGCCACCGCGAGGGTGGCTTTTTTTGTCTGAGTGCCCAGGGCACAAGGACGTTGTTTGGTGGCGCTTCACGGATTCGAACCGCGGACCTGTGGATTATGATTCCATCGCTCTAACCGACTGAGCTAAAGCGCCAATCTGTGCATCGGCAAGGTGATTGCCGGTGACAGCCCAAAATTATAGCCCACCGCGCGGCGGTCTGGCCAGCCTCAGCCGCCCCGCGGCAATTTTCCCAGCTCTTCGCCCACCAGGCGCACGATCAGCCGGTCCAGGGTGTCCACCGAGTAGTTGCGCACGTCGTGCACCGTTTCGCGGCCCGGGCCGCTGGCCGGGTGGCGGGCCTGGTCGTAGGTGAGAAAGACAAACCGACCCCCGGTGTACTGCGCGATCTGGCGCTGGATGACCTCGCCCTGCTTGTCCAGCCCGCTGGCGCCCACGCTGAAGACCTTGATGCCCTTGCCCAGGGCGGCCAGCATGCCCTCGTCGTACTGCGGGCCGCCGTAGTCGAGGTGGGGCGGGGCGTCGGCCAGCAACACCACCAGCCGGGTGGTGCCGTCGCCGCGCCAGTGGAGCTGGTGCACGGTGTCATGCAAGCCCTCGTTCATGGCCTCGGGGTAGTCGCCGCCGCCGGCCGCCTGCAAGGCATTCAACGCGCCCTGGAAGCCGGGCAGGTCGTTGGTGAGGTCGTGGCTGCGCAGCAAAAAGGCGTCGCCCTTGTCACGGTAGGCCACCAGGCCCAGGCACAGGTCGGGCTGGCTGGGCAGCGCCGCCACGTCGGCGACGATGGCCTGCAGCGAAGCCTTGAGCTTGTCGATCTCGTCGCCCATGGAGCCGGTGGCGTCGACCAGAAACACCAGGTCCAGCCGGGTCCGCGCCGGCGGGGTGGTGCCGGGCAAGACCACTTCCACCGCACTCTTCTGGCCGCGCTGCAGCACCGCGCCGGCCTGCCGCCCGCCCTGGCGCACCGTCACCTGGTAGCGGCTGGCCCGGGCGGCATCAAAGGCATTGGGGTGCAGCCAGGCCTGGCCGGCGGCGTCGGTGCGGGCCCACATGGCCGCGCCTTGGTCTGACTGCACCCGCACCTCGGCGTCGGGCACGCCGCGGCCGGCCGCGTCGCGCACCTGCAGCAGGTGGCGTTCGCGGATGTCGCGGGCACGGTGGGCCACCGGCGTGCGCTGGCGGAACGCCAGGTAGGCACCGAAGTCGGCGTTGTCGTCCACCATGCCGGCGGTGACGGTCTCCGGTGTCTGGCGCGGCACCGGGGGCTGGTGGCTGGACAGCGCTGCCGGGGCCGCGGCCGGCTCGGCCCGGCGGCGCTCGGGCGCATGGTCTGACTTGGCCAGCGCCGTGGCCGCGCCATCGGCCACGGCGCCCTTGGCCGCACCGCGGGCCAGCGCCTCCCCATCCGGTGCCATGCGCTTGGCCGGTGCGGGCCAGGGATTGCCGTGGGACACCTCGGGTGTGATGCCGGGTAACTCGCGGGTTTGCAGCGGGCGGGCGCAATGGGTGGCCGATGGCGCTTCGAAATTGGGCACGGCCCAGGGCGTGGGGTAGGGGGTCTGTGGCAGCGGCTTGCGGGGCGCCCAACCCGCCTCGTCGGTGGTCTGGGACATGGCGGTGGCGCTGCAGGCCGACAGCAGCAGCTGCAGGCTCAGCAGCGCGCACAGCGGGCGGACGGCAAATGGCCGGGGGTGGTGCAGTTGAGAGGCGGGCATGGAACAACTCCTGAAGTGATGGGACAGGGCTGACACGGCCTGGCACCGCAGAGGGGGTGAAAAAAACCGCTGCGGATTAACCCCGAAGCCCACCGAGCGCCGTGACAGGTGGTGTGAAAATCTGTCCATGCCCCTGGCCGCCATGCCCGACCACGACCTGATGCTGGCCTACGCCCGTGGCGACACGGCGGCCTTCGATGTGCTGTACGCCCGCCACGAGGGCGCGCTGCACCGCTTTGTGCGGCGCCTGCTGGGCGCCGGGCTGGCGGCCCAGGCCGACGAGGTGTTCCAGGACACCTGGCTGCGCATCGTCAATGCCCGCGACAGCTACCGGGCCGAGGGTGCGGCCTGGCGCACCTGGGCCTTCACCATCGCCCACAACCTGGCGATGGACCGGCTGCGTGTCAGCGGCCGCGAGCTGGGGCTGGACGCGCTGCAGGGCGCGGACGACGAGGCCGGCGGCGACCCGCTGGACTGGCTGCAGGGCGCGCTCGACGCGGCCCATCCGTCCAGCGAAGACCTGGCCTTCTGGCGCGCCGCCGGCCAGCAACTGCTGCACTGCCTGGACGCGTTGCCAGCGCTGCAACGCGCGGCCTTTTTGCTGCACCACGAAGACGGCGCCAGCGTGGAAGACCTGGCCCAGCGCCTGGGCCTGGGGTTTGAAACCGCCAAGAGCCGGCTGCGTTACGCGCTGCAAAAGCTGCGCGGCTGCATGCAGGCCTACCTGGTGGTGCTGGAGGGCCGGCCATGACCGCTTTGCGCGACGCCCGGCTGAAAAAAGCCCTGGACCACGCACCCGACGCGGCGCCGGCTGTTGCCCCGGCGCTGCGGGCGGCCATCCAACGGGCCGCCCACGCGGCGGTGGCACCTCGGGCGCCACGCCCGTCTTGGTGGGCACGGCTGTGGCCCACCGGCCCGACCGCGGCCCCCTGGTCGGCGGCGTTGGCCAGCCTGGCGCTGGCCAGTCTGGTGACGCTGCTGTGGCACGGCCAGCCGCTGCCGGACGCCACGCCGGCGCGCTCGCGTGGGGCGGAGGTGGCCATGGCCCCCCCGTCGTCGCCCCCACCCTCGGCGTCATCCGCCGCGAAGCCAGCCAAAGCCGACACGCCGGCGGCCGAGCCCACCCCCATACCGCCCCGGAGCCGTGAGGCCGTGCGCCCTCCCGCACCGCCGGCCGCTCCCCCCACGGCAGTGGCCGATGCCGCTGCCCCGGCCCCGGCGGCCGAGCCCACCACCGCACTGGCCAAAGCCACACCCGCCACCCCTTCTTCAGAGGCTGCGGTGGCGTCGGTCGAACGCATGGCGCGCGCCCCCCGGCCGGCAGCGGCACCGGTGGCGGGCGCGGCTCTGACGGCGCTGCCCGATGCCGCGCTGTGGGCTGGCTGGACGGAGGTGCGGGTGCTGTCCGGCGGTGAAATAAGGGCCTGGCCACGCAGCCAGGCGGTCGGCCTGAACGCCCGGTTGCAGGCGGTGGTGATGGGTCTGGTGGCGTCGCCCGATGCGCCGGAAGGCCCCGCCGATCTGGTGCTGGAATTGGGCCGGCCCGGGGTGCGGCTGGCCCGGCTGGCGGTGACGGGGAATGTGGCGCGCTGGACGGTGGGTGAGGGCACCACAGCCTCGGTGCGCAGCGGGCCGGTGGACCCGGCTGCGCTGGCGGCGCTGCAGGCCGAGCTGGCCCGGCTGGGCCAGCCCGTGCGCTGACGGCCTCAGCCCTGGCGGAAGCTGGGCTTGCGCTTGGCCAGGAAGGCGTCCATGCCTTCTTTCTGGTCGGCGGTGGAGAACACCGCGTGGAACAGCCGGCGCTCGAACATCACGCCGTCGCTCAAGCCGCCCTCGAAGGCGCGGTTGACCGATTCCTTGACGGCGTACACCGCCAGCCGGGGCTGGTCGGCGATCAGGATGGCGGTGGCCAGGGCCTCGTCCATCAGGCTGGCCAGCGGCACGACACGGCTCACCAGGCCGGCGCGCTCGGCCTCGTTGGCGTCCATCATGCGGCCGGTCAGGCACAGGTCCATGGCTTTGCTCTTGCCCACCGCGCGCGGCAGGCGCTGGGTGCCCCCGGCGCCGGGAATCACGCCCAGCTTGACCTCGGGCTGGCCGAACTTGGCGTTGTCGGCGGCGATGATGAAGTCGCACATCATGGTCAGCTCGCAGCCGCCGCCCAACGCGAAGCCGCTCACCGCGGCGATCACGGGTTTGCGCACCGCGCGGATTTTTTCCCAGTTGCGGGTGATGAAGTCGCCGCGGTAGCAGGTCTCGAAATCCAGGTGCGCCATGGCGGCGATGTCGGCCCCGGCGGCAAAGGCCTTTTCGCTGCCGGTGAGGATGATGCAGCCGATCGCCGGGTCGGCGTCGAACGCGGTCAGGGCCTGGCCCAGCTCGTCCATCAGCTGGTCGTTGAGGGCGTTCAGCGCCTTGGGGCGGTTGAGGGTGATGACACCGACCTTGTCGGCCTCGGTGCGCACCAGGATGGTTTCAAAACTCATGGTCGTTTGATCAGAAGGGTTGGACACAGCCTTTGACTATAGCCCGCAGTGGCGTCACGCCGGATCGGCGGCGACCAGCCAGGCGTCCAGTGCGGCAAGGTCGTTCACCGCCAGCCGCACGGTGCGCACCGCGTCGGCCGGAGGCAGGGCCAAGGGCAGGCGCAGCAGGCGGCGGTCGCGCGCCACCAGGGCCAGCACACGCGGCGCGGCGCCGGCGTAAAGCAGCAGGTCGTCCAGCTTGTTCAAGCGCCAGCCTTCGGTGGGCTGGCCCTTGGTGGCCGGCAGCTCGATGCCCAGCCACTCGTCGTTGGCGGCCAGGCCGGCCTGTTCGGCCGCGCCACCGCGCAGCACCACCTTGACGGTGACACCGTTCGATTCGGCCACCCGTAGCCCCAGCCGCTGGGCCAGTTGCGGGGGGTCTTGGTGCACCGCCACGCCATGGGCCTGCAGCAGCTCGGCCACCGGCAACTCGCCGGTGCCGTGGACCCAGGCCGCCAGCTCGGCCTCAAACGAGCGGCCGCCGCGTTCGGCCAGCTCGGCCAACAGGTCGGCCTCGGTCATGGGGCCGGCGTGGCAGCGGGCCCACAGGCCGCGCATCACCGCGTCCAGCGTGGTGCGGCCCTCCGTGCGCAATGTCAGGTCCAGGCACAAGGCCACCAGCGCGCCCTTGGCGTAGTAGCTGACGGTGGCGTTGGCGGTGTTCTCGTCGGGCCGGTAGTACTTGACCCAGGCGTCCAGGCTGGCCTCGGCCACCGACTGCACCTGGCGCCCCGGCCCCTGCAACACCTGGTTCAGCGTCTTGTTCAGCAGCTTCAAATAAGTGGGGTTGTCGATCAGGCCGGCGCGGCGCAGCAGCAGGTCGTCGTAGTAGCTGGTGAAGCCTTCGAAGAACCACAGCAGCCGGGTGTACTGCTCGGCGTCGTAGTGGTAGCGGGCAAAGTCGGCCGGCCGCAGCCGCTTGACATTCCAGGTGTGGAAATACTCGTGGCTGATCAGCCCCAGCAGCGTGGTGTAGCCCTCGGGGGCCTTGGCCTCGCCCCGCCGGGGCAGGTCGCGCCGGCCGCAGATCAGCGCGGTGGAATGGCCATGCTCCAGGCCACCGTAACCGTCGTCCACCACGTTGAGCAGAAAGACGTAGCGGTTGTGTGGCGGCTTTTTGCGGCCATGCCAGAAGCGGATTTCGGCCTCGCAGATCTTCTGCGTGTCGGCCAGCAGGCGGGCGCTGTCGAACGAGGGCGCGGCGCCGGCCACCACCAGCTGGTGGGGCACACCACCGGCCTTGAACTCGGCGCGCCAGAAGGCGCCCATCTCCACCGGGCTGTCGACCAGCTCGTCGTAGTTGTCGGCCTGGTACTGGCCAAAGCCCTGGGCGTTGACCTTGCTGGGGCGCAGCGCGGTGGCCACCTGCCAGCCGGGCAAGGCCTTGGGCGGGCGCAGGTCCAGGCCATGGGGCCGGTCTTCCTGGCCATGGACCCGCAGGCACAGGCTGGTGCCGTTGAAGAAGCCGCGCTGGCTGTCCAGCCAGGCGCTGCGCACCGAGTTGTCGAAGGCGTAGACGGTGTAGCTCAGCACCAGCGGTTTGGCCGGGTTGGTGGCCAGCTCCCAGGTGTTTTTGTCGAGCTGCTGAATGCCCAGCGTTTGCCGGCCCTGCCGGGCACTCAGTTGCTGTAGGTGGCGGGCGAACTCCCGCACCAAATAGCTGCCGGGAATCCACACCGGCAGCGACAGCCGCTGCAGCGCCGCCGGCTGGGCCACGGTGAGGGTCACGCGAAACAGGTGGGCATGGGGGTCGGCCAGTTCCACCTGGAACTGCGGCCCGGGCTTGTCAGACAAAGGGGGGCGGGGTGGGGTCATGAACAAGGTCAGGTGCCGGCGGCGCCAAGCAGGCAGCTCAGCGTGGCGACGGCGGTCAGTTGCAAGCGCAGCGGCAACCAGGCGCCCAGGCCGGCGGCCGGCCAGGTGCGGTAGTCCACCACGCCACAGGCCACCAGCAGCAAGGCCAGCAGCGGCAGGCCGGCGTAGGCCGGCATCACCAGCGCCACCCAGGCCACCAGCGAGGGCAACACGCCCCACATGAAGTGGAAGGCCGGCTGCTTTCCTTTGCCCAGCAGGCCCAGGCCCCAGTGGATACCCCCGAGAAAGGAGGCGATGACGGCGGCATAGCCGGTCAGCGCGATCGCCACAAAGGGGTGCAACGTGGGTTTGACCAGCCACAGCAGCGCGGCCAGCACCACAAAGGGCACCAGGCCGGCGTAGCCCAGGCGCTTCAGCAGCACAGCGGTGTCAGATGGGCCCATGGCGCCAAACACCGCGGCTCAGTTCTTGCCGGCGTCGGCCAGGTATTTCTCCACCTGTTGCGCGTTGATCGCGCCCGGCACGCGGGTGCCGTCGGCAAAGATCAGCGTGGGTGTGCCGGTGATCTTGTGTTTGCGGCCGAAGGCCAGGTTGCGGTTGATGGCGGCGCTGTCGCAGCTGCCGGCGGGCGGTGGGGTGTCGCGCACCATCATGTCCTGCCAGGCACTGGCCTTGTTGGGCGCACACCAGACGGCCTTGGACTTTTCGGTCGAGTCCGGGCTCAGGATGGGGTAGAGGAACATGTAGACGGTGACGTTGTCCACGCCTTGCAGGTCGCGCTCGAAGCGCTTGCAATAGCCGCAGTTGGGGTCTTCAAACACCGCCAGCTTGCGTTTGCCATCGCCCCGGGTGACCACGAAGGCGTCTTTCAGCGGCAGGGCGCCGAAGTCGATCGCGCTGAGCTTCTCCAGGCGTTCTTCGGTCAGGTTGCGGCGGGCCCGGGTGTCGATCACCTGGCCCTGGATCAGGAAGTTGGCCTGGCCGTCGGTGTAGAAGATGTCGTTGCCATTGACCCGCACCTCGTACAGGCCGGCCACCGGCGCGGGCCGCACCTCGTCGATCTTGGGCAGGTTGGGCAGGCGCTCCGGCAGGTTTTTACGGATGGCTGCCTCCTGGGCCTGGGCGCTGCCCAGTGTGGCGAGGGCCAGCAGCGCGATCGTGGCCAGGGTGCGCAGGGGGTGGGTCAGGGAGTGCATGGGAGGCCTGTGGTGAAAAAAAGAGGACGGGCCGGGCTCAGAGGCCCATGGCCTGCCGGGTGATCCAGCGGGTCAGCGGGCCGCTGCGGGCGACCGCGTTCATGCCGGTGTTGCGTGCCAGCCGCCAGCGCGGGTGGTCTTGCGAAAACAACCGTTGCAGGCCGTCGGTCAGGCCCACCATGGCGGCCACCTCGGCCTTGCGGGCGCGTTCGTAGCGGCGCAGCAGCCGCAGGTCGCCCAGCGGGCGCCAGTAGTCACTGCCCTGGCGGGCCTGCAGCACCCGGGCCAGCTCGGCCACGTCGGCCAGGCCCACGTTCAGGCCCTGGCCAGCCAGCGGGTGGATGTGGTGGGCGGCGTCGCCGGCCAGCGCCCAGCCGGGGCCGACCCAGCGCCTGGCCTGGCCCAGGCTCAGCGGCCAGCTGGCACGGTCGCTGGTCAGCGTCAGTTCACCCAGCGCGCCACCGGTGGCTTGGGTCAGCGCCAGTTGGAATTCGTCGGTCGATTGCTGCACCAGGGCCTGGGCCCGGTCATGGGCCACCGACCACACCAGCGCCAGCTGCTGGCCGTCCATGGGCAGCAGCGCCAGCACCTCGCCATCGGCAAACCACTGGCGTGCGATCTGGCCATGGGGCAGGGCGGCGCTGAGCCTCGCCGCCACCGCGCTCTGGCCATAGGGCTGGCTGGTGAAATGCACGCCCAGCAGGTGGCGGGCCAGGCTGTCACGGCCCTCGCAGACCACCGTCAGCTCGGCCTGGGCGGCGGCCCGCGCGGCGCTTTCCTCGTTGGGGCAGACCTCGATCAGGCTTTGGTAAGAGACGGCCTGCTGAAGCTGTTTCTCCAGCGCCGGCACGTCGACGATCCAGGCCAGGGCCTCCTGGCCCACGGCCTGACGGTCAAAAGCCAGCTGGCCGTCGGTGTCGCCGCTGACCTGGATCTGGTGCACCGGCGTGGCCTCGGTTTCACCGGGCCAGACCCGCAGCGCGCTGAGCAATTGTTTGGAGGCGACGTTCAGCGCATAGGCCCGCACGTCGCCGGGGCGGGCCTCGGTGCGCATGACCAGGCCCACGCGCAGGCGCTGGCTGGCGAGTTGCAACGCCAGGGCCATGCCGACGATGCCGCCGCCGCGCACACACACATCCACGCGAGAAGTCATGGCGGAATTGTAGGAGGGCTTGAATGCCCCCAACGTTGGTGCCGGTGCGGGCGCCATGCTGGTGCCCGCGGACGGCTTTCCGGGCCGCGCCCCTCGCTGGGGTGCTTGGCCGAACCGACCCGATGGTCGTCGCGGCGACAGTTCGGACGCCGGTTCGTGACAAACCGCACGGTGCGGCGTTGGGGGCCGGGGGTTTCTCGCCATTCCGGGGTGAGTTGACGCCAGTTGGCACAAGCGCGCATGCAACTTGCGGTAGGCGGTACGTGACCGTTTCAATGTACTGAAAAAGTGCTCACAAGTGGCGGTAATGGCCTGTTTCCAAGGCTTGTGAGCAACCCTTTGTTTTTATTTACCTGAAAGGCTTTGCCATGTTGAGAATGACCCTTTGCGCATTGACCGTCGGCCTGCTGCTGTCTGCCTGCGGCGGTGGCGGCGATGCCACCTCCGCCGCCGTGTCGTCCAAGGCCACGGTGACCGCGGCGGCCTCGGTGGAGAGCACCCCGACCGAGGTGGCCACCCCCGCCGCCAGCCCGTCCGGCAAGCCGCTGATGGCCGGCCTGTTGAATGACGAGAACCAGCTGCTGTCGGCGTTGCGCTGCAGCGGTGGCTTTGGCAAGGACAGCGGCCGTGCGGTGCTGCTGATTCCGGCCGCCACCATGACGCCCGAAAGCGAACTGAGCTGGACCTACATCCCGTCGCTGGACCGGCTGGGCATTCCCTGGTGTTCGGTGGAACTGCCGCTGAAGAACA
The DNA here is from genome assembly GCF_058216275.1 of Rhodoferax sp. SPJ4. Lineage (NCBI taxonomy): Bacteria > Pseudomonadati > Pseudomonadota > Betaproteobacteria > Burkholderiales > Comamonadaceae > Rhodoferax > Rhodoferax sp. SPJ4. Next base: position 262,913 of record NZ_JBYZMN010000001.1, read on the forward strand.
CCGGCGAGTTGCAGAATGCGTCCGAGTACGTGACCTATGCGATCCGCAAGATGCACGACACGACGAAGACCAAAATCGCCATCATCTCCTTCAGCCAGGGCGGTGCGCTGGGCCGCTGGCCGCTGAAGTACTTCCCTGACACCCGGGCCATGGTGGAGGACTACATCGGTGTGGCCGCCTCACACCACGGCCTGATTGAAACCAACCTGTTGTGCGCCACGCCGGCGGTGGGTTGCATCACCTCGTTCACCCAGATCGCGGTGGGGGCCAAGTGGATCGACGCCCTGAACGCCGGTGGCGAAACCTTTGCTGGCATTGACTACACCTCGGTCTACACCCGCACCGACGACGTGGCCGTGCCCAACTTTGACGAGGCCAGCGGCGTGTCCAGCCTGCGCACCGGTGGCGGTGCCCGCGCCAACATCGCCACCCAGGATGTCTGCCCGCTCAACACCGCCGACCATTTCCAGGCCATTTCCTACGACGCCGTACCTTTCGCGATCGCGCTGGACGCCCTGCAGCACAGCGGCCCGGCCAGCACCGCGCGGGTCAAAGCCCAGGGCCTGAACCTGTGTTTGCAACTGGCCGCTCCCGGCGTGGAGCTGAGCACGCTGCCGCTGAACTTTGCCACCAAGACCATGTTCACCTTTGCCACTTCGGTCAGCCTGATGCCCAAGAGCACCACTGAGCCGGCCTTGCGCGACTACGCCAAGTGATGCCTCACCGCGAGTGAGGCTCGCCATTGCCACCAAAACCAGCCCCACAAGGCTGGTTTTTTGGATCGCAAAGGCCCTCCAGCGTGACACGGTGAGCTGGCAAGATTGGCATCGATTTGTCAGAAATTGCCCAGATATTTCGCTGGATTCAGGGATAAACCCGCGAGAAAAAATAATACCAATGATGGAAAAATTGCCAACGGTCGGACTATTTTTAAAACTTAAGGATTCGTTATGTTGAAACATTCAGCCCTTGCTTTGGTGGCCGGTGTGGTGTTGGTGGCCTGCGGTGGTGGTGGTGACGGCGGGGGTGCACCCACGGCCGGTTCCAGCAAGACGACGGCAGCCTCGGTCACGGTGGCTGCGGCTGCGCCCACCACCCCGGCGACACCCGCGCCGCGCGCGCTGGAAACCGACCCCAATTTGCTGGAGGCCGCACTCACCTGCAGCGGCAACTTCGGCCCCAACGCCGGCCGCGCCGTGTTGTTGGTGCCAGGCGCCACGCAGACCCCGGCATCGGAGTACAGCTGGAGCTACATTCCCGCGTTCGACAAGATCGGTCAGCCCTGGTGTGCAGTGACCTTGCCGTTCAACAACACCAACGAACTGCAAAATTCGTCCGAATACATCACCCATGCCATCCGCAAGATGTTTGGCATCACGCAGACCAAGATCGCCATCGTGGGTTTCAGTCAGGGCGGTGCGATGCCGCGCTGGTCGCTCAAGTATTTCCCTGAAACCCGTGGCATGGTGGAAGAGCTGATCGCTCTGGCCCCGTCCAACCATGGGCTGATCGAATTGAACGGCGTCTGCGCCACGCCCTGCGCCACCTCGCTGCAGCAAATCAAGGTCGGCTCGAAGTGGCTGGCGGCGCTGAACGATGGCGGGGAAACCTTTGCCGGCATCGACTACACCACCATCTACACCCGGACCGACGACATCGCCGTTCCCGCGGTCAGTGAAGAGATCGGCGTGTCCCCGCTGCGCACGGGCAACGGCAACCGCGTCAACATCGCCACCCAGGACATCTGTCCGCTGAACACGGCCGACCACTTCATTCTGGGCTCGTCCGATCCGGTGACCTATGCCTTGGTGCTGGACGCCTTGCGCAACCCTGGCACGGCCAAGGCGTCGCGCGTCAAGGCCCAGGGCCTGGGTCTGTGTTTGCAGCCGGTGATGCCTGGCGTCAACATGACCAGCTTCCCGCTCGACTTTGCCGGCAAGATGATGACGTCTTTCGCCAATTCGATCGCCTTCGCTCCCAAGGCGGCCACCGAGCCCGAACTGAAGTGCTACGCCACCGGCGGTTGCTGAGCTGATATTTTTTTGGTCGCCACCGTTCGCGGTGCGGCACCCACCGGGGCTTGCCCCGGTTTTTTTATGGGCCGGCGGTATCTGGGCGCGGGTAGCATCCTGGGCTTTCGAGCCTGATTGCGCGCCATGACCCCAACCCCCGACGATGGCCTGGTGGACCTTGAGGCCACCATCGCCCAGCTGTTTGTTTACCCCATCAAATCCTGTGCCGGCCTGGCGCTGGACAGTGCGGTCCTGAGGCCCACCGGTTTGGCGCTGGACCGGGCCTGGATGGTGGTTGACGCGCGCGGCGAGTTTGTCTCGCAGCGAGAACTGCCCCGGATGGCGCTGGTGCGGCCCGAACTGGGGCCCGACGCGATGCACTTGCACGCGCCCGGCATGCCACCGCTGTCGGTGCCACTGGCGGCCACCGGGCCCGCGGTCCGGGTGCGGGTTTGGGACGACGCGGTGGGGGCCTGGGACATGGGGGCGGCGGCCGGGCATTGGTTCACCGAGGCGCTGTCGCAGGGGCATGACCACGGGCCCGGGGATTTCCAGCGACGCTACGGGGCCTTGCGGCTGGTGCGCTTCGATGACCAGCGGCGCCGGCCTTGCAACCCGACCTGGACGGCGGGTTTCCCCGAGGCCTCGACGCGCTTTGCCGATGGCTTCCCGGTGCTGGTGAGCAGTGTGGCCGCGCTGGAGGCGTTGAACCAAGGGCTGGCCGCCGCCGGCGAGGCCGCGGTGGGCATGGACCGGTTCCGGCCCAACCTGGTACTGGCCGGCGTGCCCGCCCATGACGAAGACCACATCAGCTGGTTGAGCTTTCCTGACACCGAGGGCGGCAGCCGCCTGAAACTGGTCAAGCCCTGTGTGCGCTGCGGCATTCCCGACATCAACCCCGCCACCGGCCAGCGCTCACCCGCGGTCACGGCGCAGCTGATGCGGTCCCGGGCCGACACCCGGATGCAGGGCGCGCTGACCTGGGGCATGAACGCCATCGTGGTGGGCCCTGGTCCCACCCGGCTGCGGGTGGGACAGCCGGTACAGGGCTGCTACGGGTTTGACCCCTTGCCAGGGTTGGGGCCAGGATGAGTTCCTTTGGTTTACCCTGTGGTCATAAAATTGACCCGTGAGTAAGATGGTTAATGCTTTGGCATTCGCCATGCTCCGGGAACCCACCATGAAAACCCTTGCCTCCTTGTTCGCGTTGACCGGCGCGCTGTGGTTGTCCGCTGTTCAAGCCGCCCCCCTTCCGCTGGAAACGCCGGAGCAGACGCTCAACGAGCGCATCCATTGCAGTGGCGGCATCGAACGCGCCACCCGCAGCCCGGTGCTGCTGGTGGCCGGTGCCGGTCAGACCGTCAAGAGCAACTACGGCTGGAACTGGATTCCCTTCCTGGAGCGGGCCAACATCCCGTATTGCGCGGTCGACATCCCGGTGCTGGGTTCGTCGGAACTGCAGATCGGCTCCGAATACGTGACCCACGCGGTGCGCACCACCTATGCCAAGGCCGGCAACCGCAAGGTGCAAATCGTCGGCTTCAGCATGGGCGGCGCCCTGCCGCGCTGGTCGATCAAGTTCTGGCCGGACATTCGCCCGATGATCGACGACGTGATCTCGCTGGCCGGTGTCAACCACGGCACGCTGGAAGCCAACCTGGTCTGCGCCAAGGGCAATTGCGCCCCGGCCATCTGGCAGCTGCGCACCGGCTCGGCCTGGATGACCGCGCTGAACAAGGACTTTGAAACCGTCCCCGGCATCTCCTACACCGCGCTCTACACCCGCACCGACGACGTGGCGATCCCCAACTTCGACACCAGCGGCACCTCCAGCCTGCGTGCCGGCCCTGGCGTCGACCCCAAGCAGGTGCGCAGCATCGCCAGCCAGGACGTCTGCCCGCTGAACACCGCCGACCACCTGCTGGCTGGTACTTCGGACGCGGTGTTTCACGCGCTGGCCATGGACGCCATCATCCACGACGGTCCGGCCGATCCCAAGCGCATTCCCCTGTCGGTCTGTTTCAAGCCCTTCATGCCCGGCGTGGACCCGCTGATGTTTGCCATCAACTTTGGCAGCATGGCCGGCTTCAGCTTCGGCCCCGGCATTCTGCTCAGCCCGGCGGTGAACGCCGAGCCTGCGCTCAAGTCCTACGCGCGCTGAGCGCCTGATTCTGTTTTGCCCTTTCGAGGGCAAGCCCCCAGCCGCTGGCCCACCCCAGCGGCTTTTTTCTTTCCGGTCTGGACGACCGCCAAGGGACCACCGTCCCCAGGACCGGGCCGTCGGCGGGCTGGGCTGGTTGCCACAAGGCCCTGACTTACACTAGCCGACCTGTTCCGGAGTCTTCCCATGAGTTTGAAATGCGGCATCGTTGGCCTGCCCAACGTTGGCAAATCCACCCTGTTCAACGCGCTGACGAAAGCCGGCATCGCGGCTGAGAACTACCCCTTTTGCACCATCGAGCCCAATGTGGGCGTGGTGGAGGTGCCCGACCCGCGGCTCGCCCAGCTCTCGGCCATCGTCAAGCCCGAGCGGGTGGTGCCGGCCATTGTGGAGTTCGTCGACATCGCCGGCCTGGTGGCCGGTGCCAGCACCGGCGAAGGCTTGGGCAACAAGTTTTTGGCGCACATCCGCGAGACCGACGCCATCGTCAACGTGGTGCGCTGCTTTGAAGACCCCAACGTGATCCACGTGGCCGGCAAGGTCGACCCGATTTCCGACATCGAGGTCATCCAGACCGAGCTGTGCCTGGCCGATCTGGCTGCGGTTGAAAAAGCCCTTCACCGGGTCACCAAAACAGCGCGCTCGGGCGACAAGGAATCCATCAAGCTGGTGGCGATTCTGGAGAAATGCCAGACCGCGCTGAACGACACCAAACCGGTTCGAACCATCGACTTCAGCAAGGAAGAGCGGCCGCTGCTGCAGCAATTTTTCCTGATCACCGCCAAGCCGGCGATGTTCGTGGCCAACGTGGCCGAAGACGGCTTTGAGAACAACCCGCTACTGGACCGCCTGAAGGCCTTTGCCGAAGCGCAGCATGCGCCGGTGGTGGCCATCTGTGCCAAGCTGGAAGCCGAAATGTCTGAGATGAGCGACGAAGACCGGCAGATGTTTCTGCAAGAACTGGGTCAGGCCGAGCCGGGTCTGAACCGCTTGGTGCGTTCTGCTTTCAAGCTGCTGGGCCTGCAAACCTATTTCACCGCTGGCGTGAAGGAAGTGCGGGCCTGGACCATCCATGTCGGCGACACCGGGCCGCAGGCGGCGGGTGCGATCCACACCGATTTCGAGAAGGGCTACATCCGTGCGCAAACCATCGCTTTTGACGACTACATCGCGTACAAAGGTGAGCAGGGCGCCAAAGATGCCGGCAAGATGCGCAGCGAAGGCAAGGAATACATCGTCAAGGACGGCGATGTGATGAACTTCCTGTTCAGCGCCTAACTCACATCCCGCCTTCGCTGTCACAAAGAGTGTTACAACATGGTTCGGGCATGGGGATTGGGCCTCTTCATCAAAAACCGATACTTTTGAACTAGAGTGGTTGCTCCCTTCACTCAAGACAAGAGCGCCCGACATGAGTTCCTCCCCGACTTCCCAGCCCGATGTGTACACCTCCTCCAGCGACGATCTGGGGCCCTTGGGTGCCCTGGGTGGCTTGGTGGCCAACGGTGGCGGCCTGCTGACGGGGGGGGTGCCCACCCTGCCCGGCGTGCCTTCGTTGCCAGGTGCGGACGCGGGCCTGCCCGGCCTGCCTGACCTGGGCAGCTTGACCGGTGCCCTGGGCGGCGGTGGCCTGCCTGCGCTGCCTGGCGCCGCTGACGCGGGCGGTGCCGCCTCGGCATTGCCCGGCCTGGACGCGTTGAGCGGCCTGCTTGCCGGCCTGCCCAGCACCGAACTGCTGACTTCTTTGCTGAGCGGCGGTTTGCCAGCCATGGGTGGGTTGCCCCTGCCCTCCGGTGCCGATGCCGGCACCTTGCCCGGCCTGCCCGCCGCGCCCGGTCTGCCCGAATTGGGCGGCTTCGCTGGTTTGCTGGGTGGCCTGTCGGCTGCCAACCCCGTGACCTCCCAATCGGCTCTGCCCGGCGCGGACGCCCTGCCGGCGGCCGGTGACCTGGGCAGCCTGTCGGGCCTGCTCAGCGCCGCCCCGGCCCTTCCTGGCGGTGAGTCGGCCGGTGGCTTGCCCGCACTGCCACCCCTGCCTGCGCTGTCCGATCTGGTGCCGCTCGATGTCTTGATGGGTTCCACCGGCCCGCTGGCGATTGCCTCGGCCTTGCCCACCCAGCTGCTGACTTCGGTGACCCAGGGTCTGGCCTCGCCCCTCTGAGCGCCGGCGCCACACGACAAAGGGGCCCTCGGGCCCCTTTTTTCATGGTCGGGTGTTTTTCAACCCTGGCGCAGCGCGGCCACCGCGGCCTGCAGGTCGGTTGCCCATTGCCGGCGGTCGCGGCCCTCGGCCTGCTGGGGCTGGCCAAACCAAACCTGGGCGGTGATGGCCGGTGCCGTGAGCGTGCGCCACAGCGAGACCACCAGCGTGTCGTCGCCGATGTAGCAGGGCGCCAGCGACAGCGCGCCAGTGGCACTGTCGGTGAACTGCAGTGCCACCGGCTGCACCGGCGCCTGGGCCGAGATGGCTGCTTGCAACAGGTTGGCGTGGAAGGGCAGCAGCGTGATGCCGTCGCTGGTGGTGCCCTCGGGGAACACCGCCACCACGTCGCCGGCTTGCAGCCGCTCGGTCATGTGGTGCACCACCCGCATCGCGTCGCGGCGCGATTCACGCTCGATATACAAGGTGCCGGCGGCGGTGGCCAGGGTGCCGATCAACGGCCAGTGTTTGACGTCGGACTTGGACACAAAGCGGCAGTAGCGTGCCGCATGCACCACCGCGATGTCCAGCCAGGAGATGTGGTTGGCCGCCAGCAGCACCGGCCCGGTTTCTACCGGCTGGCCATGCACCTGCAGCGAGATGCCCAAATGGCCCAGCAGGGCCCGGGCCCAGGCCGTCACCTCGCGGTGCTCTTCCACCGGCGTGAGTTGGGGGAAGCGCACCTTGATGGTCCACAGCCCCCGGCCGATGTGCAGCCCCACCCGCAGCAAACGCCACAGCGCGCGGGCCACCCGCAGGGGCGAGCGCGAGATCGGTGGCCGGGCGGTCACCGCCGCCGGTGTGGGTTGCATGGCGGGCTTTAGCGCTCGAAGGCCACGTGGCCACCCACCAGGGTGCAGCGCACCCGGCCCGGCAGCTGGTAGCCGCCAAAGGGGGTGTGCTTGCCCTGGCTGCGCAGCGCGGCCGGCGTCACTGTCCACTCGGCGCGCGGGTCGAAGATGCACAGGTCGGCCATGCCGCCGGGCGTCAGCCGGCCGGCGCTGGCCTGCAAGGTGCCCAGGGACTCGCCCAGCACCCGGGCCGGGGCGACGGTCAGCACCCGCAAGGCCTTGTGCAGGCCCTCGGTGGTGGAGGCGTCGGCCCACTTGAGCGCCAGGCTCAGCAACAGCTCCAGCCCGGTGGCACCGGGCTCGGCTTCGGCAAAGGGCAGGGTCTTGGCGTCTTCGTCCACCGGCGTGTGGTCGGACACCAGCGCGTCGATGGTGCCGTCGGCCAGCGCGGCCTGCAGGGCGTCGCGGTCACGCTGCTGGCGCAGCGGCGGGTTGAGCCGGGCCCGGCTGTCGAAATAGCCGATGTCGGCGTCGGTCAGCAGCAGCGAGTTGATGCTCACGTCGCAGGTCACCGGCAGGCCCTCGGCCTTGGCCTGGCGCACCAGGGCCACGCCGGCGGCACTGCTGAGGCGACACAGGTGGACCCGGGCGCCGGTGGCTTTCATCAGCTCGAAAATGGTGTGCAGCGCAATGGTTTCGGCCGCCACCGGCACGCCGGACAGGCCCAGCCGGGTGGCCAGCGGGCCGCTGGCGGCCACGCCCTTGCCCAGGAAGACTTCTTGCGGCCGCAGCCACACGGTGTAGCCAAAGGTGCTGGCGTACTGCATCGCGCGCTGCGTCACCTGGGTGTTGCTCAGCGGCACCTCGGCCTGGCTGAAACCCACACAGCCGGCTTCCGTGAGCTCGCCCATGTCGGTGAGTTCTTCGCCGCGCAGTTTGCGGGTCAGTGCGCCGAGTGGGAACAGCCGCGCCTGGTGCAGTTTTTCGGCGCGGAACTTGAGCATTTCCACCAGACCGGGCTGGTCCAGCACCGGGTGGGTGTCGGGCGGGCAGACCAGGCTGGTCACGCCACCGGCCACCGCGGCGGCCATCTCGCTTTCCAGCATGCCGGCGTGTTCATGGCCGGGCTCGCGCAGCCGGGCCGCCAGGTCCACCAGGCCGGGCGCGACCACGCAGCCGCTGGCGTCTATGGTGCGGTTGGGCACAAAGCCCTCGGGGATTTGCTGGATGGCGAAGATGCGGCCGGCGGCCAGCGCCAGGTCGCACACGGCGTCGAAACCGGAAGCGGGGTCGATGACCCGGCCGCCCTTGATCAGCACTTTCATGGGGTGACCTCCGCGCCCACCGGCGGGTTGCCGGCATTGCCGGCCACGATGCCCATCACCGCCATGCGCACCGCGATGCCGAAGGTCACCTGGGGCAGGATCACGCTTTGCTGGCCGTCGACCACCGCCGAGTCGATCTCCACGCCGCGGTTGATGGGCCCCGGGTGCATCACGATGGCATCGGGTTTGGCGAGTTGCAGTTTCTCCGGCGTCAGGCCGAAGCGCTTGAAGAATTCTTGGGCCGAGGGCAGCAGCGCGCCGCTCATGCGCTCGTTCTGCAGCCGCAGCATGATGATGACATCACAACCTTTGATGCCTTCTTCCAGCGTGTGGCAGACCCGCACACCCATCTGTGCCATGTCGCTGGGCACCAGGGTCTTGGGGCCGACCACCCGCACCTCGGCGCAGCCCAAAGTGGTCAGTGCATGGATGTCGGAGCGGGCCACCCGCGAATGCAACACGTCGCCGACGATGGCCACGGTGAGGTTGGAAAAGTCTTTTTTGTAGTGCCGGATGGTGTACATGTCCAGCAGGCCCTGGGTGGGGTGGGCGTGGCGGCCGTCACCGGCGTTGATCACGTGCACATGGGGGGCCACATGCTGGGCGATCAGGTAGGGGGCGCCCGATTCGCTGTGGCGCACGACGAACAGGTCGGCAGCCATGGCGCTGAGGTTGGCAATCGTGTCCAGCAGCGACTCGCCCTTGCTGGCCGAGCTGCGCGCGATGTCCAGGTTGATGACGTCGGCGCTGAGCCGGGTGGCGGCAATCTCGAAGGTGGTGCGGGTGCGGGTGCTGTTTTCGAAGAACAGGTTGAACACGCTTTTGCCGCGCAGCAGCGGCACCTTTTTGACCTCGCGGTCGCTGACGCTGACGAAGTTGGCCGCGGTGTCCAGGATGTGGGTCAGGATGTCCTTGGGCAGGCCTTCGATGGAGAGCAGGTGAACCAGCTCGCCGTGCTTGTTGAGTTGGGGGTTGCGTTTGTAGAGCATCAGATGTCTCGCAGCTGCAGGCTGAAACGGCCGTCGGCGTCGCGCGCCAGGTCCAGCGACTGGCCGGCCGGCAGCGGCATGGTGGCGGCCGCCAGGTCGGCCTGGATGGGCAGCTCGCGGCCGCCGCGGTCCACCAGCACCACCAGCTTCACGCTGGCCGGGCGGCCGTAGTCGAACAGCTCGTTGAGGGTGGCGCGGATGGTGCGGCCGGTGTAGAGCACGTCGTCGAACAGCAGGATGTTGGCGCCATTGACCTCAAAGCCCAGCTGGGTCTGGCCGCCATCGGACAGGCCGCGCCGGGCGAAGTCGTCGCGGTGCATGGCCGAGGAGATGGTGCCGGGCTGGCCGGGCAGGCCCAGGTCGCGCTGCAGCCGCTCGGCCAGCCAGGCGCCGCCGGAATGGATGCCCACCAGCCGGGTGTCGGGGCGCATCAAGGTGCGCACGCCCTTCAGCAGTTCCGCATACAGCGCCTCTGCGTCCAGGGCCAAGGGGGTGGTCATGGCAGGGTCCTCAAGAACTGTTCAAGAATGATGCAGGCCGAGGCGGCGTCGGCGTCGCGGGCGCCCTGGGCCAGGGCCTCGGTGGTGCTGTAGCGCTCGTCGACCTCGAACACCGGCAGCTTGAAGCGGCCGTGCAGCTGGCGGCCGAACTTGCGGGCGCGCTCGGTGTTCTCATGGGCCGCACCGTCGGGGTGGCAGGGCACACCGATCACCAGCGCGTCGGGCTGCCATTCGCGGATGCGGGCCTCGATCTGCGCAAAACGGGCGTCGCCCGTGGCGGCGATGGTGGCTTGCGGCGTGGCGCTGCGCAGCAGCCGGTTGCCACTGGCCACGCCGGTGCGTTTGAGCCCGTAGTCGAACGCCAGAAAGCTTTGCAGGTGGTCGGGAACCCCGGGGGCGTTGGCAATGGCTGGCGCGGCGGCGCTCATGCGTGCCCGGCCTCGGGTGACAGCATCCAGCGCTGCAGGCCCAGCAGGGCCAGCGCCTTGTCGTAGCGCTGGGCCACCGGCGTGTCGAAGATCACCGCGGCGTCGGCGCCCACGGTCAGCCAGCTGTTGTCGGCCAACTCGGATTCCAGCTGGCCTTCGCCCCAGGCCGAATAGCCCAGCGAGACCAGCACCCGCTTGGGGCCGGCACCGGTGGACAGCGCTTCCAGCACGTCGCGCGAGGTGGTCATCTCCAGGCCGCCGGGAATCACCATGGTGGAGGCGTAGGCCGATTCGGTGGCCGGCGTGGTCACCGGCGACAGCGGCTCGTGCAGCACAAAACCGCGCTCGGTCTGTACCGGGCCGCCCTGGTAGACCGGGCTGTCGCTGAGGTCGTCGCGGCGCAAGGGCAGCTCGACCTGGTCGAACAAATTCTTCAGCTTGATGTCGCTGGGCTTGTTGATCACCAGGCCCAGGGCGCCGCGCTCGGTGTGCTCGCAGACATAGACCACGCTGTGGGCGAAAGCCTCGTCCTCCAGCCCGGGCATCGCGATCAGGAAATGATGCGTCAGGTTGATGGCGGCAGAATCGGCGGGCATGGCTGAATTTTAAGGGCGATCATGGAAAAAGAACTGGCGACGGGCCTGATGTGGTTCCGCCGCGACCTGCGGGCCAACGACAACGCTGGCTTGCACGCGGCGCTGAGCCGCTGCCGGCAGGTGTTTTGTGTGTTTGTGTTCGACCGCGACATCCTCGATGCGCTGCCGCGGGCCGACCGCCGGGTGGAATTCATCCGCGAGTCGCTGGTCGACCTGGACGGCTCGCTGCAGGCCCTGGCCGGCCAGCCGGGCGCTGGCCTGCTGGTGCGCCACGCGGTGGCCCGCGAGGCCGTGCCGGCGCTGGCCCGCGCGCTGGGCGTGCAGGCGGTGTTTGCCAACCACGACCACGAGCCCCCGGCCTTGGCCCGCGACGCCGAGGTCAAGGAGGCGCTGGCCGCCACCGGCATCGCTTTCCACACCACCAAGGACCAGACCATCTTCGAGCGCGACGAGGTGCTGACCCAGGCTGGCCGGCCTTACGGCGTGTTCACCCCGTACAAAAACAACTGGCTCAAACAGCTCACGCCGTTTTACCTGAAGGCCTACCCGGTGGCGCGCCACGCGGCGGCGCTGGCGGCGCGGCCCGAGGGGGAGCGCCGGCCCGTGCCCACGCTGGCCGAATTGGGCTTCGAGCCCACCAACCTGGCCCAGCTGAAAATCCCCACCGGTGCGGCCGGCGGTCAGGCGCTGCTGGCCGAGTTCGTCGAGCGCATGGACCGCTACCAGGACACCCGCGACTTTCCGGCCATCAAGGGGCCCAGCTACCTGAGCGTGCACCTGCGTTTTGGCACCGTGTCCATCCGCCAGCTGGCCCGCACCGCCTGGGCGCGGGTGCAGCAGGGCAGCGCCGGCGCCAGCACCTGGCTCAGCGAGCTGGTGTGGCGGGACTTTTATTTCCAGATCCTGCACCATTTCCCGCACGTGACCGAGCGCGCCTTCAAGCCCGAGTACGACGCCATCCAGTGGCAACAGGGCCCGCAGGCCGAGGCGCTTTTCGCTGCCTGGTGCGAGGGCCGCACCGGCTACCCGCTGGTGGACGCGGCCATGGCCCAGATCAACCAGACCGGCTACATGCACAACCGGTTGCGCATGGTGGTGGCCAGCTTTCTGGTCAAAGACCTTGGCATCGACTGGCGCCGGGGGGAGGCCTACTTTGCCACCCATTTGAACGACTTTGATCTGTCGGCCAACAACGGTGGCTGGCAATGGGCCAGCTCCAGCGGCTGCGACGCCCAGCCCTATTTCCGCATCTTCAACCCGGTCAGCCAGAGCGAGAAGTTCGACGCCGACGGCAAGTTCATCCGCCGCTACCTGCCGCAGCTGGCCGGCCTGCCGAATACCGCGCTGCATTCGCCCTGGACCGCCCGGCCCATCGACCTGCAGGCGGCCGGTGTGGTGCTGGGCCGCGACTACCCGCGGCCGCTGGTTGACCATGCCGAGGCCCGGGCCGAGACCTTGCGGCGTTACGCGGTCGTGAAAAAGGCCGTCGACTGACGGCCTTTGGGGGGGTGGGTTTGCCGGCCGTTCAGCCGACTTTTTCCACGCTGCTGTAGCGCTTCACCAGCCGCAGCAACTCGTCCTCGGCATAGGGTTTGCCGAGGTAGTGGTCGGCGCCCAGGTCGCGGGCATGGTCGCGGTGCTTTTGCGCCATGCGCGAGGTGATCATCACCACCGGCAGGCCGGTCAGGCTGGCGTCGTTGCGGATGGCGCGCAGCAAATCGAAACCGTCCATGCGTGGCATTTCGATGTCGGACAACACCATCACCGGCCGCTCGTCTTGCAGTGCCCGCAGCGCCTGCATGCCGTCGGCCGCCAGGGCCACGCGGTAGCCCTCGCGCTGCAGCAAACGCTGGGTCACGCGGCGCACGGTGATGGAGTCGTCCACCACCAGCACCAGCGGGGCCTGTACCACGACGGGCGCGGCGTCGCCGGGGGTGCGGGTGTCGATGCTGGCCATCCACTGGCGGGCCTGCTCACCGTAGACCGTGGCCAGGGCCACCGGGTTGTAGATCAGCGCCACCGTGCCCGAGGCCAGCACCGTCATGCCGGACAAACCGGGCAAACGGGCCAACTGGGCGCCGAGGTTTTTCACCACCACTTCCTGGTTGCCCAGCACCTCGTCCACATGCAGCGCGACGCGCTGGCCAGCGCTTCGCACCACCACCACCGGAATGGTTTTGCCCACCTCGGTGCTGTGGGCCGAGCTTTGCAGCAGCGCGCCACCCCAGAAGAAGGGCACCTGCTCGCCACCGAACACGATCTGGCCGCTGGCATAGGCCGCGGCCAGCTCTTCGGCGTTGGTGCGGCGCACCAGCTCGATCAGGCCGGCCGGTACACCCAGGGCCAGCGCGCCCATGCGCAGCATCACCACCTGCGTCACCGCGGTGGTCAGTGGCAGCACCAGCCGGAAGCGGGTGCCCTGGCCGGTCTGGCTGTGGGTTTCGATGCGGCCGCCCAGGGCGTTGACCTCGGCCCGCACCACGTCCATGCCGATGCCGCGGCCGGCCAGTTCGGTGACCTCGCGGGCGGTGGAAAAGCCGGGCTGGAAAATCAGCAGCGCGGCGTCCTGCTGGCCCAGGTGCTCGGGCTGGGCCAGTCCCAGCGCCTCGGCGCGCTGGCGCACCGCGGCCAGGTCGATGCCGGCGCCGTCGTCCTCGAACTCCACCGAGACGTCGTTGCCTTCCTGGCGCAGGCGCACGGTGATCAGGCCGTTGGCCGGCTTGCCGCTGGCCAGCCGCTGCTCGGGCGACTCGATGCCATGCACCACCGCGTTGCGCAGCAGGTGCTCGAAAGCCGGCGTCATGCGGTCCAGCACGGCACGGTCCATTTCGATGGTGCCGCCGACGATGTCGAGCGCCACCTGTTTGCCGGTTTCCTTGGAGGTTTGCCGCACCACCCGGTACAGCCGCTCCGAGATGCCTTCAAATTCCAGCATGCGGGTGCGCAGCAGGTCGCGCTGCAGCTCGCGGGTCTGGCGGGCCTGGGCGGCCAGCTCGTCTTCGCTGACCTCCACCGTGCGTTGCAGGTTGCGCTGCACCGTGCCGACGTCGTTGACCGACTCGGCCATCATGCGGGTGAGTTCCTGGACCCGGGTGTAGCGGTCAAATTCCAGCGGGTCGAATTCCTGCTGCGCCTCCTTGGTCTGGGCCAGCCGTGACTCCATCTGGGTTTCGGCCTGCAGCTCGACGTCGCGCAGCTGGCTGCGCAGCCGGTCGAGGTTGCCGCTCAGCTCTTTCAATGCACCGCGCAGCTGGCCCATTTCCGCGGCCATGCGGGTGCGGGTGAGCATGATTTCGCCGGCCTGGTTGAGCAAACGTTCCAGCAACTGGGCCCGCACTCGCACCGTGTGCGAGGCGGCCTGGCGGGCGCTGGCGGCCGCACCGGCCGGCAGTTCCACCCCCAGCGGTGCGACCGGTCCCAGGTGGGGCGCGGCCTCGGGCAACAGGGCTTCGCTGTCGGCGGCCGGCAGCTCGCCGCTGCTGAGGGCCTGGTAGCGCTGGGCGTCCTGCGCCCGCAGCTGCTCGAAGGTGGCCTGCAAGGTGTCGAAGCGGTGCAGCAGCGGCGGCAGGGCCTCGGTTTCGGGGGCGCTGCCCAGCGACTCGATTTCCGACTCCAGCAAATGCGCCAGCTCGCCCAGGCGCAGCGCGCCGGCCAGCCGGGCACTGCCCTTGAGCGTGTGCAACACCCGCAGCACCTCGGTGCGGGCGCTGCTGTTGTCGGGCCGGGCTGTCCATTGGCGCAGCGCGGCGCTGAGTTGTGGCAGCAGCTCGATGGCCTCTTCCTCGAAGATGGGGAAGAGGTCGATGTCCACCGCGTCGGTGGCGTCCAGTTCGTCGTCGGCGTCCAGCACGGCGGCGCGGGGTTCCAGCGCGGGGCGATCGGCCAGCGCCGACGGCGCGGCATCTACAGCCGGCAGGTCGGCCGGCGCGGTGTCGGGCAGGGGTTCGACCGCGGCCACGGGGGCGGCGGGCACGGCCTCGGCCAGCGCCCGCAGGGCCGCGTGCACGGCGGGGTTGGGTTCCTTCAGGAAGCCGGCGGCAAACTGGTGCAGCAGGCGCCGGATGTCCTCGGCGGCCGCCACATAGGTCTGGGCCTGGGCGGCATTGCCCGGGCTGCCGGGCGGGGCGTGTTGCAGCGCCTGCTCCAGGGTTTTGGCCAGGCCGGAGAGCGCGGCAAAACCCACGGTGGCCGAGCTGCCGGCCAGCGAATGGGCCATGGCGACCGCATCGGCCGGGATGGGCCGGTGCAGCTCCAGCGCCCATTCGCCCAGCGCGGTGAGCAAATGGCGCGACCACTCGTCGGCCTCGTTGAGGTAGACGTTGTACAGCGGCAGGCTGATGCGCAGCCCGTCGATGACCTTGGTCTGTTCGTCCTGGCGCAGCGGCAAGTCGTCCAGGCCGTCGTCAACCGCCGCGGCCATCACGGTCTCTTCAGGCTCGGGTTGCGTTTCGGCAGCCACTTCAGCCACCGGTTCAGGCATGGTTTCAGGGGCGGTTTCGGGGGCGGCTTCGGGCGTGGGTGGCAGGGAAACCACCGGCTCGGCCGCCAGCTCGGCCAGGCCGGCGAGGTCGATGTCCTCGATCACCAGCGGGGCGTCGGCAGGGGCGGGCAGGCTGAGGTCCAGCTCGCCGAACAGCGCGGCGAAATCCGGCTCGCTGAGGACGGCCGGCTCGGCGGCGGTGGCCAGGTCAGGGGCGACCACCGCGTCGTCGAAGTCGAGGTCAAAGTCTTCGCTGGGTTCCAGCGCGGGTGTGGCGGCGGGCGGGGCCTCGGCCGGCGGCGCGCTGCCGGTGGCTGGTGCGAACTCGCCCAGGTCAAACTGCAGGTCGTCGGGCACCGCGCCAGATTGGGCCGCGGCCACCGGCACGGCGGGCGGGGCATCGCCGGCGGTTTGGCCGGCCGGTGTCGCGTCCAGCAGCGGCAGCTGCTGGCCTTGCAGGCGCAACGCGTCGGCGCTGAGACGGAAGGGCTGGGCCTGCCAGCCGGCGTCCTGGCCGGCGGCGATGGCGTCGACCCAGTGGCCGAAGGCGTTCAGGCTCTCGCCGGCCACCGTCAGCAAGGCCGGGGAGGCAGCCAGCTGGTCGGCCAGCCAGGTGTTGAGCAGCTGTTCCAAATGCCAGGCGGCGGTGCCGAACTCGCCCAGGCCCACCATGCGCGAGCTGCCCTTGAGGGTGTGGAAGCTGCGGCGCAGCGTGGTCAGCTGGTCCAGGTCTTGCGGGTTGGCTTGCAAGACCGCCACCGCCGTCTGGCCCTGGGCCAGCACCTCACGGGCCTCTTCAAGAAAGATGTCGCGCAGGTCGTCTTCTTCCACGCCGTCGTCCACCGGCGCGGCCGGGGCCGCAGGCGGGGTGGCGGCCACCGCGGCCAGTTCCTGCAGCGCGGCGGCGCTGGCTTGCGCGCCCTGGTCGGACACCGCTTGGGCCGCGGCCTGGGCGGCGGCGGCCAATGCCGGTTGTTCGGCCAGTCTGGCCTGGGCGGCCAGGCTGCCGAGTTGTTCAGAGAGGGTGGCGGCCGGCGCATCGGCCTGGGCGGCGGTGGCCAGCGCCACGCGGGCCAGGGCGGCCGGGGCTTCGGCTGGCGCGGGCGGCGGGGTCTCGTGCTCGGGGGCGGCCCGTCCCATCAGCAGCTTCAGCTCGCCGCTGGCCTCGTCAAACACAAACAGCTTGCGGGCCAGCGTGGGCTGGTAGTTCAGCATGTCGATCAGAAAGCCCAGCGCACCCAGGTTGTTGCCCAGCTGGTCAAAGCGGGCGCTGGCTTGCTGCGGGTCGACCTCGGTGGCCAGCATGTCGTCCACCATGTCGCGCATGCGCAGCACCGCGTGGCCGGCATGGTCCAGGCCCAGCACCGACAGCACGCCGCGCATCTGCGTCAACTGGGCTGGCACCCGGGCCAGCCCGCCTTTTTCGTGCGGGTTGCGGAAAAACTGGTCGAGCGCACCCTCCAGCTCCGACATCGCGGTGCGCAGTTCGCCCACCACGCTGCCCATGGTGTGGCGGTCGCTGACGCGGCGGTACAGCTCCTCCATCCAGGGCTCCAGCGGCTGCGAGGCGCCGCCGGCCAGCACGCCTTGCAGGCGTTCGGCCAGCCGGGCGGTGCGGTCGGTGAGCTGGGTGGTGTGCGGGGCCAGGTCTTCGAAGGTGGCTTCCAGGTACAGCACCGAGGTGGCCACTTCCATCGCCAGCTCGGTGCTGGGCGGCTGACCGGAGCGCAGGATGGTTTCCATCGCCGAGGTCAGTGTCTGGGCCAGGCTGGCGCTGGGCGGGTGCAGCCGCACCAGCGAATCGGCGACCAGGCCGAACTGGTCGGCCACCGGCCGCAGTTTGGCCACGTCACCCCCCGACAGGTGGGACCAGGCCTCCTTGGCGGCGGCGATGCGTTTGCGGGCCTGGATCAGCAGCGTCGGGTCGAAGCGGCCGAACACCGGCGCCGCGTAGTTCACCGGGGCGGTGTCGGCCACCTGGTGGGCGGCGCGCACCGCCTGCAGCACCGGGGCGTCGGTGGCGGCCGCGGGTTGGGACTGGGCGCAGAAAAACAGCAGGTCCTGGGCCAGGCGATCGGACACCGTGTCGTCGCCCTTCACCAGCGTGGCGTACTGCAACAGCAGCCGGGTGGCGGCGCGTTTGGCGTAGACGTCCATGGGCAACAAACCCAGGGCCACGGCCTCGGCCATGCCGGCGGCCAGTTGCCAGAAACTGCGCGGCTCGGGCTTGTGCTGGGCGGCGGCGAAGCCGAGTGCCAGCTCACACAACTGGCGGGCGGCCTGCGGGTCGGCGCGCACCAGGCGCAGCACCGACTGGTCGAGCTGGGCCCTGGCCTCGGGGCTGTAGGCGATGGGGGCGGTGGCGGGCAATTGGGCGCTGGCGTCGGCCCAGCCCCAGGGCGTGGCAAACAGGTCGGCCGGGTGGACCCGGTCGGCCCCGGCCAGGGCCTGCACGTCGCGGTACTGCGGGAACAGCCCGACCGGCGAGACCGGCCGGCCGGCCAGCACGCCCTCGAGGTATTCGATCAGCGCAAAGCTGGCCTGTTCGATGGTGGTGGCGGCGACTTCGGTGCACAGCTGCGGGGCTTGCACCCATTTCTGCACCGTGGTCTCCATCGCGCCCAGCACCATGGCCGGTACCGCCTGGCCCACCATGGTCAGCGCGCCGGCGGCCTGGTGCAACTGCTGCCGCGCCAGGCGCAGCGAGGTGGGGTCCAGGGCCTCGATGTCGGAAGCACCGTGGCTGTGGGTTTCGCGCACAAAGCGCCGCAGCGACTTGGTGGCCGTGTCCAGCGACTTGCGCAGCTCGTCCAGCACCCAGGCCAGCGGGCCCAGGTCGTGTGCGTCGGGTCCGGTGGACAAAGGGGTGTCGGCGGCAGGGGTGAACATGGGGACCCGCGTCAGACGATCTTGAACCGGGCGACCGACTGGCGCAGCTCCTCGGCCACCCGGGCCAGGTCACGCACCTGCTGGGCGGTGGAGCGGGTGCTTTCACCGGTTTGCTCGGTCATCGCAAAAATGTGCTGGATGTTGCCGGCCACCACGTTGGCCGAGTTGGCCTCTTCGGCGGTGGCGCTGGAAATCTGTTCGATCAGCTCGGCCAGGCGGCGTGACACGGCGTCAATTTCCGACAGCGCCGCACCGGCGTTGTCGGACAGCTTGGCCCCCTCGACCACACCGCGGGTGGAGCGTTCCATGGCGGCCACCGCGTCCTGGGTGTCGGTCTGAATGGCTTTCACCAGCACCGCGATCTGGCGCGCGGCGTCGGCCGAGCGTTCGGCCAGCCGCTGCACTTCTTCGGCCACCACCGAGAAGCCGCGACCGGCGTCACCGGCCGAGGCGGCCTGGATGGCGGCGTTCAAGGCCAGCACGTTGGTCTGTTCGGTGATGTCCGAGATCAGTTCGGTGATTTCGCCGATCTCCTGCGACGACTCGCCCAGCCGCTTGATGCGTTTGGAGGTTTCCTGAATCTGGTCGCGGATGGCGTTCATGCCGCCGATGGCGTTCTGCACCGCGCTCAGACCGGACTCGGCGGCCAGCAGCGACTGGCGGGCCACCGAGGCCGATTCCTGGGCCTGGGTGGAGACGTCGTTGATGCGGGTCGCCATGTCCAGCACCGACTGGCCGGTTTCGCGGATCTCGCGCAGCTGTTCGGTGGAGGTGGCCAGCAGCTCGGTGGAGGTGGCCTCCACCCGCGCCGTGGTTTGCGTCACCCGGGCGGCGGTGTTCTGCACGTTGCCCACCAGGGCGCGCAGTTCTTCCACCGTGTAGTTCACCGAGTCGGCGATGGCGCCGGTGATGTCTTCGGTCACCGTGGCCTCGTGGGTCAGGTCGCCCTCGGCCACCGTCTGCAACTCGTTCATCAAGCGCAGAATGGCCGCCTGGTTGGCGTCGTTGACGCGCTTGGCTTCTTTTTCCAGTTGCTCGGCGGCCTGCTGCTGGGCGCGGGCTTCGCGCTGTTCGCGTTCGGCGCGGACCTGGCGCTGGCGACCGTCCTGCACCTGCACATAGGCCAGGCCGAAAGCACAGGCCAGTGCAAACAGCGCCGCCCCGGCCAAGGCCGCCAACGCTGCCAGGCCGGGCCCGGACTCGCTGGACAGCTTGCCCTGCAGCACCTGCAGGCTCTGGCGCAGCGGTTCGCTGTCGGCCAGCACCGTGGCCTGGGCGTCGCGCGCCGCCACCAGGCTTTGCAGGTTGCCCAGAATCGAGCCGGCCTGGACCCGGGTCTGCTCGAACAGCTTGACCAGGGCCTCCAGCCGCTCGCGGGTTTGCGGCTCGCGGGTGGGGCTCAGGCGCAGGTCGGCGTTGCCGTCCAGCAGGCCCTTGGTAAGTTCGTTGAAGGAGTTCAGGTCTTTGCCGAGCAGGAACACCGCCTCGGGGCTGACACCCTCCTGGGTCAGGAACTCGTTGGCCGATTTGCCGATGCGCTGGGTCAGCATCTGCAGCTGGCTGGCGGCGGCGATTTCGGCCGTCGGTGCGCCCTGCTGCAATTTCAGCGAGGACACGGTTTCGGCAATTTCCAACAGGTCGGCGGACTGGCGGTTGATGCTGCGCAGCGCGGCGCCGACCTGGGTCAGCACCTTTTGCTGGGCCAGCACGGTGTTGGCGCCTTTTTCGGCGCGGTCCACCGCGGGCATGACCTTGTCCAGGTCAGCCTGGTAGGCGCCTGCCACCGGAGCGACCTGGATCTCGTCGTTGCCATCCTTCAGCGCACGGGTGGTCATGGCCAGCACCTGGGCGCTTTCCTTCACGTCGGGGAAGGCGCTTTCCGCACCCACCAGGGCCTGCGACACCGACTTGGCCAGGCGCTGCGACTGCATCAGCGACTGACCGCTGGCGGCGATCTGCTGGTTGACCTTGTTGCCCTCGCTCAGGGTGTAGAAGATGGTGCCGCCCAGCACCAGCAGCGTCAGCACGAACAGCCGGGTCAGCGTGCGCTGGTGCTGGGTGATGCTGCGGCGGCCCAGCAGCGGCAGCTCAATCAGGTCGTCGGCCGCGCTGTCGGCGGTGGCTTCGCTGGCCAGCTTGGGGAACTGGCTGTCGCCGGCGGACATCAGGCTGTCGGTGCTTTGACCCATCAGGGTGCTGGGTCGGTCGCCCAGCCCGCTGTCGGGGCTGGCGGCTTCCGCCTGGCCAGGAAACGGGGTCGTGTCGGGTGCAGCAACGGACATGGTGAGCCTCTAAAGATGCGATGCGCTGATGTGAACAAAGCGCTCCTGAGAGCACAGCTGTTGAAGGTTGATTTCCTGCCAGACCTGCTGGTCGGCATCGGTGTAGCGGTGGCCGAACCAGGGTGGGGCGTCGTCGGCGGGCGCGGTCTGCTCGGTGAAGGACTCGGGGCTGCGCAGGCCCAGCAGCCGTTCAATGCGCAGCGCGCAGTTGACGTCCAGCAAGGTGTTGAGCGTGACCAGCCGGGCCTCGGCGGCGGCAGGCGGTGTGTGGGGGGCGTCGGCACCGATGAAGCGGGCCAGGTCGGCCACGCCGAACAGGCCGCCGCGCAGGCTGGCCACCCCCAGGAACCAGGGCTGGGTGTAGGCCACCGGTTGCAACACCGGCACCGGGAAGATTTCGCCCGACTGGCGCAGCGGCAGCAGGTAGCGCTGGCCACCGGTTTCCACCGCCAGCCAGGAAGCCGCGGCGCTGGTGGTCTTGACGGTCTCCAGCTTGACGGCCAGCCGGCTTTGCAGGTCTCTGAGGGCTTCGCGGTTGGCCATGGGGCGACGGCTTAGCTCAGGGCCTTGATCTTGGCCAGCAGCTCGTCGGCATTGACCGGCTTGGTGATGTAGTCCCGCGCGCCCTGGCGCAGGCCCCAGACCCGGTCGGTCTCCTGGTTCTTGCTGGTGCACATGATGATGGGCAGGTCGGCGTACAGCGGGTCGCGCGAGATGGCCCGGGTCAGCTGGAAGCCGTTCTGGCCCGGCATGATGACGTCCATCAGGATCAGGTCGGGCTTGGCCGCCCCCAGCTGGTCCATGGCCTCGGTGGCATTGGCCGCGGTGCGCACCGCAAAGCCCTTTTTCTGCAGCAGGTCCGACAGGTAGAGCAGCTCGGTTTTGGAATCGTCAACGACGAGAATGCTACGGATGGTCATCACATCTCTCCTGGGGTGTGGCCCAATTGCCGCACCGTGAACAACAGCTGGTCTTTGGTGAAGGGCTTGGTCAGGTACTCCTGGGAGCCGACCATGCGACCACGCGCCTTGTCGAACACGCCGTCCTTGGACGAGAGCATGACGATGGGGGTGCTGGCGAAATGGGGGTTGCGCTTGATGATGGCGCAGGTCTGGTAGCCGTCCAGCCGCGGCATCAGGATGTCGCAGAAGATCAAATGGGGCTGGAAGTCGCTGACCTTGGCCAGCGCATCGAAACCGTCTTCGGCCAACACCACCTCATGACCCCCCTGCTTGAGGAAAATCTCGGCGCTGCGGCGAATGGTGTTGCTGTCGTCGATGACCAGGATTTTCAGACCCGATGGGGGGATGCTCACGTGGGGGGCTCCTCAGGCAATGCGGGGATGGGGTTGCCGGTCAGCCTAACTTAAATCTGCACCAGTTCAAAGTCTTCCTTGCGCGCGCCGCACTCGGGGCAGGTCCAGTTCATCGGCACATCGGCCCAGGCCGTGCCGGGTGCAATCCCGTGTTCGGCGGCACCGGTTGCCTCGTCGTAAATCCAGCCACAAATCAGGCACATCCAGGTTTTTGATTCAGTCACTTTGAGCAAAGCCTTCGCATAGAATGAAACGATTGTATCGGGGCCAATCGACCCATTCGTGCGCCCCCTGCACCCTTCCCGCGTGAACAGGCCCAGCGCATGACGACCCCTTCGGATTCAACGCCAACCCCTCCCGAGGACGGCCATGCGCAGGACGATGAAAGCCCGGTCTGTGTGCTGGTGTTCAACGCCAGCGACCCCAGCGGCGCCGGCGGCCTGAGCAGCGACATCACCACCTCGGCCTCGGTCGGTACCCACGCCTTGCCGGTCACCTGCGGCGGCTACATCCGCGACACCGCAGAAATCTTCGACCACTTTGCCGTTGATGAAGAGGCCGTGGCCGAGCAGGCCCGCGTCATTCTGGAAGACGTGGCGGTGCACGCCATCAAGGTCGGTTTCGTCGGCACACCGGAGAACGTCAGCACCATCGCCGAGATCCTGGCCGACTACGCCGACGTGCCGGTGGTGGCCTACATGCCCAATTTGTCCTGGTGGGACGAGAACGAGATCGACCCCTACCTGGACGCCTTCCGCGAGCTGATGCTGCCGCAGACCGCGGTGTTGGTTGGAAACCACAGCACGCTGTGGCGCTGGCTGTTGCCCGACTGGGGCAGCGAGCGCCCGCCCTCGGCGAAAGACATCGCCCACGCCGCCGCCGAGGCCGGCGCGCCCTACACGCTGGTGACCGGCATCCCCATGCCCGAGCAGCACATCGACAACGCGCTGGCCTCGCCGCAGGCGGTGCTGTGCAGCGCCAACTTCGAGCGCTTCGAGGCGGTGTTCTCCGGCGCCGGCGACACCTTGTCCGGTGCGCTGGCCGCGCTGGTGGCCAGCGGGGTCGATCTGGCCCAGGCCGCCGGCGAGGCCCTGACCTACCTCGACCGCTGCCTGGACAGCGGCTTCCGGCCCGGCATGGGCCACATCCTGCCCGACCGCCTGTTCTGGGCCCAGGGCGAAGACGACGGCGACGACACCGACAGCGAGGCCGCGCCGGCCGACGAACTGCAGCTGCTCAACTTTCCCCGCAATGACCTCAAACACTGACCGCAACCAGCAACTCTTTGAACGCGCCCAGGCGCTGATTCCCGGCGGCGTGAACTCGCCGGTGCGCGCCTTCAAGGCGGTGGGCGGCACGCCACGCTTTGTGCAGCGCGCCCAGGGGGCTTATTTCTGGGACGCCAACGGCCAGCAATACACCGACTACATCGGCTCCTGGGGGCCGATGATCCTGGGCCATGGCCACCCGGCGGTGGTGGAGGCGGTGCAGAAGGCGGTGCTGGAGGGCTTTTCCTACGGCGCACCGACCGAGCGCGAGGTGGAACTGGCCGAGGCCATCGTGAAGCTGGTGCCGTCCATCGAGATGGTGCGGCTGGTGAGTTCGGGCACCGAAGCGGCCATGAGCGCGATCCGGCTGGCGCGCGGCGCCACCGGCCGCAGCAAGCTGGTCAAGTTCGAAGGCTGTTACCACGGCCATGCCGACGCGCTGCTGGTGAAAGCCGGCTCCGGCCTGGCCACCTTTGGCAACCCCACCAGCGCCGGTGTGCCGCCCGAGGTGGTGCAGCACACGCTGGTGCTGGAGTACAACAACGTCGCCCAGCTGGAAGAAGCCTTTGCGCTGCACGGCGACGAGATCGCCTGTTTGATGATCGAGCCGATTGCCGGCAACATGAACTTCGTGCGCGCCTCCGTGCCCTTCATGACCCGCTGCCGCGAGCTGTGTTCGAAACACGGCGCGCTGCTGGCCTTTGACGAGGTGATGACGGGTTTTCGCGTCGCACTCGGTGGTGCGCAGTCGGTCTACGCCGGCCTGATCCCCGGGTTCGAGCCCGACATGACGGTGATGGGCAAGGTCATTGGCGGCGGCATGCCGCTGGCCGCTTTCGGCGCCAAGCGCGAGGTGATGCGCCAGCTGGCGCCGCTGGGCGGGGTTTACCAGGCCGGCACGCTGAGTGGCAACCCGGTGGCCACCGCCTGTGGCCTGGCCACATTGAAAGAGGTGTCCAAGCCCGGCTTCTACCAGGCCCTGGGCCAACGCACCCGGCAACTGGTGGACGGTTTGCAAGGCGCGGCCGCGGCCAGTGGCCAGACCCTGACGGTGGACTGCCAGGGCGGCATGTTCGGCTTCTTCCTGCTGGACGCGCTGCCGCAGAACTACGCCACCGTGATGACCACCGACGGCCCGCGCTTCAACCGCTTCTTCCACGGCATGCTGGACCGCGGCGTCTACTTCGCCCCGGCGCTGTACGAGGCCGGTTTTGTCAGTGCGGCCCATACCGAGGCCGACATCGCCGACACCGTGGCCGCAGCCCGCGAGGTGTTTGCCAGCCTGGCCGTGTGACCTCCACCCGCCCTGGCTTGATGTCTCGCACCCGCCTGGTCTGCTGGCTGGGCTGCGTGGCCGCCAGCGCCGGCTGGGCCCAGGGGGTGAGCACCCCGGCGCCGGACCCGGTGGAATACAAGCTGACGGTGGGGCAGTACCGCCTGGCCGGCGAGGCCAACGCGCTGGACGTCAACCTGCGCGCCTCGCGCGGCGACCAGACCGCTTGGCTGGGCTACTACCAGCAAGGTGCGGGGCAGTCGGGCAGCCCCCGGCTGACGCAGTCGCGGGCTGGCTTTGAGCAGACGCTGAACTGGGCACCGGTCAAGACCGTGATTTCGGCCACCGCTGCCAGCGGCGGCTACCTGGGCCTGGGCTTCACCTCAGAGATCGGCAGTGACGCGTTCTATGGCATCGCCGGCTTTTCACGCACCAATTTGCGCAACTACTTCAACCTGAACTTCGACCCCAACGACGCCATCACGCTGGGCCTGGGCAGCCGGGCGATTCCTGGCTTGCCGATCGCGGTGTTTCAGGTGCGCGACGACCGTCTGGGCACGCAGCAGGTCAACACCCACCTGTTGTTCCGTTACCAGGCTTCCGACGCGGTGCGCTGGACGGTGGACCTGGCCGACAAGCGTGGCCTGCTGGACAACGGCGACCACAGCCACCAGACCAGCCTCAGCCTGACCCTGGACCACAAGCCCTGGTTTGTCAGGCTGGCGGTGGACCCGCGCGTCAACTTCACACGGCAGGACATGGTCAGGCTGTCGTACGGCCTGCGCTTTTGAGGCATGGCCCGGGGTCGGGTCTTTTCAGTGGCGGAAGTGGCGCACGCCGGTGAACACCATGGCCACGCCGCGCTCGTTGGCGGCGTCAATCACCTCCTGGTCGCGCATCGAGCCGCCGGGCTGGATGACACAGCTCGCCCCCTGGTCGACCACCACGTCCAG
Organism: Rhodoferax sp. SPJ4; assembly: GCF_058216275.1. NCBI lineage: Bacteria > Pseudomonadati > Pseudomonadota > Betaproteobacteria > Burkholderiales > Comamonadaceae > Rhodoferax > Rhodoferax sp. SPJ4. The sequence goes on from NZ_JBYZMN010000001.1 coordinate 288,375, forward strand.
ACCGTCGCGGAAGGGGAAGAAGGCGTCGCTGGCCACCGCCGTGCCAGCCAGCGACAAGTTGGCGTGGCCGGCCTTGATGCTGGCGATGCGGGCCGAATCGAGGCGGCTCATCTGGCCAGCGCCCACGCCCATGGTCATGCCGTCCTTGCAGAACACGATGGCGTTGCTCTTGACGTACTTGGCCACCTTCCAGGCGAACAGCAGGTCGTCGAGCTGCTGCGCGGTGGGGGCCAGCTTGGTCACCACCTTCAGGTCTGAACGCTTCAGTTCGTGGTTGTCGGCGGTTTGCACCAGCAGGCCCGAACCCACGCGCTTGACGTCGTGGGCGTTCAGGCCGCGCTCCCAGGCGGTGGCGCCGTCGCGCTTGACGCCGGTCAGCGAAATCTCCAGCACCCGCACGTTGGCCTTGGCCTTGAACACCTCCAGTGCCTCGGGCGTGAAGGCCGGCGCCATCAGCACCTCGACGAACTGCTTGGCAATCGCCTGCGCGGCCGCGCCGTCCACCACCACGTTGCTGGCGATGATGCCGCCGAAGGCCGAGGTCGGGTCGGTCTGGAAGGCCTTGCTGTAGGCCTCCAGCGCGTGGGCGCCCACCGCCACACCACAGGGGTTGGCGTGTTTGACGATCACGCAGGCCGGCACCTCAAAGCTCTTCACACACTCCCAGGCCGCGTCGGCGTCGGCGATGTTGTTGTAGCTCAGCTCCTTGCCCTGCAGCTGCTTGGCCGACACCAGCGAACCGGGGGCGGGGTAGAGGTCGCGGTAGAAGGCGGCGCTCTGGTGCGGGTTCTCGCCGTAGCGCAGGTCTTGCAGCTTGATGAAGTTGCTGTTGGACTGGCCGGCAAAAGGCAGGCAGGTGGGCACACCGGTGCTGCCGGCGGCGAAGTCCACCGACGACAGGTAGTTGCTGATGGCGGCGTCGTACTGCGCGATGCGGTTGTACGCCGCCACCGACAGCGCGAAACGGGTGGCGTCGGTCAGTTTGCCGTTGGCCTTCAGTTCGGCCAGCGCACCGGCGTACTGCGAGGCGTCGGTCAACACGCCCACGTCTTTCCAGTTCTTGGCCGCGCTGCGCACCATGGCCGGGCCACCGATGTCGATGTTCTCGATCGCGTCTTCCAGCGTGCAGCCGGGCTTGGCCACCGTGGCCTCGAAGGGGTAGAGGTTGACCACCAGCAGGTCGATGGTCTGGATGCCGTGTTGGGCCAGCGCGGCCATGTGCTCGGGCAGGTCGCGACGGGCCAGCAGGCCACCGTGCACCATGGGGTGCAGGGTTTTGACACGGCCGTCCAGCATTTCGGGGAAGCCGGTCAGCTCGGCCGCTTCGGTGACCGGCAGGCCCTGGTCGGCCAGCAGCTTGGCGGTGCCGCCGGTGGAAATGAGCTTGATGCCCAGGCCGTGCAGGGCCTGGGCGAATTCGACGATGCCGGTCTTGTCGGAAACGGAGATGAGAGCGTTCATGGGGTCTTGCGGGGGGATGGTTATTTGATGAGCTTGTGCTCGACAAGCTTTTTGCGCAGGGTGTTGCGGTTCAGGCCCAGCCACTCGGCGGCCTTGGACTGGTTGTGCTCGGCCTGCGCCAGCACCACCTCCAGCAGTGGTCTTTCCACCGCCTTGATCATCATGTCGTAGACGTCGTTCGGCTCGGTGCCGCGGAGGTCGCGGAAGTAGCCGTCCAGGCTGGCCTTCACACATTCCTCGATCTGCTTCTTACTCATGCACTCCACTCCATGGCTTCTTGTTCTTGCGGGGTGTCGGGGGCAGGCAGGCGTTCGCCCTGCGCTTCCAGCGCGTTGAAATAGGCCTGCACCGCCAGCCACTGCTGCTCGCAGTCGTTGATGGCGTTGACCTGCTGGCGGAAGTCCTCGCCACCGGGCAGGGCCTTCACATACCAGGCGATGTGTTTGCGCGCGCTGCGCATGCCGGTGAGTTCGCCGTACAGGCTGTAGTGGTCGCGCAGATGCGCCAGCAGCAGCTCCCGCACCTCGGCCACCAGCGGCGGTGCCAGGTGGCTGCCGGTGGCCAGGAAATGGGCGATCTCACGGAAGATCCAGGGCCGGCCCATCGCGGCGCGGCCAATCATCACCGCGTCGGCGCCGGTGGCGGCCAGCACATCGCGGGCCTTTTCCGGGCTGGTGATGTCGCCGTTGGCCACCACCGGGATGGTCAGCGCGGCCTTCACCTCGCCCACCGTGTCGTACTCGGCCTGGCCGCCATAACCCTGACCGCGGGTGCGGCCGTGCACCGCCACCATCATCACACCGGCGCTTTCGGCGGCGCGGGCGATGCGCACCGCGTTCTTGTGCTGTTCGCTCCAGCCGGTGCGCATCTTCAGCGTCACCGGCACACCGTGCGGCGCGGCGGCGGCCACTACGGCCTCGATGATCTCGAGGGCCAGCGGCTCGTCCTGCATCAGCGCCGAGCCCGCCCATTTGTTGCAGACCTTTTTGGCCGGGCAGCCCATGTTGATGTCGATGATTTGCGCGCCGCGGTCGATGTTGTAGGCCGTGGCCTCGGCCATCATGGCGGCGTCGGTGCCAGCGATCTGCACCGCGATGGGGGCCACCTCGCCGTCGTGGTTGGCGCGGCGCGAGGTCTTCAGGCTGTTCCACAAATCGCGCCGCGAGGTCACCATCTCGCTCACCGCATAGCCCGCGCCCAGCCGCTTGCACAGCATGCGGAAGGGCCGGTCGGTCACCCCGGCCATCGGGGCGGCGAACAGGTGGTTCGTCAGCGCGTAAGGGCCGATGTGCATGGTGGGTGGTGGGAGCGGGTTGCCAAAAAATGAGGCACGATTGTAGCTGCCCAAAATTTCAGCAGTTGAAACAACGCCGGGCCCCGGCGCACCAGGGGCAGGCCCCTATACTGGCCGGCCATGGACGCCTGGATTGAACCGCTGCTCGCCTGGCTGGCCTTGCCGCAGTTCGGCCTGAGCACGGTGTTCCTGGTGTCCTTCATCTCGGCCACGCTGCTGCCCATGGGATCGGAGCCGGCGGTGTTCGGCCTGATCAAGCTCAACCCCGATTTGTTCTGGGCCACCATCGCGGTGGCCACCGTGGGCAACACCCTGGGCGGCGCGCTGGACTGGTGGATGGGCTATGGCGCCAACCGGGTGGTGGACAAGTACCGCGGCTCGCCCACCCATTTGCGGGTGCTGGACTGGCTGACCCGCTTCGGCCCCAAGACCTGTTTGCTGGCCTGGCTGCCGGTGGTGGGCGACCCGCTCTGTGCGGTGGCCGGCTGGCTCAAGTTCCCGTTCTGGCCCTGCTTGTTCTACATGGCGGTGGGCAAGTTTCTGCGCTACCTCACCATGACGGTGCTGCTGCTGCAGGTGTTTCCCGGCGGCCTGTCCTTCTAGCCCTCCGCGCCTTCCACCAGAAAGCGCACCCGCTTCACCCCCTGCCACTCGTCGGCATCGAGCCGGAAGGCCAGCATCACCTTGGCCGGCAGCGGCTCGGTGTGGCCGAACCAGATGCCGTCCACCGGCTGGCCGCGGTGTTTGAGCTTGAGCGCCAGGTGTTTTTCACCCACCAGGCGCTGTGACACCACATCGACCTCTTCGCTGAACACCGGCGGCGCAAAGCCCTGGCCCCAGACCTCGCGGTGCAAGGTGTCCACCAGGTCGGCGCGGCGCCATGCCGGGTCCAGCGCACCGTCGGTTTCCAGCCGGCGGGTCAGCGTGGCGGCGTCCAGCCATTCCTGGGCCACGCGGCTCAGCGCTTCCTCGAACACATCGAGTTGCTCGGCCGCCACGGTGCAGCCGGCGGCCATGGCGTGGCCACCGAAACGCAGCAACACGCCGGGGTGGCGTTTGGCCACCAGGTCCAGTGCGTCGCGCAAATGGAAGCCGGCGATGGAGCGGCCCGAGCCCTTGAGCTCGTCCTCCTTGCCCGGCGCGCTGCTGGCGGCAAACACAAAGGTTGGCCGGTGAAACTTGTCCTTCAGCCGCGAGGCGACGATGCCCACCACACCCTCGTGGAAGTCGGGGTCGAACACACAGATGGCCGGTGGCGGCTCGTCGTCTTCGTCGAACAGCGACTCGGCGATTTGCTGGGCCTGTTCGCGCATATCGCCCTCGATCTCGCGGCGTTCGCGGTTGATGGCGTCGAGCTGGCTGGCCAGTTCGTCGGCGCGGGCGGTGTCGTCGGTCAGCAGGCATTCAATGCCCAGCGTCATGTCCGACAGCCGGCCGGCGGCGTTGATGCGCGGGCCCAGCGCAAAACCAAAGTCGAAGGTGGTGGCCACCCGGGCGTCACGGCCGGCCACCCGGAACAGGCCGGCCATGCCGGGGGGCAGAGCGCCGGCGCGCACCCGCTTCAGGCCTTGCGCCACCAGCCGGCGGTTGTTGGCGTCGAGCTTGACCACGTCGGCCACCGTGCCCAGCGCCACCAAGGGCAGCAGCGCATCCAATTTCGGTTGGGTCTGGGCACTGAACACGCCCCGCTGGCGCAGCTCCGAACGCAAGGCCAGCAGCACGTAAAACATCACGCCCACACCGGCGATGGACTTGCTTTCGAAGCCGCAGCCCGGCTGGTTGGGGTTGACGATGACCTCGGCGCTGGGCAGGGTGGCGGCCGGCAAATGGTGGTCGGTCACCAGCACCTGCAGGCCCAGGGCCTGGGCCTGGGCCACACCGTCCAGGCTGGCGATGCCGTTGTCCACCGTGATCAGCACATCGGCGCCGCTGTCCTTCACCCGGCGGGCGATCGGTGGCGTCAGGCCATAGCCGTCCACCACCCGGTCAGGCACCAGGTAGCCCACATGGCGGGCGCCCAGCAGCCGCAGGCCACGCACACCCACGGCGCAGGCGGTGGCGCCGTCGCAGTCGTAGTCGGCCACGATGCAGAGCTTTTTGCCGGCGGCCATGGCGTCGGCCAGCAGCACCGCGGCTTCGGCCGCGCCTTTCAGCGCGCTGGGGGGAATCAGCTGGGCCAGGCCGTCGTCCAGTTCGGCCGGATGCAGGATGCCGCGGGCGGCAAACAGCCGGGCCAGCAGCGGGTGCACACCGGCCTGTTCCAGCTGCCAGACCGCGCGGGGTGGCACGTCACGCACGGATATCTTCACAGTGCCCCCAGCAGGCTGGCCACCGAACGGCGGGCAAAGGGCGCGCGGACGGCCCGCAGCAGCCGCGGCCACAGGCCGGCCGGCGGGCTGACCCAGCTCTGCGCCGCCCGCTCGCCGCACAGCGTCAGCCGCACCGCCTGGCCCTGGCTGTGGGCCTGCAGCAAATCGGCCACCGGGCCGGCGTCGAGCGCCTGCCAGGCAGCGGCCCAGGCGGCGGCGTCGCCGCGCAGCGCCGGCGCGGCGAGGCGGTCGTCGATGGCCAAGCCGGGCGGGGGATTGACGTCGCTGGAAAGCACACCGGCGCCGGTGAGCCAGAAGGAGTTGACCACCGGTTGTCCGCGCTGCTCGCGGGCGTCGTTCAGCGGGTGGGTGTAAAGCAGCATTTGCATCTCGTTTTGCAGCCGGCGCAGCGCCGCACCGGTGGGGGTGGCGGCGTCGGGCAGCCAGGCGTTGATGTTGCGGCCCACCACCCGCTCCAGCGAGGCGGTGGGCAGGTCACGGAAGACCTGGCCGGTGGCCAGCCAGGCGCCAGGGGTTTGGCCGTGGGTCAGCGTGATACCGTCCTCGGCGAAATAGGGCGCCATCGCGGCCAGCAGGGCCTGCGATTCGGCCGCGTCCAGCCGCAGGTCGGCGGGGTCGCCCATCAGGATGCGGTCGGTGCCCACCTGCCAGTGGCAGGGCCGGACCCAGGCGCAGGGCTGGCCCCAGGTCTGGCTTTCCCAAGCCGCCCAGGGCAGGTGGCCGGCGGTCTGCGGCCAGCCCAGGGCCTGGGCCAGCGCCAGTTCGTGCGGCATGGCGGGGTCGGTGTCTTCGGTGGCCAGGCGGTCGCTGGGCGTCAGGCCGTTCAGCAGCCGTTGCAGCCGGGGCAGGGCCAGCCCGGCCAAGGCCTGGGCCAGCGCCTCGCCCTGGGCCCCGGCGGCGGGCAGCAGCAGGTGCAGCGGGCCGGAGGCGACGTGGGAGGCCGGGGCGTCGTGGCGGCGGGTCAGCGCGCGCGTCGGTGGGGGGGGCAGGGGCATGGGGGTATTGTCCGGGATGCAACAATCCAGCCCATGGACATTCCCTTTGAGCTGAGCCTGGGCTGGCGCTACACCCGTGCCGGCCGTGCCACCCGGCGCAACGGCTTCATCTCCTTCATCTCCGGTGTGTCGATGCTGGGCATCGCGCTGGGCGTGGCGGCGCTGATCATCGTGCTGAGCGTGATGAACGGTTTTCAGAAAGAGGTGCGCGACCGCATGCTGGGCGTGGTGTCGCACATCGAAATCTCTGCTGCCAACAACGGCGCGCTGCCCGACCTCGAGCGGGTGCTGGCCACCGTCAAGGCCCACCCGGCGGTGGTGGGCGCGGCGCCTTTCATTGCGGCCCAGGCCTTGCTGGCGCGCGGCGAGGACATGAAGGGCAGCATCATCCGCGGCATCGATCCGGTGCGCGAGCCCGAGGTGACCGACCTGGCCGCCGGCCTGCGCGCATCGGTGCTGCAGCGCCTGGTGCCGGGTGAGTTCGGTGTGGTGCTGGGCGGCGACCTGGCCCGTTCCATGGGCGTGCGCGAGGGCGATGCGCTGACGCTGATCGCGCCCAGCGGCCAGGTCACGCCGGCCGGCGTGGTGCCGCGGCTGAAACAGATGACGGTGGTGGGTACCTTTGATTCCGGCCATTACGAGTACGACGCCGCGCTGGCCATGGTGCACCAGGACGATGCCGCCCGCATCTTCCGGCTCGAGGGACCGACCGGCATCCGGGTCAAGCTGCGCGACCTGCACCAGGCCCGCGAGGTGGGTGCCGAGCTGGCGGCCCAGCTGCCGCGCGAGGTGCTGGTGCGCGACTGGACGCGGCAGAACAAAACCTGGTTTGCCGCGGTGCAGCTGGAAAAACGCATGATGTTCATCATCCTGACGCTGATCGTTGCGGTGGCGGCCTTCAACCTGGTCAGCACGCTGGTGATGAGCGTCACCGACAAGCGCGCCGACATCGCCATCCTGCGCACCCTGGGCGCGAGCCCGCGCAGCGTCATGGCGATCTTCGTGGTGCAGGGCGCGGCGGTGGGTGTGGTCGGCACCTTCGCCGGCCTGCTGCTGGGCCTGGGTGTGGCCTTCAACATCGACGTGCTGGTGCCGGCGCTGGAGCGGCTGCTCAACGCCAGCTTTCTGCCACGCGACATCTACCTGATCAGCCGCATGCCCAGCGAGCCGCTGGCCAGCGACATCCTGCCGGTGGCCATCATCTCGCTGGTGCTGGCCTTTTTGGCCACCATCTACCCGAGCTGGCGCGCCAGCCGCGTCAATCCCGCCGAGGCCTTGCGGTATGAGTGATCTGAACAAAGTGGTGTTGCAGGCCACAGGCCTGACCAAACGCTTCACCGAAGGCCGGCTCGACGTCACCGTGCTGCAGGGCGTCAACCTCAGCGTGTACGCCGGCGAGACGCTGGCCATCGTCGGCGCCTCGGGCTCTGGCAAAAGCACGCTGTTGCACCTGCTGGGCGGGCTGGACGCACCCACCGCCGGCCAGGTGCAGCTGCTAGGCCAGGACCTGGCCGGTCTGTCGCCCACCGAGCAGGGCCGGCAGCGCAACACCCACCTGGGCTTTGTCTACCAGTTCCACCACCTGCTGCCCGAGTTCAGTGCGTTGGACAACGTGGCCATGCCGCTGCGCATCCGCCGCCTGCTACCGGCCGACTGCCATGCGGCGGCCGAGGCCATGCTGGCCCGGGTCGGGCTGGCCGAGCGCCTGCACCACCGGCCGGCCGAGCTGTCGGGCGGTGAGCGCCAGCGGGTGGCGATTGCCCGCGCGCTGGTCAGCCAGCCGGCCTGTGTGCTGGCCGACGAACCCACCGGCAACCTCGACCGCACCACCGCCGGCGGGGTGTTCGACCTGATGCTGCAACTGGCCCGCGACAAGGGCACGGCCTTTGTGCTGGTGACCCACGACGAATCGCTGGCCGCGCGCTGCGACCGCCAGCTGCGGCTGGTGGGCGGGGTGCTGCAGGGTGACCTGCCCGCGCCGGTGGCGGTGCCGTAACCAGACCCATCTTTTTCTTCTTTGCCGAACCGCTGCATGACCCAGCCTGAACGCATCTTCATCAGTATCGCGTCCTACTGCGACCCCATGCTGCAGTTCACCGTCAACGACGCCTGGCTCAAGGCCAAGCAGCCCGACCGGCTGCGCTTCGGCATCGTTGACCAGAGCCCGCCCGAGCAGCGCCAGGTGCTGCCCAACGAGTTCGCCCGGCGCCACATCCGCTATGTGCATGTGCACCCCAGCGACACCCGGGGCGTGTGCTGGGCCCGCTCGCTGGCGATGACGCTGTACCAGGGCGAAGAGTGGTTTTTCCAGATCGATTCGCACATGCTGTTCGAGCCCGGCTGGGACGAGCGGCTGATCGACCAGGCCCGCGAATGCCAGGCGCTGAACCCGCGCTGCATCGTCTCGTCCTACCCCAACCCCTTCGAGATGGTCAACGGCGCGGCCATCCCCAAGCCCACCACCGACAAGGTGCTGGCCCACATCGTCAAACCCGACAGCGGCTTCGAGGGCGACCACCCGACGCTGAGCTTCCAGGCCATCGCGGTCGACCAGACCACGCCGGTGCGCGGCTTCCACCTGGGCGCGGGCTGTTTGTTCGCGCCGGGCGACTTCGTCAGCGTGCTGCCCTACGACCCGCATCTGTATTTCCACGGCGAGGAACAAAGCCTGGCGGTGCGTGCCTTCACCCATGGCTGGGACATCTTCCACGTCTGCGGTCTGCCCATCTACCACCTGTACAACGTGGGCGACAACGCCAAGAACCGGCCGCTGCACTGGAGCGAGGACGAGGACAAACAGCGCCAGCAGCGCTGGTGGGAGCTGGACGCCGCCGCCAAGGCCAGACTGCGCCGCCTGGTGTTCGACGGCGCCGACCTGGGTATCCATGGCCTGGGGCGCGAACGCAGCCTGGCCGACTACGCGCGCTTCAGCGGCATCAACTACATCGACCGCAGCATCGGCGAGACCGCCCGCACCGGGCCCTGGATGGTGGCCTCGCCCAGCGCGGTGGCCCCGGCCGCCGCGGCCGCGCCCGCGGTCGACCACAAGGCGGTGTTCACCCAGATCTTCAAGTCGAATGCCTGGGGCGACGGCGAGTCGGCCTCGGGGCCCGGCTCCACCACCCAGGCCACCCAGCACCTGCGGCGCGAGCTGCCCGGCCTGCTGGCCGAGCTGGGCGTGCGCTCCATGCTGGACCTGCCTTGTGGCGACTTCAACTGGATGCGCCATGTGGACCTGGCCGGCGTCAACTACCTGGGCGGCGACCTGGTGGCCGAGCTGGTGGCCGAGAACAACCGGCGCCATGCCCGCGACAACGTGCGTTTTGCGGTGCTGGACCTGCTGAACGACGACCTGCCTCGGGTCGACCTGGTGATGTGCCGCGACTGTTTGTTCCATTTCCCGCTGGCGTCCGTCCAGCAGGCGTTGAAGAACATCCAGCGCAGCGGCTCGCGCTACCTGCTCACCACCAGCTTCACCTGGCGCCAGGCCGGACCCAACAACGACATCCCCATGGGCGGCTGGCACCGGCTCAACCTGGAGCTGCCACCCATCAACCTGCCGCGGCCGCTGCGGGTGCTGGTCGAGGGCTGTGGCATTCCCGGCGCGGAAGACAAGTCCATGTTGCTGTTCGACCTGGATGAACTCGCCTGAGGCCTCGCCGACCGCGGCGCCGCGGTGGGTGGACAGCCACTGCCACCTGGACGCTGCCGAATTCAGCCAACGGGGTGGGTCGCCCGCGGCCATCCGGGCCGCCGCCGCGCAGCAACACGTTGCGCTGTGTGTGCTGCCGGCGGTCGAGGTGGCCAACTTCGGTGCGGTGCAGGCCTTGGCCCATGCCCATGGCGACGCCTACGCCCTGGGCATCCACCCGCTGTACGTGCCCCAGGCCCGCGAGGCCGACCTGGCCACGCTGGACGACTGGCTGACCCGCCACCACCACGACCCGCGGCTGGTGGCGGTGGGCGAGATCGGGCTGGACTGCTTTGTGCCCGCCCTGAGCACCCCGGCCATGCTGGCCAAACAAACGCTGTTCTACCGCGCCCAGTTGAAGCTGGCCCGCAAACATGGGCTGCCGGTGATCCTGCATGTGCGGCGCTCGGCCGATTTGCTGCTCAAGCAGCTTCGTGCGCTGCCCGGGCCCTGGCTGGGCATTGCCCATGCGTTCAACGGCAGCGAGCAACAGGCCGACGCTTTCGTGGCCCTGGGCCTGCGGCTGGGTTTTGGCGGCGCGGTGACGTTTGAGCGGGCGCTGCAATTGCGTCGCCTGGCCCAGCGGCTGCCCGATTCGGCGCTGGTGCTGGAAACCGACGCGCCCGACATCCCGCCGAACTGGCTTTACACCACCGCAGCGCAGCGCGCCGACGGTGTGCCGCAAGGGCTGAACCAGCCGGCCGAGCTGCCCCGCATCGGCGCGGTGGTGGCGGCGCTGCGCGGCGTCACACCGGAGGCTCTGGCGGCGTTGACCAGTGCCAACGCGCTGGCGGCCCTGCCCAAGCTGCGGGCGCTGTGGCCATGCTGACCGGCCTGCCGCCGGTGGTGGGGCCAGGCACCCGGCTGCTGGTGCTGGGCAGTTTTCCGGGTGTGGCCTCGCTGCAGGCCGGCCAGTACTACGCCCACCCACGCAACCAGTTCTGGCCCATCGTCACCACGCTGCTGGCCGACGACCCGGCAGCCGTGTGCGCCTGGCCCTATACCCGCCGCTGCGACTGGCTGCTGGCCGTGGGCCTGGGCCTGTGGGACGTGTATGCCGCCTGCGAGCGCGAAGGCAGCCTGGACGCCGCCATCCGCAGCCCCGAAGTCAACGACTTCGGTGGCCTGCGCCAGCGCTGCCCGCGGCTGCAGGCGGTGGCCCACAATGGCGGTGAGAGTTTCCGCCACGCCCGGCAAACCGCGGCGCTGGGCCTGCCGGTGCTGAAATTGCCTTCCACCAGCCCGGCCAATGCCAGCTGGAATTTCGAGCGCAAGCTCGCCGCCTGGCGCGAAGCGCTGCAGGCCCACCAATTGATGCCATGAGTTCGCCCAAAGCCGCTTCCAAAACCGCATCCAAAAAAGCCGCCGTGGCCGAATTTGCCGAGGTCAATTTTTCCGAGCACGAGGACATCCGCTACCTGCACCTGGGCAGTGAATGGGTGCAGGGCTCGATGAACATCGATGCCCCCTTCGACATCGACCTGGAGTATGTCGAGCGCATGATGGCCTGGCTGCTGTTTGTGCCGCTGACCGGCCTGGGCCAGCGCCACGCCATGCAACTGGGCCTGGGTGCGGCGGCACTGACCAAGTTCTGCCACAAGCGGCTGCGCACCCGCACCACCGCGGTCGAGATCAACCCCAAGGTGGTGCTGGCCTGCCGGGCCTGGTTCAAGCTGCCGCCCGACGACAAATTGCTGACGGTGGTGGTGGCCGACGCGGCGCAGGAAATCCGCCAAGCCGAGCGCCTGGGCACGGTGGACGCCTTGCAGGTCGACGTGTACGACGAGGAGGCCGCCGCCCCCATGCTGGACAGCGCGGCCTTTTACGCCGACTGCCGGGCGCTGCTCACCGACGAGGGCGTGATGACGGTGAACCTGTTCGGTCGCGACGCCAGCTACGCCCACAGCCTGGCGCAGATCGTCGAGGCCTTTGGCGCGGACGCGGTGTGGGCCTTCAAGCCCACCAAAGAAGGCAACACCGTGGTGCTGGCCCAGCGCACCCCCAGCCGGCCGCCGCCTGAGCTGATGGCCCAGCGGGCGGCCGAATTGCAGACCCGCTGGAAGCTGCGCACCCGCAACTGGCTCAAGCTGCTCAAACCACTGTCCTAGCCCGGCCTGTCACCTGGCCGTCACGGCCTAGGTGGAATCCACAGGCGGGGCCAAGCCCAGAGTCGCCACAATCGGGCGGCGACACCGAATGCCTTTGGGAGGTTTGTTGTGAAAATTGGAAGCCAGAAAGACTTTGCCTCGGGGCTGATGTTCTCCGTGCTGGGGGTGGCCTTCGCCTGGGGGGCGAGCGGCTACAACCTGGGCAACGGCGCCCGCATGGGGCCGGGCTATTTCCCGCTGATGCTGGGCATCATTCTGGCGCTGCTGGGGGTGGCCATCACCGTGGTGGCGGTGGTCAAGCCCCGGCCCGACGGCGACCCGATTGGCCGCATCGCCTGGAAGCCGCTGGTCTGGATCATCGGCTCCAACGTGTTGTTCGGCGCGCTGCTGGGGGGTCTGCCACTGATTGGCTTGCCGTCCATGGGCATGGTGGTGGCGATTTACGCGCTGGTGCTGATGGCCAGCCTGGCCGCCGACACCTTCAAGCTCAAGGAGGTGCTGCTGCTGGCCACGGTGCTGTCGGTGGGCTCTTACCTGGCCTTCGTGATGCTGCTGAAACTGCAGTTCCCGGTCTGGCCCGCTTTCATCACCGGCTGAGGACCCCATGGACCTGATCAACAACCTGGCACTCGGCTTTGGCGTGGCCTTCACGCCCATCAACCTGTTGTACGCCTTTGTCGGCTGTTTGCTGGGCACGCTGATCGGTGTGTTGCCCGGCATCGGGCCGATTGCCACCATCGCCATGCTGCTGCCGGCCACCTACGCGCTGCCGCCGGTGTCGGCGCTGATCATGCTGGCCGGCATCTATTACGGCGCGCAGTACGGTGGCTCCACCACCGCCATTCTGGTCAACCTGCCCGGCGAATCGTCGTCGGTGGTGACGGTGATCGACGGCTACCAGATGGCGCGCAAGGGCCGGGCCGGGCCGGCGCTGGCCGCGGCGGGCCTGGGCTCTTTCTTCGCCGGCTGTGTGGGCACACTGATCCTGGCCGCCTTTGCCGCGCCGCTGACCGAGGTGGCCTTCAAGTTCGGGCCGGCCGAGTACTTCTCGCTGATGGTGCTGGGCCTGATCGGCGCGGTGGTGCTGGCCTCGGGCTCGCTGCTGAAGGCGATTGCGATGATTGTGCTGGGCCTGCTGCTGGGCCTGGTGGGCACCGACGTCAATTCCGGCGTGGCCCGCTTCAGCATGGACATTCCCGAACTCACCGACGGCATCGGCTTTGTGGTGATTGCCATGGGGGTGTTTGGCTACGGCGAAATCATCAGCAACCTGGCCCGGCCGGAAGACGAACGCGAGGTCTTCACCGCCAAGGTGGAGGGGCTGTTCCCGACCAAGGAAGATTTCCGCAACTGCATCCCGGCGGTGCTGCGCGGCACCGCACTGGGGTCCATGCTGGGCATCCTGCCCGGCGGCGGCGCGCTGCTGTCGGCCTTTGCCGCCTACACGCTGGAGAAAAAAACCCGGCTGCGGCCGGGCGAGGTGCCGTTTGGCCAGGGCAACATCCGCGGCGTGGCCGCCCCCGAGGCGGCCAACAACGCCGGCTCGCAAACCTCCTTCATCCCGCTGCTGACGCTGGGCATCCCGCCCAACGCGGTGATGGCGCTGATGGTGGGGGCCATGACCATCCACAACATCCAGCCCGGCCCGCAGGTCATGACCAGCAACCCCGAGCTGTTCTGGGGCCTGATTGCGTCGATGTGGATAGGCAACCTGATGCTGGTGGTGCTGAACCTGCCGCTGATCGGCATTTGGATCAAGCTGCTGACCGTGCCCTACCGCTGGTTGTTCCCGTCCATCGTGCTGTTCTGCGCCATCGGCGTGTTTTCCACCAACAACAACACCTTTGACATCTGGATGGTGGCCTTGTTCGGTGTGGTGGGCTACGGTTTTCTGAAGCTGGGTGTGGAGCCCGCGCCGCTGCTGCTGGGTTTCATCCTGGGGCCGATGATGGAAGAAAACATGCGCCGCGCGCTGCTGCTGTCACGCGGGGAATGGAGCGTGTTCGTCACCCGCCCGCTGTCGGCCAGCCTGCTGGCCGTGGCCGCGCTGCTGCTGGTGATCGTGCTGCTGCCGGCGGTCAAACACAAACGCGAAGAAGCGTTTGTAGAGGACTGAGCACTGCGGCTCCAGACCTGCCTGCGCAGGTCTGGACAGTGCGAAGAAGCCAGTCCTCTGGACTGGCGAAGGTACAGGCGGCCAGTGTTTTCAACCCATGCAGAAAACGTTGAGCTTGTTCCCATCCAGGTCGCGAAAATACCCGGCGTAAAAGCCGCCGCCGCGCGGCCCGGCCGGGCCTTCGTCGGTGCCGCCCAGCGCCAGCGCCTGGGCGTGGACCGCGTCCACCTCTTCTTTGGATTTCACCGCGATCGCGGCCATCACGCCGTTGCCGACGGTGGCAGGCTCGCCGTTGGCCGGGGTGATCACGCCCAGCATTGCGCCCTTGGCGCTGCCCCAGAAAATGAAGCGTTCGCTCTGCATGGTGCGCTTGGCGCCCAGCGGCGTCAGCAGCGTGTCGTAGAACGCGGCGGCACGCGCCATGTCGTTGCTGCCCAGGCACACATAACCAATCATGGAAGTCTCCGGTGGGTGAAAAGGGGTTGACCAGGCCCCCGCTTCGGGAGCCGCGCCGATTCTAGGGACTGCCCTCGGGGGCCGCTGTCGCGCAGGGGCAAACCCTGTCGTGGGGCCCAGGGATTGTGGCCATACTGGGCCGCTGGCCTGCAGGCCAGGCCTCTTTCACCACCGACCCCCATCCCAGGAGATGCCCAGGTTTTTCAAGACCCCCTTGACCCTGATGCTGGCCAGCGCGGCCTTGTGCCTGTCCGCCACCGTGGCCCAGGCCCAGGTGCCGACCTATGGCCCCAACGTGACGCTGGAGCAGGCCCGCAAGGCGGTGGCTGCGGCGGTGGCCGATGCCCGCAAGCAGAACCTGCCGATGGCGGTGGCCGTGGTCGACACCGCCGGCCAGCTGGTGGCCTTTGAGCGCATGGACAACACCCAGACCGGCAGCACCCTGGTGTCGCAGGACAAGGCCGCTTCGGCCGCGCTGTTCCGTCGGCCCACCAAGGCCTTCCAGGACGCCGTGGCCGGTGGTGGTGCCGGCCTGCGGGTGCTGATGCTGCGCGGCGCCAACGCCATCGAGGGTGGCCTGCCGCTGGTGGTGGAGGGCAAGATCGTCGGTGCCATTGGGGTGTCTGGCGGCACCTCCGAGCAGGACGGTGGGGTGGCCAAGGCCGGTGTGGACGCGCTGGCGGCCAAATAAGTGGTGGAGCGGCCGGCCTGAATCGCGGTGGGCGGGCGGCCTGGGAACGGGTGGGAGGCTGCGGCACAATGGCGGCCGAGGGAACCATGCCGCTGCACAACCACCCACAGCGCCACGCGCTGCACAACGAAATCCACGCCCGGCCGCCCGAGGCGGTGACGCCACCGCTGGCGATTGCCCAGGTGGTGATGCTGACCGACCCGGCCGAACGCGAGGCCAGCCGCGCCCACCTGGCGGCGCTGCTGCGCAACCACCACCTGGCGCCGCCCGACGCCCACACCAACCACTTGCGCATCGACCTCGGTGCCTTCCGGCTGCGCTGGGAATTGCACACCGAGTTCGTCAGCTACACCTTCATGCGCAGCCTGACCGCCGACCCCTTCAGCGAACAGGGCTGCATGACCGCCACCGACGTGGTGCCACGCGACTGGTTCGACGGTCTGCCGGGTCAGAACATCTCCAGCCTGCATCTGTGGGTGCTGCCCACCAGCAGCTTTGGCGACCAGTCGCTGGTGCAGCGCGGCGTGCTGCAGGAGGACACGCTGGTGGCCTCCACCGTGGCCGAAGGCCATGGTGAGGTCTACACCGACTTCGCCATCCATGCCGACGGCTTCTCGCGCATGGTGCTGCTGGTCGGTGGCGCCGCGCCGCGCCGGCTGGGCCGGCTGGTGCAGCAGCTGACCGAGATCGAAACCTACCGCATGGCCGCCTTGCTGGCCTTGCCCGCGGCCCGCGAGGCCACGGCGGTGCTGGGCGGGGCCGAACGCGAACTGGCCCAGCTGGCCAGCGCCATCCGCACCGCGCAGCGCTCCGAGGAACCGGCCCTGCTGGACCGGCTGACCCGGCTGGCCGGCCAGGTGGAGGGCGAGTACGCGTCCACCCACTCGCGCTTCTCGGCCAGCAGCGCCTACTTTGATTTGGTCAACCGGCGCGTCAACGACATCGCTGAATCGCGGCTGGCCGGCATGCAGACCATCCGCGAGTTCATGCAGCGACGGCTGTCGCCGGCCATCAGCACCTGCGAATGGGCGGTGCGGCGCCAGCAAAGCCTGTCGGAGCGGGTCTCGCGCATCAGCAATTTGCTGCGCACCCGGGTCGAGATCGAGCAGCAGGTGGCCAGCCAGGAATTGCTGGAAACCATGAACGCCCGGCAAGACCTGCAGCTCAAGCTGCAGTCCACCGTGGAAGGCCTGTCGGTGGCGGCCATCACCTACTACATCGTGGGCCTGGTGGCCTACCTGGCCAAGGGCGCCGAGAAGATCGGCTGGCCCATCGGCCCCGAGGTCACGGCCGCGGTGGCGATTCCGCTGGTGGCCACCGCCGTCTGGTGGTCGCTGCGCCGGCTGCACCACCGGCTGATGCGGCACTGACACCCCACGGACAGACAAGCCATGGCGCCGCTTTGATAATGGCGCCATGCACTTCCATTTCGACAACCCCTACGCCAGCACCCGCCTCCCGGTGTTTGCCCGCAATGTGGTGGCCACCTCGCACCCGCTGGCGGTGCAGGCCGGCCTGAAGCTGCTGTGGCAGGGCGGCAATGCGGTTGACGCCGCGGTGGCCGCCGCCGCGGTGATGACGGTGGTTGAGCCGGTCAGCAACGGCCTGGGCAGCGACGCCTTCTGCATCCTGTGGGACGGCCAGCAACTGCATGGCCTGAACGCCTCGGGCCGCGCCCCGGCGGCCTGGACCCCGCAGCACTTTCACCGCAAATACGGCGATGGCGCCACCGCGCCGCCCAAGCGCGGCATCGACTCGGTCACCGTGCCGGGCGCGGTGGCCAGCTGGGTGGCCTTGAGCGAACGCTTTGGCAAGCGGCCTTTCGCCGACCTGATGGCGCCGGCCATCGAGATCGCCGAGCGCGGCTATTTGCTGACGCCGGTGGTGCAGCAGAAATGGGCGGCGGCCACCGACGAGCTGAAAGGCCAGCCCGGCTTTGCCCAGGCCTTTTTGCCGCGTGGCCGTGCCCCGGCGGTGGGCGAGCTGTTCCAGTTCGCGGCGGCCGCGCGCGGGCTGCGGGCGATTGCCGACAGCCGCGGCCAGGCCTTTTACGGCGGCGAGATCGCCGAGGCCCTGGCACGCTTTTCCGCCACCCATGGCGGCAGCCTGACGGTGCCGGACTTCGCCGCCTACCGCCCCGAGTGGGTGACGCCGATTTCGCAGGCCTACCGCGGGTATGCGCTGCACGAGATCCCGCCCAACGGCCAGGGCATCGCCGCGCTGATTGCGCTGGGCATCCTGAACCAGTTCGACCTGGCCGGCTTGCCGCTGGACGGCGTGGCCTCGCAGCACCTGCAGATCGAGGCCATGAAGCTGGCCTTTGCCGATGTCTACCGCTACGTGGCCGAGCCGGCCCACATGGCGGTGACGGCCGAGCAGCTGCTGGACCCGGCGTATCTGGCCGCGCGCGCCCGGCTGATCGATCCCCACAAGGCGCAGGACTTCGGTGCCGGCAACCCGGTCAAGGGCGGCACCATCTACCTCACCGTGGCCGACGAGGCCGGCATGATGGTCAGCTTCATCCAGAGCAACTACATGGGCTTTGGCTCTGGCTGTGTGGAGCCCGGCTTTGGCATCAGCCTGCAGAACCGCGGCCATGGCTTCAACCTCGACGCGGCCAGCGCCAACGGCGTGGCGCCGGGCAAGCGGCCCTTCCACACCATCATCCCGGCCTTCCTCACCAAGGACGGCCAGCCGGTCATGAGCTTTGGTGTGATGGGGGCCAACATGCAGCCGCAAGGCCATGTGCAAACCCTGGTGCGCATGCTGGACCACGCGCAAAGCCCGCAGGCCGCTTGCGATGCCCCACGCTGGCGCTACAACGCCGGGCTGGAGATCAACGTCGAGCAGTCCATGGCCCCGGCCACGGTGCAAGGCCTGGCGGCGCTGGGCCACCGCATGGAGGTCATCAACGACAGCTACCAGGACTTCGGCGCCGGCCAGTTCATCTGGCGCGCTGGCGACCCGGCGGTCGAGGGTTATGTGGCCGCCAGCGACGCCCGGCGCGACGGCCAGGCGGCGGGCTTTTGACACCCAGCACCGCCAAGCCCATGTGGCCCGGCCTGCTGCTGGCCGTGGTGGGCGCGATCGCCTTCAGCGGCAAGGCCATCATCGTCAAGCTGGCCTACCGCCACGGGGTGGACGCGGTGACCTTGCTGATGTACCGCATGCTGTTCGCGCTGCCCATTTTTGTGGCCATGGCCTGGTGGGCCAGCCGCGGCAAGCCGGCGCTCACCGCCAAGGACTGGCGCGGCGTGGTCTGGCTGGGCATCACCGGTTACTACCTGGCCAGCTTTCTGGATTTCGCCGGCCTGCAGTACATCAGCGCCGGGCTGGAGCGGCTGATCTTGTACCTCAACCCCACGCTGGTGCTGCTGCTGACCTGGCTGCTTTACAAGCGCCGGGTCTCGCGCATGCAGGTGCTGGCCATGGCGGTCAGTTACGCCGGCGTGCTGCTGGTGTTTGCCCATGAGGTCAACCTGCAGGGCGGCCATGTGGTGCTGGGCACGCTGCTGGTGTTTGGCAGCGCGGTGAGCTACGCCATCTACCTCAGTCACAGCGGCGAGCTGGTGCCGCGGCTGGGCTCGCTGCGGCTGGTGGGCCTGGCCACCACGGTGGCCTGTGTCTGCTGCCTGCTGCAGTTTGTCGCGCTGCGGCCGCTGAGCGCCGCGTGGGTGGCGCCGGAGGTGGTCTGGCTGTCGGTGCTGAACGCCACGCTGTGCACCGCGGTGCCGGTGCTGATGGTGATGATGGCCATCGAGCGCATCGGCGCTGGCGTGACCGCGCAGACCGGCATGGTGGGCCCGATGTCCACCATTCTGATGGGCGTGTGGATTTTGGGTGAGCCGCTCAATGCCTGGGTGGTGGCCGGCACCGCGCTGGTGCTGGGCGGGGTGTTTCTGGTGTCGCGTTACGGGAACCGCTGAGCATGAAGCGCAACAACAGGGGGCGTGGTCACTGGCTGTGGAGGGCGGGCCTGCTGGTCGGCCTGCTGGGGGTGCTGGCACCGGCCGCGGCGGCCTGGCTGGACGACAAAGGCCAGCCCCTGCCGGAGCGGCCCGCCATGCGCAGCAGCGGCGACTTCGGTGTGCAGCTGGTGCTGACGCCGGACGCCGCGGCTTTTGTGACCACCTGGAACGCGGCCAAGAAAAAAGCCCCCCGCCTGGTGGTGACCGGCACGGTGCGCCGGGGCGAGGCGGTGTCGGCCATGCTGGTGTTCTCCGGCTGCGCGGCGGGTCCGGCCGGTGCCTGCGATGTGGCGGTGGCCTACAGCCTCACCACCCCCGGCGGCCAGGTGCTGCAGACCGGCAGCGGCGCGGTGTGGCAAGACCGCCTGCCGGCGGCGCGCCTGCAGCTGGGCAAGCGCAGCGCCACGCTGCGGTTTGACGCCCAGGACAAACCCGGGGTCTACAAGGTCGGGGCGCTGGTGACCGACAAGGTGTCGGGCCGCCGCCTGACACTGGAAGCGCCGCTGACGGTGGAATGAGCGGCCGAATTTTCAAAGGAGCACGGTCATGGACATGGGAATCGCAGGGCGCTGGGCGCTGGTGGGTGGGGCCAGCAAGGGCCTGGGCCTGGGCTGTGCCCAGGCGCTGGCGCGCGAGGGGGTGAACCTGGTCATCGTGGCGCGCGGCGCGCCGGCGCTGGAACAGGCGGCGGCCGCGCTGCGTGCGCTGTCGACCGTGCAGGTGCTGGCGGTGGCCGCCGACATCACCACCGCGGAAGGCCGGGCGGCGGTGTTCGCCCAGCGGGCCGACTTCGACATCGTGGTCACCAACGCCGGTGGCCCGCCGCCCGGTGATTTCCGCCAGTGGGACCGCGAGGCCTGGCTGCGTGCACTGGACGCCAACATGCTGACCCCCATCGAGCTGATCAAGGCCACGGTGGACGGCATGGCGGCGCGCGGCTTTGGCCGCATCGTCAACATCACCTCGGGCGCGGTCAAGGCGCCCATCGACATCCTGGGCCTGTCCAACGGCGCGCGCAGCGGCCTGACCGGTTTCGTGGCCGGCCTGGCCCGCAGCGGCATCGCCGCCCAGGGGGTCACGGTCAACAACCTGCTGCCCGGCGCCTTCGACACCGAGCGCCTGCGCGGCACCATGGCGGGCGCGGCCAGCAAGACCGGCCAGACCCTGGACGCGGTGATGGCCACGCGACGGCAAAACATCCCGGCCCGGCGCTTTGGCGAGGCGGCCGAGTTCGGTGCCCTGTGCGCCTTTGTCTGCAGCGTGCATGCCGGCTACATCACCGGCCAAAACCTGCTGGCCGATGGCGGTGCTTACCCGGGCACGATGTAGCCGTCGGCCGGGCAAATGTGTGCTTTTGTAACCCGCCGGTCGCTCGGGTGCCCCTTGCGCTTTGGGGGCATTCATCGGTAATAAACTGGCGACCAGTTCGACGATCCACTGGAGCAAACCATGAATCCCGCAGAGACCTCTCTTCCCCGCCGCCATGTGCTGGTTGGCAGCGCCGCCGCCCTGGCCACCCTGGGCCTGAGCAGCTGGACCCGGCCCGCCGCCGCCCAGGCTGCCGCCGCCAAACCGCTGCCCGCCTACGCCGCCTGGAAAGACGCCTCCAGCGTCATCGTCCACAGTGCCTCCACGGTGGAGACCAAACGCAGCGCCTTTGGCAGCAGCGTCATCACACCGGCCGAGCAGCTCTACATCCGCAACAACCTGCCGGCGCCCGATGCCGCCATCCTGGCCAACCGCGACGCCTGGGAAATCGCCATCGAGGGTGTCAAGAATCCGCGCAAGCTCACTGTCGGTCAGCTCAAGACCCTGGGCCTGGAAACCGTGGCCACCGTGCTGCAGTGCTCGGGCAACGGCCGCGGCTTCTTCCCGCACAAGCCCAGCGGCACGCCGTGGACCGTGGGCGCGGCCGGCTGCGTGGTCTGGAGCGGTGTGCCTGTGCGTGCCGTGGTCGAGGCCCTGGGCGGCGTGGAGGGCGGCATGGCCTACATGACCGGCACCGGCGGCGAGGTGTTGCCGGCCGGCCTGGACCCCAAGAGCGTGGTGGTCGAGCGTTCGCTGCCCATCCAGGCGCTGGGCGATGCCCTGCTGGCCTGGGAGATGAACGGTGCGCCGATCTCGCTGGCCCATGGCGGCCCGCTGCGCCTGATCGTGCCGGGCTACCAGGGTGTCAACAACATCAAGTACGTCAAGCAGCTGGCCTTCACGGCCAAGGAAACCGACGCCAAGATCATGGCCCACGGCTACCGCATCGGGCCGCTGGGCGGCAAGGACGACCCCAGCCAGCCCTCGGTGCTGGAAATGCCGGTCAAGTCCTGGATCAACTCGCCCAATCCCGACAGCGCCAGCCGCGCGGCCGGCGCGGTGCTGATCCAGGGTGTGGCCTTTGGCGGCCTGAACCCGGTGAAAAAGGTCGAGGTCTCGACCGATGGCGGCAAGGTCTGGCGCCAGGCGCGTTTCATCGGCCCCGACCTGGGCAAGTTTGCCTGGCGGCAGTTTGTGCTGGAAGCCCAGCTGCAGCCCGGCAGCTACCAGTTGGTGAGCCGCGCCACCGACAGCACCGGCCAGGTCCAGCCCGAGCAGCGCCTGGAGAACAAACACGGCTACAACAACAACAGCTGGGCCGACCACGGCGTGGCGTTGACGGTGGCCTGATGCGGCGCTTCATGGGGGGCCTGGCCCTGGCGGCCGCGGTCTTTGGCGCGGTGGCGGGGGCCGAAGAGGCCCAGTTTGCGCTGGGCAAGCAGCTGTTCACCCAGGCCGCGGTGCCGGCCTGTGCCCTGTGCCACACGCTGAAAGACGCCCAGAGCAGCGGCGCGGTGGGCCCGGTGCTGGACGAGCTCAAGCCCGATGCCGCCCGCGTGGCCCAGGCGCTGCGCAACGGCCTGGGCCAGATGCCGTCCTATGCCGGCCAGCTCAGCGAGGCGCAGATCGCTGCGCTGGCGCTCTACGTGTCGCGGGCCAGCGGCGGCGCGAAGTAGGCGGTGTGCCGGGTCGCGGCACTCAGCGTCGCGAGGACACCACAATCCCGCCCACAATCAGCGCAAACGCCAGCCCGTGGTACAGGTGGGGCAGCTCACCGAGGAAGGCGGCCGACAGCAGCGCGGCGAACAGCGGCGTCAGGTTGGTGAAAAAACCGGCCAGCGTCGGCCCCACCCGCTTGACCCCCTGGCCCCAGAAACCGTAGGCCAGCAGCGCCGGCCCCACTGCAATGAACACCAGCGCCGCCGCCAGCGGCCAGCCCCACTGGATGTGGGCCTCGGTCAGCGCCCATTCACTGCCAGCGAACAGGCCAGACCACAGCAGGCCGAAGGCAATTTGTGCCATCAGGAAATGGGCCCAGTTCTGCCGCAAGGCCTCGGGCTCGTTGGGCCGGCTCAGCAGCCAGCTGTAGACCGACCAGGCGATGGTGGCCAGCAGGATGTACACATCCCCCGGCACCAGGCGCACCGCCAGCAGCTGCGCCCATTCGCCGCGCGACAACACCACCGCCACCCCGGTCAGCGACAGCAAGGCCCCCAGCAGCTGGCGCCGCGAGACGGACGCGCCGAAAAACAGCGCGCCAATGCCCAGCATCCACACCGGCATGCTGGCCGCCACCAGCGTCACGTTGAGGGGGGTGGAGGTTTTCAGCGCCAGGTACTGCAAGGCGTTGTAGGCCCCCACACCCAGCAGGCCCAGCACCGCAAAGCGCCGCCAGTGCGGCCACAGCGGGCTGCCAGGCCGCAGCACCGCGCCGGCCCAGGGCAGCAGCAACACAAAGGCCAGCGCCCAGCGCAGCAGGTTCATGGTGATGGGTGGCACCAGCGGCTGCACCATGCGGCCCACCACCGCATTGCCGGCCCACATCAGCGGCGGCACCACCAGCAGCAAGACGGTGGACGGGGTCAGGCGCGAACTCATCACCGCACTGTAGCAAGCGGCGCAAAAGTCGGCGACAGCAAGCCTGTTCGATTCGTGGCACCATCGCCCGAGCTTTTTCCAGGAGACACCCCATGAGCCAACACCCCAGCCGCGCCATTTGCATCACCCAGCATGGCGGCCCCGAGCAGCTGAAGCTGGTCAACGTCACCGTCGGCGAGCCTGGCCCGGGCGAGATCCGCATCCGCCACAAGGCGGTGGGCCTGAACTTCATCGACGTCTACCAGCGCAGCGGCCTCTACGCCCTGCCCATGCCCTTGCAGCTGGGCATGGAGGCTTCCGGCATCGTGGAAGCGGTGGGCGAGGGCGTCAGCCACCTGAAGGTGGGTGACCGCGCCGCCTACGCCAGCCAGCCCCCGGGCAGCTACTGCGACCTGCGGGTGATGCCGGCCAAATGCGTCTGCAAGCTGCCTGACGCCATCTCCTTCGAGACCGGTGCGGCCATGATGCTCAAGGGCCTGACCGCCCAGTACCTGCTGAAGAAAACCTTGCCCCAGGGTGGCCTGCAGGCCGGCGACTTCGTGTTGTTCCATGCCGCCGCCGGTGGTGTGGGACTGATCGCCACCCAGTGGGCCAAGGCCCTGGGCCTGCAGCTCATCGGCACGGCCGGTTCAGACGCCAAATGCGCGCTGGCCAAAGCAAACGGCGCGGCCCATGCCATCAACTACAGCACCGAAGACTTCCAGGCCCGGGTCAAAGAGATCACCGGCGGCAAGGGCGTCAAGGTGGTCTACGACTCGGTGGGCAAGGACACCTGGGACAAGTCGCTGGACTGCCTGGCGCCGTTCGGCCTGATGGCCAGCTTTGGCAACGCCTCCGGCCCGGTGGCGCCGTTCTCGCCCGGCATCCTGGGCCCCAAGGGCTCGATTTACGTGACCCGGCAAACCCTGTTCAGCCACATCGCCAGCCGCGAAAGCACCCAGGCCATGGCCGACGACTTGTTTGCGGTGGTGGAAAGTGGCGCGGTGCAGATCCGCATCGACCAGCGTTACCCGCTGGAACAGGTGCAGCAGGCCCACCTCGACCTCGAAGCGCGCAAGACCACCGGCTGCACCATCCTCACGCTGTAGCCGGCCACATCCCCTGCGCAGGCGCCGTGCCGGCGATGGCCCGGTGTGTCCAAATTTGACACAGACGCCACTCTGTGACCCATGACGGGGGCGCCACCCCCTGCACGGCCAATGGGGTGTCTCCATTGGGATAAAGGGCCTGCCATGGCACACACCGGTGTGCGGCATGTTTTTTGCACCACCCCCGAAAACAAATCCAAAAACCAAGGATTGGGGGAGACATGGAGACATCGAAATCGGTGGGGATGGCCGAGCAGCTCGCGCGCGCGGCCAACATCGCATTGCCATGGCGAGCGACGCGCTGCCATGTCGATGTGGCGGGCAAAATGGTTCACCTGTGGATCACCCGGCACCCCGAACAGCAGGTGATCAAGAAGCGCAACTGGCTGGGCATGACGACCGTTCACGCCGCGTCACCGCCGCCGCCCGAAGGGCCGGATCTGCACTGGCGGCACCTCAATTGCATGGACTTCACCTGCACCATCCACACCGTTGACCAGCTCGACCCGCGGCACCACGATTTGCCGTGGTTCGGTCAAACCGGAATGCCTTTTTCCAACAGTCTGGCCAGGCAGATTTTCGCCTGCCTTGCGGAAGGCTTGGAGCTGAACGCCATCTGTGCTTTGCTCAAAGTGTCGTTCGCCGATCTGTGGAAATTCAAATACGGGCTGGACAATGGCCTGATCAGGTTCGATTACGTCGCCACCCGAAAGCCCGCGGCATCGGGCGTGGCCGTCGGACCCGCCCCATCGGCCCCGCCGCCCGCTGGGGAGGCGGGTGTGCCGGATGTGTCCGACCCGGTCTGGGAGCGGTTGCTCACGGGGTCCTTGGTCATCCAGATCAAGACCTTGGGTTTTCAGTTACTGCTCACGAAATTGATGCAACAGGTGAGCCTGCAGCAGACGGACGACGTCAAATTGCTCAAGTTGCGGGAGTTGCATCGCTATGTGGAGCGCAACGCGCGCAGCCTGGGCATGGAGTTGCAGCAATTGAGATCGCACGTGTTGGAGGAAAGCGCAAGATGAGCGCCATGGGTCAAATGCTGGTCAGTCCAGCCCAGGCCGCTGAAATGATAGGCAAGGGCATGAGCTTGGCGATCGCGGCGGACGAGGCCATCTTGCGTTCGTTGCCCAGCGGCAATTGGATCGGCGGCAGCATCCCTTACTTCATGGGCCCGCAGGGGGGGGTGACCGCGCGCGACCAGGTGTTCGTCACGCCCCTGCCGCATTTCGAGGGCCTGGCGCCGCGCATCACCCACTACGACGTGGCGACCCTGTCGCAGGTCTGTGTGGAGGCGCCCGACAACGGCTTCAGCCTGATCATCCTGCCGGCCTTCTCCGACGTGCACTTTGACTACGCCCAGAACGCGGCGATGTACGACGACATGTTCATGAAGCCGGTGGTGGGTTGGGTGGCCGGCATCCACTTGCAAGACCTGGGCAAGGCCGCGCCCAAGGTGCGCGATGGGCGCCAGGCGGCGTTGTCGGACAACACCGCGGTGGTGGTCCATGTGCCTTTGCCGGCGCACATCAGCGCCAACGTCAACATCGTGAACCTGTTCCAGCAAGGCGCAGGCGATTCGTTGGCGTTCGAGACCAGCGGCTTCGAAGCCAGCCGCTGCCTGGTCAATGGCCAGGCGGTGTCGCTGGCGCACTACCTGAAAAGCATCGCGCACGACAGCCAATTGCCACTGGTGGCCAACTACAACGGTGCCCAGGTCAACGTCAGCATCAAGGCCATTGATCTGGTGGAAGACCGCGTCGAGTTCTACGGCCCGGTGTTTCCGGGCATGGTGTACAAAACAGCCCAGCCGTTCGAGGGCCAGTACGAAGCCGCTTTTTTGCAGGCCACGGCCCAGTTGTCCGCACAGGCGAGTTTTTCATGCAACTGCATCCTGAACTACCTGTACTGCGGACTGGACGGCAAGCGCACCGGTCAGGTCACCGGCCCGATGACCTTCGGTGAAGTGGCCTACGTGCTGCTGAACCAGACCATGGTGCATCTGGCGCTGGAAACCCACTGAGCCCGCCTCGGGCGGTGGGACCGGTTCACCGGCCGCGCCGCACGCGGCGCAACTCGTCCAGGATCAGGCAGATGGCGCCCAGCGTGATGGCGCTGTCGGCCACGTTGAAGGCGGGGAAATGCCAGCCCGCCCAGTGGAAATCAAGGAAGTCGACCACGTAGCCGTGCAGCAGCCGGTCGATCACATTGCCCACTGCGCCGCCCAGCACCGAGGCCAGCGCGAACGAGAACAGCTTTTGCCCGGCGTGCGAGCGCAACAGCACCACGATGAACACCGCCGCACCCACGCCCACCGCGCTGAAGAACCAGCGCTGCCAGCCGGCGGCCTGGGCCAGAAACGAGAAGGCCGCCCCGGTGTTGTGGGCCCGCACCACGTTGAAAAAGCCCAGCACCCGGGTGCTGTCACCCAGTTGGTAATGGCCCAGGATCAGCACCTTGGTGAACTGGTCGACCAGCACCACCAACAGTGCCCAGGCCAGCCAGGGCAGCAGGCTGCCGGCCTTGTTTTTGCCGCCGGCCATCAGGCCACCCGCCGGGTTTCGCCCGCGCCGAACAGGTTGCTGGTGCAGCGGCCACAAAGGGTGGGGTGGGCGGGGTCGTGGCCGACGTCGTCGCGGTAATGCCAGCAGCGCTCGCATTTGGTGGCGCTGCTGGGCGTGACCGTGGTGGCCAGCTGCTCACCCATGGCCAGCGCGATGGCCGAGGTGATGAAAACAAACTTCAGGTCGTCGCCCAGGCTGGCCAGCAGCGCGTGGTCGTCGGCCGCGGCCTGCAGCTGGAGTGTGGCTTGCAGCGACGAACCCACCTGGCCGGCGGCGCGCAGGGTCTCGATCTCCTTGTTGGCCTCGTCGCGGATGGCGCGGATGCGGGCCCATTTGGCCAGCAGCGCGGCGTCGGGTGTCCCCAGCTCGGCATAGGTTTCCAGGAAGATGGACGGGCTGTGGCCTGCCACGGCCCAGGCCTCTTCGGCGGTGAAGCTCAGGAAAGGCGCCATCCAGCGCAGCATGGCGTGGGTGATCTGGTGCAGCGCGGTTTGTGCGCTGCGGCGGGCCAGCGAGTTGGGGGCGGTGGTGTAGAGCCGGTCTTTCAGCACGTCGAGGTAAAACGCGCCGAGGTCTTCCGAGCAGTACACCTGCAGCTTGGCCACCACCGGGTGGAATTCATAGACCTCGTAGTGGGCCAGGATGTCGGCCTGCAACTGCGCCGCACGGCTCAGTGCGTAGCGGTCGATCTCCAGCAGCTGGTCGTGCGGCACCGCGTCCTTGGCGGGATCGAAGTCGCTGATGTTGGCCAGCAAAAACTTCAGTGTGTTGCGGATGCGGCGGTAGGTGTCCACCACCCGGGCCAGGATTTTGTCGTCGATGCCCAGGTCGCCCGAGTAATCGGTGGCGGCGCACCACAGGCGGATGATTTCCGCGCCCAGCTTGTCGCTGACCTCCTGCGGCACCACCACGTTGCCTTCGCTCTTGCTCATCTTGCGGCCCTTGCCGTCCACGGTGAAGCCGTGTGTCAGCAGGCCCTTGTAGGGCGCGTGGTCGTACATCGCGCAGGCGGTGAGCAGCGAGCTGTGGAACCAGCCACGGTGCTGGTCGTGGCCTTCCAGGTACAGGTCGGCCGGCCAGGTGCTCTGCGCGGCATGGCTGTGCTTGAGCACATGGTCGTGGGTGGTGCCGGAATCGAACCACACATCGAGGATGTCGGTGCTCTTGGTGTAGTTCGGCGCATCGTCGCCGATCAGGCTCTCGGCCGTGGCCTTGCTCCAGGCCTCCACGCCGCCAGCCTCCACCAGCGCCGCGGCCTGGTCCATGATCTCCATGGTGCGGGGGTGCAGCTCGCCGGTGGCAGTGTGCAGAAAGAAGGGCAGGGGCACACCCCAGTTGCGCTGGCGCGAGATGCACCAGTCGGGCCGGCCGGCAATCATGTCGCGCAGCCGGGTCTTGCCGTTCTCGGGGTAGAACTGGGTTTCTTCAATCGCCGCCAGGGCCAGCTCGCGCAGAGTCTTGCCGGCTTTGTCTTTGGCGAACACGCCCTGGGTGCCGGGCTTTTCGGCGTCCATGCGCACAAACCACTGGGCGGCGGCGCGGTAGATCACCGGCGTCTTGTGGCGCCAGCAATGCGGGTAGCTGTGCTCGATGTTCGTGGTGGCCATCAACCGGCCCGCATCGCGCAGCGTGTTGATGATCTCGGGGCAGGCTTTCCAGATGTTGAGCCCGCCAAACAGCGGCAGCGTGTCCACATAACGGCCGTTGCCCTGCACCGGGTTCAGGATGTCGTCGTAGGCCATGCCATGGGCCACGCAGCTGTTGAAGTCGTCCACGCCGTAGGCGGGGGCCGAGTGCACGATGCCGGTGCCGTCTTCGGCGGTGGCGTAGTCGGCCAGGTAAATGGGGCTGAGCCGGTCAAAACCGGGGTGCACATGGGCCAGCGGGTGGCGGAAGTTGAGCAGGTTCAGCGCCTTGCCCTGCACCGTGGCCACCACCTCGGTGGCCAGGCCGTAACGCTCGCCGCATTTCTCCACCAGCGAGGCGGCCAGCACCAGGTAACCCTTGGGCGTGTCGACCAGTGCGTAGTCCAGCTCGGGGTTCAGGTTCAGCGCCTGGTTGGCGGGGATGGTCCAGGCGGTGGTGGTCCAGATGACGGCGTAGGCGGGTTTGGTCAGCGGGGCGACTCCGAACGCCGCAGCGAGCTTCTCCGGCTCGACCGACTCGAAGGCCACGTCCAGCGTCTGGCTTTTTTTATCGGCGTACTCGATCTCGAACTCGGCGAGCGAGCTGCCGCAGTCGAAACACCAGTACACCGGCTTCAGGCCACGGTAGACAAAGCCACGTTCCATGATGCGTTTGAGCGCGCGGATCTCGTTGGCCTCGTTGCCGAAGTCCATCGTGCGGTAGGGGTTGTCCCACTCGCCCAGCACGCCCAGGCGCTTGAAGTCGGCCATCTGGCCGGCGATCTGCTCGGTGGCGAAAGCCCGGCTCTTGGCCTGTACCTCGTCGCGCGGCAGGTTGCGGCCGTGCAACTTCTCGATGGCGTTTTCGATCGGCAGGCCATGGCAGTCCCAGCCCGGCACGTAGACCGCGTCCATGCCCTTGAGCTGGCGGGCCTTGACGATCATGTCTTTGAGCACCTTGTTGACCGCGTGACCGATGTGGATCTTGCCGTTGGCATAGGGCGGGCCGTCGTGCAGCACGAAGCGCGGCTTGCCCACACGGGCGTCGCGCAGCCGCTTGTAAATGCCCTGCTCCTCCCATTGCTTGACCCAGCCCGGCTCGCGCTTGGGCAGGTCGCCGCGCATGGGGAAGGGCGTGTCGGGCAGGTTCAGGGTTTTGCGGTAATCGGTCTTTTCGGTCATAGCGACGGTTCCATCGGATTCGGGGCGCGCCGGCGCGCTGCTGCAGCGTGGGGCGGGGAGGGGGTTCGGAAGCGGGGCACCGCGCAGGCCGAGCGGCCTGCCGCCCCCTCAAATTCGCGGAATCTGCGTGGTGGCCGCAAACCAGGCGCGCGCGTCGGCGCAGTCCTTGGCGATGCCGGTTGTCAGGGCATCCAGACCGTCGTAGCGCAATTCGTCGTGCAGTTTGTGCAGCAGTTCCACCCGGATGATTTTACCGTAGCCCCCCTCGGCGCCCAGGCCGGCGGGCCAGTCCAGGCAATGGGTTTCCAGCAGCACCCGGCCGCCGTTGACATCGGCCGGGTCCAGCGAGGGGCGTATGCCCAGGTTGGCCACGCCCGGCAAGGCCTGCTCGCCCAGACCGAACACCCGCACCGCGAAGATGCCGCTGGCGGCCGGCTTCCAGTGGGCAAAGCGCAGATTCAGCGTGCGAAAACCCAGGTCGCGGCCCAGCTTGCGGCCATGGACCACATGGCCGGAGATGCTGTAGGGCCTGCCCAGCAGCGCGGCGGCATCGCTCATCCGGCCCTGGGTCAGGGCTTCGCGCACCGCTGAGCTGGAGACCCGCAGCTTGTGGACCTCGTAGCTGTTCATCCGCGCCACGTCAAAGCCGGCGCGCTGGCCGGCCGCGTCCAGCATGGTGTAGTCGCCAGCGCGTTTGGCGCCAAAGCGGAAATCGTCGCCCACCAGCACGTAGCGCGCGCCCAGGCCCTGCACCAGCACCTGGTCGATGAAGGCCTCAGGCGCCATGGACGACAGCCGGGCGTCGAAGGGCAGCACCACACACTGGTCGACGCCGCACAAGGCCAGCTCGTGCAGCTTGTCGCGCAGCGTGGCAATGCGGGCCGGCGCCAGCTCGGGTTTGCCGGTGACCGCGGCAAAGTAATCGCGCGGGTGCGGCTCGAAGGTCATGGCGCAGCTGGGCACGCCGCGGTGCCTGGCCTCGTTGTTCAGCAGCGCCAGCATGGCCTGGTGGCCGCGGTGCACCCCGTCGAAG
The DNA here is from genome assembly GCF_058216275.1 of Rhodoferax sp. SPJ4. Classification (NCBI taxonomy): domain Bacteria; kingdom Pseudomonadati; phylum Pseudomonadota; class Betaproteobacteria; order Burkholderiales; family Comamonadaceae; genus Rhodoferax; species Rhodoferax sp. SPJ4. The sequence goes on from NZ_JBYZMN010000001.1 coordinate 318,883, forward strand.
TTGCCGATGGTCAGGGCACAACCTGCGCCATGCAGCTGAAAGCCGCGGTAGATCTTCATGGATTTGTTATCTTTTTGATAGCACCCAGCCCCCGCTTGTCGTGGGAATGAAGCCAATTTGTCATCAAAACAGGGTATATTGTGACGGAGAGACGTTGCGATCCGAGTCATTGGCTTTTTGGCTGTTGAAGGAGGCGTGTTTTGAAGGTTCTGAAGCTGTCGGCCCAAGGGCTGCCCCAATCGTGGATCAGCCTGGAGCAGGCGGTCATTCACTATGCGGCGGGTGAGGTGCGCTGGGAATCCGGAGGCGAGATCGCGGTCTTTCGCGGCGGCCACAACGCGGTGACCGGCCAGCAGTCGCTGATCGCGGTCAACAGCATCATCGGCACCCGGGGCGTGCCCAACATCAACCCCTTCAACCTGAAGCCGGGTCTGACCAACAGCAAGCTCTTCTCCCGCGACCGCAACCTCTGCGCCTACTGCGGCGACCATTTCCACGAAGACGACCTGACCCGCGAGCACATCATCCCCTTTGCCCAGAACGGCATCGACACCTGGATGAACGTGGTCACCGCCTGCCGCGCCTGCAACCACCGCAAAAGCCACCGCACGCCGGAGCAGGCCCACATGCCGCTGCTGTACGCGCCCTATGTGCCCAGCCTGTGGGAAGACTTCATCCTGCGCAACCGCCGCATCCTGGCCGACCAGATGGAGTTTCTGCTGGCCCATGTGCCGCGCAATTCGCGGCTGGTGGCCTGAGCCCGGTCCGACCTCAGTCGGGGGCCTGGTAGACCAGCACCTTCAGCGCACGCTGCGCTGACACATCTGCAAAGGCCGGCGGGTTGGCCAACCGCTGCACAAACACCAGCTCGGGCGCCAAGGCCGCCATCGGGTCTTGCAGAAAATCCACCCCCAGTTCCGGCGCGTTCAGGCACAGCAAGGCATGGCCGCCGCGGGTCAGCAAATCGGGCAGGCGGCGCAGCAGTTTGGCGTAGTCCTTGGTGGCAACAAAGCTGCCCTTCTGGTGGCTGGGCGGGTCGACGATGACCAGGCCATAAGGCCCGCCGCGGGTCAGCTTGCCCCAGGTCTTGAAGACATCGTGGGCCAGGAAGCTGGCGCCGTCCATGACGCCGTTGAGTTGGTGGTTCTGCTGGCCGATGGCCAGTGCGCCCGCAGCCATGTCCAGGTTGAGCACCTGCTTGGCGCCGGCCAGCCTGGCCACCACCGAGAAGGCGCAGGTGTAGGCAAACAAGTTCAGCACCTTGAAGCGCGGCTGGTTGGCCACCTGGGCCGCCACATGGTCTGCCACCCAGCGCCGGCCCTCGGCCATGTCGAGAAACAGGCCGTGGTTTTGGCCTTTGAGCAGATGCACGCGGAAACGCGCGCCCTGTTCGGTCACGGTGTGGGGCTCGGGCAGCGCACCGGCCATCAGCCGCGTCTCGCTGCGGCCCTCGTGGCGGCACTGGAACACCCAGCTGAGCGGCTGCTCGGGCGCCAGCTGTTGCCAGCGCGCCGACAGCGCGGCGTGCACCTGGGCCAGCTCGTTGTCGGTCAGCGGCAGAAAGCTGGTCAGCAAAAAAGCCGGCGGAAAAGCGTCCAGGGCCAGGTGTTCGCAGCCCGGGTGCAGGCCGCCGCGGCCGTGGAACAGGCGCTGGGCGTCCACGGGCAGGGCCATCGCGGCGATGGCGTTCAACAGGGCTTGCATGGGGCGGGCGGACGGCAATGGCGAAAGGCACGCCAGTGTAGGGCCGCCCGCGCACGCGGCCCCGGGAGCGGTGTCAGGCCACGGCGTCGCGGGCCGCGGCCTCGATGAAGTCGGCGGTGCGGGCCACCTGGGTCACCGGCAGCATGTGGCCGCCGTCCACCAGCGTCAGCCGGGTGTGGGGCACTTTCTCGACGAAAGCCTTGGCGTGCAACTGCGGGTCCAGCACCAAGTCGCCCTTGCCGTACAGCATGGCCACCGGCAGCGTCAGACGGGCGTAGCTGGCTTCCAGCACCGGCAGGCTGTCGGGAATGGCGGCCAGGTCGGTCGACGAGGCGATGAACTGCGAGGGCTTGAGGCTCAGCAGGCCACCGGCGCGGGTGGCGAAGTCCTTGGGGTGGGTCTCGGGTGAGAACAGAAATTTCAGGATGGCCGGGCTGCGGACGATGAAGGCCGGCACCGCGGCCGTCCAGGCCACCACCTTGCGCAGCGCGGGCGAGGCGATGTCCAGGCCGCGGAAGGGCGCGGGCAGGCCCTCGGGGGTGTGGGTCAGCGGCGCCACCAGGGCCAGGGCATTCACCCGCTGCGGGTGGCGGGCCGCCAGCATCAGCGAGATGGCGCCGCCCAGCGAATGGCCCACCACCGTGGCCTGGGCCACGCCCAGCTGGTCCAGCAGCGCGGCCAGCGCGTCGGCCTGGTTTTCCATGGAGGCGCTGGCGCCGGCATGGCGCAGCGAATGGCCGGAGCCGGGCCGGTCGACCGCGATCACGCGGAACTGCGACGACAGCCGCTTTTCAATGCCGTAGGTGAAGTGGCGCAGCTGGCCGCCCAGGCCATGCACCATCAGCACGGCCGGACCAGTACCGCGGTCGACCACATGCAGCCGGGCGCCGGGCACGTCGACAAAACGGCCAATGGGCGGGAAGCCGGCGTCGATGCGTCGGTTGGTGTTCCAGGCGAACAGCACCAGGCCGGCGGTGAGCGCGAGCGCCGCGACCAAGGCCCACAGCGCGGCGTTCACAGCTTCAGACCCCGGCCCAGCAGGCCCCAGTAAGCCACCGGCATCAGGCGTTCGATCAGCGCGGCAAACCAGGCGTCCCAGCCGACGATGACACGGGCCTTGTCCTGCTCGATGGCGCGGACGATGGTGGCGGCGGCCTTTTCCGGCGGCATGCGCAGCAGTTTTTTGCTCAGGGCCTGGCGCTTGGCCACGTCGGCCGCCGACAGGCCGTCGGCCATGCGGGCGCTGCTGGCGATCTGGGTGGCCACGCCGCCGGGGTGGACCACGGTCACGCCCACGGTGGAGCCTTCCATGGCCAGCTCGTGGCGCAAGGCGTTGGAGAAGCCGCGCACCGCGAACTTGCTGGCCGAGTAGGCGCATTGTTCCGGCGGGGCAATCAGGCCGAACAGGCTGGACAGGTTGACCACGCGGGCCGCGCTGCGCTGGCGCAGCAGCGGCAGAAAGGCGCGCGTCATGCGCACCACGGCGTTGAAGTTGATGTCCATCACCCAATCGAAATCGCGCTCGCTGACCTGGTCGAAGGTGCCACCCATGGCCACACCGGCGTTGTTGATCAGCACGTCCACCTGGCCATGCACGGCCAGCACCGCGGCCGGCAGCGCAGCCACCGCCTCGCGGCTGGCCACGTCCAGCGGGTGCTGGCTGACCCGCACGCCCAGCGGCTTCAGCAGCGCTGCGGTCTCGGCCAGGGCCACCGGGTTGATGTCGGCCAGCGCCAGGTGGCAGCCTTTTTGCGCCAGTTGCAGGGCCAGGGCGCGGCCGATGCCGCTGCCGGCGCCAGTGAGCACGGCGACTTTGTTGTCAATGATCATGAGGTTCTTTCAACGGCGAGGGGTCAGCGGGAAAACTGCACCACGCCGTCGGCGATGCGGCCGTAGCGGATGGTCAGCATGTCCAGCAGGTAGTTTTGGTACACCTGCCAGGGCCGTTGCGAGCCTTGCTTGGGCAGGATGTTGGCGGCGCGCTGCACATAGCCGGAACTGAAGTCCAGGAAGGGCTGGGGCGCCACGCCGTCGCCGGGGCGGGGCACGGCGATGCGCTGGCCCTTGGTGTCCATGTGGTTGAGCAAGCGGCAGACCCGCTCGGCCGTCAGGTCGGCCTTGAGCGTCCAGGAGGCGTTGGTGTAGCCAAAGGCCATGGCCAGGTTGGGCACATTGCTCAGCATCATGCCGCGGTAGACCAGGGTCTGGTTGGCTTCGACCGGCCGGCCGTCCACGCTGACGGCGATGTCGCCCAGCGCGTTGAGCTTGAGGCCGGTGGCGGTGACGACGATGTCGGCCTTCAGCTCCTGGCCCGAGTTCAGCTTCAGGCCGGTGGGGGTGAAGTGGGCAATCGTGTCGGTCACCACGCTGGCCTTGCCGGCGCGCAGCTGGCGGAACAGGTCGCCATCGGGCACCACACAGACGCGCTGGTCCCAGGGCTTGTACTTGGGCGTGAAATGGCTGGCGTCCACCGCCGGGCCGGCCTGTTTGCGGGCCAGGTGGACGATGATCTGCTTGACCTTTTCCGGCTTGCGGCGCGCCATCTGGAAGAAGAACATGCCCAGGCCGACGTTCTTCCAGCGGGTCAGCGCATAGGCCAGGCGGGCCGGCAGCAGGCTTTGCAGGCGTTTGGCCAGGCCGTCTTCGCCCGGCCGGTTGACCACGTAGGTGGGCGAGCGCTGCAGCATGGTCACATGGGCGGCCTTGTCGGCCATGGACGGCACCAGCGTGACGGCGGTGGCGCCGCTGCCGATCACCACCACCCGCTTGTTGGTGTAGTCCAGGTTCTGGGGCCAGAACTGCGGGTGCACCACCTGGCCTTGAAAGTCGGCCTGGCCGGCAAACTCGGGCGCATGGCCTTCGGCGTAGCTGTAGTAGCCGCTGCACAGGTAAAGAAACCGGGCCTGGATTTGCACGGTTTTCACGCCGTCGTCCAGCTGCTGTTCGCACTCCACCGTCCACAGCGCCTCGGTTGACGACCAGGCCGCGCGCTTGACCTTGTGGCGGTAGCGGATGTGCTGGGTGATGCCGGTTTCCTCGGCGGCCGAGCGGATGTAATTCAGGATGGACGGGCCGTCGGCAATCGCTTTGGCGGCGGTCCAGGGCTTGAAGTTGTAGCCCAGGGTGTGCATGTCCGAATCCGAGCGGATGCCGGGGTAGCGGAACAAGTCCCAGGTGCCGCCCAGCGCCTCGCGGGCTTCCAGCAGCGCAAAGGTCTTGCCGGGGCAGCGCTTTTGCAGGTGGCGGGCGGCGCCGACGCCAGACAAGCCGGCCCCGACGATGAGGACGTCCAGCGGGGCCGAGGGGGTGGTCAAAGAAGCGGGGTGGGCCATGGTGTGGGGGCTCTGGAGTTTCTGACAAAGCAAATTGTCAAATGAATTGACAATACTTCATGTCACAATTGCGACGTGGGCACCGATTCTGTCACCGAAACCAATGCCGACGGCGCGCGGCCCTACCGCGGCCTGGCCCCGGACGAGCGTCGGGCGCAACGCCGTGCCCGGCTGATTGACGCTGCCATCGAGACCTATGGCGAGCGTGGCTACCGGGCTTCCACCGTCAAGGCCGTGTGTGCGGCGGCGGGGCTGACCGAGCGCTACTTCTACGAATCCTTCGACAGCAGCGAGGCGCTGCTGATCGCCTGCTACCACCATGTCAACGCCCAGCTGTTCACGCTGATCGCCGCCGCCGCCGAGGCCGCCGGGGGCGACCCGCAGGCCCGGGGCCGGGCCATGTTGTCGGCCTATTTCGCGGCCCTGCAGGCCCAGCCACGGCCAGCCCGGGTGTTTTTGATGGAGATCCGCGGGGTCAGCCCCACGGTGGACGCCGAGTTCGACCAGGCTCTGGCCCAGATCGGCGCCGCCGCCGCCCAGGTGCTGGCGCCGGGCCAGCCGGCGCCCAACCCGCTGCTGCAGACCGGGGTGGTGGGTGGGGTGGTGCACATCGCCATGCACTGGATACGCGACGGCTACCAGCCGCCGCTGGCGGTGGTGGTGGACGCCGCGCTGGAACTGGCGCTGGTGCTGGCCAGGCCCACCCGCTGAGGGCGGCGCTGAGGCTCAGGCGAACACGCCAGCCTGGTCCTGCATGCGGGCCGAGACCTCGCCCAGGTGGTGTTGGCTGTCGCCAAACGTCATTTCCAGCTGGGTGAGCTTTTTGAAATAGTGGCTGACGATGTACTCGTCGGTCACGCCGATGCCGCCGTGCAGCTGCACCGCCTGCTGGCCGACAAAGCGCATCGATTGACCCAGCTGGTATTTCGCGCGGGCCAGCGCGCGGCGGCGCTCTTCGGCGGGGGCGTTGAGCTTGAGCGAGGCGTAGTAGCTCATCGAGCGGGCCAGTTCCAGCTGCATCTTCATGTCGGCCACCCGGTGGCGCAGGGCCTGGAAGCTGGCAATCGCCACGCCGAACTGCTTGCGGGTGTTCATGTACTCCACCGTCACCGCCAGCGTCTTGTCCATCACGCCCACCGCTTCCGCGCACAGTGCGGCAATGCCCACGTCCGCCGCATGTTCCAGCGCGGCCAGGCCGTCGGTGGTGATCAGGGTGGCGGGGCTGTTGGCGCAGGTCAGTTCGGCGGCGCGACCACCGTCCTGGGTGCCGTAGCCACGGGTGCTGACGCCGGTTGCATTGCGCTCGACCAGAAACAGCGCGATCTTGTCGCCCAGCTTGGCGGGCACGATGAAAGCGTCGGCCGCGTCACCGGCGGGTACGATGCTTTTGCTGGCCGTCAGCGTGTGCCCGGTGCCGGCCGGCGTGGCCTGGGCTTCACAGAGGTCGAGGCGGTAGCGGGCTTTGCGTTCGGTGTGGGCCAGCACCACCAGCACTTCGCCGCTGGCGATTTTGGGCAGCCAGGCGGACTGCAGTTCGGCGGGCGCATGGCAGCCCAGCACCGCGCTGGCCACCAGCGTCTGCGCCAACGGCTCCAGCACGATGCCGCGGCCCAGCTCTTCCATCACCACCATGGCTTCGATCGGGCCCATGCCCAGGCCATCATGGGCTTCCGGCACATACAGGCCACACAGGCCCAGTTCGGCGAGCTCGGCATAGGCCTCGCGAGAGAAGCCGCCGGCTTTGACGATGCCACGCCGGCGCTCGAAGCTGTAGCCCTTGTCCACCCAGCGCCGCACCGCGTCACGCAGCGATTCCTGGTCGTCAGAAAAGTCGAAGTCCATTTGTCTCTCCTTAGCCCAGAACGACCTGGGACACGATGTTGCGCTGGACCTCGTTCGAGCCACCGTAAATCGTCGTCTTGCGCATGTTGAAGTAATTCGCTGCCAGCGGCGCGCAATGCGCCGGGCCCACATGGTCGCCCTGCCAGCCAGCCTCCATGGCCTCGTAGATGAAGGGCAGGCTGGACGGACCCGCGGCCAGCATCATCAACTCGGTGTAGCGCTGCTGGATTTCGCTGCCGCGAATCTTCAGCAGGCCGGCAATGTCCAGACTCTGCTTGCCCGACTTCTCGGCGCTCAGCACCCGCAGCACCAGCATTTCCAGCGCCACCACGTCCACTTCCAGCTTGGCGATCTCGTCGCGAAAGCGCTGGTCGTCGTAGACGCCCTCGGCCTTGGCGATGCGTTTGAGCCGCTCCAGTTCGCGCTTGGCGCGGTTCACGTCGGCGATGTTGGTGCGTTCGTGGCTGAGCAAATGCTTGGCATAGGTCCAGCCCTTGTTTTCTTCGCCCACCAGGTTCTCCACCGGCACTTCGACGTTGTCGAACCAGACCTCGTTGACCTCGGGCTCGCCGTCCAGCAGCACAATGGGCCGCACGCTGACGCCGGGGCTTTTCATGTCGATCAGCAAAAAGCTGATGCCGGTCTGCGGTTTGCCTTCATTGCTGGTGCGCACCAGGCAGAAAATCCACTCGCCGTACTGGCCCAGCGTGGTCCAGGTTTTCTGGCCGTTGACGATGTATTTGTTGCCCTGGCGCTCGGCCTTGCATTTGACCGAGGCCAGGTCAGAACCGGAGCCCGGTTCGCTGTAGCCCTGGCTCCACCAGACCTCGCCGCTGGCGATGCCGGGCAGAAAGCGCTGCTGCTGCTCGGGCGAACCAAACGCCATGATCACCGGCGCCACCATCACCGGGCCGAAGGGCACAACCCGGGGCGCACCGGCCAAAGCGCATTCTTCCTCGAACAAATGTTTTTGCACCGCGTTCCAGCCGGGGCCGCCGAACTCTTTGGGCCAGCCCCAGCCCAGCCAGCCCTTTTTGCCGAGGATCTTGGCCCAGTCCTGCATGTCGCTGCGGCTCAGTCGCTGGGCGCTGTGCACCTTGTTGGAGATTTCGGCGGGCAGGTGGCCGCGCACCCAGCTGCGAATGTCCGCGCGAAATGCCTGTTCTTCCGGGGTGAATGCCAAATCCATGGGGTGCCTCCAAAGCGATGCGGGGTTGTAGCACGCGGCCCCACCGGCACCTGTCCACGCCGCGACAAACCGAGCGGGCCACGGGGGCTTGGGGTCCGCGCTTCCCGTCAGGCTGGCGCAGGCGGCGCAGCGATAATTCAGCGGCGCTGGCCACGGGCTGCCGCCTTCTCCATGGCCACATGAAACACATCGTCATCCTGATCTCCGGCAGCGGCTCCAACATGGAGGCCATCGCGCTGGCCGCCCAACAAGAGCGCTGGGAAAAAACCCTGAACGCCCGCATCGCCGCCGTCGTCAGCAACCGCCCCGAGGCCGCCGGCCTGGTACGGGCCCGCGAACTGGGCCTGGCCACCGCGGTGGTGGACCACCGCGCCCACCCGTCGCGCGAGGCCTTCGACGCCGCCCTGGCTGCCGCCATCGACGCCCAGGTGCCCGGTGGCCAGCCCACGCTGGTGGTGCTGGCCGGCTTCATGCGCATCCTGACGCCCGGTTTCGTGACGCATTACGCCGGCCGGCTGGTCAACATCCATCCGTCTTTGCTGCCGGCCTTTGCCGGGCTGAACACCCACCAGCGGGCGATTGACGCCGGTTGCACGGTGGCCGGCGCCACGGTGCACCGGGTCACGGCCGAGCTGGACCATGGCCCCCTGCTGGGCCAGGTGGTGGTGCCGGTGTTGCCGGACGACACCGCCGAGGCACTGGCCGCCCGGGTGCTGTCGCAGGAGCACCGGCTCTACCCGCAGGTCATTGCCGACCTGCTGCGAAAAGAATAGCAACTCACCAGGCCGGGGCCGATTCACTCGGTGATGCGGGCGAAGCGGGGCTGCGGCACGCCGTCAATCACCACCGTTTCGTTGAACATCGCCGAGGGCCGCACCCACAGGCCGCGTTCGCCGTACAGCGCCCGGTACAGCGTCAGGGGCTCCAGCGTCTCGCTGTGGCGCACCGTGTCCACCACCTCGTACAGCTGGCCCTTGTAATGCCGGTAGCGGCCGGGCGGGGTGGTGATCAGTGGGGGCAGGTCGTCGTCGTGCATGGCCGGGGCTTCGAGGGGCGCGTGGGACAATCCCACCCATGCATCCTAAAGCCCTGCTGGACGCCAGCGCCGAGCTCGTCCGGCTGGTCCTCAAGTTCGAACACCCTGCCGACATGGTGGTGTCGCGTTTTTTCCGCGACAACCGCGCCTTGGGCCCGCGCGAGCGCGCCACACTGAGCGGCACGGTTTACGCCGTGCTGCGCCAGAAGCTGTTGTTCGAGCACTTTGCCCCGTCGGGCAGCGGCCCGCGCGAGCGCCGGCTGGCCATTCTGGGTTTTGACGGCCCGCGCGACTTCCTCAAAGCTGCCCTCACCGACACCGAAAAGCAGTGGCTGGACCAGTGTGATGGCGTCAACCCCAAAGACCTGCTGGAGCGCCACCGCCACAACCTGCCCGAGTGGCTGGTGCAGCCGCTGCGCGAGCAGCTGGGCGAGGAGTTCTGGGCCCTGGCCGACAGCCTGAACCGCCCGGCCGGGCTGGACGTGCGGGTCAACGCGCTGAGCGAGAAGCGCGCCGAGGTGCAGCGCGAGCTGCAGGCGGCCGGCATCGCCTGCGAACCCACGCCTTATTCGCCCTGGGGGCTGCGCCTGGCCGGCAAGCCCTCGCTGACCAAGGTCGATGCCTTTGTGCGCGGTGCCATCGAGGTGCAGGACGAGGGCTCGCAATTGCTGGCGGCCTTGCTGGAGGCCAAGCGCGGCGAAATGGTGGTGGATTTCTGCGCCGGTGCCGGCGGCAAGACACTGGCCATTGGCGCGGCGATGCGCAACACCGGGCGGCTCTATGCGTTCGACACCTCGGGCCACCGGCTGGACGCGCTCAAGCCCCGGCTGGCGCGCAGCGGCCTGTCCAACGTGCACCCGGCGGCGATTGCCCATGAGCGCGACGACCGGGTCAAGCGGCTGGTGGGCAAGATCGACCGTGTGCTGGTCGACGCCCCCTGCAGCAGCCTGGGCACGCTGCGCCGCAACCCCGATTTGAAATGGCGCCAGACCCCGCAAACCGTGGCCGAACTGGCCCCGCTGCAGCTGGCGATTCTGCAAAGCGCGGCCCGCTTGCTCAAGCCCGGCGGCCGGCTGGTCTATGCCACCTGCAGCCTGTTGCCAGCCGAGAACGAGGCCGTGGCCCAGGTCTTCAGCGCCGAAGCGGCTAGGGAGTTCACCCCACTGCCGGTGGGCGAGATCCTGTCCAATCTGAAGATTGATGCCGCTGCAAGCTTGTGCAGCGGCCCCGAGGGTGGCCAGGATTACCTGCGTTTGTGGCCGCATCGGCATGGCACAGACGGCTTTTTTGCCGCCGCCTGGGTCAAGCGCTGAGCCCCTGCCGCAGGGTTTGAGGCCTTCCGCGACTGTGAAGGACGGTGGTCTGCACACCCTGAAATAAGCGCCAGGGTCGTGAATACCGCCCGATTCCTGCCGGTGAACTGTTGCAAATCAATGACACCGCAGGCCCAACGCCCTAAAATGGGTGATTGTTGTGCTGGGGCACAGCCATTTTTAACAAAGGTTTTCCATCTATGTTGCTACCCGACTGGACCGTGTTGAACGCCGCCATCGACTGGCTGGGCCACGGGCTCTGGGACCTGGCCTGGTGGCAGGTGGTTTTGTACACGCTGGCCACGACGCACATCACGATTGCTGCGGTCACCATCTTCTTGCACCGCGCCCAGTCGCACCGCGCGCTGGAGCTGGGGCCCATTCCCTCGCATTTCTTCCGTCTCTGGCTCTGGCTGGGCACTGGCATGGTCACCAAGGAGTTCGTGGCCATTCACCGTAAACACCACGCCAAGGTGGAAACCGAGGACGATCCGCACAGCCCGCAGACCCGCGGTCTTAAAAAGCTGCTGCTGGAAGGCGCCGAGCTGTACCGTGCCGAAGCCAAGAACAAGGAAACCATGGCCAAGTTCGGCTACGGCACACCCGACGACTGGATCGAGCGCAACCTGTACACCCGTTACTCCTGGCAAGGTGTGGGCTTGATGCTGGTGATCAACCTGCTGATGTTCGGTGCTTTGGGTGCCGCCGTGTGGGCGGTGCAGATGGCGTGGATTCCCATCATGGCCACCGGCATCATCAACGGCATCGGGCACTACTGGGGCTACCGCAATTTCGAGTCGCCGGACGCCAGCACCAATGTGAGCATCTGGGGCATCATCATCGGTGGCGAAGAGCTGCACAACAACCACCACACCTACCCCACGGCGGCCCGCTTTTCGGTCAAGCCCTATGAGTTCGACATTGGCTGGTTCTACATCCAGCTGATGGAGAAAGTGGGTTGGGCCACGGTCAAGAAGGTGCCGCCCCGCCTGCAGTTCGGCGAAATCCAGCCGGTGGCCAACGAAAAAACGCTGGAGGCGGTGATCGCCAACCGTTACGAGGTCATGGCCGGCTACGCCCGCGAAATGCGCCGTGCCTGCAAGAACGAGCTGGCCCAATTGAAGGCGGCCAAGGCCGACCTGTCGGTGATTCGCGCGGCCAAGCGCTGGTTGCACCGCGACGACGACAAGGTGCCCAGCACCGCCCGCCCGCAGCTGGCCCAGGCCCGTGCCGCCCACCCGGTGCTGGACCAGATGGTCACCATGCGTGAAGAACTGCGTCAGCTGTGGCTCAACACCTCACATTCGCGCGAGCAACTGGCCACCGACCTGGCCGCCTGGTGCCACCGGGCCGAAGCCAGTGGCATTGCCGCCCTGCGCGAGTTCTCGATGAAGCTGCGCGCCGCCCGCAGCTGACATTCGCGTCATCCACCGGGTGCTGCCAAGCACCTGGGCAACAAAAAAGCCGCTGAAGTTCAGCGGCTTTTTTGTTGGGGAAGGGCTGAATCACTTCAGCTTGATTTCCTTGTAGTCCACATGCTTGCGTGCCTTGGGATCAAATTTCTTGATCAGCATCTTTTCAGGCGTGGTCTTCTTGTTTTTGGTCGTGGTGTAGAAATGGCCGGTACCCGCAGTGGATTCCAGCTTGATTTTTTCGCGTCCGCCTTTGGTTGCCATGGTGGTGCTCCTTCAGGGGGTTAGGCTTGACCGCGTGCGCGCAGGTCTGCGAGCACGGCATCGATGCCGTTCTTGTCGATCAACCGCAGAGCGGCGCTGGAAACGCGCAGGCGAACCCAGCGGTTTTCGGTTTCGACCCAGAAACGGCGGTATTGCAGGTTCGGCAGGAACCGGCGCTTGGTTTTGTTGTTGGCGTGGGAAACATTGTTTCCAACCATCGGGCCTTTACCCGTTACTTCGCAGACGCGTGCCATGAGGACACTCCGATACATTGAAACAGCTGTCACATGCAGTGAGAGCTTGACCTCGCCAGAAGGGTGGCGGTAACCCGCGCGCACCCGAGGGCACGCTGTCTTTGCCAAACCCCCACCTCCCGGCGGAATTCAGCAAAGCCTCGGATTATAGCGAATCAGGTGGAACGCCGGTCAGCTTTGCTGTTCCAGGAAGCGTTGAGCGTCCAGCGCGGCCATGCAGCCGGTGCCGGCGCTGGTGATGGCCTGGCGGTAGACATGGTCCTGCACGTCGCCGGCGGCAAACACGCCGGGCACGCTGGTCATGGTGGCAAAGCCCTTCAGGCCACTCTGGGTGACGATGTAGCCGTTTTCCATCGCCAGCTGCCCTTGGAAGATCTCGGTGTTGGGGGCATGGCCGATGGCGATGAAGCAGCCCTTGAGCACCAGGTCTTCGGTGGCCCCGGTCTGGGTGCTTTTGAGGCGCACGCCAGTCACGCCCGAGGCGTCACCCAGCACCTCGTCCAGGGTCTGGAACAGCTTCAGCTCGATCTTTCCGGCGGCCACCTTATCCATCACTTTGTCGACCAGGATGGCCTCGGCCTTGAACTTGTCGCGGCGATGCACCAGGTAAACCTTGCTGGCAATGTTGGACAGGTACAACGCTTCTTCGACCGCGGTGTTGCCGCCGCCGACCACACAACAGACCTGCTCGCGGTAGAAAAAGCCGTCGCAGGTGGCGCAGCCGGACACGCCGCGGCCCATGAAGGCGGTCTCGGATGGCAGGCCCAGGTACTTGGCCGAGGCGCCGGTGGCGATGATCAGGCTGTCGCAGGTGTAGCTGCCGCTGTCGCCGGTGAGGGTGAAAGGGCGCTGGCTGAAATCAACCTTGTTGATGTGGTCGAACACGATTTCCGCCTTGAAACGCTCGGCGTGCTCAAGGAAACGCTGCATCAGCTCGGGGCCTTGCACGCCATGCACATCGGCCGGCCAGTTGTCGACTTCGGTGGTGGTCATCAGCTGGCCACCCTGGGCAATGCCGGTCACCAGCATGGGTTGCAGGTTGGCGCGGGCGGCGTAGATGGCGGCGGTGTAGCCGGCCGGGCCGGAGCCGAGGATCAGGACTTTGGCGTGTTTCATGGGCGGGGTGTTCGGTCTGGAACGGGGTAGATAGGGGTGGAGGAGGCCCGACAAGGCGTGTAAAGTGTTTGTTGTCTGGCAGCTGAGGGTTGACCTGTGGAATGTCAACCCGGTTGGCAGCGCTTGGCTTGGATTGTAAGAACGCCGCGCACGCCAGGGGGCGTGGGGCCGAAAACCAGAAGAACGGTGGTGTCAATGTCAATGCTGTCCAACTTAGAGCTGATTCGGCGGGTGCCGCTGTTTTCCATCCTGACCCCGGTGCAGGCCGAGGCGGTGGCGTCGGCGGTGGTCAAGCGCCGTTTCAAGCGCGGCGAGCTGATCGTCGAACAGGGCAAGAAGTCCAATGCCTTGTTCATTGTGCTCACCGGCCGGGCCCGGGTCATGACGGCCGATGCGCGCGGCCGCGAGGTGATTCTGGCCACGCTGGAGCAGGGCGACTACATCGGCGAGATGAGTTTGATCGACAACGGCCCCCATTCGGCCAGCGTCAAGGCCGAGGTGCAGACCGACGTGCTGGTGCTGGGCCGGGCCGAATTCGCCCGCTGCCTGCCGGAAAACACCTCCATGGCCTACGCGGTGATGAAGGGCCTGGTGCAGCGCCTGCGCCATGCCGACCGGCAGATCGAATCGCTGGCCTTGATGGACGTCTATGGCCGGGTGGCCCGCACGCTGCTGGAATTTGCCTCGGTGGGGCGCGACGGCCTGCTGAGCATCCGCGAGAAGATTTCCCGCCAGGACGTCGCCAAGATGGTGGGCGCCTCGCGCGAAATGGTCAGCCGGGTCATGAAAGACCTGGAAGAGCGGGGCCTGATCGAAACCCGCGAAGACGGCTCGCTGCTGATCAAGGAACGCCTCGATTCCGTGGGTTGACGCTGCGGTGACGGGCCGGTCGGCGGCGTGGGCGCCCATGGGGTAAGCTCTGCGCTCTGTCCTGACCTATGACCTATTCCCTGAACACGCTCGGTGCTGCCAAGGCGTCGACCGAACCGCCCAAGGGCGGCGCCGTTTTTCTGCAGGAACTGGCCTTGCTGGCTGGCTTTCTGGCCCTGATTTTCTGGTGGCTGGCAATGCTCAGCCACGCCCCGTCGGACGCCGCCTGGTCCACCTCCGGCACCGGTGCACCGTTGCGCAACTGGGGCGGCCGTCTGGGTGCACTGCTGTCCGACGGCAGCTATTTCACGTTTGGCTTCTCCTGCTGGTGGCTGTTGCTGGCCGCGGTGCGCGGCTGGCTGAGCGCGCTGGCCCGCTGGTTGCGGGTGGCCGAACTGGCGCCCTCCGGCCTGCCCGCACCGGCCCGCTGGCGTTTCTGGGTTGGTTTGCCCTTGCTGATGTCGGCCAGCACCGCGCTGGAATGGTCGCGCCTGTACCGCTTTGAGGGCGCGCTGCCCGGCCATGGCGGCGGGCTGGTGGGTTATCTGTTCGGCCCAGCCGGCGTCAAATGGCTGGGCTTCACCGGCTCCGGCCTGCTGTGGGTGGCGCTGGGCGTGCTGGGCGTGAGCCTGGTGTTCCAGTTTTCCTGGACCCAGCTGGCCGAGCGCATCGGCCGCGCGCTGGACTCGCTGCTGGTGCAGCGGCGCGAGAAACGCGAACGTGCGGCCGACCTGGAGTTTGGCCAGCGGGCCGCCCGCGAGCGCGAGGAAATCATGCTGGAGGAGCGGGCCGAGGCCCAGCACCACCAGCCGGTGGCGGTGCAGATCGAGCCGGTGATGGTGGACGTGCCGCGCAGCGAGCGGGTGGTGAAAGAGCGCCAGAAGCCGCTGTTCACCGAGCTGCCCGACAGCAAGCTGCCCCAGGTGGATTTGCTGGACAGTTCCACGCTGCGCCAGGAAACCGTGGCCAGCGAGACGCTGGAGATGACCAGCCGGCTGATCGAGAAAAAGCTCAAGGACTTCGGTGTCGAGGTGCGGGTGGTGCTGGCCTCGCCCGGCCCGGTGATCACCCGCTACGAGATCGAGCCCGCCACCGGCGTCAAGGGCTCGCAGGTGGTGAACCTGGCCAAGGACCTGGCGCGCAGCCTGAGCCTGGTGTCGATCCGCGTCATCGAGACCATCCCGGGCAAGAACTACATGGCGCTGGAACTGCCCAACGCCAAGCGGCAGTCGATCAAGCTCAGCGAAATCCTGGGCTCACAGGTCTACAACGAGGCCAAGAGCATGCTCACCATGGGCCTGGGCAAGGACATCGTCGGCAACCCGGTGGTGGCCGACCTGGCCAAGATGCCCCATGTGCTGGTGGCCGGCACCACCGGCTCGGGCAAGTCGGTGGGCATCAACGCGATGATTCTGAGCCTGCTGTACAAGGCCGAGGCGCGCGACGTGCGCCTGCTGATGATCGACCCCAAGATGCTGGAAATGTCGGTCTACGAAGGCATTCCGCACCTGTTGGCGCCGGTGGTCACCGACATGAAGCAGGCCGCCCATGGCCTGAACTGGTGTGTGGCCGAGATGGAGCGGCGCTACAAATTGCTGAGCAAGCTGGGGGTGCGCAACCTGGCCGGCTACAACGCCAAGATCGACGAGGCCAAGGCCCGGGAGGAATTCATCTACAACCCCTTCAGCCTGACGCCCGAGAGCCCCGAGCCGCTTCAGCGCCTGCCCCACATCGTGGTGGTGATCGACGAGCTGGCCGACCTGATGATGGTGGTGGGCAAGAAGATCGAGGAGCTGATTGCCCGCTTGGCGCAAAAGGCCCGGGCCGCCGGCATCCATTTGATTCTGGCCACCCAACGGCCCAGCGTGGACGTGATCACCGGCCTGATCAAGGCCAACATCCCGACCCGCATCGCCTTCCAGGTGAGCAGCAAGATTGACAGCCGCACCATCCTCGACCAGATGGGCGCCGAGGCCTTGCTGGGCATGGGCGACATGCTCTACATGCCCAGCGGCACCGGCTACCCCATCCGCGTGCACGGCGCTTTCGTCAGCGACGAAGAGGTGCACCGGGTGGTGAACTACCTCAAGTCCCAGGGCGAACCCGACTACGTGGACGGTGTGCTCGAAGGCGGCACGGTGGACGGCGACGAGCCTGGCGCCGAAGGCGGCGAGGGCGGCGAAAAAGACCCGATGTACGACCAGGCGGTGGAGGTGGTGCTGAAGAACCGCAAGGCCAGCATCTCGCTGGTGCAGCGCCACCTGAAGATTGGTTACAACCGCGCCGCCCGCATGCTCGAAGAGATGGAGAAGTCCGGCCTGGTCAGCGCCATGAGTGGCAGCGGCCAGCGCGACATTCTGGTGCCAGCGCGCAACGAATAAGGAATCTCCCCATGGCCACTTTCCGTCAGCTGCTCTTGCCCGCTCTGCTTTGCCTGGCGTCCAGCCAGGCCTGGCCGCAGGCCAACGGGCTGAAAAGCCTGGAGACCTTTGTCAAGACCACCCAGTCCGGCCAGGCCAATTTCACCCAGACCGTGACTGTGCCGGCCCGCGACGGCCAGCCCGCCAAGGTGAAAACCTCCACCGGCACCTTTGCCTTCCAGCGGCCCCACCGTTTCCGCTTCCACTACACCAAGCCTTTCGAGCAGACCATCGTCGCCGACGGCCAGACGCTGTGGCTGTTCGATGTCGACCTGAACCAGGTCACCGCTCGCAAGCAGGCCCAGGTGCTGGGCAGCACGCCGGCGGCGCTGATCGCCTCGGCGCCCGACCTGAAGGCCTTGCAGGCCGATTTCACCTTGAAGGCCGCGCCCGACAAGGACGGCCTGCAGTGGGTGGACGCCACCCCCAAGGCCAAGGACGGCCAACTGCAGGGGGTGCGGGTGGGCTTCAAGCCCGGCGTCAGCGAGCTGGCGGCGCTGGAAATTCTGGACAGCTTTGGTCAGCGTTCGCTGATCGCCTTCAGCCAGGTCGAGGTCAACCCCAGCCTGGCCAAAGACGCCTTTGTCTTCAAGCCCCCGGCCGGGGCCGACGTGATCCGGCCATGAACACCCGGGCGGCCGGCGCGGCGGCGCCGCCCATTCCCCTGGCCGAAACCCTGCGGCCGCACAGCCTGGGTGAGGTGGTGGGCCAGCAGCAGCTGCTGGGGCCGGACATGCCGCTTCGCATCGCCTTCGAGTCGGGCCGGCCGCACAGCTGCATCCTCTGGGGCCCGCCGGGCACCGGCAAAACCACCATCGCCCGGCTGATGGCCCGCGCCTTTGACGCGCATTTCATCGCCATCAGCGCGGTGCTGGGTGGCGTCAAAGACATCCGCGAGGCAGTCGAGCAGGCCCAGGTCTGGCGCGGCCAGGGCCGCGGCACCATCGTGTTCGTGGACGAGGTGCACCGCTTCAACAAAAGCCAGCAGGACGCCTTTCTGCCGCATGTGGAAAGCGGGCTGTTCGTGTTTGTCGGCGCCACCACCGAGAACCCCTCGTTCGAGGTCAACAGCGCCTTGCTGTCGCGCGCCGCGGTCTATGTGCTGCAGGCCCTCAGCCCGGCCGACCTGACGCAGTTGCTGCACCGCGCGGTGGCCAGCGGCGCCGTGCCACCCCTGGCAGCAGACGCCGCCCAGCGGCTGGTGGCCTATGCCGACGGCGACGCCCGGCGTTTGCTCAACACCCTGGAGACGCTGGCGGTGGCGGCGCAGCGCGAGGCCCTGGCCGAACTGTCCGACGCCTGGCTGCTGCAGGTGCTGGGCGAACGGCTGCGCCGCTACGACAAGGGCGGCGAGCAGTTCTATGACAGCATCAGCGCGCTGCACAAGGCCATCCGCGGCTCCAACCCCGACGCCTCGCTGTACTGGTTCGCCCGTATGCTGGACGGTGGCGCCGACCCGCGCTACCTGGGCCGGCGGCTGGTGCGCATGGCCAGCGAAGACATCGGCCTGGCAGACCCGCGGGCGCTGCGGGTGGTACTGGACGCGCTGGACGCCTACGAGCGCCTGGGCTCGCCCGAGGGCGAACTGGCCTTGGCCCAGGCGGTGGTGTACCTGGCAGTGGCGGCCAAGAGCAACGCCGTCTACAGCGCTTTCAAGGCGGCGCAAGCGGCGGTCAAGGCCCATGGCTCGGCACCCGTACCCATGCATTTGCGCAACGCGCCCACCCGGTTGATGAAAGACCTGGGCCACGGCCACGCCTACCGCTATGCCCACGACGAGCCCCATGCCTATGCGGCGGGCGAACATTACCTGCCCGAGGGCCTGAACCTGTCGCTGTACCAGCCCAGCGACCGCGGGCTGGAGGCCCGCATCGCCGACAAGCTGGCCTTTCTGCGCGGCCTGGACGAGGCCGCCGGCAAAGCCCCCAGGCGCTGAGCCGGCCGGCCCGGCGCGGCGGCCACCCCGTGTCAGAATGCGGGCCATGGAGTTCGACGTGCTGTTGCAGCAGATCATCAATGGCCTGGTGCTGGGCAGCATGTACGCCTTGGTGGCGCTGGGCTACACCATGGTCTACGGCATCATCAACCTGATCAATTTCGCCCATGGCGAGGTGCTGATGGTGGGCGCGCTGACCAGCTGGAGCGTGATTGGCCTGATGCAGGACGCCGCCCCCGGCAGCCCCGGCTGGCTGGTGCTGCTGCTGGCGCTGGCGATTGCCTGTGTGGTGGCCTCGCTGCTCAATTTCACCATCGAAAAAATCGCCTACCGGCCGCTGCGCAACGCGCCCAAGCTGGCCCCGCTGATCACCGCCATCGGCATGTCCATCCTGCTGCAGACGATGGCCATGATCGTCTGGAAGCCCAACTACAAACCCTATCCCACGCTGCTGCCCGGTGACCCGCTGGAGATCGGCGGCGCGGTGATCACACCCACCCAGGTGCTGATTCTGGGCGTCACCGCGGTCTCGCTGGCGGCGCTGATGTGGGTGGTGCACGGCACCCGGCTGGGCCGGGCGATGCGGGCCACCGCCGAGAACCCCCGGGTGGCGGCGCTGATGGGCGTCAAGCCCGATGTGGTGATCTCGGCCACCTTTGTCATTGGTGCGGTGCTGGCCGCGATCGCCGGCGTGATGTACGCGTCCAACTACGGCACGGTGCAGCACAGCATGGGTTTCTTGCCGGGCCTGAAGGCCTTCACCGCTGCGGTGTTCGGCGGCATCGGCAACCTGGGCGGGGCGGTGCTGGGCGGCATTCTGCTGGGGCTGATCGAGTCCATCGGCTCGGGCTACATCGGCACGCTCACCGGCGGGGTGCTGGGCAGCAACTACGCCGACATCTTTGCCTTCATCGTGCTGATCGTGGTGCTCACGCTGCGGCCATCCGGCCTGCTGGGCGAACGCGTGGCGGACCGGGCCTGACGCGCCATGGCCCACCGCAAACCCCTGTTGATCCTGGCCGGTGCGCTGGCCCTGCTGGTGTTGCCGCTGCTGCTGCAAACGGTTGGCAACGCCTGGGTGCGGATGGCCGACCTGGCCCTGCTGTACGTGATGCTGGCGCTGGGCCTGAACATCGTGGTCGGTTATGCCGGCCTGCTGGACCTGGGCTTCGTGGCCTTTTTCGCCATTGGCGCCTACATGTTCGGCCTGCTGGCCTCGCCCCAGCTCACCGACAACTTTCCGGCGCTGGCGGCGCTGTTTCCTGGCGGCTTGCACACGCCGCTGTGGGCGGTGATTCCGCTCGGGGCCGGGCTGGCCGGGTTGTTTGGCCTTCTGCTGGGTGCGCCCACGCTGCGGCTGCGCGGCGACTACCTGGCCATCGTCACGCTGGGTTTTGGCGAGATCATCCGGGTGTTTCTGAACAACCTGGACCACCCGGTCAACATCACCAACGGGCCGCGCGGCATCGGCCAGATCGACAGCGTGAGTTTTTTCGGTCTGGACCTGGGCAAGCGGCTGACCGTGGGCGGCCTCGAGCTGGCCTCGGTCACCCTGTACTACTACCTGTTCCTGGCACTGGTGGTGGTGAGTTTGCTGGTCTGTTCCCGGCTGGAGCGCTCGCGCATCGGCCGGGCCTGGATGGCGATTCGCGAGGACGAGATCGCTGCCAAGGCCATGGGCATCAACACCCGCAACATGAAGCTGCTGGCCTTTGGCATGGGCGCCACCTTCGGCGGTGTGGCCGGCGCGATGTTCGGCGCCTTCCAGGGCTTTGTGTCGCCCGAATCCTTCAGCCTGATGGAGTCGGTGATGGTGGTGGCCATGGTGGTGCTGGGCGGCATTGGCCATTTGCCCGGCGTGGTGCTGGGCGCGGTGCTGTTGTCCGTTTTGCCCGAGGCGCTGCGCTACGTGGGCAGCCCCTTGCAGGCGCTGACCGACGGCCGCATTGACGCCGCCATCCTGCGCCAGTTGTTGATCGCGCTGGCCATGATTGGCATCATGCTGCTGCGGCCGCGCGGCCTGTGGCCGGCGCCGCAGCATGGGAAAGCGCCCCCAGGACCCCGCACACCATGAGCGTGGACGCGGCAGACCTGGTGCTGGCGGTGGCCGGCGTGTCCAAACGATTTGGCGGCCTGCAGGCGCTGAGCGACGTGGGCCTGCGCATCAGCCGTGGCC
The DNA here is from genome assembly GCF_058216275.1 of Rhodoferax sp. SPJ4. NCBI lineage: Bacteria > Pseudomonadati > Pseudomonadota > Betaproteobacteria > Burkholderiales > Comamonadaceae > Rhodoferax > Rhodoferax sp. SPJ4. The sequence goes on from NZ_JBYZMN010000001.1 coordinate 339,747, forward strand.
AAATCTATGGCCTGATCGGCCCCAACGGCGCCGGCAAAACCACCTTCTTCAATGTGATCACCGGGCTCTACACCCCGGACAGCGGCAGCTTCAGCCTGGCCGGCAAGTCCTACCAGCCCAGCGCGGTGCACCGGGTGGCCAAGGCCGGCATCGCCCGCACCTTCCAGAACATCCGGCTGTTCGCCGACATGACGGCCTTGGAGAACGTCATGGTGGGTCGCCATGTGCGCACCGGCTCCGGCCTGTTCGGTGCGGTGTTCCGCACCCCCGGTTTCCGCGCCGAAGAGGCCGCCATTGCGCAGCGCGCCCAGGAGCTGCTGGACTACGTAGGCATCGGCCAGCTCGCCCAGCAGCGCGCCCGCACGCTCAGCTATGGTGACCAGCGCCGGCTGGAGCTGGCCCGCGCGCTGGCCACCGATCCGCAGTTGATCGCGCTGGACGAGCCGGCGGCCGGCATGAACGCCACAGAAAAAGTGGCCTTGCGGGCCTTGATCGACCGCATCCGCCACGATGGCCGCACCATTCTGCTGATCGAGCACGACGTCAAGCTGGTCATGGGCCTGTGTGACCGGGTCACGGTGCTGGACCATGGCAAGGCGATCGCCGAGGGCACGCCGGCCGAAGTCCAGCAAAACCCCAAGGTCATCGAGGCCTACCTGGGCCATGGCCCGGGCGGGGTGCCGGTGCCTGCGGGTGCGGTTTTCGACGAGGACGAGGCATGAGCGCGCCACTGTTGTCGGTGCGTGGCCTGGCGGTGTCCTATGGCGGCATCCAGGCCGTCAAAGGCATCGACCTGGCCGTGTTTCCCGGCGAGCTGGTGACGCTGATCGGCTCCAACGGCGCCGGCAAAACCACCACCATGAACGCCATCACAGGCAGTCTGTCGGTGGCGGCCGGGCAGATCGACTACCAGGGCCAACCGGTCCTGGGCCGCGGACCCTGGGACCTGGTGGCCCAGGGGCTGGCCATGGTGCCGGAAGGGCGGGGCGTGTTCACCCGCATGACCATCCTGGAAAACCTGCAGATGGGCGCCTACGTGCGGCGCGACAAGGCCGGCATCGCGGCCGACCTGGAACAGGTGTTCACCACCTTTCCGCGGCTGAAGGAGCGCCGTGCTCAGCTGGCCGGCACGCTGTCCGGCGGCGAGCAGCAGATGCTGGCCATGGGCCGGGCGCTGATGGGCCGGCCCCGTCTGCTGCTGCTTGATGAGCCGTCGATGGGGCTGGCGCCGCTGATGGTGGACAAGATTTTCGAGGTCATCCAGCGCGTCTCGGCCCAGGGCGTGACGGTGCTGCTGGTGGAGCAGAACGCCAGCCGCGCGCTGGCGATCGCCGACCGGGCCTATGTGATGGAGTCGGGGCTGGTGACCATGTCCGGGCCGGCCAGCGAGATGCTGCAGGACCCCCGGGTCCGGGCGGCCTACCTGGGCGAGTAGCCCCACACGCAGCCAGTGCGCTGCTGTGGTCGCCTGGGTTCGAGGTCCGCTTGAGCAGACTGGTTCCAATGAAAAAAGCCCGCAGATGCGGGCTTTGGTTCAGGCGCGGCGCCAGGGCGGGCTGCGCTCAGCAGTTGCCCTTTTTCGCCTGGCCTGGCGGGCAGAAGCCACCCCCCTGGTGAGGCACGCCATTGCCACCGCGGCCGGTGTAGTAGCGCTCGCCGCGCGGGCCGTTGTGGGTTTGCCAGTACTGGGGGTCGCGGTAGGCGTAGCCATCCCAGTAGTAGCCCCGGGGGTCTCGCGTGCCGAAGGTGATGCTGACCCCCGGGGCCTGGATGCCAACATTCAGGTCGATGGCGGTGGCCAGCAAAGGCGATGTGGCCAGCGTCAAAATCAAGAGCAGTTTTTTCATGGGTGTGGAGCCTGGTGTTGGGCGTGGCAGGGAAGGGGTGGCGCCCCCGACAGGAATCGAACCTGTATCTGAGACTTAGGAGGTCCCCGTTCTGTCCATTGAACTACGGCGGCCAGCCCCAATGATTATCGCCGTTGGCGCTTGCGCGGCAACGGCGATGGGGGCGCAGGTTCTGGCGGGCAGAACCTGAGACACAGGGTGCGACTTAGCGCTGCAGGGCGCTGACGGCGCCAAGGTCATGGGCGCTGACGGCACGGCTGCCGGCCAGCGAGGCCACCACGTCGTGCGGGGTCAGGCCGGCCTTCTTCTGGTCGAAGTACTGGTCATAGCGGTGCACGAAGTCCTTGGCCTGGCCCAGCGGCAGGTGGCAGGCGCGGCAGGTGTTCAGGTCTTGCGGACCCTTGTCGCCGGTGGGGGTGTAGGCGCTGTAGATCCAGTTGCCGTTCTTCAGGGCTTCAGGCGCGGAAGCAGCCCAGCCTTCGTTCTTGCCCATCACGAACACCGCCAACAGGTTGCCCTTGACGAGGTTGCCGTCCGGGCCCTTCATCAGCGTGCCGTCGCCATTGGCCACGGCGGCGTAGTTTTCCATCACGAACACGGTGCCGTTCGGGAAGCCCTTCTCACGGGTGCCCTTCAGTGCCACGTCGTTCATGTAAATCTCGCGGATTTGCTTGGCGTCGGGACGCTGGATGTTGGAGAGGTACTTGGGCCAGCTCTTGTAGTTGGCGGGCTGGGCCAGTTGGCCATCGTTCAGGGGGGCGGTGGCGGGTGCGGACGCGCAGCCTGCCAAGACGGCCACCGCGACAGCGACCAGGGTCGAAGTGATTTTGAATGCCATGAGTAATTGTCCCTTATAGAGAGCGGGAGATACCGCTGAAAAATGATAATGAAAGTTCGTGAGCCGGACCTGAAATGGCCCGGTCAGCAACTCGCTGAGTCATGGTGTTGCCGATGGCTTACCGAATGCTTACCGGTGCACAAATGTTTACCGAATCAGGGTTTTCATACCCTCTTCGAGGCCCTTCAGCGTCAGTGGCACCATGCGGTTGCCCATCAGCTGCTGGACGATGGCGATGCTCTGGCGGTACTGCCACACGCCCTGGGGTTCGGGGTTGATCCAGACGAACTTGGGGAAGGCCTGGGTCAGGCGCTGCAGCCATTCCGAGCCGGCCTCGTCGTTGTTGTATTCCACACTGCCGCCGGGCTGCAGGATCTCGTAGGGTGACATGGTGGCGTCGCCGACAAAGATCAGCTTGTAGTCCTTGTTGTACTTGCGAATGATGTCAAAGGTGGCGAACTTCTCGGAAAAGCGCCGTTTGTTGTTCTTCCACATGAAGTCGTAGACGCAGTTGTGGAAGTAGTAAAACTCCAGGTGCTTGAACTCGGCCTTGGCGGCAGAGAACATTTCTTCCACCCGGGCGATGTGTTCGTCCATGGTGCCGCCGACGTCCATCAGCAGCAGCACCTTCACGTTGTTGTGGCGCTCCGGCACCATCTTGATGTCCAGCCAGCCAGCGTTGGCTGCGGTGGAGCGGATGGTGTCGTCCAGGTCCAGCTCTTCCACGCTGCCCTCGCGGGCGAATTTGCGCAGCCGGCGCAAGGCCACCTTGATGTTGCGTGTGCCCAACTCCTGGGTGTCGTCGTAGTCCTTGTAGGCGCGCTGGTCCCAGACCTTGACCGCGCTCTTGTTACGGCCCTTTTCCTGGCCGATGCGAATGCCCTGCGGATTGAAGCCGTTGGCGCCAAACGGGCTGGTGCCGCCGGTGCCAATCCACTTGCTGCCGCCTTCGTGGCGTTCTTTCTGTTCCTCGAAACGCTTTTTCAGCGTTTCCATCAGCTCGTCCCAGCCCATTTTCTCGATCTTGGCTTTTTCTTCCGGGCTCAGTTCCAGCTCCAGGTTTTTGCGCAGCCATTCCAGCGGCACGTCCTTGGTGAAGTCGGCCACCATTTCCACGCCCTTGAAATAGGCGGCAAAGGCGCGGTCGAACTTGTCGTAGTGCTTTTCGTCCTTCACCAGGGCCATGCGGCTCAGGTAATAGAAGTCGTCGATGTGGAAGCTGTTTTCGCTGGTCGGGCCGACCACGCCGGCTTTCAGCGCCTCGATCAGGGTCAGGTATTCCTTGACCGACACCGGCAGCTTGGCCGAACGCAGCGTGTAAAAGAAATCGATGAGCATGGCGATCTCCAGGTTTCAGGGGGTGGCGCGGGGGGCGTCCAGCAGCGACAGCAGCTGGGCCTTGGCCTCGGGCCATTCGCCCGCGCGCATGCTGTACATCACCGTGTCGCGGATGGTGCCGTCGCGGCGCAGTGCGTGGCCGCGGATCACGCCGTCTTTGTGGGCGCCCAGCCGTTCGATGGCGCGCTGCGAACGGAGGTTGAAGTTGTCGGTGCGCCAGCCCACCACATGGCAGCCCAGGGTTTCGAAGGCATGGCTCAGCATCAGCAGCTTGCAGGTGGTGTTGACATGGGTGCGTTGCCAGCGACTGGCGTACCAGGTGTAGCCAATCTCCACCCGCTTCACCGCGGGCAGGATGTCGTGGTAGCTGGTGCTGCCCATCACCTGGCCGGTGGCGGCGTCCAGCACCGCAAAAGCGAGCCGACTACCCTCCTCGTGCATGGCCAGCGCTGTGACAATGTACTGCCGGGTGTCTTGCGGTTCGGGCACCGAAGTGATGCGCAGCCGGTAGAGCTCACCGTCGGCCGCTGCGGCCTTCAGGCCGTCTTCGTGGGTCAGGGCCAGCGGCACCAGGGCGACGCCGCGCGCCTGCAGGGTGACGGGCGCCACAAAAGCCACGGCCCGGCCCTCACTTGTCGGTCTGGCGGGCCTGTCTGCGCCGCCAGGCGCGCGCCAGTTGCAGGCCCAGACCGCCCCCCAGGCCGACCAGCAAAATGCCGGCCAGGCTGCGGTTGCCATAACCTTCGGCAAAAATGTCAAAGCCCAGCCACTGGCCGATCCAGAAGCCGGCCAAGGCGCCGCCGACAAAGCCCACGGCATCGGCCACGCCTTCGATCAACAAGGGGTTCATCGTGCGCCCCTTCAGCGGTTGTGGCGTTGCATGAACACCAGCTTCTCGAACAAGGTCACGTCCTGCTCGTTCTTCAGCAAGGCCCCCACCAGCGGCGGCACGGCCACCTTGTCGTCCTTGCTTTGCAGGGCCTCGAGCGGAATGTCTTCGGCCACCAGCAGCTTGAGCCAGTCCAGCAGCTCTGAGGTCGAGGGTTTCTTCTTCAGGCCGGGCAGGTTGCGCACGTCGTAGAAGGTTTTCATCGCCGCCGCCAGCAGTTCTTGCTTCAGGCCGGGGAAATGCACGTCCACGATCTGCTGCATGGTGGTGGCGTCGGGGAACTTGATGAAGTGGAAAAAGCAGCGACGCAGAAAGGCGTCGGGCAGTTCCTTCTCGTTGTTGGAGGTGATGAAGACCAGCGGCCGGTGTTTGGCCCGGATCAGCTGGCGCGTCTCGTAGCAGTAGAACTCCATGCGGTCGATTTCGCGCAGCAGGTCGTTCGGAAACTCGATGTCGGCCTTGTCGATCTCGTCGATCAGCAGCGCCACCGGCTGCTCGGCGGTGAAGGCCTGCCACAACACGCCCTGCACGATGTAGTTGTGGATGTCCTTGACCTTTTCGTCACCCAGTTGCGAGTCGCGCAGCCGGCTGACCGCGTCGTACTCGTACAGGCCTTGCTGGGCCTTGGTGGTCGACTTGATGTGCCACTGCAGCAGCGGCATGTTCAGCGCGGCCGCCACCTCCTCGGCCAGCATGGTCTTGCCGGTGCCGGGTTCGCCTTTGACGAGCAGTGGGCGCTTCAGGGTGATGGCTGCGTTCACCGCGAGCATCAGGTCTTGCGTGGCGACGTAGGTCTGTGAGCCTTGGAATTTCATGGGCGGGTCAAAAAGAGCAGGGCTTGTGCCGGATATAATCATTGGCTGATTACACGTGTGATATTCCACAGGATTGTGCGCGCAAAATGAACAAGTTGTTGTCCACCGTATTTGCACTGGTTGTCGCCTCAGCGACCACCGTCTCCGTTCAGGCCCAGGAAGTCAAGGGCGACGCCAAGGCCGGCGAAAGCAAGATTGCCATGTGCATCGGCTGCCACGGCATCAAGGGCTATCAAGCCAGTTTCCCCGAGGTCTATAAGGTCCCGATGATCTCCGGCCAGAGCGCGTCCTACATCACGGCTGCGCTGGTGGCCTACAAGAAGGGCGAGCGCAAGCACCCCACCATGCGCGGCATCGCCGATTCGCTGTCTGACAAAGACATGGCCGACGTGGCCGCTTACTACAGCGCCCATGGTGTGGTGGAAGGCGCCGCTGTGGCGCCCAAGGCCGAGCCCACCGGCGCGGTGGCCGAATTGGTCAAGAAGGGCGCCTGCCTGTCTTGCCACGGCGACAACTTCAGCAAGCCGATTGCCCCCGGCTACCCCAAGGTCGCTGGCCAGCATGCCGACTACCTGTTTGTGGCGCTGAAGTCCTACAAGGTCGAGAACAACGCCAACGTGGGCCGTGCCAACGGCGTGATGGGTGGCATTGCCAAGCAGTTCTCCAACAACGAACTGAAAGAGCTGGCCAAGTACATCAGCAGCCTGGACGGCGAGCTGAAGGTGGTGCCGCAAAGCAAGTTCCGCTGAGTCCCCACCGCTCTCTGAAAAAGCCGCTCACCGAGCGGCTTTTTTGCGCCCGCTCAGTCCTCGGTGGCGCGGCGTTGTAAACACTCGATGTAGGCCTCGCCATCGGGCGGGCGGCCCGCACGCTGGGCCTCCCACAGCATCTGGCCCAGGCATTCCATGGCGTGGTGGTGGGCGTCGTGCAGCGAGTCGCAGCGCGCGGTCAGTAACTCCACCGCCTGGCGGATGCCGCGCGGCTGGTCGATCGAGCATTGTTCGCTGATCGACAAATGCATGGACAAATGCAAAAAGGGGTTGCTGGTGCCGCTGCCAGCGTCGTAGACGCGCGCCACCGCCGCGTCGGCATCGGCCAGGTCGGCGTGGTACTCGGGGTGTTCGGCGATCCACTGGCTGGCAATCGTTTCGATCGCCTCCAGCGGCGCCTGGGTTTGTGATTTGGCGTGGACGGCGCAGAAAAAGCGGCGCACATCGTCCTGGGAGGGGGCAAACATGGGCGGGAGCGTAGCATGCCCTGCGCCACGGACAGCGGCCATCACACCGTTATAGTGGGCACCGGTTGCCTTGCGATCCGGGCGCAAAGGTGGTCATTCCATTCCCCGGCAAGGAGCAGGTCATGGGCATTGTGCGCATTGTGGGTGTGATTCTTTTGGTGGCGGGTGTGGCCAGCTTTTTCACGGGCGGTTTCAGCTTCACCAAGGAGTCCACCGCCGCCAAGATCGGTGGCCTGGAGTTGACGATGAAGGAAAAGGAGTCGGTGTTGATCCCGCAGTGGCTCAGCATCGCTGCGGTGGTGGCCGGTGTGGCCGCCTTGGCCCTGGGCGGCCGCAAGGGCTGAAGCCGGCCCTCGCACAGCGCAGCCCTTGGCTGTGCCTCGGGGGTCAGGTTCGCCAGCCGGGGACCTGCCAGTTTCGCCACAGGGCCAGACCGCGCAGCCCGGCGGTCACCACCACACAGGCCAGCAGTGCCAGCCAGCCTGGCTGGCCCAGCGCCTGCAACGCCACCAGCACCCAGCCACCGGCAAAGGCGCAGACCGCATAGGGTCGGTGGTCGCGGAAGGCGGTGGGGATCTCGTTGCACACCATGTCGCGCAGCACGCCACCGAACACGCCGGTGATCACCCCCATCAGCACCGCCACCAGCGGCGGCAGGGCGCTTTGCAGCGCCTGGTCCACCCCCACCGCGGCAAACAAGCCCAGGCCCAGCGCGTCCGGCCACTGAATGGCGCGGGCGGTGGGCTCGAAATGGCGCTGGCGCAGCAACAGCATGGCCAGGCCACACAGCACCAGCACCGCCCACAGCAACTCCACATGGCGGACCCAGAAAAAGGGCCGCTGGTCCAGCAGCAGGTCGCGCAGCGTGCCGCCCCCAAAAGCGGCCAGAAACGCCACCACACAGACGCCCACCGCGTCCAGCCGCTTGCGGGCCGCCTCCATGCCGCCCGACAGCGCAAAGGCCAGCGTGGCCAGCACCTCCACGCCGGTGCGCAAGCCCGCCCACCACTGTTCCACATGATCCATGCGACGATTGTCGCGCCATGGCCCTGCCACTGATCACCGACCCTGTTTTTTACGCTGCCGCCATTCCGGCGGTGCTGTTGCTGGGAGTCAGTAAAAGTGGCTTTGGCGCCGGCTTTGGCTCGCTGGCTGTGCCCATGATCGCGCTGGTGGTCAGTGTGCCGCAGGCCGCGGCCATGCTGATGCCGGTGTTGTTGCTGATGGATGTGATGGGGTTGGCGGTGTTCCGGCGCGACTTCGATCGGGCGCTGCTGAAGTTTCTGATTCCGCTGGGCCTGCTGGGCACGGTGGTGGGGGCGCTGCTGTTCCGGCTGCTGGACGCCCACTGGGTGGCCGGTATCGTCGGGCTGTTGACTCTGCTGTTCCTGGCCCAGCGGCTGCTGTTTCCGCCGCGCGCCGACAGCCGGCCCTGGCCGCGCTGGGTGGGGGTGGTGCTGAGCATCACCGCCGGCTTCACCAGCTTTGTGGCCCATGCGGGCGGGCCGCCGGTCAACGCCTATGTGATCCCGATGAAGCTGTCACCGCTGAAATTCACCGCCACCATGGCAGCGTTCTTTTTCTGTGTGAACCTGTCCAAATGGCTGCCCTACTGGTGGCTGGGCCTGCTGGACGCGCGCAACATGGCCACCTCGCTGGCGCTGCTGCCCTTCGCCCCCATCGGTGTGCTGGCCGGCGCCTGGCTGACGCGGCGCATCCAGCCCGGCCTGTTCTACCAGTTGGTGTACGCCGGCATGCTGCTGACCGGGCTCAAGCTGGTGTGGGACGCTGCCCAGGCCTGGGTTTGAGGCGGGCCGGCCTTCAGTCGTTCCAGCCCTGCGGCCGTTTGGCGGCCTGCTGTTCGCGCTCCTGGGCCAACTGCTCCTCAAACTGCTGGCGGCCTTGCTTGGCGGTGGCAATCAGTTTGGCGCGGTCCTTGTGGTGCGGGTACATCTGCTCGAACAGCGCGATGTTGTGTTGCCGGAAACGCATCGCGTGCTGGCGCGCCACATGCGGTGGCTGGCCCAGCAATTCCAGCACCGTGCGGCCACTGCGCAGGCTGGACTCGAACAGCTCCCGTTCCACCCGGGTGATGCCGCGGTCGCGCAACGCGTTCCAGTGGGTCACGTCGCGGGCCCGGGCGACGATTTGCAGCTGCGGGAAATGCGTGCGGGCCAGGTCGATGATTTGCAGCGACTGGTCCACATCGTCCACCGCCACCACCAACACCCTGGCCGTGGCCGCGCCGGCGGTGCGCAACAGGTCCAAGCGGGTGGCGTCGCCGTAGAACACCTGGGAGCCGAACACCCGGGCGGCTTCCACCATCTCGGCGTCGTGGTCCAGCACCGTGGCCGGGTGGCCTTGTGACCACAGCATGCGGCCGACGATCTGGCCGTAGCGGCCAAAGCCGGCAATGATGACCGGCGCGTCCTGTGGCTGGTCGATCTCGGCCATGGTGGGTCCTTTGGCGCTGGCAAAGCGCGGCAGCAGCCATTTGTCCACCGCCACCAGCACCAGCGGGCTCAGCAGCATGGACACCGCCACCGCGCCAATCAGCAGCGAGGCCGTCTCGGCGGCAAACACCTGCGCGCCGGCCGCGGCCTGGAACACCACAAAGGCGAACTCGCCGCCCTGGGCCAGCAGCAGCGTGAACACCGGCCGCTCCTGCGCCGGCAGGCCCATGGCACGGGCCAGTGCCCAGATCACCAGCGCCTTGACCGCCAAAAAGCCCAGCACCACCAGCGCCATCACACCCGGCGAGGCCAGCAGCACACCGAAGTCGATGCTCATGCCCACCGCGATGAAAAACAGCCCCAGCAGCAGGCCCTTGAAAGGCTCGATGTCGGTTTCCAGCTCGCGCCGGTACTCGCTCTCGGCCAGCAGCACGCCGGCCAGAAAAGCGCCCAGCGCCATCGACAGGCCCACCCACTGCATCAGCGCGGCAATCGCCACCACCAGCAGCAAGGCGGCGGCGGTGAAGACCTCGGGCGTCTTGCTGCGTGCGATCCAGCCCAGCAGCGGCCGCACCAGCAGCCGGCCACCGAGCACGATGCCGGCAATCACCGCCACGATCTTGGCCGCCTCCAGCCAGCGGCTGGCGCCCGCCACCGCCTCGTTGGCCTCGGCCGCACCGCCCAGCAGCGGCAGCAGCGCCAGAATGGGGATGGCCGCCACGTCCTGGAACAGCAGGATGGAAAAGCCGGCCTGGCCGCTGCCGGTGGGCAGCAGGTGGCGCTCGTCCATCACCTGCAAGGCAATGGCGGTGGATGACAGTGCCAGTCCCAGTGCCGCCACCAGGCTCACTCGCCAGGGCACCCCCGCCACCCAGGCCACCGCAAACAGCAGCGCCGCGCAGCCCAGTACCTGGGCGCTGCCCCAGCCGAAGATGGGCCGGCGCAGCAGCCACAGCCGGCGCGGCTCCAGCTCCATGCCCACCATGAACAGCATCAGCACCACGCCGAATTCGGCGAAATGCAGGATGTCCTGCACATTGCTCACCAGCCCCAGTCCCCAGGGCCCGATGGCGATGCCGGCCACCAGGTAGCCGATGATGGCGCCCAGGCCCAGGGCTTTGGACAGCGGCACCGCGATGACGGCGGCGCTCAGGTAGATCAGGCTGTTGGTCAGCCAGGACGGTGCATGTTCGGTCATGGCGCCCCCAAGCGTGCCGCGGCGTTCTGCACTGCATCGGTCTCACGCACCTCTTGCGTCGGCCGGGCCGAAGCCGGCACCTCGCACAGCGGACAGGCCTCCAGTTCGTCCATCTCCGGCCAATGGGGGTGGCTTTGCAACCGCTCGGCAAAGGTGGCCACATGGTCGGCCACCGTCGCGTTGTCGACGTCGTGTGCGCCGTGCAGCACCAGGGGCGGCAGGAAGCGCAGGCCACACAGTGCGGCGGTTTGTTCGTAGGGCGGCAAAAAGGCGTCGAAGAAATAGCGGTTGTAGCCCTGCGGGTGGTAGGAGGCCTCCGGCCCGCCGGTGGTGGTCACCAGCCACAGGTCTTTGCCGCGCAGCGCGCTGCCAGCCTCGCCATAGGCCCAGCCATAGGTCAGCACCTCGTCCACCCACAGCTTGAGCAGCGCCGGCATGGCGTACCACTGCAGTGGGTGCAGCAGCACGATCAGTTCGGCCCGGGCCAGCCGGGCCTGCTCGGTGGCCACGTCGATGTGGTAATCGGGGTAGCTGCCGTAGAGGTCGAGCAACTCCACCTGAGGCAGGGCCAGGGCGGCGTCGCGCAGCCGGCGATTGACGCGCGAGTGCTGCCAGTTGGGGTGGGCGGCCACCACACAAATGCGGGTTGGCGGCAGGGCTTCGGGGGCTGTTGGCGCGGGTTCCATGCCGCTAACATAGCAGGAAGACACGGCCGCAAAGCGGCGGGCCGGTCCGGCCGCCCCATTTGCCATCCCAGCCCCACCCCAGGCGACGCCAGATCGCCCCCACGAGGAGCCTCTGCCATGCCCGTTGTTGTTGTTGCCAATCCCAAAGGGGGTGTCGGCAAGTCCACCTTGTCGACCCACATCGCCGGCTACTTTGCCGCCCGGGGGCATGCGGTGATGCTGGGCGATGTGGACCGCCAGCAGTCGTCCCGGCTGTGGCTGGGCCTGCGGCCGCCGGCGGCCCGGCCAATCGCGGCCTGGAACGTCACCCCCGACCTGATCGTCAAGCCGCCCCGGGGCACGACCCATGTGGTGCTGGACACGCCCGGCGGCCTGAACGGCTGGCGCTTCAACGACGTGCTCAAACTGGCCAACAAGCTCATCGTGCCGCTGCAGCCCAGCGTGTTTGACATCTTCGCCACCCGCGACTTCCTCGACCAGTTGGCCAGCAACCGCCAGGCCGGCGGGGTGGAGGTGGGCATCGTCGGCATGCGGGTCGACGACCGCACCATCGCCGCCGACAAGCTGCGCAGCTTTGTCGAGACCCTGGGCCTGCCGGTGCTGGGCTATCTGCGTGACACCCAGAACTACGTGCACCTGGCGGCCCGTGGCCTGACGGTGTTTGACGTGTCGGCCGCCCGCGTGCAGCGCGACCTCGACCAGTGGCAGGGCATTTGCGACTGGCTGGACCGCTGATCGCGCCCATGCGCCACATCGCTTCGTTCTCCGAGCTGCCCGCCCTGGTGGGCCAGCAAGTGGCCGTCAGCCCCTGGGTCACCGTCACCCAGGAACAGGTGAACCGGTTCGCCGAGGCCACCGGCGACCACCAGTGGATCCACGTCGACGTGGACCGGGCCAGCGCCGGGCCTTTTGGTGCGCCGATCGCCCATGGCTTTCTGACGCTGTCGCTGCTGCCGCGTTTCTTCGAGACGGCGCTGAGCCTGGACGGCTCCAGCCTGGGGGTGAACTACGGCCTGAACAAGGTCAGGTTCACCGCGCCGGTGCCGGTGGGCAGCCGGCTGCGCGGCCGGCTGACGCTGCTGGCCTGCGAGCCCATTGTCGATGCCGGCATGCAGCTCACCTGGCAGGTTCTGGTGGAGCGCGAGGGCAGCGACAAGCCGGTCTGCATCGCCGAGTCGCTGGTGCGGCGCTACCCCTGAGGCGGGGGGGCTTCGGTAGAGGACCGGTCGGCAAAACCCTGCTGGCGCCAGGCCTCGAACACCACCACCGCCACCGCGTTCGACAGATTCAGGCTGCGCTGACCGGCCCGCATGGCCAGCCGCAGCCGCTGCCCGGGGGCGAATCGCTCGCGCAATTCGGGCGCCAGGCCGCGGGTTTCCGAGCCGAACACCAGCCAGTCGCCGGCGGCAAAGCGGGTGTCGTGCACCCCCACAGTGCCTTTGGTGGTCAGCGCAAACATCCGCGCCGGGTCGGGCCGTTCGCTGGCCAGCAGCGCTTCCCAGCTGGCGTGGCGCTTCAATTCCGCGTACTCGTGGTAATCCAGACCGGCGCGCCGCAGCAGCTTGTCGTCCATGGAGAAGCCCAGCGGCTCCACCAGGTGCAGGGTGCAGCCGGTGTTGGCCGCCAGGCGGATCACGTTGCCGGTGTTGGGCGGGATTTCGGGCTGGACAAGGACGATGTGAAACATGGGCCTGCATTGTCGGTGCTGGCGACCCGCGTCAGCCGGGGTCGGGCGTGCGCGCCACCACCAGCGCCGTGACATGGGCCGCGCCGGCCGCCCGCAGCACCCGGGCCGCGGCGTGCAAAGAGGCGCCGCTGGTCATCACGTCGTCCACCAGCAGCACCGCCGCGCCCCGCAGGCGATGGCTGGCCAGCGGGTCGACCGCAAACACCCCCTGCACGTTGGCCAGCCGCTCTGCACGGCTCAGGTCGCTTTGCGGCGGGCGGTGGCGGGGCCGCAGCAGCAGCCGGGGTTGCAGCTTGGGGCTGGGCAGGCGCCGGGCCAGCTCCAGTGCCTGGTTGAAGCCGCGCTCACGCAGGCGTTCGGGCGACAAGGGCAGGGGCAGCACCAGGTCGGCGCCGGCCAGGGCCGCGTCCACCCCGGTGGCGGTGGCCAGGGTGCGGGCCAGCAGCCCGGCCAGCCCGGTGTCGCCCTGGAACTTGAAACGGGCCAGCAGGCCGGCCCAGGGGTAGGCGTAGTCCACCGCGGCCAGGCAGGCGTCCAGCGGCGGTGGCCTGGACAAACAGGCGCCGCAGCAGGCCACGCCGTCGGGCACCGGCAGCGCGCAGCGGCCGCAGCGCGCGCCCCGCGGGCTGAACCGGCCCTGGCAGGGCACACACAGCGGCCGGGCCGGCCAGCGCCCGCAGGCCAGGCACTGGCTGCTCAGATTCCGGGTCAGGGCGCCGAACATCGGGCCAATATACTCGCCGCACCGTGAGCACCAGCCGTCCCCCCAGCATCGCCCCGCAGGCCGCCGCCCGCTGGGACACCCACCCCTTGAGCGCCTCGCCCTGGTTGCACGAAGAGGTGGCCCGGCGCATGGACGAGCGGCTGGAATGGATCAAGCTGCAGCCCCAGACCTGGTTGCATTGGCGGCCGCTGGCGGGCGGGCTGGCGGGCCACAACCGGGTGGCCCGCCGTTACCCCCGCGCCGTGCCCCACCTGGCCGAGGCCAGCCCATGGCGTGAGCAACGGGTGCGCGAAGCACTCCAGCAGCCCTGGTGGACGGCCGCCCGCTGGCGCCAGCCCCGCCCGGTGTGGGGGCCGCCGGCGCCCGGGGCGGTGGACATGGTCTGGGCCAACATGGCTTTGCACACCAGCGCCGACCCCCAGGGCCTGATCGCCACCTGGCACCGGGCGCTGGCCACCGATGGTTTTCTGATGTTGTCCTGCCTGGGGCCGGATTCACTGAGCGAGCTGCGCCAGCTGTACGCCAGCCTGGGCTGGCCGGCACCCTGCCATGTTTTCACCGACATGCACGATTGGGGCGACATGCTGGTGGGCGCCGGTTTTGCCGAGCCGGTGATGGACATGGAGCGGATCACACTGACCTATGCCAGTCCCGAGCGGCTGCTGGCCGATTTGCGCGGTCTGGGGCGCAACCTGCATGTGGGTCGCCATCCGACGTTGCGCAGCCGCGCCTGGGGCCAGCGGCTGGCCGAGGCGGTGGCCCGCGACTGGCCGCATGTGACCGCCGACGGCCAGCTGGCGCTGAGCTTCGAGGTGATTTACGGTCATGCGCTGCGGCCGGCGCCCAGGGCCGGGTTGAAGCCCGAGACGGCCATTGCGCTGGACGACATGCGGGCACTGTTGCGCCAAGCACAAAAGCCGAGCTGAATGCTCGGCCTCGCCGGCTTTGGCGGGCCGGATGGCGGGTCAACAGCGGCTACAATGGCGGTCGCCGTTGAAATGGGTATTTTCCCGTAACAGCCGACGGATTCAGCAGACGCTGGAATCGTTCAGTGAGTGCACGCCTGTGTCGAACCCTGTGTTCCGCTTTGCCACCGTCTCCGCGCAGGGGATGCAGTGGTATCTGAAGCGCAATTGCTCGGTCACACCATCGCAGCTGGCCCTGATGTTTGCCTCCCTGTGCATGGTGTCCATCGGGATCGCCGTGTACTTCTGGGTGCAGGGGGCGGTCTTTGTGATGCCTTTTGCACTGGCCGAGCTGCTGATGGTGGGTGGGGCGTTCGTGGTCTACGGGCGCCATGCGACCGACGGTGAAAAAATTTGGCTGCGGGGCGCGCAACTGGTTGTGGAACTGGAGCGCGCCGGGCGGCTGGAGCGTGCCGAGTTCAACCGCGAGTGGGTTCGCATCGAACCCAAGAGCGGAGACCGGTCGCTGATCGAGGTGTCCGGCAATGGCCGCCGGGTGGAAATCGGTCGCTTTGTGCGGCCGGAGTTGCGGCCTGTGCTGGCGAGGGAGTTGCGGCAGGCGTTGCGTGGCGTGTGAGCCGGGCGCAGGTGGCAAACACCACGAGACAAGGTTTAGGTTTTAAAAGGCAATTTGAAGTGAACACGATGAGCAGCATCCAGACACGGGGAATTTCGATCAGCGACAACTGGGCGCGCCTGTCCGCCTTCGTTGCCGCCTGGGCCACCACCGCCGCCTACGCGGTCAATGACCTGCCGGGCGGCCCGGCTGTGCATCAGCTCAACCTGCACCCGCCGGTTACCAAGATCGCCGAAGAGCAGGCTTGGCTGCACTGGTTCATGCTGATCATCTGCACGGTGATTTTTGTTGGCGTGTTCGGTGTGATGTTTTATTCCATCTGGAAGCACCGCAAGTCGCTGGGCCACAAGCCGGCCAACTTCCATGAGTCGGTGGCGGTGGAAATCGCGTGGACTGTGGTGCCCTTCGTCATCGTGATTTTGATGGCGCTGCCAGCCACCAAGGTGTTGGTGGCGTCCAAAGACACCACCAACGCCGACCTGACCATCAAGGCCACCGGTTACCAGTGGAAATGGGGCTACGAATACCTGAAGGGCGAGGGTGAAGGCATCAACTTCATCGCCACGCTGGACAACGACCAACGCGTCATGTCCAACAACGGCGGCCCCAAGGCCGGCGAGCAGATCGACAACTACCTCTTGAAGGTCGACAACCCGCTGGTGGTGCCCGTCAACAAGAAGGTGCGCATCATCACCACCGCCAACGACGTGATCCACGCCTGGATGGTGCCGGCGTTCGGCGTCAAGCAGGATGCGATTCCCGGCTTTGTGCGTGACACCTGGTTCCGTGCCGAGAAGGTTGGTGACTACTACGGCCAGTGCGCCGAGCTGTGCGGCAAAGAGCACGCCTACATGCCCATCCACGTGAAGGTGGTGTCGGCCGAAGACTACGCCCAGTGGGCGGCGGTCGAGCAGAAGAAGCTGGCGGCCAAGGCCGATGACCCGGCCAAGGTCTGGGCCCTGGACGACATCGTCAAGCGCGGTGAAAAAGTTTACGCCGCCAACTGTGCCGCCTGCCACCAGGCCAACGGCAAGGGCGCGGGTCCGATCAAGCCGCTGGACGGCGCGGCCGTGGTGCTCGACGCCGACAAGACCAAGCAAATCATGGTGCTGCTGAACGGCCAGAACAATGGTGCGATGCCAGCTTGGAAGCAGCTCAGCGACACCGACATCGCTGCTGTGATCAGCTACACCAAGAACAACTGGTCGAACAAGACCGGTCAGGTGGTTCAGCCCGCTGACGTTCAGGCCGCGCGCAAATAAGCCCGCAGCCACCCCAGATTCAAAGCATTGAGAAGGAAATCAAGATGAGCGCAGTTCTTGACCATCATGACCACGCGCATGACGATCACCACGATCACCATGCACCGACTGGCTGGCGTCGTTGGGTGCTGGCCACCAACCACAAGGACATCGGCACGCTGTACCTGCTGTTCAGCTTTGCCATGTTCATGTTCGGTGGCGTGCTGGCCCTGGGCATCCGTGCCGAGCTGTTCCAGCCCGGCCTGCAACTGGTGAACCCTGAACTGTTCAACCAGCTCACCACCATGCACGGCCTGATCATGGTGTTCGGCGCCATCATGCCGGCCTTCGTGGGTTTCGCGAACTGGATGATTCCGCTGCAGATCGGCGCCAGCGACATGGCCTTCGCACGGATGAACAACTTCAGCTTCTGGTTGCTGATTCCGGCCGCCATCATGCTGGCGTCGTCGTTCTTCATGCCTGGCGGCGCACCCGCCGGCGGCTGGACGATTTACGCGCCGCTGTCGCTGCAAATGGGCCCGTCCATGGACGCCGGCATCTTCGCGCTGCACATCCTCGGCGCCTCGTCCATCATGGGTTCGATCAACATCATCGTGACCATTCTGAACATGCGTGCCCCTGGCATGACGCTGATGAAGATGCCGATGTTCGCCTGGACCTGGCTGATCACCGCCTACCTGCTGATCGCCGTGATGCCTGTGCTGGCCGGTGCCATCACCATGACGCTGACCGACCGCCATTTCGGCACCACCTTCTTCAACCCGGCTGGTGGTGGTGACCCCATCATGTTCCAGCACATCTTCTGGTTCTTCGGTCACCCCGAGGTGTACATCATGATCTTGCCGGCCTTCGGCATCGTCAGCCAGATCGTGCCCGCCTTCTCGCGCAAGAAGCTGTTCGGCTACGCCTCCATGGTGTACGCCACCGCATCCATCGCCATCCTGTCCTTTGTGGTCTGGGCTCACCACATGTACACCACCGGTATGCCGGTGACTGGCCAGCTGTTCTTCATGTACGCCACGATGCTGATTTCGGTGCCCACCGGCGTGAAGGTGTTCAACTGGATCGCCACGATGTGGCGCGGCTCGATGACCTTCGAGACCCCGATGCTGTTTGCCGTTGGCTTCATCTTCGTGTTCACGCTGGGCGGTTTCACAGGCCTGATCCTGTCCATGGCCCCGATCGACCTGCAACTGCAGGACACCTACTACGTGGTGGCCCACTTCCACTACGTGCTGGTGGCCGGTTCGCTGTTCGCGATGTTCGCTGGCTTCTACTACTGGGTGCCCAAGTGGACCGGTGTGATGTACAACGAAACCCGCGGCAAGATCCACTTCTGGGCCTCGTTGATTTTCTTCAACATCACCTTCTTCCCGATGCACTTCCTGGGTCTGGCCGGCATGCCGCGTCGCTACGCCGACTACCCGCTGCAGTTCACCGACTTCAACATGGTGGCCTCGGTTGGTGCCTTTGGTTTCGGTCTGTCGCAGGTGTATTTCTTCCTGTTCATCATCCTGCCCTGCATGCAAGGCAAGGGTGAGAAGGCTGCCCAGCGTCCTTGGGAAGCGGCCGAAGGCCTGGAGTGGGAAGTGCCGTCGCCGGCCCCCTTCCACACCTTTGAAACCCCGCCCAAGCTGAACGCCAGCGCCACCAAGATCGTTGCCTGACCTGCGGGCCTGCCGTGACACCTGAACAAAAGAAGTCCAACCTGCGTTTGGGCATCATCCTGGCCTCGGTGGCCGTGGTGTTCCTGCTTGGCTTTTTTGCCAAGGTCGTCCTGCTGGGCCGCTGAAGCACACCATGGCCATGCGTCAGGAAAACTGGACGATGCTGCGCAAGCTGGCAGTGGTCGTGGTGGGCATGTTTGCCTTCGGTTATGCGCTGGTGCCGCTTTACAAAGCCATCTGCGAGTTCACCGGCATCAATGTGTTGGCCCTGGGCGAGCAGGAGGTGCCGGGTGTGCGTGGCAGCCTGCCCGCCAATTCGCAGGTGGACCTGAGCCGCACCATCACGGTGGAGTTCGATGCCAACGCCCGCGGTCCCTGGGAATTCAAACCGGCCGTGCGTTCGGTACAGGTCCACCCGGGCGAGTTGACGACGGTGATGTACGAGTTCCAGAACGTGCAAAACCGCCGCATGGCCGCCCAGGCCATTCCCAGTTACGCGCCGCGCCAGGCGATGGCGCATTTCAACAAGCTGGAATGCTTTTGCTTCAACCAGTACACGTTGGACCCGGGCGAGAAGAAGCAGTGGCCGGTGGCGTTTGTCATCGACCCCAAGCTGTCGAAAGACGTGAGCACCATCACGTTGTCGTACACCTTCTTTGAGGTCGGTGGTCAAACCCCGCCCGCGCCGGTGGCCGATGTGGCGCCGGCGGTGGTGCCAGCGAGGCCGGGTGCATGAGCGCGCACGACGATGCCGAGGTGTCGCCGTTGCAGCGCAAGGGCTCGGTGTGGCGCACGGTGAAAGCCGTGGCCTGGTCCTTTGTGGGTCTGCGGCGCGGCAGTGACTACCGTGAAGACATCAGCAAGCTGAACCCCTTGCACATCATTGCCGTGGGTTTGGTGGCGTGTTTTTTGTTTGTGATGGGCTTGATTGGCCTGGTCAACTGGGTGGTTCCCAAGTGAGACCGAACGGATTGATTGATTAAAAAGATTTGGAAACCAGGAGCTGACATGAGTTCGACATCCCACGCGGGCCAGGCCCCCTATTACTACGTTCCCGCGTCCTCGCGCCATCCGGTGCTGGCCTCGATCGGGCTGTTCTTCGTGTTCTTGGGCGCAGGCCAGTGGATCAACGGCAGCGGCTGGGGTCAGTACGCCGTTTACGGTGGTCTGGCTTGGTTGTTCGTCATCCTGTTCCAGTGGTTCCGTGACGCCATTGGCGAAAGCCAGTCCGGCCTGTACGGCCACAAGATCGGCCTGTCGTTCCGCTGGAGCATGAGCTGGTTCATCTTCTCGGAAGTGATGTTCTTCGGCGCCTTCTTCTCGGCCCTGTGGTGGGCCCGTGCCCACTCGGTGCCGGCCCTGGGCAGCCTGGACAACGCCTTGCTGTGGCCTGACTTCAAGGCCATCTGGCCCAGCAGTGCACTGGGTGTCACCGCATCGCCTGCCGGCATCATCGAGCCCTTCACCACGATGACGCCGTTCTGGCTGCCCACCATCAACACCGCGTTGCTGCTGAGCTCCGGCGTGACGCTGACCATTGCCCACCACGCCCTGCGTGAAAACCAGCGTGGCAAGACCATCGCCTTCATGTGGTTGACCGTGCTGCTGGGTGTGGTCTTCCTGTTTGTCCAGGGCTACGAGTACCACCACGCTTATGCCGAACTGAATCTGAAGCTGACCTCGGGCGTCTACGGCTCGACCTTCTTTATGCTGACGGGCTTCCACGGCTTCCACGTTTTTGTGGGCATGTTGATGCTGTTGTTCATCACGCTGCGTTTGATGAAGGGCCATTTCAGTGCCGACGAGCATTTCGGTTTTGAAGGCGCGGCCTGGTACTGGCACTTTGTGGACGTGGTCTGGCTGGGCCTGTACGTCCTGGTGTACTGGATGTAAAAAGCGTCCGCCAACAAAAAAAGCGCCGCAAGGCGCTTTTTTTGTTGTGGCCCAAGGCAGAGGGCTTGATGGGCCTGGGGCTGTTGGGTTCAGCTCATTGCAGGGGAATTCCGGTCGGCCGGATGTATCCAAGCTTCCAGGCAATCAGGATGCAGCAAAACAGCAGCACCGAAAAGCCAACCCGGAAGGCCAGGGCCCGGGCCATGTGGCTGGTTTTGGCCTTGCCACCCCGTCCGTCTTTCATCATGAAGAACAGCGCCGAGCCCAGGCTGGCAAGAATGGCGACAAACGCCGCAATGACCACGTATTTCATCGTCTGATTATCCCGTGTCTGCCACCCTTCGTTTCTGGACCGTGACTGTCGCCGCTGCACTGGCGGTGGCGGCCACGCTGTCGCTGGGCAACTGGCAGCTCAACCGCGCCGCTGAGAAGCTGGCTTTGCAGGCGGCCATCGATGCCCAGCAACAGCGGGAGCCCCTGGGCAATGCCGGCTTGCTGGCGGCCAGCAGCCGGGCGCCGCTGGTCCACCGCCAGGCCAGCCTGCACGGCGAGTGGCTGGCCGACCAGACGGTGTTTCTGGACAACCGGCAGATGGGCGGCAGGGTGGGGCTGTTCGTGCTCACCCCGCTGAAGCTGTCGGGCAGCGATGCGGTGTTGGTGGTGCAGCGCGGCTGGGCACCGCGCAATTTCCTCGACCGCACCCAGTTGCCCACCGTCCAGACACCCAAGGGGGAAGTCGAGGTGCGGGTGCGTCTGGCATTGCCCCCCTCCCGTTTGTACGACTTTCAGGGCGCCGATAATGGCGTCATTCGGCAGAACCTGGATTTGGTGAGTTTTGCCCGGGCCACCCGATTGCCCGTGTTCACCGACCTGAGTGCGCTGGAGTTGCCGGCCGCAGGTCGTTCCGGGCCAGCCCCCGATGGCTTGACGCGCGACTGGCCGGTGTTCAACGCCGCGGTCGACAAGCATTACGGGTACGCATTTCAATGGTTTGGCCTCAGTGCCTTGTTGGTGATCCTTTATGTCTGGTTCCAGTTCCTCCCCTTCCGCCGGGCCCGCCGCGGCTGACCAGCCCCTCGGTCTGACGGTGCATTCGCTGCCCACGCTGACTTCTGGCGACGCGGTGCAGCAGGCCCGCACCCAGTCCGGCCGTTGGAAGATGATCGCCGTGATGCTGGTCTGCGCCGCCCCGGTCATCGCCTCGTATTTCACCTACTACGTGCTGCGACCCACCGGTGGTACCCGAGCCTTTGGTGTGCTGATCGAGCCGCAGCGGCCCCTGCCCGACGCCGTGGCCCGGTCGCTGGACGACCAGCCCGTCAAGCTCAGCAGCCTGAAGGGGCAGTGGTTGCTGGTCAGTGTCGCGCCTGCGGCCTGCGACGAGGCCTGTGCGCAAAACCTGTACTGGCAGCGTCAGCTGCGGGAGTCGCTGGGCAAGGAGAAGGAGCGGCTGGACCGGGTCTGGCTGGTCACCGACAACGCCCCCATTCCCGACAAGCTGCGCGCCGCGCTCGACCAGTTCACCGTGCTGCGGTTGCCGGCCGCCGAGGTCGCGGCCTGGCTGGCACCGGCCGAGGGCCAGGCGCTGGCCGACCACCTCTACCTGGTCGACCCGATGGGCCACTGGATGATGCGTTTCCCGCCCGCGCTTGATCTGGCGTCGGCCGGCAAAGCCAAGCGCGACCTGGACCGGTTGCTGCGGGCGTCCAGCTCCTGGGACCTGCCGGGACGCCAGCCATGAGCTCGGTGGACAGCCTGTACGACCTGTCGCCGCTGGCGGCGCTGCTGGTCATTGGCGCGCTGGTGGCCCTGGGGCCGCTGCTGTGGGTGCTGTTGCGGCAGCGCCAGATGCCCCTGGCCCGCAAGCTGCAGGCGCTGACCCTGGTCACGCTGTTCCTCACTTTTGACCTGGTGTTGTTCGGCGCCTTCACCCGCCTCACCGATTCCGGCCTGGGTTGCCCGGACTGGCCCGGCTGTTATGGCAATGCCAGCCCGGTCGGTGCGGTGGCGCAAATCAGCGCCGCCCAGGCCGCCATGCCCACCGGCCCGGTGACCCATGGCAAGGCCTGGGTCGAGATGGTGCACCGCTACCTGGCCAGCGGCGTCGGTGGCCTGATCCTCACCATGACCCTGATGGCTTGGTGGGCCCGCTGGCGTGCGCCGGCTGGCCGCCCAGCCCCGGCGCTGAGCCCCTGGTGGCCCATGCTGACCCTGGTCTGGGTGTGTGTCCAGGGCGCTTTCGGCGCCCTGACGGTGACGATGAAGCTGTTCCCGGCCATCGTGACCCTGCACCTGATGGGTGGCCTGGTGCTGCTGGCCTTGCTGGCTGGCCAGGTGGTGCGCCAGCGTCAGACCCCCGCACTGCCTGTCAGTGCGGGCCTGCGCAGGGGGTTGCTGGCCTTGTTTGCGCTGCTGTGGCTGCAGGTGGCCCTGGGCGGATGGGTCAGCACCAATTACGCGGTGCTGGCCTGCACCGAGTTCCCGACCTGCCAGGCCAGCTGGTGGCCGGCGATGGATTTCCTGCAGGGTTTTGAGTTGTGGCGCCCGCTGGGCCAGACAGGTGCCGGCGAACACATCGGCTTTGCCGCGCTGACCGCCATCCACTACAGCCACCGCCTGCTGGCCTATGTGGTGCTGGCCGCCATGGCGCTGCTGGCCTGGCGTTTGTGGCGCACCCCTGGCCTGCACCGGCATGGCCAGTGGCTGGCCGCCCTGTGGGTCTGGCAGTTCGCCAGCGGGCTCAGCAACGTGGTGCTGGGCTGGCCCCTGGTGGCGGCCGTGGCCCACACCGGTGGCGCCGCCGCCATGGTGGTGGTGCTCACCCAGGCCTTGACCGCCAGCCGCAACGCCCAGGCCCTGCACACCGCAACGCTCAACCAACCGACTTCAGGAGTGCTGGCATGACCGCCGCCGAAACCGCGCCGGTGGCGCCTTTCACCCCGCCGCTGTGGCGGCAGTTCAACGCGCTGACCAAGCCGCGCGTCATCCAGCTGATCGTCTTCTGTGCCCTGATCGGCATGGTGCTGGCCGTGCCCGGTGTGCCCACACTGGCCCATGTGCTGCGGGCCGTGGTGGCCTGTCTGGGCATCTGGCTGGTGGCCGGTGCCGCCGCCGCCTTCAACTGCCTGGTGGAAAAAGGCATCGACGCCAAGATGAAGCGCACCGCCTGGCGGCCCACCGCCAAGGGCCAGCTCAGCGACCGCCAGGCGCTGGCGTTTTCCGCGCTGCTGGGGGCGGCGGGCTCGGCCATCTTGTACCTCTGGATCAACCCTTTGACGATGTGGCTGACCTTCGCCACGTTCGTGGGCTACGCGGTGGTCTACACCGTGATCCTGAAGCCGCTGACGCCGCAGAACATCGTCATCGGCGGCGCCTCGGGCGCGATGCCGCCAGTGCTGGGCTGGTCGGCCATGACCGGTGACGTGGGGCCGGAAGCGCTGATCCTGTTCCTGATCATCTTTTTGTGGACCCCACCGCATTTCTGGGCGCTGGCACTGTACCGGGTCGAGGACTACCGCAAGTCCGGTCTGCCCATGCTGCCGGTGACCCATGGCAACGAGTTCACCCGGCTGCAGGTGCTGCTCTACACCTTCATCCTGATGGCGGCCTGTTTGCTGCCCTTCATCTACGGCATGAGCGGCAAGCTCTACCTGGTGGTGGCGGTGCTGTTGAGCCTGGGTTTCTGTGCCTACGCCTGGGCCCTGTGGCGCAACTACTCCGACGCGCTGGCCCGCAAGACCTTCCGTTTTTCGCTGATCCATCTGTCGGTGCTGTTTGCCGCGCTGCTGATCGACCACTACCTGCTGTGAGCACCGCCATGAATTTTCCCCGTCGCCGCCTGGCTGCCTGGGCCTTGTTCGCCGCCATGGCGGGCCTGTCGGCCTGCACGCCGCAAAAGCCGGCCTTCAACGCCATCGACATCACCGGCGCCAACTACGCCCAGGACTTTGCACTGCCCGACACCGAGGGACGGCCGCGCAGCCTGAAGGACTTCAAGGGCAAGCTGGTGGTGGTGTTCTTTGGCTACACCCAGTGCCCCGATTTCTGTCCCGCTACCATGACCGAACTGGCCGAGGTCAAGCGCCAGCTGGGCGCCGATGGCGACAAATTGCAGGGCGTGTTCATCAGCGTGGACCCGGAGCGCGACACCCCGGAGGTGCTGAAGGCCTACATGGCCAGTTTTGACCCCAGCTTTGTGGCGCTGGCCGCCACGCCTGACCAGCTGGCCTTGCTGGCCAAGGACTTCAAGGTGTACTACAAGAAGGTCGACGGCAAGACCCCGACCAGCTACACCATGGACCATTCGGCCGGCAGCTATGTCTACGATGCCGAGGGCCGGATCCGGCTGTACACCCGCTACGGCACCGGCCCCCAGGCCCTGGTGGCCGATCTGAAGCAGTTGCTGCCGCGCTGACGGCTTGGATGGGGCACGCAGGGTGGGGCGCCCAGCGGCCTTGAGCGGCCGCTGGGAATTCAGGCGTAGGCGGCCAGCGCCTTTTTCATCTTCTTCATGGCCGCCACCTCGATCTGGCGGATGCGCTCGGCGCTGACGCCGTATTCGGCGGCCAGTTCGTGCAGCGTCATGCCGCCGGAGCCGTTGTCGTTGACCTTGAGCCAGCGTTCCTCGACGATGCGGCGCTCGCGTGGCTGCAAGCCATCCAGCGCCGTGGCAATGC
Organism: Rhodoferax sp. SPJ4; assembly: GCF_058216275.1. NCBI lineage: Bacteria > Pseudomonadati > Pseudomonadota > Betaproteobacteria > Burkholderiales > Comamonadaceae > Rhodoferax > Rhodoferax sp. SPJ4. The sequence continues at coordinate 364,499 of NZ_JBYZMN010000001.1, forward strand.
CGTCCGAGGCGAGCCGGTCACGCTGGTGGGACTCCAGCATCGCGGTGGGCTCGTGGCTGCTGTCGGCCAGGTAGGCGATGGGGCCAAAGGCTTCCTCGCCGTCGTCCGACGGGCTGGGGTCCAGCAGCACGTCACCGCCGGCCATGCGGGTCTGCATTTCCAGCACGTCTTCGCGCTTGACGTTCAGCCGCTCGGCCATCACACCCACCTCGTGCTCGCTCAGCGTTTCGCGGTGCGAGGCGCCGTCGGCATGGTCCATGGCGTCCTGTTTCAGCCCCTGCTTCATCGAGCGCAGGTTGAAGAACAGCTTGCGTTGGGCCTTGGTGGTGGCCACCTTGACCATGCGCCAGTTCTTCAGAATGTATTCGTGGATCTCGGCCTTGATCCAGTGCAGCGCGTAGCTGACCAGGCGCACGCCCTGGTCGGGGTCGAAACGCTTGACGGCCTTCATCAGGCCCACATTGCCTTCCTGAATCAGGTCGCCATGGGGCAGGCCGTAACCCAGGTACTGGCGTGACACCGACACCACCAGCCGCAGGTGGGACAGCACCAGCTTTCCTGCGGCTTCGAGGTCGTTGTCATCCTTCAGCTGGCGGGCGAAGCTTTGCTCCTGCTCCAGCGTCAGCATGGGCAGGCGGTTCACTGCCGAGATGTAGGCATCGAGGTGGCCCAGCGGCGGGATGACGGACCAGGGGTTGGCAACGGTCAACCCACGGACGGGGGCGAGGGGTGCGGCGGCGATGGCGTTGGTCATCTGGAACCTTTCTCAGGACTGGTGATGATTTTAGCACTCTGTGTGATCGAGTGCTAAGCGCAAAGTTCCTGTCGGACAGAGGCCTTGGGGGTGGTTTTAAAAATGAATACCAAAGTGCAAATTTCACGGAAATTTCGTGATTAATCACGATCTACCGGTTATTCCCATTTTTTGCTGCAATCCATTCATGAAATAGATATAGTGCGACACATAGCTGATTTTTTGGAGACACCCATGTTGAAATTTCTCGCCGCCAATGCACAGCAGCGATTCAAGGAACTGCAGGACAAGCTGAGCAATTTCTCGATTTCTGCCGACGAACAAAAAGAGCTGGTGGAATTGGTCGCCAGTGCCCAGAAGATGGCCCTGGAACGCGATTCGGTGGTGGCGCGGTTGAAGACCGACATTGCCGCCTATGGCGTCGGTGTGGCCGAGCTGTTCAGTGCCGCCGAGATTCGCCAGGCCTCTGGGGCTGGCCGGGCGGCGACCGGATCGCTGAAAGACCTGGGCAAGCGCAAGACCAAGCCGGCCAGCGAGGCGCGTGCCACTTCGGTGCTGATTCGGGCCAAGGTGGGCAAGGGTGCCGGTGCGCCCAGCAAGTATTACCGTGGCCAGAAATTGCCACCGGTGGTGCCCAAGAATTTCAAGGCCTTGGACGACGGCCAGGCCTTGTCGGCCAATCTGGCCAAACACTACACCGACGAAGGTCGGGCCTATTTCGCCACCGCCGAGGGGCAGGTGGAATTGCAGCGCCTGGAGCAATACATCCGCACGGGCAAGCTGCCAGGGAAATCGGCCGGTTGATCGGTCGGAAATGAATACCAAAGTATGCGTTGAATCCCCTGGGGCGACCGGGGTCAACCCGGGTCGCGGCGGGCCGGGCTGTGGCGTGCCACATAGCGTTGCTCCGTGGCCACCTTCCAGCGCCACACCCATTCCCCCTCGGCAAGCCAACGGCCCTGGCTGACCAGGGCCCGGCCGTCGCCGTAGCCAATGAAGCGCCGCACCTGGGGTGGCGGCTGGTGCAGGCGCAAGGGCTGTGCGCGCAGACTGGCGAGCAGGTTGTGCGCCAGCGGTTCGGCCGCCAGCATGGCATGGGTTTCGTTGCGGGGCACCAGGCCATCGGCCCGGCCGGCCACATCGCCGGCGGCAAACACCTCCGGGTGCGACAGGCTTTGTTGCCAGGGATTGACGGCCACAAAACCGTCGCCGTCCAGCGTCAGCCCGGATGTGGCCAGCCAGCCTGGTGCATGCACCCCGGTCACCAGCAGCGTGGCCGATGAGGGCAGTTGGCTGCCATCGGCCAAAGTCAGCTGGTGGCGCGCCACGCCGCAGCAGCGCTGGGCCACCACCGTCACCCGGGCGGCGTGCAGGGCCCGGACCAGGCGCTTGCGCACCGCCGGGGGGCAGTCGGCCGCCAGCGGCGCGTCGCCGGCCACCAGGCTGACCTGGCTGCGTGGCAGGCGATGCTGCAGGGCCAGGGCCAGCTCGATGCCACCGACCCCCCCGCCCACCACCACCAGCGGCCCCGGGTGCCGCTCGGCATGCTCGCGCAGCCGTTCCCATTGGGCGGCAAAGGCCTCCAGCGGCCGCACCGCCAGCGCATGCTCCCGGGCCCCGGGCAGGGCTTGTTCCAGGCGTTGCCGGTCGATGCCGGCGCCGGTGTTCAGGCTCAGCAGCTCATAGCCGAGCGTCTGCACGCCACCCCGGGTCTGCACCTGAACCTGGCGCTGCGCCGCGTCCACGGCGACCGCCCGCCCGGCGACGAAATGGGTGCCGCTGGCCGCAATCAGGCCGTCGAGCGCCAGCGTGCAGTCGGGCAGGCGGTGCTGGCCCGCCACATGGCCGGCCAGCATGGCCGAATGCAACAGCAGCGGGTAGGGCGAAACCAGCGTGGTGTGAAAGCCGGCGCGTTGCTTGGGCGGCAGCTTGGCCAGTTGCGTCAGCACCGCCACATGGGCATGGCCGGCGCCCAGCAGCAGCAAATGGCGTTCGGGCAGGTCGCTCATGCGGTGGGGCCTCGTACCATGGTCAGCCGCAGACCTTCAGGGCCTGGCGCCTGAGGGGGGTGGGGAGATGGTACATGCGGCAACCGGGGGGCATGGGGCGCTGCAGCCATCGTGGAAACCACCGCTCAGGTCAGCAGCGCCTGGGCGAACTCGCGGGCCTGAAAGGTTTCCAGGTCTTCCAGTTTCTCGCCCACCCCGATGAAATACACCGGCACCGGCACCAGGCCAGGCTGGGCCCGGCTGCGCTCGGCCGACCACAGCGCGATGGCGGCCAGCACCCCGCCTTTGGCCGTGCCGTCGAGCTTGGTGATGATGAGGCCGGTGAGCTGCAGGGCCTCGTCGAAGGCCTTCACCTGGGCCAGGGCGTTCTGGCCGGTGTTGCCGTCGATGACCAGCAGCACTTCGTGCGGCGCGGTGGCGTCGGCCTTCTGCACCACCCGCTTGATCTTGCGCAGCTCCTCCATCAGGTGCAACTGCGTGGGCAATCGGCCGGCGGTGTCCACCAGCACCACGTCGCGGCCGCGGGCCCGGCCGGCGCTGACCGCGTCAAAGCTCACCGCGGCCGGGTCGCCGCCTTCCTGGCTGACGATGTCCACCAGGTTGCGGTCGGCCCAGACGCCCAACTGCTCCCGGGCGGCGGCGCGGAAGGTGTCGGCCGCAGCCAGCAGCACGCTGGCGCCCGACGTGGCCAGGTGGCGGGTCAGCTTGCCGATCGAGGTGGTCTTGCCCGCGCCGTTGACGCCGGCCACCATGATCACCGTGGGTTTGTGCGCGCCGATCACCAGCGGCTTTTGCAGCGGTTGCAGCAACTCGGTCAGCACCTCCACCAGCAAGGCCTTCACCGCCTGTGGCTCGGTGGCCTTGCTGTCCTTGACCCGGCGCTTCAGTTCGGCCAGCAAATGGGTGGTGGCCGACACGCCAGCGTCGGCCATCAGCAGCGCCGACTCCAGCTCCTCGTAGAGCGCGTCATCGATCTGCGTGCCGGTGAAAACGGTGGCGATGCTGGCGCCGGTTTTGCGCAGGCCGGCCTTGAGCTTGTCGAGCCAGCGGGTGCGTTCCACCGGTGCCACCACGGCCTCTGCGGCCACTTCCGGTACCGCCATGGCTGCGGGGGCCACCGTGGCCGGTGCAGCGGGGGAGGGGAGGTCAAGCCCTGGAGAGATCGGTGGCTTTTTCTTGAAGAAGCTGAACATTGCGGGGCTTTTTAGAATCACACCATTCTATGAAACACACCCTGCCCCTTCTTGGCCTGTTGTGGGCACTGCATGCGGGCGCGCAAACGCCCGAGGCTTTGCCCCTGTCCAGCCCGTCCGCCGACCCGGTCTGCAGCGGCAACGCCTGCGACCAGGCCCAGCGCTTCACCCTGTCCAACGGCATGACGCTGATCGTCAAGCCCGACCGGCGGGCACCCACCGCCATTCACATGTTGTGGGTCAGGGTGGGTTCGATCGACGAGGTTGATGGGACCTCGGGCGTGGCCCATGTGCTGGAGCACATGATGTTCAAGGGCACGCCCAGCCTGCCGCCGGGTGAGTTCTCGCGCCGGGTGGCGGCGCTGGGTGGGCGCGAGAACGCCTTCACCGGCCGCGACTACACCGGCTACTATCAGCAGATCCCGGCCAACCGGCTGGGCGATGTGATGGCCCTGGAGGCCGACCGCTTCCTCCACAACCAATGGGCAGACGACGAGTTCCGCCGCGAGATCGAGGTGGTCAAGGAAGAGCGCCGGCTGCGCACCGAAGACTCGCCGCAGGCGCTGCTGTACGAAACCCTCAACGCCACTGCCTTCACCGCCTCGCCCTACCGGCGACCCATCATCGGCTGGATGAACGACCTCGATGCGCTGACCCCCGACGAGGTGCGCGCCTTCCACAAACGCTGGTACATGCCGGGCAATGCCGCGGTGGTGGTGGTGGGTGATGTGGACGTGGCCCAGGTGCGCGCACTGGCCGAGCAGCACTACGGTGGCGCGGTGGTGCGGGCGCTGCCACAACGCAAGCCAAGGCTGGAACCGCTGCAACAGGGACTGCGCACGCTGCGCGTCAAGGCCCCGGCCGAGCAGGCCTACCTGTCGCTGGCTTTCAAAGTGCCCGGCCTGGCGCCGGGCGACCTGGCCTTGCCGGTGGCGCAGCCGCTGAGCGAGGCCGCCACCGACGCGCTGGCCCTGACCGTGTTGTCGGCGGTGCTGGACGGCCACAGCGGTGCGCGCCTGCAGCGCAGCCTGACCCAGGGCGACAACCGGCTGGCCGACCGCGCCGGCGCGTCCAACGGCCTGATGGGCCGCGGCCCGCAGCTGTTTGTGATGGACGCGGTGCCGGCGCCTGGCAAGGCGGTGGCCGAGGTTCAGGCGGCGCTGCGCGAACAGGTGGCGCGGGTGGCCCGTGACGGCGTCAGCGAGGCCGAGCTGAACCGGGTCAAGACGCAGTGGGTGGCCAGCGAGGTCTACAAGCTGGACTCGGGCATGAACCAGGCCCGCGAACTGGGCAGCTACTGGGTGCTGGGCCAGCCGCTGGACGCCAGCGAGCGGCTGATCACCCGGCTGCGTGCCATCAGCGCCGAGCAGGTGAAGGCGGTGGCCGAACGCTATTTCGGCGACGACCAGCTCACCGTGGCGGAGCTGGTGCCCCAGCCGCTGGACAAGAACGCCAAGCCCCGCGCCGCCCCGGCCGGCCGCCGCCATTGAGCGCCACCCTCCCACCGACTGCTTTCATGACCATTTCAAAAACAAGAGCGCTTGCATCCACACTGGTGCTGGCTTGCGGCCTGTTGACCCTGCACTCCGCAGAGGCCGGCCTGGCACTGCAGCAATGGCGGCTGGCCAATGGCGCCGAGGTGGTGCTGGCCGAAAGCCCCGGCATCCCCATGGTCGACGTGCTGATCGACTTCGACGCTGGCAGCCGGCGCGAGCCGGCCGCACAGGCCGGCCTAGCCTCGGCCACCGCCGTCATGGTGTCCAAGGGCGTGCGGGCCAGCGGTGACTTGCCAGCCCTCGATGAAAACCAGCTCGGCGAGGCCTGGGCCGACCTGGGCGCCTCGTTCGGCGCCAGCGCCTCGGCCGACCGCATGAGCTTCTCGCTGCGCTCGCTGACCGACCCCGCGCTGCTGGCCCAGGCCGCTGCCCTGGCCGCCCGCGAACTGGGCGAGCCAGCGCTGGCCAGCGCCGTGTGGCGCCGCGAGCGCGAACGCCTGGTGGCCGCCATCCGCGAGGCCAACACCCGACCCGCCACCCTGGCCAGCCGGGCCTTCAGCCAGGCGGTGTACGGCAGCCATCCCTATGGCCAGTCGGCCACCGAGGCCACGGTGGGCGCCATCGAGGCCAGCGATCTGCGGGCCTTCCACACCCAGCACCTGGCGGCCTGCCGGGCCCGGGTGAGTCTGGTGGGGGCGGTGACACGGGCCCAGGCCGAGCAGCTGGTGAACACGCTGCTGGCACGCCTGGCCCCGGGTGCCGAAGGCTGCCCGGCGCTGCCGGCGGTGCCCGAGGTGCAGGTGCTCACCGAGCCGGTGGCCCAGGCCATTCCTTTCGCCTCGTCGCAAGCCCATGTGTACATTGGCCAGCCCGGCATTGCCCGAGCCCACCCCGACTACTTTGCGCTGCTGGTGGGCAACCACATCCTGGGCGGTGGCGGTTTTGTGTCGCGGCTGACCACCGAGGTGCGCGAGAAGCGTGGCCTGAGCTACAGCGTGGGCAGCTATTTCAGCGCCGGCCTGCACGCAGGGGCCTACACCCTGGTGCTGCAGACCCGGGCCGACCAGTCGGCCCAGGCGGTGGCGGTGGCGCGCGAGGTGGTGGCCCGCTTTGTGGCCGAAGGCCCGACCGAGGCCGAATTGCAGGCCGCCAAGGACAACCTCATCGGCGGCTTTGCCTTGCGCATCGACAGCAACCGCAAACTGCTCGACAACCTGGCCAACATGGCGCTGAACGGCCTGCCGCTGGACTACCTCGACACCTGGACGATGCAGGTCAACAAGGTCACGGTCGCGGAGATCCAGGGCGCGTTCCAGCGCGCCTTGCAGCCGGAAAAAATGGTCACCGTGGTGGTCGGCGGGGCCCTGCCATGAAGCCCGCCCGCAGCGCCGCCAAACCACCTGCCAAGGCCAGTCCCCAGCCCGTCCGCCCACCGGGCGAGGTGCGCATCATCGGCGGCCAGTGGAAACGCACCCGGCTGCCGGTGGCGGCATTGCCCGGCCTGCGGCCCACGCCCGACCGGGTGCGCGAGACCTTGTTCAACTGGCTGGGCCAGGACCTGGGCGGCTGGCGCTGCCTGGACGCCTTTGCCGGCACCGGCGCTTTGGGTTTCGAGGCCGCGTCCCGCGGCGCGGCCACGGTGCTGCTGTGCGAACAGGCCGCACCGCTGGTGGCACCGCTGCGGGCGCTGAAGGACAAACTGCAGGCCGACGCGGTGAGCGTGCTGCGCGGCGACGGCCTGGCCGCGTTGCGCAAGGCCACGCCGGCCAGCCTGGACCTGGTGCTGCTGGACCCGCCTTTCGACTCCGACCTGTACAGCCCCGCCTTGTCGGCCGCCAGTGCCGCCCTGGCCGATGACGGCTTTGTCTACCTGGAGGCCAACCGGGCCTGGACCGATGCCGATCTGGCCCCGCTGCGCCTGGGGGTTCACCGCGCTGGCAAGGCGGGCATGGTGCACTTCCATTTGCTCAAAAAAGTGGCACAGGCATAATCCAGCCATGGCTGTTTCTCCCCGCATCGCCGTGTATTCCGGCACCTTTGACCCCGTCACACTGGGCCACGAAGACGTGGTGAAGCGGGCGGCCGGCCTGTTTGACGAGGTGGTGTTGGCGGTGGCCGTGGCCCACCACAAGAAAACCCGTTTCAGCCACGACCAGCGCATGCGGCTGGCCCAGCAGGCATTGCAGGGCTTGGCCAATGTGCGGGTGATGCCGTTCGACGGCCTGATCATGGACTTTTGTGCGGCCGTGGGTGCCTGCGCGGTGGTGCGTGGCATCCGCAACCTGACCGATTTCGATTACGAGGCGCAGATGGCGGCGATGAATCGCAAGCTCCTGCCCACGGTGGAAACGGTGTTTCTGCTGCCCACTGCCGAACTGCAGTGCATCAGCAGCACCCTGGTGCGCGAGATCAGCCTGCTGGGCGGTGACGTGAGCCAGATGGTCAGCTCCGACGTCGAGGCCGCGCTGCGGCCGGTGCTCACCGTTTGAGGGCCCGACCATGGCCTTGATGATCACCGACGAATGCATCAACTGCGATGTCTGCGAGCCCGAGTGTCCCAACCAGGCCATCTCGCTGGGCCCTGAGATCTACGTCATCGACCCGGCCAAATGCACCGAATGTGTGGGCCATTTTGACGAGCCCCAGTGTGTGCAGGTCTGCCCGGTGGCCTGCATCCCGGTGCACCCCGGTTTCATCGAAACCCAGGCCACGCTGATGCAGCGCTTCCACAAGCTGCAGGCCGAGGCCCTGGCACAGCAGCGGCCAGCGGGCTGAGCCCCGGTCCGGTCAGCGCTCGGTCTTGGCCGGCGGGGCTGGTTTGGCCTTGGGCGTGGCCGCCGTGAAGTACTCCGGCACCTTCTTTTTCGGTTTGTGTTTGGGCTGTGCAGGCGCAGAGGCCGCCGGCTTGGGTGGCTTGGTGTCACGTTGGGCGGGGCGCTGGACCGCCTCGTCGCGTTGCCGGGCCTTCTCCAGCAACTCGGCGGCCCTGGCGTTGCGCCGGGTGGCGGCATCGGCGTCGGCCTTTTGCGCCGCGCTGCGGGGGTCGCGCACATCCACTGGACGGCCGTCGGCACAGAGCGTCTGGCTGTAGCTGTTGCCACACCTGTAGACGTTCTGCGCGCCGGCCAGGGCGCAGCCCAAAGCCAAGCTCAGCCCGAAAAAAGCATGTCGTGCCCGGTTCATCAGGGTTCCTGCGGCACGGTTGGTGGGTCGGTGGCGGGCACCGGCGGCCGGGGTGGTTTGGGCCGCGGCGGTTTGCTGGTGTGGACCAGCATGGTGGCTTTTTCCATTTCGCCAGAGAGAAAGTGGGGCAGGGCGCGCAATGAGCGGCTGATGCTGTCTTCGATGGCCACCCGGTGGTCGGGCGAGGGCTTTTTCAGCACCCAGTGCACCACCTCGCTTTTGACGCCGGGGTGGCCCACACCGATGCGCAGCCGCCAGTAGTCGCTGCTGCCCAGCTGGGCGTGGATGTCGCGCAGGCCATTGTGGCCGGCATGGCCGCCGCCGAACTTGAGCTTGCTCTCGCCGGGCACGATGTCCAGCTCGTCGTGCGCGACCAGAATCTCCTCCGGCGCGATCTTGAAGAAGCGGGCCAGCGCAGCCACCGACTTGCCCGACAGGTTCATGAAGGTCTGCGGTTGGAGCAGCCACACCGTCTGCCCCTGCACCGTGCCACGGGCCACCAGGCCGTGGTAACCACGCTCCGGTTGCAGGCTGAGCTTGAGTTCACGCGCCACCGCATCCACCCACCAGAAGCCGGCGTTGTGCCGGGTGGCTTCGTACTCGGGGCCGGGGTTGCCCAGGCCAACGAAGAGTTTGATCATGCGGAAATTATCGGCGAGTGGCCTCAGACAAAGCCGGCCGCGATGTTGATGGTCAGCGCCACCAGCGTGGTGTTGAAGAAAAAAGCCAGGATGCAATGGACCAGGCCGGTGCGCCGCATGCCCCGGCTGGTGAAACTCACGTCGGCGGTTTGTCCCGAGGTGCCGATGACACAGGCAAAGTACAAAAAGTCACTGTAGTCCGGGGCCAGCCCGCCAGGGAAATTCAGCCCGCCGGCCTGGCCCCGGGTTTCCGCGGCGTAGTAATCATGGGCGTAGTGCAGCGCAAACATCACCTGGGTGAACAGCCAGGACGACAGGATGGTGAGCGCGGCCAGACCGATGTGGGCATAGCGCAGGCTGTCGTGCAAATGCCTGGCGATGGCCAGTTCGGTGACGATGGCGCCCACACAGGCGACGGCGGTGGCCACCACCAGGGCCAGCACCACCAGCCGCCCCTCGTCTTCCAGCAGCGCCCGGTTGCGCATGCGCTCGTGGCTGGAGGAGAACATCATGTGGCCGGCCAGCAGCAGGTACAAACAAGCCCCGGTGTTCCAGCCGATCAGGGCGCGGGTGATGTCGTGGGGGGCGGTGGTCGATGGCAGCACCAGAAAGGTCGCCAGGCCCACCAGTACGCAGACCAGCAGCCGGGGCCTGGCCATGACCATGTGCAGCAGCCAGGGGCGTTTCGGTGGGGGGCGAGGGTGGGGCATGGTGGCCGCACTTTAACCCTGCGGCGAAGAAAGGGTCAGATCAGAGGCCGAAAAACGCGGCAGGGGTGCTCAGGAGTCGTCCCAGATATCGCCTTTGGGCCTGAGCTCAGGGAATTCTTTTTTGTGTGCGTCGGCCAGGTCGCTCAAGGCAAACAGCACGTCGGCCGGAAAGCCTTTGCGTTGGCCACCACGGTCGTCCTGCAGCAGCGTGTCCATGTAGGGCAGAAAGCCGCCCTTGCCCCAGAGTTCGGCCATGTGGTCGCCGATGTGGGGGAAGGCCTCACGGATGGCCTGGAAGGCCGGGTTGTCTTGGAGCATCGTGCACTCCGTCATGGAGGAACATTCAAACCAATGTCATTCCCACGGACGTGATGGTTGCGTGGGGCCCTGGATGCCGTCGCGTCCCCGAGTCACCAAGAACACGAAAAATGATTATGCGCTGGCGAATAAGCAGTGGCAATCCACCGGCCGTCGTAAGACACATGGCCAGTCGGCGCTGAAGGAGCGCACCAAGAACGCTGGGGACCAATGAAAACGGCCCACCGAAGTGGGCCGTTGAAAGCACACCGTGAGGTGTTACTTCTTGCCTTTGCCCTTGCCCTTGGCGTCGGCCGCAGGAGCGGCGGCAGCGGCCGGATCGGCCACTTCCACCGCGGGGGCGGTCACGGACACCAGCACCGGGTTGGCGTTGCTGCGGGTGACGGCTTTGACGCCCTTGGGCAGCTTGATGTCGTTCAGGTGGAAAGACACACCCTTCTTCAGGCTGCTCAGGTCCACGGCGATGAATTCGGGCAGGTCGCGCGGCAGGCAGGCCACGTCCAGTTCGTTCAACACGTGGTTGATCAAACAGGCGTCGGTCTTCACGGCGGGCGAGTTCTCTTCACCGCTGTAGTGCAGGGCGACCTTGGCGTGCAGCACGGTGTTGGCGTCCACGCGCTGGAAGTCCACGTGCTGGACTTGCTGCTTGAACGGGTGCATGGTCAGGTTGCGCAACAGCACCTTGGTGACCTGGCCGGCCAGTTCCATTTCCAGCACGCTGCCGTGGAACGCTTCTTTTTTGACGGCGTGCCACAGGGCGTTGTGATCGAGTTCGATCATTTGCGGGGCGGCTGCGCCACCGTAAACGATGCCGGGCGTGCGGCCCGTGATGCGGAGACGGCGGCTCGCACCCGTGCCCTGCTTGCTGCGCTCAAAAGCGACGAATTTCATAATGACTCCAGAGGACGTCCACCGCGACCAGTGTGACGCCGGTTGATAAAGGCCCCGGTCAGGGCCTGCTTGATGTTCCCGTCAGAACAGGTTGTCCTGGTCGGAGAACAAACTCATGACCGACTCCCCCTTGGCGATGCGCTGAATCGTCTCAGCGATCAGCGGTGCCACGGAGAGTTGGCGAATCTTTCCACAGCCCAGGGCGGCATCGCTCAGGGGGATGGTGTTGGTCACCACCACCTCGTCCAGCGAACTGCCCTTGGCGATGCGCTCAATGGCCGGACCCGAAAAAATCGGGTGCGTGCAATAGGCATAAACTTTCTTCGCGCCACGTGCTTTCAGCACCTCGGCGGCCTTCACCAGCGTGCCGGCGGTATCGATCATGTCGTCCATGATCACGCAGTTGCGACCGTCGATTTCACCGATGACGTGCATCACTTCGCTGACATTCGCCTTCGGGCGGCGCTTGTCGATGATGGCCATGTCGCAATTCAGCTGCTTGGCCAGGGCACGGGCACGCACCACACCACCGACGTCGGGCGAGACAACGATCAGGTCGTCGTACTGCTTCATCCGCAAATCGCCCAGCAGCACCGGCGACGCGTAAATGTTGTCCACCGGGATGTCGAAAAAGCCCTGGATCTGGTCGGCATGCAAATCCATGGTCAACACCCGGTCCACGCCCACGGCCTGCAGCATGTTGGCCACCACCTTGGCGGTGATGGGCACACGCGCCGAACGCGGCCGCCGGTCTTGCCGGGCATAACCAAAGTACGGAATCACCGCGCTGATGCGTTCGGCCGAGGCGCGCTTCAGCGCGTCGACCATGATCAGCAATTCCATCAAGTTGTCGTTGGTCGGGGCGCAGGTCGACTGCACCACAAACACGTCACGCGCCCGGACGTTTTGGTTGATCTCGACCGTGACCTCGCCATCCGAGAAGCGACCCACATGGGCCGCTCCCAGGGTGATGCCCAGGTTCTGGGCAATCTCCGCTGCCATGCCAGGGTTGGCGTTCCCGGTGAAAACCATGAAATCCGGGTTGTGAACCTGCATGAACGTCCCAGCGGTGAAATGGTTTGCCAAAATTTTTGGCAGGGGAGGAAGGACTCGAACCCTCGCATGCTGGAATCAAAATCCAGTGCCTTTACCAACTTGGCGACTCCCCTACACAGGAAAGTGGCCAACGCCACTCACCCTTTAACTTTCGCTGACCGCCCACCCCGCCAAAGGATGTGCTGTCAGGTTGTTGCACTTCCGCACCTGCCAGGCCGGGGGGGCCGTTTGCAGGCCGTCCACGTCGTGGTCTGTGTGTGCGAACACCGCGCTGCCCGACCCCGTCATGCGTCCCTGAAGACCCAATCCGGCAAGCCACTGAAGGGCTTGCGTCACCTCGGGGCAAAGCCCTTCAGCGACGGGTTGCAGGTCATTGCGGCCGAAGCCGAACGGGTGTGCAACAAAGCCTAAGATTGTAGCAGTTCCAGAATCGCGTTTGAGGCTGGGGCTGGAAAAAATTGCACCAGTGTCCAGCCCCGCCTGCGGTTTGACCACCAAAAACCGGCCCATGGGCAGCGTCAATGGGGTGATGGATTCCCCCACGCCTTCCACCCACGCATTGTGCCCGCCCAGGAAAAAAGGCACGTCGGCGCCCAGGCTCAGGCCGATGCGGGCCAGTTGCTGCACCGACAGACCCAACCCCCACAGCCGGTTCAGCGCTAGCAAACAGGTGGCGGCGTCCGAGGAGCCGCCGCCCATGCCGGCCTGGGCCGGCACCTGCTTGGCCACACCGATGTGGGCACCCTGGTTGCAGCCAGTGGCCTGTTGCAGGGCGCGGGCGGCCCGCAGCACCAGGTCGTCGGCCGGCAGCGGGGTGGTCAGGTCTTCACGGCTGACCAGGCCATCGGCCCGCCGCTCAAAGTTCAGGCTGTCGCACCAGTCGATCAGCATGAAGGCCGACTGCAGCAGGTGGTAGCCGTCGCTGCGCCGGCCGGTGATGTGCAAAAAGAGGTTGAGCTTGGCCGGCGCCGGCAGGTCGTACAAGGCCTTCATCGCGCCGCTTCACTCACGCGGGTCTTGCAGCACGATGCGCAGCTCGGCCGGCGCTGGGCCCTGGGTTTGCCGGGCCACCAGTTTGCCCGTCGCGCGCTGGCTCAGGTCCACCGTCCAGCCCGCCACTGGGGTGTCCTTGCCGGCCAGCCAGTCGAACAGCGCCTGGGCCGGCACCGGCACGCCGGTGGCCCGGGCGATCAGCGCATCCACGTTGGCCGCCTGTTCGGTGCCCCGGGAGGACCGCAGCGTGGCGGTTGCCGGTGTCCATTGCAGCAAGGCCACGGAAGCGCCCAGTGGCCCGCTGAGTTGCAGGCTGCCGCTGCTGGCGTTGCCGCTGAGGTCGAAGCTGGCAAAAAAAGCCTGCGGTGGATCGCTGTCCACTTTCAGGGCCATGCGTCCGCTCCAGGGGCCGAGATCGACCGTGGGGCGGGGTGACGGCGGGAGGACGGCGGGGGTGGCGCAGGCCGACACCAGCAGCACCAAGGCCAGGCGGCCGGCCAGCCGCTGCAGAAACAGCGTCACAGCTTGACCTGCAAGCGCCGCAATGCCTCCCGCAGCGTGTCGTTGTCGGCGTTGAGCAGCAGGCCTTCTTTCCAGATGCGCACGGCGCGCTCTTTCTGGCCCAGGCTCCACAGCACCTCGCCCAGGTGGGCGGCAATTTCGGCGTCGGGCTTGGTCTTGTAGGCCTGCTCCAGCACCCGCAAGGCCTCTTCCTTGTTACCGAGCCGGAACTCGACCCAGCCCAGGCTGTCGCTGATGAAGGGGTCGCCAGGGGCGAAATCCAGTGCCTTTTGAATCAGTTGTTTGGCTTCGGGCAAGCGGGTGTTGCGCTCGGCCAGCGAGTAGCCCAGGGCGTTGTAGGCGTGGTGCGATTCGGGTTTGAGCGCGATCACCTGGCGCAGCAGCCGCTCCATGGTGTCCAGCGCGCCGATCTTCTCGGCGGTCAGGGCCTGGTCGTACAGCAGATCGGCATCGCCGGGGCTGGCGGCCACCGCCTTGCCCAGCAGGTCAAACGCGGCTTGGTGCTGGTTGTTGTCGCGCAGCAACTGCACTTCGGACATCAGCTTCTGACGGGCTTCGGCCGGATTGCGCTCGGGCAGGGCGCGGATCAGTTGCTGACCTTCGGCCAGCTTGCCCTGCCGGGCCAGGATGGAGGCGCGGCGGAACTGCGCGCCCACGATGTCCTGCGGGTTGTCGATTTTCTTCAGCCAGGCCTCGGCGGCCACGAAGTTCTTTCGCTTCTCGGAGATCTGCGCCAAGCCCAGGTAGGCCTGGGCCTTGCCGCGGCTGCGCTCGGCCGCCGGCAGCGTCTCGGCCAGCACCAGATAGCGCTGCAATGATTTTTCGGCCAGGTCGGTCTGGTTGTCCTGCACCTGCAGAATGCCCAGGATCAACCAGGCGTCGGGCTTGGTGGGCTGCTCCTTGATGGCCAATTGCAGTTGCTGGCTGGCTTCGGCGTAGCGCTGGCCGTCGAGCAGCGCGCGGGCATAACCGACCCGCATGTCGGTGTCGGTTTTGCGGGCCAGGTAGGCTTTCACCAGGGTTTCGGCGCCCGGGCGCTTGGCGTCCATCAGCTCCAGGGCCAACAGCGCCGCGCCCTCGTTCACCGGGTCGGCGGCCTGGGCGCGCTGGACGGCCTGGATGGCGCCGGCCTCGTCGCTTGCAGCGGCCCGCATCCGGCCCACGGTAGTCCAGGCCAGTGCGCTGGTGGCCGGGTTGGCCAGCGCGTCCTGGAGGGTCTGCTCCACCACGGTGGCAGCGAGTTTCTTGTCCGACACCCGCGCATAGGTGCGTGGAATCACCGCGATGGTGGCGGCCAGGGCGTCGGCGGGGGCGGTGTTCAGTTCCTGGCGCAAGGGCTCTGCGCTGTCGGCCACGCGGTTCAATGCGACCAGGATTTGCAACACAAAGCGGTTGGCCTCGCGCGAGGCCGGAATGGCCTGCTTCCAAGCCCGGGCGGCCTGCAGGGCGGCGTCACCAGAGCGGGACTGCAAGGCGATTTCCACCGCGCGCTGAAACAACTGCTCACGCCCGGTCCGTCGGGCCGCGTCCAGCACCAGCGAGAAACCGGCCCCGGGCTCGCCTGCCTGGGTGTTCAGCTCGCCCAGCAGCAATTGGTAGAACAGCGTGCCGTCCATGCCGGAGTCGGCAGGGAGGGCGGTTTTCGCGGGTGGATTGGCCGGTGCCTGGGCATGCAATACAGGGGCAGCCAGGGCCAGGAGCCCGCCGCCGAGCCAAAGGAGTCTCTTCATCGACACATGATAATTCAACGACCTTTTTTCCGCGGGGCGGGTCTGCTTCGTCCCCCACACCATGCCCGAATTGCCCGAAGTCGAAGTCACCCGTCTGAGTTTCGGCGCGCGCATTGCCGGTGGCCGCATTCTGGCCGCCCGCCTGGGGGCGCCGCTGCGCTGGCCGCTGGGTTGTCCACCCGATGCGTTGGTGGGGCGGAAGGTGCTGGGTGTGCGCCGCCGTGGCAAATACCTGCTGCTGGACCTGGACCGGGGGCTGCTGCTGGTGCACCTGGGCATGTCGGGCAGCCTGTCGTTTGCCGACAGCCTGCCGCCACCGGGCAAACACGACCACTTTGAGCTGGTCACTGACCTGGGAGCCCTGCGGCTGAACGACCCCCGGCGCTTTGGCGCGGTGGTTTATGCCGACAGCGAGGCCGATGCGGTGGCCACCAAGCTGCTGGGCAAGCTGGGCGTGGAGCCACTGACCGAGGCCTTTCATGTGGCGGCGTTTCATCTGGCCCTGAAGTCCCGGCGTGGGCCGATCAAGCAGGTGCTGCTGGCCGGTGATGTGGTGGTGGGGGTTGGCAACATCTATGCGTCCGAGGCCTTGTTTCTGGCCGGCATCCGGCCCACCGTCAAAGCCCACCGGCTCGGGCCTTTGCGGGTGGCCCGGTTGCACGCCGCGGTGCAGGAGGTGTTGGCCCGCGCGGTGGCGCAAGGCGGCAGCACCCTGCGCGACTTCAAAAGCGCCGAGGGCAAAAATGGCTACTTTCAACTGCAGGCCATGGTCTATGACCGGGCCGGTGAGCCCTGTCGGCGCTGCGCCCACCCCATCCAGCGCCTGGTGCAAGGCCAGCGCGCCACCTATTTTTGCAGCCACTGCCAGCACTGACATTGGGCCGTGAGAGGGCCGGTGCTATATTCATTTGGTGTCCACGTCATTCAACGCGCAGTTTGATCGCCACAGCACCTGGCGCCGAGAGCATGCCCTGCGGCTGAAGCTGCTGGGTGAATGGCTCAAGGAAAACGAGCTCCTCAATCCGGCGTTTGAAGAGCGCCTGAACCTGCTCGACGCCCAGCTCAGTTCAGACAAGGTCACGGTGGCCTTTGTGGCCGAGTTCTCGCGCGGCAAATCCGAGCTGATCAACGCCATCTTTTTCGCCGGCTATGGCCGGCGCATCATGCCGGCCAGCGCCGGCCGCACCACCATGTGCCCGGCCGAGCTGGGGTTTGACGCCCACATCCCGGCTTGCCTGCGCTTGCTGCCCATAGAGACACGATTGGAGTCGTCCTCCTTGTCGTCCTGGCGCGACATGCCGGACAAATGGACCCGGTTGAACCTGGATGTCAATGACGGCGAGCAGCTGGCGACCACGCTGGAGCGCATTTCCGATGTGCGGCGCGTGACCCAGGACGAGGCCAGGGCCTTGGGTTTCTGGCACGACGAGGTGCCCGACGAAAACCCGCTGCCCGATGCCCAGGGCATGGTCGAGGTGCCGGTGTGGCGCCACGCGATGATCAACATGCCCCACCCCTTGCTGCGGCAGGGGCTGGTGATTCTGGACACGCCGGGACTGAACGCCATCGGCGCCGAGCCCGACCTGACCATCAACCTGATTCCTCAGGCCCATGCGGTGGTCTTTATTCTGGGCGCCGACACCGGCGTGACCCGCTCCGACCTGGCCATCTGGCGCGAGCACCTGATGACCGACGACAGCGGGCGTGACGCCCGGCTGGTGGTGCTGAACAAGATCGACACCTTGTGGGACGCACTGAGCACGCCCGACCGGGTCGAGGCCCAGATTGAAAAACAACGCTGCAGTTCGGCCGAGATACTGGGTCTGCCCGAGCAGCAGGTCAGCGCCTTGTCGGCCCAGAAGGGCCTGGTGGCCAAGGTCACCGGTGACGTGCGCTTGCTGCAGGCCAGCCGGCTGGAGGCTTTCGAGGCCATGCTGGCCCAGCGCGTCATGGGCGACCGGCACAACATCCTGCGCGCTGCGGTGGCGGTGACGGTGTCCGAGCTGTGTGCCGACGCCGGCCACACCCTGCAGTTGCGCCGACGTGACCTGGCCGAGCAGCGGCTGGAACTGCATGGGCTGCGCGGCAAGAACGCCTCGGGCATACGCCACATGCGGCTGCGCATCGAGCATGAGCAAAGCGAGTTCGACGCCAGCCTGGCCAAGATCCAGGCGGTGCGGGCGGTGCATGTCAAGCTGATGCGCACGGTGTTCAAGACCCTGGGCACCTCCAGCCTGCGCGCTGGCGTGGAACCGCTGCACCAGGCGCTGGCGCAGTCCGGCCTGAAGCGCGGCATCAAGGGCGTGTACGCAGGCAGCTTCACGGCTCTGCGTGGCCTGGTGACCGAGGCCCAGAAAGTGGCCGATGAGATCCAGGGCATGCTGGTGGCCTCGTTCCGGCAATTGAACGCCGAGTACGGCTTCTCGCTGCAGCCGCCGCCGCCGCCCGATTTGTCGGCGCTGACCCGCGACCTGGACCTGATCGAGCGCAACCACCTGCAGTACCTGGGGGTGACCAACACCTTGCGGCTGGCGCAAGCGGAATTCTCGGCCCGCTTGTCCCAGGCCTTGATGGCCCGCCTGCGGTCGGTGTTCCAGTCGCTGCTGAACGCCATCCATTTGTGGAACAAGTCGGTCAACGCCCAGATTGACGGCCAGGTGCGCGACCGGCGCCAGGCCTTTGCCCGCCGTGTGGACGGCATCGGCCGCATCCAGCAGGCGGCCTCTGGGCTGGACGAGCGCATCGCGCAGATCGAGTCCCAGGAGCTGGTGCTGCGCGAATTGGACGTGAAGCTGATCCAGCTGACCTCGCCCATGCTGGCGTTGCCCACGGCCAACGCCGAACCCGAGCGCCGCGCCGCGTGAGCGCCCCGGTGTCGGCCGCAGCGGTGGTGCCGCCGCGCCTGCGGCGGCAGTTCGCCACCACCCTGGTGGCCTGGCAGGCCAGCCATGGTCGCCACGCCTTGCCCTGGCAACAGACCCGCGACCCCTACCGGGTGTGGCTGTCGGAAATCATGCTGCAGCAAA
Organism: Rhodoferax sp. SPJ4; assembly: GCF_058216275.1. NCBI lineage: Bacteria > Pseudomonadati > Pseudomonadota > Betaproteobacteria > Burkholderiales > Comamonadaceae > Rhodoferax > Rhodoferax sp. SPJ4. The sequence continues at coordinate 383,021 of NZ_JBYZMN010000001.1, forward strand.
CCCAGGTGACGACGGTGCTGGCCTATTACGACCGCTTTCTGGCGCGCTTTCCCGACGTGGGTGCGCTGGCCCAGGCCTCGCTGGACGAGGTGCTGGGCCTGTGGAGCGGGCTGGGTTACTACAGCCGGGCCCGCCACCTCCACCGCTGTGCGCAGGCGGTGATGAGCGACCATGGGGGCCGCTTTCCGCTGCAGGCTGCGGTGCTGCAAACCCTGCCAGGCATTGGCCGCTCCACCGCGGCGGCCATCGCGGCCTTTTGCCACGACGAGCGGGTGGCGATCCTGGACGGCAACGTCAAGCGGGTGCTGACACGGGTGCTGGCCTATGGCGACGACCTGTCGCTGGCCAGCAGCGAGCGCCGACTGTGGGACCTGGCCACCAGCCTGCTGCCCGAAACTGCCCAGGCCATGCCCGCCTACACCCAGGGCCTGATGGACCTGGGGGCCACGCTGTGCACCGCGCGCAGGCCTCGCTGCGACGCCTGCCCGGTGTTGGCCTTGTGTGCCGCCAGCCAGGCCGGCGAGGCCGAGCGTTACCCGGTGAAGACCCGCAAGCTCAAGCGCAGCGCTGAGTCGCTGTGGCTGCTGTGGGCCACCCGGGCCGATGGCGCGGTTTGGCTGGTGAAGCGGCCGGCCCGCGGGGTCTGGGCCGGGCTGTTCTGTTTTCCGGTGTTTGATTCACAAGAGGCGTTGGCCGGTGTGTTGCCCGACAGCGCCGCGCCCCGGCTGCAGCTGGCCACGCCCTTCAAGCATGTGTTGACCCACAAGGACTTGCACCTGCACCCGGTGCGCTGGCGGGCCGATCCGGGTGCCGCCTTGCCGCCCGAGGGGCAGTGGGTGGCGCCGGCGCACTGGCCAGCCCTGGGTTTGCCCGCCCCGGTGAAAACGCTGCTGCTGGAGGCCAGCGCCTGAGCGGGGGCCAGCCTCAGCTGGCCAGCGCGTCGATTTCCCGGTGCCGCTTCAGCGTGACCCACTGCGCCGCGAAATGCTTGGCCAGTTGTTCCACCAGGTAGACCGAGCGGTGCTGCCCGCCGGTGCAGCCGATGGCCACGGTGACATAGCTGCGGTGGTCGTTGGCCATGGCTTCGATCCAGGTGCCGATGAACTGCTCGATGTGGGCCCGCATCTGGTCTACCAGCGGTTGGCTGGCGAGGAAATGGGCCACGGCCGGGTCGCGCCCGGTCAGCGGCCGCAGGGCAGGGTCGTAATGCGGGTTGGGCAGCATGCGCACGTCGAACACAAAGTCGGCGTCGAGCGGAATGCCGCGCTTGAAGGCGAACGATTCGAACACCAGCGTCAGCTGGTCGCGCGGTGACTCGATCAGCGCCTTCACATAGGCCTGCAGCTGCGGCGCGCGGATGATGCTGGTGTCGATCACATGGGCTTGTTCGCGCAGGTCGGACAACAGCTCGCGTTCGTGCTCGATGGCCTCCACCAGCGCGCGGTGCTGGTCGGCGGCGTCGGCCCGTGACAAGGGATGGCGACGCCGGGTTTCGGAGTAGCGGTGCACCAGGGTGTGGGTGTCGGCGTCCAGGAACAAGCGGGTCAGTTGCAGGCCCTCGGTGTCGAGTTGCCGCAACTGGGCCGGCAGCAGCGGCAGCGAGTGGGCGCTGCGCACGTCGATGGCAATCGCGATCTTGGTGGCGTTGTGCTGGCGCTCCAGCGCGATGAAGGCGCCCAGCAGCTCTGGCGGCAGGTTGTCCACGCAGTAGTAGCCGGCGTCTTCCAGCACGTTCAGTGCCACCGACTTGCCGGAGCCCGACATGCCGGTGATCAGCACAAAACGCAGAGGGCTGCTCATGACCCCAGCAGCTCGCGGGCATGGGCCATGGTGGTGCCGGACAGCTTTTCGCCACCCAGCATGCGGGCGATTTCGGCCACCCGCTGCTCACCGGCCACGGCCGCCACCGCACTGGCCGGCGCGCCGCCCTCGCTGTGTTTGGACACCACCAGGTGGTGGTCGGCGCAGGCGGCCACCTGGGGCAAATGGGTGACGGCCATGACCTGGCGGTCCACCCCCAGTTGCTTCATCAGCCGGCCCACGGTTTCCGCCACCGCGCCACCGACGCCGGAGTCCACCTCGTCAAAAATCAGGGTCTGGGCCGTGCCCAGCCGGCTGGTGGTGACCGCGATCGCCAGCGCGATGCGCGACAGCTCGCCGCCCGAGGCCACCTTGCCCACCGGCCGCGGCGTGGTGCCGGCATGGCCGGCCACCAGAAAGGCCACCTCGTCCAGGCCGTGGGCGGCGGGCTCGTCGCCGCTGCTCACCGCCACCTGGAATTGCCCACCCGCCATGCCCAGGCCCTGCATGGCCTGGGTCACGGCCTGGGCCAGCTTGCTGGCGGCGGTGTTGCGCTTCTTGGACAGCGCGCGGGCCGCCGCCATGTAGGCCGTGCGGGTGTTGGCCTCGGCCGCGGCCAGGCTGTCCAGGTCGGTGGCAGCGTCGAGCTGCGCCAGGTCTTGCTGCCATTGCGTCAGCGTGGCGGGCAGTTCGTCCGGGCTGCGTTTGAAGCGGCGGGCCAGCGACACCCACAACGTCAGGCGCTGGTCCAGCGCTGCCAGACGTTCAGGGTCGGTGTCCACCCGGCGCAGCCAGGCGTGCAGCGAATGCGAGGCGTCCTCGGCCTGGGCCAGGCTGGACGCCAGCACCTCGGCGATGGCCTGGAACTCGGGCTCGATGTGGGCCTGGGCCTGCAGGCGCTGCAGGGCCTGGGCCAGCTGGGTGCTGGCGCCGCTGTCGTCGTCGTCCAGCCGGGCGGCGGCGGCTTCGGCGGTTTCTATCAGGGCCTGGGCGTTGGCCAGCCGGGTGTGGCTGGCGTTGAGTTCGTCCCATTCATGCTCGGCCGGTGCCAGCTTGGCCAGTTCGCCGAGCTGCCAGGACAGCCGCTCCCGCTCGTCGTGCAGGCTGGCCTGCGCGGCCTGGGCCTGGGTGAGCCGCTGGTGGGCGTCGCGCCAGGCCTGCCAGACGCTGGCCAGGCTGGCGCTGTCCACGCCGGCGTAGGCGTCCAGCAGGCCACGCACCGCGTCGGGCCGGGTCAGGCTTTGCCAGGCATGCTGGCCGTGGATGTCGACCAGCTGGTCGCCCAGCGCCCGCAGCTGGGTGGCGGTGGCCACGCTGCCGTTGACCCAGGCGCGGCTCTTGCCCTGGGCGTCGATGGTTCGGCGCAGCAGCAGCGTGGGGTTGGCCTCGAAGCCGTTGTCGTCCAGCCAGCCAGCCAGGTGCTCGACCTGGTCGAACTCGGCGCCGATGTCGGCCCGGGCCGCGCCTTCGCGCACCACCAGCGCGTCGGCCCGCGCCCCCAGGGCCAGCTGCAAGGCGTCGACCAGGATGGACTTGCCGGCGCCGGTTTCGCCGGTCAGCACACAAAAGCCGTCGGCCAGGTCCAGCTCCAGCCGGTGGACGATGACGAAGTCGCGCAGGCTGATGTGGCGCAGGCTCATGCCGCCACCCCCTCGTTCCAGTGGAGCTTCTGGCGCAGGGTGTCGAAATAACTCCAGCCGGTGGGGTGGAGGAAGATGACCTGGTGTTTGGAGCGGCGCACGGTGATGCGGTCGCCAATCATCAGCGAGGCCAGCGAGTGCATGTCGAAATTGGCGCTGGCGTCGCGGCCCGCGACGATCTCGATGGCGATCTCGCCGGAGTCGGCCAGCACGATGGGCCGGTTGGACAGGGTGTGGGGGGCGATCGGCACCAGCAGCCAGCCGGCAATCGACGGGTGCATCAGCGGCCCGCCGGCCGACAGCGCGTAGGCCGTGGACCCGGTGGGGGTGGCGATGATCAGCCCGTCGGCCCGCTGGTTGGCCAGAAAGCGGCCATCGACCTCGACCCGCAGCTCCACCATGCCGGAGGAGGCGCCGCGGTTGACCACGACGTCGTTCATCGCGGTGGCGTCATAGACGCAGCGGCCGTCCCGCACCACCTTGGCGTGCATCAGGCAGCGCCGGTCTTCCTCGTAATGGCCGCGCAGCATGGGGCCCAGCATGGCCTGGTAGCCGTTGAAGGGGATGTCGGTGATGAAACCCAGCCGGCCCTGGTTGATGCCGATCAGCGGCACGCCCGAGGTGGCCAGCTGGCGGCCCACGCCCAGCATGGTGCCGTCGCCACCCACCACCAGGCCCAGATCGCAGGTCGCGCCGATGGTCTGCACGTCCATCACCGGGTACTGGGTCATGCCCACGTTGGAGGCGGTGTCGCGCTCAAACACCACCTCACAGCCTTGTGCATCCAGGAAATGGGCCACATCTTCCAGGGCATTGCGCGACCCCAGGGCGTTGTACTTGCCAATGATGGCCACCTGCTGGAACTTGATCATTCACAAATTACATCACAACCTCCCTAAAATCCGGTGATGCTTGATGAACGCGCAAAGATGCTGATGAAGGCGCTGGTGGAGCGCTACATCGCCGACGGTCAACCCGTGGGGTCACGCACCTTGTCCAAGGCCTCGGGCCTGGACCTGTCGCCGGCCACCATCCGCAATGTGATGGCCGACCTGGAAGACCTGGGGCTGATTGTCAGCCCCCACACCTCGGCCGGCCGGATTCCCACGGCCCGCGGTTACCGCCTGTTCGTCGACACCATGCTGACGGCCCAGAAGCACGCGCTGCTGGGCTCTGGCGGGCTGAATCCGCCGATGCTGGCGCCCGACCAGCCACAGCGGGTGATTGCCAGCGCAGCCAACCTGTTGTCCAACCTGTCGCAGTTCGTCGGTGTGGTGATGGTGCCCAAGCGCACCTCGGTGTTCCACCACATCGAATTCCTGCGCCTGTCGGAGCGGCGGCTGCTGGTCATCATGGTGTCGCCCCAGGGCGATGTGCAGAACCGGGTGATTTTCACCGAGGTCGACCATTCGCAAAGCCAGCTGGTGGAGGCTGCCAACTACCTCAACGCCCACTACGCCGGCATGGCGATGGAGCAGGTGCGCGAGCGGCTGAAGCTGGAGGTGGAGCAGCTGCGCGGCGAAATCGCCACGCTGATGAAGGCCGCGGTGGACGTGAGTTCCGAGGCCATGATGGGCGCGCAGGACGAAGTGGTGATTGCCGGTGAACGCAACCTGCTGGCCGTCAGCGACTTCTCGCACGACATGGACCACCTGCGCCGCGCCTTCCAGTTGTTCGAGCAGAAGACGCAGCTGATGCGTTTGCTGGACGTGTCCAGCCGCGCCGAGGGTGTGCGCATCTACATCGGCGGCGAGAGCCAGTATGTGCCCATCGAGGAGTTGTCGGTGGTCAGTGCATCCTACGAGGTGGACGGCGAGGTGGTGGGCACGCTGGGCGTGATCGGCCCGACCCGCATGCCCTATGAAAAGATGATCCAAATCGTTGACATCACCTCCAAGCTGGTGGGCAACGCACTCAGTCACAACAACTAGCGCCGCCTACAATCAAAGGCGGGGGGCGTTAGCTCAGTTGGTTAGAGCAGAGGACTCATAATCCTTTGGCCGTTGGTTCAAGTCCAACACGCCCTACCAACTGTATTTTTTGGCTGGGGTAATAAAAATTCGAACGCCTGACGGATGACCCAAATCACCGTGCTAGAATACGAAGCTTAGCGGCTGTAGCTCAGCTGGATAGAGTACTTGGCTACGAACCAAGGGGTCGTGGGTTCGATTCCTGCCAGCCGCACCAAATGGAAAAGGGGTCTGCAATTGCAGACCCCTTTTTTCATTTCCGCGTGGATTTCAACGCGCCGACCGCCTGCACCGGCCAGGGTCTGGTACAACCGGCATCGATGACCCGGTGTTCCTCATGAGCAAAGCCTTCACCAAAGAATCCGATGACGACGAGGACGATGGCGCCTCGTTGCCGCCCCTGCCGGCCGGGGGCAAGAACTACATCACCCCCCAGGGCTGTGCGCGGCTGCGGGCCGAGCTGCTGTCGCTGATCGATGACGAGCGGCCCAAGGTGGTGGAAGCGGTGCACTGGGCGGCGCGCAACGGTGACCGCTCGGAGAACGGCGACTACATCTACGGCAAAAAGCGTTTGCGCGAGATCGACCGCCGCATCCGCTTTCTGACCAAGCGGCTGGAGATTGCCGAGGTCAGCGACCCCAGCCTGCACCATGGCAGCGACCAGGTGTTCTTCGGCGCCACCGTCACCTACTGCAATGACGCGGGCGATGAAAAAACCATCACCATTCTGGGCATCGACGAGGCCGACAGCGCCCAGGGACAGGTGAGCTGGATTGCACCGGTGGCCCGGGCGCTGCTCAAGGCGCGCGAGGGCGACACGGTGACGCTGGTCACCCCGGCCGGACCACAGGCCATCGAGGTGTTGGCGGTTTCCTACCCGGCGCCGCCGGGCTGAGAGCCGGCGTTGAGGCTTCAGCGCGAGGGCTGGGCCCGCACCGCCCGCAACACCATGGGCGTGCGTTTGAGCTGGCGCAGCGCGGCGTCCAGGTGGGCCACATCGCGCACCGACACCACAAAACGCAGGTCGGTGGCTTCCTGCACCGGCTCTTCGCCCATGTCCACATGGGTGATGTCGGCCTCGGCCACGGCCAGGGCCGCGGCCACCCGGGCCAGCACGCCCTTGCCGTTGGTCACCGTGACCACAATGCCGGTTTCAAAAGCGCGCACCGGCTCGTCGGTCCATTCCACGGTGATGAAGCGTTCGCTGTCCTTGTACTGCAAACGCTTGGCCACCGCGCATTCGGCGGTGTGGACCACCAGGCCTTCGCCCCGGCCCAGGTAGCCGACGATGGGCTCGCCAGGAATCGGTCGGCAACAGCTGGCGTACTGCACCGAGGCGTTTTCGCTGCCGTCCAGCACCACCGAGCCTTGCGACACGGTGTCGTGGGCGCTGTAGCGTTCGCGGGACATCAGCAGGGCGTCGGTTTTCTCACCGCGCTCGGACAGCAGGGCCACCAGGCGTTTGGCAATCATGGTGGCGATGCGTTTGCCCAGGCCGATGTCGGTCAGCAATTCGTCGCGGGTGCGGTTGCCGCTGAAATGCAGCAGCTTGTCCCACAGCGGCTGGTAGGCCGGGCTGTCGTCGGGAATCTTGTCCATGCCCTCGGCACGCACCGCCTGGGCCAGCAGCTTTTCACCCAGCGACTGCGACTCGCCCTGCGCCATGGTTTTCAGGTGGTGGCGGATCTTGGAGCGGGCCCGGCCGGTGCGCACAAAGCCCAGCCAGGCCGGGTTGGGCGCCGAGTTGGGTTCGGTCACCACCTCGACCACGTCGCCGTTTTTCACCTCGGTGCGCAACGTCACCTGTTCGCCGTTGACCTTGGCGCCCACGGCGCGGTCGCCCACGTCGCTGTGGATGGCATAGGCAAAGTCGACCACGGTGGCACCGCGGGGCAGGGCCATGATCTGGCTCTTGGGCGTGAACACGTAGACCGCGTCGGGGAACAGGTCCACCTTCACATGGTCCCAGAATTCGGTGGCGTCGTGGGTCTCGTTCTGGATGTCCAGCAGCGACTGCAGCCACTTGTTGCCCAGCCGGTCGGCGCTGGTGCTGCCGGAGTCGCTGGCCTTGTACAGCCAGTGGGCGGCCACGCCCGATTCGGCCACCATGTGCATGGCCTCGGTGCGCATCTGGAACTCGACGTTCACCCCCGACGGGCCGACCAGCGTGGTGTGCAGCGACTGGTAGCCGTTGACCTTGGCAATCGCGATGTGGTCCTTGAACTTGCCGGGCACGGGCTTGTAGAGCTGGTGCAGCACGCCCAGGGCGGTGTAGCAGTCAATCACGCTGGGCACGATGACGCGGAAGCCGTAGATGTCGGTCACCTCGGCAAAGCTCAGGTGCTTTTCCCGCATCTTGCGGTAAATGGAGTACAGCGTTTTCTCGCGGCCCGAAATGCGCACCGGGATGCCCTGGTTCTGGAACACCGATTCCAGCTCGTTCTGCACCTTCTGGATCAGGTCGCGCCGGCGGCCCCGCGCCTTGGCAATGGCCTTGGACAAGACCGTGTAGCGCCAGGGGCGCAGGTGGCGCAGCGCCAGGTCCTGCAGCTCGCGGTAGGTCTGGTTCAGGCCCAGGCGGTGGGCAATGGGGGCGTAGATTTCCAGGGTTTCGCGGGCCACGCGGCCACGCTTGGCCACCGGCACATCGCCCAGCGTGCGCATGTTGTGGCTGCGGTCGGCCAGCTTGACCAGAATGACCCGCACGTCGCGCGCCATCGCCAGCAGCATCTTGCGGAAGGACTCCGCCTGGCTTTCCTCGCGGGTGTTGAACTGCAGCTTGTCGAGCTTGGTCAGGCCGTCGACCAGCTCGGCCACCGGCGCACCAAAACGCTCGATGACCTCGACCTTGCTGACGCCACAGTCTTCGATGATGTCGTGCAGCAGCGCTGCCATCAGCGCCTGGGCGTCCAGCTTCCATTCGGCACACTGCTGGGCCACCGAAATCGGGTGGGTGATGTAGGGCTCTCCGCTGTTGCGCAGCTGGCCCAGATGGGCCTCGTCGGCGAAGCGATAGGCCTGGCGCACCTGCTCGATGTCGGCCGGCTCCAGGTAATCGAGCTTGGCCGTCAGCGCCGCGAAACTGGCCGCAGCCGCATTGGCAGCGGCCGGGTGGACGGGCTTGGCTTCGCCCGGTGCGGACGGCGTTGCAGTTTTCATGGTGGAAGGCTTGTTCTCAGGGGTCAAACCGTGTGAACAGACCCCAACTGTAACGGCTGGCGCCGGGCATCGCCGCCACCAACAAAAAAGCACCGCGTTGCGGTGCTTTTTGAAGGGTTTGTGAGGGGGCTCAGCCGGGCACTTTTTTCAGCATTTCCAGGCCCACTTTGCCGTCGGCAATTTCGCGCAGCGCGGTCACGCAGGGCTTGTTCTTGCTCTCCACCTTGGGGGCGTGGCCTTGGCTCAGCATGCGGGCGCGGTAGGTCGCGGCCAGCACCAGCTGGAAGCGGTTGGGGATTTTCTCGAGGCAGTCTTCGACGGTGATGCGGGCCATGGGGTTGCTCCAGAAGGTCAGGTGATGTTCAAGGCGGCGAAGGTTTGCGCCCGTGCTCGGCGCTGTGCCGCAAATCTGAGCCTTTGCGCGTGCACGATGGTCACGAGATCGGCCACGGCCAGGTCAAAATGCTCATTGATTATAACGAAGTCGAATTCCTTGGCCTGTCGCATCTCCAGGTCGGCGTTCTGCAGGCGCAGCGCAATCACCTCGGCACTGTCCTCGCCGCGGCGCTCCAGCCGGGCCCGCAACTCCTCCCAGCTCGGCGGCAGGATGAAGATCAGCACCGCGTTGGTGAACAGCCGCTTGATCTGCAAAGCGCCCTGGAAGTCGATTTCCAGCACCACATCGCCGCCGGCGGCCATGCGGTCCTGGATGGCCTGTTTGGAGGTGCCATAGCGGTTGCCATGCACCTCGGCCCATTCCAGAAACGCGCCCGACAACACCATGGTGTCGAACTCGTCTTTTCCGACGAAAAAATACTCGCGGCCGTTCTGCTCCTGACCACGCGGCTGGCGGGTGGTGTGCGAGATGGACGGCAGCACCGCCGCATCGGCCTCGCGCAAGGCCTTGACCAGGCTGGATTTGCCGGTGCCGCTGGGGGCCGCGACGACGAAGAGGTTGCCGGGGAAGTCCATGGGGTTTATTCGATGTTCTGAACCTGCTCGCGCATCTGCTCGACCAGCACCTTCATGTCGACCGAGATGCGGGTCAGCTCCATGGCGGCCGATTTGGAGCCCAGGGTGTTGGCCTCGCGGTGCAGTTCCTGAATCAAGAAGTCCAGTCGTTTGCCGACCTCGCCGCCTTTTTTCAGCAGGCGGTCGATCTCGTCCAAATGGGCGTCCAGCCGGGTGATCTCCTCGGCCACGTCGATGCGGATGGCGAACGCCGTGGCCTCGGCCAGCGCGCGGTCCTGCGCTGCCTCGGGGCTGACGCCGCCGCCGGCCAGGGCCAGGGTTTCCTGCCAGCGTTCCAGGAAACGCTGGCGCTGCTGGGCCACCAGCTGGGGCACCAGCGGCGTGGCCAGCTTGGCCAGTGCGCGCAGCGAGGCGGTGCGGTCCAGCAGCATCTCCACCAGGCGCTGGCCTTCGCGGGCCCGGGCGTCCAGCAAAGCGTCCAGTGCCTGCTGCATCAGGGCCACCAGCTCGGGGCTGAGGTCGCGCAGCGGCGCCTCGTCGGCGGTGGCCAGGCGCAGCACATCGGCCACGCTCAACGGGGCGGCCTGGGGCAGCCAGGCCTTGATGGTGTCCTGCAGCGAGCCCAGGCGTTGCAAGGTGGCGGTGGGTGGGTCGCGCAGCGGGGAGCCGCTGGCTGACTCCAGGGCCACCCGCACCTCCACCTTGCCGCGTTTGAGCCGGGCGGTGAGGCGTTCGCGCAGCGCCGGCTCCACGTGGCGCAACTCTTCGGGCAGGCGAAAAACCAGGTCGAGAAAGCGGCTGTTGACCGAGCGGATTTCCAGGCCCAGGCGGGGTCCGGCCTGGGGTGATGCGCCTTCGGCCGCGGGGGTCCGTTGAACGCTGGCATAGCCGGTCATACTGTAAACTGACATGGGCGTTCGCTGTCTTTCTGGTGGGGTCAATCGGCGCCGCGCCCTGCAGGTTTGCTGAGCGAAGTATCAAATTATGTCAAAGGTCAAACCCGCCTCCTTGCCACCCGACACCTTGATCGGTGGCTACAAGGTTGTGCGCAAGCTCTCCGCCGGCGGATTCGGCGTGGTCTACCTGGCCATTGGCAGTGACCACCAGAAGGTGGCCATCAAGGAATACCTGCCTTCGTCGCTGGCCTCCCGGGCCCCCGGCGAGCTGCTGCCACAAATCGTTCCCGAAAAGCTCTCGCTGTACCGGCTGGGCCTGAAAAGTTTCTTTGAGGAAGGCCGGGCCCTGGCGCAGATCTCCCACCCCTCGGTGGTGAGTGTGCTCAATTTTTTCCGCGAAAACGAAACCGTCTACATGGTGATGAACTACCTGGAGGGGGCGACCCTGCAGGACTTCATCATCGCCGCGCGCGAGCTCAAGCAGCCCAAGGTGTTCCGCGAGTCCACCATACGTTCGCTGTTCGACGAGATCCTGCGCGGCCTGCGCATCGTGCACCAGCACAAGATGCTGCACCTGGACATCAAGCCGGCCAACATCTTCGTCACCGACGACAACAAGGCGGTGATGATCGACTTCGGTGCGGCCCGCGAGGTGCTGAGCAAAGAGGGCAACTTCATTCGCCCGATGTACACCCCCGGTTTTGCCGCGCCCGAAATGTACCGGCGCGACTCTTCCATGGGGCCCTGGACCGACATCTACGCCATCGGCGCCTGCATCTACGCCTGCATGCAGGGCTACCCGCCCAACGACGCACCGCAGCGCCAGGAAAAAGACCGGCTGTCACTGGCCTTGTCCCGGCTGCGCGGCATCTACTCCGACAACCTGATCGAGGTGGTCGAGTGGTGCATGGCGCTGGACCCACTGGCCCGGCCGCAGTCGGTGTTTGCCTTGCAAAAGGAGTTGTCGCGCGAAGGCGAACGGCTCTACACCCAGCTCTCGATGAAAGAAAAGATGCGTCTGCAGTTTGACAACGTGGTGGCGGAAGCCCGCAAGACAGTGTTCGGTGGCCTCGGTCCGGGCCCGCGCGCCAAATGAAATTCTCGGTTTTTCAGCAGTCCCGCCGCGGTGGCCGGGCCGTCAACGAAGACCGCATGGGCTATTGCTACACCCGGGGCTCGGGCCTGTTCATGCTGGCCGACGGCATGGGTGGCCACCCCGAAGGCGAGGTGGCGGCGCAGCTGGCCCTGCAGGTCATCTCTTCGCTGTACGAGGCCGAGGCCAGGCCGCGCATCGCCGGGCCGGTGGAATTTCTGTCGCGCGCGGTGATGGCCGCGCAGGAGCGACTGCTGCGCTACGCCAGCGAGCGCGGCATGCTGGACACGCCGCGCACCACGTTGGTCACGCTGTTGTTGCAGGACGGCCAGGCCACCTGGATCCATTGCGGCGATTCGCGGCTGTATGTGGTGCGCAAGGGCAAATTGCTGCTGCGCACCCGCGACCATTCCTTTGTCGAGCACCAGGCCGCCGGCGGCCCCGAGGGAGTGAACCGCAACGTGTTGTTCAGCTGCCTGGGCTCGCCCACCGAGCCGGTGTTTGATTTGTCCCAGCCCTTTGTGCTGCACCAGGGTGACCGCCTGCTGCTGTGCTCCGACGGCCTGTGGGGCAACCTGTCCGACGAGGCCATCACCGAAGCACTGTCCATCGACCGACCGGTGGCCGACGCCGTGCCCGAGATGGTGGCCCAGGCGCTGCTGGCCGGCGGCAAGCGCTGCGACAACGTCACCGCGCTGGCGCTGGAATGGGAAACCCCCCACGCCATCGACACCGCTCCCGACGCCGGCGACGGCGACAGCGATGGCGGCTTTGCCTCCACCATCGCCGCCGGCCCGCATGACCTGCAGCTCGACGAGTTCGACGACGCCGCCATCGAACGCTCGATTGCCGAGATCAACGAGGCCATCCGCCGCAGCTCGGCTGGCCGAGGCTGACCACGGGCACCACCGTGCCCTTCCCATTTTTCACACGGACCCTTCCATGACCGATTTCATCCGCAGCGGCCAGCGCGCCCCCGACCAGTTGCGCCCGGTGCGCATCACCCGCCACTACACGGTGCACGCCGAGGGCTCGGTGCTGATCGAGTTCGGCAACACCCGGGTGCTGTGCACCGCCTCGGTGGAAGAAAAAGTGCCGGGCCACAAACGGGGCAGCGGCGAGGGCTGGGTCACGGCCGAGTACGGCATGCTGCCGCGCGCCACCCACACCCGCAGCGACCGCGAGGCCGCACGCGGCAAGCAGAGTGGCCGCACGCAGGAAATCCAGCGCCTGATCGGCCGCTCGATGCGCGCGGTGTTCGATCTCAAGGCCCTGGGTGAGCGCACCATCACGCTGGACTGCGACGTGTTGCAGGCCGACGGCGGCACCCGCACCGCCAGCATCACCGGCGCTTTCGTGGCCGCCAGTGACGCGGTGCGTTCGCTGATCGCCGCCGGCAAGCTCAGCGCCTCGCCCATCCTCGGGCCGGTGGCCGCCATCTCGGTGGGCCTGTTGCACGGCACGCCGCTGCTGGACCTGGAGTACACCGAAGACTCGGCCTGCGACACCGACATGAACGTGGTCATGACCGGCGCCGGCCATTTCGTCGAGGTGCAGGGCACGGCCGAAGGCGTGGCCTTCTCGCGCGCCGAGATGGACGCGCTGCTGGCGCTGGCCGAAAAAGGCATTGGCGAGCTGGTGGCCCTGCAGGCCGAAGCGCTGGCGAAATGAGCTTCTCCCAGCACAGCGGGGTGGCGGCATGAAACAGATCGTGCTGGCCTCCAACAACCGCGGCAAGCTGGCCGAGTTGCAGGTGCTGCTGGCCCCGCTGGGGCTGACGCTGGTGCGCCAGGCCGAGCTGGCCATTCCCGAAGCCGAGGAACCCTTCCGCACCTTTGTCGAGAACGCGCTGGCCAAGGCCCGCCACGCCGCCCGCCTGAGCGGTCTGCCGGCCCTGGCCGACGACGCCGGTCTGTGTGTCGATGCCTTCGGTGGCCTGCCCGGGGTGGACACCGCCTTTTATGCCACCCAGTTCGGCCTGGAGAAAGGCGACGACAACAACGTGCAGGCCCTGCTGCAGCAGATGCAAGGCATCGACAATCGGCGCGCCGCCATGGTCAGCACGCTGGTCGCGCTGCGCCGCGCCGACGACCCCGAGCCGCTGGTGGCGGTGGGCCGGGTGGTGGGCGAGATCACCCGCGAACCCATCGGCGAGAACGGCTTTGGTTTTGACCCGGTGATGCGCCTGCCCGAGTTCGGCCAGACCTTTGCCCAGCTGCCACCCGAGGTGAAGAACGCCCACAGCCACCGTGGCCGCGCCGCGGCGCAGATGGTGGCGCTGATGCGCGAGCGCTGGTTCGGCCTGCCATGAGCCTGCCCGACATTCAGCACTACATGCGCCCGGGCACGCTGCAGCTGCCGGCGCCACCACCGCTGTCGCTCTATGTGCACCTGCCCTGGTGTCTGAAGAAATGCCCGTACTGCGATTTCAACTCGCACGAGGCCAGTGGCGGCCTGCCGGAGCAGCGCTACCTCGACGCGCTGGTGGCCGACTTGGAGGCCGCACTGCCGCTGGTCTGGGGGCGGCAGGTGTTGAGCATCTTCATCGGCGGCGGTACGCCCAGCCTGTTTTCACCCGAGGCCATCGACCGTCTGCTGGGTGACATCCGGGCCCGGCTGAAGCTGGCGCCCGATTGCGAGGTCACGCTGGAAGCCAACCCCGGCACCTTTGAGAAAGACCGCTTCCGTGCCTTCCGTGGCGCCGGTGTGACCCGGCTCAGCGTGGGCGTGCAAAGCTTCAACGACCAGCACCTCAAGGCCTTGGGCCGGGTGCATGACAGGGCCCAGGCCCTGGCCGCGGTGGAAGAGGCCGCCCAGGCCTTTGACACCTTCAACCTCGACCTGATGTACGCCTTGCCCGGCCAGACCCTGGCCGAACAGGCGCAGGACGTGCTGACCGCGCTGGCGCTGGCGCCGCCGCATTTGTCGATCTACCACCTGACCATCGAGCCCAACACCTATTTCGCCAAGTTCCCGCCGGTGGTGCCCGAGGACGACCTGGCCTACGCCATGCTGGACCAGATCACCGAGATGACCGCCCCCAGTGGCCTGGCCCGCTACGAGGTGTCGGCCTATGCCCAGCCCGGCCACCGCTGCGTGCACAACCTCAACTACTGGCAGTTTGGTGACTACCTGGGCATTGGCGCCGGCGCCCACAGCAAGCTCAGCTTTGCCCACCGGGTGGTGCGCCAGGTGCGCTTCCGTGACCCGCAGCGCTACATGACCCAGGCGCTCAGCGGCGAGGCGGTGGCACAGAGCGACGAGGTGGGCCGGGCCGAGCTGCCCTTCGAGTACATGCTGAACGCGCTGCGCCTGAAAGACGGTTTTGCGCTGCTGCAGTTCAGTGAACGCACCGGCCTGCCCATCACCGCGATCCAGAAGGGCCTGGCCGAGGCCGAGCGCAAGGGCCTGATCGAGCGCGACTTTGCCAGCGTGCGCCCCACCACCCGGGGCTTTGATTTCCTCAGCGACCTGCAGGCCTTGTTTCTCGCCGAGTGAGGGCGCAGCCCGGTGGGGTGCGCCGGTTCAGGGCTTGACCGAGAAACCCTGCACCACCCAGTGCAGCGGGGTGTTGGGCTTCACATCGGCCGGCGTCAGCGGCGTGACCACGCCCCGCGAGGTGCTGCTGCCCTTGCTGAAGGCCCAGCCGGTGGCGGTGGGCTGGTATTCCAGTGCCATGCGCTCGACCTTGTTCAGCGTCAGGTCCTGCGTGTCCTCGGCCTCGGCCTGGTTGTCCTTGGGCTCGCCCACGCCGGACAGCAGGTCGAAGTTGGCGGTGGCGGTGAACACCGGGGTGTGGGGGTCGATCGGTTTCACCGCCCATTTGCTGTTGGTCACCCGGGCCTGGGTCTGCACCCACTGGCCCTTGTTCTCGGTGGCCTGCACCTGCACCATGGGGTAGGCCGCCCGGGTGGCGAAGCTCAGCGCGTTCTTGGTGAATTGTTCGGGGCTTTGGGCGGCGGCCCAGGCCGTGCTCAGGCACAGGGCGGCGGCCAGCATCAGTCGGGGGGTAGTCATGGCACGGGTCCTTGGCAGCGGCCTGCGGCAGGCCGGGTCTGGCGGAAGCGGTGAGATTCGAACTCACGGACGGTTGCCCGTCGCCGGTTTTCAAGACCGGTGCAATCGACCACTCTGCCACGCTTCCTTGGCCTGTATTCTAGCCCGCAGCCCCCTGGTGCCAGGGGGCCACAGGGCGGCTCAGGCCGTGATCAGGCCCTTGGTCTCGATGAAGCGCACCACCTCGTCCAGGCCGCTCAGGGTCTTGAGGTTGGTCATCACAAAGGGCTTCAGGCCCTGGGGCCCGGTGCGCATGCGCCGGGTGTCGGCGTCCATCACATCCAGGTTGGCGCCCACATGGGGGGCGAGGTCGGTCTTGTTGATGACGAACAAATCGCTTTTGGTGATGCCGGGGCCGCCCTTGCGCGGGATCTTTTCGCCGGCGGCGACGTCGATCACGTAAATCGTCAGGTCGCTCAGCTCGGGGCTGAAGGTGGCGGCCAGGTTGTCGCCGCCGCTCTCGATGAAGACGATGTCGGCGTCGGGAAACTGGGCCAGCATGCGGTCGATGGCTTCGAGGTTGATGGACGCGTCTTCGCGGATGGCGGTGTGCGGGCAACCGCCGGTTTCCACGCCCAGGATGCGTTCGGCCGGCAGCGCACCACTGACTGTGAGCAGGCGCTGGTCTTCCTTGGTGTAGATGTCGTTGGTGATGGCCACCAGGTCCCAGCGCGCACGCATGGCCTTGCAGAGCATTTCCAGCAGCGTGGTTTTGCCGGAACCCACAGGCCCGCCAATGCCGACACGCAGCGGCGGGAGTTTTTTGGTGCGGTGGGGGATGTGGTGCAGGGCCATGGTGTTCAGGAGCGGAAGATGCGGGAGTACTGGGTTTCGTGGCGGGCCGACAGAATGGCCAGCATGGGCGTGAAGGCCATGCGGTCGGCGTCGTTCTGCTGGAGGGCCTGTTCCACGACCGCCGGGATTTCGTGGGTGAGCCGGGCCAGCATGCGTTGGCCGGCGCTCTGGCCCAGCGGCACGGCCTTGATGGCGGCGGCCACCATGTTCTCGGCCCAGCCAAAGGCGAAGGCCAGGCAGGCGTCGTGCACGCTGGCCGGCACCCGGGCGGCGGCAAAGGCAAAGGCGACGGGCCAGGTGGGGGCCAGGCCGGAAAAGGCATCGGCCACGTCGCTGTGCTGCAGCTTGAGCCATTCCACCAGCGAGCGGCCCATCTGCTCGGTTTGCAGACGGAACTCGGCGCTTTCGCGGGTGGCCAGCAGCCAATGGGTCAGGTCGGTCAGGCGTGGCCTGTCATCGGCCCGCCAGGCGGCAATCGCCTGGGCCAGCACCGGCAAGTCGGCCCGGCCCAGGCCCAGCGCCAGCTGGTCCGACAGCCAGTTGGCCGCGTCATGCTCTGACGTCACCCGCCCGTGTTCGACCGCCGATTCCAGGCCTTCGGAGTAGGAGAAGCCGCCCACCGGCAGGGCCGGCGAGGCCAGCCAGATCAGCTGCAGCAGGCCGGTGGCCGACAGCGGCGAGGGCGCCATGCTCAGCCCGGCGGGCGGTGCTTGTGGAACTGCACCGCCACTGGCTGCACCGCGGGGGCGGCGTGGTCGTGGCCATGGTCGCCGTGGTTGCAGTTCGGACCATGCACATGCGGTGCCGGGGCCGCTGCGGGCATTGGGGCGTGGTCATGCCCATGGTTGCAGTCGGGGCCATGCACATGGGCTGCGGGGGTGGTGGCATGGCCATGGCCGCCACCGGCATAGGCGCCGTTTTCCGGCTCGAAGGGCGCGTCGACAGCGTTGACGATCAGGTGCATGGCCTGCAGCATCTCAGCCAGCACATGGTCGGGCTCAATCTGCAGGAAGTCGGGCGTCAGTTCAATGGGCACATGGCGGTTGCCCAGGTGGTAGGCGGCGCGCACCAGGTCAAACGGCGAGCCGTGCGCGCTGCAGGGGGTGATGCGCAGCACCGCCTGGGGCGCGGCCAGCACCCGCACCAGCGAGCCGTCTTCGGCCACCAGCACATCGCCGCCGCGCACCACCGTGCCGCGCGGTAGAAACACGCCCAGCCGGCGGCCCTGGCTGTCGGTGGCGTCAAAGCGGCTTTTCTGGCGCACATCCCAGTCCAGCGCCACCGTGGCGGCGCGTTTGAGAAGGACGGGGGCGAGGCCATGGCCACCGGGCAGGCATTTGGAAATGGACAGCATCAGAACAAAAAATAGCGTTGGGCCAGGGGCAGGACGGTGGCCGGCTCGCAGCTGAGCAGCTGGCCGTCGGCGCGCACCGCGTAGGTTTGGGCGTCGACCTCCATCCGGGGCAAGGCGGCATTGTGGACCATCTGCTGTTTGCGCACCCCGCGGATGTTTTTCACCGCACTGAGGGTTTTCTTCAAGTCAAAGCGTTCGCCGATGCCGGCCGCCAGGCCGGCCTGCGACACAAAGGTCAACGACCCCCGCGCCAGCGAGCCACCAAAGGCGCCGAACATCGGCCGGTAGTGCACCGGCTGCGGCGTGGGGATGGAGGCGTTGGGGTCGCCCATGGCCGCCATCGCAATGCTGCCTCCTTTGAGGATGAGCGCAGGCTTGACACCAAAGAAGGCCGGTTTCCAGACCACCAGGTCGGCCCATTTGCCTTCCTCGATGCTGCCGATCTCGTGGCTCATGCCGTGGGCGATGGCCGGGTTGATGGTGTATTTGGCGATGTAGCGCTTGACGCGGAAGTTGTCGTGGCGCGCGCTGTCCTCGGGGAGCTTGCCGCGCTGCGCCTTCATCTTGTGCGCCGTCTGCCAGGTGCGCAGAATCACCTCGCCGACCCGGCCCATGGCCTGGCTGTCGCTGCTCATCATGCTGATGGCGCCCAGGTCGTGCAGGATGTCTTCGGCGGCGATGGTTTCCTTGCGGATGCGGCTCTCGGCAAAGGCCAGGTCTTCGGCAATGGCCGGGTCGAGGTGGTGGCAGACCATCAGCATGTCCACATGCTCGTCCAGCGTGTTCACCGTGTAAGGCATGGTGGGGTTGGTGCTGGACGGCAAAAAGTTGGCCTCGCCCACCACCCGCAGGATGTCGGGCGCGTGGCCACCACCGGCGCCTTCGGTGTGGAAGGCGCAGATGCCACGGCCCTTGGTGGCGGCGATGGTGTCTTCCACAAAGCCCGATTCGTTGAGTGTGTCGGAATGGATGGCCACCTGGGTGTCGGTGGCGTCGGCCACGTCCAAACAGTTGCTGATGGCGGCCGGCGTGGTGCCCCAGTCTTCGTGCAGTTTCAAACCCACCACACCGGCGTTGATCTGCTCGTGCAGCGCGGCCGGCAGGCTGGCATTGCCCTTGCCCAGAAAGGCCAAATTCATCGGAAAAGCGTCGGCGGCCTGCAGCATGCGGGCGATGTGCCAGGGCCCGGGCGTGCAGGTCGTGGCAAAGGTGCCGGTGGCCGGACCCGTGCCACCGCCCAGCATGGTGGTGATGCCAGCGGCCAGGGCTTCTTCGATCTGCTGCGGGCAGATGAAGTGGATGTGCGAGTCCATGCCGCCGGCGGTGACGATCATGCCTTCGCAGCTGATGATTTCGGTGCCGGGGCCAATGACGATGTCCACGCCCGGCTGCACGTCGGGGTTGCCGGCCTTGCCGATGCGGGCGATGCGGCCGTCTTTCAGCCCGATGTCGGCCTTGACGATGCCCCAGTGGTCGACGATCAGCGCGTTGGTCAGCACCGTGTCCACCGCGCCTTGTTCCCGGGTCTGCTGGCTTTGTGCCATGCCGTCGCGGATGGTTTTGCCGCCGCCGAACTTGACCTCTTCACCGTAGCCCCCGGCGGCCAAGGTGAAATCCTTCTCCACCTCGATCAGCAGGTCGGTGTCAGCCAGCCGCACCCGGTCGCCCACCGTGGGGCCGAAGATTTCGGCGTAGGCACGCCTCCCGATGGTCGCCATGCTCAGAGCTTTCCTTGAACGAGGCCACGGAAGCCATAGACCAGCCGGCTGCCGGCAAGGTCCACCAGTTCCACCGTGCGCTGCTGGCCGGGCTCGAAGCGCACCGCGGTGCCCGACGCGATGTTCAGCCGCATGCCGCGCGCCGCCGTGCGGTCAAAGTTCAGGGCGCCATTGGTCTCGGAAAAGTGGTAGTGCGAACCGACCTGGATGGGCCGGTCGGCGGTGTTTTTCACCAGCACCGTCAGCGTGCGCCGGCCGGTGTTCAGCGCATGGTCACCGTCGTCAACGATCAATTCACCGGGCGTCATGGGCGCTCACTTGCGGCCGGCCAGCAACAGCGCGACGGCCAAGCCCAGCACCACAAAACCCCAGGCGTCGCTGGCATGGCCATGGGCGCCAACCAGGCCGTGACCGTCGTGGCAGAAAGCGGCGCTGGCCAGCGTGCCCAGCAGGGCGGTGGTGGTTTTTTTCATCGTGTCTCCGGTTTCAGAGAATGGGCTGGTGCACGGTCACCAGCTTGGTGCCGTCGGGGAAGGTCGCTTCGACCTGGATGTCGGGAATCATCTCGGCCACGCCGTCCATCACGTCGGCGCGGGTCAGCACCGCGCGGCCCTCGCTCATCAGCTGGGCCACGGTCTTGCCGTCGCGCGCACCCTCCATCACCGCGGCGCTGATCAGCGCCACCGCCTCGGGGTAATTGAGCTTCAAACCACGGGCCCGGCGGCGCTCGGCCAGCAGGGCGGCGGTGAAGAGCAGCAGCTTGTCTTTTTCGCGGGGTGTCAGTTCCATGGCGACGGTTCAGGGTTCAAAACATTATGGGGGAAGCCCTGCGCCTGGCCATACGCCAGATGGCCCATGGCGCCGCTGCGCTGGCGCGGCGGCACGCAGGCAAAATGCAGACGGACACCCCCGCTGTGAACACCGTCACCGACCCCCGCCTGAGCGAGCCCAGCCCGCCCGCCGCGCCCGACCATCCGGCCGCGCCACCGGCCGGCGTCGAGGCGCCGCAGCGCATCGTCAAGGTCAGGCGCGACTACAACGCCTGGGTGGGCCGCGAAACCCTGGAAGACTATGCGCTGCGCTACACGCCACACCGCTTCCGCAAGTGGTCCATCTTCCGGGTGGCCATCACCGCGCTGGGTGGTGCGGCGTCGTTCCTGATTCTGGAGGCCATCGGCGCCACGCTGCTGGTGCAGTACGGCTTCACCAATGCCGCGCTGGCCATCCTGGCCACCGGGCTGATCATCTTTCTGGCCGGCCTGCCCATCAGCATCTGTGCCGCGCGCTACGGCGTCGACATGGATTTGCTGACGCGCGGCGCCGGCTTTGGCTACATCGGCTCGACCATCACCTCGCTGATCTACGCCTGCTTCACCTTCATTTTTTTTGCGCTCGAGGCCGCGGTGATGGCCTATGCGCTGGAACTGGCGCTGGACATCCCGCCGCGCTGGGGCTATTTGGTCTGCGCGCTGGTGGTGATTCCGCTGGTGACGCACGGCGTGTCGGCCATCAGCCGGCTGCAGGTCTGGACCCAGCCGCTGTGGCTGGTGATGCTGGTCGTGCCTTTTGTGTATGTGTTCGCCAAGGACCCGGGCGCGTTCTCGGGCATCGTCGGTTTCAAGGGCCAGCACGGCACGGTCGCGGGTTTTGACCTGGCGCTGTTTGGCGCGGCGCTGACGGTGGGCATTGCGCTGATCACGCAGATGGGTGAGCAGGCCGACTACCTGCGCTTCATGCCGGCCAAAACCACCGCCAACCACCGGCGCTGGTGGCTGGGGGTGCTGGTGGGCGGGCCGGGCTGGGTGGTGGTGGGGGTGCTCAAGATGCTGGGCGGGGCGGCGCTGGCGTTTCTGGCCATCGGCCACAGCGTGCCGCCCGAGCGTGCGGTCGACCCCAACCAGATGTATCTGGCGGCCTACGAGTACGTGTTCCCGCACTACGGCTGGGCGGTGGCGGCCACGGCGCTGTTTGTGGTGGTGTCGCAGCTGAAGATCAACGTCACCAACGCCTACGCCGGCTCGCTGGCCTGGAGCAACTTTTTCTCGCGCCTGACCCACAGCCACCCGGGCCGGGTGGTCTGGGTGGTGTTCAACACGCTGATCGCCTTCATGCTGATGGAGATGAACGTGTTCCAGGCCCTGGGCGACGTGCTGGGCCTGTATTCCAACGTGGCCATCGCCTGGATGATGGCGGTGGTGGCCGACCTGGTGGTCAACAAGCCGCTGGACCTGTCGCCCAAGGGCATCGAGTTCAAGCGCGCCTATTTGTACGACATCAACCCGGTCGGCGTGGGCGCGATGGGGCTGGCCTCGGTGCTGTCGGTCAGCGCCCACCTGGGGCTGTTCGGCCCGCTGGCCCAGGCTTTCTCGGCGCTGATCGCCCTGGGCACGGCCTTTGTGGCCTCGCCCCTGATCGCCTGGGCCACCGGGGGGCGTTACTACATCGCAAGGACTGGCCCCCACGCCCCACCGCGGCGCGGGTCGCTGCCCCCCGCGGGGGCCGTCAACGCCTTGGGGCGGCCCGGCGGCGTTGGTTCCGAAGCCAGCGGCAGCTACTTTCGCCTGCAGCGCTGCGTGATCTGCGAACGCGCCTACGAGGGCCCCGACATGGCCCATTGCCCGGCCTACCAGGGAGCGATCTGTTCGCTGTGCTGCACGCTGGACGCGCGCTGCGGCGATTTGTGCAAGCCGCAGGCCAGCCTGTCGGCGCAATGGTCGGGCACGCTGCGCTGGCTGCTGCCGCGCCAGGCCTGGCCTTATGTGGAGACCGGGCTGGGGCATTTCTTGATGCTGATGCTGCTCATCGTTCCCTTGCTGGCGAGCGTGTTCGTGCTGTTTTTCTACCAGGAGCTGCGCACCTTCACCCAGCGCAGCGGCAGCCTCGGCCTGGACAGCACCGACCGGGTGCTGGACATGGCGGCCGGGGTGTTGCAGTCGGGCTTTCTGAAGACCTACATGGCCTTGCTGGTGGTGGCCGGCATCGTGGCCTGGTGGCTGGTGCTGGCCCACAAGAGCCGGCAGGTGGCGCAGGAAGAATCCAACCGGCAGACGCGTTTGCTGATGCAGGAAATCGAGTCGCACCGGCAGACCGACGAGGCCTTGCAACAGGCCACGCTGCAGGCCGAGCAGGCGCGTCGCCAGGCCGAGGATGCCCGCGCCGCGGCCGACCAGGCCAACCAGGCCAAGAGCCGCTACATCAGCGCCATCAGCCACGAACTGCGCACGCCGCTCAACAGCATCCTGGGTTATGCCCAGCTGATGGGCGAGGACGCCACCATCCCGCCGCACCGCAAGCAGGCCGTGCGTGTCATCAAGCGCAGCGGCGAGCATTTGCTGAGCCTGATCGAGGGCACGCTGGACGTGGCCCGCATCGAGGCCGGCAAGCTCACGCTGGACCAGAAACCCATGCGTTTTGCCGACTGCATGCACGAGCTGGCCAGCATGTTCGAGCCGCAGGCGGCAGCCAAGCAGCTGGCCTTTGGTTTCGAGGCCGACGGTGTGCTGCCCGAGCTGGTGCGGGCCGACGAAAAGCGGCTGCGGCAAATCCTGATCAACCTGCTGGGCAACGCCATCAAGTTCACCGCCCGTGGCGGCGTGCGCTTCCGGGTGCGCCATGCCCGCGAGCTGGCCAGCATCGAGATCGAGGACACCGGCCCCGGCCTGTCGCCCGAGGAGCTGGCCCGCATCTTCGAGCCTTTCACCCGCAGCGCCACCCTGGGGGCCAGCGGCCCCGCCGCGCCCGGTGCCGGTCTGGGTCTGACCATCGCCAAGATGCTGACCGACCTGATGGGTGGCGAGCTCACCGCCAGCAGCACACCGGGCGCGGGCTCGGTGTTCCGCGTCAAGCTGTTTTTGCCCGAGGTCCATGTGCCTGCCCGGGGTGGCCTGGCCACGCTGCCGCCCCGGCCGGCCACCCGGCCGCGCCATGCCTACGAGGGCCCGCGCCGCCGGCTGCTGGTGGTGGACAACGAAGAGGCCGACCGCGAGCTGCTGCAAAGCCTGCTGGAGCCGCTGGGCTTTGAGCTGCGCAGCGCCGCCAGCGGCCATGACGCGCTGGACCTGATCGCCGCCGGCTACCGGCCCGACGCCATCCTGATGGACCTGGCCATGCCCGGCATCGACGGCTGGGAAACCCTGCGCCGCCTGCGGGGCCTGCTGCCGGCGCTGCTGCCCGCCGCCGGGCCGCCCCAAGGCGGGCAAGCCCCCTCGGGGGGCAGCGCATCACACGCAGTGGACAGCGTGCGGGCCATTGCCGTCGCCATCGTGTCGGCCAATGCCTTCGACAAGGGCCTGGACAACGACGCCGGCATTCCGCCCGAAGACTTTGTGCTCAAGCCGGTGCGGCATTCCGAACTGCTGGACTGGCTGGAGCGCCGGCTGGCCCTGCAATGGCTGGACCACACGCCGGCCGAGGCGCCGCCGGCCCCCACCACCCTGAGCCCTGGCAAGCGGCCGCCGGACGCGGCCTGTGCCGCGCTGCGCGAGGTGATTGGCCTGGGTTACTACCGCGGCATCATGAACGCGCTGGCCGAGATCGAGACCGCTCACCCCGACTGCGCCTCTTTTGTGACCCACATGCGGGGCCTGGCGCGGCAGTTCCAGTTCGAGGCCATGGGCCAGTGGCTGCAGGCGGCGGACAGCTGAGGCCATGGACGTGAACAGTCCCTTGATCGACCACACGCTGGACCGCGCCAACAGCGAGGTGGTGCTGATCGTCGACGACGTGCCCGACAACCTGGCCGTGCTGCACGACGCGCTCGACGAATCCGGCTACACGGTGCTGGTGGCCACCCATGGCGAGGCCGCGCTGCAGCGCGCCGCGCAAGCCCTGCCCGACATCGTGCTGCTCGACGCCATGATGCCCGGCATGGACGGTTTCGAGGTGGCGCGCCGGCTCAAGGCCAACGCCGCCACCGCCCACATTCCCATCATCTTCATGACCGGGCTGACCGAGACCGAGCACCTGGTGGCGGCGCTGGAAGCGGGTGGGGTGGACTATGTCACCAAGCCCATCAAACCCAAGGAGGTGCTGGCCCGCATGGGGGTGCACCTGGCCGGCGCGCGCGAGAAACGCCAGGCCCGCAACGCCCTCGATGCCTTTGGCTACGCCACCATCACCGTGCGTGCCAGTGACGGCCGGCTGATGTGGCAGACGCCCTTGGCCCGCCAGCTGCTGGAGGCCTATTTCGGCCCGCCCAGCGGGCTGGCGCCTGCGGCGGTGCGCGACTGGCTGCCGCGCGCCATCGCCCAGCAGGCGGCGCAGGCCAACGCGATGCAGGGCGCCGAGCCGCCGCGCCTGGCCATTGAGCAGGGCGCGCGCCGGCTGAGCTTCCGGTTGCACCGCCAGGCCGGCGACAGCGAGGCCGGTGGCGACTGGATGCTGGTGATGAGGGAAGTGAGCGACGCCGCGGTGATCGAGGCCATGAGCCTGAGCTTCCGCCTGACCGCGCGCGAGGCCGAGGTGCTGTACTGGGTGGTCAAGGGCAAGATCAACCGCGACATCGCCGACATCCTGGGCGCCAGCCCGGCCACGGTGAAAAAACACCTGGAGCGCATCTTCGCCAAGCTGGGGGTGGAAACCCGCACCGCCGCCGCCGGCATGGCGATGAGCCGCATCCGCCAGCTGCACCCCCAGTTCGAGGGCTGAGGTCGGGGGCCGCCGCTCAGAGCGGGTCGAGCAGGGCCTTGGACAGGGCCGCGATGTTGGCGGCGCTGGGCACCTGGGGCTTCATCTCGTCCTCGGCCGCGGTGGCGTTTTCATGGGCTTGGATGGCGTTGACCATCTCGTACTGGTTTTCCCAGGAAATGGTTTTGCCCTTGGGGCAGAGGTCTCGCAGCGTGCCGAACCAGTAGTACCCGTCCTTGCCACCGAACAGCTGGTCGATGCCACCGGCGTCACCGGCTTTCAGGCCATGGGCCGACAGGATCTGGGTGAGCTTGAGGTGGGAGACGGAGTAGCGCATGGGATTCCAGGGGTTGCAGCAGAAAGCGGCCGCACGGACCGGGCGGCCGGGTCGGCGATTCTACTGAAACGCCCGACTGGGCCCAGCCGGGTCAGGCCTGCGCTTCCATTTGCGACAGGCCGGCCAACAGGTCGTTGAAGCGCTCGCCCTGCACCATCACATGGCCGCGGATGGCGGTCATGGCGCGGTCGCTGTCACCCTCGCGCAGCGCGTCCAGCACCGCCTGGTGTTCCTCGAACGACTTGGACAAGCGGTTGCGCACCCGCAGTTGCAGCCGGCGGTAGGGCCGCAGCCGCCGCTGCAGGCTGTGCGCCTGGTCGCTCAGGAAGCTGTTGTGGCTGGCCACATAAATGGCGTGGTGAAAGTGCTCGTTGGCATAGAAATAGCCGTCGGAGTCCAGCCGCTGGGCGGCTTCCAGGCAGCGCTCATGGGCCTGTTCCAGCGTCACCAGCTCGGCCGGGCTGATGCGGCGGGCCGCCAGCCGGGCGCACATCGCCTCCAGCTCGGCCATCACCTCGAACATCTCCACCAGCCGCTGTGGCGAAACCTGGGCCACCACCGCACCGCGTCGCGGCCGAATCTCCACCACCCCCTCACCGGCCAGCAGGCTCAGGGCCTCGCGGATCGGGGTGCGCGACACCCCGAACCGGGTCGCCAGTTCGATCTCGTCGAGGTGGGTGCCCGGCGCCAGCTTGCCGGTGGCGACCTCTTCCTCAATGGCTTCGCGCAGGGTTTCTGATAAACGGCTCATGGCGCGAGTGTAGCAACAGAGGTATCACCACGGAGTCGGTGCGTACACCCATAGTGAATACCCTAATGCAAAACATGATTCAAATAATACAAAAAACACTAAACTGCATTCAACCGCCGAAACCCGCGTGCCAAATGGGCTGGGCCAGTGCGGTGATCCCACCCACAGCCAGGAGACCCACCCATGTCCATCGACCGCCGTCAATTCGTCCAGCGCCTGGCGCTGGCTTCCGCCGCCGCCACCGGCTGGCCGGCTTTTGCCCAGTCACCGGGGGCACTGAAAATTTCCCACCAATTCCCCAGCGGCACCCTGACCGAGGGTGACTTCCGCGACCGCCTTTGCCGCCGCTTTGCGGTGGAGGTGGAAAAACGCACCGGGGGCGCACTGAAGGCGGCGGTCTACCCCGGTTCGTCGCTGATGAAGACCAACGCGCAGTTCTCGTCGATGCGCAAGGGCGCGCTGGACATGAGCCTGGTGCCGCTGTCCTACGCTGGCGGGGAAGTGCCCGAGACCAACATCGGCCTGATGCCGGCGCTGGTGCCCAGCTACG
This sequence comes from Rhodoferax sp. SPJ4, assembly GCF_058216275.1. Classification (NCBI taxonomy): domain Bacteria; kingdom Pseudomonadati; phylum Pseudomonadota; class Betaproteobacteria; order Burkholderiales; family Comamonadaceae; genus Rhodoferax; species Rhodoferax sp. SPJ4. The sequence continues at coordinate 409,737 of NZ_JBYZMN010000001.1, forward strand.
AGCAGGGTGCGGCCTGGAAAAACGCCGAGGTGGGCAAGCAGCTGGCCAAGGTGCTGGATTCCAAGGGCGTGCTGATCGTCAGCTGGGTCTGGCAGGCCGGTGGGGTGGCCAGCCGGGTGCGTCCGCTGGTGACACCCGACGATGCCAAGGGCCTGAAGGTGCGCGGCGGCAGCCGCGAAATGGACATGATGCTCAAGCAGGCCGGCGCCTCGGTGATCTCGCTGCCATCGAACGAAATCTACGCCGCCATGCAGACCGGCGCCATGGACGCGGCCATGACGTCCAGCACCAGCTTCATCTCCTTCAAGCTCGAAGAAATCGCCAAGCACCTGACCACTGGCCGTGGCAAAACCTACTGGTTCATGTTCGAGCCGCTGATGATTTCCAAAGAGGTATTTGCCAAATTGCCCAAGGCCCAGCAGGACGTGGTGATGGGGGTGGGCGCCGAACTGGAGGTGTTTGCCCGCGACGCGGCCAAGGCCGACGACAAGGCCGCGGCCGACATCTACGCCAAGGCCGGCGCCAAGGTCTACGACATGGACGAGGCCACGCTGAAGAAATGGCAGGTCATCGCGCGGGACACCGCGTGGAAAGACTTCGGTGAGAAAAACGAATCCTGTGCGGCGCTGTTGAAAGCAGCCCAGCAACTGCTATGAGCCACGGATTCGACAGTGGCATGGCCACGGTGGTGATCGACCCCCACACCCCGGCGCTGCTCAAACCGATCGCCAGGGGTTTGCTGTGGGTCAACCAGGCCATGGTGATGCTGGGCATGGTGGCGCTGCTGGTGGCGTCGGCGGTGCTCACCTCCAGCGTGGTGTCGCGCTACTTCCTGAAGGCCTCGACCGACTGGCAGGACGAGGCCGCGGTGTTCTGCCTGGTTGGCGCCACCTTTTTGTGTGGTGCCTTCGTGCAGTCGCTGCGCGGCCATGTGGGCATTGAGGCCCTGGCCGGCTGGCTGTCGCCGTCGGTGAACCGGGTCAGGGTGATGCTGGTGGACCTGATGAGCACGCTGTTTTGCGCTTTCTTTTCCTGGAAGTCCTGGACGCTGTTCCATGAGGCCTGGGTCGAGGGCCAAACCACATCGTCGTCCTGGGCGCCACCGCTGTGGATTCCCTACGGCCTGATGGCCGCCGGCATGAGTCTGCTGGCGCTGCAGATACTGGTTCAATTCACGGCGCGCTGCAATGCGTGGACGGTCAAGGGAGACGCATTGTGAGCATGTTGTCCATGGGTTTGTTGTTCGGGGCGGTGACCCTGGTGCTGATGTTTTCAGGCGCACCTATCTCGTTCGCGCTGGGCAGCGTGGCGGTGCTGTTCATGTATTTGTTCATGCCCGCTTCGGCGCTCGACACCGTGACCCAGAACGTCTACGAGGAAATGGCCAGCATCACGCTGCTGTCCATCCCGCTGTTCATTCTGAAAGGGGCGGCGATTGGCAAGTCACGGGCGGGCCAGGATTTGTACGCCGCCATGCACGTGTGGATGGGCCGCATTCCCGGTGGCCTGGGCATTGCCAACGTGTTCGCCTGTGCGCTGTTTGCCGCCATGGCCGGCTCCAGCCCGGCCACCTGCTCGGCCATTGGCAGCGCCGGCATCCCGGAGATGCGCAAGCGTGGCTACTCGCCCGGCTTCGCCGCCGGCATCATCGCGGCGGGCGGCACGCTGGGCATTCTGCTGCCGCCGTCGATCACGATGATTCTGTACGCGGTGGCGGCCGAGCAGTCGCTGGGCCGGCTGTTCCTGGCCGGCATCATGCCCGGTGTGCTGCTGGTGGCCTTGTTTGCGGCCTACGCCGCCTTCCGTTACCGCAAGGAATACCGGTTGGCCGAGGCCGAGTTCAAGCGCAGCGGTGCGGCCTCGGCCCTGCTGGCCAACGAGAGCTTCACCAACCGCGAAAAGTTCGAAATGCTGCCGCGCGTCGTGCCCTTTGTGCTGCTGCTGATCGGTGTGATGGTGGCCTTGTACGGTGGCTTCGCCACCCCCAGCGAAACCGCCGGCCTGGGTGCCTTGCTGGCGCTGGTGCTGATTGCCGTCATCTACGGTGTCTGGCGACCCAAGGACGTGGCGCCCATCCTGACCGCCACGCTGAAGGAGTCCACCATGCTGATGCTGATCATCGGCATGTCGCTGCTGTTCTCCTACGTGATGAGCTTTCTGCACATCAGTCAGTCGACCGCTGAATGGATTGTGGGCATGCAGCTGTCCAAATGGGTGCTGCTGGCCGCGGTGCTGGTGATGGTGATCCTGCTGGGCTTTTTCCTGCCGCCGGTCAGCATCATCCTGATGACCGCGCCCATCATCCTGCCGCCGCTCAAAGCCGCCGGCTTTGACCTGATCTGGTTCGGCATCCTGATGACCATCGTCATGGAAACCGGGCTGATCCACCCGCCGGTGGGACTGAACATCTTCGTCATCAAGAACATCGCCCCCGACATCCCGCTGTCGGACATCATCTGGGGGGTGCTGCCCTTCGTGGTGCTGATGCTGCTCGCGGTGGTGTTGATCTGCGTCTTCCCCGGCATCGCCACCGGCCTGCCCGACGCGGTCATGGGTGTGGTGGCGGCCAAGGCATGAACGCGGCGGCGGAACCTCGGGCCTGGAACACCCGCGCTGCCGGCCGCCAACTGCGGCTGGCCCAGGTGGCCCAGGCACTCGGCCCCCACCTGCGTGGCAAGCAGGTCGACAGCGCCCGGGTGGTGGATTTGCTGAACGTGGCGCTGCGGCCGCACGACCGGGTCTGCCTGGAGGGCAACAACCAGAAGCAGGCCGACTTTCTGGCCAAGGCCCTGGTGCAGGTGGACCTGCAGCGGGTGCACGACCTGCACATGGTGCAGTCGGTGCTGTCGCTGCCCGAGCACCTGGATGTGTTCGAACTGGGCATCGCCTCGCGGCTCGACTTCTCGTTCTCTGGCCCGCAGGGTGGCCGGCTGGCGCAGCTGGTGGCCCAGGGCGGGGTGCAGATCGGCGCCATCCACACCTACCTGGAGTTGTTCGCCCGCTACTTCGTCGACCTGACACCCCAGGTGTCGCTGATCGCCGCGCATTCGGCCGACGCCCAGGGCAACCTCTATACCGGACCCAACACCGAAGACACACCGGCCATCGTCGAGGCCACCGCCTTCAGCGGCGGCCTGGTGATTGCGCAGGTCAACGAGATCGTCGACGTGCTGCCACGCATCGACATCCCCGCCGGCTGGGTGGACTTTGTGGTGCGCGCGCCCACACCCAACGTGATCGAGCCGCTGTTCACCCGCGACCCGGCGCAGATCTCCGAGGTCCAGGTGCTGATGGCCATGATGGCCATCAAGGGCATTTACGCCGAATACGGCGTGCAGCGTCTGAACCACGGCATCGGTTTTGACACCGCCGCCATCGAATTGCTGCTGCCCACCTATGGCGAGTCGCTGGGCCTGCGCGGCAAGATTTGCCAGCACTGGGCGCTGAACCCGCACCCGGCGCTGATTCCCGCCATCGAGGCCGGCTGGGTCCAGTCCATCCATTCCTTCGGCTCCGAGCTGGGCATGGAAGACTACATCCGGGCCCGCTCCGACGTGTTTTTCACCGGGCCCGACGGCAGCCTGCGCAGCAACCGCGCCTTCTGCCAGGCCGCCGGCCATTACGCCTGTGACCTGTTCATCGGCTCCACGCTGCAGATGGACCTGGCCGGCAACAGCTCCACCGCCACGCTGGGCCGCATCACCGGCTTTGGCGGGGCGCCCAACATGGGGGCCGACGCCCGCGGCCGGCGCCACAGCAGCCCGGCCTGGCTCAAGGCCGGCCGCGAGGCCCGTAGCGGGCTGGGGGGTGCACGTGGCACGCCGCGCGGGCAAAAGATGGTGGTGCAGATGGTGGAGACCTTCCGCGAGCACATGCAGCCGGCCTTTGTGGAAACGCTGGACGCTTGGCAACTGGCCGAACAGGCGGCCATGCCGCTGCCGCCCATCATGATTTACGGCGACGACGTGACCCATGTGCTGACCGAAGAAGGCATCGCCAACCTGCTGCTGTGCCGCAGCGACGAGGAACGCGAACAGGCCATCCGTGGCGTGGCCGGCTACACCGCGGTAGGCATGGCACGCGACCGGCGCATGGTCGACAACCTGCGCGACCGCGGGGTGATCCGCCGCGCCGCCGACCTGGGCATCGACGTGCGTGACGCCAGCCGCAACCTGCTGGCCGCCCGTTCCATGCGTGACCTGGTGCGCGCCAGCGGCGGGCTGTACCAGCCGCCGAAAAAATTCCGCAATTGGTGAGGACATCGACATGAATGGCATGGAATCGCTGCGTTACGCCTTCGCCGGCACCCGGGCGCTGGCCGCCTTTCGCCCGGTGCTGGTGGGGGTGGTGGGCTCGGGCAACCTGGAGGTGCTGCTGGAGCCGGATGCCCCGGGCGCGCTGGCGGGCCAGAGCCACTTTCATGTGGAGACCTCGGCCCGCGGCTTTGGCGCCATCTGGCAGGCGGTGCTGCAGGATTTCCAGCAGCGCCATGGCTACACCGGGCTGCGTGTGTCCATCAACGACATGGGGGCCACACCGGCCGTGGTCAGTTTGCGGCTGGACCAGGCGGTCGCCGGCCTGAAGGGAAACACACCGTGAGCCTCAGTTTTGCAGAATGCCCGGCCCGGGAACGCATCGACCGCCTGCTCGACGCCGGCAGCTTCGAAGAATGGCTGCCGCCCAGCGAGCGGGTGATGAGCCCGCACCTGGCGCAGCTGGGTGTGCCCTCGGCCTTTGACGACGGCGTGGCCATCGGCCAGGGCCGGCTGGCCGGCCAGCCTGTGTTCATCGCCGCCCAGGAGGGCGAGTTCATGGGCGGCGGGGTGGGTGAGGTGCATGGGGCCAAGCTGGTGGGGCTGCTGCGGCGGGCGCTGCGCGACCGGCCGGCCGCGGTGCTGCTGCTGGCCGAATCCGGCGGCGTGCGCCTGCACGAGGCCAATGCCGGCCTGATTGCCGTCAGCGAGGTCATGCGGGCCCTGCTGGACGTGCGGGCGGCCCACATCCCGGTGGTGGTGCTGATCGGCGGTGCCAACGGCTGCTTCGGCGGCATGGGCATCGTGGCGCGCTGCGCCGACTGGGTGGTGATGAGCGACAACGCCCGGCTGGCCATGTCGGGGCCGGAGGTGATCGAGGCCTCGCACGGCGTGGAAGAGTTCGACTCGCGTGACCGTGCGCTGGTGTGGCGCACCACCGGCGGCAAACACCGCTTTCTGAGCGGCGACTGCGATGTGCTGGTGGACGACGACATACAGGCCTTTCGCGACGCCGCCATCGACGGCCTGGCCCGTGGCCGCGGCCTGACGCTGGCCGGCCTGGAAAACGAACACGCGCTGCTGGCCCAGCGGCTGCGCGACGCACCGCCCGGCGCCGACGCCATCGCGCTGTGGCAACAGCTCGGTGTGGCCGACGCCCACCGGGTGCCCGAACTCGACGCCGCCCAGCTGCGCGCGTTGGTGTCCCACTGAGGCCCCCACCATGCAATGGCAAACCCTCGCCGACGCGCTGTTCGGCCACCAGCACCAGATCCACGCCGACGGCGACTTTCTCAGCGGCACGGCGTCTTTTGACGGCCAGACCCTGGCCGTGGTGGGCAGCACCCACCATGCGGCGATCGGCTTCGCCATCGCGCTGCAGCAGGCCAAGGTGGTGCTGGACACGATGCAACAACACCCCGGCCGCCCCATCCTGCTGCTGGTGGACACCCAGGGCCAGCAGCTGCGCCGGCGCGACGAGCTGCTGGGCATCAACCGCGCCATGGCCCACCTGGGCTGCTGCATCGACCTGGCGCGGCGGCGTGGCCACCGCGTGATCGGCCTGGTCTACGACCAGGCGCTGTCGGGCGGCTTCATCACCTCCGGCCTGATTGCCGACGCCTGCTATGCCTTGCCTGAGGCCGAAATCCGCGTCATGCGCATCCCGGCCATGGCCCGCGTCACCAAGATTTCCGAAGACCGGCTGGCCACCTTGTCCGAGGCCAACCCGGTGTTTGCGCCCGGGGTGCAGAACTACGTGGCCATGGGCGGCATCCGCGCCCTGTGGCAGGGTGACCTGGCCGCCGGCCTGCGCGACGCGCTGGCCCATTCGCCCACCGACGACCAGCGGGCGCAGGACGGCGCCGCGCGCGGCGGCCGTCGCCTCGCGGCCTCGGTGGTGGCCCGCGTGCTGGCGGCCTGAGCGGGTTTGTCCATGGCCCCGCTGCGCCGCAACCAGCTGGTCTGGCTTCATCCGTGGGGCTGGGACGCGCTGCGCGCCGCGCCCTGGGACGACCAAGCGCGGGACTGCCTGGCCCATTGGGCGACGCATGCCTTGCCGCTGGTGGTGACCCAACGGCCGGCCGCACTGCCCACCGACCAGATCGCCCTGGGGCTGGCCGCGCCTTTGCAATGGCAGCGGCGCCGGCTGGCGCTGCGGGTGGCGCGGTCTGCGGTGGCGGGGCTGGGCGACTTCCCTTTGGCTGCATCGGTCAGCGATCTTTTGCCGGTGGCCTGTCGGCCCGCCTGGGCGGCACTGGGCCAGGTTCTGGACGCCGCCGGCGTGGTGGCCCAGGTGCATGGCAGCTTTGGCTGGCAGCACCTGACCGGCCTGCCCTGTGTGCGGCCCGGCTCCGACCTCGACCTGCACCTGGCGGTGGCCGACGCCCGCATTGCCGAGCGGGCGGTCGAGGCCTTGCAGGCCCTGGTGTGGACCGGTCCCCGGCTGGACGGTGAGCTGGTGTTTGCCGACGGCGCGGCCGTGGCCTGGCGCGAGTGGGCGGCCTGGCGGGCCGGGCGGGTGGACCGTCTGCTGGTCAAGCGGCTGTCGGGGGCCGCACTGGAAGCCTGGCCGGAGGCGTTGCCATGCTGAGCGCCTCGAGGTCTGTCGCCGCGTTGGCCGAGGTGGCCCCCCGTGGGCGGGCCCAGCAGATCGGGCGGGCGGCCATTGCCTCGCTGTACGACGAGCTGGCCCTGGCCCCCAAGCCCGGCCTGGTGTCCTTTGTCGACGCCGGCAGCCACAGCGACATGGACGCCAGCACCTTCATGCGCAGCCTGTTTTCGCTGCGCCACTACTTTGTGCAGATCGCCCAGCTGGGCCAGCGTGGCGCGCCGTTTGCCGCGCTGCAAAGCCTGGGGCTGGCGGCCGAGGCCCGCATGCTGCAGGCCACCGGCGGCGTCAACACCCACCGGGGCGCCATCTTCACGCTGGGCTTGCTGTGTGCCAGCGCTGGGCTGGCTGGGGGCGCCGTGAGTGCCGACGCCCTGCGTGCGCTGCTGATGGCCACCTGGGGCGAGGCCTTGCACGGCCGCCGTCCGCAGGCCCCGGCGTCGAACGGGCAGCGGGCGGTGCTGGCCCTGGGCCTGCGCGGTGCGGGCGAGGAGGCGGCGCTGGGCTTTCCGGTGCTGTTCGACGGTGCCGTGCCGGCCCTGGCGGTGGCGCGGGCCGGTGGCCTGAACGACCAGCAGGCCAGGTTGCAGGTGTTCTTCCACACCCTGGCCGTGCTGGACGACACCAACCTGGCCCACCGCGGCGGGCTGGCCGGCCTGCGTTTTGCGCAGGCCCAGGCCAGGGCCTTTCTGCGCGCTGGTGGCGCCGCCCGGCCCGATGCGCTGGCCCATGCGCAACAGATCCACCGTGAATTTGTGGCCCGGCGCCTGTCGCCCGGCGGCGCGGCCGATGTGCTGGCCGCTGCCTGCCTGGTCGAGCGGCTGGGCCGCCGCCCATGAGCCTGGCGCTGTTGTTTCCGGGTCAGGGGGTCCAGCATGCCGGCATGTTGCCCTGGCTGGACGGCGAGGCGCTGGCCGCACCGGTGCTGGCTGCTCTGAATGCGCGGCTGGGCCAGGACTGGCGCCGCTGCCTGGCCGACCCCGCGCAGGCCAGCAGCAACCGCGTGGCCCAGCTGGTGTTGACCGGTTGCGCGCTGGCCACCTGGGCGGCGCTGGCACCCCGGCTGCCGCGGCCGGCCATGCTGGCGGGTTACAGCGTGGGCGAACTGGCTGCTTTCAGTGCCGCCGGCCTGTTCGATGCCGACACCGCGCTGCAACTCGCCGAGCGGCGCGCCCTGGCCATGGACGCCTGTGGCACGGCCCAGCCCGACGGTCTGCTGGCCTTCAGCGGCCTGCGCTTGGACGGCCTGGCGCCGCTGTGCCAGCGCTTCGGTGTGGGGCTGGCCATCCGCCTGGCGGGCGACCGGGGTGTACTGGGCGGCCCGCTCGCTGCGCTGGAGGCCTTGACCCCGACCCTGTTGGCGCAAGGCGCCGAGCTGACGCCCTTGCGGGTGCGGGTGGCCTCGCACACCGTGGCCATGGCCCCGGCGGCCGAGGCCTTTGGGCGCCTGATCGCCCCCATGCTCTGGCCACGCGCGGCGGCGGTGCTGGTCTGCAACCTGGACGGGGCCGGGCGGCGCGACCCGGCCGGGCTGAAGCAGGCCCTGGCCCGACAGATCGACCACACCGTGCTGTGGGACCGCTGCATGGCCACGCTGGCCGAGCGCCAGCCTCGCTGTGTGCTGGAGCTGGGGCCGGGCAACACCTTGTCGCGCATGTGGGCCGGCCTGCATGCCGATGTGCCGGCCCGCTCCAGCGACGAGTTCCAGAGCACCGACGCGCTGCTGGCCTGGGTGCAGCGGCAGCTCGAACCCCAACCCTGAGAGCCGGCGCAGGCTTCACAGCCTCACTTGTTGCCCCGCCTGTGGCGCTTCGGCCCGCCAGCCCAAATCGGCGCTGATCTTGTCGGCGAAACCACGTGCGGTCTCTGCCTCGCCATGGACCACAAAGGTGCGGGCCGGCGGCGCCTTGAAATGGCCCAGCCAGCCCATCAGCGCGGCCTGGTCGGCATGGGCCGACAGGCCACCCAGGGTGTGGATGCTGGCCCGCACCGGGTAGGACTCGCCGAAGATGCGCACCTCCTTCTCGCCGTCCACCAGCCGGCGGCCCAGCGTGCCGCCGGCCTGGTAGCCGATGATGACCACCGCGCAGTCGCGCCGCGGCAGGTTGTGGCGCAGGTGGTGTTTGATGCGGCCGGCGTCGCACATGCCGCTGGCGGCGATGATGATGGCGCCCGACCGGATGTGGTTCAGCGCCTCGGACTCCGCCACGCTCTCGGTGAAGCGCAGGTCCAGCCATTCGGGGTGGCGCTGGTGCAAGGCCATCAGCTGGCGCGTCTCGTCGTCCAGGAATTCCGGGTGCTTCCAGGTGATCTCGGTCGCCTTGGCGGCCAGCGGTGAATCGACGAAGACCTTGAGCCGCGGCAGCCGCTTCTGCTGGCACAACCGGGCCAGCAGGAAGAGCAGCTCCTGGGTGCGGCCCAGCGCAAAGGCCGGGATGATCACGTTGCCGTGGCGGCGCTGCAGCGTGGTGGTGATCACCTCCACCAGTTCGTCCTCGGTGTCGCTCAGCGGCCGGTGCAGGCGGTTGCCGTAGGTGGATTCCACCAGCAACACGTCGGCTTCTTCGACGGGCGTGGGGTTGCGCACGATGGGCCGGCCGGGCTGGCCCAGGTCGCCTGAAAAAACCAGTTTGCAGCTGCGATCGCCCTCGGTCAGCCACAGCTCGACGATGGCCGAGCCCAGGATGTGGCCGGCGTCGCGGAAGCGGCAGCGCAGCTGGGGGTGGGGCTGCAGGTCGTGGTCGTATGCCACCCCCTGCAACTGGTCCAGACAGGCCTGGGCCTGGGCCACGGTGTACAGCGGCGCAAACACCGCCCGCCCGCCTTGCCGGTGCCGGCGCTCGGCCCGCGCCCATTCCATTTCCTGGATGAAGGCGCTGTCGAGCAGCATCACCTTGAGCAGGTCCGCGGTGGCGGTGGTGGTGTAGACCGGGCCCTTGAAGCCCATGGCCGACAGCCGGGGCAGCAGGCCGCTGTGGTCGATGTGGGCATGGGTGACCAGCACAAAGTCGATCTGGCGCGGGTCGAAAGGCCAGGCCTGCTGGTTATGTTCCCGGGCCAGCGCACCGCCCTGGAACATGCCGCAGTCCACCAGAAAACGCAGGCCGTCGGCCTCCACCAAATAGCAGGAGCCGGTGACCTCCTGGGCCGCACCGAGGAAGCGGAGTTGCATCACACGCCTTTCTCATCCCGGGCCAGGGACAGGCCCCTGGGTGCGAGGGTAAGGGTTTTGCCGCCTGCCAGCGCTGCGGAAAAGCCCGGGCTTGCGCCAGCGCAAACGCGCAGGGCCCCGCCTCGGGGCGGGGGGCTGTACGCCATGTGTCGTATTGGTGGGAACCCGGGGGCTGCCTAGCATGAAGCCATCTTTCCTCACCCCCCATCCATTCCCCAGGAGATGCCCATGATTCGTCGCTTCACCCTCAAGGCGCTTGCCGCCGCTGCCCTGGCCAGCACCTCGCTGGCCGGTCTCACCGTGGGCACGGCCCAGGCGGCCGACACCATCAAGGTCGGTGTGCTGCACAGCCTGTCGGGCACCATGGCGATTTCCGAGACGGTGCTGAAAGACACGGTGCTGATGGCCATCGACGAGATCAACGCCAAGGGCGGTGTGCTGGGCAAGAAGCTGGAACCGGTGGTGGTGGACCCCGCGTCCAACTGGCCGCTGTTCGCCGAAAAAACCAAGCAGCTGCTGACCCAAGACAAAGTGGCCGTGATCTTCGGCTGCTGGACCTCGGTGAGCCGCAAGTCGGTGCTGCCGGTGGTGGAGGAACTCAACGGCCTGCTGTTCTACCCGGTGCAGTACGAGGGCGAGGAACTCAGCAAGAACGTGTTCTACACCGGTGCCGCGCCCAACCAGCAGGCCATTCCTGCGGTGGACTATTTGATGAGCAAAGACGGCGGCGGCGCCAAGCGCTGGGTGCTGCTGGGCACCGACTATGTGTACCCCCGCACCACCAACAAGATTTTGCGCGCCTATCTGAAGAGCAAGGGCGTGGCCGACAAGGACATCGACGAGAAATACACCCCCTTCGGCCACAGCGACTACCAGACCATCGTGGCCGACATCAAGAAGTTCTCGGCCGGTGGCAAGACCGCGGTGGTGTCCACCATCAACGGCGACTCCAACGTGCCCTTCTACAAGGAACTGGGCAACGCCGGCCTGAAGGCCAAGGACGTACCGGTGGTCGCCTTCAGCGTGGGTGAGGAAGAGCTGCGCGGCGTGGACACCAAGCCGCTGGTGGGCCACCTGGCGGCCTGGAACTACTTCATGAGCATCAAGAACCCAGCCAACGACGATTTCATCAAGAAGTGGAGCGCCTACGCCAAGGCTAAGAACATCGCCGGTCACAAGGACAAGCCGCTGACCAACGACCCGATGGAAGCCACCTACATCGGCATCAACATGTGGAAGCAGGCGGTGGAAAAAGCCAAGAGCACCGACGTCGACAAGGTCATTGCCGCGATGGCCGGCCAGACCTTCAAGGCGCCCAGCGGCATCGTCAGCAAGATGGACGAGAAGAACCACCATTTGCACAAGAGCGTGTTCATCGGCGAGGTCAAGGCCGACGGCCAGTTCAACGTGGTCTGGAAGACCCCGGGCCCGGTGAAAGCCAAGCCCTGGAGCCCCTACATCGAGGGCAACGACAAGAAGCCGGACGAGCCGGCGAAGAAGTAACCCCCCTGAGTCGGCCTGGCGGCCGCCTTCCCCCCAGGGGGACGGCGCGGCCGCTTGGGGCGGCCCGGCGCAGCGCGCCCTGGCATGGTCCAGGGCGCTGGTTGAGCGGTGTTTGCAGGATGGGCAGCGTGCTGTTCACCCTACAGGTTCCCAGATGCTGATTCGAACATTCCTTTTGCTGGCCGCGCTGACTTTGACAGGCGCGGCCCACGCGCTCACCGCGAGCGAGGCCAAGGCCATCGCCAGCGGCGAGACCGATGCCCGCATCGCCGCACTGACCCAGGCCGTGGCCGCGGGCGACGACAAGACCACCGCCTTTGTGCAGGCCCTGGTGGACGACGCGGTGAAGGTCGCTGGCGAGCAGGTGCTGGTGGTGCGTGGCGACAAGGCCTTTGACCCGGTCACCGGGGCTGAGTTGCCGTTGCCCGAGGGGGCGGAGGATGTCAGCAACAACAACCGCATGCGCGGCGAGCTGGATGCCGCGCTGGCCTCGCTGAAGCTGTTTTCCACCGACGAAAAAGTGCGCCGCGCCGCCATCACCACGCTGCAGGCCGAGGCCGACCCGGTGCGGCTGCCGGTGGTTGAAAAAGCGCTGGCCGCCGAAGCCGACGCCGGCCTGAAGCTGCAGCTGGGCCTGGTGCGCGCCACCATGCTGTTGGTCAGTGACAACCCGGCTCAGCGCCAGGAAGCCGCGATCCTGCTGGCCAGCAGCGACAACCCCAACACCAAGACCGCTTTGCTGGAGCGCCTGAAAACCGAAGACCAGGCCGAGGTCAAGGCCGCGCTGCAAGCCAGCCTGCGGGCGGTGGAAGGCCGGCTGGCCTGGGGCGACAAGCTGGCCGCCATCTTCAGCGGCATCAGCCTGGGCTCCATCCTGCTGCTGGTGGCGTTGGGCCTGGCCATCACCTACGGGCTGATGGGTGTGATCAACATGGCCCATGGCGAGCTGATGATGATCGGCGCCTACGCCACTTACGTGGTGCAAGGTCTGTTCCAGAAGTACCTTCCCGGCGCCTTCGACTGGTATTTGGTGGCGGCGGTGCCGGTGTCTTTCATGGCCTCGGCGCTGATGGGTGCGGCGCTGGAGCGCAGCGTGATCCGCTTCCTGTACGGCCGGCCGCTGGAAACCCTGCTCGCCACCTGGGGCATCAGCCTGATGCTGCAGCAGCTGGTGCGCAGCTTCTTCGGCGCGCAAAACGTCGGTGTGGAAAACCCAAGCTGGATGAGCGGCGGCGTGCAGTTGCTGGGCAATCTGCAGCTGCCGTGGAACCGCATCGTCATCATTGGCTTTGCCATCGCGGTGCTGTTGGCCATGGCCTGGCTGATCGGCCGCACCCGACTGGGCCTGTTTGTGCGCGGCGTCACACAGAACCGGCCGATCGCCTCCTGCATGGGCGTCAACACCGCCCGCATCGACACCTATGCTTTCGCGCTCGGTTCCGGCATTGCCGGCCTGGCCGGCTGCGCCCTGAGCCAGGTGGGCAATGTGGGGCCGGACCTGGGCCAGGGCTACATCGTCGACGCCTTCATGGTGGTGGTGCTGGGTGGCGTGGGCCAGCTGGCCGGTACGGTGTACGCCGCGCTGGGCCTGGGTGTGCTGAACAAATTCCTTGAAGGCATCACCGGCGCCGTGCTGGCCAAGATCGCGGTGCTGGTGCTGATCATCGTCTTCATCCAGAAGCGGCCGCAGGGCATCTTCGCGATGAAGGGCCGCTCTGCGGAAGCCTGACATGACCACGCCCACGCTTCAACTTCCCGCCCCCGCGCCGCTGTTCACCCGCAAGGGCTGGGCCGGTTTCTCGGCCGCGCTGATCGCCATCTGTGCGCTCGCACCCTTGCTCAACCTGGTGGTGCCCGAGGGCAATTTGTTCCACCTGAGCGACTACGCGGTGGCCCTGGTGGGCAAGATCATGTGCTACGCCATCTGTGCGCTGGCCATGGACCTGATCTGGGGCTTCACCGGCATCCTGAGCCTGGGCCACGGCCTGTTTTTTGCGCTGGGTGGCTATGTGATGGGCATGTATTTGATGCGGCAGATCGGCCGTGACGGCAACTACAAAAGCGACCTGCCCGACTTCATGGTTTTTCTCGACTGGAAGGAACTGCCCTGGCACTGGGCGCTGAGCGACAGCTTTGTCGCCACGCTGTTCCTGGTGGTGGCGGTGCCGGGCCTGGTGGCCTTTGTGTTCGGCTACTTCGCCTTCCGCTCGCGCATCAAGGGGGTGTATTTCTCCATCATCACCCAGGCCATGACCTTTGCCGCCATGCTGCTGTTCTTTCGCAACGAGACCGGCTTTGGTGGCAACAACGGCTTCACCGATTTCAAACGCATCCTCGGCGTGGCCATTGCCACCCCCAGCATGCGCATGGGGCTGTTTGTGCTGACCGGCTGCACGCTGCTCGGCTTTTTGCTGCTGGCCCGCTGGCTGGTCACAGCCAAGTTCGGCCGGGTGCTGCAGGCCATCCGCGACGCCGAAACCCGGGTGATGTTTTCCGGCTATTCGCCGCTGGGCTACAAGCTCACCATCTGGGTCATCTCGGCCATGATGTGTGGCGTGGCCGGCGCCCTGTACGTGCCGCAGGTGGGCATCATCAACCCGAGTGAAATGAGCCCAGCCAACGCCATCGAGATGGCCATCTGGGCGGCGGTGGGTGGCCGCGCCACGTTGGTTGGGCCGATTGCCGGCGCCTTCATCGTCAACGGCGCCAAGAGCTGGCTGACGCAGACCTACCCCGAGTTCTGGCTGTACTTTCTGGGCGCGATGTTCATCGGCGTGACCTTGTTCCTGCCACAGGGCGTGGTGGGGCTGCTGAAGAAGCTGAAAGGGGCCAAGGCATGACACCCGACCTGCTGGAAGCCGGCGCACGCCGCATCGCGGCCAAGCGCCAGAAGCCGGAGGGCTTGACCGAGTCCGGCGGCCGCGCCGCCGGCTTTTCCCGCATCGGCACGCCAGGCGAGGTGGACCTGACCCATGGCCGCATCCTTTACCTGGACGACGTGAGCGTGAGCTTCGACGGCTTCAAGGCCATCAACAAGCTGAGCCTGGACATCGCGCCGGGTGAGCTGCGCTGCATCATCGGCCCCAATGGCGCTGGCAAGACCACGATGATGGACATCATCACCGGCAAGACCCGGCCCAACGAGGGCACGGTGTATTTCGGCAGCACCATCGACCTGCTGCGCCACAACGAGCCCGAGATCGCCGCGCTGGGCATCGGCCGCAAGTTCCAGAAGCCCACGGTGTTCGAGCAGCTCAGCGTGTTCGAGAACCTGGAGCTGGCGCTGAAAACCCACAAGGGCGTCAAGGCCTCGATGTTCTTCAGGCTCGATTCGGCGCAGAAAGACCTGCTGGCCGAGGTGCTGCACACCATCCACCTGGCCGACAGCGTGACCCGCATGGCGGGCAACCTGAGCCATGGCCAGAAGCAGTGGCTGGAGATCGGCATGCTGCTGATGCAAGACCCCAAGCTCTTGCTGCTGGACGAGCCGGTGGCCGGCATGACCGACGAGGAAACCGCCCGCACGGCGGAGCTGTTCCTCACCTTGAAGGGCAAGCATTCGCTGATGGTGGTGGAGCACGACATGTCCTTCATCCGCACCATCTCGGAGATTGTCACGGTGTTGTGTGATGGCTCGGTGCTGGCGCAGGGCACGCTGGACGAGGTGCAGGCGGATGAGCGGGTGATTGAGGTGTACCTTGGGCGCTGATTTTGTTGTGGTTCTGGAGCCGGGTCTCGGCCCGGCGGCCGACTCACTTTCTTTTGCTTCGCCAAAAGAAAGTAAGCAAAGAAAAGGCGACCCGCAGTCTGGGTCCCTCCGCTGCGCTGCGGGCAACCTGCGGTGCTCGAAGCGGGCGGGGGTTCGCTCGAACTCGCCTTCGGCTCAGACAATCGCGAACCCTTGTCCGCCCGCTTCTGCGCGCCTCGGCCCAGCCAGAACGGGTGAAGAAGATAAAACACAAACAAGGACGCGCCATGGCGCGTCCTTGTTGACTTCTTTTTCCTCCACCCCTTCTGTGTGCGCCGAGGCGCGGAGCGCTCAGCGGACCAGGGCTCGCTGCTGTTTGAGCGAAGCGAGTTTCAGCGAGACCCCGCTGAGCGCGAGCACCGCAGGTTGCCCCGGCGCGCAGCGCAGGGGACGCAGACAGCAGGGTCGCCTTTCTTTTGCTTACTTTTCTTTGGCGAAGCAAAGAAAAGTGAGGCGCCCGCCGGGGCGCGACCCGGCTCCCGCCCTGAAAAAAGGCCAACCCCTATGCTGACCGTCAACAACATCAACCAGTACTACGGCGGCTCCCACATCCTCCGCGACGTCAGCCTGACCGCCGAACGGGGCCAGGTCACCGTCCTGCTCGGAAGAAACGGCGTCGGCAAGACCACGCTGCTCAAAAGCCTGATGGGTCTGGTGCCCATCAAAACCGGCAGCATCGAGTTCAACGGCCAGCAAATCCAGGCCGCCACGCCCTACGAACGCGCCCGCGCCGGCATCGGCTTCGTGCCGCAGGGCCGCGAGATTTTTGCCCGGCTCACGGTGGAAGAAAACCTGAAGATGGGCCTGGCCTACAAGAAAGCCGGCACACCCATTCCGGCCGAGTTGTACGAGCTGTTCCCGGTGCTCAAGCAGATGCTGAACCGGCGCGGCGGCGATTTGTCGGGCGGGCAGCAGCAGCAACTGGCGATTGCCCGCGCGCTGGCGGCCGGCCCCAAGCTGCTGATCCTGGACGAGCCCACCGAGGGCATCCAGCCCAGCATCATCAAGGACATCGGCCGGGTGATCCGCATGCTGGCCGACCGCGGCGACATGGCCATCCTGCTGGTGGAGCAGTACTACGACTTCGCCGAGGAACTGGCCGACCAGTATTTGGTGATGGAGCGCGGCGAGTTCATTGCCCGCGGGCCGGGCAGTGAGATGGAGGCCAAGGGCATACGCCAGCTGGTGGCGATCTGATCGTGCGGGGCGTTCAGCAGCCCAGCCGGTCGGCCAGGTCCAGCAGGTCGCGGCAGTGCAAGGTGTTGCCGGGCTGCGGTGACACGTCCTTGCCTTGTTGCGCACCAAACTCCAAGGGCCGCTCAATGTAGGCGGTGTGCAGGCCACAGGCGCGGGCGCCCTGCAGGTCATCGTGGTGGGCGGCCACCAGCATCACCTGGGCCGGTGCCACGTCAAACACGCTGGCCACCCCCAGGTAGGTGGCGGGGTCGGGCTTGTAGGCGCGGAACACCTCGGCCGACAGCACACAGTCCCAGGGCAGGCCGGCGCGTTTGGCCATGGCGGTCAACAGGCCCAGATTGCCGTTGGACAGCGTGCAAAGGGTGAAGCGCTGCTTCAGCCGGGTCAGCGCGGCCACGCTGTCGGGCCAGGGGTCCAGGCGGTGCCAGACCCGGTTCAGGTGCTGGCGCTGGGCCTCGTCCAGATGGGCCAGGCCAAAGCGCGGCAACAGCTCGTTCAGCACCATGCGGTGCAAGTCGTCGATCAGGGTCCAACCGAGTTCACCACGCATCACCCGCGCCATCGCTGGCTTGTAGCCGGCCCGCCAGGCCAGCGCAAAGGCGTTGCCGTCCACCTCCGGGTGAAGTGTGGCCATCTCACGCTGGATGCTGCCATGCCAGTCGACCACGGTGCCGAAGATGTCGAAGGCCAGCACCTGCACTTCGGCCAGCGGGGCGGTGACGGTGGGTGTGGCTGTCATGGTGGCGCTCCTTACATGGCCCACAGGCGGGGCTGGGTGGCGGGCTGTTGCCACAGGCCCACACGCCAGGCGTCGCGCACCGCACGCAGCAGCTGCAGTGCCGGTTCCACCACCGGGGCCAGCACCCGCACCACCACCACCCGGTCGTTGGGTGAGGTGGCACCGGCGCTGAGTGCCAGCGCGTGGCCTTCGATGGCTTCGCGGGCCAGGTCCAGTGCCTGGTCGCGGCGGGCACGGCCGAGGTCGCTGCCGCAGGCCAGGTACAACATGGCGCAGCAGCGCTGGCCGGCCAGGCCCAGCGGGCTGTCCAGCAGCCGCTGGTCATGGGCCTTGATCAGGCCGCGTTCCAGCCAGTGGCCGGGCAGTTCGGTGTGCAATTGCAGCTGGCCGCTGGCAAAGGGCTGGTCGGCATGTGGCAGGCCCAGCGCCACCAGGTCCCAGCCCATCAGCTCGGCGCCCGGGGCCAGCCGCAGCTCGGTGCGGCTTTCGGCCAGGCAGCCGCTGTAGGCGATGGTTTCCATCGGCAGCCATTCCAGCCGCGCGCCTTCGGCCAGTTGTAGCCGTTGGTGTTGCGAGGCGGGCTCGCCCAGCGAGCGGTAAAAGCGGCTGGCGCCGGGGGTGGTGATCAGGCCATGGGCGCCGGGGCCCACGGTCACGTCCACCGTCAAGGTGTCGCCGCCAACCAGGCCACCGGGCGGGTGCACCAGCACGTTGTGGCAGACCCGGTCGCCCTCGGGGTAGAGGCTTTGCAGCACCCGCAGCGGGCCCTGGTGGACAAAGCGGGCCACTGTGCGGTCGGCCTGTGCCAGGTAGTCGAGTTGCAGGTGCGCGTGCCAGGCCATGGCCTCAGTGTAAGTGGGCCTGCCGGTGCCTCAGGCCAGCTCGAAACGCACCCAATCCTCGCGGCGCAGGTCGCGCCGCACGTCGGGCACCAGGTACTCGCCGGTCCATTCGCGGCGCACCCAGAAGCCGACCGCTGGCGCAAACCACAGTCGCTCGCTGCGGGTGTTGTCGCGGCGCCAGGGGTCGGGGTGGTCGAACCAGATGCTGCGGTGCACCCGCAGCGCCAGAAAGCGGCCGGCCGGCACGGCGATGCGTTCCCAGCCTTCGCCGGTGAGCTGCGTTACCCAGCGCCGCGGCCGGTCGTCGTCGGCGCGCTGGCAGGTGTTGCTGAGCAGCGGGCCACGGCCCAGCGCCAGGCCGGGCGGCAGCAGCGGGTCGGGCTGGCCGAAGCGGCAGGGCACATCAAAGAACAGCTCCTCGCTGACCTGGCCGTCGTTCCAGACGGTGGGGCCGGTGCGGGCAGGGCGGCTGTCGTCGCGGGCCACGTTGGAGGCCGGCAGGCTCACCGCCAGGTGGCGGGCCGGGCCGGGGCCTGGCAACACCGCCATGCTGGCCTCGCCCAGGCTCCGGCCGCTGTACAGGTCGGTGAGCTGGAAGCGCAATACCTGGCCGTCGCGCAGCGGCGCCACCGTCACCGACGCGGGTGGGGTCTCGAACACCGGCGCGGTGGCACAGCCGGCCAGTCCGGCCAGCGCCGGCGCACCCAGCCAGGCGCTGGTGTGTTGCAGCCACTGGCGGCGGGTGGGGTGGTGGGCGGTCATGGTCAAACCCAGTGTAAAAGCCTGCAGGGTCTGACACCACCCCGTCGCCCAAGTTCCAGCCGGCTTGCGGTGGCGGGCAGCGCACGCAGACAATGCCGCATGGCCAGCCCCACTCCCGAACCCCAGCGCGACCCCCGCGGTTTTCTGCAACACCTGTTTGCCGTGGCGGTGCAGCGCGCCCAGCCGCTGCACACGCTGGGCGCCCATTTGCCGGTGCCGCCGCGCGGCCGCACCTTGGTGCTGGGCGCCGGCAAGGCCGGTGGCGCCATGGCCCAGGCGGTGGAGGCGCTGTGGCCGCCGGATGCACCGCTGAGCGGCCTGGTGGTCACCCGCTACGGCCATGTGCCGCCGCGTCCGGCGGGCTTGGCTGAGCGCATCGAGGTGGTGGAGGCCGCCCACCCGGTGCCGGACGCCGCCGGCCTGACTGCTGCCCAGCGCATGCTGGACCTGGCCCAAGGCCTGAACGAAGACGACCTGGTGCTGTGCCTGATCTCCGGTGGCGGCTCGTCGTTGCTGACGCTGCCGGCCGAGGGCCTGGACTTGGCCGACAAGCAGCGCATCAACCGCCAGCTGCTGGCCAGCGGCGCCGGCATTGGCGAGATGAACACCGTGCGCAAACACCTGTCCCGCATCAAGGGCGGCCGGCTGGCGCTGGCCTGTGCGCCGGCCCGGCTGGTGACGCTGACCATCAGCGACGTGCCGGGCGACGACCCGGCCACCATTGCCAGCGGCCCCACGGTGGCCGACCCCAGCAGCTGCGCCGAGGCGCTGGCCATCCTGCTTCGCTACGGCATTGCCGTGCCGCCGGCGGTGGACGCGGCACTGCGCAGCGGCGCGCTGGAAACGCCCAAACCCGGTCACCCGGCGCTGGGCGGCGCGGTCCATGTCGTGGCCACGCCCCAGCAGTCGCTGGAGGCGGCGGCCGCCGCAGCCCGGGCGGCGGGGCTGGACGCCTACATCCTCAGCGACGCCATCGAGGGCGAGTCGCGCGAGGTGGCCAAGGTCCATGCGGCCCTGGCACGGGCGGTGGCCCAGCGCGGCGCGCCTTTCGCCCGGCCCTGTGTGTTGCTGAGCGGTGGCGAAACCACCGTGACCCTGCGGCCGCAGGCAGCGGGCGCGGCCCCGGGCCGGGGCGGTCGGGCCGGCGAGTTTTGCCTGGGCCTGGCGCAGGCGCTGCAGGGGCAGGCGGGGGTGTTTGCGCTGGCGGCCGACACCGACGGCATCGACGGTGTGGAAGACAACGCCGGCGCCTGGGTCGCGCCCGACACGCTGGCGCGGGCCCAGGCCCAAGGCCTGTCGCTGAACAACCACCTGGACCGGCACGACGCCTATGGTTTTTTTGACGCGCTGGGCGACCTGGTGGTCACCGGGCCCACCCACACCAACGTCAACGACTTTCGGGCGCTGCTGATCCTGTAGCGCGCTCAGCCGGCCAGGGCTACGGCCCGCCAGCGCTCCAGCGCGCCAAACCAGCCCAGCCAGACACAGCCCTCGCAGCCGCGGCCGCAGCAGCCCACCGGTTCGGCCGGCGGTGGCTTGACGGTCAGGCCCAGTGTTTCGCCCCAGGCCAGCACGGCGGCGATGGCGGCCTGGGCGCTGGCCAGGTCGCGCACCGGCGCGGTGAGTGCCGGGGGCAGGGCAGGGGTGGGAGCGGCAGACATGGGCACCGACTGTAGCCCAGCCGGCCCGCTCCGGCGGTGACCGATAATTCAGCCTCCCATGGCCTACCAGATCAAGGAAATCTTCTACACCCTGCAAGGCGAAGGCGCCAACGCGGGGCGGCCGGCCGTGTTCTGCCGCTTTGCCGGCTGCAACCTGTGGTCGGGCCGCGAGGAAGACCGGGCCCGCGCCACCTGCCAGTTCTGTGACACCGATTTCGTCGGCACCGATGGCACGCTGGGTGGCAAGTACGAGGCCGAGGCGCTGGCCGGCCAGATCGCTGCGGCCTGGCCCCAAGGCCCGGCCGGCCAGCGGCTGGTGGTGCTGACCGGTGGCGAGCCGCTGCTGCAGGTGGACGCGCCGCTGGTGGCCGCCTTGCACGCCCAGGGCTTCGAGATCGCGGTGGAAACCAATGGCACGCTGGCCGCGCCAGCCGGCATAGACTGGCTGTGTGTCAGCCCCAAGGCCGGTGCCGACTGGGTGCAGCGCTCAGGCCAGGAACTGAAGGTGGTCTGGCCCCAGCCGGCGCTGGACCTGGACGCGCTGGAAGCCGCTGCCTTTGAGCACCGTTTCCTGCAGCCCATGGACGGGCCCGACCGGCTGCGCCACACCGAGGCCTGCATCGCTTTGTGCCTGGCCCGCCCCCAATGGCGGCTGAGCCTGCAAACCCACAAGATCACGGGCATACGCTGACCACCATGGGCGACTACGAACTGAGCCAGCGCTTTTTCTTCGATGCCGCGCACACGTTGCGCCGCGAGATCGAGGCCGAGGGCAGCCGCCGTGTGCATGGCCACACCTACTGGGCAGAGGTGTTTGTGCGCGGCCAGCCCGACCCGGCCACCGGCATGGTGCTGGACCTGGGCCTGGTGCGGCGCGAGGTCGAGGCCGTGCGCGCCGCGCTGGACCACCATTTCCTGGACGAATTGCCCGGCCTGGGTGTGCCCACGCTGGAAAACCTGTGCCGCTTCATTGCCGAGCGCCTGCGGCCGCAGCTGCCGGCGCTGTCGGCGGTGCGCGTCTGGCGCGACTCCATCGGCGACGGCTGCACGCTGCGCCTCACCCCCTGAAAGACCTGACCCATGAGCATCAAAAGCGACAAGTGGATCCGCCGCATGGCCGAAACCACCGGCATGATCGAGCCCTTCGAGCCCGGCCAGATCCGCGAGCGTGAGGGCCACAAAATCATCAGCTACGGTACCAGCAGCTACGGCTACGACATCCGCTGCGCACCCGAGTTCAAGGTCTTCACCAACATCCACAGCACGGTGGTGGACCCGAAGAACTTTGACGAAAAAAGCTTTGTCGACTTCCACGGCGACAGCTGCATCATCCCGCCCAACAGCTTCGCGCTGGCCCGCACGGTGGAGTACTTCCGCATCCCGCGCAACGTGCTGACCATTTGCCTGGGCAAGAGCACCTATGCGCGCTGCGGCATCATCGTCAATGTCACGCCTTTCGAACCCGAGTGGGAAGGTTATGTGACGCTGGAGTTCAGCAACACCACGCCGCTGCCGGCCAAAATCTACGCTGGCGAAGGCTGCGCCCAGGTGCTGTTTTTCGAGAGCGACGAGGTCTGTGAAACCAGTTACAAAGACCGCGGCGGCAAATACCAGGGCCAGCGCGGCGTGACCTTGCCACGCGCCTGAGTTTTTTCGACTCAGCCCACCGCCAGCGCGGTGGCCAGCAGCAGTGCCAAGGCGTCAACCAACCGGGCCAGTTGAGCCGTTTCGGTGGGGGCTTGCGCCGAGGCCAGTGCCGCCAGCGGTGGTACATGGACGAAGCCGCCACGCGCCTCGTGGGTGTGTGCCAGCCGGTGCATCAGCGCGTAAAACACATGGTTGCAAACGTACTGGCCGGCGCTGCCCGACAGCTCGGCCGGCAGGCCCGATTGCTGCAGCGCCGCCAGCAGGGGTTTCAGCGGCAGGGTGCTGAAATAGGCCACCGGGCCGCCCGCCACCACCGGCTGGTCGATGGGTTGTTGGCCGGCGTTGTCCGGTGTCCTGGCATCGTCCAGGTTCACCGCCACCCGCTCCAGCGACAAGGCCTGACGGCTGCTGGCCAGCCCGGTGCACACCACCAGCGCGGGCCGGTGTTGGTCCATCAACGCAAACAGCGCGGCCGGCGCGGCGCCAAAGCGGGTGGGCAACTCCGTCCCCACCACGTGGTGGCCGGCAATCCGGCGGCCGTTCAGCGCCAGCGCGGCTTGGCCGCTGGGGTTGTGGGCCTGGCCGTCGAAGGCGTCAAAGCCGGCCAGCAACACCGTGGGCGGCCGGGTCGGCACCGGGGGGATTACCATGGCTCAGACTGTAGCCCAGGAGATCCGCCATGAAATGGGAAGGCAACCGCGAATCCGACAACGTGGAAGACCGCCGTGACGAGGGTGGTGGGGGCGGCGGCGGTGGCCTGATCGGCGGCCTGCTGGGCGGCCGCAACATCGGCATCGGCACCGTGGTGGTGGCTTTGCTGGGTGGCTGGGCGCTGGGCATCAACCCGCTGACCCTGCTGAATGTGCTCAGCGGCGGCGGTGGCGGCGCGCCGGTGGCGGTGCAGGCGCCGGCCCAGCGGCCGCCGGCCGACGACCCGCTGGCCAGGTTCGTGGCCACGGTGCTGGCCGACACCGAAGACGTCTGGACCGATGTCTTCAGCCGCGGCGGTGGCCAGTATGAGAAACCCAAGCTGGTGCTGTTCCGCGGCGCCACCCGCACCGCCTGCGGCCAGGGCCAGGCGGCCATGGGGCCGTTTTACTGCCCGGCCGACCACAAGGTCTACATCGACCTGGGCTTTTACAAGGTGCTGAAAGACAAGCTGGGTGCGCCGGGCGACTTCGCCCAGGCCTATGTGATCGCCCACGAGGTGGGCCACCATGTGCAAAACCTGCTGGGCATCAGCGCCAAGGTGGACCAGGCCCGCCAACGCATGGGCAAGGTGGAATTCAACGCGCTGAGCGTCAAGCTGGAGTTGCAGGCCGACTGCCTGGCCGGTGTTTGGGCCCACCATGCGCAGAACGCCCGACAGATTCTGGAGCAGGGCGATGTGGAGGAGGCGATGAACGCCGCCGCCCGGATTGGCGACGACGCTTTGCAAGGGGCGGCCGGTGGCGCGGTGGTGCCGGAATCCTTCACCCACGGCAGCAGCGCCCAGCGCCAGCGCTGGTTCAACAACGGGCTGAAAACCGGCCAAGTCAAGGCCTGTGACACTTTTAGTGTGAGGCAACCATAACGATGGGCGATAATCGGGGTTTGCCCCGGTCAAGCCGGGGCCGCCAGCTATCGGTTTGATAGCAACAGCCTCGATGTATTGATGACCGACTCCAGCCTGGATTCTTTTTCCCAACTGCAACTCGCCGAACCCCTGGCCCGCGCCGTGGCCGACATGGGCTACACCGCCATGACGCCCATCCAGGCGCAGGCGATCCCGGTGGTGCTGGAGGGCCGTGACGTGATGGGCGCTGCCCAGACCGGCACCGGCAAAACCGCCGCTTTCGCGCTGCCGCTGCTGCAGCGCCTGCTGAAACACGAAAACAGCTCCACCTCGCCGGCCCGCCACCCGGTGCGCGCCCTGGTGCTGCTGCCCACCCGCGAACTGGCCGACCAGGTGGCCAAGGCGGTCAAGTCGTACTCGGTGCACACCAACCTGCGCACCGCGGTGGTGTTTGGCGGCATGGACATGAAGCCGCAGACGCTGGAGCTGAAAAAAGGCGTCGAGGTGCTGGTGGCCACGCCCGGCCGCCTGCTGGACCACATCGAGGCCAAGAACGCGGTGCTGAACCAGGTCGAGTACGTGGTGCTCGACGAGGCTGACCGCATGCTGGACATCGGCTTTCTGCCCGACCTGCAACGCATCCTGAGCTATTTGCCCAAGCAGCGCACCACGCTGCTGTTCTCGGCCACCTTCTCGCCGGAAATCAAGCGCCTGGCCGGCAGCTATCTGCAAGACCCGGTCACGGTGGAGGTGGCCCGGTCCAACGCCACCGCGTCCACGGTGGAGCAGCATTTCTACAGCGTGGGCTCGGACGACAAGCGCCGCGCGTTGCACCAGATCCTGCGCCAGCGCGGCATCAAGCAGGCCTTTGTGTTCGTCAACAGCAAGCTGGGCTGTGCCCGGCTGGCCCGCTCGCTGGAGCGCGAAGGCCTGAAGACCACCGCGCTGCACGGCGACAAGAGCCAGGACGAGCGCCTGAAAGCGCTGGAGGCCTTCAAAAAGGGCGAGGTCGATTTGCTGGTGTGCACCGATGTGGCCGCCCGCGGCCTGGACATCAAGGACGTGCCGGCAGTGTTCAACTTCGACCTGCCGTTCAATGCCGAAGACTATGTGCACCGCATCGGCCGCACCGGCCGGGCCGGCGCGTCCGGTCTGGCGGTGAGTTTTGTCGCCAGCAGCGACGCCCGCCTGGCCGCCGACATCGAGAAGCTGATCAAGACCAAGCTCGAACTGGAACCGGTGGAGTTTGAGGAAGACCAGCCGCGCATCCGCGAGCAGGGCCGCATCAACGACGGCCGCCGGGCCTGGCGCGAAGCCGGTGAAACCGGTGACCCGCGCGACGCGATGGACCCGCCACCGCGTGCCCCGCGCCGCGAGCCCAGCCGCCCGGCCACCGTCTCGCGCGACCCCTTCTTCGACAAGCCCTACGAAGCGCCGGTGGAGAAAGAAGCCGCGCCAGCCTGGGAAGCCAGCGCCGAGCTGCGGCCACGCAGCAGCGTGTCGGCCAACATCAAGCCCAAGAAAAAGGTCGCGGCGCTGTTCAGCAGCGCCAGCTGAGGGCAGGGGGCTTGCAGCCCTCTTCGCACAAAGAAAGCCCGGCCCTCAGCCGGGCTTTTGTTCTTGGGCGCATTTCACCTGGACCAGCTCGCCGGGCCGGCCGTTCTCGGCCAGCCGCCAGGCGCTGAGGCAGCCGCCCCAGACGCAGCCGGTGTCCAGCGCCAGCAGGCCGGTCCGGTCCATGGGCTTGAGGGTGGACCAGTGGCCAAAGGCCACCGTCACGCCAGCCGTCTGCCGGTGGGCGGCGTCAAACCAGGGCACATGGCCTGCCGGGGCCGTGCCCACCGATTCCTTGGCGGTGAATTCCATCGCGCCCTCGGGGGTGCAAAAACGCAGCCGCGTCAGCGCGTTCACCACCACCCGCAGCCGGGCCATGCCGCTCAAGGCATCGTCCCACTGGCGGGGCTCGTCGCCATACATCTGGCGCAGGAAATCGGCCAGCTCGGGGCTGCGCAGCACCACCTCGACCTCGCTGGCCAGGGCCATGGTTTGTGCGGCGGTCCACTGCGGCAGCACGCCGGCGTGCACCATCAGGCAACCGTGTTCGTGCATGGCCATGCGCTGCTGGCGCAGCCAGCCGATCATGGCCTCGCGGTCGGGCGCGTCGAGCACGTCGCCCACGGTGTCGTGTTTGAGCAGCGGGCGGATGCCGAAGGCCAGCGCCAGCAGGTGCAGGTCATGGTTGCCCAGCAGGCAGCGGGCGGCGTCGCCATAAGCCATCAGCCGGCGCAGCACCGTGGCCGAGGCCGGCCCGCGGTTGACCAGGTCGCCCAAAAAGTAGAGGGTGTCGCGGCTGGGGGAGAAATCGATTTCGGCCAGCAGCCGGGCCAGCGGTGCGTCGCAGCCCTGCAGGTCGCCAATACAGTAAAGTGCCATGTGCCGATTCTCACCCCAGAGCCATGGATTTTTTGCTGATCGCGTTGTTGACGCTGCTCAACGGCGCGTTTGCCATGTCAGAACTGGCGCTGGCCTCCAGCCGCAAAGCCCGCCTTGCGGCCATGTCCGAGGCCGGTGACAAGGGCGCCCAGGCGGCGCTGACCTTGCTGGACAACCCCACGCAGTTTTTGTCGTCGGTGCAGGTGGGCATCACCTCCATCGGCGTGCTCAACGGCATCATCGGCGAGGCCGCCTTCAGCCAGGGGGTGGCCAGCTGGCTGCAGCAACTGGGGCTGACGGAGCGCCCGTCGGAGCTGGTGGCCACCGGCCTGGTGGTGACCTGCATCACCTTTGTGACCATTGTGTTCGGCGAGCTGGTGCCCAAGCGCATCGGCCAGCTCTACCCCGAGCCGGTGGCGCGCCTGGTGGCCCGGCCCATGACCTGGGTGGCCACCGGGGCCAAGCCTTTTGTGCGGCTGCTGTCGCTCAGCACCCAGGGGGTGCTGAGGATGCTGCGGGTGGACAACGACGCTGGCCGGGCGGTCACCGAAGAGGAAATCTCTGCCAGCCTGGACGAGGGGCGCGACGCTGGGGTGATCGAACACCACGAGCACCAGATGGTGCAAAACGTGTTTCTGCTGGACGACCGGCCTTTGACCTCGCTGATGGTGCCGCGGGCCGACCTGGCTTGGCTGGACGCCTCGCACACGGTGGCCGAGTGCCTGAAAAAGGCCGGGCAGGGCGGTGACCAGGGCGCCCATTCCTGGTACCCGGTGTGCCGTGGCGGGCTGGACGATGTGGTGGGGGTGATCAGCGTGGCCCGGCTGCTGCAGCTGGGGGTCGATCAGCCGGGGCCGGTGGAGCCGCATGCGCTGGCCGCCACCTTTGTGCCCGAAACCCTGAGCGGCATGGAGTTGCTGGAGCAGTTCCGCGCCCGCTCCGGCCGCATGGTGTTTGTGGTGGACGAGTACGGTGTGGTGCAGGGCCTGATGACCCCACGCGACCTGCTGGAGGCCATCACCGGCGAGTTGCAACCGGGCACCCAGGCCGACGCCTGGGCCACACCGCGCGAGGACGGCAGCTGGTTGCTGGACGGTTTGATGCCGGTGGCCGAGCTGAAAGGCCGGCTGGCGATCGACGAATTGCCTGACGAGGAGCGGGGCCGCTACAACACCGTGGCCGGCCTGCTGATGGCGGTGTCAGGCCGCTTGCCGGACACCGGTGACCGTGTGGCCTGTGCCGGCTGGGACTTCGAGGTGGTGGATCTGGACGGCAAACGCATCGACAAGGTGCTCGCCCGGAGGGCGGCGGTCGAGGCTTGAGCCGGACGGCTCAGAGCCGTTGGTGGCGCCCATGGGGGTGACGCCGGGTGTGTTGCATGGCGCAAGACACCGGGTGAAAAGTGTCAGCCCTGGAAGCCATGGGCCCGCGGCGAACGGCGGCGGTCGCGGTCATCGGTTTTCCAGCTGTTGAGGTTTTGGTTGGTCATCACATTGCTCCTGTGACACATCAACGTGCCGGGTATTCCCGGCGTTGACACGACCCGGATACCCAGCATGTAACAGAGCGTCCCTTGTGTGACAGTCTCCGACGAGCCCCAATGCATGCGAGCGGCAAGGCGCTATGCCGGCAGAAGCCACCCATTGGCCGCCGATGCCCTGCTTTTCGTGTGGATTTGGCGCCAGGCAGGCGTCTGGATGCCGGAATCTCCTCGGCAGGGCGTCAAGTCATGCTTGCCCCGGCGGTGTCAGGGCATTTTTTGGGCTGGCCGGCCCGCCAACCCCGGTATGGTCTTCGGTGGGCCAGGTGCGGATGGGGCGGTGGCCGTGCCGCTGCCAGTCCGGTGGCTTGACCAGGTGTTTGAGGCGTTGAGCCAGCGGGCCCGGTGCCCAGGCGTCGCGCAACATGTCCACCATTTCGTGCCCATTGAGCACCAGGAAGTTGTACGAGCGGATCTGCTGGGTGATGCCGTAGTCGACCTTGGCCTTTTCCTCGGCGTAGGTACCGAGCCAGCGGTCGAACAGGATCAGCACGCCACCGTAGTTCTTGTCGATGTATTCCGGATTCCGGCCATGGTGGACGCGGTGGTTGGACGGGGTGTCGAAGATGTATTCGTACCATGCCGGAAAGCGGCCGATGGCCTCGGTGTGCACAAAGTACTGGTAGGCCAGGTCGACCGCCAGGCAGAACATCACCACCGCCGGTGGCACGCCCAGCCAGACCAGCGGCAGGTAGAACACAAAGGTGCCCACAAACGCGTTCAGCAGGCTCTGGCGCATGGCGGTGGTGAAGTTCATGGTTTCGCCGCTGTGGTGGGGCACATGGGCGGTCCAGAACCAGCGCACCCGGTGCGAGGCGCGGTGAAACCAGTAGTAGCAGAACTCGGTGGCGATGAAGATGGGCAGAATGCTCCAGCCGTTGACCGGGATGTCGAACAGCCGGTGCGCATACACCCAGGCAAAGATGCCGCCGGTCACCAGCAGCCACATCAGGCCCTCGAAGACCTGGTAGCCGGCCCCCAGCGACAGGTTGGCCAGAATTTCCTTGGCATGGAACTGGCGGCCTTGCCCACGCTGGCGCTGCACCACGAACTCGACCATGAAGGCCAGCAGGAACAGCGGCGTCATGCCGATCAAAAACACCTGTTTCCAGTCCACATCCTGGCCAAACAGGCTGTGCAGCAGTGGCATCAGCGGTTGAAGCAATTCAGTCATGGTGGCGCCTCCTCACAGGGTGTGCACATGCTGTCGCAGCAAGGCCAACGACACCAGCGCCACCAGGCTTTCCAGCACCAGCAGGCCCAGCACCACGTCGTTCGGCCGGCCGTCCAGCGCCAGGCTGACCAGCCGGCCCACGGCCAGACCACCGACCAGCAGCGCCTGGGCCAGCAGGGCCGGTCCGGTCAGGGCCGCCCGCCACAACCCGGCCAGCAGAAACAGCCCGATGCCGATTTGCAGGCCGCCGTAGTTGGCGCGCAACTCGTTCAAGGCGCTGACGCTGCCCACGTTGAGTTCGACCGGCGCCATGGCCGCCAGCGGGTCGGCAAAGGTGTGGGCGCCGATCAGCAGGAAAGCGAGGCCACAGAGCAGCAAAAAGCCGCGGGTGAGGGGGGAGGGGGCGGTGTTCATGCGCTGCATTGTGGCCACAGCCCCGGCCGCGGTCTTGACCCGGTCCGACGATTTTTGACATAGTCTGCCAATGCACACCCAAGCCGTGGACCCCAGGATTGACGTGGCCGCCTCGCTGGCCAGCCTGCTGCTGAGCTTTCTGGACCAGCGCGGCCTGGACCTGCCTGCGCTGCGTGAGCGGCTGGCCCGCTTGGCCCAGGGGCCGCGCATGCCCATCACCACCTGGTGGGCCTTGCTGGAGGAAATCCAGCAGGCTTGTCCCGGCGAGGCGGCGCTGGGCCTGCAGATCGGCGGCTGCGCCCGGCCCCACCATGTGGGTGTGCTGGGCTACCTGGCGGTGTACAGCGACACGCTGGGCCAGGCGCTGCTGCGGGTCGGCCGCTTCCAGCCGCTGCTGCACAACCTGGTTCCCATGCTGGTCAGCCACAACGCCGACACGGTGGTCATCGGCTGGGGAAAGACAAAGCAGAAATCGACCCTGCTGTCGGACGATGTGGTCACTGCCGGCCTCTGTGGGTTCATGCGCCAGCTGACCGGCCGCGACGACCTTGGCCCGACACGCGTGGACATGGCCCAGCCCCGGCCGGCCGACACCACGCCCTACAGCCGGTTTTATGGCTGCCCTGTGCATTTCGACTGCGCCGATGGGGCCATGCACCTGCCCTTGCAGGCCATGGCCTTGCCCATCCGCAGCCAGGACCCCCACCTGATCGGCTTGCTGGAGCAGCAGGCCGAGTCGCTGCTGCAGGCGCTGCCCAGCGCCGACCCGTTGCTGAGCGAATTGCAGCGCCAGATGCTCGCCGCGCTGCAGGACGGCCGGGCCGACGCCAACCTGGTGGCTTCCCGCATGGGCCTGTCGGAGCGCTCCTTGTACCGGGCCTTGCAAGAGCGGGGTCTGCGCTACAAACAGGTGCTGAGCGGCCTGCGCCACGAGCTGGCCAAACAGTACTTGCGCGACCCGCAACTGGCGCTGCCCGAAATCTCGCTGATGCTGGGTTTTGCCGAGCAAAGCGTGTTTTCGCGCAGCTTCAAGGTCTGGTCGGGGGTGTCGCCGATGGCTTGGCGGCGTGCCCATGCATTGCCGTAAGGGCAGATTCGCCGTGGGCATGAAAAAACCTCCAGCCCTTGGGGAACTGGAGGTTTTCATTTGGTGCCGGAGAGATGACTGAAGGCATCCTATGGCCGCACCTAAGTGGTTGATTTCAAAGGCCCTGTCAGCGCGGTACAGATTGCAACTACCACGGAATCTACCACGTACTCCTCATGATGCGAGCCCCTTTGCAATCAGCGCACGCTCGCATTCGCGCATCAGGTTGTGTATCTCTCGCTCGACTTCTGGGTCCTGCCCAGGTTTGATGTGTTGCCCTCGGTCTAGCAAAGCAAACATGTCGCGGATGTCCTCTGGGTCAAGAGTTGCTACTAGATATCTGGCCATCTCATCAGCAGCAGCGGAAATCTTGCCTCGAAACGGGACGCCGGCCTTCCTTCCGTTTCGTTCCAGCCAGTTTCCGACCACTGTCGCCCGGTGGTCCTCGTTGAGCCACCGGCCATGCTTCACGTAGGCCATCAGGCTTGCTTGAACCAGTGTCAGCATGAGTGCCGCTCGCTCGGGTAGGTTCAGGTCGGGTTTCGCGAATAGTCCAAACAAAGGTCTTCCTTTTTTCGTTGTGTTTTGGGGTAACGCTCAACCCCCAATTATTTTCACAAAAAATGTGAAACGGGTTGCGTTGAGGGGCCATCCCTCATTCCCCCCCTGCCCCCCGTGATTGCCTTGCATGCCACCAAAGCTGTAGCAGCGCCCTACCAGAACTGAAGAGGTTGAGGGCAACTCGTGTGCTCATTGCCGCGCGGGCCGAGTATTGATGAGGCTAAGAGGGCAGGCCCACCCCAGCAGCGTTGATACGCTGTCCGTCCACAACCGTCCGGTTTCGGACCCCCTCGGGAAGGGTGTCGGAAAACTAGCTTGACAGTCTTTCGGACATGCAGGATGATTCGGACATCCTTAACGAACACCCTGGGTGCTACCGATGTCCCGCCTCTTCGCCTACTGCCGCGTGTCCACTAGCGACCAGACCCCCGATAACCAAGTCCAAGAGATAGCCGCAGCGGGCTACCAGCTGACCCCCCAGCGCATCATCAAAGAGACCGTGTCGGGGTCTGTAGCGGCCTCAGAGCGGGAAGGGTGGGGGCGACTGGTGAACAAGCTGGAAGCCGGGGATGTCCTCGTCGTGACCAAGCTGGACAGGCTGGGACGCAATGCCATGGATGTCCGGTCCTCGGTGGAGTGGCTGGCGGGCATGGGGGTCCGGGTTCACTGCCTCGCGCTGGGTGGTATGGACCTCACCAGCCCCGCAGGGAAGATGACCATGGGGGTCATCAACGCCATGGCCGAGTTCGAGCGGGACCTGCTCATCGAGCGCACGCAGGCGGGGCTGGCACGGGCCAAGGCCGAGGGCAAGGCGCTGGGCAGGCCCAAGAGCCTGAGCAAGGCGCAACTGCAGGCAGTGCGGCAGCGACTGGAAGCCGGGGAGGCCGTAGCAGTCATTGCCCGTGACCTGGATACCAGCCGTCAGACCGTCATGCGTGTTAGGGACGCGGCTGCCACGTTGTAGCCCGCGCTTGGCGAGCCTTGTACGGCTCTAAGTCCCGACCTTTGCCTTAACCAAAACCCCCTCTGGGACCAGCGAGTTCACAAAGCGGGTTTGCTTTGGTTTGGGCTCAACGCTCACCTTTGCCGCAACCGCCACCTTTGCCCGCCCCCGTTGGTATCGGTCCAGCTACGCGCTGTTAGCAAATCACGGCAACAGCCCGTACCCAGCCTGAGTCGGATGCCTGTGGGGCAAAACAGGCTTCTAAACCCCCACCCTCGAAGAAGTACATCGGCCTGTTCGGTCGGTGCCCGCAACCGATCCGTCTCAAACCTATGAACCCATGACCCAGCTCCCCGCCGTGTACCGACAACTGGCCCTTCCTGTGCCTGTGTTCGACTACATCAAGAACTACCAGCGCATCCACATGGCCCGCTATGGGGAACACCTGACCATTACCAAAACCGTGTCCGCCATCGTGCGGGACCATCAACTGAATGAAGAAAGTGCATTACGTGAACAAGCAAGCAAACAACCAGCCCTCTTCCGTAGCCCCCGAACCTGACTGGCAGGAGGAATGGGTCCAACTGGATGACGTGACCCGCCATGGCCCCTACCAAGTGCGGCGCAAGCTGGACCCGGATGCGGTGAAGCGATACCGTGTCCGGACCGAGGGTGGCTCAGTACCTCCTCCTATCAAGGTGGCCCGCATTGATAACGTCCTGTACCTGATTGACGGGTGGCACAGGGTAGAGGCGGGGGCCGTACAGACCGACATTCTGTGCCGGGGCGCTGTGTTGGCCCTTGTGGCCCCGATGAGCCCACAGCAGGCCCGCTGGGAGGCCGCCAAGGCCAACATGAGCCATGGGGTGCCGCTCAAGACACGGGACTACCGTAGCGTCTTCCAAGCCTTCATCAAGGCCAAGCAGCACCACAAGGCCAGAGGCCAGTACATGAGCTACCGCGAGATGGCGGAGGCGATTGGCTTGGGCATCGCACACACCACCCTCAGGAACTGGACCATGAGAGACTTTCCGACACTAGCCAGGGCCCTTGGAGGCGCGGAGGGCGGGAACCATATGGCGGACCTCCAGCCCCCGGAACTCCCTTCCTTGGAGCAAGAGCACAGCGAGGAAGTGGGCAAGGCGCTGTCGTCCCTCGCGCAGCATGTGAAGGCGATGGCGCTACCGCAGAGCCGCTGGGTGGTCTTGCAGGGGCTGGAGAACCTCGTGGCCGCAGTGCAGGCTGCTGGTGTTGAGCAACCCGAGCCGGAGCCATTCTGAACTTGAAGGAACCTCTGGGCGCTATGGGGCATCCCAAGGGCTTCCAGAGGTGCTGTTCAATTTGAACGGCTACATAGAACAGCAAGCAGCTATGAGACCAGCGGAACCCGCATGGTTACTGGCTTGGGCTGATTGAGCGAGGCGCTAACCTCAGACATCCCCCTGCAGATGCCGAGGCGACCACGGGACTCTCCGTGTTCGTCTCTGGGCATCTGTTTTTTCTAGTCTGCAGCTTGGGCGCGGGCGGCAACTGAGGTCAGTGCCTTGTCCAGCCACTCGGAGGTCACGAACAAGAGTGAACCAGCACCGTAACCTTCTCCGTAGCCGTCCCCCGCGTCCTTCTTCCCGTGACCTGTGATGGCATCACTTATCTCCTTCGGACACTGCACGGCCCGCAGCAAGTCCTTCATGGTGTGCCGCAGCTCGTGGCAGCTATGTGGCAGCGCTTGCCTTCTCATCCAGTTGTTAAGGGCGTTAGAGGCGTGCATGGCCTTGCAGGCACTCTCGCTCGTGTACTGCGGGAAGGCAAAGCGCTGCCCCTCCGTAGCGGTCTCCTTGACGCGCCTAGCGGCCCACAGCGCGGGCCCCAGCAGCGGGACCACGCGGTCCTTGACCCCACGAAGGCCGTTAGCTCCCTTGATGTCGCGCCACGGGTGCACTTGTAGGACCACATGCGGGATGGAGACATCCAGCACTAGGTCTTCCAGTGGCAGACCCACCACCTCGGCAAGTCGCGCACCTGTCCCTGCAAGCAGCAACAGGACCCAGCGCATGGGGTCATCCTTGGCTCGGCATGCGGCCTCCAGTGCGACCCACTCGGACGGAGAGAAGGGCATTCGCCGCTTGGCATCGTGGCCCTCACGCGGTATCTGGAGCGAGGCAAAGGGGTTCGGAGTGGGGAGGTCGTTCTCCTGCTTGTACGTGGCGAACACAGCGGACATCACGCCAATGCGACGCCGTACCGTGCCGGTGCTTGCCTTGAGCAGCGCGGCCTCCATGTAGGTGCGTGCATCGGTGCGCCTGACCTCGGCCATGGGCTTGTCCCCGATGACCGCCAGCAAGCCATCAAAGGCCCGCCGCTGGTAGTCCTCGAACTTCTTGTCCCCGCGCTTCGGGTGGATCGACAGATGAAGGTCTAGGGCATCCGACAGCAGGACGGGAGGGGTGTCACCGCGCAACTTCTGGAACGCTGCCAGTTCCACGGGGGACATGAACTCAGCGTGGGGCAGGCTCTCGTACAGCTCTTCATCCCCGGCGGCGATAAGCTGCCTCTTCTCCTCCAAGCGGTCAAAGAACAGGTCCGCAGAAGGCGTGTCCACCTGACCTGGGGAAAGGCCGTATTCGGCTAGCAGGGCATCGGCGTGGACACGCAGGGCTTTGGGGGATGACTCAGGAGCGGCCCGAAGCCCCGCGAACTCGGCAGCGTATTTGCGCAGGAGTGCCTCAATCTGAGGGGCCGCCGCGATGGGGTCCTTGGTCTTGAGGTGCTTCCGGAGGGTCTTCTTGCCGTAACGGGCCTGTAGGTCCGAGGGGACAGGAATCTGGGAGTAGATGATGCCGCTGGGGGCTACGTACGAGAAGCGCAGTTTCACGGAGAGAAGAGGGCCAAATGCATGGTGCATGTAGAAACTACCACGGTTTCTACCACGACTGGGAGCCTTGGAATCGCCCGGAACCCACTGTTTATGCGGGTTCCGGGGCTTTCAGATGGTGCCGGAGAGATGAATCGAACACCCGACCTTCTCATTACGAATGAGCTGCTCTACCGACTGAGCTACACCGGCGAAGCCTCAGATTTTAGCAGCAGTTTGGCGGCTCACTTGGCGGCGTCGGCTGCCAGGTGGTAGGCGGTGACGCGGTCCACCTCGTTCTTGGAGCCCAGCACCACGCTGACACGCTCGTGCAGTTTGCCCGGCGCAATGTCCAGGATGCGCTGGCGGCCGTTGGTGGCAGCGCCGCCGGCCTGCTCGACCAGCCAGCCCATGGGGTTGGCCTCGTACATCAGGCGCAGCTTGCCCGGCTTCTCGGGTTCGCGCTTGTCCCAGGGGTACATGAAGACGCCGCCCCGGGTCAGGATGCGGTGCACGTCGGCCACCATGGAGGCGATCCAGCGCATGTTGAAGTCCTTGCCGCGCGGGCCTTCCTTGCCGGCCAGGCATTCGTCGATGTAGCGTTTCACCGGGGCGTCCCAGTGGCGCATGTTGCTCATGTTGATGGCAAATTCCTTGGTGTCGGCCGGAATCTGGATGTTCTCCTCGCTCAACACAAAGGAGCCCTGCTCGCGGTCCAGCGTGAACATGGCCACGCCGTCGCCCACGGTCAGCACCAGCGTGGTCTGCGGGCCATAAACGCAGTAGCCGGCCGCCACCTGCTTGTTGCCGGCCTGCAGAAAGTCGCCTTCGCTGACACCTTCGCCATCGGGCTTTTTCAGCACGCTGAAGATGGTGCCGATGCTGACATTCACGTCGATGTTGCTGGAGCCGTCGAGGGGGTCAAACAGCAGCAGGTATTCACCTTGCGGGTAGCGGTTGGGAACCACATAGATGCCGTCCATTTCCTCGGAGGCCATGGCCGCCAGGTGGCCGCCCCATTCGTTGGCCTCGATCAGCACCTCGTTGGCGATGATGTCGAGCTTTTTCTGCACCTCGCCCTGCACGTTCTCGGTGCTGGCTGTGCCCAGCACGCCGCCCAGCGCGCCCTTGTTGACGGCGTGGCTGATGCTCTTGCAGGCCCGGGCCACCACCTCCAGCAGCAGGCGCAGCTGCGGCGGGATGCGGCCGTCGATGCGTTGCTGTTCGACGAGGTAGCGAGAGAGGGAAATTTTCTGGGTCATGGTTTCTTTCAATCCGCAAGGGCGCGGGTGACGACCTCGCGCACGTCGTTGCTCAGGTCGGGGCGGGCGGCCACGCGCGCGATGGCTTCGCGGGCGGCGCTGCGGTAGGGTTCGGCCAGCTTTTTCCAGCGGTCCAGCGCGCGGGCCAGGCGGGCCGCCACCTGGGCGTTGATGCCGTCCAGCTCGATGACGCGCTCGCTCCAGTACACATAGCCGGCCGCGTCGCCGCGGTGGAAGGCGCCGGGGTTGGCCTGGCACACGGTGGCCACCAGGCTGCGGGCGCGGTTGGGGTTGCGCAGGCTGAACTCGGGGTGTTGCATCAGCGCCCGCACCCGGGGCAGCACGTCGCCGCCGCGGTCGGGCGCGCCGGCCTGCAGTGCAAACCATTTGTCGATGACCAGCTCTTCGCCCTGGAACAGCGCATGGAAGCGCACCAGCGCGTCGGTGGCCAGCGCGTGGCCGCTGCTGACCAGCGCGTTGAGTGCGCCGAAGCGGTCGGTCATGTGGCCGGCGTCCTTGAAGCGCTGGAAGGTTTTGCCGGGCCAGACCGGGTCGCCGCTCTCGCGGGCGGCCAGGCACAGGTGGACCAGCGCCAGGTTGGCCAGCGCACGGCGGCCGGCCGACACCGCGTCGGGCGAGTAGCCGCCGGCCACCTGGTGGGCCTGGTAGGCCCATTCCCATTCGGCCAACAGGGCGGTGGCCATTTCCTGGCGCATGGCCTCGCGCACCGCGTGGATGCGCTGCGGGTCCACCACGTCCAGCTGTTCGGCCAGGTAGTTTTCCGAGGGCAGCGTGAGCGCCAACTCCTTGAAGGCCGCGTCCAGTGTGGGGTGACGCAGCAGCTGGCGCATCGCGTCCAGGTAAGCCGTGTCCAGCACCGGAGCGGTGAGCGCACCGTCGGCCTGGATGGCGGCCAGCGCGCGGCGCAGCGACAGGCGTTGGCTGGCCTCCCAGCGGTTGAAGGCGTTGCTGTCGTGGGCCAGCAGCGTCAGCAGCTCGGCGTCGCTGTAGTCGCAGACCAGCGTGACTGGGGCTGACTGGTCGCGCAGCAGCGAGGGCACGGGTGCGCTGTCCACATTGACAAAGACCAGCGTGGCCTGCGGCTCAGTGAGCACAAAGGTCCTGGTGCCGGCACCGGCGCTGGCCTCGCCTTGCAGCTGCAAGGGCAGGTCGCGGCCGTCGGCCCCCACCAAGCCCAGCGTGACCGGGATGACAAAGGGCGCCTTGTCGGGCTGGCCCGGCGTGGGTGCGCAGTGCTGCGACAGCGCCAGCGTGTAGCGGCGCGCTTCGGCGTCAAACTGCCCGCTGGCCTGCAACTGGGGCGTGCCGGCCTGGCTGTACCAGCGCTTGAACTGCGGGAGCAGCCGGGCCAGGTCGGACGCCGGGTTGGCGTCGGCAATCGCCTGGGCGAAGTCGTCGCAGGTCACGGCCTGGCCGTCGTGGCGGGCGAAGTACAGCGCCATGCCCGCGGCAAAACCGTCTTTGCCAACCAGGGTCTGCATCATGCGCACCACCTCGGCGCCCTTTTCGTAGATGGTGACGGTGTAGAAGTTGTTGATCTCGACGTAGCTGTCGGGCCGCACCGGGTGGGCCATGGGGCCGGCGTCCTCGGCGAACTGGGTGGTGCGCAGCAGGCGCACGTCCTCGATGCGCTTCACCGCGCGGGCGCTGGGGCTGCCTGAGAGGTCCTGGCTGAATTCCTGGTCGCGGAACACCGTCAGGCCTTCTTTCAGGCTCAGCTGGAACCAGTCGCGGCAGGTGATGCGGTTGCCGGTCCAGTTGTGGAAGTACTCGTGGCCGACCACGCTCTCGATGTTGCCGTAGTCCACATCGGTGGCGGTGGCCGGGTTGGCCAGCACGTACTTGGTGTTGAAGATGTTGAGGCCCTTGTTCTCCATCGCGCCCATGTTGAAGTCGCTGGTGGCTACGATCATGAAGCGCTCCAGGTCCAGACTGAGGCCGAAGCGGGCCTCGTCCCAGGCCACGCTGGCCATCAGCGAGTGCATCGCGTGCTCGGTCTTGTCGAGGTCGCCAGGCCGCACATAAACCTGCAGCAGATGGTCTTTGCCGGCGCGCGAGGTGATGCGCTGCTCGCGCGCCACCAACTGGCCGGCCACCAGCGCGAACAAATAGCAGGGCTTTTTGTGCGGATCAACCCATCGGGCGAAATGCCGGCCGTCGTCCAGATCGCCTTGCTCGACCAGGTTGCCATTGGACAGCAGCACCGGGTACTTGGCCTTGTCGGCGCGCAGCGTGACGCTGTACATCGCCATCACGTCGGGCCGGTCGAGGAAGTAGGTGATGCGGCGAAAGCCCTCGGCTTCGCACTGGGTGAAGAAGGAGCCGCCGCTGACGTACAAGCCCATCAGCTGGGTGTTCTTGGCCGGCGCGCAGGTTGTGAAGATCTCCAGGTCGAAGGCGTCCGGGCCTTCGGGCAGGTTTTCCAGCACCAGCTGGCCGCCGTCCATCTTGAACGAGGTGCCCTGGCCATTGACCAGCACCCGCGCCAGGTTGAGCTCTTCGCCGTCCAGGCGCAGCGCCTGCGCGGCCACGTCCGGGTTGCGACGCAGCCGCATCTTGTTCAGCACCCGGGTCTTGGCCGGGTCGAGGTCGAAGGTCAGGTCGACTCTGTCAACCCAGTAGGCGGGGGCGGTGTAGTCCTCGCGGCGAACCACGGTGGCTTGTCCTTCTCGGAGCATGGTGCTTAAACCCCTTGTTTCAGGCTGGCTTCGATGAACGGGTCGAGGTCGCCGTCCAGCACCTTCTGGGTGTTGGAGATTTCCACGTTGGTGCGCAGGTCCTTGATACGCGACTGGTCGAGCACGTAGCTGCGGATCTGGTGGCCCCAGCCCACGTCGGTCTTGGTGTCTTCCAGCTTTTGCTGGGCTTCCATGCGCTTGCGCATCTCGAAGTCGTACAGCCGCGAGCGCAGGCGCTGCCAGGCCACGTCTCGGTTGCTGTGCTGGCTGCGGCCGTCCTGGCACTGCAC
This sequence comes from Rhodoferax sp. SPJ4, assembly GCF_058216275.1. Taxonomy (NCBI): domain Bacteria; kingdom Pseudomonadati; phylum Pseudomonadota; class Betaproteobacteria; order Burkholderiales; family Comamonadaceae; genus Rhodoferax; species Rhodoferax sp. SPJ4. The sequence continues at coordinate 448,678 of NZ_JBYZMN010000001.1, forward strand.
CACGATGCCGGTGGGGATGTGGGTCAGGCGCACGGCCGAGTCGGTCTTGTTGATGTGCTGGCCGCCGGCGCCGCTGGCGCGGAAGGTGTCGGTGCGCACGTCGGACGGGTTGATGTCGATCTGGATCGAGTCGTCGATTTCCGGGTAGACAAAGACGCTGGCAAAGCTGGTGTGGCGGCCACCGGCCGAATCGAACGGGCTTTTGCGCACCAGGCGGTGCACACCGGTTTCGGTGCGCAGCAGGCCAAAGGCGTACTCGCCTTCGATTTTGATGGTGGCGCCCTTGATGCCGGCAGTGTCGCCGGGCGACTCCTCTTCCACCGTGGCCTTGAAGCCCTTGCGCTCGGCGTACTTCAGGTACTGGCGCAGCAGCATGCTGGCCCAGTCGCAGGCCTCGGTGCCACCGGCGCCGGCTTGGATGTCCAGGAAGGCGTTCAGCGGATCGGCCGGGTTGTTGAACATGCGGCGGAACTCGAGCTGCTCGACGTCCTTGGCCAGCAGGCCGGCGTCGGCTTCGATGGCGGCCATGCCGTCCTCGTCGCCTTCGTCGCGGCTCATCTCGAACAGCTCGCCGTTGTCGGCCAACTCGCTGCCCAGCTTTTCCAGCAGGGTCACGACCGAGTCCAGCGATTTTTTTTCACGCCCCAGTTCCTGGGCGTGTTTGGGGTCGTTCCAGACGCTGGGGTCTTCCAGCGCGGCATTCACTTCCAGCAGGCGACGGGCTTTTTGATCGTAGTCAAAGATACCCCCGGAGCTCGCGGGTCCGGGCGGCCAGGTCAGCGAGTTGTGAGCCGATGGCGTTGATGCGTTCTGCGTCCATGAGAAATCCTTGCGAGGTGAGCGGTCTGTAACCCCTCATTTTCTCACGCGGCGGGGCGGTTCAGGCCAGAAAGTCTTCTACCAGCCTGGCCAGGGCCTGCGGCTGGTCGTGGTGCAGCATGTGGCCGGCGTCGACAAGCTGCGCGGTGCGCAGGTTCGGCACCGCTGTCAGGCGCTGGTGGTACTCGGCTAGCGTGTAGCGCTCGCCCCACCAGCGGGCCAGGCTGTTGTCGCTGGCCTCCACCGCCAGCACCGGCGCGGTGATACGGGCGTAGGTGGCCAGCACCTCCTCCAGCCGGAACAGCTGCGCGCTGCTGATTTTGTGCGCCGGCTCGCCCAGCACCTCCCAACGGGCGCTGCCGTCGGGCCGGTCCACCGCTTTGGCCCAGTGCGCGGCCAGCCAGCGGGCCTTGGCCTGACCGGCGGCGTCGCGGGCCAGCCGGGGGTTGGTTTTCATCAGCCGGCCGGCCACACCGTCCAGGCTGTCGTAGCCCTGCAGCGCCAGCTCGCCGCGGTGCAGGCTTTTCAATTCGTCCATCCACTTGGCGTGGCGGCCCGGCGCCTGGGCGGCATCGGTGGCCGGCATGCCAAAACCCTCCAGGTTCACCAAGCGGCGAATGCGGACCGGCCGCACGCCGGCGTACACCATGGCGATGTTGCCGCCCATGCTGTGGCCCACCAGGTCCACCGGCTGCTCTCCGGCCAGGGCGTCGAGCAGGAAATCCAGGTCGGCCAGGTAGTCGGGGAAAAAGTAATGGTCGGCGCCGCCCGAGTCGGTCAGGCCAAAGCCGCGCCAGTCGGGGGCCACGATGTGACGGTCTTGTGCCAGCGCGTCCACCATGAACTGGTAGGAGGCGCCCACGTCCATCCAGCCATGCAGCAACACCAGCGGCGGCTGGCCGGCCTGCGGCTCGCCCCAGCAACGCAGGTGGTAGCGCAGGCCGCGCACGGCAACAAAGCGGCTGCTGAAGGGGCGGCGGGGGCGGTACATCGATGAAATCATACGCAGCGCGCCATCTGGCCGCGTCGCCCATGGGACCGCCGGCAAGACCATCCCCGGTCGCCGGCCGGCGGCAAACCGTAAACTGGAACGTAACTTGTCTTCCGATCACCCCATGAACACCGTCCGACTCGGCCACAGCGACCTGCATGTCACCCCGATCTGCCTGGGCACCATGACCTTTGGCGCCCAGGTGGGCCAGGACGCGGCCCACGCCATCCTGGACCGCGCGCTGGAACGCGGCATCAACTTTCTCGACACGGCCGAGATGTATTCGGTACCGCCACGGGCCGAGACCTTTGGCGCCACCGAAACCATCCTGGGCCACTGGTTCGCCCGCCGGCCCGGCGCGCGCCAGAAGGTGGTGCTGGCCACCAAGGTGGCGGGACCGTCGCGCAACATGCCCTGGGTGCGCGGCGGCAGCCCCAACCTGACGCCGGACGACATCCGCGCCGCCTGCGACGCCAGCCTGGCCCGGCTGCAGACCGACGTGATCGACCTTTACCAGATCCACTGGCCGGTGCGCAACGCACCCATGTTCGGCATGGCCTATTACGACCCGGCCAAGGACAAGGCGGTCACCTCCATCCACGCGCAGCTGGACGCGCTGGCCGGCCTGGTGCGGGCGGGCAAGGTGCGGGCCATTGGCCTGTCGAACGAAACGCCCTATGGCGTGGCCGAGTTCGTGCGGCTGGCCGAGCAGCATGGCCTGCCCCGCATCGCCACGGTGCAAAACCCCTACTGCCTGGTGAACCGCACGGTGGAGAACGGGCTGGACGAGGTGATGCACCACCTGCAGGTGTCGCTGCTCGCCTATTCGCCGCTGGGCTTTGGCCTGCTGACCGGCAAGTACGATGCCTCCGGCCTGACCGGTGATGGCGCGCCGGCCGAAGGACGGCTGACGCAGTTCGAGTCCATGCGCAAGCAGCGTTGGGGCCGGCCCGAAGCCCTGGTGGCGGCCCGCCGCTACAACCAGTTGGCCCGCGACCATGGCCTGACACCCGTTCAGCTGGCGCTGGCGTTTTGCTACACCAAGTGGCAGGTGGCCAGCACCATCATCGGCGTGACCTCGCTGGCCCAGCTTGACGAGGATTGCGACATCCTGGGCACCCCGCTGTCGCCCGAACTGCTGGCCGAGGTCGACGCCATCCGCTGGGAACTGCGCGACCCGGCCCTGTAAACCATCCATCCATGGCCAAGAAAGACCACGTCAGCGAAACCCCCGCCACCCAGCTGCTGAAAGCGGCCAAGGTGGCCTTCACCGAGCACCCCTACGAGTACCTGGAACATGGCGGCGCCCAGCACAGCGCCAAGGTGCTGGGCCTGGACCCGTTCAGTGTGGTCAAGACCCTGGTGATGCAAGACCAGGACGCCAGGCCGCTGCTGGTGCTGATGCACGGCAACCGCACCGTGTCCACCAAGAACCTGGCGCGGCAGATCGGCGCCAAGTCGGTCGAGCCCTGCAAGCCCGAGGTGGCGAACCGCCACAGCGGCTATCTGGTGGGCGGCACCTCACCCTTCGGCACCCGCAAGGCCATGCCGGTCTACATCGAGCAGACCATCCTGGACCTGCCCCGCATCGCCATCAACGGCGGCCGGCGCGGCTACCTGGTGGGCATCGCCCCCCAGGTCTGTGTGGACCTGCTGGGCGCCAAACCGGTGCAGTGCGCGCTGGCAGAATAGGCCTCATGCAAGCCCTTTACCCCGCCATTGCCACGCTGGCTGCCTACCTGTTGGGCTCGCTGTCGTTTGCCGTCATCGTCAGCCGCGCCATGGGCCTGAACGACCCACGCACCTATGGCAGCAAAAACCCCGGTGCCACGAACGTGCTGCGCTCGGGCAGCAAGGCCGCCGCGGTGGTCACGCTGCTCCTGGACGGTTTGAAAGGCTGGCTGCCGGTGGCGCTGGTGGCGCAATGGGGCGCACCCTGGGGCCTGGAAGAGGGCACGATGGCGCTGGTGGGCCTGGCGGCCTTCCTGGGCCATTTGTACCCGGTGTTCTTCAGGTTCGAGGGCGGCAAGGGCGTGGCCACTGCGGCCGGTGTGCTGTTCGGTGTGCACTGGGCGCTGGGCCTGGCCACGCTGGCCACCTGGGTCATCGTGGCGCTGTTTTTTCGTTACTCGTCACTGGCCTCGCTGGCCGCGGCGGTGTTTGCGCCGGCCTACTATTTGTTTGGCGACCGGGTGGTCTGGTACGCCGACCGCTCGCTGGTGGTGGTGATGGCGCTGATGGCCATGCTGCTGGTCTGGCGCCACGCCGAGAACATCGGCCGCCTGCTGCGCGGCCAGGAAAGCAAGCTGGGCAGCAAGAAAAAGCCCGGCTGAGGGGCTGCACAGACCTCAGTCGCGGCGGTCCAGCACCATCTGGTCGTTGCTGCGCTGCATCTGGAAGCGGTTCAAATAGCTGTTGCCCAACAGCACATAAGGCATGGGCTGGGCCAGCACCACCGCGTCCACCCCGTACACCTCCACCTCGCCAATCCGCACCGAGTCGAGCCGAAGGCGCCAGCCCGCCACCGTGCCGTTGGCCGTGCCGATGCGCACCGGGGTGGCGGTCTTGGTGTCCAGGCCCAGCCGGTCAGCGTCGCTCTGGCCCAGGCTGACCACAGTGGCACCGGTGTCCACCAGAAACTGCGTGGCCTGGCCGTTGATGCGGCCGGGGGTGGTGAAATGCCCACCCGAGCCGGCTGGCAGCACAATGCGCCGGCCATTGCTGATGGGGACGCCGACGCCCTGGCGGGCCGGCGTGTCGCCCAGCCGCAGCGTGTGGCGCTGGCCCTGGAACTCCACCACCGCCTGGTCACCCTGGGTGGAGATGACGGTGACACCGGCCACCGTCTGGCCGGGGGCCACGCTGCGCGGCGGCCCGCCGTCCACCACCAGCAAGGCCTGCTTGCCCAGCATGCCCGACAACACCACCGACTGCGCCGCCGCCACGCCGGCCACCAGCAGCGCCGCCAGGGCCAGGGTGGGGCGGGTGGCGCGCATGGGTGTCAGTCGCGGAAGTTGTTGAAGGAAATCGGCAGATCGGCGATTTCCTTGCGCAGCAAGGCCATGGCAGCCTGCAGGTCGTCGCGCTTGGCACCGGTCACGCGCACCGCATCGCCCTGGATGGTGGCCTGCACCTTGAGCTTGCTTTCCTTGACGGCCTTGGTGATCTTCTTGGCCTGCTCGGTCTCGATGCCGTTGCGCACCTTGATGACCTGCTTGACCTTGTCGCCGCCCATTTTCTGCACATCGCCGATGTCCAGGAAGCGCACGTCCACCTCGCGCTTGGCGAGCTTGGCGCGCAGCACGTCTTCCACCTGCTGGAGCTGGAAATCGGCGTCGCCGAACAGCGTGATGTCCTTGTCCTTCAGCTCGATGGCGGCCGAGGTGCCCTTGAAATCGAAGCGGGTGGCGATTTCCTTGGCGGTGTTTTCCACCGCGTTTTTCACTTCCACCAGGTTGGCTTCGCAAACAGTGTCAAAAGAAGGCATGGTGTGTCAACAATGGGTGTGGGAATGGCAAATGGCCGGGACCCGCCGGAGCGGTGGGCGCCTGGCCCTGAATCGCTGACAATTCTCCCATGTTCGTTGAAACCCAGGTCCCGCTGCAGCCCCACAACACCTTTGGCATTGTTGCCAAAGCCCATGCGCTGGTGCGCATCCACGACGAGGACGACGCGCGGGCGGTGGCGGTCGATCCTGAACTGGCCAGCCGCCATAAGTTCGTGCTGGGTGGTGGCAGCAACCTGGTGCTCACCGGCGACGTCAAACCGCTGGTGCTCAAGGTCGAGGTCATGGGCAAACGCATCGTCGACGACGGCCCCCGGGCCTGGGTGGTCGAGGCCGGGGCCGGCGAGAACTGGCACGAGCTGGTGGCCTGGACGCTGGCCCAGGGCTGCCCCGGGCTGGAAAACCTGGCCATGATCCCCGGCACCGTGGGCGCCTCGCCGGTGCAGAACATCGGCGCCTATGGCGTGGAATTGCAAGACCGCTTCGAGTCGCTGGACGCGGTGGACCTGTCCACCGGCCAGTCGTTCACTTTGACCGCCGCCCAATGTGCTTTTGGCTACCGCGACTCGGTGTTCAAGCGGGTCAGCGCCCGGCCCGGTGATTTCGGCCTGGCCGGCAAGGCGCTGATCACCCGGGTGCGGCTGCGCCTGCCCAAACCCTGGAAGCCGGTGCTGGGCTACGCCGACCTGGAGAAAAAAATCGCCGAGACCGGCATCACCCAGCCCAGCGCGCAGCAAATCTTTGACTGGGTCTGCGCCATTCGCAGCGCCAAGCTGCCCGACCCGCGGGTGGTGGGCAACGCCGGCAGTTTTTTCAAGAACCCCACCGTCACGCCCGACCAGTGCGCCGACATCATCGCCCGCGAACCCAAGGTGGTGCATTACCCCATGCTGGACGGCAACATCAAGCTGGCCGCCGGCTGGCTGATCGACGCCTGTGGCTGGCGCGGCAAGTCGGTCGGCCAGGCCGGGGTGTACGAGCGCCAGGCCCTGGTGCTGGTGAACCGCGGCGGCGCCACCGGCGGCGAGGTGATGACGCTGGCCAAGGCCATCCAGACCAGCGTCTACGAGCGCTTCGGCATCCGGCTGGAGCCCGAGCCCGTGGTGCTCTGAGGCCCCATGCCCCACCTGCCCGGCTGGAAGCACGCGCTGCTGCGCCACCATGGCGCGGCCCTGCTGCTGCTGGGTGGGGGCTGGCTGTTGTGGTGGCTGGGCAGCGCCAACGGCTGGTGGCGCGACCGCGACTGGCTGGGCTACTTCATCGCCTCGGGCGTGGCGGCCGGCCTGTTGCTGGCCTGGGTGCGCTGGCAGCGCGAAAAAATCGTTCGTGAGGCGCCGCTGCCGCAGTTCCTTAAGCGCAAACTGCGTGAAGCCTACCCAGCGCTGAGCGCCAAAGACTGCGAGCTGGTGGAACGCGGCCTGCGCCAGTTCTTTCTGGCCTGTCTGCGCAGCCGGCGCCAGTTTGTCGCCATGCCCTCGCGGGTGGTGGACGCGATGTGGCACGAGTTCATTCTGCACACCCGGGCCTACCGCGACTGGTGCCAGCTGGCGCTGGGCCGCTTTGTCCACCACACGCCGGCCGAGGTGCTGGGCCACCAGGGCACAGTGAACGACGGCCTGCGCCGCGCCTGGTACTGGGCCTGCCGTGACGAGGCCATCCAGCCCCGCCAGCCCAGCCGTCTGCCGCTGCTGTTTGCGCTGGACGCCAAGCTGGCGATTGCCGACGGTTTTCATTACGCGCCCGACTGCCGGCTGGGCGTGACCGACCGCGGGGGCCGCGACGGCGTGAGCCACTGCGGCACCGACTTTGCGGACGGCAGCTTCAGCGGCAACGCCGACAGCTTTGGCGGTGCCGAGTCCTCGGCCGGTGAGGGCGGTTCGGACGGTGGCGATGGTGGGGGAGATGGCGGCGGCTGTGGCGGCGGGGACTGAAAGCCGCCACGCTTTGTCACAAAGCACGCTTCTTGCTTGAGGTACAAGGGCAGGGTGTCGCACTGCGGTGCCCCTCTTTCTCAACCTTCAGGAAACCCATGCCCTCACTCCATTTCATCGGCGGCGAAAAAGGCGGCGTCGGCAAGTCCGTTGTTGCGCGGCTGCTGGCCCAGCACAGCATCGATAGCGGCGTGCCCTTCACCGGCTTTGACACCGACCGCTCACACACCACCTTCAGCCGCTTCTACGCCGACTACGCCTCGCCGGTGGTGGTCGACACCTACGAAGGCCTGGACCAGATCGCCACCGTGCTGACCGACGAGGGCGCCGACCCCGGCCACCGGGTGGTGGTGGACCTGGCCGCCCAGACCGCCGCGCCGCTGGCCCGCTGGGTGCACGACACCGACCTGCTGGGCCTGATGGCCGAGCTGGGCATTGCCGTCACCTTCTGGCATGTGGCCGACGCCGGCCACGACTCGGTGGACCTGCTGGCCAAGCTGCTGGCCACCTACGGCCAGGGCCCCAAATACATCGTGGTGAAAAACATGGGCCGCGGCAGCGACTTCTCCGAGTTGGAGGCCTCGCCGGCGCTGCAGCAGCTGCGCGACTGGGGTGGCCAGGTGGTGTCGCTGGCGCCGCTGCACGAAGCCAGCATGCGCAAGCTCGACCGCCAGCACGCCAGCTTCTGGGCCGCCACCCAGGCCCGCAGCGGCCCGGATGCGCTGGGCCTGCTGGAGCGCCAGCGCGTCAAGACCTGGCTGCAACGCACCACCGACACGCTGAACAGCCTGCCGCTCTGAGTTGCCGCTGCCGGCCCGCCTTGGTTCATGTGTGGGCTGAAGACGGTGACGAACTCGCCGAAGGGCTGCGGTGGCTGTCCACCACGCGGCGCTGCAAACGGTCGGCGTTCCGCTGCGGCGACCGGGTCACGCCGCCGCCTGCCGTGGTGATCACGGGGTGGGCCCGGCATCGGCCGGTGTCGTGTCTGGGGGTTCGGCGGTGATCGGGCGGGGCGGGCACATGGCCTGGCCGTCCCATTGCTGGCCGCACCAGCAGCGGCCCTCAGCGTCGATCAGGCAGGTGCCGGTGCCGCAACAGCGTTCGTCTTCTTGCATCGGGAGTTTCCGGGGGTGGGGGCCATGTGGCACCATCAAGGTCTGAATTCTGGCCGATCGGCCCGCTGGGCGCTGAGCGCCTCCGCCATGCCCCTGAGACCCGTCATGAACCCCTTGCACCCGAAAAAACTGTTGCTCAGCAAATGGACAGCGGTGACGCCGGTGGCCAAGGCCAAACATTTCCTGGTCAGCCAGGTGGTCGCACCCGAACCACCGGAGACGGCGGTGCTGTGGGTGGAACTGGAGGCGGTGCACTCCAAGGCGGTGCGGCGCATCGATTGGCGCGAATTGCGGGATGCCAGCCGCTGGCGCCAGGGCTGGGTGTGAACCCCAGGGCCAGGCCGGCCCGCGCTGCGGCATCATGGGGGCCGGCGCATCGCCCATGACCCCCACCCCCAGCATGACCCCCACCCTTGCCGAACGCCGCCAGACCTTCAAGGCCCTGCACCAGCGCGGCTGCTTCCTGATTCCCAACCCCTGGGACGTGGGCAGCGCCCGCTGCCTTCATGGCCTGGGCTTCCAGGCGCTGGCCACCACCAGCGCCGGCCATGCCTGGTCGCAGGGCCGGCCCGACGGCGCGCTGAGCCGCGACGCGGTGTTGGCCCATTTGCGCGAGATGGTGGGCGCCACACCGCTGCCGGTGAACGCCGATTTTGAGAACGGATTTGGCGACACGCCCGAGGCGGTGGCCCAGAGTGTGCGTCTGGCCGTGGCCACCGGTGTGGCCGGCCTGTCCATCGAAGACAGCACCGGCCAGGCCGACCGGCCCGTTTTCGAGATCGCTGAAGCGGTGGCACGGCTGCGCGCCGCCCGCCAGGCCATTGACGAGGCCGGCGGTGAGGTGCTGCTGGTGGCCCGGGCCGAAAACTTCTTCATCCACCGCGCCGACCTGCCCGACACCCTGGCCCGCCTGAAAGCCTACGCCGAGGCCGGTGCCGACTGCCTCTACGCCCCCGGCATCAAAACCCCCGAACAAATCACCGCCGTGGTGCAAGCGGTGGCGCCCAAGCCCGTCAACCTGCTGATCGGCCACGCCAGCGAACTCACGCTGGCCGACGCCGCGGCCCTGGGTGTTCGCCGCGTCAGCGTGGGCGGTGCACTCGCCCGCGCGGCCTGGGGTGGCTTCATGCGGGCCGCAACGCTGATGGCCGAGCAGGGGCGCTTCGACGGCCTGGCCGATGCCGCGCCAGGCGCGGGTTTGAATGCACTGTTTCGCTGAGGCGGGACAACGGGAGCAGGCATCTTCTGGAGGAGCGACCATGGTCAGCAAGAACACCCTCTGTCTCTGGTACAACGGCACCGCGCTGGACGCCGCGCGGTTCTACGCCGAGACCTTCCCTGACAGCGCCGTGACAGCCGTCCACCTCGCGCCTGGCGACTACCCCGCGGGCAGGCAAGGCGATGTGCTGACGGTCGAGTTCACCGTGCTGGGCATTCCCTGCCTGGGCCTGAACGGCGGCCCGGGGTTCCAGCACAGCCTGGCCTTTTCGTTTCAGGTGGCCACCGACGACCAGGCTGAAACCGACCGCTTGTGGAACGCCATCGTCGGCAACGGTGGTGAAGCCAGTGCCTGTGGCTGGTGCAAGGACCGGTGGGGCCTGTCCTGGCAGATCACGCCGCGCCTCCTCACCCAGGCCATCGCCGACCCGGACCGTGCGGCGGCCAAGCGCGCCTTTGAAGCGATGATGGGAATGGGCAAAATCGACATCGCAGCCATCGAAGCGGCCTGGCGGGGCCGGGCGCCGGACTGAGCGCACCATCACCCAACAACAAAGGCGCCCGAGAGCGCCTTTGTTGTCTGTCGCGTGGCCTGCTGGCCGCGGGACTCAGGCCTTTTTGGCGTAGGCCGAGCAGATGCCCTTGGCCGAAACCTGCTTGCCCGGGAAGATGCCACAGCCACCAGCGGCGTCACCGGCCTTGCCCTGGTACAGCGCGCAGTTGCTGCACATGCTGCCGGCCGCTGCCTTGACCTTGGTCTTGTCGGCCTTGCCGGCATCGGCCACATAAGCCAGGCCCACGGCGGTGGGGTCCTTTTCGTCCACCATGGCGGCGCCCGCATGGCCGGCCGCTTGGACCTGGCTGGCCGCCAGCAGCGCGGCGCCGGCGAATGGCACGATGGCAATGAAGCGACGGCGGGTGGTGTTTGCGTTCATGGACGGATCTCCTGAGGGTGGATGGTGTGGGATTAACGTCGGCCGGGACATGCCGGATGACTGGCCGCAGTGTGGCAGCTTAGGGATGCCCGACGTTGCCGCTGTGGCAATCGGGCCGAGACCCTGGTGTCGCAGCCGGTTTCCCAATGAAAAGCCCCGAACTGGCCAGGTGCAGCATCGGCCAGGACCCCGCCGGCAGATACCATTTGAAACCAAATTTCCCCGGCATCGACCCCACCCACAGGCTGCCAGCGCCGGTACACAATGCGTTTGAGCCCACAAAACAGGAGATCCCATGATCAAGGTCAGTGTGCTGTACCCACAGCAGCCCGATGCGAAATTCGACCATGCCTACTACCGTGACAAACACATGCCCATGGTCAAGGCCCGCATGGGTGAGCATTGCAGCCACTACACGGTGGACCGCGGGCTGGCCGGTGGGGCGCCGGGCGCACCGCCGCCCTTCATTGCCGTGTGCCATTTGTACTGTGCCTCGGTCGAGGCCTTCCAGGCCGGCTTCGGCCCGCACGCCAAGGAAATCATGGCCGACATTCCGAACTACACCAACCTCAGCCCCACGCTGCTGATCAGCGAGGTGGTGGTGGGCTGAGTGTTCCGCAGCACCAACAACAAGGGCCGCAAATGCGGCCCTTGTTGTTGGTGGGGGTTGGCTTACTTCTTCTCGCCACCCAGCTGCGGCAGCGCGGTGCCCGCGCCCACCGACAGCAGGCCGGCCTGGCTGTAAATGCCCAGCTTGTCGCGGGTGTCGATGATGTCCAGGTTACGCATGGTCAGCTGGCCGATGCGGTCCTGCGGGGAGAACATCGATTCGCCCTTTTCCATGGTCAGCCGCTCGGGGTGGTAGGTCAGGTGGGGGCTCTCGGTGTTGAGCAGGCTGTAGTCATTGCCGCGGCGCAGCTCCAGCGTCACCTCGCCGGTGATGGCGCGGGCCACCCAGCGCTGCGCGGCTTCGCGCAGCATGATGGCCTGCGGGTCGAACCAGCGGCCCTGGTACAGCAGCCGGCCCAGCTTGCGGCCGCTCTCGCGGTACTGCTCGATGGTGTCTTCGTTGTGGATGCCGGTCACCAGCCGCTCGTAGGCGATGAACAGCAGCGCCAGGCCGGGGGCCTCGTAGATGCCGCGGCTCTTGGCCTCGATGATGCGGTTCTCGATCTGGTCGCTCATGCCCAGGCCATGGCGGCCACCGATGCGGTTGGCTTCCAGGATCAGTTCCACCGGGCTGGCAAAGCTCTGGCCGTTCAGTGCCACCGGCTGGCCTTCTTCAAAGCGTACCGTCACCGTTTCGGCCTTGACCACGCAGTCGTCCTTCCAGAACGGCACGCCCATGATGGGGTTGACGATCTTGATGCCGCTGTTCAGGTGCTCCAGGTCCTTGGCCTCGTGGGTCGCACCCAGCATGTTGCTGTCGGTGCTGTAGGCCTTCTCGGCGCTCATCTTGTAGCCAAAACCGTGCTGCGTCATGAAGGCGCTCATTTCGGCCCGGCCACCCAGCTCGTCGATGAAGGCCTGGTCCAGCCAGGGCTTGTAGATGCGCAAGGACGTGTTGGTCAGCAGACCGTAGCGGTAGAAACGCTCGATGTCATTGCCCTTGTAGGTGCTGCCATCGCCCCAGATGTGCACATCGTCTTCCTTCATCGCCGCCACCAGCATGGTGCCGGTCACAGCGCGGCCCAGCGGGGTGGTGTTGAAGTAGGTGATGCCGGCGGTGCTGATGTGGAAGGCGCCCGCCTGCAGTGCGGCAATGCCCTCCTGTGCCAGTTGCAAGCGGCAGTCGATCAGCCGGGCCTGCTGGGCGCCGTACTCCATCGCCTTGCGCGGAATCTCGTCGTAGTCGGGCTCGTCGGGCTGGCCCAGGTTGGCGGTGTAGGCGTAGGGCAGGGCGCCCTTGAGCTTCATCCAGTGCAGCGCGGCGCTGGTGTCCAGGCCACCGGAAAAGGCAATGCCGACCTTCTGGCCGACCGGGACGTTTTGCAGAATCGTGCCCATGCTGTTCAACCGAAATGGCAGATGTAGTGGTAGGCCTCGGCCACCCGGATCTGGAAACTCGAGTTGCCCGGCACGCTGAACTTTTCACCGGCCGATGACTTGAGCCAGGCATCGCTGCCGGCCAGCTTGTACTCGCAGGCGCCGGCTGTGCATTCCATGATTTCGGGTGCGCCGGTGTTGAAGGTCAGCGTGGCGGGCAGCACCACGCCGACAGACTTTTTCGTGCCGTCTGCCAGCGTGATGCTGTGGCTGACGCACTTGCCGTCGAAATAGACATTGGCCTTGGTGGCGACGGACACGCCGTCAAAAATTTCGGTGGTCATGGGGTAAGGCGGGCGCAGGGCGCCAGAAGGAGAGGGCCGAACAGAAGAAACAAAGCCCCTGATTTTACCGGCATGGCCAAGGGTCGGCTTGCCGCTCGCCCCGCGACTGCGTTAGGCTGCAACTTTGGCCGATCTGCCTGAATCCGCCCCTGCATGGCGTGCGTAATGTTCCCAACTGGTACTTGTTGTTCATGGCCTTTGAATCGTCTGACCCCCAATTGACCGCCCTCATCGACCGAATTGCCCCCCGTGACGCCGGAGCCGAACAGGCGCTGCGGCAGTTGTACGACCTCACCGCGCCCAAGCTGTATGGCGTAGCGCTGCGGGTGGTGGGCAACCGCGAATGGGCCGAGGATGTGCTTCAGGACGCCTACCTCAATATCTGGCGCATTGCCGGCGACTACCGTGCCGCGCTCAGCCCGCCCATGGCCTGGATGGGCGTGATCGTGCGCAGCCGGGGGCTGGACTTCCTGCGCCGCCGCCAGACCGAGCGCATCGACAGCCACCAGCCGCTGGACACGCTGCTGGCCGACACCGTCGCCAGCGACCTGCCCTCGCCGGTGGACACCGCCCACGCCAGCGAACGCGCCTGGGCCCTGCACCAGTGTTTGACTCGGCTGGAGAACCGGCACCGCGAGGTGGTCAGCCTGGCCTATTTGCGTGACCTGAGCCATGGCGAGCTGGCCGCGCAGCTGAAGCTGCCGCTGGGCACGGTGAAAACCTGGATACGCCGCGGCATGGCCCAGCTGCGGCAATGCCTGACCGGGGTGGCCTGAGGTCGCCCGTTGTTATTTGAGTCCCCGTCCCGAGTTGCACTGCCACCATGAACCTTGCCCGACACCCTGAACTGCTTGACCAACTGGCCGCCAGCTACGCGCTGGGCACGTTGCGTGGCGGTGCGCGCCGCCGCTTCGAGGCCATGGCGCGCCACAACCCCGCTCTGCGGGTGCAAGCCCTGGTCTGGCAGGAGCGCATGGCCTCGCTGACCGAGTTGCAAGCCAGTGAAGTGCCCAACGGCAACGTCTGGAAACGCATTGCCATCGCGGTGGAGGCCCAGCGCCAGCCCGCCCCGCCGCAGCCCGCCCCCGGCGTGGCGCCGGCGGTGCTGCAGCGTCTGCAACGCCTGCTGGGCCTGTGGCGCGGTGCGGCCCTGGCCTCCGGCGTCGTGGGTGTGGTGGCGGTGCTGGCTGGCGCCCATGTCCGGGGCCAGCTCGACGACCAGGCCCGCCAACTGGCCGAGGCGGCGCAGCAAAACAGCCGGCTGGTGGCGAAATTGCAGGCCACGCCCCAAGTGGCCTATGTGGCGGTGCTGGCCGACGACCTGGCCCAGGCCAAGGTGCTGGTGACCTTTGATGCCCAGCACCAGAGCCTGACCCTCAAAAGGGTGGGCGACTACCGCGAAGCCGCTGAGCATTCGCTGCAGCTCTGGGCCCTGCCCAAGCCCGGCGCGACCGAAGGCGCGCCCGCCGGACCGACCTCGCTGGGCGTGCTGGGCGGCGACGCTGTGGTGCGGTTGACGGCCAACGACGCCGCGCTGAAAGAGGTGCCGGCACTGGCCATCAGCCTGGAACCCAAGGGCGGTGTGCCCGGCGACAAGGGCCCCACCGGCCCGGTGCTGTTCAAGGGCGCCTGGCTGGCCACCTCGCTCTGAGCGCCAGGGCAGAATCCATCAACAAAAAGGCCCGCTGATGCGGGCCTTTTTGTTGGGGGCATGTGCTCAACGCCAGTGGCGGTGGCCGCCGTAGAAGCCGAAATTGAGCGACACACCCACCGGCGCGTAGGGCCGGCCGTAGTAGTAGGGGTAGGGCGCGGCATAGACCGGCGCCGGGGCGTACACCGGGTAGGGTGCGGCATACACCGGGGCGCCCACCGTGCCCTCGGCCGGATAGGGGGCCTGGGGCGCTGCGGCCGACGCGCCGGCCGGCGAGACCTGCAGCGCAATGGTGGGGCCCGGGTCGTTGGGCATTTGCACGCTGTACTGGCGGCCCGCGTACTCGTAGACCACGTTGTAGGCCACGGCGCGGTTTTCGTACACCGTCTGGGTGTAACACTGGGGCACGTTTTGCACCTGGGTCGCGCCGCCTTCGATGCTGTCACCCAACACCGCACCGCCCAGCACCCCCAGCACCGTGGCCGCCGCGCGGCCGCTGCCACCGCCCACGGCATTGCCCACCGCGCCACCGGCCACCGCCCCCAGCAGGGCGCCAGCGCCCGTCTTGGGCTGGCCCACCGCCACCTGGGCGTTCTGGCAGACCTGTCGCGGCACCGCCACCTGCTGCACCACCGGCGTGCTGGACAGCACACGGCCCGCTTCCTGGGCTCCCACCGACGCGGCCACCAGGGCCAGCGCGGAACAGACGAGGACTTGTTTCATGGCATTTCCTTTGGACAACACGGTGGGCGCCAACGCCCCGCCATCACAGGCAGATTTTCCCACTTTGAGTGGGGATCAGGGGTCGGAGTTCGGTAAACCCGGGGTAAATGCAGTGGGTGAATGGCGGCCGCCGGTGCGGCGGTGTAACCTGCACCCCAGGCCCAATCAGGAGACCGTGCCATGCAGCCAACCCCCCGGCGGAAATTCATCGTGCGCTGGGCCGCCAGCGCCTTGGGCCTGGCCGTGGGCGGAGCCCAGGCCCAGACCGCGCCCCCCGCCACCGTGCCCGAGTCCGACGGCGTGGCCCAGGCCCTGGGCTACAAAACCGACTCGCGCCGGGTCGATGGCGCCCAATACCCGTCTCACCGGCCCAGCCAGCAATGTGGCAACTGCCAGGCCTTCCAGGGCCAGGAAGGCGAGGCGCTGGGCCCTTGCCCCTATTTCGGCGGTCGGCGGGTGGCTGCCACCGGCTGGTGCCAGGCCTATGCCGCCCTGGGCGAGCAGCCCGACCACTGAGGGACTCAGACCCGACGTTGCCAGTCGTCGGCGTTGAAGCCCACGGTGATGGTGCCGTCGGGCCATTCCACCACCGGGCGCTTGATGGCGCTGGGCTGTGCCTGCAGCAGCGCCTGGGCGCTGGGTGCGTCCCGCACCGCCGCCTGGGCCACCGGGTCGAGCTTGCGCCAGGTCGTGCCCTGGCGGTTCAACACCTTCTCCCAGCCCACCGCCGCCACCCAGGCGGCCAGCCGGTCGGCGGGCACACCTTGTCTCTTGAAATCGTGAAAGGTGGGGGGCTGGCCACGCTCGGCCAGCCAGGCACGGGCCTTTTTGACGGTGTCGCAGTTGGGGATGCCATAGAGGGTGGGGTTGGGGGGATTCATGGGCCGCGATGATGCGCGAATTCCACCTCGGCGACAATCGCCGCCTCTTTGAGGTTGCCATGAACACGCTGTCCGACTGGCTCGCCCACTGCGAGCGCCTGCACCCCACCACCATCGACATGGGGCTGGACCGGGTGCGCACCGTGGCCACGCGGCTGGGCCTGCGCTTCGACTGCCCGGTGATCACCGTGGCCGGCACCAACGGCAAGGGCTCGACCTGCGCGATGCTGGAGGCCATCCTGTTGCAGGCCGGCTACCGCACCGGCGTCTACACCTCGCCCCACCTGGTGCATTTCGAGGAGCGTTGCCGGGTGCATGGCGAGCCGGTCAAGGCCGACGAACTGCTGCCGCATTTCGCGGCGGTGGAGGCGGCCCGCACCGACGGCGCCGAGGTCAGCCTGAGCTATTTCGAATTCACCACCCTGGCCATCCTGCGGCTGATGGCCGGCGCCGGGCTGGAGGTGGCGATTCTGGAGGTGGGTCTGGGTGGCCGGCTGGACGCGGTCAACATCATCGACGCCGACTGCGCCGTCATCACCAGCATCGACCTTGACCACACCGAGCTGCTGGGCCATGACCGCGAGGCCATCGGTTTTGAGAAGGCCGGCATTCTGCGCGCCGGACGGCCGGCGGTGGTCAGCGACCCGATGCCGCCGCAAAGCGTGATCGACCACGCACAGTCCCTCGGCGCCGACCTGTGGCGCCTGGGGACGGACTTCAATTTCTCCGGCGACAAGCTGCAATGGGGCTGGGCCGGCCGCGGCCGGCGCTACAGCGGCCTGGCTTACCCCGCGCTGCGCGGCGCCAACCAGCTGATGAACGCCTCGGGCGTGCTGGCCGCGCTGCAGGCCTTGCGCGAGCAGCTGCCCATCACCGCGCAGGCGGTGCGCAACGGCCTGGCCATGGTGGAGCTGACCGCGCGCTTCCAGATCGTGCCCGGCGAGCCGGTGCTGGTGCTGGACGTGGCCCACAACCCGCATTCGGTGGCCGCGCTGGCCGCCAACCTCGACGCCATGGGCTTTTACCCGCGCACCCATGCGGTGTTCGGCGCCATGGCCGACAAAGACCTCGGCCCCATGCTGGCCAAGGTGATGCCCATCATCGACCGCTGGTATTTCACCGACCTGCCCACCGCCCGCGCCGCCTCGGCCGACCAGCTGGCCGCCCGCTGGCAGGGCCTGACGCCGGCCGGCCATTCCAGCAGCGCCAGCACCCATGCCGACCCCCAACAGGCGCTGGACGCAGCCATCGCCGCCGCAGACCCCACTGATAGAATCGTGGTTTTTGGGTCGTTCTACACCGTGGGTGGGGTGTTGAAGCAGGGTGTGCCGCGATTGCACGCCAAACACCTCGGGCCCCAGACCTGAACGACCGCCCAACCCAAGCCCATGGCCTTTTTCAAGTTCCGATTGCCCGGCCAGAAAACCCCGTCCGAGTCCAGTGGCGGCGCAGCCCCCACCGAGAGCGTTGACGCCATGCGGCAGCGGGCCAAACACCGGCTGATCGGTGCGGCCGTGCTGGTGGGTGTGGGTGTGGTGGCCTTCCCGCTGCTGTTCGACACCCAGCCGCGGCCGGTGGCCACCGACATCGCCATCGACATTCCCGACAAAAACAAGGCCAAGCCGCTGGCCCTGCCGGCGCCCACCGTGGCCAGCAAGCCAGTGGCCAGCGAGCCCGTCGCCAAGCCGGCACCCGCGCTGATTCCGGCCCCGGTGGCCGCGGCCAAACCCGCGGCGCCCGCGCCCGGCGGCAAGCTGGCCGCCACCTCGGGCCTGGACGAACGCGAGCAGCTGGTGCGGCCAGACCCAGAACCCAAGCCCAAGCCGGCCCCGGTGCCGCCCAAGCCGGCGCCCGTGGCAACCAAAAAAGAAACCCCCGAGCCCAAGGCCGCGGAGAAGCCGCTGGCCAAGGTGGCGCCCAGCGCGTCGTCGGCCAAGGACGCCGCCAAAGAGCCGGCCAGATCAGCCAAGGGCGAGCCGCCCCGCATGCCCCAGGTCACCGCCGACGCGCTGCCGCGCGAGGTCAAAGACCCGGCACCGGCCAAGGGTGACGATGGTGCCAAGGCCCGGGCCCTGCTGGAAGGCAGCGCCCCCGGCGAAAAGCCGGTCGACAAGGCCCCCGTCAAAGCCGACAAGCCGTCCGACAAGACCAGCGAAAAAGCCGCCGACAAGCCCGCTGCCAAGGCCTCGGCCGCTGCCGCCGACGCCAGCCGCTTCATCGTGCAGGTGGGTGCGTTCTCCGAGCAGGTCAAGGCGCGCGAGGCCCGGCTCAAGGTGGAGGCCGCCGGCCTGAAAACCTACACCCAGGTGGTGGACACCGACGACGGCCGGCGCATCCGGGTCCGGGTGGGGCCGTTCGCCAGCCGGGCCGAAGCCGACAAGGCCGCCAGCCGCATCAAGGCGCTGCGTCTGCCCGCCGCCATCCTGACGCTGTGATGGCCGCGGTCGATTGGGTGCTGCTGGCCGTGCTGGCCGCCTCGGTGCTGCTGGGTTTCTGGCGCGGCCTGGTGTACGAGATGTTGTCGGTGCTGGGTTGGGTGGCGGCGTTTTTTCTGGCACAGTGGTTTGCGCCCCAGGTGGCGGGCCAGCTGCCCATGGCCGGCGCGGCCGAGCCGGTGCGCTACGCGGCGGCCTTTGTGCTGGTGTTCATCGCCGCGGCCTTTGCCGGTGGGCTGGTGGCCTGGCTGGTGAAAAAAATGGTCGAGGCCATTGGTTTGCGGCCGGTGGACCGCACCTTAGGCATGGTGTTCGGCCTGTTGCGCGGCGTGGTGTTGCTGCTGGCTGCGGCGGTGGTGGTGGCGATGACGCCGCTGAAAGACAGCGTTTGGTGGAAGCAGTCCACCGGCGCGGGGGTGTTGGCATCGGCGCTGAAGGGCCTGAAGCCGGTGCTGCCAGAGACGTTTGGAAGGCATTTGCCTCCCTGAAGTGAACCCGGTGGGTGTGGCGCCAGTGCCGCCCCGCCGCAAAAGGACCAAGACATGTGTGGAATCGTCGGTGTAGTCAGCCAGACCCCGGTCAACCAGCTGATCTATGACGCGCTGCTGCTGTTGCAGCACCGGGGTCAGGATGCGGCAGGCATCGTCACGCAGCAGGAACGCAAGTTCTTCATGCACAAGGCCAAGGGCATGGTGCGTGACGTGTTCCGCACCCGCGACATGCGCGCGCTGCCTGGCAGCGTGGGCCTGGGCCAGGTGCGTTACCCCACCGCCGGCAATGCCTACAGCGAGGAAGAGGCCCAGCCCTTCTATGTCAACGCGCCTTACGGCATCGTGCTGGTGCACAACGGCAACCTGACCAACGCCGCGGCGCTGAAGACCGAGCTGTTCGTGACCGACCACCGCCACATCAACACCGAGAGCGATTCCGAGGTGTTGCTCAACGTGCTGGCCCATGAGCTGGAACGCGCCACCCGCGGCCTGGCGCTGAAGCCCGAGGACGTGTTCACCGCGGTGCGCCATGTGCACCGCCGCATCAAGGGCTCGTACGCGGTGATCGCGCTGATCGCCGGCCATGGCCTGCTGGCCTTCCGCGACCCCTATGGCATCCGCCCGCTGTGCCTGGGCCGCAGCGCCGATGGCACGGTGATGGTGGCCAGCGAGTCGGTCACGCTGGAAGGCACGGGCCACCAGTTCGAACGCAACCTGCTGCCGGGCGAGGCGGTGTTCATCGACATGGCCGGCCAGGTGAGTTCGCAGTCCTGTGCCGACCATGCGCAGCTCTACCCCTGCATCTTCGAGTTCGTCTACCTGGCGCGGCCCGATTCCACCATCGACGGCATCTCGGTCTACCAGGCACGCCTGAACCTGGGCGAGTCGCTGGCCAAGCGGGTGGTGTCCACCGTGCCGCCGAGCGAAATCGACGTGGTGATTCCCATCCCCGAATCGAGCCGGCCCAGCGCCACCCAGCTGGCGCATTTGCTGGGCATTCCCTACCGCGAAGGTTTTGTGAAGAACCGCTACGTGGGCCGCACCTTCATCATGCCGGGCCAGGCGGTGCGCAAGAAGAGCGTGCGTCAGAAGCTCAACGTCATCGGCAGCGAGTTCAAGGGCCGCAACGTGCTGCTGGTGGACGACTCCATCGTGCGTGGCACGACCTGCAAGGAAATCGTGCAGATGGCACGCGACGCTGGCGCCCGCAAGGTCTACATGGCCAGCGCCGCGCCGCCGGTGCGTTTCCCCAACGTCTACGGCATCGACATGCCGACCAAGGACGAGCTGGTGGCGCACAACCGCACGGTGGAAGAAATCCGCGACATCATTGGCTGCGACGCGCTGATCTACCAGGACGTGGACGCGATGAAGCGCGCGGTGCAGGCCGCCGCGCCCACCACCGCCACGCCGGCCAACGGCCTGCTGATGGGCTTTGACGCCTCTTGTTTCGACGGTGTTTACGTCACCGGCGACATCACCTCGGACGACATCGTGCGCCTGAACGAAAGGCGGGTGGGCACCAACGAGCCCACCGAAGACACCTCGCGCCTGGCCCTGCCCAACGCGCAGGCCAGCACCCAGGGGGCCTGAGTTGAGCGCACCCAGTCAGCCCCCGCTGCCGCCCGGCCTGCACCTCGACACCCTGGCGGTGCGCGAGGCCGTGCCCAAAAGCCAGTACGGCGAGAACTCCGAGGCCTTGTTCCTCACCAGCAGCTTTGTCCAGCCCGACGCCGCCACCGCCGCCCGGCGCTTTGCCGGCGAGGAAGACGGCTACATCTACTCGCGCTTCAGCAACCCCACGGTGGCCAGCTTCGAGCAGCGGCTGGCCGCGCTCGAAGGCACCGAGGCCGCCATCGGCACGTCCAGCGGCATGGCCGCCATCCTGCTGCTGTGCATGGGCTTGCTGAAGGCCGGCGACCATGTGATCTGCTCGCAAAGCGTGTTCGGCTCCACCATCAAGCTGATCGCCGGCGAGTTTGGCAAGTTCGGTGTGCAGAGCAGCTTTGTTTCGCAGACCGACGTGGCCGCCTGGCGCGCCGCGCTGCAGCCCAACACCAAACTGCTGTTTGCCGAAACCCCCACCAACCCGCTGACCGAGGTCTGCGACATCGCCGCGCTGGCCGCTGTGGCCCATGGCGCTGGCGCGTTGCTGGCGGTGGACAACTGCTTTTGCACCCCGGCGTTGCAGCGGCCGGTGGACTTCGGCGCCGACCTGGTGATCCATTCCGGCACCAAGTATCTGGATGGCCAGGGCCGGGTGGTGGCCGGTGCCATCTGCGGCCCCAAGGCGCTGATCGAGGAAAAGTTCATCCCGGTGATGCGCAGCGCCGGCATGAGTCTGTCGGCTTTCAACGCCTGGGTGGTGCTGAAGGGCATGGAGACCCTGGGCATCCGCATGGAAGCCCAGTGCCGCCGCGCGCTCGAAGTGGCCCAGTGGCTGGAGCAACACCCCAAGGTGGCCCGGGTGCATTACCCCGGCCTGGCCTCGCACCCGCAGCACGCACTGGCCATGGCCCAGCAATCGGGGCAGGGCGGGGCGGTGATCTCGTTCGATGTGGTCGGTGACGACCCGCAGACCGCGCGCCGCAACGCCTTCCATGTGATCGACAGCACCCGTGTGTGCTCCATCACCGCCAACCTGGGCGACACCAAGACCACCATCACCCACCCGGCCAGCACCTCGCATGGCCGACTTTCCGAACCCCAGCGCCAGGCCGCCGGCATCCAGCAGGGGCTGGTGCGTGTGGCCGTGGGCCTGGAGGCCGTGACCGACCTGACCACCGACCTCGCCCGAGGTCTTGACACCCTCTAATGACTGCTCCCATCGGCACCCCGGGCGCGCGCGTCCGCACACGCTTCGCCCCGTCCCCCACCGGTTTCATTCACCTCGGCAACATCCGCTCGGCGCTCTACCCCTGGGCCTTTGCGCGGGCCACCGGTGGCGACTTCATCCTGCGCATCGAAGACACCGACGAAGACCGCTCCACCCAGGCCGCGGTGGACGTCATCATCGAAGGCATGCGCTGGCTGGGCCTGGACCACGACGAGGGCCCGTTCTACCAGATGCAGCGCATTGACCGCTACAAGGCGGTGCTGGCCGAGCTGATTGCCGCCGGCCATGTCTATCCCTGCTACATGGCCATGGCCGAACTGGACGCGTTGCGCGAGCGCCAGATGGCGGCCAAACAAAAGCCGCGTTACGACGGCACATGGCGGCCCGAGCCCGGCAAGGTGCTGCCGCCGGTGCCCGAGGGCGTGCAGCCGGTGCTGCGCTTCAAGAACCCGCAGGGCGGTGTGGTGGCCTGGGACGACAAGGTCAAGGGCCGCATCGAGATCGCCAACGCCGAGCTGGACGACCTGGTGATCGCCCGCCCGGCCGCCCCTGGCGAGACGGTGGGCACACCGACCTACAACTTCTGCGTGGTGGTGGACGACCTCGACATGGCCATCACCCATGTGATCCGTGGCGACGACCATGTGAACAACACGCCGCGCCAGATCAACATCTTCCGCGCCCTCGGCAAAGAGCCGCCGGTCTACGCCCATTTGCCCACCGTGCTCAACGAGCAGGGCGAAAAGATGAGCAAGCGCAACGGCGCCAAGGCCGTCACCCAGTACGCGGTGGAAGGCTATTTGCCGGACGCCATGGTGAATTACCTGGCCCGCCTGGGCTGGAGCCATGGCGACGACGAAATCTTTTCCCGCGCGCAGTTCCTCGAGTGGTTCAACCTCGACCACCTGGGCAAAAGCGCCGCCCAGTTCGACGAGGCCAAGCTGCGCTGGGTCAATGCCCAGCACCTGAAGGCCATGGCCGACGAGGCCCTGGCCCCGCTGGTGGCGGCACAGCTGCAGGCCCGTGGCATCACCACAGATGCGCGCCTGCCAGCCATCTGTGGTTTGTTCAAGGACCGCTGCGACACCACCGTGGTGCTGGCCGACTGGGCGGCGGTGTTTTACGCCGACGTGAAGCCCAAGGCCGATGAGTTGGCCCAGCATGTGACCGAGGCCGTGCGCCCGGCGCTCAGCCTGCTGGCCGAGCGCCTGCAAACCGCCCCCTGGGACAAGGCCGGCATCGCCGCCACGCTGAAGGCGGTGCTGGTCGAGACCGGTCTGAAGATGCCGCAGCTGGCCATGCCGCTGCGCGTGCTGGTGGTGGGCACGGCGCAGACGCCGTCGGTCGATGCGGTGCTGGCCTTGTTCGACAAAGAAAAAGTGCTGAATCGTTTGCGCAGTTTCTAAAAACGCGATTTTCGCGGTATACTTTGAGGCTCGGAACAAGGCACGGCAACAGTGTCAGTCTGGTGCGGGGGTATAGCTCAGCTGGGAGAGCGCTTGCATGGCATGCAAGAGGTCATCGGTTCGATCCCGTTTACCTCCACCAATTTTCTGAACACACAGCAATGTGTGGTGTTGAGACGGAAGTCCACAGGTTTTGACCCTATCGTCTAGAGGCCTAGGACATCACCCTTTCACGGTGAGTACCGGGGTTCGAATCCCCGTAGGGTCGCCAAGTTTTCACCTTCGGTGAACAAGGCACAAGTCGATGACGCTTGGCTCGCAAGAGCGAATGTCACCTGCCAGGAGTGGTAGTTCAGTTGGTTAGAATACCGGCCTGTCACGCCGGGGGTCGCGGGTTCGAGTCCCGTCCACTCCGCCAAACACAAAGCCCCAAGCAGCCACTTGCTTGGGGCTTTTTCTTTGTCGATGCCGCACCGCTGCAGGCACTGGTCACCGCTGGTTTGCTTCGCTGAAGAAGGCGTGGTTGTGACTTTCTTCCTCAATTTTTCTCAAATTAGCCCCGTCGCCGCCGATACACAGGGGGTGGACAGCAATCCCGCTGGCCCTGTTTTGTCGCACCTCGGTGAACTCACTACCCATCCGCGAGATCTCCAGAACTGAAAGACGCCGGTCCGCGGCGGGGCCTTTGCACGGGGTCAGGTCGCCCAGCATCCGCTGGTGGTTTCTCATTCTCAGTCTGTTGGTTCTGGGGCCGTTGCTGCTGCTGACGACCCACCAGCTGGTGCAAATTCAGGAGGCACGTCAGAAAGCCATTGAGCGTGAGCTGGCGGAGCGAACCGAGTCGGCCGCCTTTGCCATCAGCACCCGGCTGCAAGTCGGCATTGGCTACCTGGACTCGCTGGCGTCCACCGACGCCGCCCAGTCGGGTGACTTCGAAGCGCTGTACCGGCAGGCCCAGCGGGTGTCGCAAAAGGTGCCTGGCCTGACCGGCCTGGGGCTGATGAACCGCGACCTGACGATGCACTTCATCACGTCCAAGCCTTACGGCACAGTTTTGCCCAGGCCGCCGAGCACCGTGATGGCCGAGACTGTGTTCGCCACCGAACGCCCCGCCGTGTCAGGCATTTTTCAAGGTCCTTATTCTGGCAAAAAGGTGGTGTCTCTGGGCATCCCGCTGTTCCGTAACGGAGTCATGACCCACTGTTTGTTCATGGTGGTCTCCAGCGAGGCCTGGGCGGATTTGCTGAAAAACCTGCAGTTGCCAGAGGACTGGCGCATGGCGCTGTTCGACCAGAATGGCGTGACCATCGCGCGCAACGTGCTGGGAGACAAATACGTCGGCACGCCGGTGGTGCCCGAAATCCTCGCGCAGCTGCGGGCCGGCCAGACGGGCCCGGTGCCTTTCACCCTCAAGGAAGGTCTGCCGGCGATGGGTTTCACCGCCAAGGTGCAGGGTTTCAGCTGGACCGTCGGTAGCGGCGTGCCCCGTGCGGTCATTGAAGCCCCATTGCGGGCCCGGCTGGGCTGGCTGGTGGGCGCGGCCATGGCGGTGTTCCTGCTGATTGCCCTGATGGCCTACGCCGCCAGCAAGCGCCTGGAGGCCTGGAGTCGCAAAGTGCTGGCGGCGGTTCAGGCCATCAAGGAGGGCCGATCGGAAGGTGTCGCAGCTGTCCATGTGCGTGAGCTCGACGTCATCACCCAGTCATTGATCCAGGCCCACCAAACCAAACGCCAGGTGCAGGAGGAACTGCGGCGCAACGAGGATGAGAAGGACCAGATCAACCAGCAGCTGGCCTTGTCCCACATCGATGGCCTGACCGGTCTGTGGCAACGCCAGGGCTTTGTCGAACAGGTCAACCAGCGCCTGATGAAAAGCCCCACAGCGCATGGCCTTGCCGTGGGCATTTTGTTCATGGACCTGGACGGCTTCAAGGCCATCAACGACACCGAGGGCCACCAATGCGGCGACAAGGTTCTGATCGACGTGGGCCGGGCGCTGCGCGACATCGCCGGCCTGTCCCATGTGGTGGGTCGCTGGGGCGGGGATGAGTTTGTGATGTGTGTCTTCATGCCGCAGGAATGGGTGGACACGGGCATGAAAGAGCTGGCCACCCAGATCAAGCGCCGGATTGAAACCATTGGTCACGGCCTGGGCTGCAGTGTGGGATGTGCCTTGTGGGATGCGTCGACACCCGGTTTGGAGCAGCTCATTGATCGTGCCGATGCCCTGATGTACAGCGACAAAACGGCAACCCGTCGACGGGTGTCGCGGCTGAAGGTGGTCAAGACATGAAGGCCCGGTCACTCCCACCGCCCGGCCGCATGGCCCACCCGTTCGTGCCCCCGTCATCGGAGCACAGGCTGGCCTACAACCCGCTGAAACTGCGGCCCCTGCAGCGCTACGGTTTGGCGCTGCTCATTCTCGCCGGGGCATTGGGTTTGCGTTTTGCCCTGCTGCCTTCCGGTTACGGCCTGGCGTTTCTGACTTTTTACCCGGCAGTTTTACTGGCCTGCTGCCTGTGTGGCGTGGGCGCTGGCAGCATGGTTGTTTTGTTGGGCGCGGGGGTTGGCTACCTGATCCAGTCCAAGAGTTTCGAGCAACTGAATTACGACGGCAACGCGGCCCTGGCGACGCTGATGCACGCGCTGCTGGGGGGGCTGATGGGCCTGCTGGTCCATCGGTTGCAGGCCACCGTCGCCGAGCTCAGGGAGGCGTTGCAAACCCATGAATCGAACGAAGAGAAGTACCTGCAGATCCTGGAGACCCAATCCGATTTCATCTGCCGCGTCAACGCCAGCCAGACCATCACCTATGTCAACGAGGCGTTTTGCGAACTGTTCGGCATGGCCAGGGCGCGACTGATTGGCCATGTGTGGGCACCGCTGGCGGTGGATGAGGACCGCGCGCGGGTCCAGGCCGAACTGGCCAGCCTGTCGCCGGCGCACCCGGTGGTGACCATCGAAAGCCGTGTCAACACCGCGTGTGGCGTTCGGTGGGTTCAGTCCGTCCACAGCGCCACCTTTGACGCCCATGGCAAGCTGACCGGCGTCCAGTTGGTTGGCCGCGACATCACCGAGCGCAAGGAACTGAAGCAGAAGCTGGCCGAATCGATGGCGAGCTTCAAGGATTTTTACGACAACGCGCCCTGCGGCTATTACTCGCTGGACCCGAACGGCACCATCATCGCGGCCAACAAGCTGATTCTGAGCTGGCTGGGTTTGCCCGAGAGCCAGGTGCTGGGGCGGCGCAAGATCAGCGACTTCTACACCCCGGAAAGCCAGGCGCTGTTCGAAAAGTGCTTCGCTGAATTCATCCAGTCGGGGCAGGTGGAAGGCCTGGAGTTTGACCTGGTCAGTGAAGACGGCACCCTGCGCCGGATCCGGCTCAGCGCCACCGCCATCTATGGCGAGGATGGGGCCTTTGTGATGAGCCGCACCGTGGCCAGTGACATCACCGAGCTGCGCCGCAACAAGGAGCGGCTGCGCCAGCTCATGGTGGAGCAGAACGCCATGCTGAACAACGAGCTGACCGGCATCATCAAGGTCAAAGACCGCCGCTTCGTCTGGGTCAACGAGGCCATGCACCGGATTTTTGGCTACGAAATCGGTGAGCTGGAGGGCCATTCGCTGCGCATGTTGTACCCCGACCAGGACACGTTCGAATCGGTCGGCGCAGCAGCCTACCCGGTGGTGTTGGCGAACGGCCTGTACCGCACCCAGTTGAAGATGGTGCACAAAGATGGCCATGCCATCTGGATCGACCTGCAGGGCGCTCTGCTGTCCCAGGACAACGGCGAAACGCTGTGGGTGATTTCCGACATTTCGGAGATCAAGCGGGCGCAGGAAAAAACCGAACAGGCGGCCTTCACCGACGCACTGACCGGCCTGCCCAACCGGCGGGCCTTTGCCGAGCGGGTCAAGCAGGTCACGGCCATGCGCAGCCGGGGCGATGTGCCGGTGGCGCTGTGTTACCTGGACCTGGACGGCTTCAAAAAGGTCAACGACGCCCATGGCCATGCCAAAGGCGACGAGTTGCTGATCCAGGTGGCTGGGCGCCTCAAGGCCAGCCTGAGGGCCCACGATGTGTTGTGCCGGCTGGAGGGCGACACCTTCGTCATTCTGATGTGCAACGTCAGCAGCGCCGAAGAGCGTGAGGCGTCGCTGCAGCGGCTGACCGGGGTCATCAACAAGCCCTTCGACCTGGGCGACCGGCTGAGCGTCCGCATCTCGGCCAGCATCGGTTTCGTGGCCTTGCCGGACGCCAGCGACCATGTCGGCATTGCGCTGCGCCAGGCCAACAAGGACGCAGCCGAATCAAAGCGCCACGGCGGGGGGCGGGTGACGCCCTCGCACGAGCTGCTGGCAAGCAACCCGCATTGACGCGCCCGCGCCGGGGCTCACCCGACGATGGGCCCGCGCCGCAACACCCATTTGCCCGCTGCCACCGCCACCACGCTGGCCAGCACCCCCCAGGCCATGTCCATCAGCGACAGCCACAGCGGCCAGCCCTTCAGCGTGGCCAGGTTGGTCAGGTCGTAGGTGGCATAGGCAAACAGGCCGAACAGGCCCGCCGCCTGCAGGCTGGGCCGCCAGGCCGGGTTGGCGGCATGGGGCCGCAGCGCAAACACCCACAGCCCGGCCGCGTACACCAGGTAAAAGGCCGCGGCCGCGTCCAGCCGGGGCGGCGTGGCCAGCAGGTGGCCAATGGCCTGGGTGTAAATCGGCGTGGCCAGGTGGCCCAGCCAGGCGAAGTCCAGCAACAGCAGCACCGCCAAGGTGGCGGCGGCCGCACAGGCGCGGCGCAAAGGCAGGGGGTGGTGGGTGGGCATGGTGAAGGATCGTTGTTGTCCGACCTTAACGCATCCGCCGGTTGGGGTCGGCGCGCTGCAACGCCCCGGCGGCCAGCGCCGTGCCGAAGACGATGACGGCGCCGCACCCCACCATGGCCGCCGACACCGTCTCGCCCAGCAACCCCACACCGTAGGTCAACGCAAACACCGGGATCACATAGGTCACGGTCAATGCCCTGGCCGGCCCGGCGCTGTCGATCAGCCGGAAAAACAGCAGGTAGGCCAGCCCGGTGCACAACACCCCCACCGCCAGCAGCGCCAGCCAGGCCGTGGTGTCCGGTGCGCTGGCGGGCCAGGCCCACCAGGCCGGCAGGGCCAGCATGAGGGCCGCGCCCAGCAGGCTGCCGGTGGCCGTCACCAGCGGCGGTACACCGTCCAGGTGGCGCCGGGTGAAGCTGGCGGCAATGCCGTAGCTGAGCGTGGCCAGCAGGCAGGCGGCCACCGCCCACAGCGCGGGCGCGGCCGGTGCGCCGGCCTGCAGGCCGGTCTTGTGCCAGGCCAGCAGCGCCACCCCCACAAAACCGATCACCAGGCCCAGCACCCGCAAGGGCTGGGGCCGGTCGCCCAGCCACAGCCAGGCCACCAGCGCGCCGAACAGCGGCACCGTGGCGTTGAGGATGGACGACAGCCCGGTGCTTATGGACTGCAGCGCAAAGCCGTAGCAGAGAAAGGGAATGCCGGAATTCAGCAGGCCCACCACCGCCAGCGCTTTCCAGTGGGGCCGCAGCGCCCCCAGCTGGCGCCGCCAGGCCAGCAGCGGCAGCAGGAACAGCGTCGCCACTGTCACCCGCGCCGCGGCCGTGGGCCAGGCGCCGAACTGCAGGGTGCCGATGCGCATGAACAGAAACGACGCACCCCACAGCGCGGCCAGCAGCACGAACTCGGCCACCCAGCCGCGGCCGGCGGCCGCGCGGGTGCTCACACCGCCGCCCTCACAGCACCCCTTCGAGTTGCAGCAGCGCGGTCTTGCGTTCCATGCCACCGGCGTAGCCGGTTAGGCTGCCGTCGCGGCCCAGCACGCGGTGGCAGGGCACCAGGATGCTGACGGGGTTGCGGCCCACCGCCGCGCCCACCGCCCGCACCGCGGCGGGCCGGCCCAGGTCGGCCGCGATGCCGCCGTAGCTCGTGGTGCCGCCGTGCGGGATGTGCAGCAGCGCCTGCCACACCGCCTGCTGGAAGGCCGTGCCACCGGTCAGGTCCAGCGGCAGGTCGGCCGGCAAGGCGCTGGCGCGGCCTGCAAAGTAGGCCTGCAGCAGCAGCGCGGTGCGCCGCAGCAGCGGGTGGGCGGGTGCCTCATGCCAGGCGCTGGCGTCGGGCTGGTGGCGCTGGCCGTCGAACCACAGGCCGGCCAGGCCACGTGGGCTGGCGGCGAGCCGGATGGGGCCCAGCGGGCTGGCGACGGTGGTGGTTTCCAGGGTGGGGCTGAATTTCATGGCGGGCTGCCTTTGGCCGGCGTTGGCGCTGGCGATGTTGCGGTGGAGGAGGGTGCAGGCTGTGCGGCAACGTGGGTGCCGGCCCAGGCCCGCAGCAAGGCGTAGCTGCGCCAGGGGGTCCAGGCCATGGAGGCCCGTTCGGCCTCGCGCGCGCCGGCCACGTCCAGGGCTTTGTGCAAGGCCACGTCGCCGGCGGGAAAGGCGTCGGGCCAGCGCAGGGCCCGCATCGCGATGTACTGCGCCGTCCAGTCGCCGATGCCGGGCAGGGCGCGCAGGGCGGCGGTGGTGGCCGGCACGTCGGCGCCGCCGTGCAGGGCCAGCGTGCCGTCGGCCACGGCCCGGGCCAGCGCCACGATGGCAGCCTGGCGCTGGCGCACGATGCCCAGCTGGCCCAGGGCGTCGCTGCCACCGGCGTCCAGCGCCGCCAGCGTGGCGGCGCTGGGGAACAGCCGGTCCAGCCCGTCGAAGGGTGTGGCAAGGGGCTCGCCAAAGCGAGTCACCAGCCGCTGGGTCAGCGTGCGGCCGGCCGCCACCGTTACCTGCTGGCCCAGCACCGCCCGCACCGCCAGCTCGAAGCCACAGGCCGCGCCTGGCACCCGCAGGCCATCGCCGCCGGGAAAGGGGGCGTGCAGCACCGCATTGATGGCGTCCAGATCGGCGTCCAGGTCGAACAGCGCCCGCACCCGCCGCACCACCGCCGGCAGCGCGTCGTGCAGGCCGTCGCTGACTTGCAGCGCCAACTGCCCACCGGTGAACTGGGCGGCGAACCAGCCGCGGTGTTCGCGCCCGCCGCTCACCAGCCGCAGCGTGCGGCGGTAGCCAAAGCCATCGACCTGCTCCACCCCGGTCAGCCCACGCTGGCCCAGAAAGCCCAGCATGGCCGCGCTGTCGTAGGGCGGGCGGTAGGCCAGTTTCAGCACCAGGCCGCTGCCCGCCAACGGGTGGCTGCGTGGCGCCGCGCCGGCCTTGCGCAGTGCCGTGGGCTGCAGGCGGTAATGCGCGGCAAAGGCGGCGTTGAAGCGGCGCAGGCTGGCAAAGCCGCTGGCCAGCGCCACCTGGCTGACCGGCAGCGTGGTGTCGGTCAGCAGCTGCTTGGCGGTGAGCAGCCGGCGGGTCTGCAAATACTGCAGCGGCGACACACCGAACTGGGCCTCGAAGATGCGCCGCACATGGCGGTCGCTGACGCCCAGCCGTCGCGCCAGCGCCTGCACCGACGGGGCTTCATGCCCCCAAGCGTCGGGCTCGTCCAGCAGCCGCGCCGCCTGCTGGGCCAGGATGGCGCTGGCGTCCTGGCTGGACCAGACCACCGCCTGCGGCGCCAGCTCGGGCCGGCAGCGCAGACAGGGCCGAAAGCCAGCGCTTTCGGCTTGCGCCGCGTGGGTAAAAAAGCGGCAGTTGTCGCGCCGCGGGGTCTTGACGCCGCAGACCGGCCGGCAGTAGATGCCGGTGGAGGTGACGCCGGTGAAAAAGCGGCCGTCGAAACGCGCGTCGCGGGTCTTCAGCGCCAGGTAGCAGGCGTCGTCCGGGGTGGGCAGGGCGGGCGAAAGCATGGCTTCATGATACGGCGGCCAGCCGCCATCACTCGCCATTTTCGGACATGGTCAGCCCAGTGCCGCCACCTACAATCGGCGCACATTTCCACTGGCTTCCCATGCGCGTCACGCCCTCCATTTTCAAAGCCTACGACATCCGCGGCATCGTGCCCACCACCCTGGACGAGGCCTTCGCCCACGCGTTGGGCCAGGCCTTTGGCAGCGCTGCCCGCGCCGAGGGCGAAACCACGGTGGCCGTGGGGCGCGACGGCCGCCTGAGCGGCCCGGCACTCAGCGCGGCCCTGGTGCGCGGCCTCGTGGCCAGCGGCGTCGAGGTGATCGACGTCGGCATGGTCACCACGCCCATGCTGTACTTTGCCGCCCATACCTTGTGCCGCAGCGGCATCCAGGTCACCGGCAGCCACAACCCCCGCGACCACAACGGCTTCAAGATGGTGCTGGCCGGCCGCGCGATCTATGGCGACGAGATCCAGCGCCTGCGCCAGACCATCGAAGCCGAGTCCTGGACGCTGGCCCCCGGTGGTACGGTGCGCCGCGTGGACGTGGGGCCGGCCTACGCCGAGCGCATCGTTGGTGACATCCGCCTCGCCCGGCCGATGAAGATCGTGGTCGATTCGGGCAACGGCGTGGCCGGGGCCTCGGCACCGGCGCTGTTCCGCGCGCTGGGCTGCGAGGTCACCGAGCTGTTCAGCGAGGTCGACGGGTCTTTCCCCAACCACCACCCCGACCCCAGCAAGCCCGACAACCTGCGCGACCTGGTGGCCGCGCTGGCCGCCGGCGACGCCGAGCTGGGCCTGGCCTTTGACGGCGACGGCGACCGGCTGGGCATCGTCACCAAGGGTGGCAACAACATCTACCCCGACCGCCAGATGATGTTGTTCGCCCAGGACGTGCTGAGCCGTGTGCCCGGCGGCACGGTGTTGTTCGACGTCAAGTGTTCGCAGCGCCTGGCACCGGCCATCGTGGCGGCCGGCGGCCAGGCCGAGATGTACAAGACCGGCCACTCGCTGATCAAGGCACGGATGAAAGAGGTCGACTCGCCGCTGGGCGGCGAGATGAGCGGCCACATCTTCTTCAAGGAACGCTGGTTCGGCTTTGACGACGGCACCTACGCCGGCGCACGGCTGTTGGAAATCCTCAGCCGCTCGGCCGACGCCGGCGCCGTGCTCGACGCCCTGCCCACCAGCTTTTCCACCCCCGAACTCAACGTGGCCTGTGCCGAAGGCGAACCGCACCGGCTGAGCGCCGCGCTGCAGGCGCTGGCCGCCGGCGGCACCGTGGCCGACGGCCAGGTCAACACCATCGACGGCCTGCGCATCGACTGGGCCGACGGCTTCGGCCTGATCCGCGCGTCCAACACCACACCGGTGCTGGTGCTGCGTTTCGAGGGCCACACGCCCGAGGCCCTGGCCCGGATCCAGGCCACCATGCTGGCGCTGCTGCGACAGGTCAAACCCGACGCGGCGTTCAGCGACGCTGCGCATTGAGCGACGCGGGCTTCGCCGTGAAAATTTTGGTGGTCAAGCTCTCGTCGCTGGGCGACGTGGTCCATGCGATGCCAGCGGTGCAAGACATGCTGCACGCGCTGCCCGGCGCGCAGATCGACTGGGTGGTGGAGCGTGGCTTTGCGCCGCTGGTGCAACGCTGCCAGGGTGTGCGGCGGGCCATTCCCTGCGAGCTGCGGCGCTGGCGCAAGGCGCCGTTCGCCGCCGCCACCCGCGCCGCGTTTTCTGCCTTCAAGGCCGAGCTGCAGCACGAGGCCTACGACGCGGTGCTCGACCTGCAGGGCCTGACCAAGTCGGCGCTGGTGGCCAGGCTGGCCCGTTTGGCGCCGGGCGGCAAGCGTTACGCCATGGCCAACCAGACCGAGGGCTCGGGCTACGAGGCCCCGACCCGCTGGGTGGCCGACGTGGCCCTGCCCATGACCTTCCATGTGCACGCGGTGCAACGTTCGCGTGAGCTCTGTGCCCAGGCGCTGGGCTACGCCTTGCCGGCCGGCGAGCGTTACGGCTTGTTCCCCTCGGCCCCGCCGGTGGCGCAGGGCAGGCCCTGTGTGGCCCTGGTGCACGGCACCTCGCGGGCCGACAAGGAATGGCCCACCGCCCACTGGCTGGCGCTGGCCCAGCGGCTGGACCAGGCCGGCTTTGACGTGGTGCTGCCCCATGGCAGCGACATGGAACAGCGCCGCAGCGAGGCCATGGCCAACGCCATGGCCCACGCCCAGGTCTGGCCCCGGCTGGCGCTGGACGCTTTGACCGACGCGCTGGCTGGTTGCGCCGGTGTGGTGGGGGTGGACAGCGGCCTGAGCCACATCGCGGTGGCGCTCGATCTGCCCCATGTGCAGCTCTACAACTTCGACACCGCCTGGCGCACTGGGCCGGTGGGTTTGGCCCGCCAGCGCAGCGTGTTCGGCCAGCCGGCCCCCACGGTGGACGCGGTGTGGGCGGCCTGGCAGGCGGTGTGGGCGGCGCGCACCCCATGAGCCGCGTGGTGCGTGCGCTGTACAGCCTGTTGATGGCGCTGGGCCAGCCGTTGCTGCGGCGCAAACTGGCGCGCCGTGGCGTGGCCGAGCCGGGCTATCTGGAGGCCGTTCCCGAGCGCTTTGGCCATTACAGCCAGTCCCCCTCCAGCGGCTGGGTCTGGGTGCATGCGGTGTCGCTGGGCGAGACCCGGGCCGCCGCCATCCTGGTGGCCGAGCTGCGCCGCCAGCAGCCCGGCCTGCGCCTGCTGCTGACCCATGGCACGGCCACCGGCCGGGCCGAGGGCGCCAAGCTGCTGTTGCCGGGCGATGTGCAGGTCTGGCAGCCCTGGGACAGCCTGGGCGCGGTGCGGCGTTTTCTGCACCATTTCCAGCCCTGCCTGGGCGTGCTGATGGAAACCGAGCTGTGGCCCAACCTGGTGGCCGAGGCCCAGGCCCTGGGGGTGCCGGTGGCGCTGGTCAATGCCCGGCTCAGCGCCAAATCACAGCGCCAGGCCCAGCGCCTGGCCTGGCTGGCCCGGCCGGCCTACCGGGCGCTGGCTGCGGTCTACGCGCAGACCGAGGCCGATGCGCAGCGGCTGCATGCGTTGGACGCGCCGGTGCGTGGCGTGCTGGGCAACCTGAAGTTCGACGCCGCGCCCGATGCCGGCCAGATCGCCCAGGGCAGGGCCTGGCGGAATGCTGCCGGCAAGCCGGTGGTGTTGTTTGCCAGCTCGCGTGAGGGCGAAGAAGCGCTGTGGCTGCAGGCCTTGCCGTCCTTGGCGGCCAGCGCCTCGGCGGTGCAGTGGCTGCTGGTGCCGCGCCACCCCCAGCGCTTCGATGCGGTGGCGGCGTTGGTGCAGGGGGCGGGGTTGAGTCTGTCGCGCCGCTCTACCTGGGGCGATGCACCCGAGCCGGCCCAGGTCTGGCTGGGCGACTCGCTGGGCGAGATGGCGCTGTACTACGGCCTGGCCGATGTGGCTTTGCTGGGCGGCAGCTTCGCACCCCTGGGGGGGCAGAACCTGATCGAGGCCGCGGCCTGTGGCTGCCCGGTGCTAATGGGGCCCCACACCTTCAACTTTGCCGAGGCGGCGGAGCAGGCCATCGCGGCCGGCGCGGCCGAGCGGTTGGTCAATCTGCCGGCGGCAGTCGCCCGCGCAGTGGCTTTGGGTGGATCGGCCCAGGCGCAGGGCACGATGGCCGCGGCCGCGCTCGCCTTCAGTCGGGCCCACCGGGGGGCGGCCGAGCGCACCGCGCAGGCGCTGCTGGCCCTGGGCCAGGCGCCGCGCTGAGGGCGCTCAGACCGGCGGCGTGGGCTCGGCCGGTGAGGCCGGTGTGTCGGGTGGGGCCGCGGGTTCGGCCACCGGCGGCAGCGCCACCGTCACCGGGAAGGGCTGGGGCGCCTCGGCCCGGTGTTCCATGATGGCGGCCACCCGGTCGCCGAGGTATTTGTTGGCCGAGCGTTCCAGCGCGCGGCGCATCTCGCTCTCTATCATCACCATGGCCAGCGGCCGGATGTGCCAGATGGTCTCCACCAAGCGCGGCATGTCTTCGGCCGGCGGCAGGTTGCCGTCGCCATAACGGTCGAGTTCACCCACCGCCAGCCCCACCACCCGGTCCGACACCTGTTGCAGCAGCGGCCGCGCCATGTCCACCACCTGCAGCACGTCTTCCAGAGGGAAACCGGCCTTGGCAAAGGCCGCACCGGCCTCCAGCAGCTGCGGTGAGCGGCAGTTGTAGCCCAGGCCGTCGGCCTCCAGCAGGCCCAGCGACACCGCCTTGCTCAAAGCGCCCAGGCTGATGGCGGTGCCGAACATGCGCACTAGCGACAAATACGAGTAGTGCTGCGGCTTCTCGGTGCTCCAGGGGCTGTTGATGGCTTTTTCCAGCCCCAGGATGGCGTGCAACTCCTGGCCGTCCACCAGCGCCAGCAGCAGCTCCTGCACATTGGCCAGCGTGTAACCCCGGCTCAGCAGGTGGTTGATCAGTTTCAGCCGGCCCAAATGGGCCTGGGTGTAAATGCCGACCCTGCCACGCCGCTCGGGCGGGTCGATCAGGCCACGGTCCTGGTAGGCACGCACATTGCGCACCGTGGTGTCGGCCGCACGCGCCAGCTCGTCGATGGTGTATTCCATCGATTCAAGCTGGACGCGGCCGTCGGTGTTGGGTGTGTCTGGGGGCGGGGACATGGCAGGGTGCGGCGTGGCAAAGCGCCATAACGGCTGAATTATGGGGCCAGCCGGGGCTTTCTGGCCCATGGGGGTGAGTGTGGTTGCTGAAGTCACTAGTGGAAAACCCTGTAAGTTTCTTGAAAGCCTGGAGGCACAATCTTGACATCAATCAA
Organism: Rhodoferax sp. SPJ4; assembly: GCF_058216275.1. NCBI lineage: Bacteria > Pseudomonadati > Pseudomonadota > Betaproteobacteria > Burkholderiales > Comamonadaceae > Rhodoferax > Rhodoferax sp. SPJ4. Next base: position 484,583 of record NZ_JBYZMN010000001.1, read on the forward strand.
TGTCACAGTCAGATTGTTTCATCAATCTGGCCCACAACCAGGGGGCTTTCATGATCAACACCAGCGTGGTTCGCCACATCGGCACCGACGAGCTGGCCCAGTTCCGGGCCGTGCAGCAACTGGCCTACCGCTGCGTCGAGTCGGTGGCGGCCGAGCTGCGCCCCGGCATGACCGAGAAAGATGCCGCCGCCCGCATGCTGGACTGGCTGCGCGCCCACGGCGTCAACGACTGGCTGCACAAGCCCTTTGCCTGGTTTGGTGACCGCACCGCCTTCCAGGGCTTCTCCGGCCTGAGCCACATGGCCGGCTTCAGCCTGAACTTCTTCCCCAGCAGCCGCCGGCTGGAGGAAAACATGCCCTTCATTCTGGACGTGGCCCCGGTCATGAACGGCGCGCTGGCCGACGTAGGTTACGCCGGCGTGATCGGCCACAACCCCACGCTGGACCAGTTGCAGGACGACCTGATGGCCCACCGCGCGCTGATCGTCGACCTGGTCCAGCGCCGCCACACGCTGGCCGAGGTGGCCCGTGCGGTGGACGCGCTGTGTGTGCGCCAGGGCGTGGAGCCGCGCCACAAGGCCTACCCCTTCAAGGTGCTGGCCCACCGCGTCGCCAAGCTTGACAACCCGGCCACGCCGCGCAGCGTGGCCCGCTTCGGCCTGAACAGCACGCTGAACCTGATCGCCCAGTCGCGCGCCGGCAAGAAAGAAGGCTGGTCGCCGCTGTGGAACACCTCCGACAAATCCGACCACGCCCCCACGCCCGGCCTGTGGGCGGTCGAGCCCCACCTGGGCTTCCACGGCGTCGGCGCCAAATTCGAGGAGCTGCTGGTCATCACCGACACCGACGCCTTCTGGCTGGACGACGACCTGCCGCACGTGCGCCGCTGGGCCCAGCGCCAGGCCGACCGCCAACCCCAGCTGCTGGCGGCCTGAGCCATGAGCACCACCACCGCTGATTTCCGCGCCCCCGCTGCCAAGGTGGCCCCCCGGGTGGCCACGGCCCCGGCACGCACCACCCTGCTGCCCGATGCCCGCTTCACCGTCACCACCAGCGACGGCGTGCGCCTGGCCGTCAAGACCTGGGGCCAGAAGGCCGGCCCGGGCCGGCCCACCGTGGTGCTGGTGCACGGCTACCCCGATTCCAGCGAGGTTTGGCACGCGGTGGCGGCCGACCTGGCGCAGAACTTCTTTGTGGTGGCCTACGACGTGCGTGGCGCCGGCGAGTCCAGCGCGCCCAAGGGCACGGCGGCCTACCGGATGACGCGCCTGTCGCAGGACTTCGAGACCGTGATCAACCGGGTCAGCCCCAACGCGCCGGTGCACCTGGTCGCGCACGACTGGGGCTCGATCCAGAGCTGGGAGTCTGTCAGTGACGCCCGCCTCAAAGGCCGCATCGCGTCCTACACCTCCTGTTCCGGCCCCTGCCTGGACCATGTGGCGCACTGGCTGCGCGACCGCGTCGCGCGGCCCACGCCAGCCAACCTCGCGCAGTTCTTCGCGCAGATGCTCAAATCCTGGTACATCGCCTTTTTCCACCTGCCGGTGTTGCCCGGCCTGCTGTGGCGCCTTGGCCTGGGCCCGCTGTGGCCCTGGCTGCTGCGCCGCACCGAGGCGGTGGTGACCGAGCCGCGACCGCACCAGACCCGCGACGGCGTCCAGGGCGTGGCGCTGTACCGTGCCAACTTCTTGCGCCGCCGGCCGCAGGCCCGCGTGGCCCACGCGCCGGTGCAGACGCTGGTGCCGCTGTTTGACCGCTACGTCAGCCCGCGCCTGTCGGACGACATCGGCCGCTGGGTGCCGCAGCACTGGCGCCGCGAGGTGCAGGCCGGCCACTGGTTTCCGCTGAAGCAGCCGTCGGTGATGGCGCAGATGGTGCGCGAGTTCGTGAATTTCACCGAAGGCGGCCTGAACGCCGACGGCCAGCGCCCCGACGGCGCCGCCGCGCCCGGCCACCTGCGCCGCACCCGGCTGAGTGCCAAGCGCCTGCCGTTGTCGGGCAAAGTGGCGGTAGTCACCGGTGCCGGCAGCGGCATCGGCCGCTGCGCCGCGCTGGCTTTTGCCCAGCAAGGCGCCCACATCGTGTCGGTCGACATCAACGCCGAAACCGCCGAACGCACCGCCACGCTGGCCCGGCTGATCGGTGTGGACGCCGCCGCTGCGCGGGTCGACGTGAGCAGCGCTGAGCAGATGCAGGCCCTGGCCGACCACGTGCAGCGCGACTGGGGCGGCGCCGACATCGTGGTCAACAACGCCGGCATCGGCATGGCCGGTGGCATGCTGGACACCGACATCCCGTCCTGGCAGCGCGTGATCGGCATCAACCTGTGGAGCGTGATTTACGGCGCGCGTTTCTTCGGCCAGCAAATGGTGGCCAACGGCCGCGGCGGCCACATGCTCAACACCGCATCGGCGGCGGCGTTTTCGCCCTCGCGCAGCATGGTGGGCTACACGACCACCAAGGCCGCGGTGCTGATGCTGAGCGAAAGCCTGCGCGGCGAGCTGGCCGAGCACCGCATCGGCGTCAGCACCGTTTGCCCGGGCTTTGCCGAGACCGGCATCATGGCCGCCACCGAGCATGTGGGTGTCAGCGCCGACGAGCAGGCCAAGCGCCGCGCCAAGGCCACCAAGCTCTACAAGATGCGTGGCCTGCAGCCCGAAACCGTGGCCCAGGCCATGCTGCGCGCGCTGCACAAAAACCTGCCGCTGGTGACCGTGGGCATGGAGGCCCATGGCGCCCGCTTCACCTCGCGTTTCATGCCCTGGCTGTCGCGCCGCATCGCACGCGTCAAGATGCTCTGAACCCCCTTCATTCCAACGACCTTGCCCGAGGACCTTGTCATGACCGACCTTGCCCCCACCACCACGCCACAGCCCGCCGTCGCGCCGCTGCATGACCACTACCGCATCCTGCCGCGCCATGTGCGCTTCGATTTCAGCCACACCCCGATCCAGTGGGTGCCCGGTGACCCGGCCAGCACCCATGTGATGAACACGCTGAACCTGATGTTCCCGGCCGGCGAGCTGTGGTTTTGCCGGGTCTACAACAAGGTGCTGCCCCACATCACCGACGTGAAGCTGCGCGACGACGCCGAAGGTTTTCTGCGCCAGGAGGCCTTGCACTCCCGCTCGCACGGCGGCGTGCTGGCCCACTACTACCAGCGCCACGGCATCGACACCAAGCCCTTCACCCGGGTGCTGGACTGGTCGCTGGCCAAGCTGCTGGGCGACCGGCCCTGGGGCCTGCCCTGGGGCGGCCAGAGCCGCTTCTGGCTGCGCCAGCAGCTGGGCATCATCGCGGCGCTGGAGCATTTCTTCGGCTACCTGGGCAACTGGGTGCTGAACGCCCCGGCGCTCGACCAGGCCGGCACCGACCCGGCGATGCTGGACCTGCTGCGCTGGCATGGTGCCGAAGAGGTGGAGCACCGCAGCGTGGCCTACGACATCTACCGCCACCTGGGCGGCGGCTACCTGGGCCGTTGCTTCCACATGGCCTGCGTGATTCCGCTGCTGCTGGTCACCACCTCGCTGGGCGCCCGCTACATGTACCGCCACGACCCCGATGCCGGCAAGCCGCTGGGCCTGTTCCGCACCTGGTCGCAAGGGGCCCAGCGCGGCTGCTTGCCCTCGCTGTGGGGCACGGTGAAGTCGGCGCTGCGTTTCTTCGCCCCGGGCTACTCGCCCGGCCACGAGGGTTCCACCGAGCAGGCCCTGGCTTATTTGGCCCGCTCGCCCGCCGCCCAGGCCGCCGCCCACGGTGGCAACTGGGTGGCCTCGGCACCGGCGCGCGCGCCGGCCCTGGCCGCCGCCTGAAACCAATTACCCAACGTCTGCCCGCCATGAATGCCGTCTCCCCGCCCGCTTTGACCCCCGCCCGCACCGGCTGGGCCGACGCCTTCACCTGGCCGCTGGCCCCCGGCCATTTCCTGGCCCTGATCAACCCGCTGTGGTCGGGCGACCGGGTCCAGGCCCGGGTCGAGCGGGCGCGCATGGAAACCGCCGACACCCGCACCCTGGTGCTGCGGCTGGGCCGGGGCTGGCACCGCCACCGGGCCGGCCAGCATGTGCAGGTGAGCCTGGCCATCAACGGCGTGCTGTGCACCCGCACCTACTCCATCAGCTCGGCGCCCACCCGCGGCCGCCACATCCGGATCACCGTCAAGGCCATGGGCAAGGGCGGCGTGTCCGAGCACCTGGTGCGCCACACCCAGGTCGGCGACGTGCTGACGCTGAGCCCGCCGCATGGCGACTTCATGCTGCCCCGGCCGGTGCCGCGGCAAATGCTGCTGGTCAGCGGCGGCAGCGGCATCACGCCGCTGATGGCCATGCTGCGCCGGCTGGCCGCCCGCAGCCAGCTGTGGGACGTGGTGCATTTGCACTACGCCACCGAGGCCAGCGACGTGATCTTCGGCGACGACCTCAGCACCCTGCAGGCCCGCCACCCCGGCTACCGCCTGCACCGCATCTACACCCGGCAGGGTGGGGTCGCGCCCGGCGAGCGGCATTTCAGCGCCGCCCAGCTGGCCCGTCTGTGTCCCGACTGGGCCGAGCGCCAGGCCTATGCCTGCGGCCCCGAGGCCTTGCTGGCCCGGCTTGACGCCCACTGGGCCGACACCGGCCTGAGCGAGCAACTGAACATTGAGCGCTTCCACGCCCAGCTGGCCACCCCGCCGGCCACGGCCCATGGCGGCGCCATCGTGTTCCAGCGCAGCGGCGTGAACACCACCGCCGACGGCACCACCCCCTTGCTGCTGGTGGCCGAAGGCGCCGGCCTGCAGCCACCGCATGGTTGCCGCATGGGCATCTGCCATGGCTGCGACGCGGTGCTGCTGTCGGGCTGCGTGCGCGACCTGCGCAACAACACCGTCTACAACACCCCCGGTCAACGGGTCCAGCCCTGCGTCTGCGCCGCCGCCGGCGACGCCACGCTGGACCTCTGACCCTGTTCCCCTTTTGAGGAAAACACCATGTCTCTGCCCAACCATTTGAGCCCCGCCGACGTGGAGGCCTTTGGCCGCGCGCTCGACGAATTGCGCGACACCACCATCGCCTCGCGCGGCGCGGCCGACCGCGCCTACATCCTGGGCGTGATCCGCCTGCAGCGCGGCTTCAACCTGTTCGGCCGGCTGGCCATCATCGCGGCGCTGCCGCTGTTGCCTCATCTCGGCCTGGTCGAGAGCCTGTGGTGGGCGGTGTCCATGGCCGGCCTGGGCGGCGTGTTGCTGTCGCTGGGCAAGATCCTGGAAAACATGGAGATCGGCCACAACGTGATGCACGCCCAGTGGGACTGGATGCACGACCCGCACATCCATTCCAGCAACTGGGAGTGGGACAACGTCTGCCCGTCCAGCCAGTGGAAGCATTCGCACAACGTGGTCCACCACACCTGGACCAATGTGCTGGGCAAAGACCCCGACGTGGGCTACGGCGTGCTGCGTGTCACGCCCGAGCAACCCTGGCGGCCCAAGTACCTGCTGCAGCCGCTGGTGAACGTGCTGCTGCAGTTCTACTTCCAGTGGGGCGTGGCCCTGCACGACGTGGAGCCCGAGAAGCTGCTGGACGGCCGCAAGTCTGTTGCTGAAACCCTGCCCATGCTGCGCGAAATCGGCGTCAAGGCCTGGCGCCAGCTGCGCAAAGACTACGTGGTGTGGCCGGCGCTCTCCGCGCTGCTGGTGCTGCCGCTGGCCGCGGCCGGTGTCGCGCCCTGGGCAGCGCTGGCCTGGGCCTTCGGTGCCACCGCACTGGCCAATCTGCTGGCCAATGGCGTGCGCAACGTGTGGTCCAACCTGATCATTTTCTGCGGCCATTTCCCGGCCGGTGTGCACCATTTCACCGAGGCCGATGTGGCCAACGAAACCCGGGGCGGCTGGTACATCCGCCAGCTGCTGGGCAGCTGCAACATCAGCGGCGGCCCGCTGCTGCACCTGATGTCAGGCAACCTGAGCCACCAGGTGGAACACCATTTGTTCCCCGACCTGCCCAGCAACCGCTACCCCGAACTGGCGCCCAAGGTGCAGGCGATTGCGCGGCAGTACGGCCTGCCCTACAACAGCGCGCCGCTGTGGCGCCAGTACGGCACCACCACCTGGACCATTCTGCGGCTGGCCTTCCCCGGCGGCCGGTCTACGGCGTCGTCGATGCTTGCAGCAGGGCGTTGATGGGCAACAGGTCCTCGGCTTTCAGGCTGCCATTGGCCTGGCGCAACTTGAGGCCACCCACCAGCACGTCGTAACGGGCCTTGGCCAGGTCGCGTTTGGTCTGGAACAGCTGGCTCTGGGCGTTGAGCACGTCGATGTTGATGCGCACACCCACCTGGTAGCCCAGCTTGTTGGCGTCCAGCGCGCTCTGGCTGGAGGCCTCGGCGGCTTCCAGCGCCTTCACCTGGCCTAAACCCGACACCACCCCGAAGAAGGCCGTGCGCGTGCCCAGCCCCACCGCGCGGCGGGCGGCCTCCAGGTCGGCCCTGGCCTTGGTTTCCAGCGACAGGGTTTCGCGGATGCGGTTCTGCGTGGCAAAGCCGGCAAACAGCGGCAGGTTGAAGCTCAGGCCCACCGCGCTGGTGTTGACCCGGGTGCCCACCGCCGCCGTGGGGCTGCTGAGGCCGCTGGAGCTGGTGGGGTTGTCGGAGCGGTTGTAGCTGGCGGTCAGGTCCAAGGTCGGCTTGTGACCGGCTTCGGCCTTGGCGGTTTCCAGCTGGGCCACGTCGAGCGCGGTTTGCGCCTGCACGATGGCCGGGTGGCCGGCCTCGGCCTGCGCCACCCAGGCGTTCACGTCGTCGGGCGCCACCGCCGGCAAGGCCAGCGGCTGGGCCAGCGGGCGCGGCGCGGCATTGACCAGACCGGTCAGGGTGTCGAGGGCGATGCGTTTGACGCGCAGGTCGTTGTCGGCGGCGATTTCCTGGGCCGTGACCAGGTCAAACCGGGCCTGGGCCTCGCGGGTGTCGGTGATGGTGGAGGTGCCGACCTCGAAATTGCGTTTGGCAAAGGCCAGTTGCTCGGCGGTGGCGGTTTTCTGGGCCTGCACAAACACCAAGGTGTCCTGCGCGGCCAGCACGTCAAAGTAGGCCTGGCTCAGCCGCACCAGCAGGTCTTGCTCGGCTGCCTGCAACTGGGCCTGGCTGGCCAGCAGCAGTTGCTGGCCCTGGCGGTAGCTGGCCAGGTTGGCCGGCCGGTACAGCGGCTGCGCCGCGCTCAGGGTGGTGCTGCGGGCGTTGAAGTTGCGGTCTGAACTCTGGCCGGTGCTTAGCTGAACCTCCTGGCCGGCCCGGGTGTAGGTGGAGGCCAGCCCGGCATTGGGCAGCACATTGGCCTTGGCCTGCTCGGCCTTGAACTGGTTGGCCTCGAACTGTGCCCGTGCCGACTGGTAGCTGGCGTCCGACGCGCGGGCGGCCTCGTACAGGGCTTGCAGGCTTTGCGCCTGGGCGGGGGCCGCCAGCGCGCTGGCCAGGGCCAGCGACAAGGGAAGAAGCCGGAGCAGTGTCATGGAGGTCCTTCGGGGGCGGGGCAGGGAGGGCGGCGCTCAGTACAGCGGAATCCGCGGGTCGAGCTCGCGGGTCCAGGCGTCGATGCCGCCGGAAATGTTGGCCACCTGGGCAAAGCCGCTCTGGTCCAGGTAGGCGGCCACCCGCAGGCTGCGCGCGCCGTGGTGGCACAAACAGGCCACCGGGCGGTTCGGGTCCAGCTCGGCCAGGCGCTGCGTCAGCACGCCCATGGGAATGGCCACCAGCTCAAAGCCCGCGGGCGTGACGCTGGCGGTTTGCAGTTCCCAGGGTTCGCGCACGTCCAGCACGACAGGGGCGCCCTGGGCCTGGACGGCTTGCAGCCAATCGGCCAGCTGGGCGGGGCGGACATGGTCAATCATTGGGGCGCTCACGGCAGGGTGGTTTCAGAAGCTGAATTTGGACGGCTCGGGGAAGTTCAGCAGCCGCGGGGCCACCGTGTCCCAGGGCTGGACGCTGTGGAAGGCGGCGTCGCTGCTGCGGGTGACCAGGGTGGCGCGCATCACCGGCTCCTGGCCGACGATGGCGGCCAGCCGGCCACCAACCTTGAGGCGGGCCAGCAGCGACGAGGGCACCTCGGCCACCGAGCCGCTGAGCACGATCACATCAAACTCGCCGTTCACCGGCAGCGTGCCAGCGCCGTCGGCCACCAGCACCTGCACATTGGTCACGCCGGCGCGGCGCAGGTTGTCTTCGGCCAGACGGGCCAGCGCGGGGTTGATTTCCAGCGTGACGACCTGTTGGGCGCGGTGGGCCAGCAAGGCGGCCATGTGGCCGGAGCCGGCGCCGATTTCCAGCACCCGCTCGTGTTTTTGCACCGCCAGGTCTTGCAGCAACCGGGCCTCGACCTTGGGCGCCAGCATGGCCTCACCGGCCACGGCCGGCGAACCCAGCGGGATTTCCATGTCCACGAAAGCCAGCGCGCGGTGGGCGGGCGGGCAGAAGTCTTCGCGCTTGACCACCGCCAGCAGCTGCAGCACGGCGGCGTCAAGCACCTCCCAGGGCCGGATTTGCTGCTCGATCATGTTGAAACGGGCTTGTTCGATGTTCATCGGGGTGGTCATGCGGTTCTCCAGGGGGAAGAGGTGGGGGACTCAGGGTCAACCCTCAATTTTAGGCGCTGGGGTGGGCTGGCCGCGCCACACGCGCCCGCACCAGGCGGCAAAGTCGTCCAGGTAGCAGTACACCACCGGCACCACCACCAGCGTCAGCAGCGAGGAGGTGATGACGCCGCCAATCACCGCCTGGCCCATGGGCGCGCGCTGCTCCGAGCCTTCGGTCAGCGCAAAGGCCAGCGGCACCATGCCGAACACCATGGCCAGCGTGGTCATCAAAATGGGCCGCAGCCGCACCCGGGCCGCCAGCAGCAGCGCGTTTTCGCGGCTCAGCGGCTGGCCGTCGTCGGTGCCCTCACCCTGGCGGGCGCGGATGGCAAAGTCCACCAGCAAAATGGCGTTCTTGGTCACCAGGCCCATCAGCATCACCACGCCGATCACCGAGAACATCGACAGCGTGGAGCCGAACATCAGCAGCGCCAGCACCACGCCAATGAGCGTCAGCGGCAGCGCCGTCATCAGCGCCAGCGGTTGCAGAAAGCTCTTGAACTGGCTGGCCAGAATCATGTAGATGAAGACCACGGCCAGCACCAGTGCCGAGATGGCATAGCCAAACGACTCCTGCAAATTCTTGGTCGAGCCGCCGAACTGGTAGCGGTAGCCGGGCGGGAAAACAATGCTGTCGAGCGCGGCGCGGATGTCGTTGGAAATCTCGCCGGCCGAGCGGTTGCCGGTGTTGGCGTTGACCGCCACCTCGCGGTTCAGGTCGCGCCGGTTGATCTGGTTGGGGCCGGTGGCGGCCGCCACGCTGGCCACCTGGTTGAGCCGCACCACGCGGGTGCTGCCGTCGGCGCCGGTCAGCGCAAAGGGCAGGCGCTCCAGGTCTTGCGGCGCGTTGCGGGCCTCGGGCGCCAGCCGCACATTCACATCGTAGGTCTGGTCGTCGGGGGCGCGCCAGTTGCCCACCGTCTGCCCGGCCACCAGGGTGCGCAAGGCGCTGCCAATCTGCGCCACGCCCAGGCCCAGATCAGAAGCGGCGTCACGCCGCACCGTCACGTTGAGGGTGGGCTTGTCGGGCTTGACGCTGCTGTCCAGGTCCACCAGGCCGGGGATGTCGCGGATTTTTTCGCCCACCAGCCGGGTCAAGCGCTCCAGCTCTTTGAGGTCGGGGCCTTGCAGCGAGAACTCGATCTGTTTTTGCCCGCCCACCGCGTCCAGCAGGCCCACATGGGTGACGGTGATGCCGGGCACCTGGCGCAGCCGCTCGCGCAGCACGGCCGACATCTGGTCCACGCTGCGGCTTCGGTCGGCCCGGTTCACCAGCCGGATGTAGACGCTGGCGTAAATCTTCCCTTGCGCGTTGCCGGTGTTGATGGTGGCCAGCGTGTAGCTGACCTCAGGCAGCTCGCGCAGGATCGCGTCCACCTGCTTGGCCCTTGCCTCGGTGACCTCGATGGCCGAGCCCACCGGGGTGTAAAAGGTCAGCGAGGTCTCGGAGAAATCGGCTTTGGGCACGAACTCGGTGCCCAGCAGCGGCACCATCAACACGCTGGTGACAAACACCGCAACGGCCAACCCCAGCGTGGCCAGCCGGTGCCCCAGGGCCCAGCGCAGCAGGCGCTGGTAGCCATCGGCCAGCTGGTCGGTGCTGCGGTCAAACCAGCCGGTGACGCGGCCAATGGTCTTGTCGTAGAAGGTGACCGGCGCGCCATGCTCGCCCGGGGCGTGGATGCTGGGGTCGTGCCAGACGCTGCTGAGCATGGGGTCCAGCGTGAAGCTGACAAACATCGAGATCAGCACCGCCGCGACGATGGTCACACCGAACTCGTGGAAGAACTTACCGATGATGCCGCCCATGAAGCCGATGGGCAGAAACACCGCCACGATGGACAGCGTGGTGGCCAGCACCGCCAGGCCGATTTCCTGCGTGCCGTCCAGAGAGGCCTGGTAGGGCGACTTGCCCATTTGCACATGGCGCACGATGTTCTCGCGCACCACAATCGCGTCGTCGATCAGCAGACCCACACACAGCGAAAGCGCCATCAGCGTGATCATGTTCACCGTGAAGCCAAAGGCGTACATGAACAAAAAGGTGCCGATGATGGCGATCGGCAGCGTCAGCCCGGTGATGACGGTGGAGCGCCAGGAGTTGAGGAACAAAAATACAATCAGCACGGTGAGCAGCGCGCCCTCAACCAGCGTGCGGCGCACGTTGTCCACCGCCACGCGGATGGGCCGTGAACCGTCGCTGATGGGTTCCAGCCGCACGCCGGGCGGCAGCTCGGCCGCCATGTCGGCAATGGCTTTTTTCAGGCCGTCGGTCACCGCGATGGTGTTGTCGTCCTGCGATTTCTGCACCTGCAGCACCAGCGTGCGGCCGCCGTTGTACAGCGCCAGGCTGTCGATCTCCTGCGCGCCATCGGCCACCCGGGCCACCTGGTCAAGGCGGATCGGCCCGCCCTTGCGGGCCACGATGATGCGGTTGAAGTCTTCCGGCCGCTGCATGCGGGCCTGCACCTGCACCGTGCGCTCTTGTTCCAGCGAGCGGATGGCGCCCACCGGCAGGTCCTGGTTTTCGCCGCGCACCGCGTTGGCCACCTGCTCGGCGGTGACGCCCAGCGCCTCCATGGCCTGCGGGTTCAGGTAGATGTTGATCTCGCGTTTGGTGCCGCCCACCAGCGTGACCGAGCCCACGCCGCGCACGTTTTCCAGCCGTTTTTTGAGCACCTGATCGGCCCAGTTCGTCAATTCGACCGGGGACATGTCGGCCTGCTTGTCCTTGCCGGCCGGCAACACCGCCACCGACCAGATGGCCCGGCTGGACGGATCGAAGCGCAGCACCCGCGGCTCTTTGACCTCGGTGCGGAAGCTGGGCCGCACCGCGGCGATTTTTTCGCGCACATCGTCGGCGGCCTTGCGGCCGTCCACCGACAGCTGGAACTCGATGATCACCACCGACTGGTTCTCGTAGCTGCGCGAGGTCAGCGCGTTGATGCCGGCAATGGAGTTGACAGCCTCTTCCACCTTTTTGGTGACCTCGGTCTCGACGATCTCGGGCGAGGCGCCGGGGTATTCGGTGGTGACCACCACCACCGGGAAGTCGATGTTGGGGAACTGGTCGACCTGCAGCCGCTGGTAGGAAAACAGCCCCAGCACCACCAGGGCAAGCATCACCATGGTCGCAAAGACCGGGTTCTTCAGACTGACCTGGGTGAACCACATGGCTCAGCGGGCCGAGGCCGGTGCGGAGGCGGGCAGGGCCGGTGCAGCAGGAGCAGAAGCCGGTGGGGCAGCGGACGCGGGCGGCAAGGTCACCACCGTGCCCTCGCGCAAGGCACCCACACCGCCGCGCACCACCAGCGCACCCTCGGGCAGGCCACTCACCAGCACCAGCGGGTCGGCCCCGTCGTCGCCGCGCGCACCGGGCGTGACGGGCTGGTGCACCACCTTGCCGTCGCGCACCAGCTGCACATAAGGCATGGGCTTGTCGGTGCGCACCGCGCTCAGCGGCACGGCCAGGCCCTGGGCCTGGCCGGTGGCCAGCGTGCCTTGCGCAAACTGGCCCTGGCGCAGGCCGGGGGTGGCGTCCAGCGCCAGGTACACCAGCACGCTGCGGCTGCCGGCCTGCACGCTGGGGTTGATGCGGCTCACGGTGGCGGCCACGGTCCGGGTGGCCGCGCCATCGCCTTCGAGCTGCAAACGGGCTTTCTGGCCCACCCGCACGTCGAGCGCGTCGCCCACGCTGAGCGTGGCTTCCAACTCCAGCCGGCCGAGGTCCACGATTTCCAGCACCTTGGCGTCCACGCCCACCCGCTCGCCGGGCTGGGCCAGCCGCTGCGACACCTGGCCGCTGAGCGGGGCCCGCAGCACCGTGTCGTTCACCGATTTTTGCGCCACGTCGGCCCCGGCCAGCGCGGCCTTGAAGCTGGACTGGGCCGCTGCCAGGTTGGCCTGCGAGGTGTCGAGCGCGGTGGCCGAAATGAAACCTTGGTCCACCAGCGCCTTGTTGTTGTTGAACTGGCGCTGGGCAATGTCCACCTGGGCCTTGGCCGCGTCGGCCTGCTCGCGGGCCTGGCGGGCCCGGGCCTGGAACTCGTCGGGCTCAATGCGGGCCACCACCTGGCCGGCGCGCACCGTGTCGCCCTCGCGCAGCGTCAGGCCCTGCACCTCGCCCGCCACCCTGGCCTTGACCAGCGCCGAATTCACCGCCCGCAGCGCGCCGGAAATCGGCACGCCCAACGCCAGCGTGCGCGGGCTGGCCCGCACCAGATCGTCTGCCGCCAGCGCCACCACCGTCTGGCTGCGCGCCGCCACGCTCTCGGCCAGTGCGGCCTGCTGGGCCTTGCGCACAGACAGCGCCCGCCACACACCGGCGGCCAAGGCCAGCACCACCAGGGCCACCAGAATCCAGGAGAGCCAGCGCTTCATGCCTTGTCTTTCGTTGGGGCGGGGCCGTCGCCCCGCAGCAGGCCATGCAAGATGATGTCGATCTGGCTGGCAATGTAGTCGTGCGGGTCCATCTGCACGTCGGTCGCGCAGGGGCCCATGGAGTGTTTCCACATGATCAGAAAAATCATCGGCGCCACCACGCTGAACACCGCGTAGTCGAGGTCCATCGGGCGGAACTCGCCGCGGTCAATGCCACGCTGCAGGATGCGGCGAATCAGCTCGCGGCCGGGCTGCATCACCTCGCGCTGGTAGAACTGCGCCAGCTCGGGAAAGTTGCGCGCCTCGCTCATCATCAGCTTGGTGATGCCCGAGGCCTTGGTGGCACCCACCCGCTCCCACCACGAGGTCATGGCGTAGCGCAGCAGCTCGGCGGTGGGGGCCTGCGAGGCGTCGAACTCGGCGTTCCACTCGACAAAGCGCTTGGCAATGCTGTCCATCACCACCGCCTTGAACAGCTCTTCCTTGCTGGGGAAGTACAGAAACAGCGTGCCCTTGGACACCCCGGCCCGCGCCGCCACCTCCTCGGACCGGGTGGCCGCAAAGCCCTTTTCCACAAACAAGTCCAGCGCCGCCTCCAGCAGCTCGCCCGGGCGGGCCTGCTTGCGCCGCTCGCGCTTGGCGGTGGGTTCGGGGGAATCGGAGGAATCGGGTGACATGTAATTACTGACTGACTGGTTAGTAATGTACGTGGCGCAGAGAGGGGCGTCAAGCCGGGGCGACGCATGCCCGGGCGCCAGAGCAGGGAGAGTTGGGAGGGGCCGGGTTAAGGTGCCTGGGTAGGGCCGCCTGGAGCAAGGAATTCCATCTGCTCTACCGGCAGTGAATGGCCGAAACAGGCTGGCTGCAGCCGGTCAACCGTAGAAATCCTGCGACTGCTTTCACAGGTAGACGCCACACACCACTGCTGCCACCAACAAGGTAAGGCCAGCAGGTGACTCCAGAAGGACAGTTGCGGACCGTCTGGCAAGTGATCCATGGATGCCTCTGGCGCTATTTTCTGGGCATAGCCGCCTCGCGGTCCACCATCATTTGCATCATCTGCTCCATCATGGTCATGCGCCGCTCCATTTGCTGATGCATTCCCATCATGCCGCCCATGCCCTGCATGCCAGACGCACCCGGGGCAGCGCCGGACGCCGCCTTCTGTGGCGGCATCATCCCCATTCCGCCCTGGCTGTTGGTTCCGCCCATGCCCTGCATCTGGCCCATCATGGACATGCCCGACTGCATGAGCTTCATGTGTTCATCCATCAGGGATGCACGCTCGGCCGGTGTCTTGGCCGATTGCATGAGCTGGTGCATGTCCTGCATGGTCTTCATCTGCTTGTCGAACGCGTCGGGCGTGGTTGGCTTCTTCTGCGCAGGGGCTGCTGCTGCGGGCGGACCGCCCGGCGGATGGTGGGCCGAATGGTCTTGATCGGCCTTGGTGGCCTGGGCCAGGGCAAAACTGGACGCCGTCAGGGCGACGAGGGTGGACGCAAAGACTTGCAGGCGCATGGTTTTCTCCTAATGGTCGATCAATTGCAGCATCCGGGAGTTTTCACCGGCGCGCCTTGATTCATGTCAATGGCAATGGCTTGCCGGGCGGCGCAGCAGCATCGTCCAGAACAGAACTCCGGGGCCGTTGTCGGGGTTGTCTTGGCAGGCCCAGCCTTGTCGTCGGCATGCTCAATCGCTTGGCGAACAGCCTGGGCGACCTAGGCTCGCTAGGACAAGGAACACGCAACTGGCGCGCCGCCACGTTTTTCTCTTTGACCGCTTAGCACTTCGAACGGTGAGTCAATGGTTCGGGTTCGAGTGGCAGCTAACGCTGCGAAGCTGTCGTTGTAGGGGCGAGCCGCCCAGCTGCCACTTTCGGTGGCGGATTCAACCGCAAATCCCTCGCCAACGCTGTGTCGGCTCCGCTGGTTCACCACCAACATCCGACAGCATCGCTCGCCTTTGTCACCTCCGCACTCGCCAGCACCCGGGGCCGGTGGCAATATTGGATCTCGCTACACCTTGATCTGACCCAAGCCCATGACCTCCAAATTCGCCATCCTCTGGCCCGTGTTCGCGCTGGCCGCCTGGACCGGCTGTGTGCTGGTGATGGTGGCGGCGCGGCGGGTGATGGCCGGTAGGCAGGGCTTGGTGCATCCGCGTGAATACGCCATGGGAGAGTCGCCTCGGGTGCCCGACCATGTGCGCCTGCCCAACCGCAACTACATGAATTTGCTGGAACTCCCAGTGCTGTTCTACCTGGCCTGTGTGCTGGCCCACGTCACCGGCCTGGCCTCGCCCACGCTGGTGGCGCTGGCCTGGGCCTATGTGGCCTTGCGGGTGGTGCACAGCCTGGTACACCTGACCTACAACCATGTGATGCACCGCTTTGCCGCCTTTGGCGCCAGCAACGGGGTGTTGATTGCGATGTGGCTGCTGCTGGGCCTGGCGCTGGCGGGCGCGGTCTGAACGGTTTTCACCATGCCCCGCACCCTGCGCAAACTCTCCACCGGGATGGCGCTGGTTGCCTGGCTGCTGGCCTGGCCGGCCCTGGCGCAAGACCTGCGCGCCGCCCCCGTGCCACCCAGCCACCCGCTGCTGGGCGCCTGGCGGGTGGCGCTGCCGGTGGCCTCTTGTGTGGAGGAGCACACGCTGCGCGGTGACGGCACCCGCAGCTCGCTGTCGGGCGAGGAGCGCAACGACGCGGTGTTCGAGCTGTCGGCCCTGCCGTCGCCCCAGGGTTATTACCGCTGGGTGGACCGGGTGGAGCGCGGCAACGGCCGGCCCGACTGCGGCGGCGGTGTGGCCGCTGTGGGCAAGGTGATGGTGCACTTTGCGCGGCTGCTGGACGACGGTCAGCGTTTTCTGCTGTGCGCCGACCAGCGTCTGGAATCCTGTTTCGCCACCTTCCACCGGGTGGGTTTGGACACTTAGCGCGGCGTTGAGGCGTTCAGTAAAACGCCTGCAGCCCCGTTTGCGCCCGGCCCAGAATCAGCGCGTGCACGTCGTGTGTGCCTTCGTAGGTGTTGACGGTTTCCAGGTTGATCATGTGGCGGATCACGTGGTATTCGTCGTGGATGCCGTTGCCGCCATGCATGTCGCGCGCCATGCGGGCAATGTCCAGCGCCTTGCCGCAGCTGTTGCGTTTGATCAGGCTCACCATCTCGGGCTGGTCGCGGCCCTCGTCCATCAGCCGGCCCACGCGCAAGCAGCCCTGCAATCCCATGGCGATTTCGGTCTGCATGTCGGCCAGTTTTTTCTGGATCAGCTGGTTTTGCGCCAGCGGCCGGCCAAACTGAACGCGGTCCAGCGTGTACTGGCGGGCGCGGTGCCAGCAGTCTTCGGCCGCGCCCAAGGCGCCCCAGGCAATGCCGTAGCGGGCCTTGTTGAGGCAGCCGAATGGGCCTTTGAGGCCCGCCACGTTGGGCAGCAGGTTGGCCTCGGGCACAAACACGTCGTCCATCACGATCTCGCCGGTGATGCTGGCGCGCAAGCTCATCTTGCCATCGATCTTGGGGGCGCTCAGTCCCTTCATGCCTTTTTCCAGCACAAAGCCGCGGATGCATTCCTGGCCGCCCACCTTGCCGTCGGGGTCGGCCAGTTTGGCCCAAACCACAAACACATCGGCAATCGGGCTGTTGGTGATCCACATCTTGGAACCCTTGAGCTGGTAGCCACCGTCCACCGGCTTGGCCCGGGTCAGCATGCTGGCAGGGTCGGAGCCGTGGTTGGGTTCGGTCAGGCCGAAGCAGCCCACCCATTCGCCGGTGGCCAGCTTGGGCAGGTATTTCTGCTTTTGGGCTTCGCTGCCGTAGGCGTTGATCGGGTGCATCACCAGCGAGCTTTGCACGCTGATGGCGCTGCGGTAGCCGCTGTCCACCCGCTCCACCTCGCGGGCAATCAGGCCGTAGGCCACGTAGCTCATGCCGGCGCAGCCATGGCCCTCAATGGTGGAGCCCAAAAAGCCCATGGCGCCGGCCTCGGTCATGATGGCGCGGTCAAAGCTTTCGTGGCGGGCGGCCATCAGCACCCGGGTTTGCAGCTTGTCCTGGCAGAAGGTGTGGGCCGCGTCCACCACCGCCCGTTCGTCGTCGCTGAGCTGGTCGGCGAGCAAAAACGGGTCTTCCCAGTTGAACTTGGCTTTCATTCGGATTCCTCGGGTGTCGTGAAGGGAAAAAGCCTTTGGAGTTTAATCAGGCTTGTCTTTTTGCGAGGTCAACTGCATGACAACCCACACCGTGATCCTGGGCGGCGGCTGTTTCTGGTGCACCGAGGCGGTGTTCGTCAAGGTGCGCGGCGTGTCCGACGTGGAATCGGGCTACGCCAACGGCCACACCCGAAACCCTACCTACGAGCAGGTGTGCTCTGGCACCACCGGCCACAACGAGGTGGTCAAGCTGGACTACGACCCGGCCGACATCTCGTTGAGCGAGATCCTGGAAATATTTTTCCTGATCCACGACCCCACCACGCTCAACCGCCAGGGCAACGACGTTGGCACCCAGTACCGCAGCGGCATCTACACCACCACGCCGGAACAACTGGCCGAGGCGCAGGCCTTCGTGGCCGCGCTGCAGGCCTCGGGCGTGTACGGCCAGCCCATCGTCACCGAGGTGGAGGCGCTGCAAAGCTACACCCCGGCCGAGGACTACCACCAGGACTTCTTCGAGCGCAACCCCCACCAGGGCTATTGCATGGCGGTGGCCGGCCCCAAGGTGGCCAAGTTCCGCAAGACCTTTGCCGACCGCTTCAAGGGCTGACCGGCCGACAATCCACACTTCACCGCTTCGGTTTTTTCCATCGGCATGACCTCCGTTCCACGCGTTCCAGCCCGCCCGCTGGCCGGCCCCCGCAGTCTGCGGCGGCTGGCCGGTGGCTGGCTGCTCGTGCTGGCGCTGGCGCCTTTGCTGTGGCAGACGCTGGGCCAGATCCACCGGGTGGCGCACGCGCCGGGGCTGCATGCGTCCTCCGCCGCGGCCACCGCCGCGCCGGTGACCGGGCTGGCCACGCTGGGGAGCCACGCGGCCGACGACGGCCTGTGCCGGCTGCTCGACCAGCTGGCCCTCGGCCATGGTCTGGGCGCCGCCGCCTGGGCCTTGCCGCCGGTGGTGTTTGCCGTCGGGCTGGCGCTGGCCACCGGGCTGGCCTGGCCGCAGGCCGCACCGCTGGCCTTTGAGGCCCGGGGCCCACCCTTTCTCCGCTGAATCCCGCCGCTGAGCGGGCGCCCTGTGTGGGGCGCCCGTCTCTTGCTTTTGGTTCAACGGAGTGTTCATGAACAAAACCTTTTCCCGCCCCGCCCTGGGCGTGGCCTTGTGCTCGGCGTTTTGCGCCGGCCTCAGCGCGCCCGCCGGGGCCCAGCAGGCCGATGCCAGCCTGAAAGAAGTCACCGTCACCGGCAACCCGCTGGGCAGCGAGCAATCCACCGCACCCACCACCCGCTTGTCGGGCGAGGCCTTGCTGCTGAAGCAAAAGTCCACGCTGGGCGAAACCCTGGACGGCCTGCCCGGTGTCTCCAGCAGCTACTTTGGCCCCAACGCCAGCCGGCCCATCGTGCGTGGCCTGGACGGCGACCGCATCCGCGTGCTGCAAAACAGCGGCGCCAGCCTGGACGCCTCCGGTCTGAGCTTTGACCACGCGGTGCCGGTGGACCCGCTGGTGGTGGAGGGCGTGGAGGTGCTGCGTGGCCCCGGCGCGCTGCTGTACGGCGGCAGCGCGGTGGGCGGCGTGGTCAACCTGATCGACCACCGCATCAACGGTGAGCCGCTGTTCGGCCCTGAGGGCGGCGTCAGCGGCCGGGCCGAGCTGCGGGCCGGCGGCGCGGCCAGCGAGCGCGGCACCAGCGCCTTGCTCGAAACCGGTACCGACCGCTTCAACCTGCATGTCGACGCCTTCCAGCGCCACACGGCCGACACCCGGGTGCCGCTGGACCTGGCCTGCAGCCGGCCCGGCGCACCCGGCCTGGCCCGTCGCATCTGCAACTCGGCCAGCGACAGCGAGGGCCTGGCGCTGGGCGGCACGCTGCTGTTCGACCGCGGCCACCTGGGCCTGTCTACCAGCGGCTACAGCAGCCATTACGGCACGGTGGCCGAGGACAACGTGAGCATCCGACTCAAGAGCCAACGCACCGCGCTCGAAGGCGAGCGGCGTGGCCTGGGTGGGCCGTTCCAGTCGGTCAAGCTGCAGGCCAGCCACACCGACTACCGCCACACCGAGTTCGACGGCCCCGACCCCGGCACGCTGTTCACCAACCGCGGCAACGACCTGCGGCTGGAGGCCCGGCAAACCCGCAGGGGCGCGCTCGACGGCGTGTGGGGCCTGCAGACCGAAAACAACCGCTTTGGCGCCAACGGCGAAGAGGCCTTTGCGCCGTTTTCCACTACCCGGCAGCGCGCGCTGTTCACCCACCAGGAGCTGGCCACCGCCTGGGGCAAGCTGAGCCTGGGTGGCCGGGTGGAGGCGGTGCGCGTCACCTCGCTGGGCAACCCCGACGTGGCGCGCTTCGAGCTGGGCAGCCGGGGCTTTGCGCCGCGCAGCCTGGCGCTGGGCGGGCTGGTCAAGCTCAGCCCCGGCTGGGACCTGACGGCCAACCTCGCGTCCACCGAGCGTGCGCCGCGCGACTACGAGCTGTTTGCCAACGGCCCGCATGTGGCCACCGGTGCCTACGAGCAGGGCAGCAGCGCGCTGGGGGTGGAAAAGTCCACCAACCTCGACGTGGGCGTGGCCTGGAAATCTGGCGCCCACCGCTTTGGCCTGAACGCCTTTGTGAACCGCTTCCGCAACTTCATTGCGCTGCAGGCCACTGGCAACAGCCGCGGCGCCGACGGCACGCTGAACCCGGCCGACCCCGAGGCCTTGCCCGAGTACCGCTACCAGGGCGTGCCCGCGCGCTTTCATGGGCTGGAGGCCAGCGGCACTGTGAGGCTGCTGCAAAGCCCCGCCACGCTGGACCTGGAACTCAGTGGCGACCTGGTGCGCGCCACCCAGACCGACACCGGCGAGCCGCTGCCGCGCATCGCACCGGTCCGGCTGGGCGCGGCCCTGGTCTATGCCAGCGGCCCCTGGGGCTGGCGCCTGGCTGCCACCCGCGCGGCGGCGCAAACCCGGGTGCCCAGCGGCGAGCTGCCCACCGCGGGCTACACGCTGGTGCAGGCCGCACTGACCTACAAGGCCCGCCTGGGGACGAGCCACCTGACCTGGTTTGCCCGGCTGGACAACGCCACCGACCGCCTGGCCTACAGCGCCAGTTCCATCCTGACGCAGACCGCGCCAGGCAAGGCGCCGCTGCCGGGGCGGGGGCTGACGGCGGGTGTGCAGGCCAGTTTCTGAAGCAGGGGGCAGGGCGGCCCACTAACATCAGGGCATGAACCATCCCGTTGTGGCCGCGCTGATGCCCGTGGTCGTGCTGATCGCCATCGGCTTCATCGCCGGCCGGGCCCGTTGGATCCGGCCCGAGGCGGTGAAAGACCTGTCCAACCTGGTGTTTTTGGTGCTGACGCCGTCGCTGCTGTTCCGCACCATGGCCGGGGTGCAGGTGCAGCAGCTCGATTTCCGGCCGGTGGGTGTGTACTTTGTGGCCGCCGGGCTGATTTTTGCCACGGTGCTCGCTACCCAGGGCCTGAACCGCCGCGCCGCGGTGCTGGCGCTGGCCGCCACCTTCAGCAACACGCTGATGATTGGCGTGCCGCTGGTGGGCCTGGCCTACGGCGAGGCCGGGCTGGTGATTCTGTTCACGCTGGTGTCGGTGCACGCGCTGGTGCTGTTGACACTCTCTACCGCGGTGCTGGAGCTGGCGGTGGCCCGCGAGGCCGGCGGTGGGCAGGGCCAGCGCCCCGGCCAGCTGCTGGCCACGGTGGCCCAGGCCGCCCGCAACACCGTGCTGCACCCGGTGCCGCTGCCCATCCTGGCCGGGCTGCTGTTCGCCCAGACCGGCTGGGGCCTGCCCGGCGTGATCGACAAGCCCCTGCAGCTGCTGGGCAATGCCTTCACCCCGCTGGCCCTGGTGCTGGTGGGCATCACG
Organism: Rhodoferax sp. SPJ4; assembly: GCF_058216275.1. Classification (NCBI taxonomy): domain Bacteria; kingdom Pseudomonadati; phylum Pseudomonadota; class Betaproteobacteria; order Burkholderiales; family Comamonadaceae; genus Rhodoferax; species Rhodoferax sp. SPJ4. The sequence continues at coordinate 505,580 of NZ_JBYZMN010000001.1, forward strand.
CTGGCCCGCACCGCGGTGGGGGTGCACTGGCGTGGCGCGCTCACCCTGGCGCTGGCCAAGAACCTGGTGCACCCGCTGCTGGTGGTGGGGCTGGGCTGGGCGCTGCAGCTCTCCGGCCTGTCGCTGCTGGTGATGGTGCTGGCGGCCTCGCTGCCGATTGGCGCCAATGTGTTTTTATTTTCGCAGCGCTACCAGGTGGCCGAGGAGCTGGTGACGGCCAGCGTGGCGGTGTCCAGCCTGCTGGGGCTGCTGACCTTGTCGGCGGTGATGACGGCGCTGACGCTGTGGGCGCCGGCCGTCTGACGGTGCTTCAGGGCGCCAGGCGCTCGCGTTGCCAGCCGCCCTGGCCGTCGGGCCGGTAGCAGAGCCGGTCGTGCAAGCGGCTGGGCCGGCCTTGCCAGAACTCCCAGCGGTCGGGCACCAGCCGGTAGCCACCCCAGTGCGGCGGGCGGGGCGGCTGTAGCAGGAACTGCGCGGCGTATTTGGCGGCGTTGGCCACCAGCGTGCCGCGGCCGGCAATCACCTGGCTTTGCGGGCTGGCCCAGGCGCCGATGCGCGAGTCCAGCGGCCGGCTGTGGAAATAGGTGTCGCTTTCTTCGGCGCTGACCTGCTCCACCCGGCCCTCGATGCGCACCACCCGCTCCAGCTCCACCCAATGGAACTGCAGCGCGGCATAGGGGTTGCCAGCCAGTTCCTGGCCCTTGCGGCTGGCGTAGTTGGTGTACCAGACGATGCCCCGCGCATCCACGCCCTTGATCAGCACCACCCGGGTGCTGGGCCGCAGGTCCGGGCCCACGGTGGCCACCGTCATCGCGTTGGGTTCGGGCAGCTCGGCGCGCAAGGCTTCGCCCAGCCAGCGCTCGAACTGCTGCAACGGGTCGGCGGCCGAGGCGGCCTCGTCGAGTTCGGCTTTTTCGTAGCTTTTGCGGAGGTCGGCAATCGGGCTGGGCAGGGTCATGCGGGCAAGTATAGGCAGCGCCCCGGTCGCCTGCCCGGCCTGGGGCGGCCCTGGGCGTGCGGTATAAAGCGCCATGGAAAACATCGACCTGCGGGTGCTGTCCGACCTGCTCGCCTGGAAACAGGCCGGCCACGCGGCGACCCTGGTGACCTTGCTGGAAACCTGGGGCACCTCGCCCCGCCCCGCGGGCGGCCTGCTGGCGTTTCGCGGCGACGGCCAGTTCAGCGGCTCCGGCCTGGGGCTGGAAGACGACCTGATTGCCCGTGCCCGCGCCGCGCTGCAGCTGGCCCCGCCCAGCGACCTGCCGGCCGAGGTGGTGCACGCACTGACCCAGCAGGAGGCCGAGGAACAAGGCCTGCCCTGCGGCGGCAACCTGCGCCTGGTGCGCGAACCCATCACCGACACCACCTGGGTGCAGGAACTGCTGGCCCGCACCCATGACCACCGCCGGGTGGCCCGCAAGCTGACGCTGGCCACCGGCCAGGTCAGCCTGATCGATTTGCCCGACGACCAGGCCGCCGGCGAGAAGCTGGCTTTTGACGGCCGCCAGCTGGTGCGGCGTTTCGGCCCGCCCTGGCGGGTGCTGCTGGTGGGCGCCAGCGAGCTGGGCCAGGCGGTGGCCGGGCTGGCGCTGGCGCTGGATTTTGAGGTGGCCATGGTCGACCCGCGGCCCGGTCACGGCCCTGAGCGCGACCGGCCCGGTGTGCAGCGGCTGGACGGCGACCCGGGTGAGGCGGTGCGTGCCGCCCGGCCCGACGCCCACACCGCGGTGGTGGCGGTCAGCCACGAACCGGCGCTGGACGACCCCGGCCTGCACGCCGCGCTGGACACCCCGGCCTTCTACATCGGCGCGCTGGGCTCCAAACGCAACCAGGAAATGCGCCAGCAGCGCCTGGCCGAACGCTATGGCCGCACGGCCGAGCAGTTCAGCCGGGTGCGCGGCCCGGCCGGCCTGAAGCTGGGCGGCCGCACGCCGTCGGAAATGGCGCTGGCCATCATGGCCGAGCTGGTGATGGCCAAACACGGCCTGGTGGTCGGATCAGAGGGCAAGCCATGAGCCGCGCGCCCAAGCTGCCCACGGTGGTGGTGCTGGCCTCGGGCAAGGGCGAACGCTTCACCGCCTCGGGCGGCCAGGTCTACAAACTCAAGGCGCTGCTGGGCGGCAAACCGGTGCTGGAGCACACGCTGGACGCGGTCAAGGCCAGCGGCCTGCCCTGGCACCTGGAAGACAAAGGCCACCCCGGCATGGGCGACTCGATTGCCGCGGCGGTGCGGGCCACCGCCCAGTCGCCGGGCTGGTTGATCCTGCCGGGCGATTTGCCGCTGATCCGCGGCGCCACCTTGCGCGAGCTGGCGCTGGAGCTGGCCAACCACACCGTGGTGGTGCCGATTCACCAGGGCCAGCGTGGCCACCCGGTGGGATTCTCGGCGGCCTGCGGCCCGGCCTTGATGGGACTCAGCGGTCCCGAGGGCGCGGCCTCCATCCTGCAGGCCCACCCGGCGGCGCGCATCGCGGTGGACGATGAGGGCACCGTGACCGACATCGACACCGTGGATGCTTTGCAGGCGGCCGAGGCGCTGTGGCAGGCGCGCCAGCGCTGAGGCCAGGCGGAGGCGGAGGGGGTCAGTTGTGGGGTGCCAGCCGCAGCAGCCGGCCCAGCATGGGGTCGGCAATGCCGTGGCGGCCCAGGCACTCGTGGGTCTGGCGGGCGTAGTCCAGCGTGGTGCCGAAGCGGCCACGGGCACCGGAGAACACCCGGCGGTATTCATGCTCGCTGAGTTCGCCGGTGAAGCTGGGGCTGCGGCGTGACAGCGTGAACGCCAGGCCACGCACAGTGCCGGCGGGGGTGTGGCAACGCAGCCAGCGCGGGTCGTAGACGCCGGTGACCATCTCGCGCTCCCAGAGTTTTTGCAGCACCGCATGGCCCTCATGGCGAGGCACCCGCAGCGCCACGCCCTGGCAGCTGCCGCCAGACAACATGGCAAACACCAGGCCCGGGCATTCGGGGGAGCCGCGGTTGAGCCGGCTCCACATCTTCAGCGCCCGATGCCAGCCATGGACCTTGGCCGGGCGGCGCTCGGTACAGTCGAACTCGGGCCGCCAGATCAGCGAGGCGTAGCCAAAGACCCAGAAGTCGTCGGCCTCGCCCCATTCGCGAACCGTCTGGGCCAGCAGCGGCCGGGGGTCGCGCAGCACCGGGGGTGCAGCGTGGGGGGCGGAGATGGGCAGGGCGCTCACAAGCTGATTAACGCCGAAATCGCCGCATCCGATGACGCGAACTGCACCGATTTGGCCGGCCAGCTTGCGCTTTTGTTGTCAGAACGCGTCAGCCGGGCGGGGCGGGGTGCGCCCGAATCGGGCGCGAGGCCGGTGGGGGCTCAGCGCAGGCCCTTGCCGGCCTCACCCTCGGCGCGCTGGATCAGCTCGATCTTGTAGCCGTCGGGGTCGGTCACGAAGGCGATCACCGTGCTGCCGCCGGCCACCGGGCCGGCTTCGCGGGTGACGTTGCCACCGGCGGCCTTGATCTTGTCCACCGCGGCGTAGGCGTCGGGCACACCCAGCGCGATGTGGCCGTAGGCCGTGCCCAGCTCGTACTGCTCCACCCCCCAGTTGAAGGTGAGCTCCAACTCGGCATGCTCGGGGTTGTGGCCATAGCCGACAAAGGCCAGCGTGTACTTGTACTGCGGGTTTTCGGAGGTGCGCAGCAATGTCATGCCCAGCACCTGGGTGTAGAAGTCAATCGAGCGCTGGAGGTTGCCCACGCGCAGCATGGTGTGTAGGAGTCGCATGGCGCAGATTGTGGCTCAGCGCGGCGCCCACTCAAACACCAAACAGGTGGTGGTGGCATGGGCATAGAGCTTGCCGTCGGCGCCGACGATGCGGGCCTCGGCGGTGGCCAGCTGTTTGCCGCTGTGCAGCACCGTGCCAATGGCCCGCAGCGGCCCGGTCTGGTGCGAGGCGGCGCGCACGATGTTCACCCCCAGCTCGGCGGTGGTGTAGGCCCGGCCCACCGGCAGGCTGCTGTGCACCGCGCAGCCCAGCGCCGAATCCAGCAGCGTGGCGTACCAGCCGCCATGCACCGTGCCCAGCGGGTTGTAGTGCTTGAGCTGCGGCCGGCCCTGGAACACCGCCCGGCCATGGCTGACCTCCACCAGCATGAAGTCCAGCGTGTCGGCGATGTGGGGGTAGGGCGAGCGGCCATCCAGCATGGCCTGCATCTGTTCCAGCCCGGTTTTGCCCACCAGCATGTCGGGCGTGGCCAGGCCGGCCTTGCCGCCGCCGGCCTGCATGCGGGACTGCGCGGCGGCCAGCTCGGCCTCCCATTGGGCTTGGATTTCGGCGGGGGAGGGGGTGGGGTGGTTCATGGGGGCTCCGGGGTGATCAATCAATTGCATCTGCAACAATTGTAGGTACAATTAAATTGCCATGCCTGTCACCCACGTGTCGACCCTTCTACCGCCCGCCGGCGCGGCCCAGCCGCGGGGTTGCACCAACCTGAAACTGCGCCAGCTGATGCGCCGGGTGGCCCAGCATTACGACGCCGAGATGGCGCCCTGCGGCCTCAAGGGCACGCAGTATTCGCTGCTGTCGCACCTGGTGCTGGGCGGGCCGCAACGGCCGGCCGACCTGGCGGCGGCGATGAAGCTCACCCCGTCCACCTTGTCGCGCAACCTGCAGCCGCTGGTGGCCGCCGGCTGGCTGGCGGTGGGGCCGGGGGTGGACGGCCGCAGCCGGGTGGTGTGGGCCACCGAAGCCGGCCAGGCCAAGCGGGCCGAGGGGCAGCGCCGCTGGAAAGCCGCCCAGCTGGCCTTGAATGCCCGGCTCGGCGCCGACCAGGTGGTGGCCTTGCATGCCTTGATCGACGAGGCGCTGGCGCGGCTGGCGTCGGCCGGCTGAGACCGGCGCACGGCGCGCGAGCGAAGCGCAGAATGGGTGGACCGCACAAGCAGCCGAGACCTCACCATGGGACGTGGACTGGCCAAACACCGCAGTGACCTTGCCACCATCGCCACCTGGGCGATGTTCAGCCGCGGCCTGCAACCGGAGTTCTCGCATGCGGTGCTGGCGCAGCTGGCCGGCATCGGCGGCCCGGCCCGCGACACCGACCCCGCCATCCGCGACCTGACCCGGCTGCCCTGGTGCTCCATCGACAACGACGACTCGCGTGACCTCGACCAGCTCACGGTCAGCGCGCCTTTGCCGCACGGCGGCGTGCGCATGCTGGTGGCGGTGGCCGATGTGGACGCGCTGGTGGCGAAAGACTCGCCGATCGATGTGCACGCCCGGCACAACACCACCGCGGTCTACACCTCGGCCCGGGTGTTTCTGATGCTGCCCGAACGGCTGTGCACCGACCTGACCTCGCTCAATCCCCACCAGGACCGGCTGGCCCTGGTGACGCAGATGGACTTTGCCGCCGACGGCGTGTTGCAGGCCTCGCTGATTTACCGCGCCCTGGTGCGCAGCCAGGCCCAGCTGGCCTACGACGCGGTGGCCGCCTGGCTGGACGGCCAGGCCGAGCTGCCCGAGTCCGCGGCGGCGGTGCCAGCGTTGGCCGGCCAACTGCGGGTGCAGGACGCGCTGGCCCAGCAGCTGCGGGCGCTGCGGCGCACCCGGGGCGCGCTGGAGTTCGAGACCTTCCAGCCGCGCGCCTTTTTCGACGGCGAACGCATCACCGGCATTGCCCAGCAAGTGCACAACCGGGCCCGCCAGCTGATCGAGGAGTTGATGATTGCCACCAACGGCTGCTGCGCCCGCTTTCTGAGCGAACACGCCGGCGTGTCGCTGCGCCGGGTGGTGCGTTCACCGGAGCGCTGGCAGCGCATCGTGGCGGTGGCCAGCCGATACGGTTGCACGCTGCCGCCCCAGCCCGACGGCCGGGCACTGGAGGCATTTCTGGCGCGGCAGCACAGGGCCGATCCGCTGCGTTTTCCGGATTTGTCGCTGGTCATCGTCAAGCTGATGGGCTCGGGCGAGTACGTGGTCGAGCGGGCCAAGGGGCCGCCCATCGGCCACTTCGGCCTGGCGGCCCAGGCCTACATGCATTCCACCGCGCCCAACCGGCGTTTCCCCGACCTGCTGACGCTGCGGCTGGTCAAGGCCGCGCTGGCCGGTGTGCCCCTGCCTTATTCGGTGCGCGAGCTCGAGGCCCTGGCCGCCCATTGCACGGTGCAGGAAGACGCGGTGCGCAAGGTCGAGCGCCAGGTGCGCAAGTCGGAGGCGGCGCTGCTGCTGCACCCGCGCATTGGCGAACGTTTCGACGGCATTGTCACCGGCCTGACCGACCGCGGCGCCTGGGTGCGCATCTTCGACCCGCCGGCCGAGGGCCGTTTGACCGAGGAGGGCGCTGACCTGAGGGTGGGCCAGCAGCTGCGGCTGCGCCTGGTGTCGACCTCGGTGGAGCGCGGCTTTGTGGACTTTGTGCCGGCCTGAGGCCTGGCCTCAGCGACCGACAGAGCGTGGCCCGGGGCCAGCCGGGTGGGGCACACCTTGCGGGTCGATGCGGGCCCGCTCGATGGCCCAGCCGCTCACACCCTGGCGGTTCAGTTCCAGACGCAGCAGCCAGCCGGTGTTGTTGTCGGCGTCGGAAAAGCCGTCAAAGACGAAATTGCCCAGGCTGTAGAAAATGGGTTTGCCCTGGTGGGTTTCGGTGTCCTGCACCACATGCGGGTGGCCGCCCACCACCGCGTCGGCCCCGGCCTCGATCATCAAGCGGGCCAGCCGGCGCTGGCGGGCGTTGGCCAGCGGCTCGTGTTCCACGCCCCAGTGCATGAACGGGATCACCAGGTCGGCCTTGTGGGTGCGCCGCGCCTCGCGGATGTCCCACAACACCTGCTCGTCGTCGCTCCAGGCAATGCCGGGCTTGTCGTGATCGGCCTCGAAGCTGCGCGGAAAAAACTCGTTGTAGCCCAGGAGCGCGATGCGCAGGCCATTGCGTTCGATGACCAGCGGGCGGTGGGCCTCGGCCAGGGTACGGCCGCCGCCGAAATAGGCCAGGCCCTTTTGCTCGAGCAGGCCCAGCATCTGGGCAAAGGCCTGCGGCCCGAAATCCCCCGAGTGGTTGTTGGCCAGCGACACCGCGTCGAAGTGGCGTTTCAGCGGGCCCAGCACCCGTGGGTGGGCACGGAAGGTGTAGGGCTTGCCCGGCTCGGCGCGGCCGGTGGTGGCCACCACACATTCGAGGTTGGCGATGCGGATGTCGGCGCCAGCCAGCGACTTGGCGAACGGAGCCAGCGGGTCCTGGCCGCGCCGCACCAGCCGGCCCGGGCGGTCGTCCAGCATCACGTCGCCGACAAAAACCATGGACACCACCGGCAAGGCTTCCGGTGCGGCCGCGTGGGCGCTCAGCCAGGCGCTGGCCAGCAACCCCCACACCAGCCGCTTCACGGTGTGGCCTCGGTCAGTGCGCATTCGTAAGCCATCTCGCGGCCCAACCGGGGCGAATAAACCACCTGTCGGCCGCCCAGCGGCAAGCGGCTGGCGCCGGCGGGCAGCCGGGGCTTGACGTGGGTGGACTGGTGCAGCGGCACGGGCAGGGTGCCTTGAAGGTACTGGCTGGACAGCGTCACATGCTCAATCACCTCGGCCGTGCCCAGCACCACCGCCTTGAAGCGGAACAGGCCATGGATGTCGACCGGCGCCGCCTCGTAAGGCGTGGCCGTAGGTGCAAATGTCAGCTGCCAGGTCTCGCCGCCCTGGGCGATGTCGCAGCCCACCTGCAGGCCGGCCTGGGCGGGACCGGCCAGGGCCAGCAGGGCGGTGACCACCAGCGTGGGACGGGCAAGCGGAACAGGCATGGCCGCCACCTTAGCCGGCGCCCCGGGCCAGGGCTATCCGGGCTTACCCAAGCCGGCCGCCATCGGGCCCGCTCAGGCCAGCGCGGTGGCCAAGGCGGCGGGCCGGGCGGCGGTGTCCAGCCCCAGCGCTGCGGGTCTGGCCGGCAGCTGCAGGCGGAACACCGCGCCGCCGTCGGGTGCGTTGTCGGCGGTGATGCTGCCGCCATGGGCGGCCATGATGCGGCGGCAGATGGTCAGGCCCAGGCCGGTGCCGCCGGCCTCACCGGCGGTGGCGCTGGACTGCACAAAGGGCTCGAAGATGGCGTCCAGATCGGCCTCGGGGATGCCCAGGCCATGGTCGCGCACCGACACCTCGAGGGTGTCGCTGTCGCGCACATGGCCCTGCAGCTCGATAGTGCTGCCATCGGGTGCGTAGCGCATGGCATTGGCCAGCACGTTGCGCACCACCTGCTGCAGGCGCAGGTTGTCGGCCCGCGTGGGCAGCGGCGGCGGCGGCGCGGTCCAGGCGATGCTGAGCCGGCGGGGCTGGGCCAGTGGCCGCAGTTCGCGCGCCACCTCGCTGACCAGCTCGGCCAGGTCGCGCGGCTGCAGGTCCATGGTGGTGGCCTCGGCTTCGGCCTTGGCCAGGTCCAGCAGGTCGTTGACCAGTGCCAGCATGCGCTGGCCGCCGCCATGGATGTCGTCGAACATTTCCTTCACGTCGGCCTGGTCGGCGGCGAACTCGGCGCCCAGGTCGGAGAACCCGATGATGGCTTGCAGCGGGGTGCGCAGCTCGTGGCTGATGTGGGCGATGAACTCCGACTGCAGGCGGTTGGCCCGTTCGGCTGCCTCCTTGCCGCGGCGGATGCTGCGCTCGGCTTCGCGGAACTCGGTCACGTCCATCATGCTGCCGACGATGCCGGCCAGGGTGCCGTCGGCGTAGACCAGCCGCACCTTGGTGATGACGGTGTCGCGTGGGGGCCGGCCCGGCATGTTGATCTGGTACTCGTAGCGCACCGCCTCGTCGGACTGCATCAGCCGCCGGTCTTGCTGGCGGTGCAGCTCGGCGCGCTGTGGGGGCATCTCGGTGTGCTGGGTGTACAGGCTTTCCGGGGTCTGGCCAATCACCTGCTGCTTGGTCAGGCCCACCATGGCCAGCCAGGCCGCGTTGACCATCACGTAGCGGCCCTGGGCGTCCTTGACAAACATCGGTGTGGGGTTGACTTCCAGCAGCCGGGCGGTGAACTGCAGCTGCCATTCCAGCTTGTTGCGGGCGATCTGGCGGTCGGTCACGTCCATCGCACAGCCGGCAAAGCCCAGCAGCGCCTGGTTGTCGCCGCGCACCGGCGCCACCGACAGCTCCAGCGCCCGCTGGCCGCCGCCGGGCAGGCTGACCTGCACCAGCACCGCGTGCAGGTCGGGATGGTGGTCGGGCTGGAACAGCCGGGCCACCCGGTCGCGGTCGGCAGGCTGGCAGAAGTCGGTCAGGTGCTGGCCCAGCGCGTCGGTGGTCGGGCGGCCGAAGAAGGGCTGCCAGCGCTCATTGACGAAGCTGATGCGGCCGTCGGCGTCGGTGCGAAAGATCAGCTCCTGCACGCTTTCCACCATCACCCGCAGGTTGCGTTCGCTGACCAGCGCCTGCTCGCTGGTGGACTCCAGCACCCGCTGCATGCCCTCGTGGCTGCGCAAGTTGCGCCAGGCCCCGGTGGTCATCGCCGCGATCAGCGCCAGCGCCACCGCGCAGGCCATGCCCACCCACTGGGCCTGCTCGTTCAGTGCGGCAACAACCTCGGCGTGCTTGCTCTGCACCACCACCACCACCGGCCGCTGGCGCAGCGTGCGATAGGCCGCCACCGCTGGCCGCCCGTCGATGCCGGGGCCGATCAGGCTGCCGCGTTCATGGGCCGGCAGCTGGTCGCGGAAGAAGGGGTGCTCGGCGGCCGAATGGCCCAGCGGCAGGTCGATGTTGTCGGTGGCGCTGAGCAGCCGGCCCTGCAGGCTCAGCAGCGCGGCGCTGCGGCTGTCGTCGGCCAGGATCAGCTGGTGTTCGTTGGCGAAGTAGTCGGGGTTGAGCACCGCCACCAGAAAAGCGTTGTTGCCCGCATGGTCGTGCACCGACCGCACCAGCGGGATGAAGCTGCGCGGCGAGGCCTGGTTGGCGGCTTTGGCGTCATAGAGGTCGCGCCCCATCACCAGGCCGCCCAGCCGGTCGGTTGCCCCGGCCGTCGGCAGCGGCACCTGGTTGGCCGACACCACCGCGCCCAGGTTGTCGGCCACCGAGCTGGCCAGCACCCGGCCCTGGCGGTCCATCAGCGACAGGCTGCGCAGCGCCGGCAGGCCTTGCTGGGCCTGCAGCAGCAGCGCGCCAAGTTTGCGCGCGTCGCTGCCGCCTTCCAGTGTGGGCACGGTTTCGGCCACCGCGGCCAGCGTCACGTCGACGGTGTTGAAGGTGCGGTTGGCGTGGTCTTCCAGCAGCCGGGTGAGCATCTGCGTGTACTGCAGCTCGTTGGCCTGCCGGTCCCGCTGTTCATGCCATAAAAAGCTGGCGGCCAGCACCAGCACCGCCAGCGCCAGCCCGCCGCCGACGGCGAGCACGCCCCGGCGTCCCAGCCACACCGGCAACCGGTTGCGGGCGATGGCGGCCTGGGTCTGGGCGTCGAGTCGGTAGCCTATTTGGGCACCATGATGGCCGTCAGGCCGTTGCGTTCGGCGGCGCGCTGCAGCCGGCCATCGCGCTGGATGCGGACGACGAACTCGTTGACCTTGGCCAGCCAGGCCTCGTCGCCAGGCTTCACCGCGTAGGCGTAGGGCAGCACATGGAAGGGTTTGGCCGGGGCCACCAGGCGGGCCCAGTCGGCGTTGTCGAGCAGGCGGCGGCTGTAGGGGTAATCGGTCATGAAGACATCCACCCGGCCGGCCTCCAGTTCCTGCTCACGGGTTTGCGGCGGCTTGATGGTGACCATCTGGGCCCGCTTCAGGCTCTCGGCCATCACCGGCTCCATGAAGGTGCCGGCCTGCACCGCCACCTTGACGCCCGGCTGGTCGATGTCATCCCAGCCGCGGATGGCGCGGTTGCTGCGGGTGGTCACACCGTAGATGTCGCTCTGCAAATAGGGCTGGGAGAATTTCAGGTGCTCGGCCCGCTGCGGCAACACGCCCACCGCGAACATGGCCACGTCGCAACGCTCGCCCAGCAGGTCGGCCACCAGCGTGGGGAAGGACGAGTCGACATAGGTCAGCTTGACGCCCAGGTCCTTGGCGAAGGCCTGGGACAGGTCGACGTCGATGCCCACCAGCTGCTGGGTGCGGGGGTCGCGAAAGGTCACGCCGTAGTAGGCCGGCCAGATGCAGACCCGCAGCTCGCCGGCGGCCTGCACTTTTTTCAGCGTGGCCACGGCGGCAGGGGCGGCGGGCGGCGCGGCATGGCCGGCGGTGACGGTGGGGGCCAGCACGAAAGCGGCGGCCCAGGGGTGGAACCAGGAAGTCATGGCGGGGGGCGGCTCAGGCCGCGATCACGTGGTGGAGGTCGGCGAAGCGGGCGCGGATTTGCTCCACCTGAGGCACCAGGTCGAGAAACCCTTCCATCAGGTGGGGGTCGAAATGTTTGCCGGCCTGGCCGGACATGAACTGCACCGCATCGGGCACCGTCCAGGCTTTCTTGTAGGGCCGCTCGGAGGTGAGTGCGTCAAACACATCGGCGATCGCCACGATGCGGGCCGCTTCGGGAATGTCGTAGCCGGCCAGCTTGCGCGGGTAGCCGCTGCCATCCCATTTTTCGTGGTGCGAGAGCGCGATGTCGCTGGCCATTTCCAGCAGCGGGTTGCCCGAGCCGGACAGGATGTCGGCACCAATCGCTGCGTGGGTTTTCATGATTTCCCACTCCGGCGGCGTCAGCGGGCCGGGCTTGAGAAGCACCTCGTCGGGAATGCCGATTTTGCCGATGTCGTGCATCGGGCTGGCTTTGAGGATCAGGTCGCAGGCGTCGTCGTTCCAGCCGACATGGCCGGCCAGCAGCGCCGAGACATGGCTCATGCGCAGCACATGCTGACCGGTCTCGTTGTCGCGCAGCTCGGAGGCACGGCCCAGCCGGTGGAACATTTCCACCCGCAGGTTTTGCACCTCGTCGTTGCGCTGCTGCACCACCCGCAGCAGGTCCTGGTTGTTGCTTTGCAGCAGCTGGTGGGCCAGATGGGCCATCAGGATGTTGTGCACCCGGGCCAGCAGCTCGCGGCGGTTGAAGGGTTTGTTCAGGAAATCGGTGGCGCCGGACTGCAGCGCGCGCAGCATCAGTTCTTCGCTGCATTGGGCGGTGAGGATCACGATGGGCGGACGCATCGGGTCCTTCAGCGCCATGATCTGCCGCATCACCTCGAAGCCGTCGGCGTGCGGCATGTTCAGGTCGAGCAGGATCAGGTCGGGTTGCATCGTCAGGTAGCGCTGCACCGCCTCGCGCGGGTCCTGCAACAGACCCACCTGGCCATAACCGTCGGCCCGCAGAATCATCTGCAGCAGCTTCAGGTTGGCGGGTTCGTCGTCAATCACCAGAATGCGCGCCCGCTTGGCATCGTGGTGGTCCTGCATCGCGCTGGTCATAGGCCCTTCTGCTTCAGTTGGGTCGGTCGGTTGCCACGGGCCCCCGTTGTGCAACCGGGCGGACAATCCGCCTTTGCAGAGTTTTACGGCCGCTGGACGGAGAACTTGATAGGCCAAAAGTCTTGTGTCTTGTGGCCTGTCTCTGTGGTGACATTCGGTGCGATCCCAACGGCCCATCGGCGGCGGTTCAGCGTCGGTTCAGCCGGGCTTGGTGTAATGGGGTTGACGGCACCGCCCACGCCTTGTTGACCCCTTGTTTGTTGTTGTGAGGAAAACCATGAAATATGTCCGGGTCTGCGTCGCCCCTCACCCCGGCCGGCCGCTGCCGACGCCACACTGCCCATGAGCACACCCATCCCGCTGCAGGCCGTGCCGGTCTGGGACCGTTTTGTGCGCCTGTTCCACTGGGCGCTGGTGGCCACCATCGTGGTCAATTACTTTGTGCTCGACGACGGCGAAGACATCCACCAGTGGCTGGGCTACCTGGCCTCGGCGCTGGTGGGCGCGCGGGTGGTGTGGGGTGTCATCGGCCCGCCCCATGTGCGTTTTGCCAGCTTCTGGCCCACGCCGCGCCGGGTGATGGACCACCTGCGCGACCTGCGGGCCGGCCGCCACCCCTTTCATGCCGGCCACAACCCGCTGGGCGCGCTGATGATGCTGGCGCTGATGGCCCTGGTGCTGGGCCTGGGCCTGACCGGCTGGATGCAGTCGCTGGACGCTTTTTTTGGCGACGAATGGCTGCAGGAGCTGCACGAGCTGCTGGCCGGCACACTGATCGCGCTGGCCGGGATACACGCCTTGTCGGCCATCGTCATGGGCCGGCTGGAACGCACCCGGCTGGTGAAAGCCATGTTCACCGGCCGCAAGGAACGCTACTGACAGGCCGGCCGCGGCGCCCATGAAAAAAGCCACCCGAGGGTGGCTTTGTCATTTCCGGGTCTGCGCACAGACCCGGGGGCCTCAACGGCCGAAGCTGCGGGTGGAGTTGCCCGGGCCACGCGGGCCAAAGCCACCACCGCCGCCGCTGCGACGGCCACCGCCACCACCACCGCCGCGGCGGCCGCGTTCGGCCATGCTGTCGATGCTGGTGCGCAGCGGGTCGGGCTGGCGGGCCGGGCCCTGGTTGGTGCCGGCGTCATAGGGGTTGGCGTGGGCATTGGGGTTGCGCGGCGGCTGGTTCTCGTCACGGAAACCGCGTGGCTGCTGGCCACCGCCGTTGCCGCCGCCACCACCGTAGCCACCGCCGCCGCCATGGGCTGAGCGACCGGCGCCCGAACGGGGCTGGCCTTGCGCTGGGCGCTGGCCTTGCGGCGCACGCGGTGCGGGGGCACGGCCACCGCCGCCGCCGCCACCGGCGCGGCCACCGCCACCACCCTGGCTGGCCTTGTTTTCACGCACCCGCTGCAGCATCTCGGTGCGGGCGGCCTTGGCGGCGGCCTGCATCACGTCGCGGCTGGGCGGCTTGCCGGCACCACCCCAAATGGTCTGGCGGCCCATGGCCAGCGGCTCGGCCTTTTCGCCAGCGTCGGGGCCGAAGCCGTCGATCATCTGCACGGGAATCTGCTGCTTGGTGAAGCGCTCGATGTCCTGCATGAAGCCTTCTTCGTCCAGGCACACCAGGTTGACGGCTTCGCCGCTGTTGCCAGCACGGCCGGTGCGGCCGATGCGGTGCACGTAGTCTTCCGAGACGTTGGGGATCTCGTAGTTCACCACGTGCGGCAGCTCGTCGATGTCGATGCCGCGGGCGGCGATGTCGGTGGCCACCAGGGCGCGCACGTCACCGCTCTTGAAGCCGGCCAGCGCCTGGGTGCGGGCACCCTGGCTCTTGTTGCCGTGCAGCGCCATCGCGGTGATGCCGTTCTTTTCCAGGAACTCGGCCACGTTGTTGGCGCCGAACTTGGTGCGGGTGAACACCAGCACCTGGCTCCAGTTGTGTTCCTTGATGATGTGGGCCAGCAAGGCCTTTTTCTTGGCGCGGCCGACCGGGTGGATCACCTGGGTGATGCGCTGCACCGTGGTGTTGCGCGGCGTGACCTGGATGTGCAGCGGGTCGTGCAGCAGGCCGGCGGCCAGGTCACGGATCTCGTCGCTGAAGGTGGCCGAGAACAGCAGGCTTTGCTTGTTCTTGGGCACCAGGGCCAGCACCTTTTTCACGTCGTGGATGAAGCCCATGTCCAGCATGCGGTCGGCTTCGTCGAGCACCAGCACTTCCACGGTGGACAGGTCCAGCATGCCTTGCTGGGCCAGATCGAGCAGGCGGCCGGGGGTGGCGACCAGGATGTCGACACCGCTCTTGAGCTTGCTGATTTGCGGGTTCATGCCCACGCCGCCGAAGATCACGGTGGACTTGAGCGTCAGGTACTTGCCGTATTCGCGGGCCGATTCCTCGACCTGGGCGGCCAGTTCACGGGTGGGGGTCAGCACCAGGGCACGGATGCCGGTGCCGCCAAACTTGTTCTTGACCGCGGCGTTGACCGACAGGATCTGCAGGATGGGCAGCATGAAAGCCGCCGTTTTGCCGGTGCCGGTCTGGGCGCCGCCCAGCAGGTCGCGGCCTTCCAGCACCGAGGGGATGGCCTGGGCTTGGATGGGGGTGGGGGTTTCGTAGCCTTGCTCGCGCACGGCTTTCACAATGGCCGGGGCCAAATTCAGTTCATCAAAGGTCATGGAGGAGCGCCCGTCTCGGACGCCTGGAACCGGCCTGTCAGGGTGGGGACACCGTGTCAGTCAAAGGCCGGTCGGTTTCAGGGTGGGCTCTTCGGGGAGAGAAGTCACGCCTCACCGATGGGTCGGTGGCGCAGCCCCAGCAAGATGCTGATGTGCGGGTCACTGATGCCTGCACAGACTGAATTGTCGCACGTTGCGCCGCCCCGTGCCTGAGGCCAAGGTGACAGGGTGTGACAAGCTGCACGCAAGGCCATCGGGAAGCCGGCCCCGCGAGGCACGATAATCGGGCATTCCCGCGCCAGAGCGAGCCTGCCGGACCCCCGGGTCCGAGCCCGGCTCGCCCCTGTTTGCCCCGCAGCCTGCGGCGGCCCGCGCCCCCTTGTGTAGAGAAAGTGATTCCCATGGCCCAGTACGTCTTTTCCATGAACCGCGTCGGCAAGATCGTGCCGCCCAAGCGCCACATCCTGAAAGACATTTCCCTGAGCTTTTTCCCCGGTGCCAAGATCGGCGTGCTGGGCACCAACGGCTCGGGCAAGTCCACGTTGCTGAAGATCATGGCCGGTGTGGACAAGGAAATCGAGGGCGAAGCCATCCCCATGGCCGGCCTGAACATTGGCTATTTGCCGCAGGAACCCCAGCTCGACCCGACCCAGACGGTGCGCGAGAGCCTGGAGTCGGCCATGGAAAAGGTCTACGCCGCCCGCGCCCGGCTGGAAGAGGTGTATGTGGCCTACGGTGAGGAAGGCGCCGACTTTGACGCCCTGGCCGCCGAGCAGGCCGAGCTGGAGGCCATCATTGCCACGGCCGGCACCGACTCCGAGCACCAGCTGGAAATTGCCGCCGACGCGCTGCGCCTGCCACCCTGGGACGCCAACATCGGCGTGCTGTCCGGCGGTGAAAAGCGCCGCGTGGCGCTGTGCCGGCTGCTGCTGTCCAAGCCCGACATGCTGCTGCTCGATGAGCCCACCAACCACTTGGACGCCGAATCGGTGGACTGGCTGGAGCAGTTCCTGCAGCGCTACCCCGGCACCGTGGTGGCCATCACCCACGACCGCTACTTCCTCGACAACGCCGCCGAATGGATTCTGGAACTCGACCGCGGCTCCGGCATTCCCTACAAGGGCAACTACAGCGACTGGCTGACCCAGAAGCAGGCCCGCCTGGAAGGCGAACAAAAGGGCGAAGAAGCCCGCGCCAAGGCGCTGAAGAAGGAACTGGAATGGTCACGCCAGAACCCCAAGGCGCGCCAGGCCAAGAGCAAGGCCCGGCTGGCCCGCTTCGAGGAGCTGAGCGACTTCGAATACCAGAAGCGCAATGAAACCCAGGAAATCTTCATCCCGGTGGCCGAGCGCCTGGGCACCCAGGTGATCGAGTTCCACAACGTCAGCAAGTCTTTTGGTGACCGCCTGCTGATCGACAACCTGAGCTTTGCGATTCCGGCCGGCGCCATCGTCGGCATCATCGGCCCCAACGGTGCCGGTAAATCGACGCTGTTCAAGCTGATCGCCGGCCGCGAGACGCCCGACAGCGGCGAGGTGGTGATCGGCTCCACGGTCAAGATGGCTTTTGTGGACCAGCACCGCGACGAACTGGCCAACGAAAAAACCGTGTGGGAAGACGTCTCCGGTGGGCTGGACATGCTGACCGTGGGCAAGTTCACCATGGCCAGCCGCGCCTACTGCGGCCGTTTCAACTTCAACGGCGGCGACCAGCAGAAAAAAGTCGGCATGCTGTCGGGCGGTGAGCGTGGCCGCTTGCACCTGGCCAAGACGCTGATTGCCGGTGGCAACGTGCTGATGCTCGATGAACCGTCGAACGACCTCGACGTGGAAACCCTGCGCGCGCTGGAAGACGCGCTGCTGGAGTTTGCCGGCTCGGTGATGGTCATCAGCCATGACCGCTGGTTCCTCGACCGCATTGCCACCCACATCCTGGCGGCGGAAGGCGACAGCCAGTGGACCTTCTTCAACGGCAACTACCAGGAGTACGAAGCCGACAAGAAGAAACGCCTGGGCGAAGAAGGCGCCAAGCCGCACCGCGTGCGTTTCAAGTCGCTGAAGTAAAGCGCCTCAATCGGAGCGTCAGGCCACCGCGGACTGGCGCTCGGGCAGCCGCCGGCGCACCAGCTGGATGTTGCTGCGCAGCGCGTACAACTCGTCGGCGTAAGACAGTGGCACGGCGATCTTGCCGGCCACCGCGTCCAGTTTGTCCAATTCCTCGGCCAGCGCGGCCGGGTCGGCCTCGTGGTGGGCCAGCCGGTCTTCGATGTCGCGCAGCTGCGCGTACCAGCGGAAGATGCGCGAGCGGATGCGGAACGCGTACAGCGGCGGCACCACCCGGCTCAGCGGCAGCAGCAGCGCCAGGATCACGCCCATGGCCAGCCACATCCGGTCGATCAGGTTGGCCAGCCAGAACGGCAGGTAGCGCTGCATCAGCGGCGGCCCGTTCTTGATGGTGCGTTCGGCCTGTTTGGCCACCGGCAACTCGGTGTTGTCGAGGTTGGGGAATTGCCGCGCCTTGTTGAACCAGCCGGCGCTGCTGTGCAGCGACTGCGCGGTTTGCGAGAACAGCTGCACCAGCGCCGGGTGGGTGTCGCTGCGGGTCAGCAGCGCGGTGGTGGGGGCCACCAGCCGCAGGTTCTGCGGCGGCACATCGCCGGCCAGGTCCACCACGCCGCGCGGCAGCAGCGCCGGTGTCAGAAAGGCAAAGCGGCGCGCATAGGCCTCGGCCTGCGGAAAATCCATCAGCTTGATGCCCGGCGTTTGCAGCAGCAGCTGCACCATCAGCGATTCGGGGGCCGAGGCCATCACCACCGCGTCCATCTGGCCGGCCAGCAGCGCGCTCACCGCCGGCGTCAGCTCCAGGTGGGAGAGCCTGAGCGCGCCCACCTCCACCTTGTTGGCTTCCAGCAGCTTGGCCAGCAAGGCCGGCACGCCGCTGCCATCGCCGCCCACATTGACCCGCAGGCCTTTCAGCTGGGCCAGCGCGGTGAGCGGCTTGTGGGTCTGGCCACCCCCTTCGCTGCGCACCAGCGGTCCGGCGCCTGCGCGGTAGAACAGCCACAGCGGCTCGACGAACAGGCTGCCCAACGATTCCAGGTCTTCCTCGTCGTCGGGCTTGCGCTCGCTGGTGCCGCCTTGCACAAAGCCCAGGTCGGCCTGGCCGCTGCGCAGCAGTTCCAGGTTGTCCGACGAGCCCTGGCTGGGCAGCAGCTTGACCGTGATGCCGTAGGCCGACAGCGCCTTGGCGTAGCGTTTGCCGAACTCGTCGTAGGCGCTTTGCGCCGGGCCGGTGGCCAGCGTGACGGTGGTGGGCGGGTTGGGGTTGAGCCACCAGTAGGCCATCACGAGCAGGCCGATGGCCAGCAGCACCAGCGGGCCGGCCGAGACCAGCAGCTCGCGCACGGCCACCAGGGTGTATCTCAGGGTTTTGGGCATGGCCGGCACCTTAGCATGGCCGCCGCTGGGCCAAGGGCTCAGTGGCGTCGCGTTTTTTTCGCCAACCCCGGGTCGGCGCCAGCTGGTCCCAGCTGGTCAAGGATGGGGCAGTCGGGCCGGTCATTGCCGCGGCAGCAGCCCACCAGGTGTTGCAGC
Organism: Rhodoferax sp. SPJ4; assembly: GCF_058216275.1. Classification (NCBI taxonomy): domain Bacteria; kingdom Pseudomonadati; phylum Pseudomonadota; class Betaproteobacteria; order Burkholderiales; family Comamonadaceae; genus Rhodoferax; species Rhodoferax sp. SPJ4. Next base: position 524,168 of record NZ_JBYZMN010000001.1, read on the forward strand.
GTGTCGCGCATGGCCTGCAGTTCGGCCAGCCGACGGTCGAGGTCGGCCACATGCTGCTGGGCGATGCGGCGCACGTCGGCACTGGCGCGCTGGCGGTCGTGCCACAGGGCCAGCAGCTGCGCGATCTCGGCCATGCCAAACCCCAGGTCGCGCGCGCGGCGGATGAAGCGCAGCACATGCACATCGCGCTCGGCATAAAGCCGGTAGCCGGCCTGGGTGCGGGCCACGGCCGGCAGCAGGCCCAGGGCCTCGTAATGCCGCACCATCTTGGCCGACACACCGGCCTGGCTGGCCGCCTGGCCGATGGTGAAGGGGGCCGGGGCGTTCATGCCGCACCGCCTTGCCAGCGCCGCAGCAGCAGCGCGTTCGACAACACACTGACGCTGCTCAGCGCCATCGCCGCGCCGGCCAGCACCGGGTTGAGCAGGCCGAAGGCGGCCAGCGGAATGCCCACCAGGTTGTAGACAAAGGCCCAGAACAGGTTTTGCCGGATCTTGGCGTAGGTGCGGCGCGAGATGTCCAGCGCGTCGGCCACCAGGGCCGGGTCGCCGCGCATCAGCGTGATGCCGGCGGCGTGCATGGCCACGTCGGTGCCGGTGGCCATGGCCAGGCCCACGTCGGCCGCGGCCAGCGCCGGTGCGTCGTTGATGCCGTCGCCCACCATGGCCACCGGGCCGTGGGTGGCGCGCAGCTCGGCCACGATGCGGGCCTTGTGCTCCGGCAGCACCTGGGCGCGCACGCTGTCCAGGCCCAGCTGCCGGCCCACCGCGCCGCCGCTGCCGGGGTTGTCGCCGGTCACCAGAACGGTGTGGATGCCCAATGCACGCAGGCGCCGCACCGCCGCCGCGGCGCTGGGTTTGACCTCGTCGCCAAAGGCCAGCAGGCCGCGCAGTTGCGGGCGGTCGGTGACATCGGCCAGCCAGGACACGGTGCGGCCCTGGGCGGCCAGCGCCTCGCCACTGGCCTGCAGGGCGCCCAGGTCCACGCCCAGCTCCTGCATGTAGAGCGCACTGCCCAGCCGCAGCGCCCGGCCGGCCACAACGGCCGACATGCCACGGCCGGCCACCGCCTGCAGCTCGCTGGCGGCGGCGGGCCGGGTGCCGGCGGGCAAGGCGTCCAGCACCGCACGGGCCAGCGGGTGTTCGCTGCCGGCCTGGATGGCGGCGCTGGCATCCAGCAGGGCGGGCCCATCGCCGTCCACCGCCTCGCAGGCCACCAGCGTGGGCCGGCCCACCGTGAGGGTGCCGGTCTTGTCGAAGGCCACCACACGGATGCGGTGCGCCACCTCCAGCGCCTCGGGGTCCTTGATCAGGATGCCGTGGCGCGCCGCCACGCCGGTGCCGACCATGATGGCTGCCGGCGTGGCCAGCCCCAGCGCACAGGGGCAGGCGATCACCAGCACCGCCACCGCGTTCAGCAAGGCCTGTTCCCAGTCGCCGCGGGCCAGGCCCCAGCCCAGCAGCGTGAGCACGGCCAGGCCCACCACCACCGGCACAAAGACCGCGCTGACCTGGTCCACCAGCCGCTGCACCGGCGCCTTGTGGGCCTGGGCCGATTCCACCAGCCGCACCATGCGGGCCAGCGTGGACTCGGCCCCCACGGCGGTGGTGTGCACCAGCAGCAAGCCTTCGGCGTTGACCGCGCCGGCGGTCACGTGGTCGCCCACCTGTTTGGCCACCGGCAGGCTCTCGCCGGTGATCAGCGACTCGTCCACCGTGCTGCGGCCCTCCTGCACCCGGCCGTCCACCGCCAGCCGTTCACCCGGCTTGACCACCACCAGGTCGCCCACCCGCACCTCGGCGATGGGCAGGGTCAGGTCCTGGCCGTCGCGGCGCACGGTCGCCAGCTCGGGGCGCAAGGCATTGAGCGCGCGGATGGCTTCGGTGGTCTGGCGCTTGGCCCGCTGCTCCAGCCATTTGCCCAGCAGCACCAGCGTGATCACCACCGCCGAAGCCTCGAAGTACAGGTGGTGGCCGCTGCCCAAGCCATGGCGCAGCAGCAGGTAGACGCTCAGGCCATAGGCCGCGCTGGTGCCCAGCGCCACCAGCAGGTCCATGTTGCCGGCGCCGGCCCGCAGCGCGGCCCAGGCCGCCTTGTAGAAACGCGCGCCCAGCCAGAACTGCACGGGGGTGGCCAGCGCCCATTGCCAGGCCGCCGGCAGCATCCAGTCGGTGCCAAACAACAGGCCCAGCATGGGCAATGAAAGCGGCAACGACAGGGCCGCGGCCCAGACCACCGGCCAGGGCGTGGGGGACTCGGCCGGGGCCGGGGCGGGCGCCTCCGGTGCGATGGGGGTGGCGCCGTAACCGGCCTTCACCACGGCGGCGGTGAGGGCCTCCGTCTGGCCGTCCTCAATGGTGCCCGGCGACCACACCACATGGGCGGTTTCGGTGGCCAGGTTGATCTCGGCCGAGGCCACACCGGGCACCCGCTTCAGGGCTTTTTCGACCCGGGTCGCGCAGGACGCGCAGGTCATGCCGGTGATGCTGAGCGAGACTTCTTGGGGCAGGGCAATGGATGTCATGGCGGTCAGTGTGAAGCTTGCCATGATGGCAAGGTCAAGCGCCACCCGACATGACCCTGGTCAAGCCAGGGCGATACAGTTTCGCCGCTTTGACCTTGCCACCGTGGCAGGGTTTAGAGTGGGGTGGTCCTTCACTTTTTGCGGAACCTTCCCATGCTTGAATTCAAACTGCCCGACATGAGCTGTGGCCACTGCGTGGGCGCCGTGACCCAGGCGCTGAAACAGGTCGACCCCCAGGCCGAGGTGGTGATCGACCTGGCCCAGCACAGCGTGCGGGTGAGCAGCAGCGCGCCGGCCGAGGCGCTCACCGAGGCCCTGGCCGAGGCCGGTTACCCGCCGGCCTGAACGCCGGCGCCGACCCTCATTTCCCGGCCGGCTGGAGGTCGCGCGCCACCAGCGCACCACCGCCGGCGCTCTCGGCGCGGAAGCGCACCTTGTCGCCCGGCTTGAAGGCCTTCAGGTCGGCGTCGGGCGCCTGGAAGACCATGGTCATGCCCGGCATCTGCAGGTTGGGAATCTCGCCGTGGCGCAGCGTGATCTTCTGCGTCGCCGGGTTGACCTTGCGCACCTCGGCGTCCACCAGCGGGCCTGGCGTTTGGGCACTGGCGCACAGCGACAGGCCCAGGGCACAGGCGGCCAGGGCGCGCCGGCCCCAGAAGCGATGGTGTGGGGTCATGGTCATCCTTTCAAGCGGGGTAGTTCTGGTACACGGTGGGCGCGGCGCCGCGGCGCATCAGCACCACCTGGTAGGGCTGGGTGCGGCCACCGTAGGCCGGCCCGTCCATGCCGGGCGAACCCATCGGCATGCCGGGCACGGCCAGGCCCAGCGCCTCGGGCTTTTCGTGCAGCAGGCGCAGCAGCTCGCGGGCCGGCACATGGCCTTCGATGGCGTAGCCCGCCACCTCGGCCGTGTGGCAACCGCGCAGCGCCGGTGGAATGCCCAGCCGCTGCTGGGCCTGGGCGTTGCCGGTGTTGTGCACGGTGACCACGAAGCCATGCGCTTGCAGATGGGCGACCCAGCCCTTGCAGCAGTCGCAGTCCGGGTCTTTCCAGACCTGTACCGGTGGCAGCTTGGCGGGGTTGGCCTGGGCGGCAGCCCAGGGGGCGAGGCTGGCGGCCAGCAACAGCCGGCGGCGGGACAGCAGGGCAGGGGTGGTTTTCATGGCGGCTCCTTGGGTGATGTGTTGGGGGTGTTCAGTGCCCGCCGTGCCCGGCGTGGCCGCCCGGCTTGCGGGCGTCGACCTGGATCGGTGGGTTCAGCGCCTGGTTCAGCGGCATGGCCGTGCCGCCCTCCGAGGCAAAGCGGGCCGGCTGGGGCAGGGCGCCGGTCCATTCAAAGGCCTGGGTGCCGGGTGGCTGGGTGTACCAGCCGGGGTCGCTGTAATCCCCCGGCTTCTGGGTCTTGCGCACCTTGAGCAGCGAGAACATGCCACCCATCTCTACCGCGCCGTGCGGGCCGGCGCCGCTCATCATCGGCTGCGTGTTGTCGGGCAATGGCATTTCCATCGCCCCCATGTCGGCCATGCCACGCTCGCCCATCACCATGTAGTCGGGCACCAATTTCTGGATTTTCTGCACCAGGCCGCGGTGGTCGACGCCGATCATGGTGGGGGTGTTGTGGCCCATGGCGCCCATGGTGTGGTGGCTCTTGTGGCAATGCAAGGCCCAGTCGCCTTCCTCGTCGGCCAGCAGCTCGATCTGCCGCATCTGGCCCACCGCGATGTCGGTGGTGACCTCGGGCCAGCGCGCGCTGCGCGGCACCGGCCCGCCGTCGGTGCCGGTGACCTGGAACTCGTGGCCGTGCAAATGGATGGGGTGGTTGGTCATGGTCAGGTTGCCCACGCGGATGCGCACCCGGTCGCCCTGGCGCACGTTGAGCGTGTCGATGCCGGGAAAGACCCGGCTGTTCCAGCCCCAGATGTTGAAGTCCAGCATGGTCATGATTTTGGGCGTCATGCTGCCGGGGTCGACATCGAAGGCGTTGAGCAGAAAGCAGAAGTCGCGGTCGACCTTGTCGATCTGCGGGTGGGCGCCCTTGGGGTGGGTGACCCACAGGCCCATCATGCCCATGGCCATCTGCACCGCCTCGTCGGCATGCGGGTGGTACATGAAGCTGCCAGGCCGGCGCGCGACAAACTCGTAGACAAAGGTCTTGCCCGGCGCGATCTGTGGCTGGGTCACGCCACCCACGCCGTCCATGCCGTTGGGCAGGCGCTGGCCATGCCAATGTACGGTGGTGTGTTCGGGCAGCTTGTTGGTGACGAAAAGGCGCACCCGGTCGCCTTCCACCACCTCGATGGTGGGGCCGGGGCTCTGGCCGTTGTAGCCCCACATGTTGACCTTGAAACCGGGCGCCATCTCACGCACCACCGGCTCGGCCACCAGGTGAAATTCCTTCACACCCTGGTTCGTGCGCCAGGGCAGGGTCCAGCCGTTCAGCGTGACCACCGGGTTGTAGGGCCGGCCGCTGGCGGGCAACAAGGGCGGCGCGGTGGCGCTGTGGTCGCGCAGCACCGGTTCCGGCAGCGCGGCCAGCGCAACCCGGCTGACGGAGGCGGCCGCCAGCGCGGCGCCGGTGACGAAATGGCGTCTGTGCATCTCAATGTCCTTGGGTGGCGTCGCCGCCGGTGGGCAGCGGGGCGGAAAGGGCTTGCAGGCCGCCGGGCGAGGTGGCGGTCAGCGCGGTTTGCAGATCGGTGTCGGCCAGCCAGAAATCGCGCTGGGCCTCGATGGCGCTGTTGACCGCCAGCACGCTGCGCCGGCTCTCGGCCAACAGCTCCCACAGACTGACGAACATGCCGTTGTAGCGCAGGTTGGTTTCATCGGCGATGAAGCGGCGCAGCGGCACCACCTCGTCGCGGTAGGCGCGCGCCAGGTCGTAGGCGGTACGGTAGCCCAGGTAGGTCTCTCTGGCCTCGCTGCGGGCCTGGCCGGCCACCTCGCCGACCCTTGCCACCGACTGCAGGTAGATCGCCTGGGCCCGGTCGTTGCGGGCGCTGCCCCAGTCAAACACCGGCAGGCTCAGTTCCAGCGTGGGGCCGCGTTCGACCGAGCGGGCGCCGGTGGCCCCGTCGACGCTGCGGTTGCTCTCGAAGCCGATGCTCAGCGCGTTCACCACGCCGCTGGCCCGGGTGTAGCCCAGCGAGTCGGCCACGTAGCGTGAGGCATTGACCGCACTCAACACGTCCAGCCGGCGGTTGATGGCCTGGGCCTCGACATCGGCAATCTCGCGCGGTGCGGCGGGCAGCTCGGGCAGGCGTTCGGCCAGCGTGAACTGGGTTTGCGTGCCCCACAGCCCCAGCAGCCGCACCAGCCGTTCGCGCTGGCTGCGGGCATTCAACTCGGCCCGGGCCAGCTGGGCGGTGGCCTCGGCCAGCGTCAGCTGCTCCTGGGCCTGACGCAGCCGCGACCAGTTGCCCACCTGGGCCATGCGCCGGGCCAGTTCGGCACCGGCCTCGGTGGCCTCCTTGACGTCGCGCAAATAGGCGGCGGTCTGCTGCGCGGCCACCGCCAACACCCAGGCCTTGCGGGTGTCGGCCGCCAGCCGCACCACGGTTTGTGCGGCCTGCAGTTTCGCCAGTTCGGTTTGCTGGCCCTGCCAGGCGCTGCGCCAGGGCAGGGTCAGCAGGCCCAGCACGTCGAAGCCGATGGCACGGTTGAAGGTGCGCAGCTCGCCCTCGCGCAGCGAGGCCAGCGCCAGATGGGGGTTGGGCAGCCGGCCGGCCTGGGCACGGTCGGCGTCGCTGATGGCCAGCTGGGCAAACGCCACCTGCAGGCCGGGGTTGTTGAGCAGCGCGACCTTGACCGCCGCGTCGCCGGTCAAAGGCTGGGCCAGCAGCTCTGCCACCAGCGCCGCGCTCTGTTCGTTGGGCGCGGCCAGCGACACCGCCACGCCGGTGCGGTCGGCCACCAGGGCCTGCACCGCAGCGCGCTGGCCGTCGGGCGACACCGTGGCACAGCCGGCCAGCAGTGTGGTGAGCAGGGCTGCCGCCAAGGGGAATCGGGCAAAGGGCATGGCGGGCCTCAGTGGTGGTGGGTGTGCGCGGGCGGCACGGCGCCCGGAGCCGGGGCTGCGGTGGGCGGGCTGGGCGGGCTGGGCGGGGTCGCCGCAGGCTGCGGCAGGTCCGTTGGGCTGGGGTGCCCGGGGCCCACGGTGGCGTTGGCCTTGACCCAGTCGGTGCTGCCTTGCTCCACGCCGGTAGGGGTGTCAACAAACACCGAGCGGTAGCGGGCTGGCGGCACAAACACCGTGGGGTCGGCGATGGACGGTGGCGCGGCCAGCGCCGACAACGGGGCCACAGCGGCCCAGGCCAGGCCAGCGGCCAAGCGCCAGCGAACAGTCACAACAGGGGTCATGGTCATCTCCTGAAAACACACACCGCGCAGCCGCCCCGGGCCGGACGGCAGACGCACCTCGGGCGTGGGACTCAGGAAATGGGGGGCTTGAAGCCGGCCGCGCGCTCGGCGCTGGCGGGGAAGCGGGGGGCATGGGCGACCGGGGCCACCGGGGCCAAGGCCAGCAGCGCGCCCAGCGTGGCGGGGGTGTGAACCGCCGAATGGCACACATCGCAGGCTACACAGTGGCCACAGCCCGCGTCGGTGTCAGCCGACGCGTGGTCGCCGCAGGGCGTGGCCTCGGTGTCCATGGCCGCCATGGCTTCGTGGTCGGCGTGCACCTCGGTGGCCTGGACCTGATGCACCGCCGGTGCCAGCGTGGCCATGGCCATGGCGTCGCCCACCCAGCCGCGCAGCGGCAGCAGGACGATCATCAGGGCAAGCAACAACACACGCATGGTGTGGATGATAAGCCGTGGGCCTGCAAGTTCCCTTGCGGCCGGTCAACTGGCCGCCGGCTTCAGTGCGAGTGGCCGGCGTGGGGGTCGGTGGCGGCCAGTTCCTGCCGGGCGTGGCGCAGCACGCTGACACCGCTCCACAGCGCCAGGCTGGCCATGCCCACCGCCACCAGCAGGTCGGGCCAGTTGCGGCCGGTGCCAGCCACACCCAGCGCCGCGCCCATCACCGCGAGGTTGCCAATGGCGTCGTTGCGCGAGCACAGCCAGACGCTGCGCATGTTGGCGTCGCCCTCGCGCCAGGCGTACAGCATCCAGGCCACGCCCAGATTGACCGCCAGCGCCAGCAGGCCCACCAGGCCCATGGTGGCGGCCTCGGGTGCCTCGCCATGCCAGAAGGCCCACAGCGCGCGGGCCAGCACAAACAGGCCAAAGCCCAGCATGCAGGCCGCCTTGAGCTGGGCGGCGCGGCTGCGCCACAGCAGTGGCATGGCCAGCACCGACAGCGAGACACCGTAGTTGGCGGCGTCGCCAAAGAAGTCGATGGCGTCGGCCAGCAGCGAGACCGAGCTGGCCTCCAGCCCGGCCACGGCCTCGATGGCAAACATCGCGGCGTTCAGCACCAGCGCCCACCACAGCACGCGGCGGTAGCGGGGGTCGGCACTGCCGGTGCCGGCGTCGTGGGCGCAGTGGGCGGACATGGCGGGCTCAGCGTGCGGTGGCATTGGACTCGGCGGGCCACTGGCCGGCGGCCTTGTCCAGCCACAGCTGCAGGCTGTCGAACAGGTCACGCTGGCTGAAGGAGCAGCTTTCTTCCGAGAACAGCGCACTCGACTCCAAGCGGTCCAGCAGCTGAAGCAGCACCTCGCCGTAACGCGGCGGCAGCGCGGCCAGCAGCGCGGTCTGGGCGCGGGCCTGGTCCGAGAAGGCGGCAATGCCCAAATCGCCCTGGCGCAGGCGGTCGAAGGCGGCTTGCAGCGCGCCGAGGGTGGGGGTCAGGCTCATGGCCGGGGTCTCCAGAAAGTGAATGCGCCCAGGACGGCGTAGGCGGCGCCCAGCCAGGGCATTTGGGCCATGCCGAGCCAGCCGCTGGCCGCGCCGCCCACCGCCGCGCCGATGGCGGTGCCAAAGTACAGCATGGACGCGTTGAGGCTGATCAGCATGGGCGCCTGGCTGGGCACGGCCGCGGCCAGCCGCGACTGCTGGGGCGACATCATGCCAAAGCCCGAAAGTCCCCAGACCATGAAGGCCGCCACCGTGGCCAGTGGCCAGCCCTGGGTCAAGGGCACGGCCAGCATGGCCGCCAGAAACACCGCCAGCTGCCAGCGCAGCGTGGGCACGGCGCCGAAGCGGTCGCTGGCCCAGCCGCCCGACAGCGTGCCCGCCATGCCGGCCAGACCAAAGCCCATTAAGGTGAGCGACAGCTGCGAGGCCGTCATCGGGTTGAGCGCCCGCAGCACCGGGGTGATGAAGGAAAACACGGTGAAGATGGCGCTGAAGTACAGCGCGGTGAAGGCCAGCGTGCGCCGCACCTCCGAATGCTTCAGCGCCGCGCCCAGGCCGTCGAAGCTGGCGCCCGGCGCGTCGATGTGGCGTGGCACTGCCGCCATCACCCACAGGCCCATGGCCAGCGCGGCGCCGGCAATGCCCCACAGCGGCAGCCGCCAGCCCTGGTGTTCGCCCAGCCAGGCCACCAGCGGCAGGCCCACCACATAGCTCATGCTCATGCCCAGAAAGGTCAGCGACAGCGCCTGGCCGCGCCGGGCCAGTGGCACCGTGGCCACCGCGATGCCGGCCGCCACCGGGGTGAACACCGCGCCGGCCCCCATCAGCACCCGGGCCAGCAACAGCGCTGGCAGCGAGTTGGCCAGCGCCGCACCGGCGGCGCCGGCCATGAACAGCGCCAGGCCCAGCAACAGCACGGCCCGGCGCGACCAGCGGCCGGTGGCCAGCAGCACCAGCGGCGCCAGCAGGGCGGTGGAAAAAGCGTAGGCCGTCATCGACTGGCCGGCGGCGGCGACGCTGACCTCCAGGGTCTCGCTGATGGGCTGCAGGATGCCGGCCAGGCCAAAGGCCCCGCTGCCGATGACCAGGTTGCCGGCGGCCAGGATGAACAGCACCGGTGGCAGCCGCTTCACCGCCGCGCCCCCGGGCCACACCGCGGGGCTGTGCCAGCAAACAGGGTGCAGGGGCCAAGCATCCCATCATTGTCGTGGAATCGGTCGGCCGCTGCCGCCGACCCGGCCGCAGGCCTGAGTACCAAAGGCCTACTCTGGTAAAATGCCGCGATCCATGGCCGGGGGAAACCGGCTGCTCTACCAAGGAATTGCCGTGAGATTTGTGCCTTATTCGATGCTGTTGGCCGGTGTGTTTGCGGTGCTGTCGGGCTGTGCCACCAAAGATTTCGTCCGTGAGCAAACCGCCGCGCTGTCCAAACGGACCGACGGCGACGTGTTCCGTCTGGACACCCGTTTGTCCAGCCTGGACGCCCGCATCGGCAGCGCCGAGTCGGCCCTGGCTGGCACCAGCAAGCTGGCCCAGGACGCGCTGGACCGCGCCAACGCCGCCCACCGCCTGGCCGAAGGCAAGCTGGTCTACGAGGTCACGCTGAACGACGACCAGGTCAAGTTCGGCAACGGCAAGGCCGCGCTGGCCCCGGCCGCCACCGCGGCGCTCGACGAGCTGGTCAGCAAGCTCAAGGCCGAGAACCGCGGCGGCACCTACATCGAAATCCAGGGCCACACCGACCAGGTCGGCCCCAAGGACTACAACAAGAAGCTGGGCCTGGAGCGCGCCGAAGCCGTGCGCGACTACCTGCACAACGCCGGCATCCCGCTGCACCGCATGAACGTCATCTCCTACGGCAGCAGCCAGCCGGTGGCCAAGGGCAAGGGCCGCGAGGCCCGGGCCCAAAACCGCCGCGTGGCGCTGCTCGTGCTGGCCTGAGCGTCCCCGCGCTCCCCGACAAACCCGCCAACCGGCGGGTTTTTTCATGGGCGGTGGGCCACCGTGGCCACAAAGGCCTGGCTGCGCGGGTGCTGCGGCCGCCCGAAAAACTCAGCCGGTGTGGCCTGCTCGATCAGCTGGCCTTGGTCCATGAAGACCACCCGGTCGGCCACCGCGCGGGCAAAGCCCATTTCGTGGGTGACGCAGACCATGGTCATGCCCTGGCCGGCCAGGTCCACCATCACGTCCAGCACCTCCTGCACCATCTCCGGGTCCAGCGCCGAGGTGGGTTCGTCGAACAGCAGCAGGGTGGGTTGCAGGCACAGCGCCCGCGCAATCGCCACCCGCTGCTGCTGGCCACCCGACAACTGGGCCGGGAACTTGGGCGCCTGGTCGGCCAGCCGCACCCGTTGCAGTTGCACCATGGCCAGCGCCTCGGCCTCGCGGCGCGGCTGGCGTTGCACCAGCCGCAACGCCAGCGTCAGGTTGTCCAGCACCGACAGGTGGGGGAAGAGGTTGAACTGCTGGAACACCATGCCCACCCGGCGCCGCACCTGGTCGAGCGCCACTGGGTCGTCGCCCACCACCAGGCCGTCGACCGTGAGCCGGCCCTGCTGGTGCGGTGCCAGGCCGTTGATGCAGCGCACCAGCGTGGACTTGCCCGAGCCCGACGGGCCACAGACCACCAGCCGCTCGCCGCGCGCCACCTGCAGGTCGATGTCGCGCAGCACATGGCTGGCGCCATACCATTTGTTGACCCGCTCGAAACTCACCATGGGGCTGTTCATGGCTGGCGGGCCAGCCGCCGCTCCAGCCGCTGGCTGAAGCGCGACAGCGCAAAACAAAAACCAAAGTAAATCAGGCCGATGAACAGATAGCCTTCGAGCTTGTAGGGCCGCCACAGCGCGTCGGCGTTGAGCGCCAGGTCCAGCGCACCGGTCAGCTCGTACAGGCTGACGATGGTCACCAGCGAGGTGTCCTTGAAGATGCCGATGAAGTTGTTCACCAGCCCCGGCACCACCGTGGCCAGCGCCTGCGGCAACACCACCCAGCGCTGGCGGGCCCAGTAGCCCATGCCCAGCGCGGTGGCGGCGTCCACCTGGCCGCGCGGCACGGCCTGCAGCCCGCCGCGCACCACCTCGGCCATGTAGGCGGCGGCAAACAGCGTGATGCCCACCAGCACCCGCAGCAGCACGTCGATGCCCACGCCGGGCGGCATCCACAGCGGCAGCATGAAGGAGGCGACAAACAACACGGTGATCAGCGGCACGCCGCGCACGAACTCGATGAACACGGTGCTGAGCGTGCGCAGCACCGGCAGGCTGGACTGTCGGCCCAGCGCCAGCAGCAGCGCCAGCGGAAAGGCCAGCGCGCTGGCCAAGGTGGCCAGCATCACGGTCAGCGGCAGGCCGCCCCAGCGCGCGGTGTCGACCCGGCTCAGGCCCGCCGGGCCGCCGCCCATCAGCAGGCCAGCGAGCGGCAGCGTGAGCAGCCACAAGGCCACCAGGCCACGCGCGCGCAGGCGGCGCGAGGCGCTCCACACCAGCGCCATGAGCATCAGCACGGTGGCCAGCAGCGGCCGCCACTGTTCGCCCAGAGGGTAGCGGCCGAACACAATCAGCCGCAGCTTGTCCCACACCACCGCCCAGCAGGCGCCGGCCCCCACCGCACGGCAGCCCTCCGGCCCACCCTGCCAGACCGCGCGCCACAGCGCCCAGTCGGCCAGCGGCGGCAGCCCGGCCAGCAGCAGCGCGGCCAGCACCAGTGTGGCCACGGTGGTGGCACGGTTCCCAAACAGATGGCGGTGGGCCCAGACCCGCAGGCCACCGGGCACGGGCGGCGGCGGGCGGGCCGCAATGGGCTGGGTTTGCACGGTGGACGCCATGTCAGCCATGGCCCCGCAGGGCGCGGGCATTGACGCGCTGCATCAGCCAGGCAGTGAGCAGCGAGGTGCAGAGGTAGACCGCCATCACCACCACCAGGCATTCCAGTGCCCGGCCGGTCTGGTTGATCGCGGTGTTGGCCACCGACACCAGGTCGGGGTAGCCGATGGCCACCGCCAGCGAGGAGTTCTTGGTCAGGTTCAGCCACTGGTTGGTCAGCGGCGGCACGGCCACTTTCAGCGCCTGTGGCAGCACCACATGGCGCAAGGCCTGGCCGCGGCTCAGGCCCAGGGCCCAGGCGGCGTCGTGCTGGCCTGTCTGCACCGCCCCCAGGCCGGCCCGCACGATCTCGGCGATGAAGGCCGCGGTGTACAGGCTCAGGCCCCAGCCCAGGGCCAGGAACTCCGGGCTCAGGCTCCAGGAAAGGCCGGCCAGCGCCAGGTGCAGGCCGGCCTTGTTGAGCGCCAGCGGGCCGGCCAACCAGGGCGCTTCCATCGCCGGTAGCGTGGTGATCAACAGCAAGTACCACATCAGCAACTGCAGCAGCAGCGGCAGGTTGCGAAACAGCTCCACCAGCGCCGAGGCCACCCCGCGCAACAGCAGGCTGGGGGCTTGGCGGGCGATGCCCAGCGCCGTGCCCAGCAGCGTGGCGGCCACGATGGCCGGCAGCGCCACCTTGAGGGTGTTGGCCAGGCCGGCGACAAAGGCGCGGCCATAGCTGTCGGCGGCGTCAAAGGGCAGCAGGCCTTCGCCGATGTCGAAGCCGGCGCGCTGGCGCAGAAAATCAAAGCCGCTCTGGATGCCACGGGCCTCCATGTTGGCCAGGGTGTTGCGCGTCAGCAGCCACAGGCCCCAGGCCAGCAGCGCCACAGCCAGTGCCTGCCAGGCCCAGACGGCCCAGTCCGGGCGCGGTGAACGGGGTGGGGGTGGCGTCACGGTGGGGCTCAGCGCAGCGGCAGCGCGTACATCAGGCCGCCCTGGGTCCACAGCCGGTTCAGGCCGCGCGGCAGGCCGATCGGCGACTGTGGGCCCAGGTTGCGCTCGAACATCTCACCGTAGTTGCCGGTGGTGCGCAGCGCGCGCAGCAGCCAGGCCTTGTCCAGGCCCAGCGGCCGCCCCAGGTCTTCGCCGCTGCCCAGCAGGCGCTGGATGGCGGGGTCGGCGCTGGCCTGTTGGCTGTCGGCGTTGGCCGCGGTGAGGCCCAGTTCTTCGGCCTCGATCAAGCCCATCACCACCCATTTGATGATGGCGCCCCAGGCCTCGTCGCCGCGCCGCACCATGGGGCCCAGCGGCTCCTTGGAAATCAGCTCGGGCAGGATGCGGTGGTCGGTGGGCCGCACCGCCTTTTGCCGCACCGCCGCCAGGCCGGAGGCGTCGGTGGTGTAGGCACCGCAGCGGCCGGCAAAGTAGGCGCTGGTGGCGGCCTCGAACTTGTCGAACACCACCGGCCGGGTGCCCAGGCCATGGGCGCGCGAGAAGTCGGCCAGGTTTTTCTCGGTGGTGGTGCCGGACTGCACACAGACGGTGGCGCCCTTGAGCTGGGTGGCGCTGGTCAGGCCGCTCCGGGTGGGCACGATGAAGGCCTGGCCGTCGTAATAGGTCACGGCGGTGGTGGCCAGGCCCAGTGCGGTGTCGCGGCCCAGCGTGAAGCTGGTGTTGCGGGCCAGCAGGTCGATCTCGCCCGACTGCAGAGCGGTGAAACGCTGCTGCGCGTTCAGCGGCACCAGGCGCAGCTTGCGGCCGTCGCCCAGCACCGCAGCGGCCACGGCGCGGCAGGTGTCCACGTCCAGGCCACGCCATTCGCCGTCCGAGCCCACCGCGGCAAAACCGGCCAGACCGGTGTTGACGCCACAGACCAGCTGGCCACGGGCCCGCACCTGGTCCAGCGTGGTGGCGGCCTGGGCATGGGCAGCCACCAGGCCCAGCAGCAGGGCGCAGCACATCAGCCGAGAACGGGGCAGAAAGCGGGGCATGGGGCTATTGTGTGGCAGCGTGGCGCGGGGGTCTCTGCAGCGACAAGGGAAGCCACCGCCCTGCGGCCCGCTCCGGTATTCTGCAAGGATTCGGTCGCCGCCGTTCTGGAGACTTTGCATGACCCTGCGCCCACCGCCCGCCCACCACCGCGTCTGGCCCAAGCGGGTGCCGCTGAGCATTCAGCCGCCGGCCACCTCGCTGTGGCACAACCTGGCGGTGAACGCTTTGCGCTACCCGACCAAACCGGCGCTGGTGTTTTTCGGCCGGGTGACCCGCTACGCCGAGCTGGCCGCCCAGGCCGAGCGCCTGGCCGCCCATTTGCATGCCTGCGGTGTGCGGCGCGGCGACCGGGTGCTGCTGGTGATGCAGAACTGCCCGCAGCTGGTGGTGGCGCATTTCGCCATCTTGCGCGTCAACGCGGTGGTGGTGCCGGTGAACCCCATGAACCGCAGCGAGGAGCTGCGCCACCTGCTGACCGACCCCGACGCCCGCGTGGCCATCACCACCGGCGACCTGGCCGACGAGCTGGCCCGCAGCAGCGACAGCCTGCCCGCCGCGCAGCGGCTGGCCCACCTGGTGGTGACGCAGTACACCGACGCCTTTGACCCCGACACCGCCGGCGACGACGCGCCCCCTGCCGCCTGGCAGCCCTGGCTGCTGCCCCGCCACCCCTTGCCTGCGCTGCAAGGCGGCCAGGTTCACGCCTGGGTCGACGCGCTGGCCTGCACCGCGCCGCCACCCCCCATCGAGGCCGGGCCGGACGACCTGGCGCTGCTGCCTTACACCAGCGGCACCACCGGCCTGCCCAAGGGCTGCATGCACCCGCATGCCACGGTGATGCACAACGCCATGGCGGCCAGCCTGTGGGTGCAGAGCAACCCCACGAGCACCACGCTGATGGTGGTGCCCATGTTCCACATCACCGGCATGGTGTCGGGCATGCACTCGTCCATCTTTGCCGGCGCCACGCTGGTCATCCTGCCGCGCTGGGACCGCGAGCTGGCCGGCCACCTGATCGGCCGCTGGAAGGTCACGCACTGGACCAACATCCCCACCATGGTGATTGACCTGCTGGCCAGCCCCAACCTGGGCCGCTTTGATTTGTCCAGCCTGGTCTACATCGGCGGCGGCGGCGCGGCCATGCCGCAGGCGGTGGCGCAGCGGCTGTTGAGCGAGCTGGGCCTGGCTTACGTGGAAGGCTATGGCCTGACCGAAACCGCCGCACCCTCCCACTCCAACCCGCCCGACGCGCCCAAGCAGCAATGCCTGGGTGTGCCCTTTGTCGGCGTGGCGGCGGCGGTGGTCGACCCCGACACGCTGCAGCGCATGGCCGTGGGTGAACAGGGCGAAATCATCGTGCGTGGGCCCAGTGTGTTCAGCGGCTATTGGAAGCGGCCCGAGGCCACGGCCCAGGTGTTTGTGGACTTTGAAGGCGAGCGTTATTTCCGCACCGGCGACCTGGGCCATGTGGACGCCGACGGCTACTACTTTCTGACCGACCGGCTCAAACGCATGATCAACGCCTCGGGCTTCAAGGTCTGGCCGGCCGAGGTCGAGGCGCTGATGTTCCGCCACCCGGCCATCCAGGAGGCCTGCGTGATCGCCACACCCGACGCTTACCGCGGCCAGTCGGTCAAGGCGGTGGTGGTGAAACGCGCCGGCTTCGAGGCCACCACCGAGGCCGACATCGTGGCCTGGTGCCACGAACACATGGCCGTGTACAAGGCGCCGCGGGTGGTGCAGTTCGCCACGGCCCTGCCCAAGAGCGGCAGCGGCAAGGTGATGTGGCGCCAGCTGCAGGAAGGCGAGTTGGCCGCCAACCCGCCGCCGCGCTGACGCTCAGGCGTCCGGCGTGGGGGGCGGTGGGCTGTCGCCACCGGCCACCACACGGGCCTGGCGCTGGAAGCTGAAATAGGCCGAGGCCCAGTCGATCAGCACCACCGTGCGGTTGCGGAAACCGATCAAAAAGTAGACGTGGGCGAACAGCCAGAACAGCCAGGCGAAGTAGCCGCTGAAGCGCCATGGGCCCAGGGGGGTGGCCAGGTCCACCACCGCGGCGTTGCGGCCGATGGTGGCCAGGTTGCCGTAGTCGCTGTAGCGAAAGGCCTGCGCCGGCTGGCCGCGCAGCTCGCGGCGGATGTTGGCCGCCACGCAGCGCCCCATCTGCTTGGCGCCCGGTGACACGCCGGGCACCGGCCGGGGTTCGCGGCCCGGCAGGTGGCTCATGGCGGCGGCCAGGTCGCCGATCACCGCCACCTCGGGGTGGCCGGGCAGCGTCAGCTGCGGCGTGACCTTGACGCGGCCGGCGCGGTCAACCAGTGCCTCGCCTTCTGGCAATTGCGAGGCCAGCAGCCGGCCCAGCGGCGAGGCCGCCACCCCCGCGGCCCAGACCATGCAGCCGCTGTCTATCCGGTGCTTGTCCGTGCCTGATTCCACCTGCAGGCCTTCGCTGTCGATGGCCGTGACCCGGGTGTTGAGCCTGACCTCCACACCCAGCTTGACCAGCTGCTGGCGGGCTTTTTCACTCAGTTCGTCCGGCATGGCCAGCAGCACCCGGGGCCCGCCTTCGACCAGCATCACGCGGGCGCTGGCGGGGTCGATGCGGCGGAACTCGCCCGGCAGCGTGTGGCGCGCGATCTCGGCCATGGTGCCGGCCATCTCCACCCCGGTGGGGCCGGCGCCGATCACCACAAAGGTCAGCAGGGCCGCGCGGCGCGCCGGGTCTTGCTCGCGCTCGGCCGCTTCAAAGGTCAGCAGGATGCGGCGGCGGATCTCGAACGCGTCTTCCAGCGTTTTCAGCCCCGGCGCATGGGCGGCCCAGTCGTCGTGACCGAAGTAGCTGTGGGTGCTGCCGGCCGCCACCACCAGGCGGTCGTAGCCCAGAGTTTGCCCGGTGCGCAACGCCACCCGACGCGCCGCCAGGTCGATGTGGGTGACCTCGCCCATCAGCGTGGTCAGGTTGGCCTGGTCGCGGAACAGATGGCGCGCCGGCGCGGCAATCGATGGTGCCGACAAGCCGGCCGTGGCCACCTGGTAGAGCAGCGGCTGGAACAAATGGTGGTTGGTGCGGTCGATCAGCGTGACCGTCACCGCCTCACCTGCCAGCGCCTTGGCGGTTTCCAGCCCGCCGAAGCCGCAGCCAATGATGACGATGTGGGGGGTGCCGGCGGGAGACGCCGCGCTGGGGTGGGGGTCAACAGAAGCCATCGCCAAATTATCGAGGCGGGCTTGGCGGTAGCGGGGGTGACCGTCGGGACGGGCATGGTGCCCCGTGTCGGCTTGGTTGGCGGCTTACTTTTTCGTCGCCCGGGTCATCAGGTAGTGCTGGCGCACCACGTTGTTCTCAAAGTAACGTGCGACGAAGCCGTCCAGCTCCGCCCGGAAGGCCGCGAGCTTGGCCGGCTCGTCCTTCAGGGATGCCACCAGCTTCACCACCGGGCCGAGCGTTTCCTCAATGCCTTTGCGGTAGTGCTGCGGACTCAGCGCAGGAAACAGCATGACGGCGCGATCAAACACGATGTCAGTCACGGCGTCGCCGAGCCGCTGGCGCACGATGCCGGGGTCGCCCCATTGCGGCGGCGGCGCGGCGCCAGGCGGCGGGGGCACGAATTGGCCGACCAGCGCGAACATCTGGCCCACGTAGTGTTCCGGTGGCCAGGTGGAAAACGCCACGGTGCCGCCCGGTTTGAGCACACGCAGCATCTCGGCGATGGTGACGTCCGGCCGGGGCGCGAACATGTGGCCGAACTGGCTGATCACCACATCGAAGGTCGAGTCCTCGAAGGGCAGGGCCTCGACATCCCCCTCACTGAATGCGATCTCGACGTCGGCCAGCGCCGCATGCCGCCTGCCGTGCTCGATCAGCACCGGAGACAGGTCGAGTGCACTGACCTTCGCGCCCGCGCGTGCGGCGGTCAGCGCCCCCACACCGGTGCCGCAACCCACATCCAGCACATGCTGCCCGGCACGGATGCGCGCATGTCTGACGAGTTCCGCTGCCGTTGCCGTGGTGACGGCCTCGAGCGGTGCGAACAGCGACCATCCTTCTCGCTGGACAGCCTTGAGCTGGGCAAAGGGATCGTGTGACATGGCGAACTCCTTCCAGGGGCGGTGTTGGCGTCGAACATTGTTGTCCTTCGTCAGCGGCCTGACAAGCCACCGGCCGCGCCCCGCCATCCCCCGCTTTCGCAGGCCGGGCGATCCCTGGGGTCAGGGCGCGTCCAGGCTGCCCGAGGCCTTGGGCCAGCTGACGATGCCCCAGGGCAGTTTGAAGCCCGGCAGGTTCTGCGTGACCTTGTAGGTGGTGGTGTCGATCACCTCCACGTCGTTCGAGCGGCCGCAGGCCACCAGCAGCTTGCTTTCGTCGGGCGTGAAGGTGAAGTGCCAGCAGCGCTTGCCCACCGGCACCTCGGCCAGCGTGGCGTAGCTGCCGGCGTCGAACACCTGGACCTTGGCGCCGCGGCCGGTGGCCACTACGATGCGTTGGCCGGCCTTGTCGAAGGCGACGCCGTAGGGCCCTTCGGCGGTGGCCACGGTCTTCAGGTGCTTGAAGTTCTGGTCCAGCACCAGAAAGGTGTGCGAGAACTCCATCGTCACCACATAGGTCTTGCCGTCGGGCGACAGCTTGATGCCACGCGGGCGGTTGCCATAGGGCTTCAGATCGATCTTGCGCACCTGCTTGCCGGTGGCGATGCTGTGCACCGTGAGCGTGCTGTTGCCTTCGTTGGTGATGACGAAGTGCTTGCCGTCGCGCATGAACTCCAGGCCCTCGGTTTCCGGCGCGCCCACCACCGAGCGGACGACCTTCCACTTCTGCAGGTCGACGATGGCCACATGGCCGGGCAGCTTGTCATCATCGTCGTCATCGTCCTTGCCGCCATGGGCCGGTGGCTTGCCGTCGGAACTGGGTTCGTAGGTCACAAAGGCCAGCTTGCCGCCCGGCTGGATGCGCAAAAACTCCGGGTTCTTGCCGATGGGAATGCGGCGCAGCACCTTCAGCGTCTGGGTGTCGATGACCGCCAGATCCGAGGTTTTCTGGTTGGCGGTGAGGATCAGTTTGCCGTCCGGCGTGACGGCAATGCCGCGCGGGCCGTCGGCGAGGTCCACGCTGTTGACCGTGGCGCCGGTGACCGGGTCCAGCACCGACACGCCGGCCTCCTGGTTGGTCACGTAGATCGCGTCGGTGGCCCAGGCCGTTGGCGCCAGCGCCGACAGCGCCAAGCCCATGGCTGAAGCGCCTGCGCGCAGCGTCGGCCGCCGGAAAAAGTTTGTCTCCATGGTGTTCCCGTCAATGTGCAAAGACCGTTCTTATACGACAGTTGGCCCAGCCCCCGGATGGTTTTCAACTTTTCGCGCTGGGGTTTTCCAGCGGCGTACCGGCCCCGGGCAGGCCGGGGCACAGGCCCTGCACCAAGCGCGGCAAAAACTGCCAGAATGGATTTCAAACTCCAGGAGACACCATGTTCCACACCGCGATCGCTGGCAGCCTGCCCAAGCCAGGCTGGCTGGCTGAAACCCACAAGCTGTGGCCGCAATGGAAAGCCGAGGGCGCGGCGCTCTTGGAGGCCAAGGCCGACGCCACGCTGCTGTGGCTCAAGGCGCAGGAAGACGCCGGCCTGGACATCGTGGGCGACGGCGAGCAGTCGCGCCAGCATTTTGTGCATGGCTTTCTGGAGCAGGTGGACGGCATCGACTTCGCGCACAAGGTGGAGATGGGCATCCGCAACGACCGCTACAAGGCCATGGTGCCGCAGGTGGTTGGGCCGCTGAAGCTCAAGGGCCGGGTCCATGCCTTCGAGGCCCAGCTGGCGCGGGCCCACACCCGGCGCAAACTCAAGTTCACCCTGCCCGGGCCCATGACCATCGTGGACACGGTGGCCGACCGCTTTTATGGCGACCGCGTGAAGATGGCTTTCGCCTTTGCCGAGCTGCTGAACCAGGAGGCGCTGGCCCTGCAGGCCGACGGCGTGGATATCGTGCAGTTTGACGAGCCGGCCTTCAACGTCTACATGAAGGAGGCGGCCGAATGGGGCGTGGCCGCGCTGGAGCGCGCGGCCCAGGGGCTGACCTGCACCACCGCCGTTCACATCTGCTACGGCTACGGCATCCAGGCCAACCTGGACTGGAAGAACACGCTGGGCGAGGAGTGGCGGCAGTACGAGTTGATTTTTCCGGCGCTGGCCAAAAGCAGCATCCAGCAGGTCAGCCTGGAATGTTTCCACTCCCATGTGCCGCCCGAGCTGATGAAGCTGCTGGACGGCAAGGATGTGATGGTGGGCGTGATCGACGTCGCCAGCGACGTGATCGAAACCCCCGAGCAGGTGGCCGACACGATTGCGCTGGCGCTGCACTACGTGCCCAAGCACCGGCTGATTGCCTGCACCAACTGCGGCCTGGCGCCGATGGACCGCGAGGTGGCGATGAAGAAGCTGGATGCGCTGGCCAAGGGCGCGGCGCTGGCCCGCAAGCGCCACCGCGAAGCCGCACAGGACTGAGCCATGGACCGGTTGGTGTCCCTCGACCTGGGCTTTTGCCCACAGCGCCTGGCCCGGCTGCGCCAGGTCTTCCAGGCCGAAATCGACCGGCAACGCCTGCCGGGCGCGGTGATGGCGATTGCGCGGCATGGCCAGCCGGCCTTCTTTGAGGCGCTGGGCCGGCAAGACCCGGCCAGCGGCCTGCCCATGGCGCGCGACAGCATCTTCCGCATCTACTCCATGACCAAGCCGGTGGTGTCGGTGGCGGCGCTGATGCTGATGGAGCGCGGCCAGCTGCTGCTGGGCGACCCGCTGGCCAAATGGCTGCCCGAGTTTGCCGCGATGCAGGTGGCGGTGGACGGCCCCACCGGCACGGTGCTGAAGCCGGCCCGCCAGGCCATCACCGTGCTGGACCTGCTGCGCCACACCGCCGGCTTCACCTACGAGTTTCTGGGCGACAGCCGGGTCCAGCAGCAGTACCGGCAGCGCCGCATCGCCTCGCGCGAGCGCAGCAACGCCGCTTTCACGGCCGAACTGGCCCGCATGCCGCTGCAGTTTGAGCCCGGCACGGTGTGGGCGTACAGCCGCGCCACCGACGTGCTGGGCCGGCTGGTGGAGGTGGTCAGTGGGCAGCCGCTGGGCGCCTTTTTGCAGACCGAGATTTTCGCGCCGCTGGGCATGGTGGACACCGGTTTTGCCGTGCCACCCGACCAGCAGCACCGCATCGCCGAGCCCTTTGCCAGCGACCCCGATGGCCTGCCGGCCATGCATGTGCTGGAGCCGCGCCGGGTGCCGGCCATGGAGGCCGGTGGCGGCGGGCTGATGTCCACCGCGGCCGACTACGCCCGCTTTCTGGACTGCCTGCTGGGACGGGGCGAACGCCAGGGCGTGCGGCTGCTGAGCCCGCACACGGTGGACTTCATGACGGCCGACCACCTGGGTGATTTGCCGGTGGACGGCACGCTGCTGTCGCCGGGTTATGGCTTTGGCCTGGGTGTGGCGGTACGCACCACCGCCGGCCTGGCCTCGGTGCCCGGCTCGGTGGGCCAGTACCACTGGAGCGGCATTGCCGGCACCAGCTTCTTCGTCGATCCGGTCCAAAACCTCTGGGCCCTGCTGCTGGTGCAGGCGCCCAACCAGCGCGACGAATACCGCCAGCGTTTCCGCAACCTGGTGTACGCTGCCTTGATCGATTGAGCCCCTGCCCACCATGACCCATTCACACGACCCCCACGACCACGCCCATTCGCATGACCATGGCGACGAGCCCTGGAAACACAACGGTGTGCGCGTGGTGCCCGGCAACCAGCTTGACGGCAACACCGCGCAGACGCCTGGCATGGACCGCAAGGCGGCCATCAACTTCGCCCGTGTCGGGGCCGAGAAGCTGTGGGCCGGCACGGTGACCATCCACGCCAACGCCAAGACCGGCGCCCACCACCACGGGCATCTGGAAAGCGTGATCTACGTCATCAAGGGCCGGGCCCGCATGCGCTGGGGCGACCGGCTGCAGTTCACCGCCGAGGCCGGGCCGGGTGACTTCATCTACGTGCCACCCTATGTGCCGCACCAGGAGATCAACGCCAGCCCCACCGAGGCGCTGGAATGTGTGCTGTGCCGCAGCGACGGCGAGGCGGTGGCCGTCAACCTCGACATCACGCCGGCCGAGGCGGTGGAAACCGTGTTGTGGGTGGACCCCACCCACCCGCACGGCGGGGTGTGATGGGGTGCGGGGGTCTCAGCCCTCGGCCACCTGCAGCACCAGCTTGCCGAAGTTCTCGCCGGTGAAGAGCTTGGTCAGCGCGTCGGGGAAGTTGGCCAGGCCGGGCACCACGTCCTCACGGCTCTTCATCCGGCCGTCTTTCAGGTAGCCCGCCATCTCGGCCACCGCGAGGTGGTAGCGGTCGGCGTAGTCGAACACCACGATGCCTTCCATCCGCGCGCGGTTGACCAGCAGGCTCAGGTAGTTCTTCGGCCCCTGCACCGCGCTGGTGGCGTTGTACTGGCTGATGGCGCCGCAGATGATGATGCGGGCCTTGCGGTTGATGCGGGTCAGCACCGTGTCGAGGATGTCGCCGCCCACGTTGTCGAAGTAGATGTCCACGCCATCCGGGCAATGGGCTTTCAGGCCGTCTTTCACCGCGCTCGGGCCGGCCTTGTAGTCGATGCAGGCGTCAAAGCCAAGTTCGTTCACCACCCAGTCGCATTTGGCCGCGCCGCCGGCAATGCCCACCACCCGGCAGCCCTTGATCTTGGCCAGCTGGCCCACGGTCTGGCCCACGGCGCCGGCCGCGCCCGACACCACCACGGTCTCGCCGGCTTTCGGCTGGCCCACGTCCATCAGGCCGAAGTAGCCGGTCATGCCCGGCATGCCCAGCACATTGAGCCACTGCGTCAGGCTGCCCGCGCGCAGGTCGATCTTCACCAGCCCGGCACGGCGGATCTGGTCGGCGGCAAACAGCGCGTATTCCTGCACACCCAGGCCGGCGCTCACCGTGTCTCCCACCGCGAACGCGGGGTTCTTGGACGCCACGACCACGCCCACACCACCGGCCCGCATCACCTCGCCAATGCCCACCGGCGGGATGTAGCTCTTGCCCTCGTTCATCCAGCCGCGCATCGCCGGGTCCAGCGACAGGGCCAGCGTTTTCACCAGCACACCGCCTTCGCCGGGCTGGGGCACGGGCTCGGTGGTGTGCTGCCAGTTGGCGGCAGTGGGCAGGCCGACCGGACGGGCGGCCAGGCGGATCTGGTAGTTGACGAGGTCGGTCATGGGGTTTCCTTGGAAAGGCAAAGAGGCGCGCATGTTAGCGCCGGGGGCGGGGTGGGGCGGTAGCCCAGGCGACAGCGGCCAGGTGGCGCAGGGCATCGCGCGGCGAGGGCGGCTGTGCTGTAATGAATTGGCCTGCCATTCGACCCATGCGGGCGCCCTGGCATTTTTCTTTGGCGCTGTTGTTGACCCATCCGGAGACCGTCGCCCTGTGCCCACCGCTGTCCTGACCCCCGATGCCCTTGCCGACACCCAGGAGGCGCGGGCGCGGCTGGCCCGGCACTTTGAGGCGGTGCGCCGCGAGAGCCTGGCGCGGGCTGCGCCGCTGTCGGCCGAAGACCAGTGTGTGCAGTCCATGCCCGACGCCAGCCCGATCAAATGGCATCTGGCCCACACCAGCTGGTTTTTCGAGGCGGTGCTGCTGCAGCCCCACCAGCCCGGCTACCAGCCCTTCGACGCCCGCTACTTCTACCTGTTCAACAGCTACTACGAGACGCTGGGCCCGCGCCATCCGCGTTCGCAGCGTGGTCTGCTGACCCGGCCGCCGCTGGACCACATCCACGCCTACCGCGCCCATGTGGACGCGGCCATGACCGCCTTCATGGCCGGCTGCAGCGAGGCGGTGTGGCGGGTGGCCGAGCCGCTGGTGGTGCTGGGCCTGCACCACGAGCAGCAGCACCAGGAGCTGATGCTGACCGACCTGTTGCACCTGCTGTGGTGCAACCCGCTGCTGCCGGCCTACCGGTCCGGCCCGCCGCCGCGCCACAGCCCCACACCGCTGGGCTGGGTCGCGCATGCGGGTGGCCAGGCCCGCGTGGGCCATGGGGGTGAGGGATTTGCCTTTGACAACGAGGGCCCGGCCCATGCGGTGCTGCTGGCGCCGTTTGCCATGGCCGACCGCCTGGTGAGCTGCGGTGACTACGCGGCCTTTGTGGCCGACGGTGGCTACCGCCGGCCCGATCTGTGGCTGTCCGACGGCTGGGCCCAGGTGTTGGCCCAGGGCTGGCAGGCGCCGGCCTACTGGCTGAGCCCGGACGACCCGCGCCTGCCGGGCGCGATGGCCGTGCCGGCCGACGGCTGGACGGTGTTTGGCCTGCACGGCCTGCAGCCGCTGGACCCGGCCGCGCCGGTGGCGCAGCTCAGTTTTTACGAGGCCTGTGCCTATGCCGAATGGGCCGGCGCCCGGCTGCCGACCGAGTTCGAATGGGAGGTGGCGGCCCGCGCGCCCGGCCTGCGACAGCTCAGCGGCGCGGTCTGGCAATGGACCCGTTCGTCCTACGACCCCTACCCCGGCTTCCAGCCCCACCCCGGCGCGGTGGGCGAGTACAACGGCAAGTTCATGGTTGGCCAGCAGGTCCTGCGCGGCGGCAGCGAGGCCACGCCGGCCGGCCACAGCCGGCCCAGCTACCGCAATTTCTTTCCGCCGGCGGCGCGCTGGCAGTTCTCCGGCCTGCGGCTGGCCAAAGCGGCCTGAAGGGCTTGGCCCGACAATGGGCCACCAACATGCCGAGGACACCGCAATGAAAGCCACCTGGAACGGCGCCGTGATCGCCGAGAGCGACGACACCGTGGTGCTGGAAGGCAACCACTACTTTCCCGAGAGCGCACTGAACCGCGAGCACGTGAGCTTCAGCAACCACAAGACCACCTGCGCCTGGAAGGGCCAGGCCAGCTACTACTCGCTGCTGGTCAATGGCGAGCTGAACACCGACGCCGCCTGGTACTACGCCGACCCCAAGCCCGAGGCCGAGGAAATCCGCGGCAGGGTGGCCTTCTGGAAGGGCGTGAAGATCGAGCCCTGAGCTGGGGCGGGCGCCAGCCCCGAGCGGGGCGGCGGGTTAAGCTTGGGGCATGCCTTCTGCCCCGTTCACTCCCTTGTTCAACCTGCCCGAGCAGGCGCTGCCCGCGCTGCAGGGCCGTGGCTACGCGGTGCTGGCACCGCAGGGCGTGGCCCAGCTGGCCGGTGGCCCGGACGCCTTGCCGGCGCTGAACGGCTTGCGCAGCGACTGGGACGACCTGCCGCCCGACGCCCACCTGAAAGACGGCGGCCGTTACCGCCGCCGCCGCCACACCTGTTTCACCGTGAGTGTGGACGCGGCCCAGACCGTGCCGCACCGTGCCCACTGGCAACCGGTGGCCTACAACGCCTTGCACGGCGGCATGGCCCGCTGGTTCGAGCCCATGCGGGCCGCCACCTGTGCCCAGCCGGCCTGGCTGAGGCTGTTGCGCGGCCTGGCCGGCGTGTTCGACGAGGCCTCGGCCAGCCGCAGCACCTGGTTTGTCGAGGCCCACCAGTTCCGCATCGACACCGAAGGTGGCATCGGCCGGCCCACGCCCGAGGGTGCGCACCGCGACGGGGTGGACTATGTGGCGGTGTTCCTGGTCGACCGGCAGGGGGTCAAGGGCGGTGAAACCCGGGTCTTTGAAGCCGACGGGCCCAACGGCCAGCGCTTCACGCTGACCGAGCCCTGGTCGGCGCTGCTGCTGGACGACGCCCGGGTGATCCACGAGTCCACCCCCATCCAGCCGCTGAGCCCCGCTGGCGGCCACCGCGACACCCTGGTGCTGACCTACCGCCGCGGCGGCTTCCAGGATCAGCAGGCCTGAAGCTGGCCTGAATGCGGGGGTCTTGTTACAAATTGGGCCGGATCTTTGTCGGTGCTTTGCCCGGCTGAGGCGTTAAACAGGATGAAATACAAGGACTCAGGAGCAAAACCATGAAATCACGCGCCATCCAACTCATCGCTGCCGCCGCCATTGGCCTCGGCGCGCTGGCCGCTGCACCCGCCCAGGCGGGCGACGCCTACATCAATGCCACCGTCGGCGGCGTCTTCGCCCCCGGCGTCTATGGCCAGGTGCAGATCGGCAACAACCCGCCGCCGCCGCTGCTCTACGCCCAGCCGGTGGTCATCTCGCGTGGGCCCGCCTACGTGGCCGAGCCGCTGTACCTGTATGTGCCACCGGGCCATGCCAAGCATTGGGGCAAACACTGCGCGCGTTACAACGCCTGCGGCCGCCCGGTGTACTTCGTGCGTGCCGACCAGAGCAACCGCTGGTGGGAGCGGGGTGACGGTCGGGGCTACCGCGATGACGACCGTGGCCGTGGCGGCCGTGGTGACCGTGACGACGACCACGGTGGCGGCAAGCACGGCAAGCATGGCAAGGGCCATTGAGTCCCCAGCCCAGGCCCACAAAAAAGCCCGCAGTCTGCGGGCTTTTTTGCGTCCGGTGCGCCGGCTTACAGGCGTTCGAAAATCGCCGCGATGCCTTGGCCACCGCCGATGCACATGGTCACCAGCGCGTAGCGGCCCTGGATGCGTTCCAGTTCGTACAGCGCCTTCACGGTGATGATGGCGCCGGTGGCACCGATGGGGTGGCCCAGCGAGATGCCCGAACCGTTGGGGTTGACCTTGGCCGGGTCCAGACCGAGGTCGCGGGTCACCGCACAGGCTTGGGCGGCAAAGGCCTCGTTGGCCTCGATCACGTCCAGATCGGCCACCGTCAGACCGGCCTTCTTCAGCGCGGCCTGGGTGGCGGGCACCGGGCCGATGCCCATGTACTTGGGGTCCACACCGGCGTGGGCATAGGCCACCAGCCGGGCCATGGGCTTGAGGCCACGGGCTTTGGCGGTGCCCGCTTCCATCAGCACCACCGCGGCGGCGGCGTCGTTGATGCCAGAGGCATTGCCGGCGGTCACGGTGCCGTTTTCCTTGGCGAACACCGGCTTGAGCTTGGCGAAGTCCTCGGCCTTGGCGCCGATGCGCACATGCTCGTCGGTCAGGTAAGGCGTGTCACCCTTTTTGCTTTTGAGCATGACCGGGACGATCTGGTCTTTGAACAGGCCGGCGGCGGTGGCGCGCTCGGCGCGGTGGTGGCTTTCCAGCGCCAGCGCGTCCTGGTCGTCGCGGCTGATGCCCCATTTGCCGGCGATGTTCTCGGCGGTCACGCCCATGTGGATTGTGTGGAAGGGGTCGTGCAGCGCGCCGATCATCATGTCGGTCATCTTGGTGTCACCCATGCGGGCGCCCCAGCGCATGTTGAGGCTGGCAAAAGGCGCGCGGCTCATGTTCTCGGCACCGCCACCGATGGCGATGTCGGCGTCGCCCAGCAGAATCGACTGGCTGGCGTTGACGATGGCCTGCAGGCCGGAGCCACACAGCCGGTTGACGTTGTAGGCCGGCGTGCTCTGGGCACAGCCGCCGTTGATCGCGGCCACGCGCGACAAATACATGTCCTTGGGCTCGGTGTTGACCACATGGCCGAAGACCACATGACCGACGTCTTCACCGCTGACCTGGGCGCGGGCCAGCGACTCGCGGACCACCAGTGCACCCAGTTCGGTGGGCGGGATGTCTTTCAGGCTGCCACCAAAGGTACCGATGGCGGTGCGAACACCGCTGACCACAACAACTTCACGACTCATCGTTCTCTCCTGCTCGGTTGGGGGCCGGAAACGCTTCCGGGCTCGAAACATTGTCGCCCAGCGGGCCGGGGGGCTGCTGCCACCTGCGTGACGGGGGCGGCGCTGTTCAGGCCCGCACCACCAGCGGCAGTGTGGCCCGCAGGCCGTCGCTGCCGGCCACGAACGGGCGGGTGAGCGCAGCGCGCTCCGGCTCTGACAGGCTGCGCCAGAGAAAGTCGCGGGCATTGCCGGGGTCGCCGGCCACGTAGAGCTGGGTGGTCAGCAGGCTGCGCGGGCCCAGCCGCACCTTCACATGGATGTGCGGCGTGCGGCCGGCATAGGCGGCCGGGCGCAGCGTGCGGAAGCGGTAGCGGCCGTCGCGGTCCACCAGGGCCCGGCCAAAGCCCTGGAAGGCCGGGTCGGCCTGGCCGCCGTCGCCAGGGTGGTGGTAGTGCCCGGCCTGGTCGCATTGCCAGATTTCGACCTGTGCGCCGCGCAACGGCCGCCCCTGGGTGTCGGTGACCACACCGTCCAGCCAGACCGGCTGGCCCTGGGTGTAGCGCAGCGCGCCGTTGTGCAGCAGGTCGGCGTCGCTGTCGGCGGGCAGCGTCACCGGGTAAAACGGGCCCTCGGTTTGCGCTGGCGTCGGCTGCAGCGGCAGCGTGGGCTGGGCCCGCACGCCGGTCCAAACCGCGGGCGCACAGACCAGGGCGGTGAGCAGGCGGCGGCGCAGTGGGGAGGAATCGGCCATGCGGTGATGGTCTCAGAACGGTGGCGGGCTGGCAAACGCCTGCGGGCCGCCATGGTCGGGGTGGGGCAATTGCAGCGCGCAGGCGTGCAGCAGCAGCCGGGGCGCTGCCGCCTGGCTGGCCGGCGTGCCGTAGAGCGCATCGCCCAGGATGGGGTGGCCGATGGCCTGCAGGTGCAGCCGCAGCTGGTGGGTGCGGCCAGTGAGCGGCTGCAACGCCAGCCGGCTGTGGCCCTCCGCCGTGTGGCCCAGCAGCCGCCAGCGGGTGCGGCTGGGTTTGCCCTCGCGGGCAATTTTCTGCATGGGGCGGTTCGGCCAGTCGGCCATCATGGGCAGGTCAATCTCGCCCCAGCCGTCGGCGCTGTCGGGCGGTGCCAGCTGGCCGGCCACCACCGCCTCGTAGGTCTTGTGCACCGCCTGGCTGGCAAAGGCAATGTTCAGTGCGCGTTGGGCGTCTGGCCTGCGCGCCATCACCCACAGGCCGGAGGTGGCCATGTCCAGCCGGTGCACCACCAGCGCCTCGGGGTGGGCGGCCAACACCCGGCTGGCCAGGCAGTCCTGTTTGTCGGGGCCGCGGCCAGGCACCGACAGCAGGCCGGCCGGCTTGTCCAGCACCAGCAGGGCCGCGTCGGCGTGCAGCAGGGTGAAGCCGCCCGGGATCACCGGGCTGGGGACGGGGCTTATTGCGCGGTCCAGCCGCCGTCGACCTGCCAGGCCACGCCGCGCACGTTGTTGGCGGCCGGCGAACACAGGAACACCGCCAGCTCACCCAGTTCTTCGGGCGTGGTGAACTGCAACGAGGGCTGCTTTTCGCCCAGCAACTCCTTGGTGGCTTCTTCGTTGGTCTGGCCGTTGGCGGCGGCGCGGGCGTCGACCTGTTTTTGCACCAGCGGGGTCAGCACCCAGCCCGGGCAGATGGCGTTGCTGGTGACGCCGGTGGTGGCGGTTTCCAGCGCCACCGACTTGGTGAAACCGACGATGCCGTGTTTGGACGCCACATAGGCCGATTTCTGCGCCGAGGCCACCAGGCCATGGGCCGAGGCCACGTTGATGATGCGGCCCCAGTTGGCGGCCTTCATGGCGGGCATGGCCAGCCGGGTGGTGTGGAAGGCGCTGCTGAGGTTGATGGCGATGATGGCGTCCCACTTCTCGGCCGGGAAGTCTTCCACGTTGGCCACATGCTGGATGCCGGCGTTGTTGACCAGGATGTCGACCCGGCCAAAGCGGGCTGCGGCCTGGGTCATCATGTCGGCGATCTCGGCCGGCTTGCTCATGTCGGCGCCATGGTGGATCGCCTGCACACCCAATGCCTGCACCTCGGCCAGCGGGCCGGCCGAGTCGCCAAAACCGTTCAGCACGATGTTCGCGCCCTGGCGGGCCAGGCTTTTGGCAATGCCCAGACCGATGCCGCTGGTGGAGCCGGTGACGAGGGCGGTTTTGCCTTGCAGGGGGAGGGTGGACATGGGGTTCTCCGGATGAATTACGATGCAATGGCCTCATTATCAAGGTCTGGTGTGGCGGTGCAGGCACTGTCCTGAATCGCCCCTGGCCCCGCTGCCACGCACCGCTGTTGTTCCCGCTGCCCCCATGACCCAACCCACCCTGAACCACGTCCATTGCCCCGATGCCCAGGGCGGCCACCGCATGGCCTACTGGGAGTGGAACGCCACCGGCAACCCAATCCACCCGCACGTGGTGGTGTGTGTGCACGGCCTGTCGCGCCAGGGCCGCGATTTCGACACGCTGGCCCGCGCGCTGTGTGGCCAGGTCCGGGTGGTGGCGGTGGACGTGGCTGGCCGTGGCCAGAGCGACTGGCTCAAAGACCCCGCCAGCTACCAGGTGCCACAGTACGCGGCCGACATGCTGGCCCTG
Source organism: Rhodoferax sp. SPJ4 (assembly GCF_058216275.1). Lineage (NCBI taxonomy): Bacteria > Pseudomonadati > Pseudomonadota > Betaproteobacteria > Burkholderiales > Comamonadaceae > Rhodoferax > Rhodoferax sp. SPJ4. The sequence goes on from NZ_JBYZMN010000001.1 coordinate 554,550, forward strand.
CTGGCGCAGCTGAAACCCGGCACGCTGGACTGGGTGGGCACCAGCATGGGCGGGCTGATCGGCATGGCGGTCTGCGGCACGCCGGGGCTTGCCTTGCCGGTCCCCGTGCGCAAATTGGTGCTCAACGACGTGGGCCCGGTGCTGCAGCTGGAGGCCTTGCAGCGCATCGGCACCTACATCGGCAAGACCGGCCAGTTCGCCACCGTGCAGCAGGCGGCCGATGCGCTGTGGGCCATCTCGCAGAGCTTTGGGCCGCACACGCCGGCCCAGTGGCTGGCCTTGTCCGAGCCCATGGTGAAGCCGCGCGACGGTGGCTTCACGCTGCACTACGACCCCGCCATTGGCGAGGCCTTCCGCCACATCACCGCCGAGGCCACCGCCGCCAGCGAGGCCGCGCTGTGGCAGCTCTATGACCACATCAGCGCCGAGACCCTGGTGACCCGGGGTGCGCAATCCGATCTGCTGTCGGCCGCCACCGCCCAGGCCATGGCCCAGCGCGGCCCCAAGGCCCGCGTGGTGGAGTTCGCCGGCGTGGGCCATGCACCCACTTTTGTGGCCGATGACCAGGTGGCGGTGGTGCGCGACTTCCTGCTGGGCCCGCAGGCCCGTTGAACCGGGGCGAATGGATGAAGAGCCAGGCCGCTGACGCCGCTGCCGGGGCGCCCCGCCAGGCGCTGCCCGAGCTGATTGCCGCCACTGCGCAGATGCCGGCCCAGCCCGATGTGCGGCTGCGTGCCCGCGCCTTTGCCGAGCCGCTGATGGCCAGCGAGATGCTGGACACCGGCGAGAACACCCTGGCCCATGCCGACGCGGTGGCCGAGATCGTCGGCGCCATCGGCGGCTCCGAGGCCATGCAGGCCGCCAGCTACCTGGTGCACGCCTGTGAGCACCTGAACCGGCCGGCCGAGGTGATTGGCAAGGCCTTTGGCGAGACCTTCGCCGCGCTGGCGGTGGAAACCACCCAGTTGATGGCGCTGCAACGCCATGCCCGCGAGACCCAGAGCCTGGCCGCGCAGGGTGCTGCGGCGCAGACCGAGAACGTGCGCAAGATGCTGCTGGCCTTCTCGCGCGACCTGCGGGTGGTGATGCTGCGGCTGGCCTCGCGGCTGCAAACCCTGCGCCACTACGCCGCCACCCGGTTGCCAGTGCCACCCAGCCTGGCCAGGGAGGCGCTGGAGGTGTTCGCGCCGCTGGCCAACCGCTTGGGCATCTGGCAGATCAAGTGGGAAATGGAAGACCTGGCCTTCCGCTTTCTGGAGCCCGACACCTACCGCCAGGTGGCCAATCTGCTGGACGAAAAGCGGGTCGAGCGCGAGGCCTATGTGGAGCAGCTGCGCCTGCGGCTGGCCCAGGAGCTCAAGGCCCAGGGCATTGCCGCCACCGTGCAGGGTCGGCCCAAACACATTTACAGCATCGTGAAAAAGATGCGGGGCAAGTCGCTGGGCTTCGAGCAGGTGTTCGACATCCGCGCGCTGCGTGTGGTGGTGCCCGAGGTGCGTGATTGTTATGCCGCGCTGAGCTGGGTGCATGCGCAGTTCGTGCCGGTGACCGACGAGTTCGACGACTACATCGCCCGGCCCAAACCCAACGGCTACCAGTCACTGCACACCGTGGTGCGCGACGCCGCCGGCCAGGCCATCGAGGTGCAGATCCGCACCCAGGCCATGCACGACCATGCCGAGCATGGCGTGGCCGCCCACTGGGCCTACAAGGAGGCCGGTGCCAAGGGCTATGGCGGGGTGAGTGCCTCCGGGGCTTACGACGCCAAGATCGCGGTGCTACGCCAGCTGCTGGCCTGGGAGCGCGACCTGTCCGGCCACGCCCGCCAGCAAGGGCTGTTTGACGACCGCATCTACGTGCTGACGCCCGATGCCGCCATCGTGGAGCTGCCGCAGGGTGCCACGCCGGTGGACTTTGCCTACAGCGTGCACACCAACCTGGGCCACCGCTGCCGCGGCGCCCGGGTCGATGGTGTGATGGTGCCGCTGAACACGGCATTGCAGAACGGCCAGACGGTGGAGGTCATCGCCATCAAGGAGGGCGGGCCGTCACGCGACTGGTTGAACGCCGAGCTGGGCTTTCTGGCCAGCCCGCGGGCCCGCGCCAAGGTGCGGGCCTGGTTCAATGCGCTGCAGCAGCACGAGACCGTGGCCCGCGGCCGCGAGGCGGTGGAAAAGCTGCTGCAGCGCGAGGGCAAGACGGCGGTCAAGCTCGACGACCTGGCCTCGCAGCTGGGCTTCAAGTCGGCCGACGATTTGTTCCATGTGGTCGGCAAGGACGAGTTTTCGCTGCGCAACATCGAGGCGGTGCTGCGGCCGGCCGAGCCGCCGCTGCCGCAGGACGAGTACCTGCGGCTCAAGGCGCTGCGCCCGTCCAGCAAATCGGCCGACCAGAGCGGCAAGGGCGGCGTGCTGGTGGTGGGCATCGACTCGCTGATGACCCAGCTGGCCAAATGCTGCAAGCCGGCGCCGCCGGACGACATCCTGGGTTTTGTCACGCGCGGCAAAGGCGTCAGCGTGCACCGCTCGGACTGCAGCAATTTCCGCGAGATGGCGGCGCGCAATGGCGAGCGTGTGATCGAGGTGCAGTGGGGCGCGCCCAAGTCGGATGCGGCGGCGGTCTACCCGGTCGACGTGATGGTGGAAGCGGCCGACCGCCAAGGCCTGCTGCGCGACATTTCCGAGGTTTTTGCCAAGGAAAAGATGAACGTCATCGGTGTGCAAACCCAGTCGGTCAAAGGCACGGCCTGGATGACCTTCACCGTGGAGGTGGCCGATTCCGGTCGCCTGGCCCGGGTTATGGGCCATGTGAACGACGTGGCCGGCGTGCGCACCACGCGCCGCCGTTGAGTGGCGGGCCAAAAGGGCCCCGGAGTGCTGCTATACTTGCGGGCTCGAATGCATCCTTAGGCGCGTAGCTCAGCTGGTTAGAGCACCACCTTGACATGGTGGGGGTCGTTGGTTCGAGTCCAATCGCGCCTACCAAATTTGAAGCCTCGGTTTCCCAACGGAACCGGGGCTTTTCAGTTTCTGGCGTCTGCACGCCAAGCCTGTTGTCCTGCTGGTTAACCTGTTCACCGTCAGGGTATACCTAGGGCGCTAGCCCCAAGCCAATTTCCTAGAATGTGTTGCAGTGCAATATGCCTGCAGGGCATCTGCGTTTGAACCATTCAGGAGATTTGCCGTGGCCACCAAAAAGGTCGACAGCACTGCCGACCAGCAGCGTGTCATCAAGAAGTACCCCAACCGGCGTCTGTACGACACGGCCACCTCGTCCTACATCACCTTGCAAGAGGTCAAGCAGCTGGTGATGGACACCAAGCCCTTTGTGGTGCGCGACGCCAAGTCGGGCGACGACCTGACGCGCAGCATCCTGCTGCAAATCATCCTGGAAGAAGAGGCCGGTGGCGCACCCATGTTCACCGAGGCGGTGCTGGGCAACATCATCCGTTTCTACGGCCATGCGATGCAGAGCTTCATGGGGCCCTATCTGGAAAACAGCGTGCAGGCCATGATGGACATCCAGCTCAAGCTGGCCGAGCAGTCCAAGGGGCTGACGCCGGAGATGTGGGCCAAGTACCTGAGCCCCAAGTCGCCGGCCATGGAAGGCATGCTGGGCACCTACGCCGAGCAGTCCAAGGGGCTGTTTGTGCAGATGCAGGAGCAGATGCAAAAGCAGGCCGAGCAGATGTTTGGCGCCTTCGGCCTGAAGCGCTGAGGGCGGGCCCCGCCCGGGGGTGTTCCCAATTGCTGGGACAATAGGGGCATGAGCGACACCACCACGCCGGCACCGGCCGGCAATGCCACCCCCCGGGTGGGCTTCGTCAGCTTGGGCTGCCCCAAGGCACTGACCGACTCCGAACTGATCCTCACGCAACTCAGCGCCGAGGGTTACCAGACCAGCAAGACCTTCGAGGGCGCCGACCTGGTGATCGTCAACACCTGCGGCTTCATTGACGACGCGGTGCGTGAAAGCCTGGACACCATTGGCGAGGCGCTGGCCGAAAACGGCCGTGTCATCGTCACCGGCTGCCTGGGCGCCAAGGCGGGCGAGGGCGGTGGCAACCTGGTCAAGCAGATGCACCCCAGCGTGCTGGCCGTGACCGGCCCACACGCCACCCAGGAGGTGATGGACGCGGTGCACGCCAACCTGCCCAAGCCGCACGACCCCTTCATCGACCTGGTGCCCAACAGCTTTGGCGTGGCCGGCGTCAAGCTCACGCCGCGCCACTACGCCTACCTGAAGATCAGCGAGGGCTGCAACCACCGCTGCACCTTCTGCATCATCCCGTCGATGCGCGGCGACCTGGTCAGCCGGCCGATTGGCGATGTGCTGAGCGAAGCCCGCGCGCTGCTCGAAGGCGGGGTCAAAGAGCTGCTGGTGATCAGCCAGGACACCTCGGCCTATGGTGTGGACGTGAAATACCGCACCGGTTTCTGGGATGGCAAGCCAGTCAAGACCCGCATGCTGGAGCTGGTGCAGACCCTGGGCGAACTGGCCGAGCCTTATGGCGCCTGGGTGCGGCTGCACTACGTCTATCCCTACCCCTCGGTGGACGAGGTGATTCCCTTGATGGCCACCGGCAAGGTGCTGCCCTACCTGGACGTGCCCTTCCAGCACAGCCACCCCGATGTGCTGCGCCGCATGAAGCGCCCGGCCAGCGGCGAGAAAAACCTGGAACGCATCGCTCGCTGGCGCGAGGCCTGCCCCGAGATTGTCATCCGCTCGACCTTCATTGCCGGTTTCCCCGGCGAGACCGAGGCCGAGTTCGACGACCTGCTGGCCTTTGTGAAGGAAGCGCAGATCGACCGCGCCGGCTGTTTTGCCTACAGCCCGGTGCAGGGTGCGCTGGCCAACGAGATCCCCGGCATGTTGCCGGCCGAGCTGCGCGAGGAGCGCCGGGCCCGGTTCATGGCGGTGGCCGAGGCGGTGTCGGTGGCCAAATTGCAACGCCGCGTGGGCGCCAACATGCAGGTGCTGGTGGACTCGGCGCCGGCCCTGGGCCGCAAGGGCGGCGTGGGCCGCACCTATGCCGACGCGCCGGAGATCGACGGCACGGTCAAGCTGCTGCCGCCGGAAAAAATCAGCAAGACCCTGAAGGTGGGTGAATTCACCCGCGCCCGCATCGTCGGTGTGCAAGGCCACGACCTGCTGGCCGTGCCCATCTGAGCCACGGCGCTGCCGCTCAGGGCTGGATCAGCCCCCAGCGCAGCGCAATCAGCGTCAGCTCGGCCTGGTTGGAGGCGCTGAGCTTTTGCTTGATGTTGTACAGGTGGGTGCCCACCGTGCTGCTGGCCAGCTTCAGGTGTTCGGCGATCTGCGCCACCGTCAGGCCCTGGGCCAGTTGCAGAAACACCGCAAATTCGCGCTCGCTCAGCATGTCGGCCGGGCTGGCCTCGCCCTCGATCTGCGCAATCGCCAGCTTCTGCGCCATCTGCGCGTCCACATAGCGCCGCCCGGCGGCCACCACCCGCACCGCGTCGATCAAGGCGTCCGGTGCGCCGCGTTTGGAGAGGTAACCCAGGGCGCCGGCTTTCAGCGCCCGCTGCGGGTAGGCCGTGGCCTCGTGGGCCGACAACACCAGCACCCTGGCCTTGCTGTCGTGCGCCAGCAGGCGGCGCAAGGCCTCCAGCCCGCCCATGCCGGGCATGGACAAGTCCATCACCACCACGTCGGGCCGCACCTGGGCGTAGTCCTGGCAGGCCTGTTCGCCGCTGGCGGCCTCGGCCACCACCTCGATGTCGGGTGTGCCCAGCAGCATGCGAAAGCCCATGCGCACGATGGCATGGTCATCGACCAGCATCACCCGGATCATGCGGACGCTCCCACTGGCAAGGCCATGTGCAGCCGTGCGCCCTGGGGTTCGGCGTTGGCAATCGTCAGCTTGCCGCCCAGGCTTTCCACACGCTCGTGCAGCCAGCGCAGGCCGAAATGCCCGGACTGCCGCCAGTCACCCTGCAGGCCGCTGCCGTTGTCCTGCACCGTGACGTCCAGCGCGTCCTGCTGGCCGCCCACGGTGACGGTGACCTCGGTCGCATGGCCGTGCCGCAAGGCGTTGGTCAGTCCCTCCTGCACCACCCGGTAGGCGGCCATGGCGGCCTCGTCGGCCAGCGGGTCGGGGATGGGCGACATCGCCAGCGTGATGCGGGCGTCCGGGTGGGCGGCCTCCACCCGGTCCAGCAGGTCGCGCAGCGCGTCGGCCAGGCCCAGCTGGTCGAGCGCCATCGGCGCCAGGCGGGGAATCATGCCGTGCATGTGGTCGTACAGCCGACCGGCTTCTTCGCTGATGACGCGGGCGGCCTGGGCGGTGGCGGCGTCCGAGGCGTCGCAGCGCCGCGCCACCGAGGTGGCCAGGCTGCGGATGGCGGTGACCGACTGGCCCAGTTCGTCGTGCAGCACCCGGGCGATCTCGCGCCGCTCGGCTTCCACATGGGCCTCGATCAGGCGGGAGAGCTCGCGCGAATCGGAGAGCTGGCGTTCGGCCTCGAAGGCCCGCTGGCGGGCGTCGATGTTGTCTTTCAGCACCGCCGTCATGCGGTTGAAGGCGGCACCGATTTCGGCCGCTTCCTTGCCCGGCAACGGGGGCAGGACGACGCTGAAGTCACCGGCCTGCAGGCGGTGCAGGGCGTCGACGATCTGATGGAAGGGGCGCAGCGCCCGCCCCATGGCCCAGAACACCAGCAGGTTGATGACCAGCAGCGCGGCGGTGCCGGCCGCGGTCAGGCGCAGCAGGTCGTCCCAGCCGTCGAGGATGGCGCGCGAGGGGTTGGCGTCGATGGTCAGCTGGCCACGAGGCAGGGAAATGACCTGCCGGGCCGAGGCCGGCAGCAGCAGCGATTGGAACCATTCCGGCGCTTCGCGGCCGGCCTTGTAGGCCGAGCGGGGGGACCGGTACAAGACCTTGCCGTCGGTGTCGGTCAACGTGATGTCGTTGGCCCGCACCCGGCCCAGCTGTTCCAGAAACTGCACCAGCGTGGGCATGCCGTCCATCGCGTAGACCCAGCCCACGCGCTTGAGCAGCTGGGCCGCCACCACATTGGCCGCCGCCACTTCCTCGCGCACCGAGCGGCGCAGGCCGTCGATCTGCAGGCCGATGATGGTCAGCACCAGCGAGCTGATGACGGCCACCATGATCAGGTTGATCTTCAGGCGCAAGCTCATGGCGGGTCTCCACAGCCCGCGAAGTGCTGCTGCCGGGCGAATTGCTGCAATGCCAGGGTCATGGCCTCCATCATGGCAGGATGAAACGGGTGGTGGCCGGCGCCTGCCACGCCTCGCCACAGGCCGGTTTGGCTGGCCCGCCAGGCGGCCTGGGCGGCAGCGGGGCGGCAGACCTGGTCGTTCTCGCCGTGCAGCAGCAACAGCGGCGTGCTGGTCAGCTGGGCACAGGCTTGCGCCACCCCCTGGTCACCCAGCCAGCACTGGTGTTGCAGGTAATGGGTTTGCACCCGGTAGCGGTCGCTGGCCAGGGCCAGGTCGGAGGGGGTCAGGGCGGGGGCGTCGGGGCTGTCTCCCAGCGTTTGTTCCCAGCTCAGCCAGGCGCGGGCCACCGCGTGCTGCAGGGCCGGGTCGCCTTCGGTGAACACATGGGCCAGCCAGGGCAGCAGATCCTGCTGCTGGTGGGCTGGCGCAAGGCCGGCCCAAGCCTGCCAGGCCGCGGGGTGCAACGAAGCGGCACCCTGGAAAAACCAATCGATCTCGGCCAGGGACGGCACAAACAGGCCACGCAGCAGCAGGCCGCTCACCGCCTGTGGATGCTGTACGGCGTAGGCAGTGGCCAAGGTGGCGCCCCAGGAACCGCCCACCACCAGCCAGTGGGCAACGCCCAGGGCGGTGCGCAAGGCCTCGATGTCGGCCATCAGGTGGGCCAGGGTGTTGTGTGAGGTGGTGCCACGCGGCAGGCTCTGGCCACAGCCGCGCTGGTCGAAGGACACCACCCGGTAGGGCCCGGCCTGCGCCACCAGGTCACACAGCCGGGGGGAGCTGGCCGAGCCCGGGCCGCCGTGCAACACCAGCACTGGCAGGCCATCCGTTGGCCCCTGGGCCTGCCAGTGCATCCGGTGGCCGTCAGTCAACGGCAGCAGGCCGGGGGTGGCATTGGCCTGGGGACGGGGCTGGGGGGCGGGGGTGGCCATGGAGGCCGAATGCTAGCAGCGGGTGGGGCCCGGCCCGGCGTGCGGGGTGCTTGGCCGGCAGACGGTGCGGCGATTCATGAAATTCATGAGGGTGGATCGCGGCCCCAGACGACGGAAGGGCACACCGCCTCCCCTATGCTCGGTACAAACGTGCACAAGCCGTTTTCGGTGGGCCTGGGCCCACTGTTCGCAACCACAAGGAGATAAAGCATGATCTGGGAAACACCCAAAGCCAGCGACTTCCGTTTCGGCTTCGAAATCACGATGTACGTTGCCGCCCGCTGATTGCGGACGGTGAACGACAAGGCCCGCGCGAGCGGGCCTTGTCGCTTGCAGACCCTGTGCCGGCGAGTTGCCGGCTGAACCCGGGCCCCAGGCCCTCCCATTCATGCACATTCGAATCCTGGGCTCCGCCGCTGGCGGCGGTTTCCCGCAATGGAACTGCAACTGCCGCAACTGCGCCGGCCTGCGCGCGGGCACCCTGCAAGCCTTGGCCCGCACCCAATCGTCCATCTGTGTGTCCAGCAACGGCCAGGACTGGGCGCTGCTGAACGCCTCGCCCGACATCCTGGCGCAGATCCGCGCCACCCCTGAACTGCAGCCCAACCGCGCCGCGCGCGACACCGGCATTGCCGGCGTGGTGCTGATGGACGGCCAGGTCGACCATTCCACCGGCCTGTACATGCTGCGCGAACGTGGTCAGCCACTGCCGCTGTGGTGTGCCGACCCAGTGTTTGAAGACCTGACCCAGGGCAACCCCATCCTGAAGGTGCTGGGCCATTACTGCGGGGTCGACCGCCGCACCCTGCCGCTGGACGGCTCGGCGTTCTCGGTCGACGGGGTGGACGGTGTGGTGTTTTCCGCCGTGCCGCTGGCCAGCAAGGCCGCGCCCTATTCGCCGCACCGCGAGCAATCGGTGGACGGTGACAACATCGGCCTGACCATCGGCCGCCCCGGCGGCAAGCGCTTGTTTTACGCGCCCGGCCTGGGCGCCCGCGAGCCGCACATCGACGCGCTGATGCGCGAAGCCGACTGCGTGATGGTGGACGGCACCTTCTGGACCGACACCGAGATGATCGATGCCGGCTTCAGCCGAAAAACCGCCCGTAGCATCGGCCATTTGCCGCAGTCGGGCCCGGGCGGCATGATCGAGTGGCTGGACTCGCTGCCCGCCACCACGCGAAAAATTCTGATTCACATCAACAACACCAACCCCATTCTGGACGAGGCCTCGCCCGAGCGGCGGGTGCTGCAAGACCATGGCATCGAGGTGGCGTTCGATGGCATGGCCATCGAGCTCTGAGCCTGCGTTTTCGTCCGTCCCAGGAGACCATCATCGCCCTTTTTGATGCATCGCTCGCGCCCCGTGTGAGCCCTTCCAGCGAGCCGGCCTGGAGCCGCGAGGAATTCGAAGCCCAGCTGCGCAGCAAGGGCCGGGCCTACCACATCCATCACCCGCTGAACCGGCTGCTCAACAGCGGCCAGGCCACGCCGGAGCAGATCCGCGGCTGGGTGGCTAACCGCTTTTATTACCAGATCGCCATTCCGGTGAAGGACGGCGCGGTGCTGTCCAACTGCCCCGATGCGGGAGTGCGGCGCGGCTGGGTGCAACGCATCCTGGACCATGATGGCTTTGACATCGGCGACATCCACGACGCCGGTGGCATCGAGGCCTGGATACAGCTGGGCATGGCCACCGGCCTGACGCGCGAGGAAATCACCGACCTGCGCCATGTGGTGCCGGCGATGCGTTTCGCGGTGGACGCCTACGTCAACTTTGCCCGGCGCGCGCCCTGGCAAGAGGCCGTGTGCTCGTCGCTGACCGAGATGTTCGCGCCGGAAATCCACAAGCAGCGGCTGGCCAACTGGCCCGAGCATTACCCCTGGATCGACAGTGCTGGCCTGCAGTATTTCCGCCAGCGGGTCAGTCAGGCGCGGCGCGACGTGGAGCAGGGCCTGGCCATCACGCTGGACCATTTCAACACCCGGGCGCTGCAGGAGCGGGCGCTGGACATTTTGCAGTTCAAGCTCGACGTGCTGTGGGCCATGAGCGACGCCATGGCCAACCGCTACGGGGTGGCGCTGTGACGGTGCCGGTGACGACCAGCACCCTTCTGAGGGTGACGCCGGGCTTCCGGCTGCAGTGGGAAGCGGCGCAGACTTCCTGGGTGCTGCTGTACCCCGAGGGCATGGTCAAGCTGAACCAGAGCGCCGGCGAAATCCTGGCCCGGGTGGACGGCCAGCGCACGGTGGCCGCCATCGTGACCGAGCTGGAAACCGCCTTCAACGCCAGTGGCCTGGAAGGCGATGTGCTGGCCTTTGCAGAGATCGCCTTGAAGCAGAAATGGGTGGAGGTCACATGAGCGAAACCCTGGGTCCCCCGCTGTGGCTGCTGGCCGAAGTCACCTACCGCTGCCCGCTGCACTGCGCCTTTTGCTACAACCCGGTGAACTTCGCCACCCAGGAGACCGAGCTGTCCACCGACGACTGGCTGCGGGTGCTGCGCGAAGCGCGGGCGCTGGGCGCGGTGCAATGCGGTTTTTCGGGCGGCGAGCCGCTGGTGCGCGACGACCTGGAAATCCTGGTCGCCGAGGCCCGCAAGCTGGGCTACTACACCAACCTGCTGACCTCGGGTGTGGGCCTCACACCGGCCCGGGCCCAGGCACTGCGCGACGCCGGTCTGGACCACGTGCAGCTGTCCTTCCAGGACTCGACGAAGGAGATGAACGATTTCCTGTCGCACACCAAGACCTTCGACCTGAAGCAGCGGGTGGCCGGGCTGATCAAGGCCCAGGGCTGGCCCATGGTGATGAACGTGGTCATGCACCGCATGAACATCGACCACATCGCCACCATCATCGACATGGCGGCCGAGCTGGGCGCCGAGTACCTGGAGCTGGCCAACACGCAGTACTATTCCTGGGCCCTGGAGAACCGCGACCAGCTGTTGCCCACCCGCGCGCAGCTGCGCCATGCCGAAGAAGTGGTGACGCAGAAGCGGGCCCAGTACGGCGACGCCTTGCGCATGTTCTTTGTGGCGCCCGACTACCACGACGGCGTGCCCAAGAAATGCGTCAACGGCTGGGGCAACATGTTTTTGACGGTCACGCCCGATGGCACGGCCGTGCCCTGCCACACCGCCCGCATGCTGCCGGGCTTGGACTTCCCCAATGTGCGCGAGATGGACATGCGCAGCATCTGGCAGGACTCCGAGGGCTTCAACCGCTACCGTGGCACCGGCTGGATGAAAGAGCCTTGCACGAGCTGTGAGCACAAGGAGCGTGACCTCGGCGGCTGCCGTTGCCAGGCCTTTGCCCTGGCCAACGACCCGGCAGTGGCCGACCCGGTCTGCCCCAAGAGCCCGCACCATGGCCTTGTGCAGGCGGCGGTGGAAAAAGCCGAGCAGCCGGTGGTGGTGGTCAAGCCGCTGGTGTTTCGCGACCCGGCCAATTCGCGCCGCTTGAGCCAGCCGGCAGGCTAGCACCGTCGGTCCCCATGGGCGCCAGCGGGATGCTGGCGCTCAGCACCGTGCCCTGCGCGGACGCCAACACGTCGAAGCTGCCGCCCAGCGACCAGACCCGCTCCCGCATGCCCACCAGGCCGTTGCCTTCGGCGTAGGCCGAGGGCATGTTGGCGATGCCCTGGCCATCGTCACGGATCTGCCAGACCAGGCTGTCCGCCTCCCGGGTGATGCGGACGTCGATCTGCGTGGCCTGGGCGTGTTTGGCGATGTTGGTCAGGCCCTCTTGTGTCATGCGGTAAAGCGCCAACAGAATGGCCTCGTCCACCGGTGGCTCGCCCAGGTGCAGCGCCAGCGTGAAGCGCCTGGCCTGGCCGGGCCGGCTGCGCCAGCTCTCCACCAGCACATGCAGCAGGCGGTTGAACCCCTCCACATCCAGGCGCTGGCCCAGCCCGGCGGGGCGCAGCCGGCCCAGCAGCTCACGCACCTCCTGCTGGATGCTGGCGGTGGCGTCGGTGATGTCGGCCAGCGCGCCTTGGCCTTCCGGGTCCAGTGTCGAGGTTTTCTGCAGGTAGCCGGCGTTCATCCGGATGATGGTGAGCTTCTGGCCCAGCTCGTCGTGCAGTTCACGGGCGAAGTGGGCGCGTTCGTCTTCCTGCAGGCTCAGCGCCCGGATGCTCAGCGATTTGCGTGAGGCCTCCAGTTCGGCCAGTGAATCGGCCAGCCGGTTGATGGCCCGGCCCACGGCGTCGATCTCATGGATGGGCGAGGGTGCCAGCCGTGCGGCCTCGTTGCTGTGCCCCAGCTGGTCCAGTGTGGCCAGCATGTCGGCCACCGGCCGCATCGCTCGCCGCAAGGTCAGCGCGGTGCCCAGGGCCAGCGCGGCCGACAGCGACACCAGCATCAGCAGCACACCGACCAGGTCTTGCGCCGCCTCCTCTTGCTCGCTCACCAGGTTGGGCCTGAGCGTCACCTGCCAGGCCTGGCCGTCCAGCCGGGTCAGTGTCCACGACAGCGGTGGGTCTTCGTGCCGCGCGCGCGCCCCCAGCCCGGCCAGCCATCCGCCGATGCGGCGGGTGGTGTCGCCGGTGTAGCGCGGGGCGGACCTGGCCAGCAGCTGACCCTGGGCATCGCGCAGTTCAAACTGCACATGGCGCAGGTCCGGCGACTGGGCCAGTTGCTGAACCCGGGCCAGTGCCTCGGGCACCTGCGCGGGCGAGGCGGTCTGCAAGTCGTTCAGCCCGGCGGTGAGCTGCTGGATCTGCCGTGCGCCCAGGCTCTCGACCCGGATGTTGCGCATGGCCTGGGCAATCGCCACCACGGCAAACAACACCACGCAGAGGGTGGTGACGCCCACGATGCGGCTGACCAGGTGCTTGGTGAGGTTCATCCGGCCACCGTCAAGCAAGGCCCCGGCCAGCCAGCGCCGCCAGGGGATTCGGGTTTGTCAGGACAGGGTATGACCTGAGGGCTGTGGGGTGCGTCAATTTGGAGCACATGAGAGGGCGGGTGTAACACCGGGTAACACCACGGGTTTGGGCGATTTTTTCACGAACGGTTCACGATTTGGTGGGGGGCCAGGCGCCGGTCCGGAACGCTCCGTTTCGACACTGGTTTGTGTGGAATTGGCGCAGTTTATGCCGTCACCCAGGGGGTAACAGGGCTTGAAAGCGCAGGCATGGGACTTGCGGTAAGGGGTGCGCCGGAAAGAGCCGGCGGAGTTGGTATTGCAAATAAGCAAGTAAATCACTGATAAACGGAGACCCCATGGAAATCAAACACATCGCAGCAGTTGCCCTGGCAGCAGCAACCTTTCCCGCCGCCCACGCTGTGGACATCAAGGCCGGTGACTGGACTGTGTCGGTTGGCGGCAACATCAATGCGTTCTACACCGCGACCGAGTGCAAACAGCCCGTTGGCACCGTCGGTGGCCTGGCCCTCGGCGACGCCGCCCTGGCCTGCGGTGGCAAGAGCAAAAGCACCGTCATCGGCAACGGCCTGCTGCCCTCGCAACTGAACGTTGGCGCCCGTGGCACGCAAGGCGAGTACGACCTGGCCGCCGTGTTCGGCATCAGCGCCGCCACCGCCACCAACAGCGCGATCGCCCAGAACAACGTGGTCGACATTCGTCAGGCTTACATGACCTTTGGCAACAAGACCATGGGTACCGTCAAGCTGGGCCGTGACTACGGCACCTTCGGCTTCCTGCCCATCGTCAGCGACATGACCCTGCTGGGCGTCGGCGCTGCCACCAACGCCACCCAGAACGGTCGCGTGTCCCTGGGCCACATCGGCGCTGGCTACACCTACGTTGGCAATTATGGCCAGATCGTTTACTCCACGCCCGACCTCGGTGGCGTTGGCGTGGACGTCGGTGTGTTCAGCCCGGTGGACGTGAGCCTGGGTGGCAATCAGACCGCCAAGAACAGCCCGCAATTCCAGGCTCGTGCCACCTTCGGTGGTCAAGGCTTCAAGGGCTGGATTGCAACCAAGAGCCAGAAATTTGACACCGGCACGGTCGTGCTGACCCCTGGCTTTGGCGCTACGCCTGCCGTCACTGCCACGACGCCTGGTTTCACCATGAATGCTGTTGAAGTTGGTGGTTCTGCCAGCTTCGGTGGTTTCGGCGTGGTGGCCAACTACCAACAAGGCAAGGGCATCGGTATCCTGTCTGACGGCGACCAAGGCGGCGTCAAGGGCAAGAACTACATCGTTCAAGGCACCTACCAGGTTTCCGAGCGCGTCAAGCTGGGTCTGGGCAACGGCCGCAGCCGCAATGACACCGACACCGGCACCGGCTTCCGTTCCAACGAAAACACCACCGCTGGCGTGTACTTCAACCTGACCAAGGGCCTGACCCTGGTGGCTGAAGCCGGCCAGACCAAGTCCAAGGCCTTCAACGGCGCTGCTGCCAAGCAAAACAGCCTGGCACTCGGCGGTATCTTCTTCTTCTGATCTCGCTGCGTAGTTAGTATCTTCAAGGGTTGACACGGCCGGTCACTGGGAAACCAGTGGTCGGCCGTTTTTTTGGGTCTGCGATCTGGCAAACCCAGAGCGATGGGGCATGAAAAAAGCAGCCACGAGGGCTGCTTTGGGGGTGGGCTTGAAGAGAGGCCCGCACGGCGGGACGGGCCCGCCATCTGCCGAAAGACTCAGAAGGTGTAGGTGGCCTGAATGCCAGCCAACCAGGTCCGCAAGGGGGCCGATTCAAAGTAGCGCGCGTTGCCTTCGTTGACGATCACCGAGCCGGCGTACTGGCGGTTGAACAGGTTGTCGACGCGCACAAACTCCCGCACGGTCCAGGGGCCGGCCTGCTGTTTCAGCATCAGGCGCAGGGCGGCGGTGGTGTAGCCCGAAGCGCTGTCCGAATTCCGGTCGTCCACAAAGATGCGGCTGGTCCTGCGCAACTCCAGCGCGCTCTCGAATCCCCAGGCCGGCAGGCGCCAGCGCAGCTCGCCGTAAAAATTGGTTTGCGGGATGCCGGGAATGCGGTTGCCGGCCGGGATGTTGACCGTGGGCGTGGCGCAGGGCGAGGCGGTGCAGGTCTTGAAGCCATCGGCATAGGTCGCGTCCAGCTGGGTGGCTGCGAGGTAGAGGCTGAGCTGCTTGCTCAGTTCGCCGTTGGCACTGAGCTCGAAGCCACGCCGCTCGGTGCGGCCCGCATTCTGGAAGGTGGTGCGGCCCCCGGTGTTGGTTTGCACCACGATTTCATTGGCCGTGTGGGCCTGGAAGTAGGCCGCCTGCCATTGCCAGCGGGCCAGCTTGGCCTTGACGCCAATTTCAGCCTGCTGGCTGGTGGCGGCCGACAAGCCCAGGTTCAGGCCGGCGCCCCCGGTGGGCCGGTAGGCCAGCTCGTTGAGGGTGGGCGTCTCGAAGCCCCGGCCCACGGTGCCGTAAAGGTTCACGCTGTCGCTGGCGTGGTAGGTCAGGCCAACGACGGGGTTGGTGGCTTCGAACCGCGTGTTGCCACTGTCGTTGCCGTTGCTGAGAAATTGGTCGTCGGTCTTGAAGGTGACGCGGGAATGGCGGACACCGGCCAGCGCCGTCCATTGGTCGGCGAACAGCCATTCGCCCTGGGCGTACTGGTCGACACTGCGCACGGTGTTGTTTTCATCGCGGCGCAGCGGTCCCTGCACGCCCAAGGTCGAACCGATGAAGTTTTGAAAACCTTTGCGGCGCTCGTCCAGGGTTTCGTACGACAGGCCGATGGTGGCGTTGGCCGGCCGGCCCAGCAGCTGCCCTTGCAGCGACCAGCGCGCGTCCAGGCCGCCGTAATCGCGTGCCAGGTCAATCACCCCACCGGGATTGCTGGCGGGGGCCTGTGTGGCCACCGGAATGGCCTGGAATTGGCTGGTGGACCGGGAGCCGGCATAGGCGGTGAGCTGCACCGATTGGTCGGCGGACAGGCGCTGCTCCAGCGTGCCGCCGAGCTGGGTCTGACGGACCGATTTGCGGGTGTTGAACTGCAGGGCGGCCGGCGAGGCCTGTGAGGGCGAGGCCTCGTACTGGGCGCGGGTCAGGCCCAGCGGGTCCTGGGTGTCGGGCATGTCCAGGCTGTTCAGCACGAGGGTCATGCGCGTGTCTTCCGACGGGTCGTAGCGCAGCTTGCCGTTGAACGAGGTGCGCTCCGCCGCGCTGTGGTCGCGGTAGCCGTCGGTTTCGAAGCGGCTGGTGCTGAGCACGTAGCGGGCCTGGCCCTCTTGCCCGGAGACCTTGGTGCCGATGCGCTGCAAGCCGTCGCTGCCCACAAACAGCGCGCCTTCAATCACGGTCTGCGGACCACCGTCCTCGGTGAACACACTGATCACGCCACCGGACGAGTTGCCGTACAGCGCCGAAAACGGCCCACGCAGCACCTCGATGCGGCTGGCCGATGCGAGGTCGAAATGCGAGACCTGACCCTGGCCGTCCGGCTGGGTGGCCGGGATGCCGTCCGAGTACAGCCGCAGACCGCGGACACCGAAGCTGGACCTTGCCCCGAAGCCGCGCGATGAGATCTGCAGGTCCTGGGCGTAGTTCTGCCGGTTCTGGGCCACGATGCCAGGCACCCGGCTCAGCGATTCCGACAGATTGACCAGGGCACGGGCGGCCCGGATGTCGGTGGCGTCGACGGCGTCCACCGAGGCCGGCAAATCGAACGCGGCCTGCGCTCGCCGGGTCACGCTGACCACGACCGGTGCCAGTGACGGCTCCGCGTCCTGGGCCAGTGCGGGGGCCTGTGAGGCGGCTGCCAGGGCCAGCAAGGCCCAGCGCGGCCGGCTGGGCGGGCCGCGGAAAACAGTGCTGCGGGACATCGGTGTTTGGGGGCCGGGAGAATTACAGCTTGCCCAGGCTGATGCCGGACTGCTCGAAGATCTTCTTCAGATCGCCTTTGGTGTTGATCGAGGCCAGCGCGGCCTCGATGGCCTTGGCCAGATCGGTTTCATCGGCCTTGACGGCCATGCCCACCGTCCAGCCGTTGGGCGGCAGGCCGTTCAGTTGCAAGGTGGTCAGGGGGTAATCGGCCGCCGTCTTCTGTGCCAGGTGAAGTTCGGCTTCGATCTGGGCCTTGGTGGCCAGCACCGAGGCCACTTTGCCGGCAAACAGCGCGGCCATGGCCTCAGTGGGGGAATTGAGGATGCTGACCTTGTCGCGCAGCTGGCCCTGCAGGGCGCCCAGGACCGCGCTGGCGGCGGCCGTGCCGCGCTCGACGCCGATCTGCACGCCCTTGAGGTCTTCGAGCTTCTCGAGCTCAGGGAGTTGCTTTTTGTCGTGCACGAACACCAGGGTTTCGCGGTAGTAGGGCGCGAAAATCAGCGACTGTTTGTTGCCGATGATGAAGTTGCGGTCCACCGGTACATGCAGCATCACATGGGCCGGGCCATAACCAAGGTAGTGACCGCGCCACACCATGTTGCGCAGGTCGTCGGCCATGTTCTCGCCCGCATCAAAAGGCAGCAGGGACAGCTTGAGGCCCATCTCGGTGGCCAGGGCCTGGGCCAGCGCCACTTCAACACCCTTCATGGCGTTGTCGCTGCCGTAGGAGAACGGTGCGAAATCCTTGTAAACGGCGACCTTGAGCACGCCGCCTGCACGAACCTTGTCCAGGTCGGCCTGGGCCCACAACGGGAAACCGCCTGCTGCGGCAAGGGAGAGGGCTTGGGCAAAGCTGCGCCGACTGATACCTGTCATGACTGGACCTTTGGAAACGGGGAACGAACAACGCCTGACAACGCGGGGCGCAACGGCCCCGCGTTCACATGATCACTTCTCGCGACGGGTTTCGAGGTAGGTCTTGATGGCCCAGATCGCTTCTTGCGACAGCGTGCCCTCGAAAGGGGGCATGTAGACGCGGCCGTCACGGGTACGGCCACGGCGCACGGTGGTCATGTAGTAGTCGTCGATTTCCTTGAAGCAGGCCGACTTCTTGGCGGCATCGGCCAGGCCGGTGCAATCGGCGTCGATTTTGCGCAGGTCGGGGGCAATGCCGCCGGAGATGGCTTCCAGGCCATGGCAGCGCGCGCAGTTCTGGTTGTAAGCCGAGGTGCCGATACGCAGGGCTTCCTTGGTGGCCGGACCCGTGCTGTAGGGGTTGGAGCCCAGCCACTTGTCGCCCAGCTGGGGCAGGGTCTTGGTGTCGACGGCCTGAGGTGTGACGTCACCGTGCGCGAAAACCGCTGCTGGCAGCGCCAGGAACAAGGCGCTGGCGAGTGCGGAAACTGGCCGACGTGCCCAAACTTTCATCATGATCTTCCTCTGTGTGAAATATTGCCGTATGTATGCAAACCGGATGGCGCAAACCCTTGTCTGGAAGCAAATCCCGTACCGTATGATTCGCGTCGATTTGGGCCTCCATGGCCCACCAACTGCTGCGAATCTGAACGTTGTGCTTTTCTTACGCTGCAAATTTGAGCGGTTGTTTCATGCCAGCCCGAATTGTAGAATCGAGTCGGTTTTCCAAAGCAACACATCTATCTGCTTTCACCGGCAACACGGCCAAAGTGTTGCAGATGTTGGCAAGACGGAGGAGACATGTACGAGCTGAGAACATCGGGACACGCGGACCCGGTGGGATTGATGGATCCCGCCCTGATCGCCAGTTCCCACCAGCGGTGCACAGGCTTCGGTCTGCGGGCCTCTGACATCCCGGACTTTGGAAAAATCTCCAAGCCTGAGCTGGCCGAGCGCCTGGAAATCAACCGGGCCCTGTACTCCCACGCCCTGCCGGTGATGGAGTCGCTCTACGAGCAGATTTCCAACACCCACAACATGGTCATCCTGACCGACCTCGACGGCATGATTCTGCATGCCTTGGGTGACGACGATTTCCTGGAGAAGGCCGACCGCGTGGCCCTGTCGCCAGGGGTGTCCTGGGCCGAGCAGCACAAGGGCACGAACGCCGTGGGCACGGCGCTGCATGAGCGTCGGCCCATCGTGGTCAACGGGCCTGAGCATTACCTGCGGGCCAACCATTTCCTGACCTGCTCTTGCGCCCCCATCCTGGACCCGCACGGCCAGGTGATTGGCGCGCTGGACGTCAGCGGCGACCATCGGGGCTTTCATCGTCACACTTTGGCATTGGTCAACATGTCGGCACAGATGATCGGAAACCAGCTTTTTGCTGAAGCCTTTCCTGAAGGTGTGCGCATCCACTTCCACTCGCGTGCGGAGTTCATCGGCACCATCGTCGAAGGCATCGTGGCGTTCACCACCACCGGCCGTTTGCTGTCGGCCAACCGCAGCGCGCAGTTCCAGCTGGGCATGTCGATCAAGGCCTTGCAGGCCCATACCTTCTCGTCGTTGTTCGGTCTGCCCATGTCCAGTTTGCTGGAGCATTACCGCTCGGCCAATCCGGGCTTGCTCAGCCTGACATTGGCCAGCGGCGCCACGCTGCGGGCCCGCGCGGAATTCCGCACCCCGTCATTCATGTTCGCCTCGATGGGCTGGGCCGGCACGGCGGGTGCCGCCACGGCGTCCGATGCCAGCCACGGGGCCAGCATGCCTTTTGCCGCGGCACAGCCAATGCCGCCGGAACCGATGGAAGAGGCGCGGTCACGCAGTGGCCCGCAGGTGGCCACGCTGAAGTGTTTGAACACCGGCGACCGGCAGGTGGCCCTGGCCGTGCAGATGGTGTCCAAAGTCAGGGGCAAGGACATCCCCATCCTGATTCTGGGCGAGACCGGCACCGGCAAGGAGTTGCTGGCCAAGGCCATCCACAACGATTCGCAACGCAGCCACGGCAACTTTGTGGCGGTGAACTGTGCCTCGATTCCCGAAAACCTGATCGAGTCCGAGCTCTTCGGTTACCAGGAAGGCGCTTTCACCGGCGCCCGCAAGAAGGGCGGCGTGGGCAAGATCGCTCAGGCCAATGGCGGTACCTTGTTCCTGGACGAGATCGGTGACATGCCCTTGTCGCTGCAGGCGCGCTTGCTGCGCGTTTTGCAAGACCGGCTGGTGACGCCACTGGGCAGTTCCAAAGCCATCCCGGTGGACATCGCGGTGGTCTGTGCGACCAACCGCAATCTGCGTGAAATGATCACCCGCGGCGAGTTCCGCGACGATTTGTATTACCGGCTCAGCGGGCTGGTGGTGCGTTTGCCGGCCCTGCGCCTGCGGTCCGATTTGCCGGTGTTGCTGCACAAGATCCTGGGGGCCGAGTCTTTGTCGGCCGGGGTGGTGTACACCTTGGACGCCGAGGTACAGGCCTTGATGCACCAGTACGCCTGGCCGGGCAACATCCGCCAGCTCGCCAATGTGCTGCGCACAGCCTGTGTGATGGCCGACGACGACGGTGTGATCCGGCTCGAGCATTTGCCCGAGGAGCTGTTGGAGGAGATGCAGCTGCCGGCCTTGTCGGTGGAACCGGTCTGGTCGGCCTCGGCCATGATGCCGGCGGCGGCCGTGTCGGTCGTGCCGCCCATCGTCGTGGCGGACAAGCCCGCCATGCCTACCGACATGAAGCTGGAAGACCTGCAGATTGCCGCCATGGCGGCCGCGCTGGAGCAGCACAACGGCAACCTGTCTTCCGCCGCACGCGCGCTGGGTGTGTCCAGAAACACGCTGTACCGCAAGCTGGAACACCTGCAGCCCAGCCGCAAGCGCCGGACCTGATCCGGCTCATTCGGGCGGTTCGGCCCGCCACCACCGCTCTTCGATCTCGCGCCAGGCCCGCTGCACGTTCAACGGATGGCGGCGCTGGGCGTCGGCCCACAGCGCCGGCGGTGGCAAGGCGGTGTCGCTGGGGTTGTCGCCGCGGCGAACCCGGGCCGCAATCTCCTGCTCCAGCCCGCTCAGGTAATGCAGCGTGGCCTCCACCGTGTCGGCCATGGTTCCCAGGCCGGCGCCGATGAAGTGCCGTGCCGGCCATTGCTGCAACGCACGCAGGGCCTCCATCCAACCGTAGAGCGAGGCTTCCCGCAGGTCAGGCAGCTGCTGGCGGCAGGCCAGGCCCCCGCCGAGAACGGTGGAGGACTCGGCGTCGAACAGCGCGGTGTCGCCAGGGCTGTGCGCCTGCTCAAACACCCGGATGTCCAGCCGGAGGCCATGCAACACCACCGCGTCCCCGGCGGCCAGGGTCTGAGTGGGCAGCACGATGCGTGTGCCTTGCATGGCGGCACTGCCCAGCAGGCTTGTCAGACGGGCCAGGCAGGCTTTGCAGCGCTGTGCCATCAAGCGCCGGGTGGTGGCGCTCGCATGGATGGGCAGGCCGGCGAAGGCCGCGTTGCCCAGCACGTACTCGGGCGCGGCATGGGTGTTGATGACCCCCACCACCGGCAGGCCGAGTTCGCGCTGCACCGCCTGGCGCACCGCCTGGCCGGCGCGGACATGGGGCCCAGGGTCAACGACGACGGCGCCCTGCGGCCCCACCAGGATGCCGGTGTGGACCACCAGGCCATGGCCAGACGGACGGGGTGGGGTGGTGAGGCTGGCCATGGCGTAGGCCCGCGCGCCGATTTTCCGCAAGCGGCGGCTGGCCGCCTGGGCCGCCTGGGCCGACGGCGCCTGGGTGACGGTTCGCATGGCCAAAAGGGCCAGCAAATGTCGCCGGTTCATGCGGGGTAACCCGAGGGTGTTCACGATGTGCAATGTTTTGCTGGTGCTGGCACCAAACCTGCTGGTAGTCTACTGTGATGCTCTCATCCACCCACGACAAATCTGCCAGAGCAAGCCTGGCGCCATCGTCGCGCTTGCGGCCCACTGAGACCCGTTAACGGCATGCTTTTGCGATCCCCATCGACGCCCGGATTTCTGCAGCCACGCAGCCCGGGCAATTCCCCCCCCCGCCGTTCTCTGACCCTGCTGTCGCCACCCGAGCAGGTGCTGTTGTTGTGGCTGGCGTTCTTTGGCCTGCTGCTGTTTGCCACCGTCATGCTCTGGCGCCTGGGGGTGTGGCACATGCTGGTGACGGCCGACCCGACCTTCCTCACCATCGTCATCGTGCTGATCTTTTTTGGTTGCACGCTGTGGTGTGGCAAACGCAGCTACCAACTGGCGCGGCAACAGGTCATGCTGGAAGCCATTGCCCGGACCCTGCTGGCCCATCCCCGCGAGTTGCGGACCCGGCTGACCGCCATGGGCCCGGCCAACCGGCGGACCGAATGGGTCCACGCCTATTTCCAGGACCTGCTGGCCAAGGGCGCTGCGGGCTGGCGCAACAACGGCCAGCAAACCGACCTGCTGGCGGAGCGGGCCCACGGCCCGCACGAGACGGTGTGGTGGGTCAATGGCATCCAGCTCAAGCTGGGCTTGCTGGGCAAGGTGATCGGCTTCTCGATTCTGGCGCTGCAGATCGGCTCCATGGAGTCCTTCGATCCAGGCCAGTCGCAGCTGTTTCTGAAGAACCTCACCAACGGCCTGGGCATCGCCCTGTTGACCACCATGACCGGCCTGGCCGCCAACATCCTGCTGGGTCTGCAACTGACCCGACTGGATCGGGTGGCGGACGAGCTGGTGGCCGAAGCCCTGGCCATTGCGGAGAGCGATCTCGGCGCCGTTTTTGACCCCTCGGCCTAGACCCCAGCGATGGCTTTGAAGCGGCGCCAGCGCGAGACGGAGACCGATCCGTTCTACGACATGTTGTTCAACATGCTGATTGCCTTCGTGTTCTGCTTCATCATCGCGATGCTGGCGTTCAACCCGAAGGCCAGAAAGACCGGGGACATTCCCGCCAAGGCCGAGTACATCATCACGGTGACCTGGCCCGACAACAACCCCAACGACATCGACGCCTGGATGCAGGACCCCTCTGACAACCTGCTGTGGTTTCGCCAGCGCGACATCGGCCTGATGCACCTGGACCGCGACGACCGGGGTTCCAGCAACAACAGCGTGATCGTCAACGGGCGCGAGATCAGAAACCCGATCCGCCAGGAGATGGCCACCATGCGCGGCATCGTGCCCGGTGAGTACATCGTCAATGCCCATTACTACGAATCCCGGGACGGCAAACCGGTGGACGTGACCGTCACCGTGGTCAAGGTCAACCCCCGGGCCGACATCGTGTACTACGGCACGGTGCAGATTCCGGCCAAAGGCGAGGAGCGCACCCTGGTGCGCTTCACCCTGGACTCGCAAGGGGAAGTCCGGGACATCAACACCCTCCCCAAAACCATTGTTCAGCGAACAGGACTATGAGCGCCTCCCTTTTGATTTTGACCGCGGTCTACGTGCTGCTGGCCTTTTTGCTGCTGTGCCTCTGCCTGTGGACGCGGTGGTCCGCCTGGCTGAAGATTGCGCTGGTGGGTGTGGTGACGGTGTTCTACTTCATGGCCTTCGACAGCGTGCATGGGGTGTTGGGCTGGCCAGCCGAGGAGGCCTTGCCCAAGCGCTTTGTTTTGCTGGCCCTGGTGGTGGACGAGCCCAACAAGGAAAAGGGCTCCAAGGGCAATTTGTTCATCTGGGTCAATGGCATCGAAGACAACCGGCCGGTGGCAGAACCGCGCAGCTACCGGCTGCCCTACGAGAAAGACCTGCACAGCCTGTTCAACGAGGCGATGAAAAAGAACCGCCAGGGCATCAGCCAGATGGGGACCACCGAGCCGAAATCCGGCCCCAAGGGCTTCTCCTGGCTGCGGCCACCCGGCAACGACAAGCTGACCATCAAAATCAGCGATCTGCCACGCCCCCAGTTGCCGGAGAAGTGATCTTGAGTTCCGCCCGCCTTTTGGCCTGCCTGCCGGCCGCACTGCTGCTCACCGCCTGCAGTGGCACGGCCAGCGACTCCTATTTCCCGCTGAACGTGGGCGCCCACTGGTCGTACGAACTGGTCACCGAGATGAGCAATCCGCCGGTGGACAGCCGCCTGCAGTTGTCGGTGGACCGCCAGGTCAGCCTGGACGGCAAAGACGTCACGGTGCGCCGCAGCGCGTCCGGGGTTGAATACTATTTGCAGCAGGATGCCAGTGGCATTCGGCGGCTGGCGAGCCGGGTCGATCTGGAAGAGCAGCCGCAGATGGACGAAGCCCCCCGCATGGTCTTGCCGCAGTCTCCCGCAGTGGGCATGGAGTGGGATGTGCCCACCTCGCCCTTGCTGTTGACCCGCAACGCCGAGTTTCCGCGGGAGCTGAAGCATCGCCACAAAACCACGATGCGTTACCGCATTGAAGCGCTGGCCGACACGGTGGAGGTTCCAGCAGGGGTGTTCACCAACTGCCTGCGGGTCAAGGGCATGACCAGCTTCAAGCTGTTCAAAGACCCGATTCAGGGTTTCGCCGACCAGCCCATCATCGCCACCGAGTGGTATTGCAAGGGGGTGGGGCTGGTGCAGATTGACCGGGAAGAGCTGGTCAACTCTTCCTTCCTGTCTGGCGGAAAAATACGCTATCGGCTGGTGGACTACGCACTGTAGCCCCCTGCCGGGGCAGTTCACTGGGCGAGGACCCAGCCCACAATCAGCGCAGCGTCGCTGTCTTTCAGTTGCTCATGGGGCGGCATGGGAATGCGGCCCCACACGCCTTTTCCACCTTCCTTGACCTTCTTCACCAGGGTCGCCTTGGCGTCGGCCTGGCCGCGGTATTTCTCGGCGATCTGAACGAAGGAGGGACCAATGATCTTGGTTCCGATGTCGTGGCAGGACATGCAGCCATTCTTGTTGGCCAGGTCCTTGGCGGCGGGATTGTCTTTGGCGTCGGCATGCGCGGCACCGGCCCCGGCAACCAGTGCGAGGGTGGCAAATGCGCTGCAGATCAGGTGGTTTGCAGATGGCATGGTGTGTCAGTGAGAGAGGAATGAAATAGCGCTGGTGAGGCGCCCAAGAAAAAAGGTGAATGCCGTTGCCGGCATTCACCTTTGGCTGTCAGCAAATTACTTGCCGGCGAGCTTGAACACCCAGACGGAACCGCCTTGTTCCAGGTAGTTCACCTTGCTGGCCACGTCGCCGCCCCACAGAGGAACAGCGCCGCCCCAACCAGAGACCACGGCCACGTACTGGACGCCGCCTTCTTCCCACGAGATGGGAGGAGCGACCACGCCGGAGCCGGTCTGGAACTGCCACACCACCTTGCCGGTCTTGGCATCGGCGGCCTTCAGGTAGCCTTCTGGCGTGCCCCAGAACACCAGGTCACCCGCGGTGGTCATCACGCCGCCCCACAGGGGAGCGCCATTCTTGACTTCCCAGGCGATCTTGCCGGTCTTGGGGTCGATGGCACGCAGGGCACCGATGTACTCGTCGTTGATGGTCTTGATAGTGAAGCCAGCGCCCAGGTAGGCAGCGCCCTTCTTGTAGCTGACCGGCTCGTTCCAGATGTCCATGCCCCACTCATTGGAAGGCACGTAGAACATGCCCGTCTTGGGGCTGTAAGCCATCGGCATCTGGTTCTTGCCGCCCAGGAAGGACGGGGCTGCGAACACGGTAGCGCCCTTCTTGCCGTCAGCGCCGGCAGTCGGGTCACCAGGACGGTTTTCCGGCACGTAGTTCGGACGGCCGCTCTTCAGGTCGATGCCGGTGGCCCAGGTCACCTTCTTCACGAAGGGGAAGGCGTTGACCAGCTTGCCGGTCTTGGCGTCGTTGACGTAGAAGAAGCCGTTGCGGTCAGCCTTGCCACCCAGACGTTGACCGTTGGATTCGAAGGTCACGAACTCGTTCACGCCGTCGAAGTCCCAGCCGTCGTTGGGGGTGTTCTGGTAGTGCCAGACGATCTTGCCGGTGGCCACGTCGATGGCGACGGTGGAGCAGGAGTACAGGTTGTCACCCTTGCGCAGGTGGCTGTTCCACGGACCGGGGTTGCCGGTGCCGAAGTAGGCCAGGCCGGTGGAAGCGTCATAGGTGCCGCCCAACCAGGTGGCTGCGCCGCCGGTCTTCCACATTTCGCCAGGCCAGGTGGCGTTGGTGTTGCCCGTGATGCCGTTGTCCTTGCCATTCAGAGTGCCCATGTGGCCTTCCACCGTGGGGCGGCTCCACACCATCTTGCCGGTCTTGGCATCGCGTGCTTCCACACGGCCGACCACGCCGAATTCGCCGCCGGACACGCCGGTCAGCACCAGGCCCTTGGCGATCAGCGGTGCAGCGGTGTTGCTGTAGCCGGCTGCGTAGTCGTCAATCTTTTCCTTCCAAACCACCTTGCCGGTGGTCTGGTCGAGGGCGACCAGCTGGGCGTCCAGCGTGCTGAAGATCACCACGTTGTCGTACAGGGCGGCGCCGCGGTTGACCACGTCACAGCAGGGCATGATGCCTTCGGGCAGGCGGTGCTCGTACTTCCAGAGCTTCTTGCCGGTCTTGGTGTCCAGCGCGTAGATGCGCGAGTAGGACGCCGTGACGAACATCTTGCCGTTGTGCACCAGGGGTTGCGACTCTTGGCCGCGTTGCTTTTCACCACCGAAGGAGAAACTCCAGGCCGGAACCAGGTTCTTGACGGTGCCGGTGTTGACCTGGGTCAGGGGCGAGAAACGCTGGCCCTGGGTGCCGAGGCCGTAGGACAGCACGTCGGTGCCGGTTTTGGCGTCTTGTTCGATCATGGCGTCCGTCACGGCGGCGTTGGCGTTCAACGCAGCCAGTGCGGCCATGACCAAGGTCGAGAGAAGTAGTTTCCGCATGCTTTTTTATCTCCTTTAGTGATGAATAGGCCATTCAACATGGCCCCTGACTCAACTCTGGCGTGTGCGCAGTGATCTTGAGCAGGTGCTAAAGGGCAAATTCCATGCCAGTGGAAACAGCCCTGAAAACCGAAGGAAAATTGCCCCATGGAACGGTGGTTGCGTGAGGACGTTGCCGATCGGTGTACCCCAGGTCATCAACTGTTCCAAATGTGAACGCGCCTTGTGCGAAGTCAGCGAGAAAGCTCACCGTTCATGGCCCGGCGTTCGTAGTCCGGGTAGAGGTGAAACACACTGCGCTGGAACTCGGCTTCCACTGCGGAGAAACCCTTAAATTCGGCCCCAATCGGCAGCTGCAATGCCTCGGCAATGTCCAGCCCGCGCGCGGCCGCCGAGCGCAGTTGTTGGTCCAGCCATTGCAGGTAGCGTCGGGTGTCGGCAAAGCCGTTGCTCCCCTTGTCCACAGGGCCGTGGCTGGGGATGATCACCGGCGCGCGCAGGCCGGCTGTGGTTTGTTCCAGCCGGTCCAGGCTGGCCAGCCATTGCCCGATGTGGGCATGGGGTGTGGTGGGCGCCCGGTGGGCGAAAACCAGGCCGCCCGCGAAGACCACTCCGGTGGTTTGGTCCACCAACACCAGGTCGTCGCCAGTGTGGCCTTGCAGCCGCATCAGTGCAATTGCATGGTCGCCCCAAGCGCGCGATTCCGGTATCAGGGTTTGCGAGGAGGGCGTGGACTCGGTGCCGCGCATCCAGTCACCACACAGTTTGTACAGGTTGTCGGCGTAGGCGTTGCCCTCGGCTTGCATGCCTTTGCGGCTGCCTGGCAGGGCGTAGGTGGGCACGTCGGCCCAGGCCTGGTTGCCGAAGAAATAGTCGGGGTGCAGGTTGAGGTTGAACACCGCCACCACCGGCCGCGCGGTGGTTTGCTGGATCAGCCGGCGCTGCGCCTCGCCGTACAAGCGGGACGGCCCGGTGTTGATGACCAGCGTGCCGGCCGAGGTGGCAATGAAGCCGGTGTTGATGATGTTGCAACCGTTCTGCGGCGAGAAGTCGCCGTTCGCCCCTTCAATGACCCAGGTGTCGGGGGCTACCGCTCGCGCCTTGAGTGCGTAGTCCAGGCCTTGTGCCCACAAGGGAAAACCCAGGCATGCCAGCCAGGCCCCCAGCAGGGCCCTGCGGACCGCCTTCATGGGGTCACCTCGGCCAGGATTTTGTTGCCGTTGTTGTCCACCCCGGTGAGCCGCAGGCCGGCCACTGGCTGGGCCCTGAAGTCGAAGGAGAAGGTGGGGTTCTCCGACACCGGTTCGAACAGGCTCAGGCGCAGCAAGGCCTGTCCGTCGGGCGCTTGCAGGGCCAGGCGCTCGATGTAGAAAGCGGGAATACCGGCCACCAGACCGGTGTCCATGGGGTGCATGATGCGCAGCCGCAGGCGGGCGGCGTGGTTGCTCAGCACATCCTGAAAATAGCGGACCTGCACGTGGTTCAAGGTGCGGCTCCAGGAGCCATCGGACCGGGTGGCGCCGGCCACGGTGCAGCCGCCGCCCGAGGCGTCGACCTGCAGACTGCCCACATGCCACAGGCCTTTCTGGTCCAGCACGGCCACCCGCACCGGGGAGGCTTGTTCCAGCTTGAAGCGGAAGGTGAGGCGGGGCAACACACCGACCGGTTCGAACTCCAGCACCTTGCGGATGGGGTTGCGCTCAACGATCACCACCATCTTGACCACGCTGTGGCCATCGGCCAGCAGGGCCGTGGCGTCGACCGCAATCGGCACGCTCATCGGGTCTTCCGCAAAGCGCGGACCGCTGACCTTGACACGGTCATCAAACACCCAGGGGCTGGCGCCCAGGAACTCTTTTCGCAGCTGGCTCCACTGCACGGATTGCAGGGGGTCTTCCGTGGGGGTCGCTGCGGTCGCCATGCCGCCGGGGGCCAGCAGCCCGAGCAGGGCCAAGCCTGCTGAGGTGATCAGTTCGCGTCGGACGCGTGAGGGTCTCCGCACTGGGGTGTCTCCTTGCCGGCCATGCCGTTTGGGAGTGAATCGTAATTCGAACACGCCAACCTCCCAAAAAACAGCAGGCAAGCCCGCGGCCATCGCACGGAAAACGGGCGCGGCCGCCGGCTCAGCGCGGTGCCTGGTCGAACTGGTAACGCACACCAACGAAACAGGCGCGGGGCGCGCCTGGCGCATTGAAGGTGGAGCTTTGCAGTGGGAAGCCGTTGGCCCCCGAACCGCCAAAGGGCCTGGCCTGGAAGGCACCGTTCGCATTGAAGGCGGTGGTGCCCAGCTGGGCGGCGGAACTGTAGCGGTGGTCGAGCAGGTTGTTGATCTGCGCAAACCACTCCAGCTGCGGTGAAGCGCGGTAACTGGTGTTGAAATTGAGCACGCCGTAGCCCGCGCTTTTGCCCGAGCCGATGGAGGTCTGACCGTCTGGCTGGTGGCCACCGTTCTCGTTGCCGCGCGCCAACGCGCTGGCGGTGGCGATCAGGTTGAGCCCGACCGACCAGCTGGGGTTGACCTGGTAGTCGATGTCGAACTTGAGCAGGTGGCGTGGGGTCAGCGGAATGCGGTCGCCGGGTCGAACGCTGACATTGCCCGGCAGTCCGGTCTGCGCCGCGTCGTTGCTGCTGTTGGCATTGGCGCTGAAGCTGTCGGCGGTTTGGAAGGTGGCGATCAGGTGGGTGTAATTGACCGCGGTGTGCAGACCACCGGACTGGGTGCTCAGGCCCAGCTCCATGCCTTGGCGCTGGGTTTTGCCAAAGTTCTTGAAGTAACCATAGCCCGGCGTGCTGCCCGCCACAAACAGGATGTCGTCCTGGTTCTGCGCGTGAAAGACGCCGGCGTTCCATTGGGTGGACGGGCTCAGCCGCCCCCGCACGCCCGCCTCGATGGTTCTCGACACCACTTGCTTCAGCGGGGGGTCACCGGCCAGTGCGTTGGGCAACTTGCACTCGTTGTCGGGGTTGGCGCAGCCCAGCTCGATGGCGGTGGGCGCGCGGCTGGCCTCGTTGTAACCCACGTAGGCACTGAAGTCGCGTGACGGTGTGTACGCCAGGCCGATGGCGGGGTTGAGGCGGCTGAACTTGTGGTCACCGTCCAGCGAGTCGATGCCACCCCCGGGGTTGATCGCGTCACGGTTTCGCACGCGG
Source organism: Rhodoferax sp. SPJ4 (assembly GCF_058216275.1). Classification (NCBI taxonomy): domain Bacteria; kingdom Pseudomonadati; phylum Pseudomonadota; class Betaproteobacteria; order Burkholderiales; family Comamonadaceae; genus Rhodoferax; species Rhodoferax sp. SPJ4. The sequence continues at coordinate 584,304 of NZ_JBYZMN010000001.1, forward strand.
GTGTGGTTGTAACGTCCCGACAGGCTCAGGTGCAGGGTTTGGCCAAAGCTGGTGGTGTTGGCAGCAAAGACGCTGTGGGTCTGGACCCGGCCGCTCAGGTCGACACGGGTGTCAAAGGGCTCGCCGTCGACCTCGCCGCCGGTCACACCGTCGGCGAAATGGGGCAGCCCGGTCACACCGCGGTCGGGCGTGATGTAGCCCAACTGGGTGGTTTGGGTGAACCGGCTGCGGCTGCGGTCGATGGCGGCACCAGCGACGAACTGGTTGCGATGGCCAGCCAACTCGCCCTTGAAGGTCCATTGCCCCGACAAGCCGTGGTTGCTCTGCCGGGTGGCGGAGCGGTTCAGCAGCCCTGAACATTTTTCGCCTGGTTCGTCCAGGATCAGGGTCTGGTAAACGCAGGCCAGGTAGGGGAAGGGCGTGTTCGCGGCGTTCTCGGTGTAGCTGGCCGACAAGCCATAGGGGTTGCCCGGCAGGTTGCGAAGGTAGTTGCGGCCGCTGGCGTTCAGGTACACGTTCTGGTCGAGTGCGCCTTCGTTGACGTCGCCATTGAAGGTGGCGGTGCGCAGACGGCGGTAATACAGGTTGCCCGAAAAGCTCACGCGGTTGGACAGCTCGTGGGAGCCCGTGAGGTTCAGGAACAGCGAGCGGTTTTCGGTGATGTCGGGCTTGGTGTATATCGATCGGTAGTCCTGGGCCAGCAGCCGCTGCTCCTGCAGCCCGTTGCCGTGAAGGCTGTTGTCTGCATAGGCCAGCGACAGGCTGATGTCGCTCTTGGCGTCCTTGTGGCCGAGTTTGCCGAACAACTGGCCCACCCGGGTTGGCGATTCTTCACGCCAGCCGTTGTCACGGAACAGTGTGCCGGCGCCGTACCAGTGCAGGCCATTGGCATTGGCGCCCCCGGTTTCCAATTCTGCGGAGCGACGGCCATGGCTGCCGGCCAGCAACTGCAGCGAGGTGCCTGGGTAATTGACACCGTCCTTGGTGGTCAGCGCCACCGCGCCGCCCAAGGTGTTGAGGCCGTACAGCGGGTTGGACCCCGGCATCAGCGTCACGTTGGCAATGGCTGCCTTGGGAATCAGGTCCCAGCTGACCACGTCACCAAAGGGCTGGTTCAGCCGAACACCGTCCATGTAGATGGACAGACCCTGGGGGGTGCCTAGCAGGGGTGAGGCGGTGTAGCCGCGGTAGTTCAGGTCAACGGCAAAGGGGTTGCCAGAGATCTCGTTCACATGCACGCCACTGAACTGGCGGTTCAGGAAATCGGACAGATCGAGCGCACGGCTGCGGTCCATGGTTTCGGACGTGGCGCTTTGCACGTTGGCGGGGATCTGGTTTTTCGGCAGGCCCCAACCGGACAGTGGGGTGGTGCTGATGACGGTGATTTCTGGCAGCGTGGCTTCGTTTTGCGCCTGCGCCGGTTGGCTGAACGTGGCGGCGATGGCCATCGCGATCAGGCAGGACGGGAAAGCGGGCTTGGCGGGGCGGCGCGCCCGGGTGTTGTGCTGGTTCATCGGTGGCTCAATGGCTGTTTTGTCTCCGCCTGCGAGTGTCGATGAGCTTGGTGCTTCACTGACCAGGAAAAATTCCTGACCTGCGGCCAAGCTGGCCACTGGCATGTTCCTGCCAGCGTTCGATGCCTTGTTGTAAGCAGGTGGTACGCTCGACGCTTCGGATGTCGGCCATTTCCCTTGCGGGAGGCGCGCTGGCATTGTTCTTTCCCGGGGGTGTTGTGTGGGCCCCGGGGCTTGTGGTCACGCCAAGGGGCGAAGGTCAATTGGAGTCTCAGGGCGGCATGCCAGCATCAGACAGCGCTTCACAGCCCAACCCACGGCAGGGCACTCCGGTGTCGACCGTGCGTGGCGGGTGGTGCGAGCTGGGCGCAGTGCAGGCCGACCGAGGCGAAAGCCAGACGACAAAAAGCCATTCGCCGGCGTCCATCTGCATCAAGCAAATGGCCACCGAAGAACAGACTTTCTTTGGAAAAATACTTTTTAGCACGGTGGTTCGCGCATTGCGCGTGAACCTTTATACCGTCACTAAAATTGGTGCCCAGGAAGGGACTCGAACCCCCACGATGTTACTCGCTAGTACCTGAAACTAGTGCGTCTACCAATTCCGCCACCTGGGCATTTCAGGAAAGAGAGAAGTATATCAAACATTTGAGCACCTCCAGCGCATTGCTGGATGAATTTGAAGGCGTTGTGCAAGGTCACCGAGATGGCCATGGTTTTGTGGTCCGTGAAGACGGCGAGCCAGACATCTATTTGCCGCCGAACGAAATGCGCGCCGTGCTGCACAAAGACCGGGTCAAGGCCCGCATCGTGCGGCAGGACCGGCGGGGTCGGCCCGAGGGCCGGGTGGTGGAAATCGTTGAGCGTCCCGCCCATCCCATCATTGGCCGGTTGCTGCAGGAAAGCGGTGTCTGGCTGGTGGCCCCAGAAGACAAGCGCTACGGCCAGGACATCCTGGTTCACAAGACCGGCACCGGCGCGGCCAAACCCGGCCAGGTGGTGGTGGTGGAACTCACCGAGCCACCAAGTTTGTTCGGCCAACCGGTGGGCCGGGTGAAGGAAGTGCTGGGCGAGGTTGACGACCCCGGCATGGAGATCGAGATCGCGGTGCGCAAATACGCCGTGCCCCACGAGTTCTCCGAGGCCTGCATCGCCCTGGCCCGCACGCTGCCCGACAAGGTGCGGGTGCAAGACAAGAAGCACCGCGTCGACCTGACCGACATCCCGCTGGTCACCATCGACGGCGAAGACGCCCGTGACTTTGACGACGCGGTCTACTGCGAGCCTGTGAAAGCCGGCCGCGGCAAGTCGGCCTTCACCGGCTGGCGGCTGCTGGTGGCGATTGCCGACGTCAGCGCCTACGTGGACACCGGCAGCGCCATCGACATCGATGCCTACGACCGCGCCACCAGCGTCTACTTTCCGCGCCGCGTGATTCCCATGCTGCCGGAGAAGCTGTCCAACGGCCTGTGTTCGCTGAACCCCGAGGTCGAGCGGCTGTGCATGGTCTGCGACATGCTGGTCGACGCGTCGGGCGAGGTCCATGCCTACCAGTTCTACCCGGCGGTGATGTTCAGCCACGCCCGTTTCACCTACAACGAGGTGGCGGCCATCCTGGCCAACACCCGCGGGCCGGAAGCGGCCAAACGGGGCGAGCTGGTGCCCCACCTGATCAACCTGGCCGATGTCTACCAGGCCTTGCTGAAAGCGCGCAGCCACCGTGGCGCGGTGGACTTCGAAACCACCGAAACACAAATCGTCTGCGACGACAACGGCCGCATCGAGAAGATCGTGCCGCGCACCCGCAACGTGGCGCACCGCGTGATTGAAGAGGCCATGCTGGCGGCCAACGTCTGCAGCGCCGACTTCATCTCGCAGAGCAAACACGCCGGCCTGTTCCGGGTCCACGAAGGGCCCACCGCCGAGAAGCAGGAAATCCTGCGCGGCTACCTGAAGGCCATGGGCGTGGGTCTGACCATCAGCGACGACCCGACGCCAGGTGAGTTCCAACGCATCGCCGAAGCCACCAAGGACCGGCCCGACGCCCAGCAGATCCACAGCATGCTGCTGCGCTCCATGCAGCAGGCCATTTACACGCCGATGAACAGCGGCCACTTTGGCCTGTCCTACGACGCCTACACCCACTTCACCAGCCCGATCCGGCGCTACCCCGACCTGCTGGTGCACCGCGTCATCAAGGCGGTGCTGGCCAAGTCCAAGTACCAGCTGCCGGTGCTGCCCACGCCGGGCGAGGCCCATGCCAAGCTGGGCAAGCGGCTGCTGAGCCAGCGCGCCAAGAACCCGACGGCCAAGCCGGTGCGCAAGCTCACCGCGGAGCAACAGGCCTGGGAGGCCGCCGGTCTGCATTGCAGCGCCAACGAGCGCCGTGCCGACGAGGCCAGCCGCGACGTCGAGGCCTGGCTCAAGTGCAAGTACATGCGTGAGCACCTGGGCGAGGAGTTCGGCGGCATGGTCACCTCGGCCACCAGCTTCGGCATCTTCGTCACGCTGGACGCGCTCTATGTCGAGGGCCTGGTGCACATCACCGAGCTCGGTGGCGAGTACTTCCGTTTCGACGAGGCGCGGCAGGAGTTGCGCGGCGAACGCACCGGCATCCGTTATGCCATCGGCACCCGGGTGCGGGTGCAGGTCAGCCGGGTCGACCTGGATGGCCGCAAGATCGACTTCCGCCTGGTGCGCGACGACGAAGAGTTGTTGACGCGTGCCATGAAGGACAAGGGCGCGGTGTCTGGCGAGGCCTTGCCACCGATCTCCCAGGGCAAGGCGCCCAAGGCCAGTGCCAAGGCCTCGGCCAAGCGCAGTGGGCGGGGTGAAGAGCGGTCCAGCGGCGGCGAGCGGCCCACCAAGTCCCCGGTGGAGGCGCTGAAGGCGGCGGTGAAACTCGCGGCCGGCAAGAAGAAGGGCCGCAAGCCGCGGCGCTGACAACCCGGCGGCTTGCGGCCGCCGGCGTTCAAGCCAACGCGGTGATGGCCTGGGCCAACCGCTGTGCGGTGAGTGCCTTGCCGGCGGGCCAACGGTCCGCCAGCGCGCCATGGGCCCACACCACCTCGGCCGTGTGCTGTTGCCAGTCGCCCATGCCGGCGGTGGCGGACAGTGCGGCCAGCGCCGCGCCCAGCCAGCCGGCCAGCACGTCGCCGGTGCCGGCGGTGGCCAGCCGGCCATTGCCGCTGCCATTCAGCAGCGGCACACGGCTGGGCGCGGCGACCACCGAGCCCGCGCCTTTGAGCACCACCACCGACCCCAATTCGTCCGCCAGCCGCTGGGCAGCGGCCAGCCGGTCGGCCTGCACCGCGGCGGTGGTCTGGCCCAGCAGGCGCGCCGCTTCCAGCGGGTGCGGGGTCAGCACGGTGCAACGGCCAGCCTGGCCGCGTGCCAGCAGGGCCTGGCGCAACACCGGCGTGGACGCCACCGCGTTCAGCGCGTCGGCGTCCAGCACCAGCGGCGCTTCGGTGGCCAGGGCCCGGGGCAGCCAGGTGGCCACCGCGTCAGCGCCGCCGCAGCCACACACCAGCGGGGTGTGGGTCCAGTCGATGGCGTCCGGCGACCTCACCATCAGTTCGGGCTGCAGCGGGTCCACCGCCAGGCCGCCCCCATCCAGCAGCGCCAGGTAGACCCGGCCGGCGCCGCCGTGCAAGGCCGCGCTGCCGGCCAGCAGGGCCGCACCCACCATGCCGGGCGCGCCGCCCAGCACCACCACATCGCCCCGCGTGCCTTTGTGGCTGGCATGGCGGGCGATGGCCGGCGCGGGCGGGGTGGCCAGGCGGGCGTCGGCGGGCGTTCCGTCGGACGTGACGCCCAGGTCGTCAAACCACAGCTCACCCACCGCGTCCCGGCCGGCGCCGGCGAACAGCCCGGGCTTCAGGGTCAGCAGGCTCAGGGTGATGCGGCGGTTGGCGCCATGGGCAGTCCAGCCTGCGGCCTGGGCGCCGTTGTCGGCGTCCAGGCCCGAGGGCAGGTCCACGCAGAGCACGGTCGCGCCACTGGCCTGCATCTGTTGCAGTTGCAGGGCCAGCCGGCCTTCGGGCGCGCGGCGGGCGCCGATGCCCAGCAGCGCGTCGATGCAGAGGTCGGGGTTGGCCGGCGGGTCGTCGGCCAGCTCCACGCCGGCAGCCCGCGCGCGCGCCAGGGCGGCCTGGGTGTCGGCGCTGGCGCTGGCCGGGTTGCCCAGCCAGGTGACGGTGGGGGCTTTGCCCCAGGCCTGCAACCAGGCCGCGGCCTCCAGGCCGTCGCCGCCGTTGTTGCCGGGCCCGCAGGCGATCCAGATGCGTTGGGCATGGGGCGCGCTGGCCAGCGCCAGCCGGGCCACGGCCAGGCCGGCGCGCTGCATCAGGGTGTGGGGCGGCAGCCGGTTCTGGGCGGCTTGTTCGATGGCCCGGGTGCGGGCCACGCGGTACAGCGGCAGCGGTCCGGCGGTGGTGTCGATGCGGCGCATGGCAGGCTCAGGCCACCGTCATGCCGTCCAGTGCCAGCGCGGCAGCGCGGCCGGCCATCTGGTCGGCCAACACCCGGGCCGAGCCGTTGGCCAGGGCCCAACCACTGGCGCCATGGCCCAGGTTGAGCCAGACGCCGGGGATGCCGCTGGCGCCCAGCCGGGGCAGGCCGTCGGCCATCACCGGCAGCGCGGCCCGCCATTCCTGCACGTCGCCGGTGACCCGGGCCGCGCCAGGAAACCAGTCACGCAGCACCTGGTAGAGCAGGGGCAGGGCGGTGCTGCGGGCCTTGTCGTCGCCGCGGCCCATCTCGGCGCCACCCGCCACCCGCACCCGGTGGCCAATGCAGGAGATGCTGACCCGGTGGCGCTCGTCCCAGATGGCGCTGCGCGGTGCGTTCAGTGGCTCGCGGATCTGCGCGCTGACCGAGTAGCCGTGCACCGCCGCCAGCGGCAAGGTCAGGCCCAGGGGCTTGAGCAGCCGGGCGCTGTCGGCACCGGCGCACACCACCACCGCGTCAAAGGCCTGGGCCTGGAGGTCACCCGCCACGCCCAGCTGGGTGGGCGCGCGGCGCTGCAGCGGCTGCACCGCGGCGTTCAGCACAAAGCGCACCCCCATGGCCTGGGCGGCGTTTTTCAGCAGCAGCGCGAACTGCCGGCAGTTGCCCAGTTCGTCGTCTTGAAAAAACGCGGCGCCGAAGAAGTCGGTGTCGGGGTTCAGCGCCAGTTCCAGCTTGCGCACGATCGCCGGGGTCAGGTCTTTGACGCTGATGCCGGCCTCGCGCAAGGCCTGCAGCCGGGGCTGGGCCTGCCGGCTGTCTTGCTCGCTGCGGAACAGCAGCATCAGGCCCTGGCCGCCGTCAAAGGTCAGCTGCAGCTCGGTGGCGACACGCTGGCGCTGGGCCTGGCTGTACAAGGCCAGCTGGCTCAGGGCCTGCAGGCTGGCGGGGCGGGTGGTTTTTTGCTTGCGCCGCTGCCACAGCCACGCCACCTCGTGGGTGGCCAGCCGCAGGCCGCTGTCCACCGCGCCGGTGGCCGGCTGCACATGGCCGGGGCCGAGCAGGCTGCCGCTGGCGAAGCTGGCTTCTTCGGCCACCGAGTTGCGCCGGTCCAGCACCGTGACCTCGTGGCCGTCGCGCGCCAGTTCGTACGCGGTGCACACACCCACAATGCCGGCGCCGACAACGGCAATTTTCATGACAGGTCCAGGCGGTTGATCAACGGCGTATTTTGCGGCACGCGCGACCGGGCTCAGCCGGCCGCCAGCGCAGCCTCCACCTGCAAGCCCAGACCCAGCAGGCGCTCGTCCTGCATCGCGCCATGCCACAGCATCAGCCCCACCGGCAGTTCGCCGGCCTGGTGGCAAGGCAGCGACAAGGCGCAGCCGTCGAGCAGGTTGACCACGCTGGTGTTGCGCAGCAGCAAGGCGTTGGTGGCGTAGTACAGGTCGTCGTCGGCCAGCAGTGGCGCCATCGGCGGTGCCACCAGGGGCACGGTGGGCGACAGCAGCGCGTCAAAGGGCGCCAGGCGCTCGGCCATGCGGGTGATCCAGCCTTGGCGCTCGGCCCGCAGCGCTTGCAGCTCGGCCTCGCTGAGGGCGGCGCCGCGCAGCAGCCGGCTCAGCACACGGGGGTCGTAGTCGGCCGGCCGGGTCTCGACCCAAGGGCGGTGCCAGGCGTAGGCTTCGGCGGTCACCAGCGCGCCCTTGGCCTGCATGGGACCCAGCTCGGCGATCTCCGGCAGATCGATCTCGTCCACCGTCACGCCTCCCCGGCGCAGCCGGTCCACGCTGCGCCAGAAGGCGGTGGCCACCGTGGCGTCCAGCCCGTTCAGCATCACGGTGCGGGCCACTGCCAGCCGGCGCTGGGGCAGCGGGGTGGCGTCCAGCACCACCGGCCGACCGGACAACACCCCGTGCACCACCACCGCATCGCGCACCGAGCGGGTCATGGCGCACACCGTGTCCAGGCTGGGGGCCAGCGGCACCACGCCGGTGGTGGGCACCTGTCTTGCCGTGCTTTTGAAGCCGACGATGCCGTTCAGTGCGGCCGGGATGCGGATGGAGCCGCCGGTGTCGGTGCCCAGGCCGACAAAGGCTGCGCCGGACGCCACCGACACCGCCGCCCCGGACGACGAGCCACCCGGGATGCGGGGCGTCAACGGGTCGGCCCAATTGGCCGGGGTGGTCTGGCGGGGGTGGGTGCCCACGCCAGCAAAGGCAAATTCCACCATGTGGGTGCGACCCAGCAACGCGCCGCCGGCCGCCCGCAGCCTGGCCACGGCCGGGCAGTCGGCCGCGGCCGGGGGCTGGTGGGCCAGGATTTGTGAGCCGGCTGCGCTGACCTGGCCGCGGACGTCGAACAAATCCTTGACCGACACCGCCAGCCCGGCCAGCGGCTGGTCGGGCGAGGCGGCGCGTGCCGCTTGCCGTGCGCCGTCCAGGTCGGTGAACAGAAAGGCCGGTGCCACCGCCGCTGACTGGGCGATGGCCAGGCAGGGTTCCAGCAGCGCCTCGGCCGTCCAGTCGCCGCGCCGCAGGCCGTCCCGGGCAGCCACCAGGTCCAGGGCAGGGGGAGACAGGGGCAGGACGGGGGAGGGCATGGGTGGTATACTCGACAGGCTGTGCAGGGGTGATTTTGGCCGGGGAAACCTGGATTCAAGGCCACATCGGCGCAGAAATCGCAAACCGGTTCAACAAGGTGTTGCCAGTGGCCATCAGGGCTGCGGGCAAAACGAATCGGCTTTAAGACCCAACCTTTGGAGAGAAATTATGGCTACGACCATGCGTGAAATGCTGGAAGCCGGTGTCCACTTTGGCCACCAAACGCGCTTCTGGAACCCCAAGATGGCCCCGTACATCTTTGGCCATCGCAACAAGATCCACATCATCAACCTGGAAAAATCGCTGCCGATGTTCCAGGAAGCGGCGAAGTTCGTCCGCCAGCTGTCCGCCAACCGCGGCACCATTCTGATGGTGGGCACCAAGCGCCAGGCCCGCGAAATCGTGGCCACCGAAGCGCAGCGCGCTGGCGTGCCTTACGTCGACCAGCGGTGGCTGGGCGGCATGTTGACCAACTTCAAGACGGTCAAGACCTCGATCAAGCGCCTGAAGGAAATGAAGCTGCAGCAAGAAGCCGGCCTCGAGAGCCTGAGCAAGAAAGAGCAGCTGATGTTCACCCGCGAGATCGAAAAGCTCGAAAAAGACATCGGTGGCATTCAGGACATGAACGCCCTGCCAGACGCGATTTTCGTGATCGACGTCGGTTACCACAAGATCGCCATTGCCGAAGCCCGCAAGCTGGGCATTCCGCTGATCGGTGTGGTCGACTCCAACCACTCGCCCATCGGCATCGACTACGTCATCCCCGGCAACGACGACTCGTCCAAGGCCGTGACGCTGTACGCCCGTGAAATCGCCGACGCGATCCTCGAAGGCCGCGCCAACGCCTCGCAAGACGTGGTCAAGGCCGTGGCAGCCGAGTCCGACGAGTTCGTGGAAGTCGAAGCTTCGGCTTGAGCCACCTCCGGCGTTGAAAAGGGGCTCGCGTAGCCCCTTTTTTACGCACCCCCTTCAGGCCGGCCGACGCTGGCCAGGGCCCCTGGCCGTTGTTGGCCGGCGCCCGACCGCTACACAACCCTCGCTAATCAGGAGAATCACAAATGGCAATCACTGCAAGCATGGTGGCTGAACTGCGCGCCAAGACCGACGCGCCGATGATGGAATGCAAGAAGGCGCTGACCGAAGCCGGTGGCGACATGGCCAAGGCCGAGGAGCTGCTGCGCGTCAAGCTGGGCAGCAAGGCCGGCAAGGCCGCGGCCCGCGTGACCGCTGAAGGCGTGGTCGCCAGCTTCATCGACGGCAGCACCGGTGCGCTGATCGAAGTCAACTGCGAAACCGATTTCGTCACCAAGAACGACAGCTTCCTGGCCCTGGCCAAGGCCGCCGCCGAGCTGGTGGCCAAGCACAACCCGGCCGACATTGCCGCCCTGGGCGCCGTGGCCTACAGCCAGGACGGTTTCGGTCCCACGCTGGAAGACGTGCGCAAGGGCCTGATTGGCAAGATCGGCGAGAACATGAGCTTCCGCCGCTTCAAGCGTTTCGCCTCCGGCGCCAAGCTGGCCGCCTACCTGCACGGCACCCGCATCGGCGTGGTGGTGGAGTTTGACGGCGATGAGGTTGCCGCCAAGGACGTCGCCATGCACGTGGCCGCGATGAAGCCGGTCTCGCTGACCAGCGCCGAAGTGCCCGCCGAGCTGATCGAGCGCGAGCGCTCGGTGGCGGTGGCCAAGGCCGCCGAAGACAAGGCCAAGGCGATTGCCGAAGGCAAGCCGGTGCAGTCCGACGAAATCGTCACCAAGCGTGTCGAAGGCGGCGTGCAGAAGTACCTGAAGGAAGTCTCGCTGTTCAACCAGTCCTTCGTGAAGAACGACAAGCAGACCGTGGAGCAGATGCTCAAGGCCGCTGGCACCAGCGTCAAGGGCTTCACGCTGTACGTGGTGGGCGAAGGCATTGAGAAGAAGGTTGACGACTTCGCCGCCGAAGTGGCAGCCCAGGTGGCCGCCGCGAAAGGCGCCGCCTGAGCGTCTTTCCCACGCCGAGGGCCGGTGTTGCGACCGGCCCAGGCGCTAAACTACGCGCAGTTTTAGGAGCCCGTGAACATGCCGTCTGACCGCCCAGCCCACAAGCGCATCCTGCTCAAGCTGTCCGGTGAGGCCCTGATGGGCGACGACGCGTTCGGCATCAACCGCGCCACCATCGCCCGCATGGTCGAAGAGGTGGCCGAGGTCACCCGGCTCGGCGTCGAGGTGGCGGTGGTCATTGGCGGCGGCAACATCTTCCGCGGTGTGGCTGGCGGCTCGGTCGGCATGGACCGCGCCACCGCCGACTACATGGGCATGCTGGCCACGGTGATGAACGCGCTGGCCCTGGCCGACACCATGAACAAAGCTGGCCTGATCGCCCGCGTGATGTCGGCCATTGCCATCGAGCAGGTGGTGGAGCCCTATGTGCGCCCCAAGGCCTTGCAGTACCTCGAAGAGGGCAAGGTCGTGATCTTCGCCGCCGGCACCGGCAACCCGTTTTTCACCACCGACACCGCGGCCGCGCTGCGGGGCGCCGAAATCGGTGCCGAGGTGGTTCTCAAGGCCACCAAGGTCGACGGTGTCTACACCGCCGACCCCAAGCTCGACCCCACGGCGACCCGGTACACCCAGATCACGTTCGACGAGGCCATGGCCAAGAACCTGGGCATCATGGACGCCACCGCTTTTGCGCTGTGCCGCGACCAGAAACTGCCCATCAAGGTGTTTTCGATCTTCAAGCACGGCGCCCTGAAGCGGGTGGTCATGGGCGAAGACGAAGGCACATTGGTCCACGTTTGACCGCATGGCGCTTGCAGGCGCCATCGCCGTCACCGACATCCATGAGGAAACGCCATGACGATTGACACCATCAAAAAAACCACCGAAGCCAAGATGCACCAGTCGGTGGACGCGTTCAAGAACAACCTGACCAAAATCCGCACCGGCCGTGCCAACCCGGCTTTGCTGGACACGGTGCAGGTGGAGTACTACGGCTCGCTGGTGCCGATCAGCCAGGTGGCCAACGTGGGCCTGCTGGACGCCCGCACCATCAGCGTTCAGCCCTGGGAAAAAGGCATGGGCGCGAAGATCGAGAAGGCCATCCGCGAAAGCGACCTGGGCCTGAACCCGTCCTCGCAGGGCGACCTGATCCGCGTGCCGCTGCCGCTGATGAGCGAAGAGCGCCGCAAGGAACTGACCAAGCTCGTCCGCAACGAGGGCGAGTCGGCCCGCATCGTGGTGCGCAACCTGCGCCGCGACGCCAACGAGTCGGCCAAGAAGCTGGTCAAGGACAAGCTGATCTCCGAGGACGACGAGCGCCGCTCGCACGACGAGGTGCAAAAGCTCACCGACCGCACCATCCTCGAGATCGACAAGCTGGTGGCGGCCAAAGAGCAGGACATCCTGGCCGTCTGACGCCACCCACCCGCACGCCGCGCCCATGACCGCACCCCACCACATCGCCATCGTCATGGACGGCAACGGCCGCTGGGCGACCCGCCGTTTCCTGCCACGGGTGGCGGGCCACCGCCAGGGCGTGGAGTCGCTGCGCCGCTGTGTGCAGGCCTGTATCGACCGCGGCGTGAAGGTCTTGACGGTGTTCGCGTTTTCCTCGGAAAACTGGAACCGGCCCGCCGAAGAAGTGTCCAGCCTGATGGGCTTGCTGGCCCATGCGCTGGGCGCCGAGGTGGCCGAGCTGCAGCGCAACGGCGTGCAACTGCATTTTGTCGGTGACCTGAGCGCGCTGTCGCCCAAGATGCGCCAGGGTCTGGCGGAAGCCGAGCGCAGCACGGCGGACAACCGGCGTCTGGTGTTGAACGTCTGCTTTAACTACGGCGGGCGCTGGGACATTGCCCAGGCCGCGGCCGGGCTGGCGGCGCGTGGCGAGGCCATCACCGAGCAGTCGCTGGACCGGGCCATGGCGCTGGCCCATGTCGATGACCCCGACCTGCTGATCCGCACCGGCGGTGAGCAACGCTTGAGCAATTTCCTGCTCTGGCAGGCCGCCTACGCCGAGCTCTATTTCAGCCCCAAGTTCTGGCCCGACTTCGACGAGGCCGAACTCGACGCCGCACTGGCCGCCTACCGCCAGCGTGAGCGCCGTTTCGGACTCACCGCCGCCCAAGTGCAGCAGGCCGCCTGATGCTGCGCACCCGCATCATCACCGCGATCGTCCTGCTGGCCGTGCTGCTGCCGGCCTTGTTTTACCCCTCGTTTGAGCCGTTCTGTGCACTGGCCCTGCTGCTGATCGCGGCCGGGGGCTGGGAATGGGGCCGCCTGAACCGGCTGGGCCAGGTGCCGGCTGTGGCCCTGGCCGCGCTGAGTGTGCTTTTGTGTGCCGGCATGTGGGGCGCGGGCTGGCTGTTGACGCCGCAACCGGTGCTCTGGCTGTGTGCCGGTGCGGCCTGGGTGCTGGGTGGTGCGCTGCTGCTGCGCCAGGGCGTGGTGGGCTGGCCGCTGATTCCTTTGGCCGTGCGGGTGGTTGGCGGTGTGCTTGCCCTGTGCCTGGCCTGGCTGGCGATTGCCCAGGCCCGGGTGATCGGCGTCAACTTTTTGCTGTCTGCCTTTGTGCTGGTCTGGGTGGCCGACACCGGTGCCTACTTTGCCGGCCGTACTTTCGGTGGCCGTTTCAGCCGCAGCAAGCTGGCCGCTTCCATCAGCCCCGGCAAAAGCTGGGAAGGGGTGTGGGGCGGCATGCTGTGTGTGTTGTTGCTGGCCGCCGGCTGGGTCTGGGCCGACCAGCATTGGCAGGCGGCCGTGCCCAGTGTCTTCAGTCGATTGGCCGGCCAGCACCTGGGCCTGCTGGTGCTGGGCGCCTTGTTTTTGTCGGCCATGAGCGTGGTTGGTGACCTGGTGGAGTCGCTGATCAAGCGCGCTGCCGGTGTCAAGGACAGCAGCGGCCTGTTGCCCGGCCATGGCGGTGTGCTGGACCGGGTGGACGCCTTGTTGCCCACGCTGCCGCTGGTCATGATGCTGGTGTCGCGATGAGCGGCGTGATGGCCACTGCACCGGCTGTGCCCGCCCCATGAAACAACGCATCGCTGTTCTCGGCTCGACCGGCTCCATCGGCACCAGCACGCTGGATGTGCTGGCCCGCCACCCCGACCGTTTTGAGGTGTTTGCGCTGACCGCAGCCACCCAGGTCGACCTGATGCTGGCCCAGTGCCAGCAGTTTCGCCCGCGTTATGCGGTGATGGCCAGCGCCCCCCATGCGGCCTTGCTCGCCGACAAGGTCCAGCAGGCTGGCTTGCCTTGCACCGTGCTGTCTGGCCCCGATGCCATTGACAGCGTGGCCGCCCATGAACAGGTGGACGCGGTGATGGCTGCCATCGTCGGCGCGGCCGGCCTGGCCGCCTGCCTGGCCGCCGCCCGTGCCGGCAAGCGGCTGCTGCTGGCCAACAAGGAGGCCTTGGTGGTGGGCGGTGAGGTGTTTCTCGCCGCGGTGCGCCAAGGCGGCGCCCGGCTGCTGCCCATCGACAGCGAACATTCCGCCATCTTCCAGTCGCTGCCCGAAGACCCGGCCACCTGGTCGGAGCGGGTCGACAAGATCATCCTGACCGCCTCCGGTGGGCCCTTCCGCACCCTGCCGGTGGCCGAGCTGCGCGACGTCACGCCGGAGCGGGCCTGTGCCCACCCCAACTGGGTGATGGGCCGCAAGATTTCGGTGGATTCGGCCACCATGATGAACAAGGCGCTGGAGGTCATCGAGGCGCGTTACCTGTTCGGCCTGGCGCCGGCGCAGATCGAGGTGGTGATCCACCCGCAAAGCGTGATTCACTCCATGGTGCAGTACCGCGACATGTCGGTGGTGGCGCAGCTGGGCACACCCGACATGCGGGTGCCGATTGCCTACGGCCTGTCCTGGCCGGAGCGGGTGGTGTCGGGCGCCGCGGCGCTGGACTTCAAGGCCATGGCGGCGATGAGCTTCGAGTCGTTTGACAGCCTCGATCACCGCGCCCGTTTCCCTGGCCTGCAGCTGGCCTGGGACGCCTTGCAAGCGCCGTCGGGCACCTGCGCGGTGCTGAACGCGGCCAACGAGGTGGCGGTGGACGCCTTTCTGAACAGCCGCATCCGTTTCGACCAGATCCACGCGGTCAACCTGGCCACCTTGTCGGCGGTGCTGCCCGACCACCCGGACGACCTGGGGGCTTTGATGGCGCTCGATGCCCAGGCCCGGGCTTCGGCGCAAGATGCGGTGCGGCGTTTCGCCGCATGAGGACTCTGCCATGTTGACCCTGGTTGCTTTTGTGGTGGCCCTCGGGCTGCTGATCGCCGTCCACGAGTACGGCCACTACCGCGTGGCCGTGGCCTGCGGCGTCAAGGTGCTGCGCTTCTCGGTGGGCTTTGGCAAGGTGATTTACCGCTGGCAGCCCCAGGGCAGCCCCACCGAATTCGTCATCGGCGCGTTTCCGCTGGGCGGCTACGTCAAGATGCTGGACGAGCGCGAAGGCGAGGTGGACGCGGCCGAGCGCCACCTGGCCTTCAACACCCAGCCGCTGCGTTCCCGGGTGGCCATCGTGGCGGCCGGGCCACTGGCCAATTTGCTGCTGGCGGTGGTGTTGTACGCCACCGTGAACTGGGCCGGTGTGGACCAGCCCCGGGCGGTGCTGGCCAGCCCGGTGGCCGGTTCGCTGGCCGAGCGGGCCGGGCTGGTGGGCGGCGAGACGGTGACCCAAGGCGCGTTCGCCGGCGAGGCCCTGGCGCCCTTGACTTCGTTTGAAGACCTGCGCTGGTTGCTGGTGCGCGGTGCGCTGGACGGCCGCGACGTGACGCTGGCGCTGCAGGCCGGCGACGGCGGGGCCTTGCGTGACGTGACGCTGCCAACCGCCCAGGTGGGCGCCAAGGATGCCGACGCCGCGCTGTTCCGCAAGATCGGCCTGCTGGGCCCGTGGACCCGGCCGGTGATGGGCGACATCCTGCCCGGCAGCGCGGCCGACAAGGCCGGCCTGAAAGCCGGTGACCAGGTGCTGAAGCTGGGCGCGGTGGCGGTGGTCGACGGCCAGCAACTGCGCGAACTGATCAAGCACACCCACACCGATGGCCAGCCCCTCACACGCACCTGGCAGATCGAGCGGGCCGGGCAGACACTCTCGCTGGACGTGACCCCCGAGCTGGTGGACGAGGCCGGTGCCAAGGTGGCCCGCATCGGTGCCTATGTCGGTGCCGCGCCGGCCTTCGTGACCGTGCGTTACGGCCCGCTGGATGGGCTGTGGCGCGGCGCGGTTCGCACCTGGGAGGTGTCGGCACTGACGCTGAAGATGATGGGCAAGATGGTGGTGGGCGAGGCCTCGCTGAAAAACCTCACCGGCCCTTTGACGATTGCCGACTACGCCGGCAAATCGGCCAGCCTGGGTCTGAGCGCCTACCTGGTGTTTCTGGCGCTGATCAGCGTCAGCCTGGGGGTGTTGAACCTGCTGCCGCTGCCGGTCTTGGACGGGGGGCACCTGATGTATTATCTTTGGGAGGGTGTCACAGGGCGCAGTGTGTCCGACGCATGGATGGAGCGGCTTCAACGTGGGGGCGTCGCGGTGCTGCTGCTCATGATGTCGATCGCTTTGTTCAACGATGTCACCCGTCTTCTAGGTTAGATTCCGCCGCATGGCGCTCTTCATGACACACCAATTCAAACATTCCAAGCTTCTCTCCACGTCGGCGCTGGCCGTGCTGCTCATGGCCAGCCATGTGGCCTGGGCGGTGGCACCCTTCACCGTCCGGGACATCCGGGTCGAGGGCTTGCAGCGGGTCGAGCCGGGCACCATCTTCGCGTCGCTGCCCTTCCGTGTGGGCGACAGCTACAGCGATGACAAGGGCGCCGCGGCCATCCGTGCGCTGTTCGCGCTGGGCCTGTTCAAGGATGTGCGGCTGGAGGTCAATGGCGACGTGCTGGTGGTGGTGGTGGAAGAGCGCCCCACGGTGGCGGCGGTGGATTTTGTCGGTACCAAGGAGTTCGACAAGACCGCCTTGCAAAGCGCGCTGCGCGACATCGGCCTGACCGAAGGCCGGCCCTTCGACAAGGCCCTGGCCGACCGCGCCGAGCAGGAACTCAAGCGCCAGTACATCAACAAGAGCTTGTACGGCGTTGAGGTGGTGACCACCGTCACGCCGATCGAGCGCAACCGGGTCAATGTGTCGTTCAACGTGATCGAAGGCGATGTCGCCAAGATCAAGGACATCCGCATCGTCGGCAACAAGGCCTTCAGCGAATCCACGTTGCGCGACCTGTTCGACCTCGACACCGGTGGCTGGTTGAGCTTCTACACCAAGAGCGATCGCTACTCCCGCGCCAAGCTCAATGCCGACCTGGAAACCCTCAAGTCCTACTACCTGACCCGGGGCTTTCTGGAGTTCCGCATCGACTCCACCCAGGTGGCGATTTCGCCGGACAAGCAAAGCATCTCCATCACGCTGAACGTCACCGAAGGTGAGCGCTTCGTGGTCTCGGGCGTCAAGCTGGAAGGCAACTACCTGGGCAAGGACGAGGAGTTCAAGTCGCTGGTGACCATCAAGCCCGGCCAGCCCTACAACGCCGACCAGGTCACCGACACCACCAAGGCCTTCACCGATTACTTCGGCACCTTTGGTTATGCCTTCGCCCGGGTCGAGGCCCGGCCCGAGATCGACCGCGAAAACAACCGGGTGGCCTTTGTGCTGCAGGCCGAGCCCTCGCGCCGGGCCTATGTGCGCCGCATCAACGTGGCGGGCAACAACCGCACCCGCGACGAAGTGATTCGCCGCGAGTTCCGCCAGTTCGAATCGTCTTGGTATGACGGCGACAAAATCAAGCTGTCGCGTGACCGGGTCGACCGCCTGGGCTATTTCAAGGAAGTCAACATCGACACCACCGAGGTGCCGGGCACCACCGACCAGGTTGACCTGAACGTCACCGTGGCCGAGAAGCCCACTGGCAACCTGTTGATCGGTGCCGGTTTCTCCAGCGCCGAAAAGCTGTCGCTGGTGTTCAGCATCAAGCAGGAAAACGTCTTCGGCACCGGCAACTACCTGGGTGTGGAAATCAACACCAGCAAGTTCAACCGCCAGATCGTCTTGAACACCACCGATCCCTATTTCACCGCCGACGGTGTGTCCCGCACCTTCGAGGTCTACCACCGTGCCTCCCGCCCCTTCAACGACCAGGGCGGCGACTACCAGTTGGTGACCAGCGGCGCCAGCACCCGCTTCGGTGTGCCCTTCAGCGAAACCGACGTGGTCTACTTCGGCGCGGGTGTGGAGCAGACCACCATCAAGCCGGGCACCAACATCCCGGCCGCCTACCTCAGCTATGCCAACCAGTTCGGCTACACCAGCCAATCGCTGCCATTGACGGTGGGCTGGTCGCGTGACGACCGCGACAGCGCCCTGGTGCCGTCGCGCGGCCGTTTCCAGCGCGTCAACGCCGACTTCGGCGTCGGCGGTGATGTGAAGTACGTGCGCGGCAACTACCAGGCCCAGCAGTACATCCCCATCAACAAGCAACTCACCGTGGCCTTGAACGGCGAGTTTGGCTACGGCAAGGGCCTGGGCGGCCGGCCCTTTCCCATCTTCAAGAGCTTTTACAGCGGTGGCCTGGGTTCGGTCCGGGGCTTTGAGCAGGGCACATTGGGCCCGCGCGACATCACCGGCGCCTTCATCGGCGGCTCCAAGAAGATCACCCTCAACGCCGAACTGCAGGCGCCGTTTCCCGGTGCCGGCAACGACCGCACCTTGCGTGTGTTCGGCTTCTTCGATGCCGGCAATGCCTTCGGTGACGACGACCCCATCCGTTTCAACGAACTGCGCACCTCGGCCGGTGTGGGTTTGAGCTGGATCTCACCGGTGGGCCCGCTGCGCTTTGCCATTGCGAATCCGATTCGCAAGCAGGCAGGCGATAGAATCCAAAAATTGCAATTCCAGATCGGAACCTCGTTCTAATGAAGCATTCTTTCCGTCACTTTGCCGCGGGTGCCGCCTTGGGCGTGTTGACGCTGTGCGGCAGCGCCCAGGCGCAAGAAGTGCGCATCGGCTTTGTCAACACCGACCGCATCTTCCGCGAGGCCAACTCGGCCAAGGCCGCGCAGACCAAGCTGGAGCAGGAGTTCTCGCGGCGCGAGAAGGAAATCGTCGACGCCGGCAACGCGCTGAAGGCCCAGTCGGACAAGTTCGAGCGCGAAGCGCCCACCATGTCCGAGAGCCAGCGCGCGTCCAAGCAAAAGCAGCTGATCGAGCAGGACCGCGATTTCCAGCGCAAGCGCCGTGAATTCCAGGAAGACCTGAACTCGCGCAAGAACGAAGAGCTGCAGCAGGTGCTGGAGCGGGCCAACAAGGTCGTCAAGCAGGTGGCCGAGGCCGAGAAGTACGACGTGATTCTTCAGGAAGCCGTCTACATCAACCCCAAACACGACATCACGGAGAAGGTCCTCAAGGTCCTGAACTCCGGCGGCAAGTAAGTCCGTGGCTGGGGGGTCGCTGCGCCTGGCCGACATCTCCGCCGCCCTGGGTGGTGAGTTGCTGGCCCCGCCCGACCTGTTGATCACCGGCCTGGCCCCGCTGGAGGCCGCTGGCCCCAGCGAACTCAGCTTTCTCAGCCACCCCAAGTACGCCAGCCAGCTCGCCAGCTCGGCCGCTGGCTGCGTCATCGTCGGCCCAGCCGCCCGTGAGGCGGCACTGGCCCGCGGTGGTGCCATCGTCACCGACCAGCCCTACCTGTATTTCGCCCGTGTCACCCAGCTGTGGAAGGCGGGCCGCGCGCCGGCCAACCGGCCGCCCATCCACCCCAGTGCGGTGGTCGATCCCGAGGCCGAGGTCCATCCCACGGCCCGCATCGGCCCGCTGTGTGTGGTGGAGCGGGGCGCCCGCATCGGTGCCGGCACGGTGCTGACCTCCAGGGTCACGGTGGGCGAGTTCTGCAGCATCGGTGAACGTGGCCTGGTCCACCCCGGCGTGGTGATCGGTGCCGACGGCTTCGGCTTCGCGCCCAACGCCGGCGCCTGGGAAAAAATCGAGCAGCTGGGCGCGGTGCGCATCGGCAACGACGTGGAGATCGGCGCCAACACCTGCATCGACCGCGGCGCGCTGCACGACACCGTGCTGGACGACGGCGTCAAGCTCGACAACCTGGTGCAGATCGGTCACAACGTGCGGGTCGGCAAACACACGGCCATGGCCGGCTGCGTGGGCGTGGCCGGCAGTGCCGTCATCGGCGCCCATTGCACCTTTGGCGGCGGCGCCATCGTGCTGGGCCATCTGACGGTGGCCGACCATGTCAACGTGTCGGCCGCCACCGTGGTCACCCGCTCGCTGCTGAAGCCGGGCCATTACACCGGCATGTTCCCCATCGACGACAATGCCGCCTGGGAAAAAAACGCCGCCACGCTGAAGCAGTTGCACCGCCTGCGTGAGCGCCTGAAGGCCCTCGAGGCCATTGAGAAAAAGACAAGCACATGACGACGATGGACATCCACCAAATCCTGAAACAGCTGCCGCACCGCTACCCCATTTTGTTGGTGGACCGGGTGCTGTCGCTGGAGAGCGGCCAGCGCATCGAGGCGCTGAAGAACGTGTCGATCAACGAGCCGTTTTTCCTCGGCCATTTCCCGCACCGCCCGGTGATGCCGGGCGTGTTGATTCTGGAAGCCCTGGCCCAGGCCTCGGCGCTGCTGGCTTTTGACATGCTGGGTGTGGCCGCCGACGACAACTCGGTGTTTTATTTCGTCGGCATCGACGGCGCGCGTTTCAAGCGGCCGGTCGAGCCCGGTGACCAGCTGCGTTTGCTGGTTGAGCTGGACCGCGTGCGCGCTGGCATCTACAAGTTCAAGGCCAAAGCCATGGTCGGTGACGAGCTGGCTGCCGAGGCCGAACTGATGTGCACCCGTCGCAACATTGCCTGAGGAGCGGCGCGATGGCCATCCACCCCACCGCGCTGGTTGACCCGGCCGCCCAGCTCGACCCCTCGGTCGAGGTCGGCCCCTACACCACCATCGGCCCGCATGTGGTGATTGGCGCTGGTACCCGGGTGGGTGCGCATTGCGTCATCGAGGGCCACACCACCATCGGCCGCGACAACCGTTTTTTTCAGTTCTGCTCCATCGGCGCCGAGCCGCAGGACAAGAAGTACGCCGGCGAGCCCACCCAACTGGTGATTGGCGACCGCAACACGGTGCGTGAGTTTTGCACCTTCAATTGCGGCACGGTGCAGGACGGCGGCATCACCCGCGTGGGTGACGACAACTGGGTGATGGCCTATGTGCACATCGCCCACGACTGCCTGGTGGGCGACAAGACCATTCTGGCCAACAACGCCACGCTGGCCGGCCATGTGCACCTGGGCGACTGGGTCATCGTGGGCGGCCTGACCGGTATCCACCAGTTTGTGAAGATCGGCGCCCATGCGATGGTGGGTTTTGCCAGCGCCGTCACCCAGGACGTGCCGCCCTTCATGATGGTGGACGGCAACCCGCTGGCGGTGCGCGGCTTCAACGCCGAAGGCCTGCGCCGCCGTGGCTTTGCCGCCGAACGCATCGCCGCGGTCAAGCAGATGCACCGCGCGCTGTACCGTTCCGGCAAGACGCTGGCCGACGCCCGCGCCGACATCCTGGCGCTGGGGGAGAGCCAGCCGCTGGCCCAGGACGATGTGGCGATGATGGAGCGCTTCCTCGCGCAGGCCACTCGCGGCATTGCCCGCTGAAAATGGCATGAGCGCCGCAGCGCCGGGCCGCCCCAAGCAAGGCACGGCCCCCCAGGGGGGCAGCGAACCACGCGCAGCGGGGAGCGTGGGGGCCATGTCACCACGGCTGGCCATGGTGGCCGGCGAGACTTCAGGCGACTTGTTGGCCGGCCTGTTGCTGCAGGGCCTGAAGGCCCGTTGGCCCGCGTTGCAATCGATGGGCATTGGCGGATCGCAGATGGTGGCCCAGGGCTTCACGCCCTGGTGGCCCAGCGACAAACTGGCGGTGCGCGGCTATGCCGAGGTGCTGCGCCATTACCGCGAGATCGCCGGTATCCGTCGCCAACTCAAAGACCGCTTGCTGGCCGACCCGCCCGATTTGTTCATCGGCGTCGATGCGCCCGACTTCAACCTGGACCTGGAGAGCGGCCTGCGTGCGCAGGGCATCCAGACCGTGCATTTCATCTGTCCGTCGTTCTGGGCCTGGCGGCCGGAGCGGGTGCACAAAATCGCCCGCAGCGTCGACCATGTGCTGTGCATCTTTCCGTTCGAGCCGGCGCTGCTGGCCGAGCACGGCATTGCCGCCACCTATGTGGGCCATCCGCTGGCCCGAGCCATTCCAGAACAGGTTGACAGTGCCGCAGCGCGCCGCAGCCTGGGCCTGGCCGACAGCGACACCGTGGTGGCGGTGCTGCCCGGCAGCCGCCGCTCCGAGGTGCAGTACATCGCGCCGCGTTTTTTCGCCGCGGTGGCGCGCATGGCGGCGCAGCGGCCTGACTTGAAATTTGTCACCCCGGCCGTGCCCGCGCTGCAGGCCAGCATCCTGGAGGCGGCGCGCCAAGCTGGCGTGGCCGACCGGCTGCAGGTCGTGGCCGGCCAGTCGCACGCGGTGCTGGCCGCCTGCGACGTGACGCTGATTGCCAGTGGCACGGCCACGCTGGAGGCGGCGCTGTTCAAGCGGCCCATGGTGATCGGTTACCACATGCACTGGCTGTCCTGGTGGCTGATGCGGCGCAAGCAGCTGCAGCCCTGGGTGGGCCTGCCCAACATCCTGTGCAACGACACGGTGGTGCCCGAGCTGATCCAGGACGCCGCCACGCCCGAGGCCCTGGCCCAGGCCACGCTGGACTGGTTGCGCGACGACGCCGCAGCCCAAGCCCGCCGCGAGGCCTTGCACCACCGTTTCACCGCGCTGCACGCCGAGCTGTCGCGCGACACCGCCCAATTGGCCACCGATGCGATCCAAGCCCTTCTTGCGCGCTGAGCAGGTGCCGCTGCCCTGGGACCGCCTGGGCCTGGTGGCCGGGGTGGACGAGGCCGGCCGCGGGCCACTGGCCGGGCCGGTGGTGGCGGCGGCCGTGATCCTCGACGACCAGAACCCGATTGCCGGCCTGGCCGACTCCAAGAAGCTCACCGCCCGGCAGCGCGAGCGGCTGTACGACGAGATCCGCGCCAAAGCCTTGTGCTGCGCGATCGCCGAGGCCTCGGTGGAGGAGATCGACCGCCTCAACATCCTGCAGGCCACGATGCTGGCGATGCGCCGGGCGGTGGACGGTCTGCGCCTCAAACCCGCCAAGGTGCTGGTGGACGGCAACCGCCTGCCGCCGCTGGACGTGCTGGCCGAAGCCATCGTCAAGGGCGACGCCACCGTGCCCGCCATCTCGGCCGCCTCCATCCTGGCCAAGGTGCACCGCGACCGCTGGTGTGCCGCCATCGACGCCCAGTTTCCGCAGTACGGTTTTGCCCGCCACAAAGGCTATGGCACGGCCGTGCACCTGGCGGCCCTGCAGGCCCATGGTGCTTGTGCCCATCACCGCAGCTCGTTCGCGCCGGTGCGGCAGGCTGGCGCCGCGGCGCAACGGGAGCCCTCATGAGCCAGGACGGACCGGTGCTGATCAGCTCGCGCGACAACCCGCTGGTGAAAGACCTGAAGCGGCTGGCCCAGGAGACCACCGCCTACCGCAAGCAGGGCCGGGTCTGGCTGGAGGGCGACCACCTGTGTCGGGCGGCTTTGCTGCGTGGCCTGGCGCCCGCGATTGCCGTGTTTGCCGAATCGTTCTGGCCGCAGGCCAGCGGGGAGTTTGGCGAGGCGGCCCCCAAAACCGTGCTGCTGGCCGACCGGCTGTTTGCCGAGCTCAGCGGCCTGGAGTCGCCGGCCGGCATGGGCTTTGTGCTGCCGCTGCCCGAGGCGGCAGAGCCCCGGGCCGACATGCCCACGGTGGTGTTGGACCGCCTGCAGGACGCCGGCAACGTGGGTTCGGTGCTGCGCAGCGCGGCGGCCTTTGGCTTTCGCCAGGTGCTGGCGGTCAAGGGCACGGCCGGCCTTTGGTCGCCCAAGGTGCTGCGCGCCGGCATGGGCGCACATTTCGGCCTGAGCCTGGTGGAAGGGCTGGCGCCCGAGGCCCTGGTGGCGCTGAACCTGCCGCTGGTGGCCACCAGCTCGCACCGCGGCGAGTATCTGCACCACCAAACCCTGCCCCAGCCCTGTGCCTGGGTGCTGGGCCATGAAGGGCAGGGCGTGTCGCCGCTGCTGGAGGCCGCGGCCCGCCACTGGGTGCGCATCGCCCAGCCGGGCGGCGAGGAGTCGCTCAACGTGGCGGCGGCCGCGGCGATCTGCCTGCACGCCAGCGCCACCGGCTGATACCACGGCCACGGGCTGAAATCAGCACCCGATTCGGGTCTGGGCAGGGCGCTCTAGGGCCGGGCCAGGGGGTTGGCTCGGCTATACTCTAGGGTTATCACGCATCCCCGTACGCTTACAGCAGCCAAGCCCCACCCCCACACAAAAGCAGTCACAGGAGCTCTGGTTCTTGCGCGCGCTTGGGCGTACCCGCACAATCCGGAGAACCCAGTGCTTTTGTCTCTCAAGGGAACCACCCCCCCCGCCATTCTGGCGCTCGCAGACGGCACGGTCTTTCTCGGTCAATCGATTGGCGCCCCCGGCGCCACGGCCGGCGAAGTGGTGTTCAACACCGCCATGACCGGCTACCAGGAAATCCTCACCGACCCCAGCTATTGCCAGCAGATCGTCACCCTGACGTACCCGCACATCGGCAACTACGGCGTCAACCTGGAAGACATCGAGGCCGAGAAGGTCCATGCCGCTGGCCTGATCATCAAAGACCTGCCGCTGCTGGCCAGCAACTTCCGCCAGGCCATGAGCCTGACCGACTACCTGGTCCGCGAGGGCACGGTGGCGATTGCCGGCATCGACACCCGCCAGCTGACCCGCATCCTGCGCACCAAGGGCGCGCAGAACGGCGCCATCGTGGCGCTGGCCGCCGGTGAAACCGCCACGCCCGAGCGCATCGCCGCCGCGGTGGCCGCGGCCCGCGGTGCACCCAGCATGGCCGGCCTGGACCTGGCCAAGGTGGTCAGCGTGGCCCAGCCCTATGGCTGGACCGAGACCGAATGGCAGCTGGGTCGGGGCTACGGCGCGCAGACCGCGCCGCGTTTCCATGTGGTGGCCTACGACTTCGGCGTGAAGAAAAACATCCTGCGCATGCTGGCCGAACG
Source organism: Rhodoferax sp. SPJ4 (assembly GCF_058216275.1). NCBI lineage: Bacteria > Pseudomonadati > Pseudomonadota > Betaproteobacteria > Burkholderiales > Comamonadaceae > Rhodoferax > Rhodoferax sp. SPJ4. Next base: position 609,004 of record NZ_JBYZMN010000001.1, read on the forward strand.
CGGCTGCAAGGTCACTGTGGTGCCGGCGCAGACGCCGGCGGCCGAGGTGCTGAAGCACCAGCCGGACGGCATTTTTTTGTCCAACGGCCCCGGCGACCCGGAGCCCTGCGACTACGCGATCGCCGCCGCCCGCGCGCTGATCGAGACCGGCATTCCGACCTTCGGCATTTGCCTGGGCCACCAGATCATGGCCCTGGCCAGCGGCGCCAAGACCTTCAAGATGAAGTTCGGCCACCACGGTGCCAACCACCCGGTGAAAGACCTGGACAACGGCCGCGTCAGCATCACCAGCCAGAACCATGGTTTTGCGGTGGACGAAAAAAGCCTGCCCGCCAACCTGCGCGCCACCCACATCAGCTTGTTCGACAACACGCTGCAAGGCCTGGCCCGCACCGACAAGCCGGCCTTTTGCTTCCAGGGCCACCCCGAGGCATCGCCCGGGCCGCACGATATTTCCTACCTTTTCGACCGCTTCACCGCATTGATGGAGCAACACAAAAATGCCTAAGCGTTCTGATCTCAAAAGCATCCTCATCATCGGCGCCGGCCCCATCATCATTGGCCAGGCCTGCGAGTTCGACTACTCCGGCGTGCAAGCCTGCAAGGCGCTGCGCGAAGAGGGCTACAAGGTCATTCTGATCAACAGCAACCCGGCGACGATCATGACCGACCCGGCCACCGCCGACGTCACCTACATCGAGCCCATCACCTGGCAGACGGTAGAGAAGATCATCGCCAAGGAAAAGCCCGACGCCATCCTGCCCACCATGGGCGGCCAGACCGCGTTGAACTGCGCGTTGGACCTGTGGCACCACGGCGTGCTGGACAAGTACAAGGTCGAGTTGATCGGCGCCACGCCCGAGGCGATTGACAAGGCCGAAGACCGGCTGAAGTTCAAGGACGCGATGACCAAGATCGGTCTGGGCTCGGCGCGCTCCGGCATTGCCCACAGCATGGAAGAGGCCTGGGGCGTGCAGAAAACGGTGGGTTTCCCCACCGTGATCCGGCCCAGCTTCACGCTGGGTGGCACCGGCGGCGGCATCGCCTACAACCCAGAAGAGTTCGAGACCATCTGCAAGCGCGGCCTGGAAGCCTCGCCCACCAACGAGCTGCTGATCGAAGAGTCGCTGCTGGGTTGGAAAGAGTACGAGATGGAGGTCGTGCGCGACAAGGCCGACAACTGCATCATCGTTTGCTCCATCGAAAACCTCGACCCCATGGGTGTGCACACCGGTGACTCCATCACCGTGGCCCCGGCGCAGACGCTGACCGACAAGGAATACCAGATCATGCGCAACGCCTCCCTGGCGGTGCTGCGTGAAATCGGTGTGGACACCGGCGGCTCCAATGTGCAGTTTTCGGTGAACCCGAAAGACGGCCGTATGATCGTCATCGAGATGAACCCGCGCGTCAGCCGTTCGTCGGCGCTGGCCTCCAAGGCCACCGGTTTCCCGATCGCCAAGGTCGCGGCCAAGCTGGCGGTGGGTTACACGCTGGACGAGCTGCGCAACGAGATCACCGGCGGCGCCACGCCGGCCAGCTTCGAGCCCAGCATCGACTACGTGGTGACCAAGATCCCGCGTTTCGCCTTCGAGAAATTCCCGGCCGCCGATTCGCGTTTGACCACCCAGATGAAGTCGGTCGGCGAGGTCATGGCCATGGGCCGCACCTTCCAGGAAAGCTTCCAGAAGGCGCTGCGTGGCCTCGAAGTCGGCGTCGACGGCATGAACGAAAAAACCCAGGACCGCGAGGTGCTGGAGAAGGAGCTGGGCGAGCCCGGCCCCGAGCGCATCTGGTACGTGGGCGACGCTTTCGCCATGGGCCTGACGGTGGACGAGGTGTTCGACCTGACCAAGATCGACCGCTGGTTTCTGGTGCAGATCGAGCAGATCGTCAAGATCGAGCTGGAACTGGACCAGCTGGCCGCCGACAAGGGCGAGGCCGCGCTGGCCGCACTCGACGCGGGCACGCTGCGCACGCTGAAGAAAAAGGGTTTTTCCGACCGCCGCCTGGCCAAGCTGCTGAAGACCAGCGAGCAGGCGGTGCGTGAGGCCCGCCGCGCGCTGAACGTGCGCCCGGTCTACAAGCGGGTGGACACCTGCGCGGCCGAGTTCGCCACCGACACCGCCTACATGTACTCGACCTACGAAGGCAACGGTGACGGCGAGTGCGAGGCCGAGCCCACCACCAACAAAAAGATCATGGTGCTGGGCGGCGGGCCCAACCGCATCGGCCAGGGCATCGAGTTCGACTACTGCTGTGTGCACGCGGCCCTCGCCATGCGCGAAGACGGCTACGAGACCATCATGGTCAACTGCAACCCGGAAACCGTGTCCACCGACTACGACACCTCCGACCGCCTGTACTTCGAGCCGCTGACGCTGGAAGACGTGCTGGAGATCGTCGACAAGGAAAAGCCGGTCGGCGTGATCGTGCAGTACGGCGGCCAGACCCCATTGAAGCTGGCGCTGGGCCTGGAAGCCAACGGCGTGCCCATCATCGGCACCAGCCCCGACATGATCGACGCCGCCGAAGACCGCGAGCGTTTCCAAAAGCTGCTGCAAGACCTCGGTCTGCGCCAGCCGCCCAATGCCACGGCCCGCACCGAGCCCGAGGCACTGGAAAAAGCCGCCGCCCTGGGCTACCCGCTGGTGGTGCGCCCCAGCTATGTGCTGGGTGGCCGGGCCATGGAAATCGTGCATGAGCAGCGCGACCTGGAACGCTACATGCGCGAAGCGGTCAAGGTCAGCAACGACTCGCCGGTGCTGCTGGACCGCTTCCTCAACGACGCCATCGAGTGCGACGTGGACTGCCTGCGCGACCCCGAGGGCAAGACCTTCATCGGCGGTGTGATGGAACACATCGAGCAGGCCGGCGTGCACAGCGGTGACTCCGCCTGTTCGCTGCCGCCGTACTCGCTGTCCAGCGCCACGGTGGACGAGCTCAAGCGCCAGAGCGCGGCGATGGCCGGTGCGCTGAACGTGGTGGGCCTGATGAACGTGCAGTTCGCCATCCAGAAAAAAGACGGCCAGGACGTGATCTACGTGCTGGAGGTCAACCCCCGCGCCAGCCGCACCGTGCCCTATGTGAGCAAGGCCACCGGCATCCAGCTGGCCAAGGTGGCGGCGCGCTGCATGGCCGGCCAGAGCCTGGCCTCGCAAGGCATCACCAAGGAAGTCACGCCGCCTTACTTCAGCGTCAAGGAAGCGGTGTTCCCGTTTGTCAAGTTCCCCGGCGTGGACACCATCCTGGGCCCCGAGATGAAGTCCACCGGCGAGGTGATGGGCGTGGGCAAGACCTTTGGCGAAGCCTTCATCAAGTCGCAAATGGGGGCCGGCACCCAGCTGCCGCGCTCCGGCAAGGTGTTTCTGACGGTGAAGAACAGTGACAAGCCGCGTGCGGTGGAAGTGGCGCGTGCGCTGCACGCGCTGAACTTCGAGATCATCGCCACCAAGGGCACCAACGCCGCCATCCAGGCCGCCGGCATCCCCAGCACGGTGGTCAACAAGGTGGCCGAAGGCCGGCCGCACATTGTGGACATGATCAAGAACAACGAGATTGCCTTGGTCATCAACACGGTGGAAGAGCGCCGCAACGCCATCACCGATTCGCGCGCCATCCGCACCTCGGCGCTGCTGGCCCGGGTCACCACCTACACCACCATCGCTGGCGCCGAGGCCGCGGTGGAGGGCATGAAGTACATCGACCGGCTGGACGTGATTTCGGTGCAGGAAATGCACGCGCAGCTGGCCTGAGCCGGCAACAACGCAGACCCTACAATCTGCCCTGAACGGCTGGGCGCCTGCGCGCCAGCCTTGTGACCCCCCAACCGCCGAACGGACCCGTTCGGCGGTTTCGTTTTCTGGAGCAAGAACCGTGGCCACCCTTCCCATCACCAAACGCGGTGCCGAAAAGCTGAAAACCGAACTGCACCGGCTGAAAACGGTGGACCGCCCCTGGGTCATCAACGCGATCTCCGAGGCCCGCGCCCAGGGTGACCTGAGCGAGAACGCCGAGTACGAGGCCGCCAAGGACCGCCAGGGCTTCATTGAAGGCCGCATCCAGGAGGTCGAAGGCAAGCTGTCGGCCGCGCTGGTGATCGACCCGTCCACCGTGGACGCCGAAGGCAAGGTGGTGTTTGGCTCCACCGTGGAACTGGAAGAAGAGGACAGCGGCGAGGCCGTGACCTACCAGATCGTCGGCGAGGACGAGGCCGACCTGAAGCTGGGCCTGATCAACGTCAGCAGCCCGATCGCCCGCGCGCTGATCGGCAAAAGCGAGGGCGATGTGGCCGAGGTCCAGGCTCCCGGCGGCATCAAGCGCTACGAGATCGTCTCGGTGCGCTACATCTGAAGACGGGCCCGCACATGTCGTTTCGCCTGCCGATGTTCGTGGCCGCCCTTTGGTGGGGCAGCCTGACGGTGCTGGGCGGGCTGGTTGTGCCTTTGCTGTTCAGCCACTTGCCCACCCCGGCCATGGCCGGCCAGATGGCGGCCCAGTTGTTCAGCGCGCAGACCTGGGTCAGCGCGAGCTGCGGCCTGCTGCTGTTGGTGTTCTCCAGATCAACCCGGCTACCGGTCCTGGCCAGTGCGGGGCAGGCGGCCCTTGTTTTTGCCGTGGCCGGCATGCTGCTGGCCTTGCTGGCCGAGTTTGCGGTGGCACCCCGCATCGTGGCGCGGGACAACCTGAAGCTGTGGCACAGCGTGGGCAGTGCCATGTATCTGCTGCAATGGGTGTGCGCGGCGGGCGCGCTGTGGCGGGTGTCGGCCCGCCGGGACTGAGCAACTGCAAAGCCCACCGTGTGGTGGGCGGCGGTGTCAGGTCTGGCTGCGTTTTTTCACCGACAGCTGTTTGGGCTTGGCGCGCTTGATCTGGCCACCGGCGGTGAGGCGTTGGTTGCCCAGCACCCGCAGCGTCTTGACCTCGGGCCGCTGACCGCCGCGCTTGCTGTACTTCAGCACCTTGAAGTCGCGCGGGCCGGGCATGCGGTCCTCGTCGGGCGCGGCCTCGGCCTTGGGTGGCTTGGGCCGCCACAGCACCAGCAGTTTGCCGATGTGCTGGATGGGAGCGGCGTTGAGTTCGTCGGCCAGGGTTTGGAACATCTGCTCGCGAACGGCACGGTCGTCGCCAAACACGCGGATTTTGATCAGGCCGTGGGCGTTGAGCGCCATGTCGGCTTCTTTGGTGACCGCCGGCGTCAGGCCGTCGTTGCCGACCATGACCACTGGGTCAAGGTGGTGCGCTTCGGCGCGGTGTTCCTTGCGTTGCGCAGGGGTCAGTTGAATTTGAGGCATGCCGGTATTATCCGCCCTCAGTCAGGATCGCATGAAAGTCAAAACCAAAAGCAAGAAAGTCAACAAGGCGTGGTTGAACGACCACGTCAACGACACCTATGTGAAGCTCGCTCTGAAGGAGGGCTACCGCGCGCGCGCCGCCTACAAACTCAAGGAAATCGACGAGACCCTGGGGCTGGTCAAGCCCGGCCACCTGGTGGTCGACCTGGGCTCGGCCCCCGGCGCCTGGAGCCAGTACCTGCGGCGTCGGCTGTCGCCCGACGGCGCGGCGGCCGGCGAGCTCAACGGCACGCTGGTGGCGATCGACCTGCTGCCCATGGCGCCGGTGGAGGGGGTGCAGTTCCTGCAGGGCGATTTCCGCGAGCCCGAGGTGCTGGCCCAGCTGACCGCGGCGCTGCAGGGTCGGCTGGCCGATGTGGTGGTGTCGGACATGGCGCCCAATCTGTCGGGCATCGAGTCGGCCGACGCCGCCCGCATCGCCCACCTGGTGGAGCTGGCGGTGGATTTCACCCAGCACCACATGAAGCCCGAGGGCGCGCTGGTGGTCAAGGTTTTCCACGGCAGCGGCTACAACGAGCTGGTGAAGCTGTTCAAGGCGGTGTTCAAGGTGGTCAAGCCGCTCAAACCCAAGGCCTCGCGCGACAAGTCGTCGGAAACCTTTCTGATTGGCATGGGCTTGAAAGCGCCCGCATCCGCACCCAACTGAGCCTTCTGGTGGGCCAACAAGCCTGAAATGGCGGGTAAAACTGCCGCAAAACCCTTTCTGACACCATGGCCGGAGGTGTCAAATGCAAAGGGTTTCAGGCCTGAAGCGCCTAAAATGACCGCAACATGTCTTTGTTGCCCCCCTATCGGAGCCTCGTTTGAACAATCAGTGGTTCTCCAAAGTTGCTGTCTGGCTGGTGATCGCCCTGGTGCTGTTCACTGTTTTCAAGCAGTTTGATTCCCGGGGTGCCAGCGGCGCTGGCTACCTGGGTTATTCGGACTTTCTGGAAGAGGTGCGCAACAACCGCATCAAGAGCGCCACCATCCAGGAGGGGCAGGGCGGCACCGAGATCGTGGCCGTCACCAACGACGACCGCCGAGTCCGCACCACCGCCACCTACCTCGACCGTGGCCTGGTCGGCGACCTGATCGCCAACGACGTGAAGTTCGACGTCAAGCAGCGCGAAGAGGGTTCGCTGCTGATGACGCTGCTGGTCAGCTGGGGCCCGATGCTGCTGCTGATCGGTGTCTGGATTTATTTCATGCGCCAGATGCAGGGCGGTGGCAAAGGCGGGGCCTTCAGCTTCGGCAAAAGCAAGGCCCGCATGCTGGACGAAAACAGCAACCAGGTGACTTTTGCCGACGTGGCCGGCTGTGACGAGGCCAAGGAAGAAGTGAAGGAAGTCGTCGACTTCCTGAAAGACCCGCAGAAATTCCAGAAGCTGGGCGGGCGCATCCCGCGCGGCCTGTTGCTGGTTGGCCCTCCGGGCACCGGCAAGACCTTGCTGGCCAAGGGCATTGCCGGCGAGGCCAAGGTGCCGTTTTTCAGCATCTCCGGCTCCGACTTCGTGGAAATGTTCGTTGGCGTGGGCGCGGCCCGGGTCCGCGACATGTTCGAGAACGCCAAGAAAAACGCCCCCTGCATCATCTTCATCGATGAAATCGACGCGGTCGGCCGCCAGCGTGGCGCCGGCCTGGGCGGCGGCAACGACGAACGCGAACAGACCTTGAACCAGATGCTGGTCGAGATGGACGGCTTCGAGACCAACCTGGGCGTGATCGTGGTCGCGGCCACCAACCGGCCCGACATCCTGGACGCCGCGCTGCTGCGCCCCGGCCGTTTCGACCGCCAGGTCTATGTGACGCTGCCCGACATCCGCGGCCGTGAGCAAATCCTCAACGTGCACATGCGCAAGGTGCCGATCGGCCAGGACGTCAACGCCGGCATCATCGCCCGCGGCACGCCCGGCATGAGCGGCGCCGACCTCGCCAACCTGTGCAACGAAGCGGCCCTGATGGCCGCCCGCCGCAGCGCCCGCGTGGTCGAGATGCAGGACTTCGAGAAGGCCAAGGACAAGATCCTGATGGGCCCCGAGCGCAAGAGCATGGTCATGCCCGAGGAAGAGCGCCGCAACACGGCCTACCACGAGTCCGGCCACGCACTGATCGGCAAGCTGCTGCCCAAGTGCGACCCGGTCCACAAGGTCACCATCATTCCCCGTGGCCGCGCCCTGGGCGTGACCATGAGCCTGCCGGCGCAAGACCGCTACAGCTACGACAGCGAGTTCATGCTGAACCAGATCAGCATGCTGTTCGGTGGCCGCATTGCCGAAGAGGTGTTCATGAAGCAGATGACCACCGGCGCCAGCAACGACTTCGAGCGGGCCTCGCAGATTGCCCGCGACATGGTCATGCGTTACGGCATGAGCGAGGCCCTTGGCCCCATGGTCTATGCCGACAACGAAGGCGAGGTTTTCCTGGGCCGCTCGGTCACCAAGACCACCAACATGAGCGAGCAGACCATGCAGAAGATCGACGGCGAGGTGCGCCGCATCATCGACGAGCAGTACGCGCTGGCCCGCAAGCTGATCGAGGACAACCAGGACAAGATGCACGCCATGGCCAAGGCCTTGCTGGAGTGGGAGACGATTGACGCCGACCAACTGGACGACATCATGGCCGGCAAGCCGCCGCGCCCGCCCAAGGACTGGACGCCGCGCATTCCGCCGGCCTCCGGTGGCGACGGTGGTGGCACGGCCGTGACCCAGCCCGACCCGGCCCCCAGCGCCGCCTGACCGGGCCATGCACTCTCAGACCACGGGGCCCTTGGCCCCGTTTTTCATGGACAGGCCATGACACTCGTCACACCCCATTGGCAGGCCGGCCGTTTCCATCTCGACCTGGCCCGGCCCCGGGTCATGGGCATCGTCAACCTCACCCCAGACTCGTTTTCCGACGGCGGCCAGCATGTTGGCACCACGGCCGCGCTGCGCCACTGCGAGGCCTTGCTGGTCCAGGGGGCCGATGTGCTGGACCTGGGCGCCGAATCCACCCGGCCCGGCGCCACACCGCTGCCCGAGGCCGACGAGCTGGCCCGGCTGCTGCCGGTGCTGCGCGGCGCGGTGGCGCTGGGGGTGCCGGTGTCGGTCGACACCTTCAAACCGGCGGTGATGCGGGCCGCACTCGACCTCGGGGCCGACATCGTCAACGACATCTGGGGTTTTCGTTTGCCCGGCGCCGAGGCGGTGGTGGCCGGCCACCCGGGCTGCGGCCTGTGTGTGATGCACATGCACCGCGACCCGCAAACCATGCAGACCCTGCCGATGGACGGCGACGTGCTGCCGCCGGTGCTGGTGTTTCTGCGTGAGCGATTGACCCGGCTGCACAGCCTGGGCATTGCGGCCGAGCGCATCGTGGTCGACCCCGGCATCGGCTTCGGAAAAACCGTGGCCCAGAACTTCCAGCTGCTGGCGCGCCAGACCGAGCTGCTGACCCTGGGTGCGCCGGTGCTGGCCGGCTGGTCGCGCAAGTCCTCGCTGGGGGCGGTGACCGGGCTGGCGGTGGACCGGCGCCTGGTGCCCAGCGTGGCCGCGGCCCTGTTGGCGGTGGCCCATGGCGCCCGCATCGTGCGGGTGCACGACGTGGCCGCCACCGTGCAGGCGCTGCAGGTCTGGCAGGCCGTGCAAGACCCAGCTGCCCCGCCGGCGCCGGGGTAACATCAAACCAACGCGCCCCCGCTGGGGGCGCTTTTTTGCACCCCACCAGAGTTTCTATGAGCAGACGATATTTCGGCACCGACGGCATCCGTGGCACCGTGGGCCAGGCGCCCATCACCCCCGACTTTGTGTTGCGGCTGGCCCATGCGGTCGGTCGGGTGCTGAAGCGGGACCAGGCCCGCCCCATCGTGTTGATTGGCAAGGACACCCGCATCTCAGGCTACATGCTGGAAAGTGCGCTGGAGTCGGGCTTCAACTCGGCCGGGGTGGACGTGGTGCTGCTGGGGCCGCTGCCCACGCCCGGCGTGGCCTACCTGACCCGTACGCTGCGGGCCAGCCTGGGCGTGGTCATCAGCGCCAGCCACAACCCCTTTGCCGACAACGGCATCAAGTTTTTCAGCGCCCAGGGCACCAAGCTCAGCGAGGCCTGGGAGCAGGCGGTCGAGGCCGCGCTGGACGAGGTGCCAGCCTGGGTGGACTCGGCCCAGCTGGGCAAGACCCGGCGGCTCGACGACGCCGCCGGCCGCTACATCGAGTTCTGCAAAAGCAGCTTCGCGTCCGATTTGAGCCTGCGCGGCCTGAAGCTGGTGGTCGACGCTGCCCATGGCGCGGCCTACCAGATCGCCCCCATGGTCTTCCACGAGCTGGGCGCCGAGGTGATTGCCATCGGTTGCGCGCCCGACGGCCTCAACATCAACCGCGACGTCGGCGCCACCCACCCCGAAGCCTTGGTGCGGGCGGTGCGCGCCAACCACGCCGACCTGGGCATTGCGCTGGACGGCGACGCCGACCGGCTGCAGCTGGTGGACGCCAGTGGCCGCTTGTTCAACGGCGACGAATTGCTCTACCTGATGGCCAGCGAGCGGCTGGACCGCGGTGAGGCGGTGGCCGGCGCGGTGGGCACCTTGATGACCAATATGGCGGTCGAGCTGGCCTTCCAGGCCCGCGGTGTGCCCTTTGTGCGCACCAAAGTCGGCGACCGCTACGTGCTGGAGGAGTTGGAGCGCCGCGGCTGGCTGCTGGGTGGCGAAGGTTCGGGCCATCTGCTGGCGCTGGACAAACACACCACCGGCGACGGCCTGATTTCCGCGCTGCAGGTGCTGCAGGCCTGTGTGCGCAGCGGCCGCACGCTGGCCCAGTTGCTGGACGGCGTGACGCTGTTTCCGCAAACCCTGCTCAATGTGCGGCTGCAGCCCGGTCAGGACTGGCAGGGCCAGCCGGCCTTGCAGCAGGCCGTGCAGCAGGTCGAGGCCGAGCTGGGTCGCGAGGGCCGGGTGCTGATCCGGGCCAGTGGCACCGAGCCGCTGCTGCGCATCATGGTCGAGGCGCGCGACGCCGCCCAGGCCAGCGCCTGTGCCAACCGGCTGGCGCAGGCTCTCAAAAGCTGAGCTTACCGCCGGCCCCTGCCCTCGCCAATGGGGGAATAACCGGCACTTTGCCGCGCCATTTCCGATGGACAGGCCCGCGCGCCAGGCGTACAACCAAGGCATTGCTTAGGGAGATGTGCCATGGCCTCTGTGTCCTTGTTCCACCCCGGTCTCAGGGCCACCTTGTGCGGTGTTGGGCTGGCGGCGCTGGGCGGCCAGGCCTTGGCCAACGACGCGGTGGCGGTCACCACCGACCTGTCCACGGCGGGCAGCAACGGCCAGGGGCTGGTCTGGCAACCCCGCAGCCTGGCGCTGGCCCGCGAAGGGGTCAGCGGCACCTCGTTTTTCACGCAGGACCTGGACGCCGGCTGGGAAGCCAGCCCGGTTCAGAGCCCGGGCGCGGTGAGCGCAGTCGACTGGCCGCGTGGGCCCTTGTCATTGCGCTGGCGCTCGGCCGCGGCGCCCGATTCGGCGTTGGCCCCCGGGGCCCGGCGCTGGTTTGCTGGCCTGGGCTTGCGCCGCTCGCTGGCCAGCCTGAACGGCCTGCCCGACCACGCCGTGCCCGGCGAGCGCCTGCTGCTCGGCGGCGGCTACCGGTTTGACCAGCAGTCGCTGGCCTTGCAGGTGGTGCGGGGCGGCCTGCCCGGCCTGCGCCAGACCTCGCTGCAACTGGTCTACGGCGCGGCCCTGACCAACAGCCAGCAGCTCAGCGTGGGGCTGGCCCAGTCGCGTGGCGAATGGGCCGGCGTGTCCACCCAGCGGCTGGGGCTGATGGTGCGTTACGGCTGGCCCCAGTACTTTGTGCAATTGGGCTACGACGCCAAGGCCGGTCCGCTGGTGCCCGACGGCTGGCGTCTGACGGCCGGCACCCGGTTCTAGGCTTTCAACGCCGCAGCAGCCGGTCCAGTCCCACACCCACCCCTGCGCCCAGCGTCTGGGCCAGCACAAAGCCCACCGCGCTGGCCGGTGCGATGCCGGCAAAACTGTCCGTCAGCATGCGCCCCAGCACCGCCGCCGGGTTGGCAAACGAGGTGCTGGCGGTGAACCAGTAGGCCGCGCCAATGAAGGCCGCCACCAGCCCGGCCGCCTGGCCGGCTGGCGCCCGCAACACCACCGCCACCAGGCCGGCGGTGGCCACCACCTCGGCCAGCCACTGGCCCCAGCCTGTGAACTGGCCCACCGCATCCCAACCGCCGCGCAGGTGCTGGCTTTGCTGCCACAGTGGCAGATCGAACATCGCATGGGCCAGCACCGCCCCGGCCACCGCACCCGCCAGCTGGCAGGCGATGAACAGGGCCGCCAGTCTGGCCGGACGCGGGCCGGGCAACTGGCCTTGGCTGGCCAGCACCAGCGTCACCAGCGGGTTGAAGTGGGCGCCGCTGACCGGCCCCAGCGTGGTGATCAGCACGTAGAGCGCCAACACCGTGGCCAGGGTGTTGGCCAGCAGCGCCACGCCGTCGTTGCCGGCGCTCAGCCGCTGGGCCATGATGCCCGAGCCGATCACCGCACACAGCAGCGCGGCTGTGCCGAGGAATTCGGCCGCCAGCAGCGGGCGCCAAGAGGGAGTGGGGTGGCTCATGGGAGAGGTCCGCAGTCGGTGCAGCCCGTTGGGTTGGGCAGGCCGCAGGGTTGGCCCTCGCAGCAATGCTCGGTGAGGTAGCTCAGCAGGGCGGTCATCTGGCCGAAGTCGGCGCGGTAGACCAGGTGGCGGCCCCGTGGCTCGCTGTGCACCAGGCCGGCGTGGGCCAGTTCTTTCAGATGGAAGGACAGGGCGCTGGGCGCCACGCCCAGCTGCAAGGCCATCGCGCCCGGGGTCAACCCCTCGGGGCCGGCCACCACCAGGGCCCGAAAAGCCCGCAGCCGCTGGACCTGGGCCAGCGCGGCCAGGGCTTTCACCGCCTGGGGCTCGGCGAGCACGGTGGTTATCGTTTCCATATTTCAATGATAATTGAAATGATTGTGGGTGGCCGCCCCATGCCACCAGAAAAAATCGCTTTCCTGCCCATTACCATCCGATCACCATGAGCAACGTCACCATCTTCCACAACCCGCAGTGTGGCACCTCGCGCAACACCTTGGCCCTGATCCGCAACGCCGGCATCGATCCCGAGGTGGTGCTCTATTTGCAAACCCCACCCGACCGCGAGACCCTGACCCGGCTGATCGCCCAGACCGGCCAGCCGGCGCGCGCCCTGCTGCGCGAGAAGGGCACGCCCTACGCCGAACTGGGCCTGGCCGACCCGCGCTTAAGCGACGACCAGCTGATTGACGCCATGCTGGCCCACCCCATCCTGATCAACCGGCCACTGGTGGTCACGCCGCTGGGCACCCGGCTGTGCCGGCCCTCCGAGGCGGTGCTGGACATCCTGCCCCAGCCCCAGCAGGGTGCGTTCAGCAAGGAAGACGGCGAGGCGGTGATCGACGCGGAGGGCCGCCGTGTCCGCCCCGCCTGAGGCGTTGGCGCTGGCCGATCTGCCGCAACTCGATGCGGCCCAGTTCCAGGTACCCGGCCTGCCGGCGCTGGCCGGTCCGGCCGCCACCCACCCGCCGCGCATCCTGCTGCTGTACGGCTCGCTGCGCGAGCGCTCCTACAGCCGGCTGCTGGTGGAAGAGGCAGCCCGTTTGCTGACCGCGATGGGCGCCGAGCCCCGCATCTTTGACCCACGCGACCTGCCGCAGCCCGATGGCGCGCCCGACAGCCACCCCAAGGTGCAGGAGCTGCGCCAGCTGGCCCAGTGGAGCGAGGGCATGGTCTGGTGCTCGCCCGAACGCCATGGCGCGATGACCGGCATCATGAAGTCGCAGATCGACTGGATTCCCTTGAGCGAAGGCGCGGTGCGGCCCACCCAGGGCAAAACGCTGGCGGTGATGCAGGTCTCGGGTGGCTCGCAGTCGTTCAACGCGGTCAACCAGATGCGGGTGCTGGGCCGCTGGATGCGCATGCTGACCATCCCCAACCAGTCGTCGGTGGCCAAGGCCTTTCTGGAATTTGACGAGGCGGGCCGGATGAAGCCCTCGGCCTACTTCGACCGGGTGATCGACGTGCTGGAAGAACTGCTCAAGTTCACCTGGCTGACCCGCGACCGCACGGCCGAACTGGTCAACCGCTACAGCGAGCGCTGCGAGTCGGCCCAGCAGCTGGCGCGGCGGGTCAACCAGCGCGCCATCTAGCGCGTCACCGCTCCCTCATGGCCCTGACGTCGCGCGCCACCACCACCGTGCTGGCGCTGGGCCTGGGCCAGACCCTGGGCTGGGCTTCTTGCTACTACCTGTTGGCGATTCTGGCCAGCCCCATCGCCGCCGAGCTGGGCACATCGGTGGCCTGGGTGTTTGCCGCGCTGTCGCTGGCCTTGCTGGTGTCGGCGCTGCTGGGCCCGGCGGTGGGCCGGGCCATCGACCGCCACGGCGGGCGCGGTCTGCTGCTGGCCTCCAATGGCTTGTTTGCACTGGGCCTGGCGGCCATGGCGCTGGCCCCCAATCTGACGGTTTTTCTGCTGGCCTGGGGCCTGGTGGGGGTGGCCATGGCCTGCGGCCTGTACGACGCGGCCTTTGCCACGCTGGCCCGGCTGCAGGGCGGCCAGGCCCGCCGGGCCATCACCGCCATCACCCTGATGGGCGGCCTGGCCAGCACCCTGGGCTGGCCGCTCACCGCCTGGCTGGAGGCCCGCTGGGGCTGGCGCATCAGCTGCGGCGTTTGGGCAGCGGTGCACCTGCTGGTGGCCTTGCCGGTGCACTGGCTGGGTGTGCCCGCGGCCAAGCCCTTGCCCCCTGCCGAGGCCGACACCGGGCTGGCGCCGCCCGTGCCCCGGCTCACACTGGCCCTGCTGGCCTATGTGTTTGCCGCCGGCTGGTGTGTCTCCACCGCGATGGCGGCGCACCTGCCCGGTTTGTTGCAGGCCAGCGGTGTGCCGTTGGCCGCGGCGGTGGCGGCCGGGGTCTGGGTGGGGCCGGCCCAGGTGCTGGCCCGGGCGCTGGAGCTGGGCCTGCTGGGGCGCATTCACCCGCTGGTGTCGGCCACGCTGGCCACCACCCTGCACCCGCTGGCGGCCTGGTTGCTGCTGGGCTGGGGCGCACCGGCCTGGCTGTTCGCGGTGCTGCATGGCGCCGGCAACGGCCTGCTGACGGTGGCGGTGGGCACCTTGCCGCTGGCGCTGTTCGGCGCCGCCGGCTATGGCCAGCGCCAGGGCTGGCTCAACGCGCCGTCGCGGCTGGCGCAGGCGGCCTCGCCGGTGCTGTTTGCGCTGCTGGTCGAGCGTCTGGGCGGTGGGGCGCTGTGGGTGTCGTCGGCGCTGCTGGGGCTGGCCTGTGCCTGCCTGCTGTGGCTGGCGCTGCGGCTGCGCGGCCGCTGACACCTCCTCTCGCACCCCTCTGGCCGCGTGGCGGCGGCCATGTCACGGTTTTGCCATGGGCGTGCCACAGGCCTGTCATGGAGGCTGGGCACCATGGCTTGGTCCATGACACACCTCACACCGACCCCCCTGTTGTCCCCGGCCGTGCGCCGGGCGGGTGGCCGACCGTGTGTGGGGGCGCCGGCCGGTCCGGCCATGAACCCACCGTGTGTGCGCCAAGCCCCGCTGTCCGGGGCTTTTTTCTGCGCACCACCCCACCGCATTGCACTGAGCGTCCCGCCATCAGGAGAAAAACCATGAAAGAACTGCCCAACCCCACCTTCCCGTTGTCACCGGCAGCGCCGTCGCTGCCAAGGGGGTTGCTTCACCGACCTGACGCGCCGGATGGCGGCCCCGGTGTGGCCGTGGCGCCGTCGGCGCGCGGCGGCATCCAGGTAGCCTGGGCCCAGCACCTGGACGAGGTGCGCGAGGCGCAGCGCCTGCGCCACACGATTTTTGCCGGTGAGATGGGTGCCCGTTTGAACACCGCGGTACCCGGCCACGACGTCGACCTGTTCGACGATTTCTGCGAGCACTTGCTGGTGCGTGACGAGGCCACGCGCGAGGTGATCGGCACCTACCGGGTGCTCACCCCGGCCCAGGCCCGCCGCATCGGCAGCACCTACAGCGACACCGAGTTTGACCTGACCCGCTTGCGCAGCCTGCGCAGCCGCATGGTGGAACTGGGCCGCAGCTGCGTCCACCCGGACCACCGCCACGGCGGCGTGATCATGGCGCTGTGGGGCGCGCTGGCCAGCTTCATGGTGCGCAACCAGCTCGACACCATGATTGGCTGCGCCAGCATCCCCATGCTGCACAACGGTGTGGTCAGCGGCGATGCCGCAGCCAGCATCTGGCAGCAGGTCAAACAAACCCATCTGGCGCCCATCGAGTACCACGTGCTGCCGCGTCTGCCACTGCCGGTGGACCAGCTGGACGGCACGCTGCCGGTGGAGCCGCCGGCGCTGATCAAGGGCTATCTGCGGCTGGGCGCCAAGGTGCTGGGCGCGCCCGCCTGGGACCCGGACTTCAACTCGGCCGACCTGCCGATGATGATGCGCATCCACGACCTGCCGCCGCGCTACCGCCGGCATTTCCTGGGCGCCTGATGCGGGCCGCGCTGAAACGCCGTTGGCCCGCGCCCAGCCAGCCCGTGCCACCTTGGCAACCCGGGGCCACCCCCATCGAGCCCACCGGTGACGACGAGGCCCCCACCCAGCGGCTGCGGGCCATCTTCATCTCCGACCTGCACCTGGGCACACCGGGCTTCCAGGCCGCCGCGCTGCTGGACTTTCTGCGCGCCCACCCCAGCGACCAGCTCTACCTGGTGGGCGACATCGTCGACGGCTGGCAGCTGCGCCGCCGCTGGCACTGGCCGCAGCTGCACAACGACGTGGTGCAAAAGCTGCTGCGCCGGGCCCGCAAGGGCTGTCGCATCACCTATGTGCCTGGCAACCATGACGAGTTCGCCCGCGGCTTTGTGGGTCACAGCTTCGGTGGCATCGAGGTGGTGGCCGAGGCGGTGCACCACACCGCCGACGGCCGGCGGCTGTGGGTCATCCACGGCGACCATTTCGACGGCGTGGTGCAGTGCGCCAAATGGCTCGCCTACCTGGGCGACAACCTGTACGAGTTCACCCTCAAGCTCAACCGCCACCTGAACGCGCTGCGGGCCCGGCTGGGCCTGCCCTACTGGTCGCTTTCGGCCTACCTGAAGCAGTCGGTGAAGACCGCGCTGAACTACGTCACCGACTTCGAGGTGGCGGTGGCCAACGAGGCGCGGGCGCGCGGCCACCAGGGCGTGGTCTGTGGCCACATCCACCGCGCCGAGATGCGCGACATCCAGGGCATCCTGTACTGCAACGACGGCGACTGGGTGGAAAGCCGCACCGCGCTGGTCGAGCACATGGACGGCCGGCTGGAGCTGGTGCACTGGCGGGCCGACCCCGGCTCCTTCGAACACCGCGCACCGCCGCGCCATGCGGCCGAACCGGCGGGGGTGGTGGCATGAGGATCGCCCTCGTCACCGACGCCTGGTTGCCCCAGGTCAACGGCGTGGTCACCACACTGGTGGAACTGGTGCAGGAGCTGGGCCTGGCCAGCCATGAGGTCACGGTCATCCACCCCGGCCTGTTCCGCACCCGGCCTTGCCCGGGTTATGCCGGCATCGACCTGGCGGTGCAGCCCGGTCGGGAGATGGCCCGCCGGCTCGACGAGGCGCAGCCCGATGCGGTGCACATCGCCACCGAGGGGCCGCTGGGCTGGGCGGCGCGCCGCCATTGCCTGCGCCGTGGCTGGGCCTTCACCACTGCCTTTCACACCAAGTTCCCAGAGATCCTGCACGCCGCGCTGCGGATTCCGCTCTCCTGGGGTTATGCGCTGTTCCGCTGGTTCCACAAACCCTCGTCGGGCGTGATGGTGCCCACCGCGGCGGTGCTGGGCATGCTGCAGGCCCGCGGCTTTCGCCAGCTGCGGCGCTGGACCCACGGGGTGGACACCACGCTGTTCGGCTATCAGGGCCAGGCCCAGGCTTTTCCCGGCGCCGAGGACCTGCCCCGGCCGGTGATGCTGTTTGTGGGCCGGGTGTCCTACGAGAAAAACATCGCGGCCTTTCTGGCGCTGGACCTGCCGGGCACGAAAGTGGTGTGCGGCGTCGGACCGCTGGAGGCCAGCCTGAAAGCGCGTCATCCGCAGGCCCGCTGGCTGGGTGTGTTGCCGCGTGACCAGCTGGCCCGGGTGTATGCGGCTGCCGATGTGTTTGTGTTTCCCAGCCGCTCCGAGACCTTTGGTCTGGTGATGCTGGAGGCCATGGCCAGCGGCACACCGGTGGCGGCCTACCCGGTGGATGGGCCCACCGAGGTGCTGGGCATGGTCCACAACGGCCCCCATGGCCGCGGCCGGGGTGGGGTGATGGACGAGGATTTGAAGCGCGCCACCGAGGCCGCGCTGGCCTTGCCGCGGCACGAGGCGCGGGCCCGGGCGCTGGAGTTCAGCTGGCAGGAGGCCACCCGGCAGTTCATCGCCCACCTGGTGCCGGCCCAGCCCCGGCGTGACAAAACCGTGACGCTTTTGTGTCCTGTCACAACAATGTCATCGAATCCTCCTACGATGCCATGAACCCCCTTGCGCCCCTGCGCCTTTTCCGCCGACAGTGAGTGCCATGTCCTTGCTTCCGACCGCTCTTTTGCCCGAACTGACCGCCGCAGCCGGCGCCGCGGCGCCGACACCCTTGGAGCCGGTGGCCTTGCTGGACCGGGACCACAGCATACTGGCCTTCAACGAGCGGGTGCTGGACTGGGCCCACCGGCCCGAGGTGCCGCTGCTGGAGCGGCTGCGCTATTTGTGCATCGTGTCGAGCAACCTGGACGAGTTCTTCGAGGTGCGCGCTGCCCCGCACCTGACGGCGGTGCAGTCCGGCATGCGCAGCGGGGTGTACAGCCAGGCCTCTTTCGAGGCCTTGTCGCAGGCCGCGCACGCGTTGGTGGCCCAGCAGTACGCGCTGTACAACGACGAGCTGATGCCCACCTTTGCCAAAAACGGCATCCGCCTGGTGTCGCACGGCGAGCGCAACGGCGCCCAGCGCAAATGGGTCAAGGAGTACTTTGCCCGCGAGGTCCAGCCGCTGCTGATTCCGGTCGGCCTGGACCCGGCCCACCCGTTCCCGCAGGTGGCCAACAAGTCGCTGAATTTCATCGTCCGCCTGGGTGGACGCGACGCCTTCGGCCGCGAGAACGAGATCGCCATCGTCAAGGTGCCGCGGGTGCTGCCGCGGGTGATCCGGCTGCCGGCCAAGGTGGCCGGCGGCAAACAGGTGTTTGTGTCGCTGTCCAGCGTCATCCGGGCCCACCTGGCCGAGTTGTTCCCGGGCCGGGTGGTGGGCCAGTTTTCGCAGTTCCGCGTGACCCGCCATTCCGACCTGGCGGTGGACGAGGACGACGTGCAAAACCTGCGCACCGCGCTGCGCGAAGGCCTGGTGATGCGCCACTACGGCCAGGCCGTGCGGCTGGAGGTGTCGGCCGGCTGTTCGGAGTTTCTGGCAGGCTATTTGCTGAAAGAGTTCGACCTGCCCGAGGGGGCGCTGTTCCGTGTCCATGGCCCGGTGAATTTGGTGCGGCTGACCCAGCTGATCGACCTGGTGGACGCCCCCACCTTGCTGTTCCCCCCTTACCGCGCCAGCTGGCCCAAGTCCATCAAGCGCAACCAGCCATTCTTCGAGCAGCTGCAGCGCCGCGACGCGCTGGTGCACCAGCCCTTTGAGACGTTTGACGCGGTGCTGGGTTTTCTGCGCGAGGCGGTGAACGACCCGCAGGTGCTGGCCATCAAGCAGACCATTTACCGCACCGGCACCGATTCCGAGCTGATGAATTTGCTGCGTGAGGCCGTGCGGCGCGGCAAGGAAGTCACGGTGGTGGTTGAGCTGAAGGCCCGCTTCGACGAAGAGGCCAACATCAACTGGGCCGAGATGCTGGAGTCCATCGGCGCCCAGGTGGTGTACGGCGTGGTGGGCCTGAAAACCCATGCCAAGATGCTGTTGGTGACCCGTCGCGAGGGCAAGCAGCTCAAGCGCTACGCCCATTTGTCCACCGGCAACTACAACCCGCGCACCGCGCGGCTCTACACCGACCTGAGCTATTTCACTGCCGACCCCTTGCTCACCAGCGATGTGGAGGCGGTGTTCGGCCACCTGGCCAGCCAGTCGCGCTTGCCCAGGCTGAACCGGCTGTGGCTGGCACCGGCGCAAATGCATGGCCAGTTCATCGCCGCCATCACGGCGGTGGGCCAGGCCGCGGCCAAAGGCCAGCCGACCCGCATCGTGGCCAAGATGAACGCGCTGACCGACGAGCCGCTGATCCAGGCGCTGGTGGCGGCCGGCCGCCAGGGCGTGAAGATCGATCTGGTGGTGCGCGGCGCCTGCATGCTGCCAGCCCAGGTGCCCGGCGTGACCGACAACATCCGGGTGCGCTCGGTGATCGGCCGCTTTCTGGAACATTCGCGGGTGTTTTATTTCAGCGCCGGCAACAAAGAGCAGCTGTATTTGTCGAGCGCCGACTGGATGAGCCGCAACATGACGCGGCGCATCGAGCTGGCCTGGCCGGTGACCGACCCGGCGCTGCGGCAGCGCATCATTGACGAATGCTTGGTGCCCTATTTGCATGACCGGCTCGACGCCTGGGACCTGCAGGCTGATGGCCGCTACCAGCGCGCGCAAGCCCTGCCGGACCACAGCGCCCACAGCGCCCAGCGGGCCTTGATGGCCCGCCATGGTGTGCTGACCCCGGCCAAGCGCTGACCCATGGACCTGATTTTGTGGCGCCATGCCGAAGCCCAGGAGTGGGTGGAGGGCAGCAACGACCTGGAACGCTCGCTGACCACCCGTGGCGAGAAGCAGGCAGCCCGCATGGCCAACTGGCTGGACCGCCAACTGCCCGAGGCGGTGCGGGTGCTGGCCAGCCCGGCCCGCCGCACCGAACAAACTGCGCTGGCGCTGGGCCGCAAGTACAAGCTGCGCGACGAACTGCGGCCCGACGGCACGGTGGACCAGCTGCTGGAACTGGTGCAGTGGCCCACCGGCCGGGTGCCCATGATGGTGGTGGGCCACCAGCCGGTGCTGGGCCAGACCATCGCCCGGCTGCTGCAACTTCCCGACCCCGAATGCGCGGTGAAAAAAGGCGCGGTCTGGTGGCTGCGCCACCGCTTGCGTGACGGCCAGGGCCAGACCGTGCTGGTGACGGTGCAGACGCCCGACCTGCTGTAGGCCGGGGCCAGCGGGGCAGGGGCTCAGTCCTTTTTCGGCCGCCCGGTCTTGATGGCCGGCACCTGGGCCAGGGCCGCCAGCAGCGCGGCCTCCGACAAACGGGCCAGCGCCAGGATGCCGGCCCGCAGCACCTCGCTCTTTTTGGCTGGCTGGCCCAGCGCCGCCGCCTGGTGTTTCAGTGCTTCCAGCACCTCGTACTCGGCCTTGGGGATGGTGAAGCTGTCGCGCACCAGCTTGGGTTTCTTGGGCTTGGCGGCCTTGTCCACCGGAGCGGTGGGCGCTGTGGCTGCCGCTTTCTTGGCCGGGGCTTTCTTCACGCTGGCCGGTTTGGCGCTGGCCTTCTTGACCACGGCTTTCTTTGCCGGTGTGGGCTTGACGGGCTTGGCCGCAGCGCTGGGGCTGGCGGGCGCTTTCGCCGGGGTGGCCGCGGCGGCGGATTGGGGGGCTCGTGCCATGAAAAATCCTGTGAGATTGAAACGGTATAAACAGTTTATACCGTTTCAATTCGGGCCGGCAAGCCCCGGCTGGCTCAGGCCGTGACGGGGTCGGTGGCCAGTTGCAGGGCCCAGGGGGTTTTCTGCCAGGCCGCCATTTCTTCGCGCAGCAGATGGGCCGACTGCGGGAAGGCCTGGGCCCACTCGGGCGAGAGCTGCAGCAGCACCTCGCGGGCGGCCCGCGGCGGGCGTTGCAGCTGCAGGCCGCCGAGCTCGGGGTCGCGCCGGGCGTGGCACAGGATCACCGCCAGGCGCAAGGCCAGCAAGGGCATCGCAAAGGCCTCGTCGTAGAAGTCGGCGTCGAGCTTGCGCAGCTTGCCGCGGTGGCCCAGCACCAGCAGGCTCAAGGCATGCAGCTCGTGCAGCGCGAAGCCGGCCACGTCGGCATGGTCGAGGATGTAGGCGCCGTGCTTGTGGTAGTCGCTGTGCGAGATCTGGAAGCCCACTTCGTGCAGCCGGGCTGCCCAGCCGAGCTGGCGTGCCACCGCCGCTTCGTGCAGGGCCGCATTGCTGCTGTGTTCGCTCAGGGCGCTCAGCAAGTCGGTGGCCACCCGGGCCACCCGCTGGGCTTGTGCGGCATCGACCGAAAACTTCAGCGCCAGGCGTTCCACCGAGGCCGAGCGCAGGTCGACCTGGCCGTCTTCGCGGTCCAGCAGGTCGTACAGCACGCCGTGCCGCAGGCCGCCGCTGGCCAGCACCATGCGCTCCAGGCCCAGCAGGTCGAACACCGCCCGCAGCACACTGATGCCACCACCGATGACGGCCCGCCGGTCGTCGCGCAGGCCCTCCAGCCGCAGCCGGTCAACATGCTGGGCGCGCAGCAGCTTGTCCATCAGCCAGGCCAGGCCGTCGCGGGTGATCTCGCCCTCGGGCCAGCCGGCCGCGGCCAGCGCGTCACCGACCGCGCCCACGGTGCCGGAGGAGCCGTAGGCGGTGTCCCAGCTGCCTGGGGCGTAGGTGCTGAGGGTTTCGTCCAGCACCGCCTGGGCGGCGATCTCAGCCGTCTGGAAGGCCTGGCGGTTGAGCTGGCCGTCGGGGAAATACTTCATCGACCAGGCCACGCTGCCCACCCGGTAAGAGCCCATGGTGTGGGCATTCAGCCCCTGGCCCAGCACGAACTCGGTGGAGCGGCCGCCAATGTCCACCACCAGCCGGCGTTCGTCGGACTGCGGCAGCAGATGGGTCACACCCTGGTAGATCAGCCTGGCCTCTTCGTGGCCGGAGATCACGTCGATGGGGAAGCCCAGCACCCGGTGGGCCTGGCTCAGGAATTCGTCGCGGTTGCGGGCCTCGCGCAGGGTCTGTGTGGCGACCGCCCGCACATGGGCGGGCTCGAAGCCGGCCAGGCGTTCGCCGAAGCGGGCCAGGCAGTCCCAGCCGCGCTGCATGGCTTCGGGGGTGAGGTTGCGCTGCGCGTCCAGGCCGTTGCCCTGGCGCACGGTTTCCTTCAGGTACTCGGTGCGATGGATCTGGCCGTGGTCAAAGCGGCCGATTTCGAGGCGAAAACTGTTCGATCCCAGGTCGAGGGCGGCCAGTCGGGTTCCGTTGTGCATGGGTCAGAGGGAAGTGGCCAACCAGCATAGCACCGGCCTGCGGGTCGGTGCCCGCAGGCCGGGTTCCTGCGGCCGGTCAGCGCTTGACAGGCGGCATCAGCACCCGGTCGACCACCTGCACCACGCCGTTGCTGGCGCCCAGGTCGGCCTGGGTGACCACCGCCTCATCCACGGTGACAAAGTCGCCGGCCCGGGCCAGCACCAAGGGAGCGCCGTTCAGGGTTTTGGCGTTGCCCGGCTGCACGTCCTTGGCCAGTGCCGCCACCGGCAGCACGTGGTAGGCCAGCACGGCCTTGAGCTTGGCCGGGTCGGCCGACAGCTCGGCCAGCGCCTGGGCGGGCAGGGTGTTGAAGGCCTCGTTGCTGGGGGCGAACACGGTGTAGGGGCCGGCGGCGTTCAGGGTGTCGGTCAGGCCGGCTTTGGCGACCAGGCCGTTCAGGGTGCTCAGGCTGGGCTCGGCGGCGATGCGGCCAGCCACCGTCACCGGGGCGGTGGGGGTGGCACAGCCGGCCAGGGTCAGGGCCAGCACCGAGACCAGC
Source organism: Rhodoferax sp. SPJ4 (assembly GCF_058216275.1). NCBI lineage: Bacteria > Pseudomonadati > Pseudomonadota > Betaproteobacteria > Burkholderiales > Comamonadaceae > Rhodoferax > Rhodoferax sp. SPJ4. The sequence continues at coordinate 632,095 of NZ_JBYZMN010000001.1, forward strand.
AGGGCGCTGCGGCGGGCCAGGGCGAACGGGGTGGTGGGTGTCATGGGGTCTCCTCGGGCAGGTTTTCAACAGATGCGAACAGGTGGGTGAAGGCTAGGGCGGGGCTGTGACAGCGGTGTGACGGTGTTGTGAAACCGGTGGGGCGGGCTGTCTTGGGAATGTCATGTCAATGTCACAAAGCCGACCTACAGTGGCTGCATTCCCTCCAACCTTGAAGGTGCCCGATGACTTTTGTGCTGAAAACCCCCTTGTTTGCCGCCGCCGGTCTGGCTGCCCTGGCTTTTTCTGGTCTGGCCGCTGCGCAGGACGTGACCGGTGCCGGCGCCACCTTCCCGGCGCCGCTGTACGCCAAGTGGGCGGCCGAGTACAACAAGGCCACTGGCGTCAAGATCAACTACCAGTCGGTGGGCTCGGGTGCTGGCATCAAGCAGATCGACTCCAAGACCGTGGCCTTTGGCGCTTCGGACATGCCGCAAAAAGACGATGTGCTGGCGCAAAAAGGCCAGATGCAGTTCCCCACCGTCATCGGCGGCGTGGTGCCGGTGGTCAACATCAAGGGCATTGCCCCGGGCCAGCTCAAGCTCAACGGCCAGGTGCTGGGCGACATCTATCTGGGCAAGATCACCCACTGGAACGACGCCGCCATCAAGGCGCTGAACCCCAGCCTGCCGCTGCCCGACGCGGTGATTTCGCCGGTGCGCCGCGCCGACGGTTCCGGCACCACCTTCATCTTCACCAACTACCTGAGCAAGGTCAACGCCGAGTGGAAGACCAAGGTCGGTGAGGGCACGGCCGTCAACTGGCCAGCCGGTGCCGGTGGCAAGGGCAACGAGGGCGTGGCCGCTTTTGTGGGCCGCCTGCCCAACGCCATCGGCTACGTGGAGTACGCCTACGTCAAGCAAAACAAGATGACCTACGCGCAGATGCAGAACCGCGACGGCGCCTTTGTCAGCCCTGACGACACGGCCTTCAAGGCCGCTGCCGCTGGCGCCGACTGGGCCAAGAGCTTCTACCAGATCCTGACCGACCAGCCCGGCAAGGCCGCCTGGCCGCTGACCGGCGCCACCTTCATCCTGATGCACAAGGTGCAGGACAAGCCGGTGGATGCCACCGCCACGCTGAAGTTCTTTGACTGGGCCTACAAGAACGGTGACAAGATGGCCGACGACCTCGACTACGTGCCCATGCCAGCCAGCGTCAAGGCGGCGATCGAAAAGGCCTGGGGCGAGATCAAGGACGGCGCCGGCAAGCCCGTCGCTTTCAAGTAAGCCCACCCCCGCGCAGGCGGCTCGCCCCGGGTCCACCCCATGTCTTCTACACTTTCGATCAATGAAACAGCGTTGGACCCCGCGCGACGGGGCCAAAACCGGGCCATGACCACCCCTCCTCCTGCGCGCACCCCCAGAACCGGTGCTTTTGTGGACCGGCTTTTCGGTTTCGCCGCCAAGGGCGCGGCCCTGCTGACGCTGGCCTTGCTGATCGGCATCCTGTTGTCGCTGTTGGCGGGCGCCTGGCCGGCCATCAGCGCCTACGGCCTGGGCTTTCTGACCAGCAGCGTCTGGGACCCGGTGCAGAACCAGTACGGCGGGCTGGTGATGATTTACGGTACGCTGGCCTCGTCGCTGATTGCGCTGCTGATCGCGGTGCCGGTGAGTTTTGGCATCGCGCTCTTCCTCACCGAGCTGTCGCCGGCCTGGCTCAAGCGGCCGCTGGGCACCGCCATTGAACTGCTGGCCGCCGTGCCGTCCATCGTCTACGGCATGTGGGGCCTGCTGGTGTTCGGCCCCATCCTGGCCACCTATGTGCAACAGCCGCTGCAGGCGGCGTTCGGCAGCCTGCCCTACCTGGGTGCGCTGGTGTCTGGCCCGCCGGTGGGCATCGGCATCCTGTCGGCCGGCATCATCTTGGCCATCATGATCATTCCCTTCATCGCCGCGGTGATGCGCGACGTGTTTGAAGTCACGCCCACGCTGCTGAAGGAATCGGCCTACGGCCTGGGTTCTACCACCTGGGAGGTGGTCTCCAAGGTGGTGCTGCCCTACACGAAGGCCGGTGTGATGGGCGGCATCATGCTGGGCCTGGGCCGCGCTTTGGGCGAAACCATGGCGGTGACCTTTGTCATCGGCAACTTCAACCAGCTCGACTCGCTGAGCCTGTTCCAGGCTGCCAACAGCATCACCTCGGCGCTGGCCAACGAGTTCGCCGAAGCCGCCGCCGGCCTGCACCAGGCCGCGCTGATGTACTTGGGGCTGGTGCTGTTTTTCATCACCTTTGTGGTGCTGGTGCTGTCCAAGCTGATGCTGGCCCAGCTGCGCAAGGCCGAAGGGAGCAAGGCATGAGCGCCGTCATCGTGGACCCGCAGCGCCTGGCGATGTACGCACGGCGCAAGCGCACCAACCGCATTGCGCTGGTGCTGTCGCTGATGGCCATGTCCTTCGGCCTGTTCTGGCTGTTCTGGATTCTGTGGGAAACCCTGCGCCTGGGCCTGGGTGGCCTGAGCTGGGCCACGCTGACCCAGATGACCCCCGCCCCCAACGATGAAGGCGGCCTGGCCAACGCCATCTACGGCTCTTTCCTGATGGTGTCGCTGGCCACCTTTGTTGGCACCCCCATCGGCGTCATGGCCGGCATCTATTTGGCCGAGTACGACACCACCGGCTGGCTGGCCAATGCCACCCGCTTTGTCAACGACATCCTGCTGTCGGCGCCGTCCATCGTGATCGGCCTGTTTGTCTACGCGGTGGTGGTGTCGCGCTTCAACTCGTTCTCGGGTTGGGCCGGGGTGGTGGCGCTGTCGCTGATCGTCATCCCGGTGGTGATACGCACCACCGAGAACATGTTGCAGCTGGTGCCACCGGGCCTGCGCGAGGCCGCCTACGCCCTGGGCACGCCCAAGTGGAAGGTGATTCTCAGCATCACGCTGCGGGCCGCCCGTGCCGGTGTGGTGACCGGGGTGCTGCTGGCGGTGGCCCGCATCGCCGGCGAAACCGCGCCGCTGCTGTTCACCGCATTGAGCAACCAGTTCTGGACCTCCAAGCTCACCGAGCCCATGGCCAGCCTGCCGGTGACCATCTTCAAGTTTGCGCTCAGCCCCTACGAGAACTGGCAGTCGCTGGCCTGGGCTGGGGTGTTTCTGATCACCGTCGCCGTGCTGGGACTGAACATCCTGGCCCGGGTTTTGACCCGCAGCAAATCCTGATTCAGGCCTGCGCCGAACCCAACCCCTCATTCCCATGGACACCACCATCACCACCCGCACCCTGCCGTCCAAGCTCTCGGTCAAGAACCTGGACTTCTACTACGGCAAGTTCCACGCGCTCAAAGGCATCAACCTGGAAATTCCGGAGAAGAAGGTCACCGCCTTCATCGGCCCGTCGGGCTGTGGCAAGTCCACGCTGCTGCGCATCTTCAACCGCATGTTCGAGCTCTACCCCGAGCAGCGCGCGGTGGGCGAGGTGATGCTGGACGGCGAGAACCTGCTGACCTCCAAGCAGGACGTGGCGCTGCTGCGCGCCAAGGTCGGCATGGTGTTCCAGAAGCCCACACCGTTCCCGATGTCGATTTACGACAACGTGGCCTTTGGCGTGAAGCTGTTCGAAAATCTCAACAGCGCCGACATGGACGACCGGGTGGAGTGGGCGCTGCGCAAGGCCGCGCTGTGGACCGAGGTCAAAGACAAGCTCAGCCAGAGTGGCTCCGGCCTGTCGGGCGGCCAGCAGCAGCGCTTGTGCATCGCGCGCGGCATCGCCATCAAGCCCGAGGTGTTGTTGCTCGACGAGCCCTGCTCGGCGCTGGACCCGATTTCCACCGCCAAGATCGAAGAGCTGATTGCCGAGCTGAAGAACGACTACACCGTGGTCATCGTGACCCACAACATGCAGCAGGCCGCCCGCTGCAGCGACTACACCGCTTACATGTACCTGGGCGATCTGGTGGAGTTCGGTGCCACCGAGCAGATGTTCTTCAAGCCCACCCGCAAGGAAACCGAAGACTACATCACCGGACGCTTCGGCTGAGCCCCCACAGGAACCGACCATGCCCGACAAACACCTCTCCACCCAGTTCGACAGCGAACTCAATGGCGTGTCCGCCCGCGTGATGGAGCTCGGCGGCCTCGTCGAGTCGCAGATCCGCCAGGCGATCTATGCGCTGTCGCAGTTCAGCCTGGAGGCCGCGCAACAGGTTTCCGACGCCGAGCCCCGCGTCAATGCGATGGAGGTCGAGATCGACCGCGAGCTGTCCAGCATCATTGCCCGCCGCCAGCCCACCGCCCGCGACCTGCGGCTGCTGATCGCCATCTCCAAGACCACCGCCAACCTGGAGCGGGTCGGTGACGAGGCCGAGAAGATCGCCCGCATGGTGCGTTCCATCATCCACAGCGGCTCGGCCCGCGCGCTGCCGTCCAGCGACCTGCGGGTGGCGGCCGACCTGGCCTCCGGCCTGCTGCGCAAGGCGCTCGACGCTTTTGCCCGGCTCGACGTGCAGGCGGCGGTGACCATCCTGAAGGACGACGACCTGATCGACAAGGAGTTCGACGGCTTTGTGCGCAAGCTCATCACCTACATGATGGAAGACCCTCGCACCATCTCGCCCAGCCTGGACCTGCTGTTCCTGGCCAAGGCCATCGAACGCATCGGTGACCATGCGAAGAACATCGCCGAGTTCATCATCTACATCGTCAAGGGCGAGGATGTGCGCCATGTCTCGATGGAACGCATCGAGTCGGCGGTGAAATGACAGACATGGCCCCCACGCTTGTCACTCCGTGTGCTGCGCTGCCCCCCGAGGGGGCGCGTTTCGCCTTGGGAGCGGCCCGGCGGCGAAACCACCATGCCCACAACCTATGAAGCACCAGCCTCGCGTCCTGATTGTTGAAGACGAACCCGCCATCGCCGAACTGGTGGCGGTGAATTTGCGCCACAACGGTTTCCAGCCCATCTGGGCCGAAGACGGTGACGCCGCCCAGCGCGAGCTGGACGCGGTGCTGCCCGACGCCATCCTGCTTGACTGGATGCTGCCCGGCCAGAGCGGCGTGTCGCTGGCCCGCAAATGGCGGGCCGACGCCCGCACCAAGGCCGTGCCCATCCTGATGCTCACCGCCCGCGGCGACGAGCCCGACAAGGTGGCCGGCCTGGACGCTGGCGCCGACGACTACATCACCAAGCCCTTTTCCACCCAGGAGCTGCTGGCCCGCATCCGCGCCGTGCTGCGCCGCCGCGCGCCCGAGCAGGTCAACGACAGCGTGACCATTGGCGAGCTGGTGCTGGACGGTGCCACCTACCGGGTCAGCTTCCAGGGCCAGCTGCTCAAGGTCGGCCCGACCGAGTTCAAGCTGCTGCACTATTTGATGAAGCATTCCGAGCGGGTGCACAGCCGGGCCCAGTTGCTCGACAAGGTCTGGGGCGACCATGTGTTCATCGAGGAGCGCACGGTCGACGTGCATGTCAAGCGGCTGCGCGAGGCCTTGGGCGCGGCGGCGGTGATGCTGGAGACCGTGCGTGGCGCCGGTTACCGCGTCACGGCCCAGCCCCAGGTGGCACCGGCCGGCCACCAGGCCTGATCCCTGTGTGGGTTCGTGTTGCCAGCTTCGCCCTCGCCTTGGGCCTGGGCGGGGCGCTGGGTCATTTCCTGGTGCCGCTGTGGTGGGCCGGCATGGCTGGCATGGCCGCCGGCGGCCTGCTGTGGCTGGCGCTGGACGGCTGGCGGGCCATGAAACTGCTGTCTGCCCTGCGGCACGACCGACTGTCCGACATGCACATGCCCAGCGGGCTGTGGGGCGAGGCCGGCAACCGCGCCCGGCGTTTGCTGCGCCAGCGCGACACCGCTGGCCAGGAGGCCCAGGCCAGGCTGCAGGATGTGCTGGCCGCCATCCAGTCATCGCCCAATGGCGTGGTGCTGCTGGACCACCAGGGCCACATCGAATGGTGCAACCAGACGGCGGCCCGCCACTTCGGTTTTGACGCCGAGCGCGACCAGATGCAGCTCATCGGCAACCTGGTGCGCGACCCGGCCTTTGCCGCCTACTGGGCCCGCGCCAACCGGGCGCAGGAGGTGCTGATCCCGGGCCGCGAGCACGCGCCCGGCCGGCCGGTGACGCTGGCGGTGCACCTGCACGCCTACGGCCAGGGCCGCTCCATGCTGCTGTCGCGCGACGTCACCGCGGTGGAGCAGGCCGAGGCCATGCGGCGCGACTTTGTGGCCAATGTGTCGCACGAAATCCGCACCCCGCTGACGGTGCTGGCCGGTTTTGTCGAAACCCTGCAAACCCTGCCATTGGCGGCCGACGAGCAGGCCCGTTACCTGGGTCTGATGGCGGCCCAGTCGCACCGCATGCAGGGCCTGGTGAACGACTTGCTGACCTTGTCTCGCCTGGAGGGCAGCCCGCTGCCCGGTCCCAACGACTGGGCGCCGCTGCGGCCGCTGCTGGTGCAGTGCGAGGCCGACGGCCGGGCGCTGTCGGCCTTGCTGGCCAAGCCACCCCACGCGCTGCTGTTTGACCCCGGGCCCGAGGTGGCCGTGGCCGGCATGCCGACCGAGCTGCTCAGCGCGATGTCCAATTTGTTGAGCAACGCCATCCGCTACACCCCGGCCGGTGGACGCATCACGGTGCGCTGGGCGCTGCTGGCCGACGGCCGTGGCGAGTTCAGCGTGGTGGACAGCGGGCCGGGTATTGCCCCCGAGCACCTGCCCCGGCTGACCGAGCGCTTCTACCGGGTGGACCGCAGCCGCTCGCGCGAAACCGGTGGCACCGGCCTGGGCCTGGCCATCGTCAAGCATGTGGTGCAGCGCCATGGCGGCGAGTTGCGCATCGCCAGCACGCTGGGCCAGGGTTCGACCTTTGCGCTGCTGCTGCCGGCCAGCCGCATAAGAACCCAGGCCTGACGGACCTCAGTCGCCGCTGCGGCGCACCGTGTGCCACAGCAAGGCCACAAAGGCCAGCGCGGTCAAGGCCAGCGCGCCGCTGCTGGTGACCCAGAAGCCCACCGGCGAGGCCCAGGGTGCTTGCCCGGGCCAGCCCCGGTAGACCAGCACATACCCCCCGGTGAGGCCCAGGCCCCACAGCAACAGGCCGTACAGCAGCAACGGCCGCACCGTGACCCGGTAGCAGCGCAGCACAAACACGCACAGCGCCTGCACCGCGTCGGCCAGGTGGTACAGGCCCACCCAGGGCAGCAGCAGCGCGGCCGAGGCCACCACCTCCGGGCTGCGTGCATAGAGGCTGGCCAGTGGGCCGCTGGCCAGGGTCAGCACCGCGGCCAGGCTCAGTGCCAGGCCGGCCATCAGCAGAAAACCGGCCCGCATGGCGGCCCTGGCCTTGGCCGGCTGGCCGGCACCGCGACAGCGGCTGACTTCGGCACTGGTGGCAATGCCCAGCGACAAGGGCACCATGTAAAGCGTGGAGGCCAGGCTGGCGGCAATCTGGTGGCTGGCCGCGGCCACCGCGCCAAGCTTGGCGATGAAGATGGCCATGAAGGTGAACGAGGTCACCTCCACCAGAATGGCCAGACCGCCGGGAACGCCCAGCCGGGCCAGACCACCGAGCAGCGGCCAGTCGGGCCAGGTGGGCCGGCGCCACAGCGTCAAGGGCCGGTACAGCGCGTGGCGGTACAGCAACCCGGCGGCCACCGCCACCATGCCCAGCGTGACCACCAGCGTGGCCCAGGCGCAGCCCACCACGCCGTGTGCCGCCAGGCCGGCGCCACCGAACGCAAACCAGGCCGACAGCGGCACCTTCAGTGCCAGCGCACCCAGCTGCAGCCAGGTCACCAGCAAGGGCTTGCCAAAGGCCTGGTTGAGCGAGCTGTACAGGCGAAACATCAGCGCCGGCCACAGCGACACCGACAGCACCGCCAGGTAGGCCGCGACGTCGCCTTGCAGGGCCACTGGCACATCGGCCAGGTGCAGCAAGGACTGGGGTGTCAGCAACACCGTCGTGCCCAGCAGCGCACACAGCGCCGCCAGCCACAGCGACTGGCGCACCGAGTGGCCCAGCGCCGGCCAGCGTTTGGCCCCGGCCATCTCGGCCCACACCGGCAGCGTGGCCTGCAGCACGCCGATCAGGCCCACAAACACACTGATGTAAATGGCCGAGCCGACCGACAGCGCGGCCAGCGCACCGGCGCTGTGGCGGCCGGCCACCACGGTGTCGGTGATGCCAAAGGCGATCACGGCCAGTTGCCCCAGCAGCACCGAGCCGCCGTGCCGTGCGATGCGGTTCAGGGCCTGCATCAGGGGCCGAGGCGTCGGTACAAAAGCACGTCGTCGCTGCGGTCCGAGGGGCGGCGCAGGACGGCTGCCAGCACCCAGTGCTGCATGTCGACGTCGCGTGGCAAACCCGCCTGGGCGTCGTTGTCGACGATCAGCCAGCCGCAGCGGGCCTCGCGCTGGGCCGGGGTCAGGCGCAGCCTGGCGTGGTAGGAGAGGGCGGCGGTCTGGCCGGCGTCCAGCCCGTAGGCCTCCACACATTGGCCAGCTGGCACCCGGGCCGAGACGTTGCGCGACAACACCATGTAGCTGCGGGCAAAGTCCAAGGGCTTGAGCCACAGCGTCATCACCAGCACCCAGCCCAGCACTGCGCCGCCCGAGGGCAGCACCAGGCTGGTCCAGATGGCCTTGCGGTGCCGGCCTACCCGCCAGGCCACCAGCCAGGCCCAGGCTGCGGTGGCCAGCAGTGCCAGTGCAAAAGCCAGGCCAGAGAAGCTGGGTGTGAAACCGGGCACCAGGCGGGCCAGGTTGGCGGCCGGCTGGGCGGGCACGCCGGTCTGGGTGGAGATCCACACCACCCAAACCACGATGGCGCAGCCGGTGAAGAACAGCAGCGTGAACCAGTCGATCAGTGCGGCCACGGTGCGGCGCAGCGTGGGCAGGGCAAAGGCGGCCAGCGCGGCCATGGCGGGCAGGGCCAGCAGCAGCGAACGGTCACCGGAGTAGGTGGTGAGGGTGGCGCCCACCGGCACCGCGGTGAACCACAGCGGCACCGCCACATGCCGGTCCAACAGCCTGTGGCGCCAGCGCCACAGGGTCCACAACACCAGCGGCCAGGCCGGCCAGGTGAACCACAGCAGCAAACGGCCCAGGCTGCGCCATTCGGTCCAGCGGCCCAGGTTGTCGGGCGGCACCATGCGCCAGCGCCACAGGTCCAGCGTGCTGGCCAGCACCGCCGCCAGCACCGCCAGTGCCAGCAGCCAGGCCGCCCAGCGCCGGGTGTGGGCGGGGTCGTCGGCCAGGCCGGCTTTGAGGCCGATCAGGGCACTGCCCACCCCCAGCAGCACCGCCACCGTGGGCGCGCCGCTCAGGGCCAGGCCCAGCAGGCCCACCGCCACCCCCACCAGCGGCAGGGCGCGCCGGAAGGGCATGGCCGCCACCGAGTAAAAAGCCAGCGCGGCAAAGGCCAGCTGGGCGGCGGCCGGCGAGGTTTCGTGCGACAGCTGGGCCAGGCCCAGGCAGGCGATCAGCGCCAGCAGACTGCCGTCGGCCATGGCCCGGGCATAGTCGGCCGGTCTGGCCTCGCCGCCGAAGGCAAAGGCCACCGGCTGGGCTTGCGGGCCGCGGGCCAGCGAGTAGGTGCCGTACCAGGCGGCGGCCAGGGTCAGGGCCAGCAGCGCCACAAAAGGCACCCGGGCGGCCAGCGAGGGCTCCAGCCAGGGCAGCAGCTGGATGGCCCAGGCCCCCAGCCAGTAGGGCAGCAGGGCGTCAAAGGGCCCGGGCTGGCCCACCAGCAGCGGATGCAGCCAGTCGGTCTGGCCCGCGGCCAGGCTGGCCATGGTGCCGAACGAGGCCATGTCGACGTTTTTCCACGGTTGCCGGCCGATGAAGCCGGGCAGCACATAGGCCAGGCAGACCAGCCACAGGGCCAGGCGGGGCAGGCGGCGCACCGCATTCTGCGCAACGATGGCAGGGGTGGGCTGGTTCACGGCAGGCGGTGCACGGCGGTGCCGTGGGCGTCAGCAGGGCGGCGGGCGAGGGGTCCCGGCGTCGGACTAAAGGGCATGGAAGACCACAAAATGAAAAGGGCAGCACGGCGAACCGTGCTGCCCTTTATACCGAAAAACAGCGCTTATTTTGCAGCCGTCTTGCCGAAGCGGTTGCGGAAACGCTCCACGCGGCCGCCCATGTTGTCCACCGACTTTTGGGTGCCGGTGTAGAACGGGTGCGATTCGCTCGAGGTGTCCAGCTTGTACAGCGGCAGCTCGCGGCCGTCGTCCAGCTTGATCATTTCCTTGGCGTTCACGCAGGAACGGGTGACGAACTTGAAGTTGTTGGACAGGTCCAAGAAACAAACGTCGCGGTAATTGGGGTGAATGCCGTCTTTCATGATCTTCCTTGAGTCAGTTGCGGTAGCCGGGCCAGCCAGTCTGGCCTACTTTCCGCAGGAAAGCCTTCGATTATAGCCAAAATTCCCTGAGCAACTGCATGAAGACGGGACGAGAATCCGCCGCGCCGGGCCGCCCGAAGCAAGGCACGGCCCCCTCGGGGGGCGGGGCGCTGCACGCAGTGAGCGCCCGTGGGGGCTTGTTTCGCTGCCGGGCCGCCCCAAGGCGAAACGCACCCCCTCGGGGGGCAGCGCAGTATGCGAAGCGACAAGCGTGGGGGCCAGTTCAGCCCCCGCGACGCATCATGTCGAAGAAGTCGACATTGGTCTTGGTGGCCTTCATGTTTTTCAGCATCAGCTCCATGGACTCGATCTCGTCCATGTTGTACATGAACTGGCGCAGGATGCGGGTCTTCTGCAGGATCTCGGGCGACAGCAACAGCTCTTCGCGCCGGGTGCCGCTGCGGTTCAGGTTGATGGCTGGGAACACGCGTTTTTCGTAGAGGCGGCGTTCCAGGTGCACTTCGGAATTGCCGGTGCCCTTGAATTCTTCAAAAATCACCTCGTCCATGCGGCTGCCGGTGTCGACCAGCGCGGTGGCGATGATGGTCAGCGAACCGCCTTCTTCGACCTTGCGGGCGGCGCCGAAGAAGCGCTTGGGGCGTTGCAGCGCGTTGGCGTCCACGCCACCGGTCAGCACCTTGCCCGACGAGGGCACCACGTTGTTGTAGGCGCGGGCCAGGCGGGTGATGGAGTCCAGCAGGATCACCACGTCTTTTTTCAACTCGACCAGGCGCTTGGCGCGCTCAATCACCATCTCGGCCACGTGCACGTGGCGGGCGGCGGGCTCGTCAAAGGTCGATGCAATGACTTCGCCGCGCACGGTGCGCTGCATTTCGGTCACTTCTTCCGGCCGCTCGTCCACCAGCAGCACCATCAGGTGCACGTCGGGGTAGTTGGCGGTGATGGCGTGGGCGATGTGCTGCATCATCACCGTCTTGCCGCTCTTGGGCTGGGCCACGATCAAGGCACGCTGGCCACGGCCGATGGGGGCAATGATGTCGATCACGCGGCCGGTGATGTTTTCTTCACCCTTGATGTCGCGCTCCAGCTTCATCTGTTCGCGCGGAAACAGCGGCGTGAGGTTTTCGAACATCACCTTGTGCTTGTTGTCCTCGGGCAGGCCGTCATTGACCTTGTCGAGCTTGGTCAGCGCAAAGTAGCGCTCGCCGTCCTTGGGCGTGCGCACCTCGCCTTCGATCATGTCGCCGGTGTGCAGGTTGAAGCGACGCACCTGGCTGGGGCTGATGTAGATGTCGTCGGTGCTGGCGGTGTAGCTGGTGTCGGGGCTGCGCAGAAAGCCAAAGCCGTCGGGCAGGATTTCGAGCACACCGTCGGCAAACACCTGCTCGCCGGCACGTGCACGCTTCTTGATGATGGCGAACATCAGCTCCTGCTTGCGCATCCGGCCGGTGTTTTCAATCTCAAGCGCCTCGGCCTGCTTGAGGACTTCAGACACGTGCAGTGCCTTGAGTTCGTTTAAGTGCATGGGAATACTCCTTGCGGAGTTCAACGAAAAATTCGGGGGAGGGTGGCCTGCAGGCGTTGGCCGCAGGGCAGGCCGAAGATTCGAACAGGCCGTCTTTTGGGCCAGTTGAATGGAATGATTATGACAGGAAACCGCCTGTGCGCCGCACCGGGCGGCACACAGGGCAAAGCACTCAGGCGAGTTGCTGGTCGATGAAGGCGGTGAGTTGGGTTTTGCTCATGGCGCCGACCTTGGTCGCAGCCAGTTCACCGTTCTTGAAAATCATCAGCGTGGGGATGCCACGGATGCCGAACTTGGCCGGGATGTCGCGGTTTTCGTCCACGTTCATCTTGGCGATCTGCAGCTTGCCCTCGTAGCCGGTGGCCACTTCATCGAGGATGGGGGCAATCATTTTGCAGGGGCCGCACCATTCGGCCCAGTAGTCCACCAGCACCGGTTGGGCGCACTGGAGCACGTCGGCCTCGAAACTGGCGTCGGAAATGTGTTTGATGAGGTCGCTGGCCATGATGCTCCTTTGCACTGGGTGAGATACAGCTAAAGTGGCGGGATTGTGACAGAAACCAACCCCCCCCGCCCTGCGCTGGACGCTATGGCGGGGATAGCCAAAACCCATTCCCCCCTTTGGCTCGACGAGCACCCGGTCACCCAGGCCTGGGTGGCGCCCGACCATGGCTTGATGGCGCGCCTGGCGGCCGCCATGGCCGAACGCCAAGCCCACCCGTCGCGCACCCTGGTGCTGCTGCCCTATGCCCAGGCCGTGCCCGAGGCGCGCCGGCAGTGGCTGCGCCACCAGGCCCAGGACGGCGCGAACGGGCTGGCCTTTCTGCCCCGCTTCGAGACCACCCAGAGCTGGGCCCGCAGCTTGGGTGACGAGCCGCCGTCCCATGACGACCTGTGTTTTGACGCCGGCCGCGACCTGCTCACCGCCCAGTCGCTGCTGGACCGCGCCGGCCTGGCCAGCCAGCGCGACCTGCTTGGGGGCCGGCTCGTCGAGGCCGCCCAGCAACTGGCCGCGGTGGTGGCCGCGGTGGCACCGGGGGCGCGGCCAGCCTGGGCCAATCAGGTGAGGCCTCAGCTGGCCTTGGGCCTGGACCCGTCAACCATGGCGCTCGAACTGGTGGTGGCCCGGCTGGCGCTGGAATGGGCCCTGGCCAGCACCCACCCGACCGACCGCTTGTTCAGCACCGAGACTGCAGCGGCCTGGGACTGTGTGGCCTTTGTGCGGGGCTTTGCCGCCGACCCGCTGGCCCAGGCGCTCGCCGAGCGCTTCTGGCCAAAAGCGGTGACGCTGGCGCTGGCCACCGAGGCCCCATTGCCGAACGATGCGGTGCAACTGCAGCCGGCCAGCGACAGCGAAGACGAGGCTTTGCGCGCCGCCGCCTGCGTGCTGCGCCACCTGCAGGCCGGTCGTGCACCGGTGGCCCTGGTCGCCACCGACCGGGTCCTCACCCGGCGCATCCGGGCCCTGCTGGCCACCCAGGCCGTGGCTTTGCGCGACGAGACCGGCTGGAAACTGTCCACCACCCGTGCCGCCGCCCAGCTGATGGGCGCCTTGCGGGCCTGCGCCTGGCATGCCAGCACCGACGCGGTGCTGGACTGGCTGAAGAACGCCCCCGCCGTGGACCCGGTGGCCTTGCAGGCCCTGGAGCAGGCGCTGCGCCGCTCCGGTGTGCGCGACTGGAGCGCGGTGACGCTGCCGCCCCAGGCACCGGCCGCGGCGGCCGAGCTGCTGGCATGGGCCAGCGCCCAACGCGCACCCTTGCAGGCCAGCCGGCCGCTGCCGGCCTGGCTGGACAGCCTGCAGGCCCTGCTGCAGGGTGCCGGCCAATGGGATGCGCTGGTGACGGACGCCGCCGGCGAGGCGGTGCTGAACGCCTTGCACCTGCCACCGCCCGCCCGCCAGGCGCTGGCCCAGGGCTTGTCGGCCGGCGACCGGCCCGCACGCCGCCTGAGCCTGGCCGATTTCAGCGCCTGGGTCGACACGGTGCTGGAGGCCGCCAGCTACGTGCCGGCGCCGCCCGACCAAGCCCAGGTGGTCATCCTGCCGCTGAGCCAGATGCTGGGCCGGCCTTTCGCCGCCGCGGTGCTGCCGGGCTGCGACGAGGTTCGCCTCAGCCCCTCGCCCGAGCCACCCGGCCCATGGAGCACCGCCCAGCGGCGGGCCCTGGGCCTGCCGTCGCGCGAGGCGCTGGCCGCCGCCCAGCAGGCCGCCTGGCAGCACGCGCTGTGCACCCCCCAGGTCGACCTGCTCTGGCGCGAAAGCGACGACGGTGGCGAACCGGTGCTGCCCAGCCCCTGGGTCCAACGCCTGCTGCTGCAGCGCCAGCAGGCCGGCGAGGGCCTGGTGTGGCGCGCCGACCCACGCGCGCAGCGGGCCATCACGCCCGTACCCAGCCCGCGGCCGCAGCCCGTGGGTGCGGCCCTGCCGGTGAACCCGCTGTCGGCCACCGCCTACGACGACCTGCGGCGCTGCCCCTACCGCTTTTTTGCGCTGCGCCAGCTGCGCCTGCAGCCGGCCGACGAGATCGACCAGGACATCGACAAACGCGATTTCGGCCTCTGGCTGCACGCCGCGCTGGGCCAGTTCCATGAGGCCTTGGTCGCCAGCCCCAGCACCGACCGCGCCGTGCGCCGGGCGATGGCCGATGCCGCAGCCCAGGCCGCCACCACCCAGCTGGCCTTGCCACAGGACGAGTTTTTGCCCTTCAGCGCCGCCTGGCCTGGCCTGCGCGAGGGCTACCTCAACTGGCTGAGCGGCCACGAGGCCAAGGGCCTGCGTTTTGCGGATGCCGAACGCTGGTGCGAGCAGCCGCTGGGCACGCTGCGCCTGGCCGGCCGGCTGGACCGGCTGGACCGCGATGACCAGGGTCGAGCCTGGGTGCTGGACTACAAGACCGAAAGCCAGAGCGTCACCCGCCAGCGCCTGAAGCGGCCGCTGGAAGACACCCAGCTGGCCTTTTACGCCGCGCTGCTGCCCGACGACGCCCTGAGCGCCGCTTATGTGAGCGTGGGTGAACGCGAAGGCACCAAAACCTTTGAGCAGCCCGCCATCGTCGACGTGCGCGACGCGCTGGTGCAGGGCATCGTCGACGACCTGTCCCGCATTGCCGACGGCGTGCCATTGCCCGCGCTGGGCGACGGTACCGACTGTGACCATTGCAAGGCCCGTGGCCTGTGCCGCAAGGATTTCTGGTGAGAAACATCGCCCCCACGCTCGGCCAGTGCCTGTGCCCGCTGCCCCCCGCGGGGGCCGCGTTTGGCCTTGGGGCGGCCCGGCGGCCAAACCCAGACAGCATGCCAACCGCATGAACCACTCACCCGCCTACGAACACAACGGCCGCCCGGTCTCGCGCGAGGCCTTTTACGCGGTGGCCTGCGACCCGCGGCGCAGCGTCGCGGTGGAGGCCTGTGCCGGTGCGGGCAAAACCTGGATGCTGGTATCGCGCATCCTGCGCGCCCTGCTGGATGGCTGCCCGCCGCACGAAATCTTGGCCATCACCTTCACCAAAAAGGCCGCCGGCGAGATGCGCCAGCGGCTGCACGAGTGGCTGGGCCAGTTCGCGCTGGCCGACGACGCCACGCTGCTGCGCGAACTGGCGGCACGCGGCATTTCCAGCCAGACCGACCCGCGGCCAGCCTCCGAGTTGGTGGCCTTGTTGCGCAACCTGTACCAGACGGTGCTGGACCAGGGCCGGCCGGTGCAGGTGCGCACCTTCCACAGCTGGTTTGCCGCCTTGCTGCGCTGTGCCCCGCTGGCGGTGCTGAACGACCTGGGCTTGCCCGCCAACTACCAGCTGCTGGAAGACGACAGCCCGGCGGTGGCGCTGGTGTGGCGGCGCTTTCACCGGGCGCTGGCCGGTGGCGACACGCTGGCCGCGGAGCGGGCCGATTTTCATGCGGTGGTGGCGGTGCATGGCCGCTCGCAAACCCATAAGGCGCTGGCCGCCGCGCTGGCCAAGCGGGTCGAGTTCACGCTGGCCGACCGGCAAGGGGTGGTGGCCGATTCGGTGGCCTTGTTCGGTGTGGTCTACCCGGCGTTCGCCGGGCTGGAAGACCCGGTCGACCGCTTCGCCGAGCCCGATGTGCAGCAGGCCTTGTGGGCCGCCGCCCGGGCGCTGGGCCAGGCCAGCGCGCCCACCTTTGCCGCCAAGGGCAGTGAGCTGGAGCAGGCGCTGAGCACCGGTGATTTTGCTGCCGCCTGTGCGGCCCTGCTCACCGCGGAGGGCACGCCGCGCAAGTTCAGCGACAAGGTGGTGGGCATCGCCCAGGTGCGCAGCGCGCAAGACGGGGTGCTCGCCATCGTGGGTGCGCAGCAGCAGCACGAGGCCTGGCTTTACCAGCAGCGCATGGCCCGGCTGACCCGGGTGCTGGTGGCCGAGTTCTCGGCACTCAAGCGCGAGCGCGGCTGGGTGGACATGAACGACGTTGAGCAGGCCGCGCTGGTGATGCTGTCCGACCCGGTGCTCAGTGGCTGGGTGCAGGAGCGGCTGGACGCGCGGGTGCGGCATTTGCTCATTGACGAGTTTCAGGACACCAACCCCCTGCAGTGGCAGGCGCTGTCGGGCTGGCTGGGCAGCTATGCCGGCGCCGGTGGCAGCACCGGCAGCGCCAGCGGCGGGGCGCCCAGCGTCTTCATCGTCGGCGACCCCAAGCAAAGCATCTACCGTTTCCGCCGCGCCGAGCCCCAGGTGTTCCGCGCCGCTCAGGCTTTCGTGGCCGAGGGCCTGGGTGGCGACCGGCTGAGCTGCGACCACACCCGGCGCAACACGCCGGCGGTGACGGCGGCCGTCAACGCGGTGATGACCGAGGCGCAGGGGCAGGGTGGCTACGAGGGTTTCCGCACCCACACCACCGAGTCGGCGGCCGAGGGCGCGGTGCTGTGCCTGCCCCAGGTGCCGCGCGACAGCACGCCAGCGGCGGAGAGCGCCGGCGCGGTGCCGGTCTGGCGCGACAGCCTGTGCACGCCGCGCGAAGAACCCGAAGACACCTTGCGCACGCTGGAATGCCGGCAGGCCGCGGGCTGGTTGGCGGAGCAGTTGGCCGACCCGGCGCAGGCGCTCACGCCCGGTGCGGTGATGGTCTTGTCGCGCAAGCGTGACCGGCTGGCGGTGATGCAGACCGAGCTGCGGGCCCTGGGCATTGCCACCCAGCAACCGGAAAAAGCCGACCTGGCCGACGCCCCCGAGGTGCAGGACCTGGTGGCGTTGCTGGACGTGCTGGTGTCACCGGCGCACGATTTGTCGCTGGCCCGCGCGCTGAAGTCGCCCATCTTCGGTGTGGACGACGCCGACCTGGTGGCCATTGCCCTGCGCCAGCGGGCCGCCGAGGCGCCCACCGCCTGGTTCACGCTGCTCACCCACGGCGACTGGCCCGGTGCGCTCGCCCGCGTCGGCCCCAGTTTGCTGCGCTGGCAGGGCTGGCTGGCCGCCTGGCCGCCGCACGACGCACTCGACGCGATCTTCCACGACGGCGACCTGCTGGCCCGCTTTGCCGCCGCCGCGCCGGCCCCGTTGCGCGAGGGCGTGCTGGCCCGTTTGCGCGCCTTGCTGGGCGCCACGCTGGCGCTGGACGGCGCCCGCTACGCCACGCCCTACGCGCTGGTGCGGGCGCTCAAGGCCGGCGGCCTGAAAGCCCCCAGCCGGGCCGACCCTCACGCCGTGCGCCTGCTCACCGTGCACGGCGCCAAAGGCCTGGAGGCCGAACTGGTGCTGTTGCTCGACACCGACGCCCCGCCGGCCGTGGCCGACACCATGGGCCTGCTGGTCGACTGGCCGGGCGAGGCCGAGTGGCCACAGCGCTTTGTGTTTCTGGCCCGCGAGAGCCAGCCACCGGCCTGCGCGCAGGGCACCTTGCTGGCCGAGCAGCAGGCCCGGGCCCGCGAGGAGCTGAACACCCTTTATGTGGCCATGACCCGGGCCCGCCGCCGGCTGGTGCTGTCGGCCATCACACCCCACCGCGCCGACATCGGCAGCTGGTGGCAGCGGCTGGGGCCGCAGGCCCAGGCGGTGGACGCCGCTCCTCCGCCCGCCGCGGCCGCACCTCCAAACTCTTCTGAAAGCCCGATCGTGTTGTCTGTTTTGCCCCTGGCCGCCGTTGCTGTTGAAACCTTTGCGCCGCAAATGAGCGCCTCGGTGTTGCTGCCGGAGGCCGACACGCTGGCCAGCCGGCTGGGCCAGGCGGTGCACCGCCTGCTGGAATGGGCGCCGCTCACTGCGCCAGGCGAGGCCTTTGGCTGGCCACCGGCGAATGTGGCTGCCGCCGCCCGCGCCTTCGGTCTGAACGCCGAGCAGGGCGCGCAGGCCGAGGCCATCGCCCGCCGCATCCGCCATGGTGACGGCGCCTGGGCCTGGGACGCCTCGGTGGTGGACTGGCAGGCCAACGAGGTGGAGTTGTGGGTGCAGGGCCAGCTGCAGCGCATCGACCGCCTGGTGCGCCGGCGCGACACCGCCGAGTGGTGGGTGCTGGACCACAAGTCTGAGGCCCATCCCGAACAGAATGCCGCGCTGTGGGCCCAGCTGCGCCGCTACCGCGACGCGGTGCAGGCGCTCTACCCGCAGGCCACGGTGCGTGCCGCGCTGCTCAATGGCCAGGGCGGGTTGTCGGTGCTGGATGCGGCCAGCGAGAAAGCCGGCCATGCGTGATGTGGTGGTGATCGGTGGCGGCCCGGCCGGCCTGATGGCCGCCGAGGTGCTGGCCCAGGCCGGCCGCTCGGTGGCCCTGTTTGACGCCATGCCCTCGGTAGGGCGCAAGCTGCTGCTGGCCGGCAAGGGCGGGCTGAACCTGACCCATTCGGAGCCGCTGGCCGACTTTGTGGGCCGCTACGGCGCGGCCCGCGAAGCGCTGGCGCCGCTGGTCACGGCCTTTGGCCCGCAGGCCTTGCGCGACTGGGCGGTGGCCCTGGGCGTGACCACCTTTGTGGGCAGTTCGGGCCGGGTGTTTCCCACCGACATGAAGGCCGCGCCCTTGCTGCGCGCCTGGCTGCACCGGCTGCGCGCGGCCGGTGTGGTGTTCCACCAGCGCCACCGCTGGACCGGCTGGGACGCCGACGGCGCCCTGTGTTTTGCCACGCCCCAGGGCGAGCACAAGGTGGCGGCCCGCGCGGTGGTGCTGGCGCTGGGCGGCGGCAGCTGGGCCCGGCTGGGCTCGGACGGCGCCTGGCTGCCCTGGCTGCAGGCGCGCGGTGTGGCGGTGGCGCCCTTGCAGCCGTCCAACTGCGGTTTTGAGGTGGCCACGCCGCGCCAGACCGGCTGGACCGCGCATTTCGCCGAGCGTTTCGCCGGCCAGCCTTTCAAGTCGGTGGCGCTGGACTTCCATGCGCCCTCGGGCGAACACTTTCACCGCAAGGGCGAGTTCGTGGCCACCGCCACCGGCATCGAGGGCAGCCTGGTCTACGCCGCCTCCAGCCTGCTGCGCGACCGCATCGCCGCCACCGGCGAGGCCATTCCCACGCTGGACCTGCTGCCCGACCGCACGCCGGCCCAGGTGCTGGCCGAGGTCAGCCACCCGCGTGGCTCGCGTTCCTTGTCCAGCCATTTGAAAAGCCGGCTGCACCTGGACGGCATCAAGGCTGCACTGCTGCACGAGGTGCTGTCCAAAGACGAGATGCACGACCCGTTGCGGCTGGCCCAGGCCATCAAGGCCGTGCCGCTGCGGCTGGTGGGGGTGAGGCCGATCAACGAGGCCATCAGCACCGCCGGCGGCGTGCGCTTCGACGCGCTGGACGAGGGCTTGATGCTGAAGGCCTTACCCGGCGTGTTCTGCGCCGGCGAGATGCTGGACTGGGAGGCGCCCACCGGCGGCTATTTGCTCACCGGCTGCTTTGCCAGTGGCGTGCAGGCCGCGCAAGGCGCGCTGCGTTGGTTGGCCGCGCCCCCCGTGGCCGGGTAGGCGCCCTCAGTCGGGGCGGTCGTGGCCCGCGTCGGCGGCGCTCAGCACCCGGCTGGCCACCAGGTCCAGGCTGGGTCGGGCGATGCCTTGTTTGTCGGTCCAGACTTTGGGCGTCAGCGCGCCCGACAAGGCCAGGCCCTCGCCGTCGCACAGCGCCAGCAGCGCTGTGCAGACCGCGTCGTTGAAGGCGATGACGTTGACGATGAACTCCTCGTCGGCGTTGTTGCGGGCCAGCACCCGGGCCACGGTGAAGGGCTTGCCGCCCTTGTCCACCCGCCGCGAGGCGTCGCCCATCAGGCGACCGGCGATCAAACCGTCGATCATGGTCGGGCGTAGCCTGAGTTCACCCAGGCCTGGGCGCTGTGGCCGTTCAGCCGGAAGCCGGGCGGCACGGCCACCCTGGCCAGGGTCTCGTCGAAGGCGTCCAGCGCACGCAGGCTGGCGCTGGCGCCGTCCTCGTCGGGCACGATGGTCAGCGTCACCCGGATGGGCTGGCCGTCCAGCGTCACCACCACGCTTTTGTTGAGCTGGGCGTGCAGCTGCTGCTCCGAGCGGCGGATGACTTCCTTGGCGGTTTTCACCAGCGTGCGGAAGGCCGCACTGTCCAGCGGCTTGGGGTTTTTCTTGTCGCGGCCCATGGTCCAGGGCCCGACCAGGGCCGGCTCGGACTGGCCCTCCAGGTGCATGGCCACGGCCCAGCCGTCGTCGTCCTCGTTTTTGATGATGCGGGCGGTCCAGGGGCCGTCGCACCACAGGCGGTCGCTTTGTTCGGTCGCGGGGGTGTCGGTGGTCATGAGGTCTGAGGGGGAAGGTGGGCTCATGGGTGGAGCGGGGTGGCCGGGTAACCGGCCTCTGCCAGGGCGGCGGCGATGTCTTCCGGCGCGATCATCGGGCTGTGGCTGACCCAGGCCTGTTGTTTGGCCAGGTCCACGTCGGCCTGGTTCACGCAGGGCAGGTCTTGCAGCTCGAACATCACCGCGTCGGCGTCGTCCTGGGTGCGCATGGCAGGCAGATGGAAGGTGATTTCGGGCATGGGGGTGTGGGGTAGGCGTCAGGCGATGGAGTATCGTGCCAACGCGCCGCCCCCGCCGGGGTAGGGCGCAAAAACCTGCCATGACCCGCCCAGACCTGCCCCTGCTCTACACCTACCGGCGCTGCCCCTATGCCATGCGGGCGCGGATGGCCTTGCTGGTGGCCGGTGTGGCTTTCGACGCCCACGAGATCGTGTTGCGCGACAAGCCGGCCGAGATGCTGGCGCTGTCGCCCAAGGGCACGGTGCCGGTGCTGCGCCTGCCTTCGGGCCAGGTGCTGGACCAAAGCCTGGACATCATGCGTTGGGCCCTGGCAGAGCGGGATCTGGACGGCTGGTGGGCGCGGTCGCAAGGGGAGGGCCAGGGGGAGCTGCTGGCGCTTTGTGATGGGGCCTTCAAAACCCATTTGGACCGGTACAAATACCCCGAGCGTTTTGTGCAAGGGGAGGGCGCGTTCCACCGCGACCAGGCCGTCGAGGTGCTGCTGAAGCCGCTGAATGCCGTTCTTGAGCGCTGTGGCCAGTTGGGGGGCGTGGTGCCCTGTGCCAGCGACATCGCCATTTTTCCGTTTGTGCGTCAGTTTTCCGCGGTCGAACCGGCCTGGTTTGCCCAACTGCCGCTGCCGGCCTTGCAGGCCTGGCTGGCCGGGTGGTTGCTGCACCCGTTTTTTGCGGCCGCGATGGTCAGGCTGCCGAGCCGGGTGACGGTGCGTTTTCCCGCGCTGGAGATGGCGTTGTAAACAACTTGGGCGCCTGCATGTCGCGAGGCGCCCAAAGAAAAAAGGTGACGAGCCTTGACCCCGGCACTGGCTTCACAGTTAGGGCTGCTTGGTTCCCCACCTGACCCGGTTGGCCGCTTCACCATGCGGGAAGGCCCGTCGGGATCGATTGTAGTCGACCGCACTGTCGCCCGCTGCGAGCAAAGGCTGCCTGGGCGACCCGTAGAATCCGCCCATGTCCTACCTCGTGCTGGCCCGCAAATACCGCCCCAAGACCTTCTCGGCGCTGGTGGGGCAGCAGCACGTGGTGCAGGCCTTGTCGAACGCGCTGACACAGCAGCGGCTGCACCATGCCTATTTGTTCACCGGCACCCGCGGCGTGGGCAAGACCACCGTGTCGCGCATCCTGGCCAAGTCGCTGAACTGCCAGGGCACCGACGGGCAGGGCGGCGTGACTGCCAGCCCCTGCGGCGTGTGCCCGGCCTGCACCGACATCGACAGCGGCCGTTTTGTTGATTACACCGAGCTGGACGCGGCCTCCAACCGGGGCGTGGACGAGATTGCCGCGCTGCTGGAGCAAGCGGTCTACAAGCCGGTGCAGGGCCGCTTCAAGGTCTTCATGATCGACGAAGTCCACATGCTCTCCAACACCGCGTTCAACGCGATGCTGAAGACGCTGGAGGAGCCGCCCGAGTACCTGAAATTCGTGCTGGCCACCACCGACCCGCAAAAGGTGCCACCCACGGTGCTGTCGCGCTGTTTGCAGTTCAACCTGCGGCCCATGGCGCCCGAAACCGTGCTGGAGCACCTGGGCCAGGTGTTGCAGGCCGAGAACGTGCCGGCCGAGCTGCCCGCGCTGCGGGTGCTGGCCCGCGCGGCGCGCGGCTCCATGCGCGACGCGCTGTCGCTGACCGATCAGGCGATCGCCTTTGGCAACGGCCACATCGAGGAAGAGGGCGTGCGCCGCATGCTGGGCGCGGTGGACAGCCGCCATGTGTTTGGCCTGATCGAGGCCCTGGCGAACGGCGACGGCCAGACGGTGGTGACCACCAGCGACGGCCTGCGCCAACAAGGCCTGAGTGCTGCCTCCACGCTGGAAGAAATGACCGCGGTGCTGCAGCGCATGGCGGTGCAGCAAACCCTGGGTGGGCCAGGCGACGGCGGCTTTGCCGACACCAGCGACCCCGACGCCGCCGACATCGCCCGCCTGGCCGCGCTGATGCCGCCCGACGAAACCCAGCTGCTGTACAGCCTGTGCCTGCACGGCCGTGGCGAGTTGGGCCTGGCACCCGACGAGTACGCCGCACTGACCATGGTGCTGCTGCGCCTGCTGGCCTTCAAGCCCGGCCGTTCGGCCTCGGCTGAAAAAAAAAGCCTGACGCCGGCTGAACCCACGGCCACAGCGAGGCCGGCCCCGGTGTTGGCAGCACCCGTTTTGCGGGTGACCGAGGCGGAGCCGCCCCGTGCGACGGCGGCACCCGCGCCCGTGGTTCCGGTGGTGGTCGAACAGCCTGTGGCCGTCATGGACGACCCGGCAGCTGAAGCCGCTCAGGCCGTTGTGGCATCCACGGCGCTGGCTTCTGAACTGGTCGCCATCCCGGTGCGGGTGCAGCCCGAGCCGTCGGCCCGCACCGAGCAGCGCAGCGAGCTGCCGGCCGGCATGGCGCCACCGTCCAGCGCCCATGGCGACTTCTGGCACACGGTGGTACAGCAGCTGGTGGAGGCCGAGGCCCTGGTGGGCCTGGTGCGCGAGCTGGCCATGCAGTCCGAGCTGATGGCCCGCGACGCCACCGAGTGGACGCTGCGGGTGGAGCGGGTTTCGCTGCACCAGGAGGCCATCCGCGACAAATTACAGGCCGCGCTGCAGCAGTTGGGCCACCCGGTGGCGCTGGTGGTGGTGGCCGGCCCGGTGCAGGACACGCCGGCGCGCCGCAACGCTCAGGCCGCCGCCGAGAAGCAGCAGCGCGCCGAGGAACTGATCCGCAGCGACCCCTTTGTGCAGTCCATGCTGCGCGACTTTGGCGGGAAAATCGTGCCTGGCAGCATCAAGACACTCTGACCCTTTTTCAAGAACCCCAAGGAAACACCATGTTCAACAAAGGACAACTCGCCGGCCTGATGAAACAGGCCCAGACCATGCAGGACAACCTGAAAAAAGCCCAGGAGGAGCTGGCCCACATCGAGGTTACGGGCGAGTCGGGTGCGGGCCTGGTCAAGGTCACCATGACCTGCAAACACGACGTCAAGCGCGTCACCATCGACCCCAGCCTGCTGGCCGACGACAAGGACATGCTGGAAGACCTAGTCGCCGCCGCCTTCAACGCCGCGGTGCGCAAGGCCAGCGACACCGAGCAGGAAAAAATGGGCAAGCTCACCGCCGGCATGCCAGGCCTGCCCGGTGGCATGAAATTCCCGTTTTGACGCCTCGTCCGCGACCGACTTCGCTTTGCCATGGCTGATTCCGGCACGCTGGACGCGCTGGTGCAGGCGCTGCGCCGCCTGCCCGGCGTGGGCGTCAAGTCGGCCTCGCGCATGGCTTTTCATTTGCTGCAGCGCGACCGCGAGGGAGCCGAGCTGCTGTCGCGCGCGCTGCACCTGGCGGCCAGCAATGTGCGGCACTGCGCGCTGTGCCACACCTTCACCGAGGCCGAGGTCTGCAGCACCTGTCTGGACGCCGAGCGCGACCCGACCAAGCTGTGTGTCATTGAAACCCCGGCCGACCAGTCGGCCATGGAGCGCACCGCCGCCTACAAGGGC
This sequence comes from Rhodoferax sp. SPJ4, assembly GCF_058216275.1. Classification (NCBI taxonomy): domain Bacteria; kingdom Pseudomonadati; phylum Pseudomonadota; class Betaproteobacteria; order Burkholderiales; family Comamonadaceae; genus Rhodoferax; species Rhodoferax sp. SPJ4. Next base: position 656,349 of record NZ_JBYZMN010000001.1, read on the forward strand.
CGCTACTTCGTGCTGATGGGCAAGCTCAGCCCGCTGGACGGCATCGGCCCCAAGGAAATCGGCCTGGGCAAGTTGTTTGAGCGGGCCTGCGACGGCGTGGTGCACGAGGTGATTCTGGCCACCAGCTTCACCGCCGAGGGCGAGGCCACCGCCCATGTGATTGGCGAGGCCCTGCGTGCCCGTGGCCTGAAGGTGACGCGGCTGGCCCGCGGCCTGCCGGTGGGCAGCGAGCTGGAATACATCGACCTGGGCACCATTGCCCACGCGTTGGCCGAGCGTCGCTAGCGTCAACCGTCCTACCGGTCGGGCGGTATGTGACACCCCGGGTGCTGTTTTTGGGTGAAAACCCTGCCGGGATTTTCTCGATGCCGTGCACCTGTCTTGTGCCTAAGCTCAACGCACAAACCAACAGGGAGGCGAATCATGCTCAACCGCAGGCTGTTTGCCGCCGCGGCGGCGCTGGGTTCGGCGTGCGTCGGGGTGCCGGTGTTGCTGGCCCAGCCCAAGCCCGAGAAAACCAAAGTCACCATCGCGGTCGGAGGCAAGGCTTCTTTTTACCACCTTCCACTGACAGTGGCGGAGCAATTGGGTTATTTTCAGGCCGAAGGCCTGGCGGTGGAAGTGAGCGATTTCGCCGCGGGCTCGCGCGCGTTGCAGGCGGTGGTGGGCGGTTCGGCCGACGTGGTGAGTGGGGCTTATGAGCAAACCATCGGTTTGCAAAGCAAAGGCCAGTTCTTCCAGGCCTTTGTGCTGCAAGGCCGGGCGCCCCAGGTGGCGATCGGTGTGTCCACCCGCAACCTGCCCGACTACCGGCATTTGGCCGACCTGCGCGGCAAAAAAATCGGCGTGTCAGCGCCTGGCTCGTCAACCAACATGGCCTTCAACCTGGTGTTGTCGCGGGCCGGGCTCAAACCCGGCGACGTGCGCTTCATCGGCGTGGGCACGGCCGCCGGTGCCTTGTCTGCCGTGCGATCGGGCCAGATCGACGCCATGAGCAACACCGACCCGGTGATGACGCTGCTGGAGCAGCAGGGCGAGTTGCGCATCGTCTCCGACACCCGCACCCTCAAGGGCACACAAGAGGTGTTTGGTGGCCCCATGCCGGCAGGCTGCCTTCACGCGCCGCTGGCCTTTGTGCGGCAGTACCCGGCCACCTGCCAGGCCCTGGCCAATGCCATCGTGCACAGCCTGAAATGGCTGCAGACCGCCGGCCCGGCCGACCTGATCAAGGTTGTGCCCGAGGCTTACCTGCTGGACGACCGGGCCCTGTACCTGGCCTCGTTTGGCAAGGTCAGGGAGGCCATCGCGCTGGACGGTCTGCTGCCCGAGGTGGGGGCCCGCACCGCGCTGCGGGCGCTGGCCAGCATGGACCCGCAACTGCGGCCCGACAAAGTGGATCTGGCCAAGACCTACACCAACAGCTTTGCTCAGCGCGCCAAAGAAAAATTCCGCGCCTGAGTTCCGGCGGGGGCCGGCTCACTGAGAGATCTTGCGCGCCTCTTCGATCTGGTATTCGAAATAGCGCTGGAAACTGAAGGCCACGCTGGACATCAACACCGTGGTGCCCAGCAGCAGAGACAGCGCAATGCCCCCCACGGTGAGCCAGTTGGTGCGGCCGGCCGGCGCTTCCGGGTTGGTCGGGTTGTAGCGGGCGTTCCACTGCTCCAGCGAACGCAGTCCGAAGACGATGGCCTGCAGCGCACAGCCCGCCATGGTGAAGCCGGCCAGCGGGATCAACACCCAGCTCCAGTGGTCGTCCAGGCCGTTCTGTTGCACCCGGGCCACGCCGTACAGGCCCAGCGCGGTGGGGATGGGCAGCAACCAACCGAGCAGGTCGGAAAAGCCAAACAGGTAGAAGCGGTGCAGGCCCAGCGGGCCACCCAGAAAGGCCAGCCAGGTGGCCAGGGTTTTGTTTTTCATGGGGCGCATTATTCAGCCAACCGGGCCAGTGGCTGTAAAACAGGTCATTCGGGCGGGCTGCGGTCGCCGTCGCCCAGGGCCTTTTCCATCACCACCACGTCCAGCCAGCGGCCGAATTTCCAGCCGCAGGCCCGCATCACCCCGGCCTCGGTGAAGCCGGTGGCCCGGTGCAGGGCCAGCGAGGCGTGGTTGTCCGAACCACCAATCAGGGCGATCAGCCGCCGCAGACCGGCGGCCTCGGCCCGGGCCGACAACTCGGCCATCAGCGCCCGGCCCAGGCCCTGGCGCTGGGCCGACGGGGCCAGGTAAATGGAGATCTCGGCACAAAAGCGGTAGGCCGGGCGGGGCTTGAAGGCGTTGCAATAGGCATAGCCCAGCACCTCGCCATCGACCTCGGCCACCAGCCAGGGCAGGCCTTTGGCCAGCACGTCGCGGCGGCGGCCGGCCATCTCGGCCTCGGTGGGTGCCTCGGTCTCGAAGCTGCTGGTGCCGCCCCGCACTTCGGCGGCATAAATGCGGGTGATGGCGGCCACATCGGCGTCCCGGCTGGAAAGAATGGTCGCCATGGGCAGGGTCGGGCTATAATCGCAGGCTTTGCAGCGTGTCGCTGGCCGGGTGGCCATGTCGCGTGTCTCAACGCTGGCAAGAAAATTTCGGGGCTGCTTTTGTCTGTGGCCCCTCCACCCAAGGATAAATCATGGTCGTCATTCGACTCTCCCGCGGCGGCGCCAAAGCCCGTCCGTTTTTCAACATCGTCGTCGCCGACAAGCGCGTCCGCCGTGACGGCCGCTTCATTGAGCGCATCGGTTTCTACAACCCGATCGCCACCGGCGCCGAAGAAAGCATCCGCCTGGCCCAAGACCGTCTGACCTACTGGACCGGTGTTGGCGCCCAGATGTCGCCCACGGTGGAGCGTCTGGTTCGCCAGGCTGCTGCCGCTGCCCCCAAGGCCGCCTAAGTGCCTGCCCTGCGCTCGGCTTCCGGGCCGGGTGCAACCGCCCCGTCTGTGACCATGCCCGACCTGGAGTCCGCCGAACTGCCGGCCGATGCCATCGAGGTCGGACGCATCGCAGACGCCTGGGGCGTCAAGGGCTGGTTCAAGGTGCTGTCGCACAGCAGCAACCCTGAAGCCCTGTTTTCTTCCAAGCGCTGGTACCTCCAGCCTTCGGAACGCGGCGAAAAACGCTTCACCGGCACCCGGCTGATGCGCATCCGCGAAGCCAAAGAACATTCCGATTCCATCGTGGCCTCCGCCCAGGAGGTCGACGACCGCACCGCCGCCGAGGCGCTGCGGGGCGCGCGCATTTTCGTGCCGCGCTCCAGCTTTCCCACCGCCGCCACCGACGAGTACTACTGGGTCGACCTGCTGGGCCTGGAGGTGGTCAACCGTGAAGGTGTGCGGCTGGGCAGCGTCAAGGACCTGATGGCCACCGGCCCGCAAACCGTGCTGGTGATCGAAGAGCTGGTGGACGACAAGCCGGTCGAGCGCATGGTGCCCTTTGTGGCGGCCTTTGTGGACGCGGTCGACCTGGCCGGCAAACGCATCACCGTTGATTGGCAGCCGGACTACTGAGCCATGCGGTTCGACGTCGTCACGCTGTTTCCCGAACTTTTTGCACCTTTTCTCACCAGCGGTGTGACCCGCCGTGCCTTTGAAGGCGGCCTGGTGGACGTGCGACTGTGGCCCTTGCGCGATTTTGCCGAGGGCAACTACCGCCGGGTCGACGACCGGCCCTTTGGCGGCGGCCCCGGCATGGTGATGATGGCCGAGCCCCTGGCCGCCTGCTTGCGGCAGATTCGCGCCGAGCGGCAGGACGCCGCACCGGTGGTGTTGTTCTCCCCGATCGGCCAACGCCTGGACCACCCCGCCGTGGCCGGCTGGGCCGACAGCGCCGGCGCCATTCTGGTGTGTGGCCGCTACGAGGGCATCGACCAGCGCTTCATCGACACCCACATCGACCGGCAGATCAGCCTGGGCGACTTTGTGCTTTCGGGCGGCGAAATTGCCGCCTTGGCCCTTCTGGACGCGGTGGCACGGCTGCAGCCCGGTGTGTTGAACGACGCCGGCAGCCACCAACTGGACAGCTTCAACCCCGAACTGGACGGCTTGCTGGACTGTCCGCATTACACCCGCCCCGAGGTCTGGCAGGGGCCCGCCGGGCCGCTGGCCGTGCCCGAGGTGCTGCTGTCGGGCCACCATGGCCACATCGAGCGCTGGCGGCGTGACCAGCGGCTGGGTTTCACCGCCCGCCACCGCCCGGACCTGATTGCCGCCGCCCGGGTGGCCGGCCGTCTGGACAAGGCCGACGAGGCCATACTGAAGACTTTGCTATAATCAAAGGCTTTTCGATCCTCTGACCGGCCGCTGGCCACTGCCTTGCAAGCCAGCCTTTAGTGCAGCGCGGTCACGATCCATAGAGGAAAAACATGAACTTGATCGAAACCCTGGAACAGGAAGAGATTGCCAAGCTCGGCAAGACCATTCCCGCATTCGCACCCGGCGACACGGTGATCGTCAGCGTCAACGTGGTTGAAGGCACGCGCAAGCGCCTGCAGGCCTACGAAGGCGTCGTGATCGCCAAGCGCAACCGTGGCCTCAACAGCGGCTTCACCGTGCGCAAGATCTCCAATGGCGAAGGCGTGGAACGCACCTTCCAAACCTACAGCCCGCTGATCGCCAGCATCGAAGTCAAGCGCCGCGGCGATGTCCGTCGCGCCAAGCTGTACTACCTGCGTGACCGCAGCGGCAAGTCGGCTCGCATCAAGGAAAAGCTGGTCGCCCGCGTCCAGCAGCCCGCAGCGTAAGCCGCGTCAGCGCCTTGCCAAGCCGTCACAGCGCATGCTGTTGACGGCTTTTCTTTTGGTCGCCTTGCTTCCCCACCCCCATGGCCCCCTCGCTGCCCCCCGCTTTTGACCCGCGCCGGGTGCCGGTGGTGGGCGTTGATGCCCATCTGCCCGGTGTGCCCGCCGAGCGCTTGGTGCCGGGGGCTTTGCAGGCCCGGTTCGCACAGCCACCGGTGTGGCAACCCGAGGTGCTGGCCGAGAAGCGCTTCAGCAATCGCGACCTGGCCCATGCCGCCGTGCTGGTGCCCATCGTCATGGCCGGTGGGCGACACCGCGAGCCCATGGTTTTGCTGACCGAGCGGGCTACCGGCATGTCCACCCATTCCGGTCAGGTGGCGTTTCCCGGCGGCCGGGTGGATGCCACCGATGCATCGATGGCCGACACCGCGCTGCGCGAAGCCTACGAAGAGGTGGGCCTGATCCCGGCCGAGGTGCAGGTGATCGGCGAGCTGCCGGCCTACCTGACTGGCAGCGCCTTTGTCGTCACGCCGGTGGTGGCCCTGGTGCGACCGGGCTATGCGGTGGCACCCAACCCGGCCGAGGTGGCCGATGTGTTCGAGGTGCCCCTGCAGTTTCTGATGACGCCAGCCAACCACCGTCGCCACGTGGTGGCTTGGCAGGGCGAGCAGCGCGAGTGGTTTTCCATGCCCTACCAGGATGGCGCCACCGAGCGCTTCATCTGGGGTGCGACCGCCGGCATGCTGCGCAACTTCTACCGCTTTTTGGCCGCCTGACCCATCACGGTCCGCCGCTATCATTGCGGCATGAGTATTTTTGCGATCTTGTTCGCCCTGCTGGTCGAGCAGGTCCGGCCCCTGGCACAGGGCAATCCCATTCACGGCGGCATGCGGGCCTGGACCCGCTGGGTCTCCCGCACCCTGGACACCGGCACCGCTTCCCACGGCTGGGTGGTTTGGGCCTTGGCGGTGGGGGTGCCCTCGGGCGTGGCGGCGCTGGTGCACTGGGCGCTGTGGCTGACACTGGGCCCGCTGTTTGCGTTGCCCTGGGGCGTGTTCGTGTTGTACTGCTGCCTGGGGTTCCGGCAGTTCAGCCACCATTTCACCGACATCCGCGATGCGCTGGAAGACGGCAACGAGGAGCAGGCGCGCACCCTGTTGGCCCAGTGGCAGCAGGTCGATGCCAGCCGTTTGCCGCGGCGCGAGATCGTGCGCCACGTGATCGAGTACTCGGTGCTGGCCGCCCACCGCCATGTGTTCGGTGTGCTGGCCTGGTACGTGGTGCTGGCCGCGCTGGGCCTGGGCCCGGCCGGTGCCGTGCTGTTCCGCATGGGCGAGTTTGTGGCGCGCTACTGGCGTTACCCGGGGTTGGAGCAGCGGCAGGCGGTCAGCGCGGCCTTGCAAGCCGCAGGCAGCGCCGCCTGGACCGTGATGGACTGGTTGCCCGCCCGCATCACCGCGATGGGTTTCGCGGTGGTGGGCAGTTTCGAAGACGCGATCGACGGCTGGCGCAACCACGCCCAGCTGTTTCCCAACGACAACGACGGCGTGATCCTGGCCGCCACCGCCGGTGCGGTCAATGTGCGCCTGGGCGGCGAGGCCCTGAAAGCCGCTGAAGGCACGCTGGCCTTGCCCGGCGCCGACGGTGCTTCGCAAGACTCGGTGTCCACCCCGGGCCGGGAGCCCGAAGCCGCCCACCTGCGCAGCGTGGTGGGCCTGGTGTGGCGCTCGGTGGTGTTGTGGGTGGTGCTGTTGTCGCTGCTGACGCTGGCCCGCCTGTTGGGCTGAAGCCAACCCGCGCTTCAGTAGCGGGTTTGAGACAGCTCGTCGAACAACTCGGTGTAGATGCGGTAGCGGTTGGGGCTGATGCCGTCGGGCAGGGCATCCGATTGCCGCTGCACCATCACCCCGCAGCCGGGCTCGTGCCGGTGGCTGCAATTGTAGAACTTGCACTGCGCCACATGCGGCCGGAAGTCGGGCATGTAGGCCGCCAGCTGCATGGCTTCGATGTGCTGCAGCCCGAATTCCTGAAATCCCGGTGAATCGATCAAACCTGTGTGGCGGCCTTCGCCGACCCAGTACCACGAGGTGTGGGTGGTCGTGTGTTTGCCGGAATTCAGGGCCTTGGAGATTTCCTGCGTCAGCACCGAGGCGCCGGGCGCCAGCCGGTTGATCAAGGTGCTTTTGCCCACGCCCGAGGGCCCCAGCACCAGCGTGGTTTTGTGGTCCAGCAAGGCCAGCAGGGCCGGGTTGAGTTCGGGGCTGCTGTCACCGGTGGCCGGCTTCAGGGCCAGCGGCAACACGGTGTAGCCCATGCGCTGGTAGGCCTGCAGGCGTTCCCAGGCGCGGGCGAAGGGCGCGGCGAGGTCGCTCTTGTTCAGGGCAATCACCGGCGTGATGTGCTCGGCTTCGGCGGCGATCAAGGCGCGGGACAGCTGGCTTTCCGAAAACTCGGGCTCGGCGGCCAGCATGATCAGCACCTGGTCGAGGTTGGCCGCAAACGACTTGGTGCGGATCTCGTCGCGTCGGTAAAACAGGTTGCGGCGCGGCTGCACCTTCTCTATGGTGCCCTCGTCGGTGCTGGCCTGCCACAGCACCTTGTCGCCCACCACCGCCTGGCCCTTCTTGCCGCGCGGGTGGCAGATGACGCGCTCGCCATTGGGTTTTTCCACCAGCACATGGCGGCCATGGCCGGCCACCACCAGGCCTTCGGCCAGCACGGCGGGGGCGCTCATGCGCTGCCTTCAGAGCAGGGCATCGATGCGTTTCGCACAGTGGAAGTCGGTGGTCGAAATCCCTTGCACGTCGTGGGTGTTGAAGCGCACGGTGCAGTGCTTGTAGCCCACCACCAGCTCGGGGTGATGGTCTTCGGCATGGGCCACAAATGCCACGGCGTTGACGAAGGCCATGGTCTCAAAATAATTCGCAAAGCAGTAAGTCTTCTCAATCGCCACCGCCGGGCCGTCGCCCTGCAGCGCCCAGCCTTCCAGCGACGCCAGCTGGGTCACGACCTGGGTGGCCGACAGCGCACGCCGCGCCGGCTCGGCCGCCCAGTTTTTGATGTGGAGGGCGCTGCTCATGCCATTGCGCCCTGGGCCATGCGCTGCAGCCGCTCAGAGGCTGGCGGATGGGAGTAGTAGAAGCGCACGAACAGCGGGTCGGGCGTCAGCGTGGCGGCGTTGTCTTCGTAGAGCTTGAGCAGGGCGGTCGACAGGTCTTTGCCGCTGGTGTGGGCCATCGCGTAGGCGTCGGCCTCGAACTCGTGGCGGCGCGACAACTGGGCGAACAGCGGGGAGACAAACAGGCTGAAGCTGGGCACCACCAGCATGAACAGCAGCAGCGCCAACGCGTCGTTGGGCAGGTTGGATCCCAGGCCGACGTTGGGCGTGACCCCCAGGCCGGTGTAGAACCAGGCTTGGCCTGACAGCCAGCCCAGCAAGGCCAGGCTGGCCAGGCTCATGGCGAACAGGCTGACGATGCGTTTGACCACATGCTTGTGCTTGAAATGGCCCAGCTCGTGGGCCAGCACCGCGTCGACCTCGGCCGGCGACAGTTTGGCCAGCAGGGTGTCGTAAAACACCACCCGCTTGGCGGCGCCAAAGCCGGTGAAATAGGCGTTGGCATGGGCGCTGCGTCGGCTGCCGTCCATCACGAACAGGCCCTTGGCTGAAAAGCCGCAACGCTGCATCAGTGCGGTCACACGCGCTTTCAAGGTCTCATCGTCGAGCGGCTTGAACTTGTTGAACAGCGGCGCAAACACCGTGGGGTAGAGCACCAGCGCCAGCAGGTTGAACGAGATGAACACCACCCACACCCACAGCCACCACAGCGGGCCGGTGACGGCCATCAGCCACAGCACCAGCGCCAGCAGCGGCAGGCCGATGGCGGCGGTCAGCAGTGTGGATTTGACGAGGTCGCTGAACCAGAGCGCCGGGGTGGTTTTGTTGAAACCAAAGCGGGCTTCCAGCACAAAGGTGCGGTACCACTGCAGCGGCCAGCCCAGCACCGTGCCAATGACGGCAAAGGCCGCAAACAACGCCAGCTGCTGAACGATCGGGCCGGTGTCGCCCAGCCAGGCCATCAACACCCGGTTCAGCAAATCGAGGCCACCCAGCAAGGTCCAGCCCAGCAACACGGTGGTGCCCAGCGCCAAATCGATCAGTTTCAGGCGGGACTTGGCGACGGTGTAGTCGGCCGCCTTCTGGTGCGCGGCCAGCGGCATGGTGGCGGCGAAAGCGGCCGGCACCGCGCCCCGATGGCTGGCCACATGGCGCACCTGGCGCGACTCCAGCCAGACCTGCACCAGCAGGCCGGCCACCACCACGGCGGCGAACAACACGGTGAGACCCAGCGACGAAAACAGTGAAATGCTCATGGGGGACAGTTTAGGGGATCAGCGACAATCGTACGGATGGAAAGCCCCAACCCCCCGCTCGCCAAATCCGACCAAAACCTGGTGTGGCTGGACTGCGAAATGACCGGCCTCGACCCCGAGGTGGACAAGATCATCGAGATTGCCGTCATCGTCACCGGCCCCCATTTGACGCCTCGCGTGGAGGGCCCGGTGCTGGTGGTGCATCAGACCGATGCGCAGCTCGACAAAATGGACGCCTGGAACAAGGGCACCCATGGCAAAAGCGGCTTGACCGACAAGGTGAGGGCGTCCACGTTGGACGAAGCCACCGCCGAGGCGCAGATTCTGGCCTTTCTGGCGGCCTACGTGCCCAAAAATACCACCCCCATGTGTGGCAACTCCATCGGGCAGGACAGGCGCTTCCTGGTGAAGTACATGCCCAAGCTGGAGGCCTTTTTCCACTACCGCAACCTGGATGTCAGCACACTGAAGGAACTGGCCAAACGCTGGCGCCCCGAGGTGGCGGCGGCCTTCAAGAAGCAACAAAGCCACACCGCGCTGGCCGACGTGCACGAGTCGATCGACGAGCTGGCGCACTACCGTGACAACTTTTTGTTGCTGCAAGCACCGGGAAAACCCGAATCCGTGCCATAATGCGAGGCTGCCTCGGATTCACCGGGGCACATGTGCATCTCCCTTCACACATTTGGCTCTCGCAGAAGAGCCACCGTGCTGCGCAAACCCTGCGCAACGGCTTCGTTTGATGGTTGATGTTTTTTAACCATTGACGAAGCGCGTGCCCGCCGGACTCCGTCCCGGGTGCCGATTCGTGTGAGAAAACTTTATGACTGACACGTTTGACGTGACGGGCGACTTGTCGCCTGTCGAATCCATGGCCGATTTCGCCACCGAGACCCCATCCACCCCCGAAGTGCAGGTGGAAGCCGCGCCCGCTGAGCCCAATGGCTTCGTGAAACTGGGCCTGGCGCCCGAGCTGCTGCAAGCCGTGGCCGACCTCGGCTTCACCGAGCCCACCACCGTGCAGCTGCAGTGCATTCCCCGCGCCATGGCGCTGGAAAGCAACGACGGCAAGGCCGCTGGCTTCAGCGACCTGATGGTGTCCAGCCAGACCGGCAGCGGCAAAACCGCGGCCTTCCTGCTTCCAGTGCTGCACACCCTGCTGACCCAGCAGGCCGCCGCCGAAGCCAAGGAAAAAGCCGATTTTGAAGCCGCCTGCGCCGAAGCCATCGCCAAGGGCGAAGCGCCCCCGAAGCGCCCCAAGCGCAAGGACCCGACCTCGTCGCGGAACTTCAAGCCCGCCACCCCCGGCGCGCTGGTGCTGTGCCCGACGCGTGAACTGGCCCAGCAGGTGGCCAACGACGCCATCGACCTGGTGCGCCATTGCCGCGGCCTGCGCATCGCCAACGTGGTGGGCGGCATGCCCTACCAGTTGCAGATCGCCAAGCTGCAGAACGCCGACCTGGTGGTTGCCACGCCCGGCCGTCTGCTGGACCTGCAGCGTTCGATGCAGCTCAAGCTCGACCAGGTGCAGTTCCTGGTGGTCGACGAAGCCGACCGCATGCTGGACCTCGGCTTTGCCGATGACCTGGCCGAAGTCAACCAGCTCACCATCGAGCGTCGCCAGACCATGATGTTCAGTGCCACCCTGGCACCACGCATTCAGCAGCTGGCCGCCCGCGTGATGCGCGAGCCGCAGCGTGTGCAGATCGATTCGCCGCAAGAAAAACACGCCAACATCAAGCAGGTGCTGTTTTGGGCCGACAACGCCCAGCACAAGCGCAAGCTGCTCGACCACTGGCTGCGCGACACCACCATCAACCAGGCGATCATTTTCGCCAGCACCCAGATCGAGTGCGATGGCCTGGCCAACGACCTGCAGCAAGACGGCTTTGACGCTGTGGCCTTGCACGGTGCCTTGAACCAGGGCCTGCGCAACCGCCGCCTGATGGCGCTGCGCAACGGCCAGGTGCAGTTTCTGGTGGCTACCGACGTCGCTGCCCGTGGCATCGACGTGCCCACCATCACCCACGTCTTCAACTTCGGCCTGCCGATGAAGGCCGAGGACTACACCCACCGCATCGGCCGCACCGGCCGTGCCGGTCGTGACGGCATTGCCGTGACCTTCGCCGAGTTCCGTGACCGCCGCAAGATCTTCGACATCGAAGCCTATTCGCGCCAGCCGTTCAAGGCCGAGACCATTCCGGGTCTTGAGCCCCAGCAGCGCATGCCCGATTCGCGTCCACGCGGCAATTTCGGTGGCGACCGCGGCGGCCGTGAAGCGCCGTCGCGTGACCGCCGCTTTGGCCCGTCGCATGGTGCCGCCCCCAGCCGGGGTGGTTTCGGTGCGCCCCGCGAAGGCAACCCCTACGAGCGCAAGACCGGTTTCAACGACCGCTTTGCCGGTGACCGTCGCGATGGTTTCGCGCCGCGCACCGTGGGCGAGTTCATTGACCGCAAGCCCGCCTTCGGTAAGCCTGCTTTTGGCAAGCCGCCGTTTGGTGCCAACAAGCCCGCCGGTGGCAAGGCCTTTGTGCCGCGCGGTGACGCCCCCCGTCGCCCCGCCAAGCCCGGCAAGTTCGACCGCAACGTCGACTGAGTGCCCGCCCCGCGAGGGGCTGTATGAAAAAAGCCCGCATGCGCGGGCTTTTTTCATGGTGTGGTGAACAGGCTCAGCCGAGTTCGCCCATCTGGCTTTGCAGGTAATTCTGCAGCCCCACCTTGTCGATCAGTTCCAGCTGGGTTTCCAGGAAATCGATGTGCTCTTCGGTGTCGTTCAGGATGTGCTGCAGCAGGTCGCGTGACACGTAGTCGCGCGACAGCTCACACTGGGCCATGCCGGCCTTGATGGTGGCCTGGGCACCGAGCTCGCTCTTGAGGTCGCAGGCCAGGGTTTCGGGCACGGTCTCGCCCACCATCAGCTTGCCCAGGTCCTGCAGGTTGGGCAGGCCGTCGAGCGTGAAGATGCGGTCCATCAACTGGTCGGCATGCTTCATCTCACCGATCGATTCCTGGTATTCCTTCTTGGCCAACTTGTCCAAGCCCCAGTGCTTGAGCATCCGGTAGTGCAGGAAGTACTGGTTGATGGCGGTCAACTCGTTTTTGAGCTGGGCCTGAAGGTGTTGAATGACGAGAGGGTCGCCTTGCATGGGGGTCCTTGTGTTTTTATGAAATGGGCTAACCCGATTGTCTTGTGCCCGCGCCGGTTGGGCAAGCCGATCATGCCGATGCCAGCCATACAACTGGTAACAGTGTCATTTGGCCAGCGTAAACCCAGCGACCATCTGGCCGTTGTAAGGTCACCAAGAGTTTTTCTTGGGGTTGACCCTGAAGGACACACCATGAAGAAGATTGCACTCCTCTCCGCTTTGATCGCCGCCTGCGGCCTGGCCTTGGCCCAAGCCCCCGCGGCCTCTGCTCCTGCGGCTGCGACGGCGCCCAAAGCCGCTGCCACCTCGGCCACCCCTGCCACCCCTGCCACCCCGGCAGTGCCCGCGGCCTCCGCTGCCGCTCCCGCCAAACACCATGAAGGCAAGCACCACGGCGCCAAGCACGACGGCATGCACAAAGGTGGCATGAAGCACGATGAAATGAAGGCCCCTGCCAAAGCCGAGCCAGCCAAGCCCGCTGAACCCGCCAAGCCGGCCGCTCCCGCTGCTGACAAGAAATAAGCGGTGGTTTGACCGACAGGTGTGAGCCGGTTGGTCAAAGGCCTGAATGCACAGGGTGCGTTCAGGCCTTTTTGCTTTTTCGGAAATGTCAGGTGTTTTGCTGGGCGCCTTTGTTGGCAACAGATCCTGACACCCGCTCTCGTCGGAACACGTTCAGGACGCCAGGAGGGGCGATAACCGGTGTGGTGGCGCTCATTGGAAAGTGAACGTGAGTGCCACGCCGGTGGCCAGCACACCCTCCGAGACGAAGGTGATGCCGCCGTCCGCAGCCATGCGAATCGTCAGCGTGTCCGTGGACGTGACCGCACCCGAGGTGTTTTTCAAGGTGGAAATGAGCTTCAGAAGGGCTGTGTTGGCAGTGTCAGCCTCCATCACATAACTCACCACCTCGGTACCCAGAAAGGTGGTTTTGGCCGCAGATGTGTACCTGTTGGAGGTGTACAAAATGCCGGTGTCGCCCACCCGGGCCGTGGTTGGAATGGTGACCGCACCTTGCACCACCGCGTACTCGCCATCGTCGTCGCCCAGGGGCAGGTAATTGGTGTCGTAGTAGGCCGTTGATGTGGACGCCACAGGGGCTGTCTGGCCGTTGCCCGACACCGTGCCTGTGACCGTGGTGGCTTTCTGGAAGGCGACTTGTCCTTCAAACATGGTGGAGGCCAAGCCGCCAGTGGTCAGTGTCCCGTTGCCGCTGATAGCCACACCCGACACCGTGCCCGAGATGGTGAATGCGGTCGATTTGGCTTGCTGAACAAAGTTGATGTAGGCCGTTTTGGTCGGGAAGTTGGCAGTCGAACTGACGGGTCCGCCGCCTCCCCCGCCACCGCCGCAGGCTGCAACCAGCGCCGCCGCAGCAATCATCCATCCGAAATTTCTGAAATTCATGGTTTGGTCCGTGGTGAGTTTTTTCCTCGCATGAGGAAGCCCGATCTTTGAAAAGACCCATGGGTAAGTCAATCACCGATAGGGTTGAACGGGTGATGCGTTCGCGCCTCCGGCAAGGCGCAGGAAGAGGAAGAGCGGGGCGCGGCAATCGTGGCAGCACGAAAGCGCAGCCTGGCAGGGCCGTTGGTGTGGGGCACTCGCGCGAAGCAGCGTCAAGCGCGCAGAAAAAAGCACCTAGGGGCATTTCGCCACTAAGTGCTTGATTCCATTCTTATTTTTTGGTGGGTCCTGAGTGACTCGAACACTCGACCTACGGATTAAGAGTCCGCTGCTCTACCAACTGAGCTAAGAACCCACAGTGAATCTCACTGAAGCCTCAAATTCTAGCACAGCCTGCGAAGGGGTCGGTGCAGGCCTTCGACGTCGGTTGAATGTGCTCGCTCCAGCGGCGCAATGAGGGCGGCCGTGCCGGGCTGGGCCTGTGGTTGAATAGGCGGGCCTCGTCGGCAGACCTGTCCGTTCCACCCGACCCTGTGGTCGTCAACCTCTGTGGGGATTCCAATGCCTGTCATCCATCGTTGGCTTCGTGCCTGTGCTTTGGTATTTGGGGTGGCGCTGTCGGGTTGTGGAACCATCGGCACTTTGGGCAAGCTGGAAGAGGGCGCCGGTGCAGAGGCTTCAGCCTTGTGGGACCGCTGGGTGCAGGCGGGTGGCGACATCGCGGCGGCCACCACCTGGGAGCGCAAGGTTCAACCGGGGGTGACGGTGAACGACATCGAGCACATCCTGCTGGGCGTGGCCGCGGAGCGCAACATGAAAGAGGTGGGGCAACTGCCGCTGTCCAGGGAGTTGGAAGCACGCACGGGACAGCCCCAGAAATACCTGAAGGTGTATTCTTTCTGCACGCCCACCACGGCCAGGGCCATGGTTGATTTCAGTCCCCACATAGCGGCCTTTTTGCCTTGCAGAATTTCAGTGGTGGAACAGGACGATGGCTTGTGGCTGTACACCTTGAACATGGACATGATGGTCAAAATGGGGCGCAAGCTGCCACCCAGACTCAAGGAAGAGGCCATGGCCGTCCGGGACACCATCCACCTGATGCTGGAGCGGGCCTCCAAGGGCGAGATCTGAGCCCTGCGCACGCTGCAAAAACCGAAAAAATTGAATCTCTTCGTAGACAAGGACTCGCCGATGCGCACACGCCGTGAAACATTGAAGCAGGGCTTCATCGTCGTCAGCCTGCTGGCAGGCACCGGCTTTTTCCCCCAGCGGGCATGGGCCGATTACAACGCCAAGGCCTTCAGTGCCAAAAACCTCGCCGAGGTGGTGGCGGCGCTGGGCGTTCAGGCCCCGGTGGAAAGCACCGAGGTCACCATCCAGGGCCCGGATATCGCCGAAAACGGCGCGGTCGTGCCGTTGTCGGTGGCGGCATCGGCGGTTGGTGTGAAGCAGATGCTGGTTTTGGTCGAAAAGAACCCGTCGGCGCTGGTGGCTTTGTACAAGGTGTCCGACAGTGTGGAGGCCAGCTTCACCACGCGGGCCAAGATGGGCCAGTCGTCGGATGTCTACGCGGTGGCCATCCTGAACGATGGCAAGGTCTTGTTCGCCAAAAAAGAAATCAAGGTCACCCTCGGCGGCTGTGGCGGCTGAAGCCGTCGCCATCGCACCCTTCCGTTCCCCAGGAGACACACATGGCAGACCCCATGCGCATCCGCGCCCAGGTGACCGGTTCCAACGCCACTGTGCGGGTGCTGATGAGCCACGAAATGGAGTCCGGGCAACGCAAGGATGCCGCCGGACAAACCATCCCAGCCTGGCACATCCAGGAAGTCACAGCCAGCCACAACGGCCAACCGGTGCTCAGCGCCGAATGGGGGCCGGCGGTTTCCAAGAACCCCTTCTTGCAGTTCGTGGTCAAGAACGCCAAGGCGGGTGACAAGATCGCCATCACCTGGAAAGACAACCGTGGCGACACGCGGACCGACGAGGCCACGGTGGCCTGAGCCCCTGCGGCGTCACGCGCTTCATTCATTCCATTGGCCAGCCTGAAGGAGTTTCGGCATGTCCATCCCCCGCTCGTTGCTGGTGATCGCCTCGCTGGCCTTGTCCGCCGCGCCGGTGGGGGCGCAAAAGTCGGCTGCCGACGGCATTGCCGAGTACCGCGCCATGTTGCAGGACGGCAATCCCGCCGAACTGTTTGAAGCCAAAGGCGAGGCGCTGTGGAAAACCAGGCGTGGGCCCAAGGCCGCCAGCCTGGCGCAATGCGACCTGGGCAAAGGCCCGGGTGTGGTCCGGGGCGCTTTCGTCGAACTGCCCCGGTACTTCGCCGATACGCAAAAGGTGCAAGACCTGGAGTCACGCCTGCTGAGCTGCATGGAAAGCCTGCAGGGCATCCCGGCCAGTGAGGTGATTCCGCTGGACTTTGGCCGGGGCGAAAAGGCCAACCTGGAGAGCCTGGTGGCCTGGGTGTCGGCCGAGTCGCGGGGCCTGGCGTTCCATCTCCCGCAAACGCACCCGGAAGAGCGGAAGTCGTTCGAGATCGGCAAGCGGCTTTTCTTCGCCCGCGGGGGAACCCATGACTTCGCCTGTGCCTCATGCCACGCCAGCGACGGCAAACGCATCCGTTTGCAGGACCTGCCCAACCTGACCCGTCAGCCAGGCGCCAGCGATGGCTTCGGCTCCTGGCCTGCCTACCGCGTGTCATCGGGCGAGCTGTGGGGCATGCAGCGCCGGCTCAACGACTGCTACCGCCAGCAGCGCTTTCCCTACCCCGGCTACGCCAGCGACGCCACCGTGGCGCTGGGCGTCTACATGGGCGTCAATGCCAGCGGTGGCCTGTCGGTGGCGCCCGCCATCAAGCGCTGAGGTAACACCATGCACAAGCCTGTCAGCGTGATCGTTGGGGTGGTGGCCACAGGCCTGTTGTCCGCCTGTGCTGGTGCTTTGCTCTCGGTGGATCTGGACCGGGCGGCGGCGGACATCGCCCAGGCGTCGTTCCAGGACCGGGGCCAGGCCAAAACCAGCCGTCTGGCGCAGGACGAAGCCAACCGCGCCTGCAGTGCCGCCGATGTGGCGGGCCAGCCCATCGACGCGCAAACCGCTCAAAGCATCCAGAACAGCAACCTCCAAACCGTGCCCCCGCCCAGCCTGGCGGTCTACCTGGGCGACTGGAAATCGGGTGAGAAGATCGCGCAGAACGGCCGGGGGCTGACCTGGACCGACAAGGCCGGCTCCGAAAACGGCGGCAACTGCTACAACTGCCACCAGATCAGCAAACAGGAGTTGTCCTACGGCACCTTGGGGCCCAGCCTGTACAACTACGGCAAGCTGCGCGGCGTCAAAGACCCGGCCAGCCCCGCCGCCCAGGCCGTCGTAGCCTACACCTGGGGCAAGTTGTGGAACGCGCGGGCCTTCAATGCCTGCTCCATCATGCCGCGCTTCGGTCACAGCGGCATTCTCAGCGAGCAGCAGATAAAGGACGTGATGGCCTTGCTGCTGGACCCCAACTCCCCCGTGAACCAGTGACGGCGCGGCGCTGGCGCTGAGTGGGTCGGACATAAGGCCTCCATGCATTTGTCGAAGCGAGACTTCCTGCAAACCCTGGGCGCTGGGGCGGTGGCGGGCCTGGGTTTGGCACGCCATGGCAACGCCGACGCCGCCACCGCAGGGGAGGCCATGTACGCGGTGCCGCGCTTCGGCCAGGTGTCTTTTCTGCACATGACGGACTGCCACGCGCAGCTGCTGCCCCACCATTTCCGCGAGCCCTCGGTCAACCTCGGTGTCGGCACGATGCAGGGGCAACTGCCCCACCTGGTGGGCGAGCATTTGCTGAAAATCGCTGGCCTCCAGGCCGGCACGGCCCCCGCCCATGCGCTGACCTGCCTGGAGTTCGAGCTGGCGGCCCGGCGCTATGGCAAGGTCGGCGGCTTTGCCCACTTGGCAACCCTGGTCAAGCGCCTGAAAGCCAGCCGGCCCGGCGCTTTGCTGCTTGACGGCGGCGACACCTGGCAGGGCTCGGCCACCTCGTTGTGGACCCGGGGCCAGGACATGGTGGACGCCTGCAAGCTGCTGGGTGTGGACGTTATGACCGGCCATTGGGAATTCACCCACGGCATGGACCGGGTCCAGGAAATCATTCAGAAAGACCTGGCCGGCCACACCGAGTTCGTGGCCCAGAACGTCAAGACCAACGACTTTGGCGATCCGGTGTTCAAACCGTATGTGGTGCGCGAGATCAACGGTGTGCCCTGCGCCATCGTGGGCCAGGCTTTTCCCTACACGCCGATTGCCAACCCGCGCCACCTGGTGGCCGACTGGACCTTCGGCATCCAGGACGACCACATGCAGACCGTGGTGGACCAGGCGCGGGCCCAAGGGGCCCGGGTGGTGGTGCTGCTGTCGCACAACGGCATGGACGTGGACCTGAAGATGGCCAGCCGGGTGACCGGGATCGACGCCATCCTCGGCGGGCACACCCACGACGGCATGCCGGTGGCTTCGCTGGTGCGCAACAAGGGCGGCCAAACCATCGTCACCAATGCCGGCTCCAGTGGCAAGTTCCTCGGTGTGCTGGACCTGGAGGTCAAGGGCCGGCGGGTCAGCGACTTCCGCTACAAGCTGCTGCCCATCTTCTCGAACTTCCTGCCGGCTGACAAAGAAATGGCCAGTTTGATCCAGAAGGTGCGCGCCCCCTACGAAGCCAAGCTCGCTGAGAAACTGGCCGTGACCGAGGGCACGCTGTACCGGCGGGGCAACTTCAACGGTACCGGTGACCAGCTGCTGGTGGACGCGCTGATGGACATGCAGGGCGCGGACATCGCGTTCTCGCCCGGCTTCCGCTGGGGCAGCTCGCTGCTGGCAGGCCAGGCCATCACCCGCGAATGGCTGATGGACATGACAGCCACGACCTATTCCTACGCCACCGTCACCGAAATGACCGGCGAAATCATCAAGACCGTGCTGGAAGACGTTTGCGACAACCTGTTCAACCCCGACCCCTACTACCAGCAAGGGGGTGACATGGTGCGCGTGGGGGGCCTGCAGTACAGCTGCAACCCCAGCGAGACCATGGGCCGCCGCATCGACCATCTGCGGCTCAACGGCCGGCCGCTGGAGGCCGACAAACGCTACAAGGTGGCCGGCTGGGCGCCAGTGGCCGAACAAGCCGAAGGGCAGCAGGGTCCCTGGGTCTGGGACTTGGTGGAAACCTGGCTCAAGGCCCAGAATGGCCGGGTGTCGAGCCGGCGACCCAACAGCCCACGCCTGGTCGGTGTCCAGGGCAACCCGGGCCTGACGGGCTGAAGGTGAATGGGAAGACAACAGCATGAACCCGATCCAACTTTTTGACCCCGCGTCCAGCACCTTCACCTACCTGGTTTTTGACGAAACCTCCACCGAGGCCTTGCGCCCCGCCGTCATCATCGACCCGGTCGATGAACAGCTGGAACGCGACTTGGCGGCTTTGCAGCAGCACCGCCTGCGCCTGGTCTGGGCGGTGGAAACCCATGCCCACGCCGACCACATCACAAGCGCCGGCTTGCTGGCCGAGCACGCTGGTGCCAAAACCGCGGCCCCCGCCGGTTGCGGCATTCACACCGCCGCGCTTCAGCTCGGGCATGGGGACAGGCTGGCGTTTGGTGGGGATGCGTTGCAGGCGCTGCACACGCCGGGACACACCGCAGGCTCGATGTGTTTTCTGTGGAAGTCCAGCCATGGCGACCATGTGTTCACCGGCGACACCTTGCTGATCGGCGGTTGCGGGCGCACCGACTTTCAATCCGGCAGTGCCGAGGCGCTGTACCGCAGCGTCACCGAGGTCTTGTTCACCCTGCCCGATGCCACCACCGTCTGGCCCGGCCATGACTACCAGGGCCGCACCCAGAGCAGCATCGCCATCGAGAAAGCCACCAACCCCCGGCTGGCCGGCAAATCGCTGGCCGAGTTCACCCGGCTGATGGGTGAGCTGAACCTGCCCAAGCCCCGGCGCATCGACGAAGCGGTGCCGGCCAACCAGAGTTCGGGCATCCGGCACGACGCCCAGCCGCAGGCCGATGGCCCTGGGGCCTCCGAACCGTCCGCTGTGCCCCGCGAGGCCATCGGCTACGCCGGCGACATCTCGCCCCGGCTGGCCTATCAGTGGATGGCCAGCGGGGAGGCGGTGCTGGTCGATGTGCGCACCGACGCCGAGCGCGAATGGGTGGGTTTTGTGCCCGGTGCGGTGGCCGTGGCCTGGAAGCAGTGGCCAGGCATGGCGCTGAATGCCGATTTCGACGCCCGCCTGACGGCGTTGGTGCCGGCGGACAAAAAAGCCCTGTTCCTGTGCCGCAGCGGCGTGCGCTCCATCCCCGCTGCCAGGCGGGCGGCGGCACTGGGCTATGCGGCCTACAACGTGCTGGAAGGCTTTGAAGGCGACCCCGATGCGCAGGCTCACCGCGGCACCTGTGGCGGCTGGCGTTTCCTGGGTCTGCCGTGGCGCCAGAGCTGACGGCGCCACGCGATTTTCAACCCACTTCCGAAAGGCCTTCATGAACTCCTTGCTCCGAAACCTGGCCGTGGTGCTGGTGGGCCTGCTGTTGCAGTTCCCCGCGCTCGCGCAAGACAAGGTGGTTTACCACTTCGACAACACCGAGGCCCAGGCCACCAAGGGCCTGAGAAACATCCGCAACCACCTGGACGTGGCGCCCGACACGCAAATCATTGTGGTGACCCACGCCGAGGGTGTGGATTTCCTGCTGGACGGCGCCAAGGACAAGAAAAACCCCAACCTGGACTACGGCGCGTTGGTCAGTGCGCTCAAAGCCAGGGGCGTGCGCTTTGAGGTGTGCGAAATCACGCTGCGCAACCGCGGCATGAAAAAGGACCAGTTCACGCTGGACGCGGACTTCACCCCGTCGGGCGTGGTGCGCGTGGCCCAGCTTCAAAGCCGTGAACGGTTTGCCTACATCAAGCCCTGAGTTGGGCCCGCGCTCTGCGCGGGCTTGGGGGGACATGGCGGCTGGGCCGCGAGGGGGCTGATGCGCAGAATGCGGATTTGCTCTAGAATTTATCGTAATTTCAGTATTTACTGAAAATTGAGAAAAACCGATGAACCTGCCCCCTCTGACCCAGCGCTTTGTGATGCATTTCGGCGAGATGGGCAGCCGCTGGGGCATCAACCGCACCGTGGGGCAGATTTATGCGCTGCTGTACGTGTCGGCCAAGCCCTTGAACGCCGACGAGGTGGGCGAGGCGCTGGGTTTCTCACGCTCCAACGTCAGCATGGGCTTGAAGGAGTTGCAGTCCTGGCGGCTGGTGAAGCTGATCCACCTGCCCAACGACAGGCGGGAGTATTTCCAGGCGCCCGAGGACGTCTGGGGCATCTTCCGGACCCTGGCGGCCGAGCGGCGCAAGCGTGAGATCGACCCCACGCTGTCCATGCTGCGCGAAGCGCTGATGGAGCAACCCGGCCAGGCGGAAGACATCCACGCCCAGGCCAGGATGCGGCAGATGCACGATTTCATCGACAAGATGACATCCTGGATGGACGAGGTGGAGCAGATGGATTCGGCCACCATCGCCAGCCTGATGGCCATGGGGGCCAAGGTGCAAAAGCTGCTGGACATCAAAGACCGGGTCAAACAGGTGCTGCACCTCGGCCCCGCCCCCGCGGCCAAAGACAGCCCGGTGACAGTCCAGCCATCCGAACTGAACACAGGAGAAACGCCATGATGACCTGGGACCCGGTGGTGCTGGCCCGCATTCAGTTTGCGGCCAACATGACGTTCCACATTCTGTTCCCCACCATCAGCATTTCGCTGGGCTGGGCCTTGTTGTTCTTCAAGACCCGGTTTGTCGCCACCGGCCAGCCCCACTGGATGGAGGCCTACCAGTTCTGGATCAAGGTTTTTGCGCTGACCTTTGCGCTGGGGGTGGTCAGTGGCATCACCATGAGCTTCCAGTTCGGCACCAATTGGCCCGGCTTCATGAACACCGTGGGCAACGTGGCCGGGCCGCTGCTCGCCTACGAGGTGCTGACGGCCTTTTTCCTTGAGGCCACCATGCTGGGCATCATGCTGTTCGGCCGCGGCCGGGTCAGCGAGCGGGTGCACACCTGGGCCACTTTTCTGGTGGCCGCTGGCACCACCGCGTCGGCCTTCTGGATTCTGGCGCTCAACTCCTGGATGCACACCCCGGCCGGCTTCGAGATGGTCAACGGCCAGGCCCATGTCACCAGCTGGATGGAAGTCATCTTCAACCCGTCCTTCCCCTACCGGCTGGCCCACATGCTGATCGCCTCGGGCCTGACGGTGTCTTTTCTGCTGGCCGGGCTCAGCGCCTACCGCTGGCTCAAGGGCGACCGCAGCGCCGGCGTGATGGCCTCGCTGCGGGTGGGTGTGTACGTGGCGGCGGCGCTGATTCCGGTGCAGATTGTGGTGGGTGACATGCACGGCCTGAACACCTTGCACCACCAGCCGGCCAAGATCGCCGCGATGGAGGGCATCTGGAAAACCGGGCCAGGCGCACCGGCGGTGTTGTTCGGCATTCCGGACGCCGCCAGCCAGAGCAACCGCTTCGAGATCGCCATCCCCAAGCTGGCCTCGTTCTACCTGACCCACGACTGGCAGGGCGAAGTCAAAGGCATCGACGCCTTCGGCGACCAGCACCCACCGGTGGCGCCGGTGTTCTTTGCCTTCCGCATCATGGTGGGTGTGGGCCTGCTGATGCTGGCGGTGAGCTGGTTGGCGTCCTTTCGCCTGTACCGCACGCAGACCTTGCCGACCTGGCTGGCGCGGGTGCTGGTGGCCATGAGCTTTGCCGGCTGGGTGGCCCTGGTGGCCGGCTGGTATGTGACCGAGATCGGGCGCCAGCCCTGGCTGGTGCAGGGCGTGCTGACGGCCGCCCAGGCCGCCTCCAGCGTGCCGGCCGCCAACATCGCCTTCACGCTGGCCATGTATTTGACGCTTTACGCGGCGCTGCTGTTTGCCTACGTGACCGTGGTGTTCCACCTGGCTGCCAAGGCGACGCTGAAGCCAGCCGATGCCACCGAGAGCCATCCCGTCACCGACACCTTGAAGGTTCAACATGCCTGATGCCCTGCCCGACCTGACCCTGGTGGCCGGATGGATGCCGCTGGTGTTCGCCCTGGTCATGGCCCTGGCCATGCTGGCCTATGTGGTGCTGGACGGCTACGACCTCGGTGTGGGTGTGCTGCTGCGCCGCGCCGACAGCGACGCCCAGAAGGACGGCATGATCGCCAGCATCGGTCCGTTCTGGGACGCCAACGAAACCTGGCTGGTGCTGGGTGTGGGCGTGCTGCTGGTGGCTTTCCCGGCGGCGCACGGCGTGATTCTGGGCGCACTCTACCTGCCGGTGGCCTTGATGCTGGTGGCGCTCACGCTGCGTGGCGTGGCCTTTGATTTCCGGGTCAAGGCCAAGGCCGAACACAAGGCGCTGTGGGACCGAGCCTTCTACCTGGGCTCGCTGATGGCCGCCTGGTCACAGGGCTTCATGCTGGGCAGCCTGATCACCGGCTTCCGGGGCGACCTGTGGGCCAACCTGTTCAGCGCCGTCATCGGCCTGTGCCTGATTGCGGCCTACTGCCTCTTGGGCGCGGGCTGGCTGATCATGAAATCCGAGGGCGCGCTGCAGCACAAGGCAGTGGCCTGGGCCCAGAACAGCCTGTGGCTCACCGCCATCGGCGTGGCCGGCATCTCGGTGGCCACGCCCTGGGTCAGCCAGCGCATCTTCGAGAAATGGTTCAGCCTGCCCAACCTGATCATGCTGTTTCCGATTCCTGCGGTCACGCTGGCCTTGTTCATCGTCATCCACCGCAGCCTGAAGCGTTTGCCGCTGCGGCTGGCGCAAAACAACCAGTACGGCGCGGCGGTGCCCTTTGCCTGCACCGTGGGGGTTTTTCTGCTGGCCTTCTATGGCCTGGGTTACAGCCTGTTCCCCTGGCTGGTGATCGACAAGCTCACCGTGTGGCAGGCCGCCAGCGCGCCAGAGGCCTTGCAAGTCATCTTCTACGGTGTGGTGGTGGTGTTGCCGGTGATCATCGGCTACACGGTGTTTGCCTACCGCGTGTTCTGGGGCAAATCCACCGCGCTGGAGTACTGACAACCAGCCCATCGCGCGGCCTTGCACCCAGCGGGGTGGAGTGAGACACTTTGATTGCAAGCGGAAGGGGAGGCAAGCCAAATGAACATCGACTGGACCCATTTCACGCCCTGGATGTCGCTCTCCGGCGGGATTGTGCTGGGCGTGGCCGCGGCGCTGTTTGTGCTGATCAATGGCCGTGTGCTGGGCATCAGTGGCATCGTGGGCGGGCTGTTGCCGCCCAAGGCCGGCGATGCCAGCTGGCGCCTGGCGTTTCTGCTGGGCATGTTCGTCGCGCCCCTCGTGTTCGGCTGGCTGGCACCGGCCGGTCTGCTCAAGGCGCCGCGCATCGACGCCAGTTACGGCCTGATCGTTGTTGCCGGCCTGTTGGTCGGGCTGGGCACCCGCTACGGTTCGGGCTGCACCAGTGGCCATGGCGTGTGTGGCCTGTCGCGGCTGTCACCGCGGTCCTTGGTGGCCACGCTGGCCTTCATGGCGGCGGGGTTTGCCATCGTCTTCGTGGTTCGCCACCTGCTTTGAAGGAGGCCGTCATGCATCGCATCAGTGAATTTTTGGTGGGCCTGTTGTTCGGTCTGGGCCTGTTGCTGTCGGGCATGACCGATCCGGCCAAGGTGTTGGCCTTCCTGGACCTGTTTGGCCAATGGGACCCGTCAATGCTGTTTGTCATGGCCGGGGCGATCGGTGTGGGCTCTTTTGCTTTCGCGCTGGCCAAAAAGCGCACCCGCAGTTTCCTGGGTGGTGCGATGCAACTGCCCAGCGCCCAGCACATCGACAAACGCCTGGTGGCCGGTGGGTTGGTGTTTGGTGTGGGCTGGGGCCTGGCCGGCTTTTGTCCTGGCCCCGGCCTGGTGTCCATGGCCGCCGGGGAAATCAAGGCCTTGGTGTTTGTGCTGGCCATGCTGGGCGGCATGGTGGCCTACGAATCGGTGGAAAGCATCCGGTCCAAATCGCTCTGAGGCGCTGACCTCTTGCGGGGGCAAGCCCACGCTGTGCATCAGTCGGCAGGGGGACGGGAGTTGGCGAAGCGGCGCCCGGAGGTGAACTTGTCGGCGTACATCAGGCCGTCGGCGCGCTGAATCAGCTGCTCCAGGCTGTCGGTGTCTTTGTCCCACACCACCCGGCCGATGCTGCAGCCCAGGTCGTGGCCCAGGGCCTCGATGCGGCGTTTGATCATCAGCGACAGGTCCTGCAGCGCCGACTCCAACCACTCTGCCGGTGCGAAGACACACAGCACAAACTCATCGCCGCCCCAGCGTCCCACCACGTGGGACAGCCCGGCCACCTCTCGCAGCACCTTGCCCACCTCGATCAGCACCTGGTCGCCGGCCTGGTGGCCCAACTCGTCATTGATGGCCTTGAAGCCGTCGAGGTCCATGAACAGAATGCCCACCGCCAGGCCTTGCATGGCATGGCGCCGGGCCCGGCGGGCGTGCACTTCCTCGATGAAGCCGTTGCGCCGCCACAGGCCGGTCAGGCCATCGATGTGGGAGCGGGCCAGCTGTTTGGCGATGTCTTCCCTTTGGTTCTCGGACTGCGACAAATCGGCGCGGATTTTCTGCTTGGTGTAGTGCGCCTGCACCAGCGAGTGCGCCATGTCATCCAACTCGCGGATGTGCACCGGCGGCATGGCGGCGGTTCCGCCGTGCTTGATGGTGCTGACGGTTCGCAGCACCCGCTGCACCCAGGACTCCAGGTGTTTGCCCGCGGCGTAGGCCAGGAAGGCAATGCCCAGGAAGATCAGCACGGTGGTGCTGAACAGCAGCGCGAGCCGGTTTCTCAGCGGTGCGGCAATCACCGCGTCCGGCACGGCCATGGCAATCGCCCAGGGCTGTCCCGGGATGGCCGCCACATAGGCCAGCGCGGGCAGGCCTTCCTTGGTGGTCAGCGGCACCATGCCCAGGCGCTTTTGCTTCAGGTAGTTCATCAATTCCGGCATCACGGGCGTGCCCACATACAGCTCGGGCACGATGTTGCGGCCAATGATCATGCCGTTCTGGTCCACCAGCCCCACCCGCCAGTCTTCGGGCAGGTGCTGGTCTTTCAGCAGATCCGACCAGGAGTCGCTGGTCAGCACCATGAAGAGGCAGTAGGCGACTTCCCCGTTCTGGAGCACCGGCACACCCAGCGACACCACCTTCTTGCCGGAGTACGGCCCTTGAAAAATGCCGGACACGGCGGGCTTGCCCAGCGCGAAAACCGCCTCCGCCATCGCGGTGCTGGGGGGTTTGGGCAGCGGTGGGCCATAGGGTTTGGAGGTCAGAAAGGCCATGCTCAGGTCTTTTTGCATCAAGCCCATGGCGGTGATGCCTGGCACCTTGTGCGCAATCCGGCGGGCCTGGCGGTAAAGCGACTCGATGTCTCCGTTGATGGCGGCATCGGAAGAGGCCAGCGAGTCCAGATAGCCAACGCCGGCCTGCAGGCGGGCGGCCACGGCCAGGGCGGCCGCCTCGGTGCGTTGGGCGAGTTGTTGTTCGATCGACCCCTGGCGTGAGTTCTGAATCTGCACCAGTTGGTAGGTGGACAGCAGCAACAGCGGGGCCAACAGCGCTGTGCCCGCGATCAGCAGCCAGGCCCTGAAACCGGGGGGCCGCGGCTTGTGCGCCCGGACGCGTGGTGCGGGTGCGGCGCTTGCCGCGGCAGCATGGTCGGAGTGCAGTGTGTTCATGAGACCCTGTGTGAGACCTCTGTTTGACGGGGCCTCACTGCTGGTTTCGACCTCAGGGTGTCAAACCTGAAATCAATTGAGGCACTAAAGCACACTTTGAGGGCCGCAGTTGCACCGTGTTTGCGCTGGCGCAAATGAATGTGAACCTCTGCGCGGTTTGGCGGAGGCCGGGCCCCCACCGCATTCCATGCGACCTTTGTCACAAACCGGGCCACAACCGCGGTACCAATTCGTACCGTAATGCTTTCTTACTATAAACTGACCGCCAAATGGGGTGGAGCAGGGTGCGAGGTGGCTCCGAAGCCGCTGAAACCAGCGGGCCCCCCTGCACCACACCCAACGCCGGTGGCGACCGGATAACCAGGAAAACATCGATGAACTTGCTCAAAACGGCCTTGAGGGTGGTGCTGCCCTTGGCGAGCGCGGCGCTGATCACCGCCTGTGGCGGCGCGTCGGCCCCCGAGGCCGGCGGCGCCACAGCGGCCAAGGCCGTCCTGGTGGGGGCGGCAGACGCCCCCGTCAGCTACCGCAGCCCGGTTGCCCCGGCCGACCAGCCCGGTGTCACCAACCGCCTGCCACCCGCTCCGGCCCCGGGCAGCAGCCGGGCAGGCCAGGTCTACAACGTCTACATCCAGGCCCCAGGCACTGGCGACAAGGTGGCCTTCACCGTCTTCGAGCCCGCCACGCTGGCGGGCGGCCAGGTCTATCCGCTGGTGTTGCACAGCCATGGCTTCGGTGGCTCGCGTCAGACCAGCCTCGACCCCAGCCAGTGCAGCCAGTGCCAGGTGGGCCTGGATGCGCCGGTGGGCCAGTTCGTGGCCAAGGGCTACGGCGTCATCAGCATCGATGAGCGCGGCCATGGCGAGTCGGGCGGCAACATCCGGGTGATGGACCCCGATGCCGAAGGCCAGAACCTGCTGGCGGTGCTGGACTGGGCGGAAGCCAAACTGGGCTGGCTGGCTTTCGGCCGCAGCGCCGACGGCCGTGACCGGCACAACCTGGTGGTGGGTTCGGTGGGCGGCAGCTATGGCGGCATGTTCCAGTACCTGCTGCACAACATCGACCCGCGGCACCGGCTGGACGCGATGGTGCCCGAGTTCGCACCCAACAACCTGAACACCAGCCTGTTCCCTGGTGGTGTGGCCAAGACCAACTGGAATCTGTTTCTGGCCGGTGCCAACGTCAGCAAACTCGACCCCTACATCACCCAAGGCCTGGTCGACACGCTGTTGAGCACCCGCGTCGGTACCGACTTTGCCGACTTTTTCTACTACCACTCCAACCAGTATTTCTGCAGCAACCAGACGGTGGCCACCAACGGCGGCCGGGGCACCTCGCCGCGCTACCCGCCCACCGCCGGCACCCGGGTGAATGCCTTGCTGTTCCAGGGGGTGCGCGACACGCTGTTCAATTTCAACGAGGGCCATGCCAACTACCAGTGCCTGAAAGCCCTGGGCGGTGACGTCCGTCTGTTGACCTACCAGAAGGGCCACAACACCGTGCCCATCGTGCCTGACGTGGGGGGTGCCTTGTCCCTGCCGCTCGACAACTCCCTGGACTCGCGCTGCGGCCGCACCGACGTGACCGACGCCAGGCTGGCCTTCTTCGAGGAGCACCTCAAAGGCATTGCCGGCGCGGCCGACATCGTGCCACGCAAGCCTTGTTTGTCCATCGCCAAGGACGATGCGGTTCTGGTCAACCAGGTCATGACGGCCAAGACCGGTGGCCTGACCGAGTTCGCGGTACCACCCACCACGGTGGTGTCTGGCTTGGGGCTGATCCCGGCCGCCATTGAACTCGACATTCCCCGCAACGGCGCCAGCACCGTGGTGGCTGGCATCCCCCGTTTGCAGCTGCGGGTCACGCCCGCCGTGGCCGGTCCTCCCGGCGAGCCCATCCTCTTCGTGGGCCTGGGCCAGTCGCGCCATGGCGTTCCTGGGGTGTACGACCTGGTCAACAACCAGGTGATGCCGCTGAGGGGCCAGGGTGCTTTCGACTTGGACATGGCCGGCGTGACGGCCCGCCTGGGCCCGAATGACAAGCTGGCGCTGCTGATTTACGGCCAAAGCGAACAATACCTGGCCACCGCCGGTCTCAACCCGGGGGCGTCGGCGATTCTGCCGGTCACGGTGACCGGCAAAGTGGCGGTGCCGGTGTTGCCCAAGGGGTCGTACCAGGCGGCACCCTGAGGCCAGGGTTGGTGGAGAGGAGGAGGATCGAACTCCCGACCTCTGCATTGCGAACGCAGCGCTCTCCCAGCTGAGCTACCCCCCCAACCAAAAAAAAGTATAGCCAAACGCCGTGGCTTTGGGGAGGGCACTGGCCCTCACAACCCAGCTCAGCTCATCTGGTTGCGGCGCGCCAGTTCGACGAACAGGCCGGCATGGTCGAGGTCGCTCAGGCCATGGGCCACGCCGTCGGCATAGAGCCGCTCGAACAGCGTGGTGATGGGTGCGTCAAAACCCAGCTCGGCGGCGGTGCTGAGTGCGTTGCGCATGTCTTTCAGCTGCACTGACATGCGGCCGCCAGGCACAAAGCTGCGGTCCACCATGCGCTGGCCGTGCACCTGCAGGATGCGGCTGTCGGCAAAGCCGCCGGTGATGGCCGCCTTGACCTTGGCCATGTCGGCGCCGCCCTTGCTGGCCAGCAGCAAGGCCTCGGCCACCGCTCCGATGGTGATGCCCACAATCATCTGGTTGGCCAGCTTGGTCAGCTGGCCCGTGCCGTGCGGCCCGACATGGGTGGGTCGGCCAAAGACCTGCAGCACCGGTAGCGCGCGCTCGAAATCCGCCGCCTCGCCACCGGCCATGATGACCAGGCTGCCCTGCTCGGCGCCCAGCGTGCCGCCCGACACCGGGGCGTCCAGGTGGGCCAGGCCCAGGGCCTGCAGCCGGGCCGCGTGGTCGCGCGCCTCGGCCGGCTGGATGGAGGCCATGTCCACCACCAGCGTGCCGGGCCGCATGGCCTGGGCGGCGGCCGGCTCACCAAACAGCACCTCGCCCACTGCCGCGCCGTTCTCCAGCAGGCTGACCACCAGGTCGGCCTCGCGCACCGCGTCGGCCGCCCGCGCATGCATCTGGGCGCCGAAGGGCGTCAGCCGCTCGGCCTTGGCCGGCGAGCGGTTCCAGGCATGGACCGCGTGGCCGGCTTCGCACAAGCGGCGCGCCATGGGGAAACCCATCAGGCCAATGCCCAGCACAGCAACACGGAGGGGGGCGGTCATTGAAACTCCTTGAGGACGGCCTGCGGGGCAGACCGGGTGGACGGGGGACGGCGAATTATCCGGCTGGCAGAATCGATTCACCCCAAACCACCCGTCCACCCCATGGCCCGCTTCGACCCCGACTGGCTGGACCGCCAGTACAACAACCGCGCCCGGGTACCCGAGCATGGCGCGTACTTTGCCCGCTGGGCCAGCGACTCGGCCGCGCTGCGGCAGCGGGTGCGCTGCGTGATCGACCAACCCTATGGCGACGGATCGCAGGAGACCCTGGACATTTTTCCTGCCGCCCAGCCCCAGGCCCCGGTGCTGGTCTTTATCCACGGCGGCTGGTGGCGTTCGCTGGACAAGGCCGACCATTCCTTTGTGGCAGCGGCCTTCCCAGGCGCCTGTGTGGTCATGCCCAACTACGCGCTGTGCCCGGCCGTCAGCGTGCCCGACATCGCCCGCCAGATGGCCCAGGCGCTGGCCTGGACCTGGCGGCACATTGCCCAGCACGGGGGCGACCCGGGCCGCATCAGCGTGGTCGGCCATTCGGCGGGCGGGCACCTGGCGGCCATGGTGCTGTGTGGCCTGTGGCAACGGCTGGGCGCTGACCTGCCGGCCGACCTGGTGAAGAACGCGCTGGCCATCTCCGGCCTGTACGAGCTGGAATCGGTGAGGCACACGCCGTTTCTGCAGCCCTCGCTGCGCCTCACGCCGGCCCAGGTGGCCCTGGCCAGCCCGGCCTGGATGCCGGCGCCGCGCGGGGTGCTGAACGTGGTGGTGGGGGCTGACGAAAGCGAGGCCTTTGTGCGGCAGAACCAGCTGATCCGTGACGCCTGGGGCCCCGCCACCGTGCCGGTGTGTGAGGCCTTGCCCGGTCTGAACCATTTCAGCGTGGTGGACGCACTGGCCACGCCGGGCACCCGGCTGCATGGGCTGACCCTGGCGCTGCTGGGCCTGGGCGGCTGAGTCAGCGCCGGCAGGCCGAGCGCGCCGCGGCGATCACCCGGCCCTGGCCGTCCTGCACCCAGCCCAGCACCTGCAGGCGCTCGCTGTGGCTGTTTTCGGGCACCGCCATGGGCCGTGACTCGCTAAAGGCCTGGCCCGTCACCGGCCGGGGCCAAGGCACCACCAGCAGGTTGCGCGCCAATGTGCGGGCCACCGGCGTGCCCTCGGTGCCGGCCGGCAGTGCTTCCACCAGCAGCAGCCACAGGGTCCACGGGCCCCCGGTCAGCGGTGCACGCGGCGTGGCGGCGATGGACGTGCCCACATAGCCGCCCAAGGCCGGCCCCAGCGCCACCCGCAGGTGCAGTGGCCCGCCGGCCACCTTGCTGCGGTGTTCGCTGGCCGCTTCGGGTGGGGCCAGGTCCAGGGTGTCCAGCCGCGCCACACTGTCGCGAATGGCGGCGGCCGCCAGCGGGGCCTCGTCACCGGCGACCGAGGGCACAATCCAGTCGATGGCCAGCGCGCCGGCCGGCAGGGCGGCGGGGTGGGTGCGCCAGCAGTCGGCACAGTCGGCGCTCAGAAAACGCTCCGCCAGTACCCGAGGCGCGGGCTGGCCGTCGCTGCTGCACACCGGCGACGCCAGGTTGGCAGCACCAGTGAGCAGCGGCCACAGGCCCACCAGCCAGAACCAACGGCAGCACAGGGGCTTCAGGGCAGAGGGCATGGGGTGGGGGTTTCTACAATGGCCCGATGTTCCCAGATGTCGCGCACGATTCCCCGCTCTTACACCACCTCAACCCGGAGCAAGGCGCGGCGGTGGCCTTGCCGGCCGAGCACGCGCTGATTCTGGCCGGTGCCGGCTCGGGCAAGACCCGGGTGCTGACCACCCGCATCGCCTGGCTGCTGCAGACCGGCCAGGTCGGGCCCGGCGGCGTGCTGGCGGTGACCTTCACCAACAAGGCCGCCAAGGAGATGATGACCCGGCTGGGTGCGATGCTGCCAGTCAATGTGCGTGGCATGTGGATAGGCACTTTCCACGGCCTGTGCAACCGTTTTCTGCGCGCCCACCACAAGCTGGCCAACTTGCCGCAGGCTTTCCAGATTCTGGACACCCAAGACCAGCTCAGCGCCATCAAGCGGCTGATGAAGCAGTTCAACATCGACGAAGAGCGTTTCCCGGCCAAGCAGACCCAGCGCTTCATCGGCGGCTGCAAGGAAGACGGCCTGCGCCCGAACGCGGTGGACGCGCGCGACGACGAGACGCGCAAAAAGGTCGAGATCTACCAGCTCTACGAAGAACAATGCCAGCGCGAGGGCGTGGTGGATTTTGGCGAGCTGATGCTGCGCAGCTATGAGCTGCTGCGCGACAACGACCCGGTGCGGGCCCACTACCAGCGGCGCTTCCGCCACATCCTGATCGACGAGTTCCAGGACACCAACAAGCTGCAGTACGCCTGGATCAAGATGCTGGCCAATCCGGACGAGGCCGACAGCGGTGCGGTGTTCGCGGTGGGCGACGACGACCAGAGCATCTACGCCTTTCGCGGCGCGCGGGTGGGCAACATGGCCGACTTTGTACGTGAGTTCGCGGTACGGCACCAGATCAAGCTGGAGCAGAACTACCGCAGCCACAGCAACATCCTGGACTCGGCCAACGCGCTGATCAGCCACAACAGCAAACGCCTGGGCAAGAATTTGCGCACCGACCAAGGCCCCGGCGAGCCGGTTCGGGTTTATGAGTCCACCAGCGATTTCGCCGAGGCGCAGTGGATGGTGGAAGAAATGCGCCAGCTGGTGCGCGACGGCCTGAAACGCCAGGAAATTGCGGTGCTCTACCGCAGCAACGCGCAGAGCCGGGTGATTGAAACCGCGCTGTTCAACGCCAGCGTGCCCTACCGGGTGTATGGCGGCCTGCGCTTTTTCGAGCGGGCCGAAATCAAGCACGCGCTGGCCTATCTGCGGCTGATCGAGAACCCGGCCGACGACACCAGCTTTCTGCGGGTGGTGAACTTCCCGCCGCGCGGCATCGGCGCACGCAGCATCGAGCAGCTGCAGGACGCCGCCCGCGCTGCCAATGGCTCGCTGAACGACGCCGTGCGTGTGGTCACCGGCAAGGCCGGCGCCACCATCGGCGCCTTTGTGGCCAAGATCGACGTGCTGCGCGAACAAACCCAGGGCCTGACGCTGCGTGAAACCATCGAGCTGGTGCTGGACCACAGCGGCCTGCTGGAGCACTACAAGGCCGACCGCGAAGGCGCGGACCGGCTGGAGAATCTGGACGAACTGGTCAACGCCGCCGAGAGCTTTGTCACCCAGGAGGGCTTTGGCCGCGACGCCGTGGCCCTGCCGGTGGACGAGCTGGCGCCCCGCTCCGACCAGTCACCGGTCAGCCAGGGCCTGGACCCCAGCCGCCCGCTGCTCAACGAGCTGCTGCCAAATGCCTTGCTGCCCGACGCCGAAACCGGCGAAACCCTGAGCCCACTGGCCGCCTTCCTGACCCATGCGGCGCTGGAGTCCGGCGACAACCAGGCCCAGGCCGGGCAGGACGCGGTGCAGCTGATGACGGTGCATTCGGCCAAGGGCCTGGAATTTGACGCGGTCTTCATCACCGGCATGGAAGAGGGCCTGTTCCCGCACGAAAACGCCATGAGCGATTTCGAAGGCCTGGAGGAAGAACGCCGGCTGATGTACGTGGCCATCACCCGGGCCCGCCAGCGCCTCTACCTGAGCCATTCGCAAACCCGCATGCTGCATGGCCAGACCCGCTACAACCTGAAGAGCCGTTTCTTCGACGAGCTGCCCGAGGCCGCGCTGAAATGGATCACGCCCAAGAACCAGGGCTTTGGCTCAGGCTTTGCCGCGCCGTCCTCTTTCGGTGGCCAGGGCAGCTACGGCAGCCATGGCGGGGCCGGGCGTTTCCCGCCGCGCGGTGGTTTCGGTCGCCCCGCCGAAACCTTTGCCAGCCCGCCGGTGCCGCCGCAAAAGGCCGCACCTTCGCATGGCCTGCGCTCTGGCATGCAGGTGTTTCACACCAAGTTCGGTGAGGGCACGGTCACGGCGCTGGAAGGCAGCGGTGACGACGCCCGGGCCCAGGTGAATTTTCCCCGCCATGGCGTCAAATGGCTGGCCTTGTCGGTGGCCAAGCTGACGCCGATCTGAGCCGGCCAGCCCCCGGGTGGGCGGCTCAGGCCTGCTCGGACAGCAGGCTGCCCGGGGCCACGGCGTCGAAGCTGTCTTCAAAGGTGAAGTACAGCGAGCTGAAGAACATCGCCGCCAGCACCAGCGCCACCGGCCAGATGAACAGAATCAGGCTTTGCGGGCTGCCAATCAGCAGGCTGACCAGGCTCAGCACCACCCCCGAGCCCAGAAACAGGCCCAGCCACACCAGGCCATAGACGGTGAAAGCCCAGAAGTTGCGTGTGCAGGCCACCAGGCTGTAGAACATGCTTTGCAGCGGCGGCACGCCATGCCAGTGCACCAAGGCCGGCGCATGCCAGAAGGTCAGCGACAAGGGCAGGTAGAGCGCCATCGCCACCCAGGTGGCCCACTGAAAATCACTGCGCTTGACCATCTCTTCGGTGATGGGGCCGCCCACCAGGTAGAGGCTGGCGAACTGGCCGCCGTCGAACAGCGCCGAGATCGCCATCACCAGCAGAAAACCGGCGGCGTACAACGCGCCCAGTGCCAGCATGGCCCGCAGCCGCTGGCGGCCCGCCCGGAAGGCGCTGAGCAAAATGGTGGGCATGGGGAACTTGCCGGCGCTGGCCTCCTTGGTGGCGGCCATCAGTCCCAGCGTGGCGGCCGGCAGCAGGCCCAGCGCCAGCATCACGCCCAGAAACGGGATCAGCGACGACAGCGACATCATGGTCATGAACAGGAAGAACAGCCCGGTCATGGCCATGGGCTGCTTGAAGAAGGTGCGCACGCCTTGCTTGACCCAGGCCGCGCCGGCCTTGGCCGGAACAATCTTCAGTTTCATGCGGTGGCCAGCTCGAGCGGCTGGGCCACGCGGCCGCGCAGCACCCGCTCGAAATGGGCCGGGTCATGCGGTTGGAGCATGCTGGCCTCGCGTGGCAGATGCCAGTCCCACAGCCGCGACAGCCAGAAACGCAAGGCGCCGGCGCGCAGCATGGCCGGCAGCAGCTGGCGTTCCGGCCCGGTGAGCGGGCGCACCGCGCTGTAGGCCGACAGCAAGGCGTCGGCACGGTCGGCGTCGTGGGCGCCGCTGGCCAGGTCGATGCACCAGTCGTTCAGGCACACGGCCAGGTCAAACAGCCAGCTGTCGATGCCGGCAAAGTAGAAGTCGAACACGCCGGTGACTTCGTCACCGTCGAACATCGCGTTGTCGCGGAACAGGTCGGCATGGACCGGGCCACGGGGCAGGGCGGCAAAGGCCGAACCCTCGGCCGTGTGGTTCTGGAAGGCCAGCTCGGCCTGGATCAGTGCCGCCTGCGGCGCGCTCAGGTGGGGCAGCACCACCGGCACGGTGGCGTTCCACCAGGCCAGGCCACGCAGGTTGGGCTGGGCCATGGGGAAGTCGCGCGCGGCCAGGTGCATCTGGGCCAGCAGGCCGCCGATGGCGGCGCAATGCACGGGCTGGGGCGCCAGCTGGCTTTTGCCGCGCAGCCGGTTCACCACCGCCGCCGGCTTGCCCTTCAGCGTGTGCAGGATGTCGGTGACCGGGGCCGCCGGTGCGCCACGGCCGGCCTTGGGGGCGGGCGTGGGCAGCACGGGGCCGGCCTGCGGCTCGGGCACCGGCACGCCGCGCTGGGCCAGGTGCTTCATCAGGTGCAGGTAAAACGGCAGCTGGGTGTGGCTCAGGCGCTCGAACAGCGTCAGCACCCAGGGGCCCTGGTCGGTGGTGGCGAAGTAGTTGGTGTTTTCAATGCCGCCGGAGCAGCCTTCCAGCGTCAGCAGCTGGCCCAGACCGAGCCGGCCCAGGAAGTCGCTGGCTTCGTCAAAAGAAACCTCGGTGTAAACCGCCATGTCCCGCTTTCTGCCGGCGCGTCAAAAGTTCAGGAATTTCCAGACCCGGGGGCCCTGGCCGGCGGCGTTGCTCTCGGCGTTGCCAGCGCCGGAGCGCGAGCCGTCCTTGGGCAGCACCTCGTAGGCCGGCATGTTGGCGGCCGGTTTCACCGTGATGGACTGGGTTTCACCGCCGATGCGGGTTTCGTCGATGGTGGCCAGCGGTTCCTGGGTGCGGATGCGCTCCACCCGACGGCCTTTTTGCGCGTCGGCGGGGCCCTGGTCGGGCCGCACGTCGGCCGGGCGGCCCGCTTTGTCCGCGGTGGTTTGGGCACTGGCCAGCCCGAAGGCGGCGCAGAGGGCGGCGAGGAGGAGGGCGTGGCGCATGGGGCAATTGTAGGCAATGCACAATCCACCCATGAGCGATGCCCCTTCTGACAAAACGCTGCTGCTGGTGGACGGCTCCAGCTACCTGTACCGCGCCTTCCACGCCATGCCCGACCTGCGGGCCCGGCCCGGCGACCCGGCCAGCCCGGCCACCGGCGCGATCCGTGGCATGGTCAACATGATGCAAAGCCTGCGCCGCGAGGTGAAGGCCGACTACGCCGCCTGCGTGTTCGACGCCAAGGGCCCGACCTTCCGCGACGCCATGTACGCCGACTACAAGGCCCAGCGCTCGCCCATGCCCGACGACCTGCGCAGCCAGATCGAGCCCATCCACCAGGTGGTGCGGCTGCTGGGCTGGACGGTGCTGGACGTGCCCGGTGTGGAGGCCGACGACGTGATCGGCACGCTGGCCGCCATCGCCGCCCGGCAGCAGATCGAGGTCATTGTCAGCAGCGGCGACAAGGACCTGGCCCAACTCGTCAACGAGCACATCACCATCATCGACACCATGAACGGCAAGCGCCGTGACGTGGCCGGCGTGACCGCCGAGTTCGGTGTGCCGCCGGCGCTGATGGTGGACTTTCAGACCCTGGTGGGCGACGCGGTGGACAACGTGCCCGGCGTCGAGAAGGTGGGCCCCAAGACCGCCGCCAAATGGCTGACCGAATTCGGCTCGCTCGACGCGCTGGTGGCCCGCGCGGCCGAGGTCAAGGGCGTGGCCGGCGACAACCTGCGCAAGGCACTGGACTGGCTGCCCACCGCCCGCCAGCTGCTGACCATACGCACCGACTGTGATCTGACGGGCCATGTCCAAGGCCTGCCGGCACTCGACAGCATCGTCTTTCGCGCCGAGGAGAACGAGGCCTTGCGCGGCTTCTATGAAACCTATGGCTTCAAGGGCCTGGCGAAATCCGTCAGCGGCACCGCGGAGCCGGCCGGTGCGGCGGGCGAGGGCAGCGACCCGACGCCCGCCGCCGCTCCGGCCGCGCCCCGCGCCGTGGCCTACGACACGGTGCTGACCTGGGAGGCCTTTGAACCCTGGCTGGCCAAGCTGGAGGCGGCCGAGCTGGTGGCGCTGGACACCGAGACCACCTCGCTGGACGAGATGCGGGCCGAGATCGTGGGCATCAGCTTCAGCGTCACGCCGGGCGAGGCGGCCTACATCCCGCTGGCCCACCGCTACGGCGACGCGCCCGACCAGCTGCCGCTGGACCAGGTGCTGGCCCGGCTCAAGCCCTGGCTGGAAAACGGTGCGAAGAAAAAGCTGGGCCAGCATGTCAAGTACGACCGCCATGTGTTCGCCAACCACGGTATCGAGGTGCAGGGTTATGCCCACGACACCATGCTGCAAAGCTATGTGCTGGAAGTGCACAAGCCCCATGGCCTGGCCAGCCTGGCCGAGCGCCACCTGGGCCGCAGCGGCATCAGTTACGAAGACCTGTGTGGCAAGGGCGCGCACCAGATCCCGTTCAACCAGGTGGCCATCGACAAGGCTGCCGAGTACTCCTGCGAAGACTCCGACCAGACGCTGGACGTGCACCGCGTGCTGTGGCCGCAATTGCAAGCCGATGCCAAATTACAGGCCATTTACGAGCTGGAAATCGCCAGCAGCGAAACCCTGTACCGCATCGAGCGCAACGGCGTGCTGATCGACGCGCCCACCTTGGCCAGCCAAAGCCACCAGCTGGGCCAGCGCATCATGCAGCTGGAGCAGGAAGCCCACGAGCTGGCTGGCCAGCCTTTCAACCTCGGCAGCCCGAAGCAGATTGGCGAGATTTTCTTCACCAAGCTGGGCCTGCCGGTGGTGAAGAAAACCGCCACCGGCGCGCCCAGCACCGACGAAGAGGTGCTGGAGAAACTGGCCGAAGACTACCCGCTGCCGGCCAAGATTCTGGAGCACCGAGGCCTGTCCAAGCTCAAGGGCACCTACACCGACAAATTGGCCCAGCTGGCCCACCCGCGCACCGGCCGCGTCCACACCCATTACGCGCAGGCGGTGGCGGTGACCGGGCGGCTGTCCAGCAACGACCCCAACCTGCAGAACATCCCCATCCGCACGCCCGAGGGCCGGCGGGTGCGCGAGGCCTTTGTGGCGCCGCCGGGTGCGTTGATTGCCAGCGCCGACTACTCGCAGATCGAGCTGCGCATCATGGCCCACATCAGCGGCGACGAGGCCTTGCTGCGCGCTTTCCGTGACGGCATGGACGTGCACCGCGCCACCGCCGCCGAGGTGTTTGGCGTGGCGCCCGACCAGGTCAGCAGCGAGCAGCGCCGCTATGCCAAGGTCATCAACTTCGGCCTGATCTACGGCATGAGCGCCTTTGGCCTGGCGCGCAATCTGGGCATCGACAACTCCGCGGCCAAGAACTACATCGACCGCTATTTCCAGCGCTACCCCGGCGTGAAAAACTACATGGACGAGACCAAGCTCAGTGCCAAGAGCAAGGGCTATGTGGAAACCGTGTTCGGCCGTCGGCTGTATTTGCCCGAGATCAACTCACCCAACGGCCCGCGCCGGGCCGGCGCCGAACGCGCGGCCATCAACGCCCCCATGCAGGGCACGGCGGCGGATCTGATCAAGCTCAGCATGAACGCGGTGCAGCAGGTGCTGGACACCGAGCAGCGCGGCACCAAGATGATCATGCAGGTGCACGACGAACTGGTGTTCGAGGTGCCCGAGGCCGAGGTCGACTGGCTGAAAGTGGAAATTCCCCGGCTGATGGCCGGTGTCGCCGCGCTGCAGGTGCCGCTGCTGGCCGAGGTGGGCGTGGGCAAGAACTGGGACCAGGCCCACTGAGCCAGCCTCAGCCGCAGCGCACCGCCAGCACCCGGTTGGCGTTGTCCACTTCCAGGTTGATGCGCTGGGCATTGAAGTCCATGGTGATCACCTGGCCGGGCCTCAGCAGCCGCACCTGGGCCGCACCCGAGCGGCGGGCCACCTCGGCCTGCAGCCCGGCATCGGCCAGCTGGCCCACGGCGAACTGGCCGCCGGCCATGCGGCATTCACCGCCCTGGCTGGGGTAGCGGGTCACCGGCGCCGGGCCGGTCTGCCGCGTCACCGGCACCACCACGCAGCCGCCCAGCAGCAGGGCGCAGGCCCAGGCCGCCGTCCGTCGGCCGTTCATTTCTTTTCCGACCACAAGACGCCACCGGTGGCCCAGTCGCCGCGCGGCACGTCGAACATCAACACGTCCACCGCCTCGGGCTTGCTGCCCAGGGTGTCCACCACCGCCTGGGTCAGCGCCTGGGCCAGGGCTTTTTTCTGCTCGGGGGTGCGGCCTTCGATCATTTCAACGCGGATGGTGGGCATGGACAAGGTCTCCTTCAGTGAGAGGCTGGCCGGCAGAAACACCCTGACGGCAAGGACATAACCCCAAGTCTAAACTTCCCCGCTTTGCCACCACCGACACCGGGAGACCCCATGCTTCGTGACGACCTTCAGGCCGAATTTGACGCTTTGCTGCCCGGCCGCTCCACCGCGGCCGGCCCCAGCCGCCGCACCGCATTGCAGGCCGCGCTGGGCGTGGGCTATGCGGCGGCTGTGGGGCCGGTGATGGCGCAAACCGCCATCAACACCTCGGCCGAGGGCCTGACCGCCGGCGAGATCATCATCGACGCCGGTGGCTTCAAGCTGCCGGCCTACATGGCGGCCCCGGCGGGCAAAACCCGGCTGCCGGTGGTGCTGGTGGTGCACGAGGTGTTTGGTGTGCACGAGTACATTGCCGACACCTGTCGCCGCCTGGCCCGCGCCGGCTACCTGGCGATTGCCCCCGAGCTGTTTGCGCGCCAGGGTGACCCGGCCCAATACGGTGAGGTGGGCAAGCTGATGGCCGAGGTGGTGGCCAAGGTGCCCGACGGCCAGGTGATGGCCGATCTGGACGCCACGCTGGCCTGGGCCCAGGCCCACGGTGGGAGCAAAAAGCTGGCCATCACCGGCTTTTGCTGGGGTGGACGCATCACCTGGCTGTACGCCGCCCACAACCCGGCGGTCAAGGCCGCCGTGTCCTGGTATGGCCGGCTGGTGGGCCCCACCAACGCCCTCACGCCCACCCAACCGGTGATGGTGGCCAACACCTTGCATGCGCCGGTGCTGGGTTTGTACGGCGGTGCCGACGCCGGCATTCCGCTGACCAGCGTCAACCAGATGAAAGACCAGCTGGCCAGCGGCAGCGCGGCCGCCAAGGCCTCGCGTTTTGTGGTGTACCCTGATGCACCCCATGCCTTCCACGCCGACTACCGGCCCAGCTACCGCAAGGACGCGGCCAGCGAGGGCTGGGCCCAGGCGCTGGACTGGTTCAAGCGCCACGGCGTGGCCTGAGCTGGCCGTGGCCCGCTGACCGGCCGCCCCTCGGGGCGGCTTGTCATTGGCGGGTGGGGCGAGGCCGGGGACCGCCCGGCATGTTGAAAGTGGATGGAATGCTGTTGATTTCGATTTTGTGCGCGACGCTGGCGGCCGGCATTGGCAGTGTCTGGCTGGCCGCGTTGCTGGGCTTTGGCGTGTTGTCGCGCTACACCCAGCACATGCTGAGCCTGGCCGCCGGGGCGCTGCTGGGCACGGCCTTTCTGCACCTGCTGCCCGAGGCCTTCGAGTCGGCCATGGGAGTGCGTGGCCTGTTTGTCACGCTGCTGCTGGGCCTGGTGTTCTTTTTCCTGCTCGACAAGGCCGAGCTTTACCACCATGCCCACGAACAAGGCCACGGCGGCGAGGCCCATGGCCACCATCACGGCCACGGGCATGACCACCATCACCACCACCATCGGCGCAGTGGCGGCTGGGCGGTGCTCACCGGTGACAGCGTGCATGCCTTTGGCGACGGCATCCTGATCGCCTCGGCCTTCATGGCCGACCTGCGGCTGGGTGTGCTGGCCGCGGTGGCGGTGATGGCCCACGAGGTGCCCCACCACGTGGGTGACCTGGTGGTGCTGCGCCAGAGTTCGGCCAACCCGCGGGTGGCTTTGCTCAAGGTGTCGCTGGCGGGCGCGGTCACCGCGCTGGGTGGCGTGGTGGGCTACCTGCTGGTGGAGCAACTGCACGACCTGCTGCCTTATTTTCTGGTGGTGGCGGCCAGCAGCTTCATCTACGTGGCGCTGGCCGACCTGATTCCCCAGTTGCAAAAGCGTTTGAGCCTGCCAGCCACGGCGGCGCAAATCGCCTGGCTGCTGGTGGGCATGGGCCTGGTTACGCTGGTCAGCGCCGTCACCCACAGCCACTGAGCGGCACGGCCGCGCTGTGGCATCCCCGCCACAGGGCAGGGCCACGGGGAACGCGGTTTCACTTGAAGCTGTCCCCGCCGCTGTCTGAAAATACGGGGCGACGGGCCATCGCCCGCCACCCCACACCAACGGAGCGCACCATGGGCAACAAGTCGGCACTGAGCGATGAGGTCGAAGCGCGGCTGGAGATGGCCGCGGTGCTGACCCAGCAGCAGCTGTCTTACGCCCGCGGCATCGTCTCGTCGGCCGGCATCACCAGCCCGGAAATCACCGCCGCGGTGGTGCACGCGCTGGCCATCAACTACGCTGCCCAGGGCGCGGGCAGCGGCCCTGCCAAGCGGGGCGGCAAGAAGGCGGCAGCCGCCGCGGTGACCGACTCGCAGTTTGACCTGCTGATGCCCGACCCCTTCGACCCGCAAACCCGTTGAGTACTCGATTCCTGCGCCGCGGGCTGGCGGTCCTGTGCCTGCTGGCGCTGGCCGCCTACCTGGCCGCGTTGGGCTGGATGTGGGCGCGCCAGGAACAGCTGCTGTTCTTCCCGGTGCCGCTGGCCGCCGATGCGCCGCTGTCGCCGGCGCCTGACGTGCACGAGTCCCTGCTGGCCGTGCCCGGCGCCCAGCTGTCGCTGCTGCACCTGCGCCTGCCCCACCCCAAAGGCGTGGTGCTGTTTCTGCATGGCAACGCCGGCAACCTGGCCCGCTGGTTTGGCGATGCCAAAACCTACCGCGAGGCCAATTTTGATTTGGTGATGGTGGACTACCGCGGCTACGGCAAAAGCAGCGGCCGCATCGAGAGCGAGGCCCAGCTGCGTGCCGACGTGCGCGCGGTGTGGGACCACATCACCCCAGCCTATGCCGGCCAGCCGCTGGTGCTGCTGGGCCAGTCGCTGGGCACGGCGCTGGCCAGTGGCCTGGCGGCCGAGCTGGCCCGCGAG
This sequence comes from Rhodoferax sp. SPJ4, assembly GCF_058216275.1. Taxonomy (NCBI): domain Bacteria; kingdom Pseudomonadati; phylum Pseudomonadota; class Betaproteobacteria; order Burkholderiales; family Comamonadaceae; genus Rhodoferax; species Rhodoferax sp. SPJ4. The sequence continues at coordinate 698,411 of NZ_JBYZMN010000001.1, forward strand.
CGCTCGCCCAATGGCAATGCCCCGGTGCAACCGTCGCTGCTGGTGCTGGTGTCACCGTTCCGCAGCATCGAGGCCCTGGCCCGCGATCGCTACCCCTGGGTGCCCTCGGCCCTGCTGCGCTACCCGCTGCGCAACGACGCGGAGCTGGCCGGTCTGACATTGCCCTTGCTGATGGTGCACGGCACCGACGACGCCGTGGTGCCCGCGTCGCACAGCGAGGCCTTGCTGGCCCTGGTGCCGCAAGCCCAGCTGCTGCGCATTCCTGGCGCCGGCCACAGCGACCTCTACCGGCACCCGGTGTATCCGCAGGCGCTGGCGCGGGCCTTCGCCGGCTTGTGAGACCTCAGCCCCTGGCCACCGGCCGGGCGGCGTCGCTGCACCACTCGCTCCAGCTGCCGGCGTAGAGCGCGGTGGGCCCCAGGCCGGCCAGTTCCATGGCCAGCAGGTTGGGCACGGCGCTGACGCCGCTGCCACACTGGTGCACCACCGTGGCCGGGTCGCGCTGGCCCAGCAGGGCGGTGAATTCGGCGCGCAAGACCTCGGCCGGCTTGAACTTGCCGTCCGTTCCCAGGTTCTGGTTGAAGGGCCGGTTCAGCGCGCCGGGAATGTGGCCGGCCACCGGGTCCAGCGGCTCCACCTCGCCACGAAAACGCGGCGCGGCGCGGGCGTCCAGCACCGTCTGGGTGGGGCGGCCCAGCTGCTGCAGCACGGCCTCGCTGCCCACCAGCTGGCGCAGCGCCGGTTGCAGTGTGAAGGTGGTGGACGGCGGCCGTGCCGGCTCGTCGCCCGTGGCCACCGCGCCAGCCGGCTCGCCCAGCCCCTGCCAGGCCTGCAGGCCACCGTCCAGCACCGCCACGGCGTCGTGGCCGGCCCATTTCAGCATCCACCACAGCCGGCCACAGAAGTTGGCGCCCTGGCGGTCGTAGACCACCGCCTGCATGCCGTTGGCAAAGCCCACCGAGCCCAGCCAGGCGGCGAAGCGTTCGCGGCTGGGCAGCGGGTGGCGGCCGCCAGAGCAGGGCGCCTCGCTGGCGGGGGCGGCGGCGCCGCGTTTGGCGCTCAGCACGCTGTCCAGGTGGGCATAAACCGCGCCCGGGATGTGGGCCTGCCGGTACTGCGCCAGGCCGGCCTCGGGCTGGGTCAAATCAAAGCTGCAGTCGAACACCATCAGCGGGGCGCCGCACAGTTGCAGCGTGGAGAGTTGTTCGGCGGTGATCAGGGTGGTGTGCATCAATGGACTCCAGGACTCTCAAGACGGTTGGCGGCTGCGCAGCACGGTGGCGGCCATGCCGCTGGCAACGATTAGCGCCATGCCGGCCCACCCCAGCGCGGGGATCTGGTCGCCGAACAGCCACAGGCTGTAGAACGACGCGAACACGATGCCAGCGTACTGCAGGTTGGCCACCAGCAGCGTGGGGCCGCGGCTGTAGGCGCGGGTCATGCACAGCTGGCCCAGCGAGGCCAGCACGCCAATCGGCAGCAGCCACAGCGCCTGGCCCCCGTCCCAGGGCGACCACCCCATGACGCCGATGGCCAGCAGCCCGCCCAGCGTGGAGCCGACGCCGAAGTAAAACACGGTGCGGGTTTCGGGCTCGCCGGCGCGGGCCAGGGCCGCCACCTGCAGGTAAGCCAGCGCGGTGGCCACGCCCGACAGCAGGCCCACCAGGCCGGCGGCCAGCTGGTCTTGGGCCAAGGTGGGGCGCAACACCATCACCACCCCGACAAAGCCCAGCGCCACCGTGCTCACCAGGCTGCCGGCCGGGCGGCCGCGGCGCCGCCACAGGCTGGCCGCGACCAGGAAGGCGGCGATCCACAGGCTGCTCATGTAATTCAGTGTCATCGCGGTGGCCAGCGGCAGCCGGCCGATGGCGTAGAACCAGGCGCCCAGCGCCAGCACGCCGGCCAGGTTGCGCGCCACATGCATGGCGGGCACCGGGGTGGTCAGCTTGACGCGGGTGACGCCCGCCACGCCGGCCATCACCACCATGCTGACCAGGCCACGGTAGAACACCAGTTCGGCGCTGTTGAAATGCGCGGAGGCCTGCTTGACGCAGACCGCCATGCTGGCGAACAAAAAGGCGGCCAGCACCATCCACAGGGCCTGCAAGGCCTGCGGGCGGGGGGAGGGCAGTGAAGGGAGGGGCTGCCCGGCGCCGGAGGGTGCGCTACCGGGCATGCGGCGTCCGGATCCGCAAGGGGACAGCCGGCCTCAGGCCGTGGGCTGGGCCATGGCGGCCCGGTACCACTCGTGGAAATGCTGCATGCCGTCTTCCATCGGGCTCTGGTAGGGGCCGAACTCGTTGTCGCCCCGGGCCAGCAGCGCTTTGCGGCCGGCGTCCATGCGCAGCGCGATTTCGTCGTCTTCCTCGCAGGTTTCCATGTAGGCGGCCTGCTGGGCCTCGACGAACTCGCGCTCGAAGGCGGCAATTTCCTCGGGGTAGTAGAACTCCACCATGTTCATGGTTTTCTGCGGGCCCATGGGGAACAGCGTGGACACCGTCAGCACATGGGGGTACCACTCGACCATGATGTGCGGGTAGTAGGTCAGCCAGATCGCGCCGTACTTGGGCGGCTGGTTGTTGCGGTAGGCCAGCAGCGCGGCCTGCCAGCGCTCGTAGACCGGCGAGCCGCCCGACGCGTCGGCCTTGCCCAGGCGGTTGGCCACGCCCACGGTCTGCACCGAGTAGTTCGGCTTGAACTCCCAGCGCAGGTCGTCGCAGGTGACAAAACCGCCCAGGCCGGGGTGGAAGGGGCCGACGTGGTAGTCCTCCAGATAGACCTCGATGAAGGTCTTCCAGTTGTAGTCGCACTCGTGCATGACCACCCGGTCCAGCACATGGCCGGAAAAATCCAGGTCGGCCTGAGGGCCCAGGCCGGCCATGTCGGCGGCCACATTGCGACGGCTACCGGAGGGGCCTTCCAGGCCGGCTTCGAACAGCAGCCCGTTCCATTCCTGCAGCGGGTAGTTGTGCAGGTTCAGGCAGGGGTCGGTCTCGAAATGCGGCGCGCCGATCAGCTTGCCGGCCGGCGAGGGGTTGCCGCCGCTGTAGGTCCAGCGGTGCAGCGGGCAGACGATGTTGCCGCCGGCGCTGCCGGGCTGGGTGGTGTGGAGCGAGCCGCGGCCCTTGAGCATGATGGCCTGGCGGTGCCGGCAGACGTTGGACACCAGCTCGATGCCGGCCGGGGTGTGAACCAGGGCGCGGCCTTCGCCTTCCTGCGGCAGGGCGTGGTAATCACCCACCTCGGGCACCGACAGGCGGTGGCCCAGGTATCGGGGGCCGCGCTGGAACAGCAGTTCACGTTCGCGCTGGAACAGCGCGTCATCGAAATAGCTGGACACGGCCAGTTGGCTGGTGGCCTGCTGCAGGTGAAGACTCAAATCAGACATGCTCCCCCCAGGGAGGGTAGACGCCAGAGCGCGAAAGGGGTGGGTGCCGGGACTTCGGCGAGGAGGGCGCATTGTAGCCGGCGGGGGGTGTCTGGCACCGGCCCCGCACCCGGACGGCCAGTGCCCAGCCTCTAGAATCGGGTTTTCTCAGGTCCATCCCCCCATGCCCAAGGCCGCCCCCCTGCCATCCCCCCCCGCCAGCTACGAGCTGGCGCTGGAAGAGCTGGAACAGCTCATCGCCCGGCTGGAGTCCGGCCAGCTGCCGCTGGCCGAGCTGCTGTCGGGCTACCAGCGCGGCGCCGAGCTGCTGACCTATTGCCGTGGCCAGCTGGAGGCGGTGGAGTCGCAGATCAAGGTGCTGGACGGCGGCGCGCTCAAGCCCTGGACCGAAGGGTGAGCGGGGTGTTTGACCTGGCCGCCTGGCGCGGTGAGCGGCTGGCCCGCGTTGAAGACGCCCTGGCGCGCTGGGTGCCGCCCAGCGCCCCGGCCGGCCTGGGTGAGGCCATGCGCTACGCGGTGCTGGACGGCGGCAAGCGCTTGCGTGCACTGCTGGTTCTGGCCGCCGCCGAGGCGGTGGGGGCTGACAGCCACGCCGCCGCCCTTCGCGCCCAGACCGACGAAGCGGCGCTGCGCGCCGCGTGCGCCGTCGAACTGATCCATGCCTATTCACTGGTCCATGACGACATGCCCTGCATGGACAACGACGTGCTGCGCCGTGGCAAGCCCACGGTGCATGTGGCCTATGGCGAGGCCATGGCCTTGTTGTCGGGCGACGCCTTGCAGGCCCTGGCCTTCGAGCTGCTGACGCCCGACCACGGCGCGGTGGCGCCGGCCACCCAGGCCCGCCTGTGTGCTTTGCTGGCCCGCTGTGCCGGCCACGACGGCATGGCCGGTGGCCAGGCCATCGACCTGGCCAGCGTGGGTCTGTCGCTGACCGAAGGCGAGCTGCGCACCATGCACCGGCTGAAAACCGGTGCGCTGCTGCAGGGCAGTGTGGCCATGGGCGCGGCCTGTGGCCCGGCCAGCCCGCAGGCGCTGGCGGCCCTCCACACCTATGGCGCGGCGGTGGGCCTGGCCTTCCAGGTGGTGGACGACATCCTGGACGTGACCGCCGACTCGGCCACGCTGGGCAAAACCGCCGGCAAGGACGCCGCCCACGACAAACCCACCTATGTCTCACTGATGGGCCTGGCCGGCGCCCAGGCCCATGCCCGTGCGCTGCTGGAGCAGGCCCTGGCCCCGCTGGACGCCTCCGGCCTGCCGCAGACCGACGCCTTGCGCGGACTGGCCCAGACGGTGGTCAGCCGCTCCTTCTGAGTTCGCCGGGCCCCGCTTGCCGGGCCTTTGCGCTATAAAGCAACAGCTTATGTCCACTTCGCTTTACCCTTTGCTGGCCACCGTCAATGACACGCAAGACCTGCGGCGCCTGTCGCGGCCGCAGCTGCAGACGCTGGCCCATGAGCTGCGCGCCTACCTGCTGGACAGCGTGTCCAAGACCGGTGGCCACCTCAGCTCCAACCTCGGCACGGTGGAGCTGACCATCGCGCTGCACTACGTGTTCAACACCCCCCAAGACCGCCTGGTGTGGGACGTGGGCCACCAGACCTACCCGCACAAGATCCTGACCGGCCGGCGCGACCGCATGCCCACGCTGCGCCAGCTCGGCGGCCTGAGCGGTTTCCCGCGCCGCGACGAAAGCCCCTACGACACCTTTGGCACGGCCCATTCCAGCACCAGCATCTCGGCGGCGCTGGGCATGGCCGTGGCCGCCCACCAAAAGGGCGAGGACCGCCATGCGGTGGCCATCATCGGCGACGGCGCGATGAGCGCCGGCATGGCCTTTGAGGCGCTGAACAACGCTGGCGTGTCGCCCGGCCGGCTGCTGGTGGTGCTGAACGACAACGACATGTCCATCAGCCCGCCGGTGGGCGCGCTCAACCGCTACCTGGCCCAGCTGATGAGCGGCCAGTTCTACGCCGCCGCCAAGCATGTGGGCAAGCAGGTGCTCAAGCCCTTGCCGCCACTGTTCGAACTGGCCAAGCGTTTCGAGGAACATGCCAAGGGCATGGTGGTGCCGGCCACGCTGTTCGAGAAATTCGGCTTCAACTACATCGGCCCCATCGACGGCCACGACCTCGACTCGCTGATCCCCACGCTGGAAAACATCAAGCAGCTGATGGTCGGTGGCGAAGGCCCGCAGTTTCTGCATGTGGTGACCAAAAAGGGCCAGGGCTACAAACAGGCCGAGGCCGACCCCATCGCCTACCACGGCCCGGGCAAGTTCGACCCGGCGGTGGGCCTGACCCCGCCGGCCACCGTGCCCAAGACCACCTTCACCCAGGTGTTTGGCCAGTGGCTGTGTGACATGGCCGAAAAAGACCTGCGGCTGGTGGGCATCACGCCGGCCATGCGCGAAGGCTCGGGCATGGTGGAGTTCCACAAACGCTTTCCCGGCCGCTACCACGACGTCGGCATTGCCGAGCAGCACGCGGTGACCTTTGCCGCCGGCCTGGCCTGCGAAGGCCTGAAGCCGGTGGTGGCGATTTACTCCACCTTTTTGCAGCGCGCCTACGACCAGCTGATTCACGACGTGGCGCTGCAAAACCTGCCGGTGGTGTTTGCGCTCGACCGCGCCGGTCTGGTCGGTGCCGACGGCGCCACCCACGCCGGGGCCTACGACATCCCCTACCTGCGCTGCATCCCCAACGTCAGCCTGGCCTGCCCGGCCGACGAGAACGAGTGCCGGCAACTGCTCAGCACCGCCTTCGAACAAAACCACCCAGTGGCAGTGCGCTACCCGCGCGGCGCCGGGGCCGGCACCGCCATCACCCCCAGCCTGGTGGGCCTGCCCTTTGGCAAGGGCGAGTTGCGCCGCCAGGGCCAGAAGATCGCCATCCTGGCCTTTGGCACCTTGCTGTACCCCGCGCTGGAAGCAGCCGAGAAGCTCAATGCCACCGTGGTCAACATGCGCTGGGCTAAGCCGCTGGACGTGGACCTGCTGCTGAAGGTGGCCGCCGAACACGAGGCCCTGGTGACGCTGGAAGAAGGCGCGGTGATGGGCGGCGCCGGCAGTGCGGTGGGCGAGGCGCTGAGCGCCGCCGGCGTGCTGCGGCCGTTGCTGCAGCTGGGCCTGCGCGACGAGTTCACCGAACATGGCGACCCGGCCAAACTGCTGGCCTTGCAGGGGCTGGACGCCGCCGGCATTGCGCAGTCCATCGCCGGCCGATTTGCCAGCCTGCTGGACGCGCCACCGCCAGCCCTCAAGGTGGTGGCCTGAGCCGCACAGCAACCCCGCGGCCGGTGGTGGTTTCGCGAGGGAAAACCCCCCGTCAGAGGGGCGAACCCGGTTTTTACAATGCAGCCTTGATTCACCCGGTACCGGGCGCGCCAGAAGCGCGTCGGGGCCCCACAAGACCACAGGAGATCACCCCATGGACCGTCGCTCACTGATCAAAAATGCCGGCATTGCCGGTGTGCTGGCCGCCGGCATGGCGCCGGCCGTGCACGCCCAGGCCGCCATCCGCTGGCGCCTGGCCTCGAGCTTCCCCAAATCGCTGGACACCATCTACGGCGGCGGCGAGGTGTTTGCGAAGGCCGTCAAGGCCATGTCGGGCGGCAAGTTCGAGATCTCGGTCCATGCCGGTGGTGAGCTGATGCCGCCGTTCGGCGTGGTCGACGGCGTGCAGAACGGCACGGTGGAAATGGCCCACACCGTGCCCTACTATTTCTACGGCAAGAACCCGGCCTTTGCCATCGGCTCGGCCGTGCCCTTCGGCATGAACGCCCGCCAGATGAGCGCCTGGATGCTGCACGGCAACGGCCGCAAGCTGATGAACGAGTTGTACGCCAAGTACAACATGGTTAGCTTCGCCGGCGGCAACACCGGCACCCAGATGGGGGGCTGGTTCCGCAAGGAAATCAAGAGCCCGGCCGACTTCAAGGGCCTGAAGATGCGCCTGGGCGGCGGTCTGGTGGGCGAGGTCATGACCAAGCTCGGCGCCGTGCCGCAAAGCCTGCCCGGTGGCGAGATCTACCAGGCGCTGGAAAAGGGCACCATCGACGCCGCCGAATGGGTCGGTCCCTACGACGACCAGAAGCTGGGCTTCAACAAGGTCGCCCCGTTCTACTACTACCCCGGCTGGTGGGAGGGTGGCCCCGAGGTCGACTTCTTCATCAACCAGAAGGCCTGGGATGGCCTGTCGGCCGAGAACAAGGCCATCATCGAGGCCGCAGCGGCCCAGGCCCACGGCGACATGCTGGCCAAGTACGACGCCCTCAACCCCACCGCGCTCAAGCAGCTGGTGGCCGCCAAGACCAAGGTGTTGCCCTTCCCGCAGGCGGTGCTCGACGCCTCGTTCAAGGCCTCGATGGAGGTCTATGGTGAGCTGGCCGCCAAGAGTGAGGACTGGAAGAAGATTTACACCGACTTCCGCAACTTCCAGCGCGACCAGGTGCTGTGGTTCCGCTTTGCCGAAGGCCGCTTCGACTCCTTCATGGCCGCGCAAAAACTCTGAGCGCGCCCCGCGCACACACCGAAAGCCACCTGTGGGTGGCTTTTTTCATGGTCTTGTGGCGCTGGAGCCGCAGCCGGGTGTGAAAAATCACCAGGGTGGCGGGCTTTGCACACCGCGTCACCTGCACGCCCGTGTCTTGTGTTTCAATTTGCCTGTGTTGATTGTTTTGCACTGAGGCGGTCCCGATTCCGAACACCGACACACCGACGCCCCGTTTTCGCCGCTGGCTCCGGCACCTCCCCCGTGGTCGCTGGCTGGCGGCCGCCCTGGGCCTGTTGGCCCTGCTGACCGGCCTGGCGCTGTGGGAGGTTGAAACCTCCTGGCTGCAGGCCCGCTGGTTTGCCGGCTGGGCGCGCGAGCTGAGCTATGCGGTCCAGCCCGGCACCAACACCGCCATCCGTTACCCGGTGGACGGCCCCTTCGACGAGCGCCTGGGCTACACCCGCTTGCCCACCTTCACCGAGCGCCTGCAGGCCTCGGGCTACAGCGTGGTGGCCCAGGCCCAGCCATCGGAGGCGCTGACCCGCTACCTGGACCGCGGCTTCTTCGCCCCCTTCCAGGAAAAAACCCAGGCCGGCCTGCAGCTGCAGGACTGCCGCCGCGAGACGCTGTTCCAGGCCCGGGTGCCGCAGCGCGTCTATGCCAATGCCGAGGCCATTCCGCCGCTGGTGGCGCAGACCCTGGCCTTCATTGAGAACCGCGAGATCCTGTCCACCGACGAGCCCAACCACAACCCAGCGGTGGAATGGGGCCGGCTGGGCCGCGCGGTGATCGACCAGGCCAAGGTGCTGGCCAGCGGCGACCACCCAGCCGCCGGCGGCAGCACGCTGGCCACGCAGATCGAGAAATTCCGCCATTCGCCCGACGGCCGCACCGCCGGGCCGGTGGACAAGTACCGGCAAATGGTGTCGGCCTCGGTGCGTGCCTACATGGACGGCGAGAACACCGTGGCGGCCCGCCAGCGCATCCTGCTCGACTACCTCAACAGCCTGCCGCTGGGGGCCTTGCGCGGCTACGGCGATGTGAACGGCATCGGTGACGGCCTGGGCGCCTGGTATGGCGCCCGGCTCGACGCGGCCAGCCAGTTGCTGCGCCAGCCTCAGTCGCAGGCGGAGGGCCTGGCCGCCCGCGGCCTGGCCTACCGCCAGACCCTGAGCCTGTTGATCGCCCAGCGCCGGCCGTCGTGGTTTTTCGGCGCTGGCCAGCCCCAGCTGAACCAGCTGATCGACAGCTACCTGCGCCTGCTGGGCGAGACCGGGGTGCTGGTGCCGGCCTTGCGCGACGCCGCGCTGCAGGCCACGCTGGTGGTGGCCACCCGTTACCGCGACCCCGACGAGGCCAGCTCCGACAGCGACGAACGCAAGGGCGCCAACCTGTTGCGGGTGCAACTGGCCTCGCTGCTGGATGTGCCTTCGCTGTACGACTTGGATCGGCTGGACCTGCAGGCCCGCAGCACGCTGGACGGCCCGTCCCAATCGGCGGTGACCCGCACCCTCAACCGCCTGCGTGAGCCGGCCCAGGCCAAGGCCGCCGGCCTGCTCGACGCCCAGCTGCTGCAGCGCGGCGACCCGGCCAAGTTGCTGTACAGCTTCACGCTGTACGAGCGCGGCGAGGGCGTCAACCGGGTCCGGCTGCAAACCGACAACCTCGACCAGCCCTTCGACATCAACAGCGGTGCCAAGCTGGAGCTGGGCTCCACCGCCAAGCTGCGCACGCTGGTGACCTACCTCGAGTTGATCGCCGGGCTGCACGCCAAGCTGGCCCCGCTGGACCGTGCCGCACTGCTGGCGTTGCCAGTGTCACGCAAGGACCGACTGACCCGCTGGGCGGTGGACCACCTGGCCCAGGCCAAGGACCGCAGCCTGGCCGCGATGCTGGAGGCGGCCATGCAAAGGCGCTATTCGGCCAGCCCGGCCGAGGCTTTTTTCACCGGTGGCGGTGTGCACAGCTTTGCCAACTTCAAGCCGGAAGACAACGGCAAGACGCCTTCGCTGTACGAGGCCCTGCGCGACTCGGTCAACCTGGTCTTCATCCGGCTGATGCGCGACATCGTGTGGCACCACATGCACCGCGACCCGGCCTCGGCCGCCAGCATGCTGGACAACCCCGATCACCCGGGCCGCGAGGCCATGCTGAACCGCTTCGCCGACCGTGAGGGCTCGCAGTTCATCCGTGGCTTCTACCGCAAGTACCGCGGTCAGACCCCGGCCCAGATCACCGAGACCCTGCTGAGCAGCGTGCGGCCCACGCCATTGCGGCTGGCGGTGGTGTTCCGGGCCCTGAACCCGCAGGCCGATGGCAACGCCTTTGCCGCCTTTGTGGCCGAGCAGCTGGACGGCCCGGTGCCGGCCCGGGCGGTGCTCGACCGGGTGTTTGCCCAGCAGGCGCCGGGCCGCTACAGCCTCAATGACCAGGGTTATTTGGCCCATGTGCACCCGCTGGAACTGCTGGTGGCGGCCCACCTGCGGACCCACCCGGCCGCCAGCGTCAGCGAAGTCATTGCCGCCAGCGCGGCCGACCGGCTGGCGGTCTACAGCTGGCTGTTCAAGACCAAGGCCCGCAGCGCCCAGGACATCCGCATCCAGTCGCTGCTGGAGCTGGACGCCTTTGTCGAGATCCACCGCAGCTGGCAGCGGCTGGGCTACCCCTTTGCCAGCCTGGTGCCGTCCTATGCCAGCGCCATCGGCAGCTCCGGCGACCGACCGGCGGCGCTGGCCGAGCTGATGGGCATCCTGGTCAACCAGGGGGTGCGCCAGCCCACGGTCTACCTGGAAGACCTGCGCTTTGCCCAGAACACCCCCTACGAGACGCGCTGGACCCGGCCCACCGGCCTGCCGGAGCGGGTGCTGCCGGCGGAGGTGGCGGCGATCGCCCAGAAAGCCCTGGCCCGGGTGGTGGACGAGGGCACGGCGCGCCGGCTGCGCGGCGCCATCACGGGGCGCGATGGCCAGGCCCTGGCCATTGGCGGCAAGACCGGCACCGGCGACAACCGGCTCAACACCTATGGCGCCGGCGGGGCACGCACCGGCTCCAAGGCCATCAACCGCACCGCCACCTTTGTGTTTTTCATCGGCGACCGGCATTTCGGCACGCTGACCGCCTATGTGCCCGGCGAGGCAGCCGACGGCTACCGCTTCACCAGCGCCTTGCCGGTGCAAATCCTCAAGCACATGGTGCCGCTGCTGCAGCCGGTACTGGCCGCCACCACGCCCGAGGGCTGTGCCGGCGGCGATGTGGCGCTGAAGTGGGCGCCCGACCTGCGAGCCGCCGCCGCGGCCAGCGCCCCGGCCGCCAAAAACTGAGCCGCCCACCCTGTTTTTCGGGGTACCCCTGAATTTTTTGGGGATGCTTGTAAGAAGGGCTGGGCCGTGCCGACTCACCGGCATGACTTCTTTGTCCATGCCCGCTCCCCACCCCGCCGCGCCGCCGCCGGCCAGTCGGGTCATCCATCCGCTGTGGTTCCGCTGCGTGCACTGGGCCAACGCGGTGGCGGTGGTCCTGCTGATCGTCAGCGGCTGGCGGATTTTCAACGCCTCGCCCCTGTTCGATTTCCGCTTTCCCGGCTCGCTGACCATCGGCGGCTGGCTGGGTGGCGCCTTGCAATGGCATTTCGCCGCGATGTGGCTGTTTGCCGCCAACGGCTTGTTGTACATCGCGCTCAACCTGCTGTCGGGCCGCTGGTCACGCAAGCTCTTGCCCCTCAGCCCACGGGGCGTGGTGGCCGATGCCTTGGCGGCGCTGAAGGGCCATTTGAGCCATGCCGACCCGGCCCAGTACAACCAGGTGCAGAAGCTGGCCTACCTGGCGGTGGTGCTGGACGCGGTGCTGCTGGTGTTGTCGGGCCTGGTGATCTGGAAGTCGGTGCAGTTCCCGCTGCTGCGTACGCTGCTGGGCGGCTACGACGCGGCCCGCTGGGTGCACTTTGCCGCCATGGCCTTCATGGTGGTGTTCATCGCGGTCCACCTGGTGATGGTGATGCTGGTGCCACGCACCCTGCTGACCATGGTGCGTGGCCGCTGAAACCCAGGAGCTTGTGATGCACCCGTCCAAACCCAAAGCCCGTGCCGGCACCCCGGCCGATCTCTCGCTGGCCCTGGCCGACGAGCTGCGTTTTCTGTCCTCGCCCAGCCGCCGCTGGTTCCTCGGCTCGGCCGCCCGCAGGGTGGTGCAGGGCGGGCTCACCGTGGGCGGCCTGTCGCTGCTCAGCGGCTGTGTCATTGACTCGGGCGACCAGGTCGAGGCGGCGCTGCAACGCATTTCCCGGTTCAACGACCAGGCCCAGGCCTGGCTGTTCGACCCGAACCGGCTGGCCCCCACCTATGCCGACGCCGACGTCATGCGGCCCTTTCCCTTCAATGCCTACTATGGCGAAGACGAGGTCCGTGAGGTCGACGGTGATGCCTTCCGGCTGGAGGTGACGGGCATGGTGGCCGACCGCAAGCGCTGGTCGCTGGCCGAGTTGCAGGCCATGCCCTCCACCGACCAAATCACCCGCCACATCTGTGTGGAGGGCTGGAGCGCCATTGGCAAATGGGGCGGTGTGCCCTTCGGCGATTTTCTGCGCCGCGTGGGCGCCGACCTGAGCGCCAAGTACGTCGGCTTCAAGTGCGCCGACGATTACTACACCAGCATCGACATGGCCACCGCGCTGCACCCGCAAACCCTGCTGGCGCTGAGCTTTGATGGCCAGCCGCTGCCACCCAAATACGGTTACCCGATGAAGCTGCGCATGCCCACCAAGCTGGGCTACAAGAACCCCAAGCACATCCAGGCTTTGTTTGTCACCAACACTTACCCCGGTGGTTATTGGGAAGACCAGGGGTACAACTGGTTCGGCGGAAGCTGAGGACTTTGCTCAGCCGCTGACAAAAGGCCATCGCGCCAACATAAACCTCACCAACAGGAGTTTGAACCATGAAGAAGATTTCCGCTGTTTTGCTGGCCCTGGGCCTGTCGATTGCCGGTGGCCAGGTGCTGGCCGCTGGCCACGCCGGCGCCCCCGATGCGATGAAGAAAGACGAAATGAAGAAGGACGCCATGGGCAAAGACGCCATGGCCAAGGACGGCATGAAGAAGGACGAGATGAAGAAAGACGCCATGGCCAAAGATGGCATGAAGAAAGACGAAATGAAGAAGGACGCCATGGGCAAAGACGCCATGGCCAAGGACGCGATGAAGAAGGACGAAATGAAGAAGTGATTCTTCACCGGCTCCCGGCAAAGGCCCTGCTTGCAGGGCCTTTTTTCATTTCAGTGCCAGCGCGGTCCGGCCACCGTGGGGTGACGGTGGCGCCAGGTCTGCCAGCGCAGCCGCTGCAAGGCCACCAGTTCGCTCAGGCCCCAGGCCAGGCTGAGCAGCACCGCGCCGGTGGTGCGCAGGCCGCGACCGATCTCAGTCATGGTTGGGGACGCAGAGAAAGCGCCAGCCGTCGTCAAACAGCGAGTCCAACAGTTGTTGCAGTCTGAGCAGTTTCCAAAGCATGGTGCGCTCCTGGGTGCGTTGCAGTCCCTTCACCGTAGCGGCCTTGTGTGACGGTTTGACGACGCTGCAGCCACGCCACAGGTCTTTGCCGGGACGCTGGCGTGCCGGTGGGTCGCGGCCTATGCTGCAGGCCAGATGCCCTTGCCCACCCCTGCCGCCGCGCCTTGCCCATGACCGGTGTTGCCCTGCCCGAACTGGTCACGCTGGAACGCATCCTGGCGCAAGGCGGAGCCCATTTGCAGGTGCGGGTGGTGCGCGAGGTGGTGGTGCCGGCCGGCCATCGCTTTCCGGTCTATGCCATCACGCTGGGCAGCACCGAGGCCGACGCGCCGGCCGTGGGCTTCTTCGGGGGGGTGCATGGTCTGGAGCGCATCGGCGCTTCGGTGGTGATGGCCTATTTGCAAAACGTGGTGATGCGGCTGCGCTGGGACAGCACCTTGCAGCGGCAGCTGGAGCATGTGCGCTTGGTGTTCATGCCCATCGTCAACCCGGGCGGCATGTGGGCTGGCACGCGGGCCAACCCGCGCGGCGTGGACCTGATGCGCAACGCGCCGGTGGAGGCGCGCGACCCGGTGCCTTTCCTGGTGGGCGGCCAGCGTTTGAGCGCCGGCCTGCCCTGGTACCGGGGCAGACTGGGCGAGCCCATGGAGGCCGAAAGCCAGGCGCTGTGCGAGGTGGTGACCAGCGAGCTGCTGAGCCGGCCGTTCAGCCTGGCGCTGGACTGCCATTCGGGTTTCGGCCTGAGCGACCGGCTGTGGTTTCCTTTTGCCCACACCCGCAAGCCCATACGCCACCTGGGCGCGATGCAGGCCTTGCAAGCCATCTTTGCCCAGGCCCACAGCCACCACGCCTACGTGATCGAGCCGCAAAGCGCCCAGTACCTGACCCATGGCGACCTCTGGGACCACCTCTACCTGTTGGCCTGCCAAACGCCCGACCGCACGTTTTTGCCGCTGACGCTGGAAATGGGCTCCTGGCTGTGGGTCAAGAAAAACCCGCGCCAGCTGTTTTCGCGCCACGGCATCTTCAACCCGCTGATCGACCACCGCCAGCAGCGGGTGCTGCGCCGCCATGTGTCGCTGCTGGATTTTCTGGGCCGGGCGGCCTGCAGCCACGAGCGCTGGATGGGCGCCGCACTGGCCAGCGGGGGCCCGCCATGAGCACTTGGGTGTTGCTGCGCGGGCTGACGCGCGAGGCCGCCCACTGGGGCGCGTTTGTGCCCCGATTCCAGCAGGCGCTGCCGCAGGCCAGGGTGGTCACGCTGGACCTGCCGGGCAACGGCCAGGCCCACCGGCAAACCAGCCCCTGGTCGGTGGAGGCCATGGCCCAGGCCTGCCGCGACGAGCTGGCCCGCCAGGGCCTGGCGCCGCCGTTTCATTTGCTGGCGATGTCGCTGGGCGCGATGGTGGCAGTGGCGTGGGCCCGCGCCGCGCCGCAGGAGGTGGCCGCGGCGGTGCTGGTCAATACCAGCGGCCGGCCCTTGAACCCCTTGCACCAGCGCCTGCGCCCGACCAACTACCCCAGCGCGCTGCGCATGCTGCTGCCCAGCCGGCCCGCAGCGGTCGAGCGCCGGGTGCTGCAAATGACCAGCAGCCAGCCCCATCGCCACGCGGCGGTGCTGGCTGATTGGCTGGCGGTGCGTCGGGCGCGGCCGGTGAGCACGGCCAACGCCTGGCGCCAGCTGGTGGCCGCCGCCCGCTACCGCGTGCCGCCGGTGGCACCCTGCGGGTTACTGCTGCTGGCCAGCCGGGGCGACCGCTTGGTCAGCAGCCAGTGCTCGGAGGCCTTGGCCGCCGCCTGGCAATGCCCGCTGCGGCTGCACCCCAGCGCCGGCCACGACCTGCCGCTGGATGACGGGCCCTGGGTGGTGGCCCAGGTGACGGCCTGGCTCGACAACCGGGCCGTGGGGCAGGGCTCAGTGGCCTGAGGGGGGCGGTTTGCCGCCGCGGCCGGGCACCAGGCGGGCCCGCCGCTGCGCGTCCAGGCCGGGGGTGGCGCGCATGTCGGTGTCGACCAGGCCGGCGTCGATGTCGCGTTGGGCCTGCACCATCAAGGGGTCAGGCGCCGGCGCGGTGGTGGCGGTGGATTGGTCTGTCTCGTGTGGCAGCGCCAAACCCGCGGCCGACCGCGGTGCCTTCACGCCGCGCGGCGGTATGGCCACGGCGGGGGCGTCGGGGCGCAGGGGGGCGGGCTTCATTGGCACCCGGCCAGCCCCTGCGGCTGGACCCATTGCGGTGGCGGGGTACCGGGGTCGGTGATGCGTTCGTGCTCGGGGTCGTCCGGAAGATGGGCGGGAACCGGGCCCTGGTCGGGCTCGACCGGCAGGGCGCCGGGTTCCAACTCGCCGGGCAGCTCTCTGGTCGGTGGCGGGGGGCTTTGGAGCCAGACCGGGGTGGACGGCCGGGTCCAGGGTGCGCGGTGCTGCTGCATGTCAGCTCGACGGGGTGATGCGATTCCAGGCGTCGCGCGCCGCGTGCCTGGCCCGCTCCCAGCCCAGGCGGGAGGCGCCACGGTTGGCCGCCCAGTCGCTGGACATCTCGGACTCGACAGCGTCGAAATCGCGCCCTGGATAGCGACCCCTTGCGTCCATCCCGAAGACATAGGCGGGGCCGTAATCGTCGAAGCTCGCGCCGGTTTCGACGTAGTCACGGCCGCCAAAGTTGTGTTGCCAGTAAGCCTGCTCGCGGGCGGGGTCCATGGTCTCTGCAACGCCTTGGCCAACCAGCCCGCCGGCGACCGCCCCGATGACGGCACCGACCACGGTACCCACCGGACCCGCCACCGTGCCGGTGGCCCCCGCCGCAGCTGCACCGCCCAGGGCGGCACCGATGCCGGTGCCCATGGGGTGGCTGCCGGGTGCGCCGGTCAGTGGGTCGCGGTGGGTTTCGAGGTCGCGATCGTCTTGGCTCATGGTCAACTCCTGGGGATGGGTGAATCGGAATGGGGCGGAAGCGTTGTCAGCGCGCGCTGCCGCGCCGGACCAAGTTCACGATGGCCAGCAGCAGCGCGGCACCAACGAACGAGACCAGCAGACCCGGCAGGCTGAAGTTGTTTTGGTTGATGGTGCTGACGCCCACCAGTGGCGAGATCAGCCAGCCCGCCAGCAGCGCGCCGACAATGCCCACAACGATGTTCAGCACCATGCCTTGCTGGCCGTTGGTGCGCATGAGCATGCTGGCCAGCCAGCCGATGACGCCGCCGACGATCAGCCAAATGATGAGGTTCATGGAATACGCTCCGAGGTGATTTCAACGCGCTGGGTGACATACCCAGAACCGTGATGCCCATGGTCTGCGTTGCCATGGTCTGGGTCTGTTCGGCACCGAACTTCCACGCGATCGGCCCGGCCCAGGCGCTGTCTGCCGCGGGTCAGGTCAGGCGGTCAGTCGCGGTAGCTTGGTCAGCCAATCGGCCCACCACGTGCGCAGCCCCTGGGCTGGCATGGGCCGACCGATGAAGTAGCCCTGGGCGATGTCGCAACCGAGCTCCCGCAGCAGGGCCCAATCCTCCTCGTTCTCCACGCCTTCGGCCACGGTTTGCAGACCCAGGCGCTGGGCGATGCCTATGCTGCCGTCCAGCATGGGTCGGATCAGCTGGTTGTGCCGCGCGCCATGCACGAAGCCGCGGTCGATTTTCAGCTCGGTGAACGGCACGTCGCGCAGCTGGGCCAGCGACGAATGGCCGGTGCCGAAGTCGTCGATCGCAAGACCGAAGCGCTGCATGCGCAGCCGCACCAGGCTTTCCAACGGGGCCAGCGACATCGCCATGACGCGGCTTTCCGTCACTTCCAGCACCAGGTCCTGCGGCGACAGCCCGTTGCGGCGCACCAGATCCCCCATCCGGCGCGCGAAACCGGGGGCACGCAGGTTTTCCATCGACAGGTTGACGGCCATGTGGATGGGCAGGCCCTCCCGGTGCCACCGGGCCAGCTGCGTCAGTGCGGCTTGCAGCACCCAGTCGGTCAAGGCGTCGATGGCCCCGCAGTCCTCGGCCAGGCCGATGAAGTGGTCGGGGTAGACCAGGCCATGCCAGGGGTGGTTCCAGCGCACCAGGGCCTCGGTACCGATGAGCGCGCCGCTGCGCAGGTCGACCTTGGGCTGGTAATGCAGCACCCATTGGCCGCCCTGCTGCGCGGCCTGCAGGTCGGCCACCGTGCACGGCGGGTGGGAGGGTGCAGGTGGGGCCTGCACCAGCGGTTGCCAGCGGTCCAGCAGGAAGTGCAAGCCCGCGCGGCAAGCCGGCTTTTCCAGCGCCCCCAGGATCAGCAAGGCACTGCCGGCCAGCAGCTTGCGCACCGCGTGGATGATGCGCGGGTCCTCGCCACTGAGCAGGATGACGTTGCCACAGAAGTGGCTGTCGCCCAGCAGGCGCAGAAACGCCAGGCCATCGACATCGGGCATGTTGAGGTCGCAAATGACGATGTCCACCGCCAGCCTCCCCGACGCCAGCATCCGCAGCGCCGCATCGGCACTGGCGGCGGTGGCAATCAAGGTGTAACCCATGCTGCGCAGCATGCGCGACTGCACACCCAGCATGAAGGGGTCGTCGTCGACCAGCAGCAGGCTGGGCTGGCGGCGTGGCACGGCGTCGCCGTCCGCGCTGTCCTCGGCGGCTTCCAGGCGCTGCGGCAGGGTGGTCACGAACAGTGGCCAGTGGTCCGGGTTGTGTTCAGCCATGGCCGTCCAGGCGGGTATCGAGGAAGTGGTGGACGGCGCGCAGCTCGCGGTCAAAGGCTGGTAACAGCGTGGCCAGGGCCGGGCTGTGCAGGCTTCTGGTGGCGGACTGTTCGATCTCGGCGCAGAGCTGGCCCAGGGCCGCGGCGCCGATGGCCCGCGCGGCCGACTTCAGCTTGTGGGCGATGTCGGCCACGGCCTGCGCGGTACCGGTCGCCTGGGTCTGGGCCAACTCTGCCGCCGAGCGCGCGGTGTTGGCCCGGAACGCGGCCAGCACCTCCTGCATCACCTGCGGGTCGTCGCCCACCAACTGGGCCAACACCTCCAGGTCGGCCGGCGGGGGGGCGACTGTGGCGACCATGGTGGGCGTGGCCATGGCCTCGCCCGGCAGCGTAAGCGCCGGGCGCATCCAGACGTCGAGCGCCGCCTTCAACTGCGCCAGCCGAACCGGCTTGGTCAAATACCCGTCCATGCCGGCCTGGTGGCACCGCAAGGCCTCGTCGCGCAAGGCGTTGGCGGTCAAGGCGATGATGGGCAAATGGGTGCCGGCGGCCTCCTCGGCACGCACCGCGGCGGCCAGTGTGTAGCCGTCCATCGCGGGCATGTGGAGGTCGGTCAGTAGCAAGGCGTGGCCACCGCGCCGCCAGCAGGCCAGGGCTTGCACGCCGTCGCCAGCCATCTCGGCGCGGTAACCCAGCAAGCTGAGCTGCTTGGACAGCACCTGTTGGTTGATCTCGTTGTCTTCGGCGACCAGGATCAGCAGGTCGTTGCCCGGCCGCAGGCCGGCGTCAAGCGCCGCTGCGCGGCGGTCGGGTGCCGCCGCGGCGTCGGTGTCGTCGTCGGCCGTCTCCAGGCTGGCGGCCAGGGCCACGCAGCGCAGGAACACCGCGCGGTGCAGGCACTCGCCGTCCACGCTCAGCTGGTCGGGCGACTTCCAGCGTGGCCGGTGGCGCCGGCCGGCTTCGATGACCACAAAGGCGAGCTGCGTGTCGCGGCAGGCCTGTGCCGCCAACCGGCAGGCGGCCAGCGCCGCGTCGACCGCTTCCAGCGCTTCCACCACCACCATCACACAGCGGCCAGGGCCGACAGCGCCGACCCAGGCCACGGCGTCGGCCAGGCGGGTCACCGGCCGCACCTGACTGCCGGCATGGGCCAGGTAGGCGGTCAGGTCGGCGGCCTGACCGGCTTGGCCCAGCACCACACAGGGCAGGCCGGCCAGCGGCCGTGCGGCCGCCGGCAGCGGGACGGGCGCGCCGGTCGCCGGCAAGACCATGGGCAGGCGCACGGTGAAGCTGGCGCCCCGGCCCGGCTGGCTGTCCACCGCGATGCTGCCGTTCATCATCTCGACCAGGCGGTGCGAGATGCTGAGCCCCAGCCCGGTGCCACCGAAGCGCCGGGTGGTGCTGGCGTCGGCCTGCGTGAAAGGAGAAAACAGCCGGGCCATGGTGTCGGCATCCATGCCCACGCCGTTGTCGGTGACCACCAGCGCCAGCATGTCGTCACCGCCGCCAGTGGCCGTGACGCGCAGCGCACGCAATGACACCGACCCCGGGCGCGCCTGGCCGCTGCTGAACTTGATCGCATTGCCAACCAAATTCATCAGTACTTGGCGCACCCGCCCGGCGTCGCCGAGCAGGCAGGCCGGCAGCTGGGGATCGACATGGATGCGAAGCGCCACCCCCTTGCTCTCGGACAGCACACGCAAGGCGTCGCCAACGCCTTCGACCACCGCCACCATGTCCACCGGCTCGCGATCAATCTGGAATTGGCCCGCCTCGATCTTGGAGAAATCAAGCACGTCGTCGACGATGGACAGCAGGGCATAGGCCGACTCGCGCGCGGTCTTCACCATGCCGCGCTGGTTGGGGTGCAGCCGGCTCTCCTCCAGCACATCGATCATGCCGATGACGCCGTTCATCGGCGTGCGGATCTCGTGGCTCATCATTGCCAGGAAGGACGACTTGGCCCGGTTGGCCTGTTCGGCCAGCTCCCGTGCGCCGTCCAACTCCAGCGTGCGCAGGCGCACCCGTTCTTCCAGCCCGGCGTTCAGTTCGTGCAGCGCCTCTTCGCTGCGGCGGCGCTCGGTGATGTCCTGCAGCGCGCCTTGAACACGCACAATCTTGCCCTCGGCGTCGCGCACCGCCTCACCGATCAGGCGCACCCAGAAGCGGCGGCCGGTGGCCGATGTTTTCTCGGCCTCCAGGTCGAAGGCCTGGCCGGATGCGATGCAGCCCTCCACCGCGGCTTGCACCTGCGCCCGATGCGCGGGCACAAAGGCGGCCCAGCCCAGCCCGGGCGGGGGCGAGTAGCCCACCGGCTCGTCGTGCAAGCTGGCCACGACGTCCGACCAATGCTGGCGCCCTTGCGCCACGTCCACCGTCCAGCCGCCCACCTTGGCCGTCCGGCCGGCCATGTCCAGCATGGCCTTGCTGTCGCGCAAGGCCTGCTGGGCCAGCCGCTCATCGGTGATGTCGCGGGCGATGCCGATGACGCCGATCACCGCGCCCAGGGCGTCGCGGTAGGGCGCGCGCGCCGAATGCAGCAGGCGCCGCCCGTTCACCCCGGTGAGCCATTTTTCGGTGGGCTGTACCGTGGCGCTGGCGAACATCGCGCGGTCCTGGTCAATCAATGGCCTGGCCTCGGCGGCGCTGTACAAGGCCAGGTCGTCCCGGCCGAGGATTTGTTCGATGGGCCGGCCGGTGAAGTCGGCCAGCGCTTGGTTGCAAAGCAGGTAGCGGCCCTGGGTGTCCTTGATGTAGACGATGTCGGGGGTGCCGTCGGCCACCGCCTGCAGCAGCTCGGTGCTGCGCAGCACGGCCTGTTCGGCCCGCGCGCGGGCGCTGACGTCGATGTGCATGACGATGGCGCCGGCCGGGCGCCCCGACTCCAGCGGTGTGGCGATGAGCAGAAACCAGCGCTGCTCGACCGGTGAATCGCAGGGGTATTCCACCGAAAAGCTGCTGCGGTTGCCGGCCAGCACCTCGCGCAGGCCCGCCGCCACGGCCCAGGTCTGGGCCGCCTCCGGGCCTGGCGGCGGACCGCAGGCGTCCAGGTAGTTCTGGCCGATGCCGTGGCTGGCGTCGCACAAGCCGTTGTCGTCGGCGAAGCGGCGCCAGGCCGCGTTGACGGCGACGATCACGCCCTGGGCGTCGAGCACCGCAATGTGGGCGGGCAGGGCGTTGAGCAGCGCCGTTTGTTTGTCGGCCTCCTGGTGACGCAGCTGCTCCTGGGCGCTGCGCAGCACAAAGATGCGGCCGGCCTGGTTGGCCACGGTGTCAACCTGGCCGGCGGTCAGCGCCTCCAACTGCTGCTCGGTCTCGTGCAGGGTCTCGATCAACGCCGAAATCCGCGCCTGGCGGTCGTTGTCGCTGGGGACGGGCGCCGCGCTCATGGTGTGGCGCCGGCCGGTGCGTCGTCAGGCGGCAGGTCCAGTGCCTGCCGCAGCGTGGCGCTGTCGCTGAGCGTGCCCACCACCTTGCGCAGGGGCAGCGGCGCCAGCCGGAGCAGCGTCGGTGTCATGAAGATGCCGTCGGCCAGCGCCCGCCCGGGTTCGCGAAACACATCCACCACTTCGATGCTGTGGCGGCCGGCCAGCGCGCTGCGGCACAGCGCATTCAGGTTGGCCAGTGCCTGGCCCGAGTTCATCGCCTCGCCGGCGACGTAGAGCCGGAAGCGGTGGGGAATGCTTTCCGAGACTGCCATGTCAGCAGGGCCCGGCACTCGGGTTGTGGTCGGCGCCGCGCAATTCGCGCAGCTGGGTGTTGCCCTCGGAGGCCTCGCCCTCGCGCGACTCGGTGGCGCTGGCCAGCAAGGCTTTTTCTGTGCGCTTGGCCACCAGCTCGGTCTGCACCGACCGCAGCCGCACCTCGAGTTCGGCCTCTTCGGTGTCCAGCCGCACTCGCTTCAGCCGCGCCGCCACCTCGGCGGTTTCGGCCGCTTGCCGCACCGCGCGCTCCTTCTCCCAGCGCAGCGTGCCCATCAGCACCTCGCCGCCGGCAGTGTAGATGTCTGCCAGCGTGACACCTTCCTGGCCCAGCACCAGTTCCCGCACCTGGTTGGAATGCGCCGTGCCTCGCGACTTGATGATGGACAGACCGCGGTTGCGCTCACCGGCCTGCACCAGGTAGCTGAGGTGGATCCAGGTGTCGGCCAGTGTGGACACGTGCAGCGGCGAGCCCGATCCTGCGCTCAGCTCGTCGAGCAGGCTGGTGCACACCAGCGTGACCCCCTCGGCCTTGGACCAGTCGATCAGGCGCTCGGCCACGCCATGGGCGGTCAGCTCGTTGCCGGCCGTCGACAGCGTGGACACAGGGTCAATCACCAGGCAGCGCGCGCCATGGGCCCGGGCCAGCGCCTTGATACGCACCAGCAGGGACTCGGCGCTGCCGAGGATGGTGCGCGCGGAGACCATGCGCAGCAGCCCGCTCTCCACATGGGGGCCAAGCTGGATGCCCACCGAGTCCAGGTTGCGCACCACCTCGGCGCCGTCGGAGTCAAAGCTGACGAAGAGGGTTCGCTCGCCCCGGCCACAGGCGGACTCGGCGAAGGCGCCGCTGAGCGTGGTCTTGGCCGTGCCGGGGAAGCCGGTGACCAGCACGGTGGCACCGCGGTAGTAGCCGCCGCCCAGCATGGTGTCCAGCCTGGTCACCCCACTGCCAATGCGTTCGGTGCTGACGACGGTGTCGACCCGGTCCAGCTTGCGTGTCATGGCCACGTCAAAGCCTGAGGCGCCGATGACGAAAGGCGACTCGTTCTCGTCGAAGCCCGAGCCACGGTACTTCTGCACCCGCAGGTTGCGCTGCGACACGCCCAACGCCATGCTGTGGTTGAGCACCACCGCGCAGTCGACCATGAACTGCATGAAACCAAATGGCTGCTGGCCAATGCCGTGCAAGGTGTCGCCATCGGCCTTGGCGGTGATGATGGCGGTGAGTCCGCGGGCGTTGAGCCAGTCGTGCAGCCGGTAGACCTCGCGCCGCCGAGCGCCGGCATCGGGCAGCAGGGCGAGCATGATGTCCAGCGCGTCGAACACGATGCGGCGGGCGCCCATGTGCTGGGCCTGCGCCTCCAGCGCGGCCAGCATGCCGCCGAAATCAAAGGTGCCGGACTGCACCAGGTCCGGCGGTGGCTGGGCATCAACCATGGCCAGTAGGCTGGGCTGCAGCGCCGCCAGATCCCAGCCGAAGCCCTGAAAGTTAACGGCAATGCGTTGCGGGCTTTCTTCAAACGCCACCAAGATGCCGGGCTCCTGGCAATGACGGGCGCCGTGCACCAGGCATTGCATGGCAAAGATGGTCTTGCCCGAACCCGGCCCGCCAATGAGCAGCGTGGTGCGCCCCTGCGGCAGGCCACCGCCGCTGATGTTGTCAAAACCCTCGATGCCGGTAGGGGCCCGGGCGAACACGGTGGTTTCCGCCACCGCAGGCGGTGTGGGGGGAGACGCTGAGATTGAATTCATGACCGGTCCAAGCCCAGGAAAAGCGGGTTCACCGCGCAGCCAAGGTGTGTTTTCCAACACCCACGCCAAACCTTAGGCGGCCACGGGCAAACATCCCATACGTACGCACACCTAGGGTGAGCGGGCATGCCCGGGCTCCAGCGACTCGATGCTCATGCGCACCAGCTCGGGCAGGTGCTGGGCCGCCATCTTGCGCATGACCTGCGCCCGGTGGATCTCGATGGTGCGGAAGCTTCCCCCCAGTTCGCGGGCGATCAGCTTGCTGCTCAGGCCCGCCACCAAAAAACCGAAGACCTCACGCTCCCGCGGGGTCAGGCTCGCAAAACGCGCCCGGACCTGTGGGTCTGCCGGCGGCCCGGCGGCCGCCAACCGGTCGGCAGCGCTGCGCACCCGCTCGACCAGCGAGGCTCCCTGGAAAGGCTTCTCAATGAAGTCGACCGCGCCGTTGCGCATCGCGGTCACGGCCAGCGCCAGATCGGCCGCACCGCTGATGAACACCACCGGCAGGTGGACGCCGCGCCGCCGCAGCAGCACATGCAGTTCCAGACCGGACATTCCGGGCAGCTTCAGGTCGAGCAGCAGCACGCTCGCCGAGGCCAGGTTGCCCGCGCCGAGCAGCTCGGCCGCAGAGGCGTAGGCGGTCACCTGCATGCCGGCATCCGCGAGCACCCGGCTGAGTAGCGCGCGCATGAAGTCGTCGTCGTCGACGACCAAGACGCGGATCACCGTACCCACCATGTCGGCTGCCCCGGGCCGCGCTGCGTCGGTGGTGTGCGGGCGTGTGCCCGGCCCAGCCCCTTGCCCAGGGCATGCCTGCACGAAGAAGGAGGGGCGTCCGCCGGTGTCGATGGCATGGTAAGAAACACCTTAGTCGCCCATGCCGGGAATGTCTGTGGGACATCGCACGCTCACACCGGCGGCCGATGGCGTGGGTGGCCGCCAACTGAACGACATCAGGCTTGATCGGACTCTGGTGCCGTGGTTACGAACCACCGCTCCTGACCGATGTCGGTCTTCCCGCAGCCATCTAGACACCCGGCGACCGCGCCACCCACCATTCCCCCGGCAACAAGCCCCGATACCGCTCATCCTGGTACCGCTGGTCCACCAGCACCAACACCCCGGTGTCGGTTTCGGTGCGTATCACCCGGCCAGCCGCCTGAATCACCTTCTGGATGCCCGGGTAGACATAGGTGAAGTCATAGCCCTTCGCGAACAGCGCCTCCAGCCGTTCACAGATGGCCTGTGTGACTTTGTCATGCTGGGCAAAGCCCAGCGTCACCACAAAGGCGCCGATCAATCGGCTGCCCGGCAGGTCCACCCCTTCACCAAACACCCCGCCCAGCACCGCAAAACCAATGCCTTGCCCGGCTTGGGCAAACCGGTCCAAGAACGCCTGCCGGCTGGGCTCGTCCATGGTGCGGGCTTGCGCCCAGTGGGGAATGTCCGGGTGCCGTTGCTGCAGCCGCTGCTGGGCCCTGTGCAGGTAGTCAAAGCTGCTGAAAAAAGCCAGGTAGTTGCCCGGCGCCTCGTGGTACTGGGTGGCCATTGCCCTGACCAGCGCCTCCAGCGTGCGCTCCCGGTCAGCCACCCGGGTGGAGAGGGGCAGCACCTTGACGGCCAACTGCTCGGCATGGAAGGGGCTGGGTACCTGCAGCTGCCGGGTGGACTCCGGCAGGCCCAGCAACTGCGCGTCAAAGTCCTGCGGGTACAGCGTGGCCGAGAACAGCACCAGCGCATCTGCGGCTTCGATGCGGGCTTTCAGAAACGGCGCCGGCACAAAGTTGCGCAGCGTGAGCCGGCCCGCCGCACCGGCGTCGGCTTCAAAGGCGGGTGCGTCCAGGCTGAGCTGGATGACTGCTGCGGCTTCGTCCACCACCGTCGGGGTGGTGGGCATTTGGACGGTGCTGTCGAGCTCACACAGCGAATGCTCCCCCAGCGCGTCGGCCAGCCCGGCAAAACTCAAGGACCGAAAGTAAAACGGCAGCAAGGCGCCATGGGCGGCGGTGGGGTGGTTGTTCAGGTGCTCGCTGAGGGTGGCGTTGAGCTTTTGCAAGGCCCGCAGCCAGTCTTCGGGCAACTCGTCCAGTAAGGCCCAGTCGCCGCCTGGTGCTTTGCGCGCCTGGGCATCCAGCAGCAGCTGCCATTCGTTCAGCAGGCCGTCGATCTTGACCCGGATGCCGGGGTTGACCTGGGGCCGCAAGGCGATGGCCTCGACCTGGCTCAGCTCGGCGCTGTACATGCTGCAGGCCCGGCTGTACAGGTTTTGGGCCTCGTCCACCAGCACCGCCACCTTCCAGTCCTGGGCCACCGTCAGTGCGTAGAGCAGGGCCGAGCGGTCAAAGTAGTGGTTGTAGTCGCCCACCACCACATCGGCCCAGCGCACCATCTCGTGGGCCAGGTAGTAGGGGCAGACACCCTGGCTGAGTGCCACCGCCCGTGTGGCGGCCTGGTCCAGCCAGCCGTGTTGGGCCGCGGCTTGTCGCGCCGCCGGCAGCTTGTCGTAAAAGCCCTTGGCCAGCGGGCAAGAGTCGCCATGGCAGGCCTTGTCCTTGTGTTCGCAGCTTTTGTCCTTGGCCACCAGCTCCACCACCCGCACCGGAAAGGGCGCCCGGTTCATGCGTGCCAGGGCGTCCAGCGCCACCTGGCGGCCCGGCGTCTTGGCCGTCAGAAAAAACACCTTGTCCAGGCCTCGGGTGGGCATGGCCTTGAGCGCCGGGAACAGCACGCCAATGGTCTTGCCGATGCCGGTGGAGGCCTGGGCCCGCAGCACCTGCGACTGGATGCAGGCGCGGTAAACCGCGCTGGCCAGCCCATGCTGGCCGGGCCGGAACGGTGCCTGGGGAAACGCCAGCGCCTGCAGGTGCTGGTCGCGCTGGCGGCGGTGGGCCAGCTCCTGCCGGGCCCAGACCAGAAAGGTCTGGCACTGGGCCTCGAAGAACACCCGCATTGCGTCGGCGGTGAAGACCTCGGACTCCAGCGTCTCGGTCTGGGCCATCACATCGAAATAGACCAGTGTCACCGTGAGTTCGGCCAGCCCCCGGGTCTCGCACATCAGCCAGCCATAGACCTTGGCCTGGGCCCAGTGCAGTCGCCGGTGGTTGGGTGGCATGTCTTCCAGCCGGCCACGGTAGGTCTTGACCTCTTCCAGCTCGTTGCGCAGCGGATCGAAGCCGTCGGCCCGGCCCGACACCCGCAGTTCCTGAAACTGGCCGGTGAGCCTGACCTCGGTCTCGTGCGCCGGCCCGCGGCGCTGGGCCACCGCCAGGTGGCCAGCGATGCCTTGCATTGCGGTGGGTGAGGGCGTGAAACGCAGGTCCAGGCTGCCGACCTTGGCGGTGAAGGCACAGAGGTCGCGCACGGTGACGGCGTAGGTGGCGGTGTCCGACGCTGCCACGCCCGCGCGCTCGGCCACCCCAAGCAGCGCTTCGCTCATGGGCCTGGGCCCGCTGCGCACAGCACACAGGGCTGCGCGGTCATTGGTGGGCGAGCGCGGGTTGCCTTGGAGGCCAGTTGGGCTGATGAGATGGCGGGCGAGGGCATGAAAAGGGATTGTCCCAGTTCGTACCATGCCGGAGCCGACCGCGCCGCTGGGCGCTTCCCAAGAAAAAAGCCCCTGGGACAGGGGCTTCAGACTTACTGGCGGAGAGACAGGGATTCGAACCCTGGATACGTTTGACCGTATACCGGATTTCGAGTCCGGCGCATTCGACCACTCTGCCATCTCTCCGGGGTGATCAGCTGAGGATTGTAGCAGCGCGGCGCGGGCTTTCGGCACCGCGCGGCCGCAGGCCGTTCAGCCGAGCAGGCCGTAGGTGCGGGCGTAGTGAATCGACTGGGTGCGGCTCTTGACGTTGAGGCGACGGAACAAACGCCACAGGTGCACTTTCACCGTGTGTTCGCTGATGCCCAGCTCGTCGGCGATTTCGCGGTTGCTCAGGCCACGGTCCAGCATGATGAGCAACTGCTTTTGGCGCTTGGACAGTTTCTCGTCCACCGCTTCGAGCTCTTCAAAACCAGCGTCGGCGGTCAGCAGGGCGCGCAGGGCGGCGCCAATTTCGGTCACGCCGGCCGATTTTTCAATGTAAACGTCGGCACCGCTTTCGATGCACAGCTCTTCAAAGTCTTCGGCCGGGGAGCCGGAGATCACCGCCAGCGGCACCTTGGCGTAGCGCTGGGTGAGTTCGCGCACGCCCGAGACGCCACGGGCGTCGGGCAGCTTCAGGTCCAGGCAGATCAGCGTGGGTTCGCCGTGTTTGACCACGGCGGCGTCCATGGCGCCAATGCTTTCCAGTTCCACCACCTCGGTGCCGGGGCGCAGGCGCCGCAGCACGGTGGAGATGGCATCGCGCATCAGGGGGTGGTCATCAATGACGTACAAGCTCACAGCGGTCACGCTTTCTACTAAACAGGGGAGCCGGCCGGCCATCCGGCCAGGCGTCCCGATCGAGGGTGGCGTCCGCGGTCTGCGGATCGGTGCCAATATGCTGCATTTTGCGCGATTGTCCAAGGCCTGAGGCCCGGATTTGGCGCGAAAACAGACACCATTTCAGTAATTCAGGCCCATGGCCTCGCGCACATCCCGCATCGTGGCCTGAGCGGTGGCGCGGGCCCGGTCGGTGCCGGCATCGATGATGTCGCGCACCACCTTGGGGTTGGCCACATAGGGGGCGGCGCGTTCCAGCATGGGTTGCTGCTCGCGCACGATGGCGTCGATCACCGGTTGTTTGCACTCCAGACAGCCGATGCCGGCACTCTGGCAGCCGGCGCTGGCCCATTGCTGGGTGGCCGCGTCCGAATAAACCTTGTGGAATTGCCAGACCGGGCAGCGGGCCGGGTCGCCGACGTCGGTGCGCTTCACCCGGGCCGGGTCGGTGGGCATGCGCTTGACCTTGTGTGTGATGCTGGCCACGTCTTCGCGCATGGCAATGGCGTTGCCGTAGCTCTTGCTCATCTTGGCGCCGTCCAGGCCGGGCAGCTTGCTGGCTTCGGTGAGCAGGGCCTGGGGCTCGACCAGCACCGCCTTGCCGGTACCCCGGAACCAGCCTTCCAGCCGCTCGCGCTCCTTGGCGTCGATCAGCGGGCTGCTGGCGATGAAGCCGAAGGCCCCTTCCAAGGCCTTGGTGTCGCCGGTTTCCTGGAACACCTTGCGCGATTTTTCCAGCCGCTTGGCGCTGTCTTTGCCCAGCTTGTCCAGGCTGGCCTGGACGCGGGCCTCGAAGTCGGGCTCGCGGCCATACAGGTGGTTGAAGCGGCGGGCGGCCTCGCGGGTCAGCTCCACATGGCTGGCCTGGTCTTCGCCCACCGGCACCCATTTGGCGCGGTAGATCAGGATGTCGGCCGCCTGCAGCAGCGGGTAGCCCAGGAAGCCGTAGGTGGACAAATCCTTGTCCTTGAGCTTTTCCTGCTGGTCCTTGTAGGTGGGTACCCGTTCCAGCCAGCCAATCGGTGTGCCCATGGCCAGCAGCGTGAACAGCTCGGCATGCTCGGGAATGCGGCTTTGCAGGAACAGCGTGCACTTGTTGGGGTCCAGCCCGGCGGCCAGCCAGTCGATCACCATCTCGTAGACGTTTTTCTCGATGACTTCGCGGCTCTCGTAGTGGGTGGTCAGCGCATGCCAGTCGGCCACAAAGTAGTAGCAGTCCAGCTCGTTCTGCAGCCGCACCCAGTTCTTCAGCGCACCGTGGTAATGGCCCAGGTGCAGGGCACCGGTGGGCCGCATGCCCGAGAGCACGCGTTCCACGGCTTGGGGCGCGACGAGGGGAGAGGAATCAGCGGTCATGTCATCAGCCAGGCGAGCGGGCTCAGCAGCAGCTGAATCACCGCATAGGTTGCAGCCATCAGGGGCTGCATCCAGAACTTGCTGAGCACCCCTGCGAGGATCAAGGCCATCACCACAAAGAAGCCCCAGGGCTCGATGCGCGACAGCAGTTCGGCCTGCTTGTAAGGCAGCAGGCCCACCAGAATGCGGCCACCGTCCAGCGGTGGCAGCGGAAACAGGTTGAAGACAAACATCACCACGTTGACCAGCAGGCCGGCGCGGCACATCTTCAGAAAGAAATCTTCGGTCAGCCCGGTGCCCTGCAGCAGATAGAACAGCACGCCCCACAGAATGGCCTGAATCAGGTTGGCAGCCGGCCCGGCCAGCGCCACCCAGACCATGTGACGTTTGGGATTGCGCAACTGGCCAAAACGCACCGGCACCGGCTTGGCGTAGCCAAACAAAAAGGTGCCGGCGGTGGCGATGTAAAGCACCAGCGGCATCACGATGGTGCCGACCGGGTCGATGTGTTTGATCGGGTTGAGAGTCACCCGGCCCAGCAGCCAGGCGGTGTTGTCGCCAAAGTGCCGGGCCACGTAGCCGTGGGCGGCCTCGTGCACGGTGATGGCAAACAAAACGGGGAGGGCGTAGACCGCGATGGTCTGGATGATGTTGGCAAAGTCCACAGCGTGATTGTCTCAGAGGGTGGTGTCAGAGCCCGAAGCGGGCCACGTCGCCCCGGCCTTCGCGCAGCACCGTGGGCTCGCTGCCGCTCAGGTCGATCACCGAGGTCGGTTCCAGCGGGCAGGGGCCGGCGTCGATCACCGCGGCCAGCTGGCGCTCGAAGCGCTCGCGGATTTCCTCGGCGTCGTTGAGTGGCTCGGTCTCGCCGGGCGGGATCAGTGTGGTGGCCAGCAGCGGCCCGTTGTGCAGCGCCAGCAAGGCCTGCAGCGTCGGGTGGTCGGGCACCCGCAGGCCGATGGTCTTGCGCGAGGGGTGGCTGAGCCGGCGCGGCACCTCTTTGGTGGCTTCCAGAATGAAGGTGTAAGGCCCTGGCGTGGCCGACTTCAACAGCCGGTACTGGGTGTTGTCCACCCGCGCGTAAGTGGCCAGCTCGCTGAGGTCGCGGCACAGCAGCGTCAGGTGGTGTTTGTCGTCCACCCCGCGGATGCGGCGCAGCGTGTCGGCGGCGGTTTTGTCATCGAGGTGGCAAACCAGCGCGTAGCTGGAGTCGGTGGGCACGGCCACGATGCCGCCGCATTCCAGCAGCGTCACCGCCTGTTTGAGCAAACGGGGTTGCGGGTTGTCGGGGTGAACTTGGAGAAATTGGGCCATGGTGGGCAGGCATGGTAGCCGCTTTGGCGCGGCCTGCCGCGCTGGCCCCCGCTCAGTGCGCGGCGACGAGGGGGGCGCGGTGGATGCGGTCGGCCAGCAAGTCCCACACCGGCGTCAGGCCACCGGGCAGGTAGGGCAGGCTGCCCAGGTCGGTGTGGCTCTCGTCAGGGCTGTGGAAATCGCTGCCGCGCGAGGCAGCCAGACCGAACTCGGCTGCCATCTCGCCGTAGCGCACGTACTCGGGCGGTGTGTGGCTGCCGGTCACCACCTCCACCCCTCGGCCGCCATGGGCCTTGAATTCGGAAAACAGCGCGTACTCTTCGTTGGCGGTGAACTTGTAGCGCGCCGGGTGGGCGATCACCGCCACGCCGCCGGCCTCGGCAATCCAGCGCACCGCGTCGCCCAGGGACGCCCAGCGGTGCGGCACATAGCCGGGCTTGCCTTCGGTGAGGTATTTGCGAAAGACCTCGTTGGTGTCTTTGCACACGCCCGTCTCGACCAGAAAACGGGCGAAATGGGTGCGCGAAATCAGCTGCGGATTGCCCACATAGGCCAGTGCGCCGTCGTAGGCGCCGCGGATGCCCACCTTGGCCAGACCGTCGGACATTTCCATGGCCCGGGCGTCGCGGCCACCACGGGTGGCGTGCAGGCCCTCGGCCAGCGCGCGGTTGTCGGGGTCAAAGCCCAGGCCCACGATGTGCACCGTGACGTTGGCAAAGGTCACCGAGATCTCGGTGCCGGTGAGGTAGTGCAGGCCCTGGTCGTGTGCGGCGGCAATGGCCCGGTGCTGGCCACCGATCTCGTCGTGGTCGGTCAGCGCCCACAGTTCCACCCCGTTGGCCTTGGCCCGCGCGGCCAGCGCCTCGGGCGTCAGCGTGCCATCGGACACCACCGAGTGGCAATGGAGGTCAGCATTGAGTATGGAAGTCACGTGTTGATTCTAGGCCGTGGGCCCGGCCTGCCGCTGTGATGGAGGTGACATGCCCTTACAAAATGCGGCGCCAGGCTGTCACCGCCAACGCGGGTGGCGCCGTTGACTTCGCACGGGGATTTTCCCGGCTTCATTCAAGGATTCGCCATGCGCGTCAACACCCTGCTCACCGTCTTCGCGCTGGCCGCCGCTGGCATCGCCTCGGCCCAGACCCCGGCCCCCGCGGCCGACCCCACCGCCACCCCGCGCATCGACCGGCGCGAGGTGCGCCAGCAGGAGCGCATCACCCAGGGGGTGGCCTCCGGCCAGTTGACGCCCAAAGAAACCGCCCGGCTGGACCAGCGCGAGGCCAAGATCCAGCGCGACGAGGCGCAGGCCAAGTCCGACGGCAAGGTGACCGCGGCCGAGCGCCGCCACCTGCGGCGCGAAGAAAACCGCGCCAGCCGCGCCATTTACCGGCAGAAACACGACCGCCAGACGGTGGCGCCGGCACGCTGACCTCGCCCGGCACCGGCCGGGCCAGCGGCTCAGCCGTCGGTTGACAGGTTTTTGGCGGCCGCCTCGGCCAGCATCTCGGCCGAAAACACCGGCGGCGCGGCCTCCCCGGCGTGCTTGTCGGCCTCGGTGGTGAAGGAGTCGGCATAGAACTCGTCTTCCGGCAGCCCGGCCAGGCGGGTGTAGTCGGCCCGGGCCGAGTCCACCACGATGGGCGCGCCGCAGGCATAGACCTGGTGGCCCGACAGGTCGGGCAGGTCTTCCAGCACCGCCCGGTGGACGAAGCCGGTGCGGCCGGTCCAGCCGTCTTCCGGCAAAGCGTTGGAGACCACCGGCACATAGCGCAGGTTGGGCATCTCGGCGCACTTGGTCTTGACCCAGTGTTCCAGGTACAGGTCTTCTGGCCGCCGGCCGCCCCAGTACAGCGTGGTGGGCCGGGCAATGCCCTTGAACTGCATGTGCTCGATCACCGCCTTGATGGGCGCAAAACCGGTGCCCGAGGCCAGCAGAACGATGGGCTTGGTCGATTCCTCGCGCAGGTAGAAGCTGCCGAACGGCCCTTCCACACGCAGGATTTCCTTTTCCTTCATCGCGCTGAACACATGGGTGGTGAACTTTCCGCCTTCCATGTGGCGGATGTGCAGTTCCACACCGGTGCCCGGCTCGGCCAGCGTGTGCGGTGCATTGGCCATGGAGTAGGCGCGGCGGGCGCCGTCGCGCAGGATGAACTCCACGTACTGGCCGGCGTGGTACAGAAAGGCGTCGTTGGCCGGCAGTTGCAGGCGCAGCTGCATCACGTCGGGCGACTTTTTCTCCAGCGCCATCACCCGGGCCGGCATCTTCTTGATGGGGTAAGCGCCGGCCAGCGTGACCTGCTTGGACTCCAGCACCACGTCGGAATGGGGCACGGCGCAGCAGGTCAGCACAAAGCCCTCGGCCTCCTCGTCGGCGCTCAGCGCCTTGCTCTGGTGCGGGCCATGGACCACCTCGCCGGAGAGCTTTTTGCATTTGCAGGAACCGCAGGCGCCGTCCTTGCAGCCATAGGGCAAGGCAATGCCGGTGCGGATGCCGGCGGCCAGGATGGCCTCATCGGCATGGGCGGTGAAAGTGCGGCCGCTGGGCTGCACGGTGATGACAAAACTCATGTGTCGTTATCCTTGCGGGTGAATCTCTTGTCGACCCAAACCGCCAATTTTGCCTTCAAACCAGAACCCCCTGGGCGCTCTGCCCGCCCGCTTCCGCCGCGAACGCCTGCTCATCGTCGGCTGTGGCGACGTCGGCCTGCGGGTGCTGCACCTGCAGAACCGTTCCCCCCACCCCCATGGCCCGCGGTTGCTGGCGCTGACCTCCAGCCCGGACCGCGCGCCCGAACTGCGGGCTGCCGGCGCCACGCCGCTGCTGGGCAACCTGGACGACCCGCGCAGCCTGCGCCGGCTGGGTGGCCTGGCCACCCGGCTGATCCACTTGGCCCCGCCGCCGCGCGAGGGCTGGGGCGACCCGCGCACCGCGGCGCTGACCCGGGCCCTGCGCCAGCGTGGCCGGGTGCGTTCGCTGGTTTACGGCTCCACCAGCGGCGTCTACGGCGACTGTGCCGGGGCGCTGGTGGCCGA
The DNA here is from genome assembly GCF_058216275.1 of Rhodoferax sp. SPJ4. Taxonomy (NCBI): domain Bacteria; kingdom Pseudomonadati; phylum Pseudomonadota; class Betaproteobacteria; order Burkholderiales; family Comamonadaceae; genus Rhodoferax; species Rhodoferax sp. SPJ4. Next base: position 732,057 of record NZ_JBYZMN010000001.1, read on the forward strand.
GTCGCGCCCGGTCCAGCCCGACACCGCCCGCGCCTGGCGCCGGTCGGACGCCGAGGCCCAGATCCGTTTCCATGCGCTGGCCAGCCAGACGGCCGGGCCGCTGCGGGCCTGTGTGCTGCGCATTCCCGGCATCTACGCACCCGACCGCGAGGGCGGCACGCCGCGCGAACGCCTGCTCAAGGGCACCCCGGTTCTGGTCGAAAAGGACGATGTGTACACCAACCACATCCATGCCGACGACCTGGCCCGGGCCTGTCTGGCGGCGCTGTGGCGCGGCCGGCCGCAGCGCTGCTACAACGTCAGCGACGACAGCGAACTGAAAATGGGCGACTACTTCGACCTGGCCGCCGACCTGTACGGCCTGCCGCGCCCACCCAGGCTGCCGCGCAGCACCGCGCAGGACGCGTTGCCGCTGATGCTGCTGAGCTTCATGAGCGAGTCGCGCCGGCTGGACAATCGCCGCATGAAACGCGAGCTGCGCCTGGTGCTGCAGCACCCCACGGTGGCCAGCGGCCTGTTGGCCGCCTGAAGACCCCGCCATGAGCCGAGCCCACGCCACCATTCCGGTTGACTCGCCCGACATGCGCCATGCCGGCGCCGAAACCCTGTCACTGGGCCTGCTGAACGCGCGCAACCAGACCCTGGCCCTGCTCGACGCCTTTGGCGATGCCTTGCATCGCCAGCCCGACGACAGCCCCTCGCTGGTCCATTTGCCGCCGCCGCTGTGGACCGCCGGCCATGCCGGCTGGTTTCAGGAGCGTTGGATCGGCCGCAACCCCCAGCGTGGCCAGGGCGCGGCCTGTGCCCCCGATGGCCTGCGGCTGGGCGCCATCGAACCCATGGCCGACGCCTGGTGGGACCCGGCCCAGAGCACGCCAGCGGAGCGCTGGGCGCTGGCGCTGCCCGAGGCCGGCCGGCTCAAGGCCTATTTGCTCGATGGCCTGGAGGGCACGTTGGAATTGCTGGAGAAAACCCCGCACCAGCCCGAGGCGCTGTATTTTTTCCGGCTGGCGCTGTTCCATGAAGACGCCTGTGCCGAGGCCTTGATCCGGGCCGCCCAGGCGCTGGGCGTGGGGCTGGACATTCCCCAGCCCGCCACCAGCCCACTGCGCGAGCCGCTGTGGCTGCCGGCGGTGCGCTGGACCCTGGGCACGACCCAGGGCGCGGTGGGCGGCGGCTTTGTCGCGGACGAGGAACAGTCGGCCCATGCGATCGACCTGCCCGAGGTCGAGATCGACGCCCAGCCGGTGAGCTGGTCGCAGTTTGTCGAGTTTGCCGACGACGGCGGCTACGACCGCCCCGAGCTGTGGCTGCCGGCCGGCTGGGACTGGCTGCAGCAGACCGCGGTGCGCGAAGGCCGCCGCGCGCCACGCCATGTGACGCAGATCGGCGCGGCCAGCGGCGCGGTGTTGCAGCAGCGGCTGGGCCGGGCCGTGCGGCTGGCTGGCCAGCAGGCCGTGTGCCATGTCAGCTGGTGGGAGGCCGACGCCTGGTGCCGCTGGGCCGGCCGCCGGCTGCCAGCCGAGGTGGAATGGGACATGGCAGCCCACAGCGCGGTGCGACGCGGGTTCCGCTGGGGCGATGTGCACGAATGGACGGCCACCACCTTCCGGCCCTACCCCGGCTACCAGCCCGGGCCCTGGCGCGAGGGCAGTGCCCGGCTGTTCGGCCTGGGCAAGGTGTTGCGCGGGGCCTCGTTCGCCACCGCCGAGCGGCTGCGCTACCCCGGCTGGCGGGGTGGGGCCTTGCCCGACGACGACACCCACTTTGTGGGCTTTCGCTCCTGCGCGCTGTAGCCCGTTTCAGTGGGGCGTGGCCGCGCCCCTGAACTGCCACCAAGGCAGCTCGCGGCTCAGCGGCAGCACCTGGCCACAGCGGGCCGGCCGGTTGCCGGTGATCTGGCTCAGGCGCTGCTGCCAAGCCGATTGCTGCAGCACCGCCAGCAGCGTGCGTGTGGGCGGCTGCTCCAGCGAGGATTTCAAACACACCAGCCGGTACTGCTCTTCCACCAGCGGCACAAAGTCCAGCCCGCGCGCCTGGGCCGCCGAGGCAATGCCCAGGCCCACGTCGGCCGTGCCACTGGCCACCGCCTGGGCCACCGCCGCATGGGTGGGCTCGGTGTGGCTGCCCAGCCGCTCGGCCGGCGGCAGGCCGGCCTGCTGCAGCAATTCGTCCAGCACCAGCCGGGTGCCGGTGCCCAGCGCCCGACCAGCAAAACGCACACCGGGCTGGAACAGATCGGCCAGCTGAAGCAGGCCCTGCGGGTTGCCGCGCGGCAGCATCAGGCCTTGCTGGCGCAGCGTGAAGCCGATCACCTTGTGCTGGCCCGGTTTCAACAGCGGGCGGTAGGTGCGGGCGGCCAGCGAATGGCGGTCGGGCTGCACCAGGGTGTGGAAACCGGCCATCGCGCAGCGGCCCTCGTTGAGCGCGCTGATCGCGTCCACGCTGCCGGTGAAGCGGATGTCCAGGTGCAGCTGGGCCTGGCTGGCGGCATGCTCGCGCAGCGCGGTCAGTGCGTCGTCGTGGCTGGCGTACAAGGTCAGCACATGCACATCGGGGTCGAAGGCCAGCGCGAAGGCGCGCTGCAACTCGGCCTGCAAGGCCTCGATCTGCGGCGCCAGCCTGGCCTGGGCCTGGCGCTCGGCCCAAAGCAGTTTGTCGCCGAACTCGCTGAGCTTGGCCGACTGGCCTTTTTCCCAGACCAGCAATTCGCTGCCCAGGCGCTCTTCCCAGCGCTTCAGCTCGCCCCACACATGGCGGTAGGAAAAGCCCAGCGACCGGGCGGCCGCCGAGATCGAGCCCGACACCTGCACCGCGTGCAGCATGTCCAGCAACAGGTTGCGGATGGGGGCATGGCCGGCGCCGGTGGGCGTGTCGGCCGACAGCGCGTAACTGAGGTGGATGGACTTATGCACCGTTGTTCATATGGTCAGGGAATAGCGACCCTCCTACGATACCTGGGTTCATGAATTCGATTTCCGAAAGCGTTGGCACGGCGCTGCAGCTCATTGGTTCTCTGGATGCGCAGTTGCTGGCCATCGTGGGGCGTTCGCTGGCCGTCAGCGCCTGCGCGCTGGTGTTGGCCTGCCTGCTGGGCTTGCCTCTGGGCGCCTGGCTGGGCGTGGCCCGCTTCCCCGGCCGGGACCTGCTTTTGACGCTGCTCAACACCCTGCTGGCCCTGCCGTCGGTGGTGGTGGGCTTGCTGGTCTACCTGCTGCTTTCGCGTTCCGGTCCGCTGGGTTTTCTGGGCTGGCTGTTTTCCTTCAAGGCCATGGTGCTGGCCCAGGCCATCCTGGTGCTGCCGGTGGTGACCGCCTTGACCCGCCAGGTGGTGGCCGACGCCGAACGGTCCCATGGCGAACAACTGGATTCGCTGGGCGCCGGGCCGCTGCTGCGCAGCCTGATGCTGGCCTGGGACGATCGCTACGCCTTGCTCACCGTGTTGATTGCCTCGTTCGGCCGGGCCATCTCCGAGGTCGGCGCGGTGATGGTGGTGGGTGGGAACATCGACGGCTTCACCCGCGTCATCACCACCGCCATCGCGCTGGAAACCAGCAGGGGCGACCTGCCGCTGGCGCTGGCCCTGGGCCTGGTGCTGCTGGCGGTGGTGCTGGTGCTCAACAGCGTGATTGCCCTGCTGCGGCGCTGGCGCGAGCGCATCGACGGTGGCAGCAGCGCCATGCTGGCCGGGGTGAGCGCGTGAGCACACCGCTGTTTGCGCTGGACCGGGTCGACCTGGCCTTCGGCCGGGTGCCGGCGCTGCAACAGGTCAGCCTGTCCATCGCCCGCGGCCAGCGGGTGGCGCTGGTGGGCGCCAACGGCAGCGGCAAAAGCAGTTTGCTGCGCCTGCTGCATGGCCTGGCCCGGCCCAGCGCTGGCCAGTTCAGCCACGACGGCCTGGCCCGCCAGGCGATGCTGTTCCAGCGGCCCCACATGCTGCGCACCTCGGCGCAGAACAACGTGGCTCTGGGCCTGTGGCTGGCCGGCACGCCCTGGCGTGCCGCCCGCGGCCAGGCCATCGTTGCACTCGACCGGGTCGGTCTGGCCGACCAGGCCGGCCGCAATGCCCGCGCCTTGTCGGGTGGCCAGCAGCAGCGGCTGGCGCTGGCCCGGGCCTGGGCCCTGCAGCCCGATGTGCTGCTGCTGGACGAACCCACGGCCAGCCTGGACCCGCATGCCAAACGCGAGGTCGAGGCCTTGATGGCCGACTTTGCCCAGGGTCGGGGCGAGCAGCCCATGACGCTGGTGTTTGCCAGCCACAACCTGGGCCAGGTCAAGCGCCTGGCGACCCGGGTGGTTTACCTCGAGCATGGCCGGGTGCTGGCCGACCTCGACACCGCATCGTTTTTTCATGGGCCGTTGCTGCAGGCGCAGCACCCCGAAGCCCATTTGTTTGTCAAAGGAGAGCAGGTGTGATGTTTCTCAAATCTTTGCGTGCCCAGTCGGTTCTGCTGGCGCTGATGCTGGTGGCCAGCGGCGCGGTGCAGGCCCAGGCCATCGTCATGGCGTCCACCACCTCCACCGAGCAGTCGGGCCTGTTCGCGCATCTGTTGCCCGAATTCAAGAAGGCCAGCGGCATCGACATCAAGGTGGTGGCGCTGGGCACCGGCCAGGCGCTGGACATGGCCCGGCGAGGCGACGCCGACGTGGTGTTTGTGCACGACCAGGTGGCCGAGGAGAAGTTTGTCGCCGACGGCTTCGGCCTGAAGCGGTTGCCGGTGATGTACAACGACTTCGTGTTGGTGGGTCCGGCCGCCGACCCGGCGGGCGTGCGTGGCCATGACATCGCCGCCGCGCTGAAAAAGCTGGCGGCGGCCAATGGCAGCTTCATTTCGCGCGGCGACAAGAGCGGCACCCACGCTGCCGAGCTGCGCCAGTGGAAACTCGCGGTGGGCGAGGGCGCCAAAGGCAGCGGTTACAGGGAATGTGGCTGTGGCATGGGCCCGGCGCTTAACATCGCCGCCTCCAGCGGCGCCTACCTGCTGGCCGACCGCGGCACCTGGCTCAGCTTCAAGAACCGCGGTGACCTGGCCATCCTGGTGGAAGGCGACAAGCGTTTGTTCAACCAGTACGGCGTGATGGTGGTCAACCCGGCCAAACACCCGCATGTGAAGCAGGCCGAGGCGCAAAAATTTGCCGACTGGGTGGTGTCTGCCGCTGGTCAGGCGGCGATCGCCAGCTACAAGATCGCCGGCGAGCAGTTGTTCTTCCCCAACGCGGGGCAGTGAACCGGGTGCGGCGGGCTGCGCGGCCTCAGCGGCCCTTGGCCATGCCCAGTTTGCGGTAGATGGTGGCGCGGCTGATGCCCAACGCACGGGCGGCCACCACCACGTTGCCGCGGGCTTCTTGTACAGCCTTCTGGATCAGCGCGATTTCCACGTTGCGCAGCGGCAGCGTGTCACCCCCTGGCATGGCCTGCGCGGGGGGCACCAGGGCCGTGGTCTGGCCATGGGGCAGGGCCAGCGCGTTCAGCCGCAAGCCCGACCACAGCGGCACCTCCATCGCATGGCCGTTGTGCATGGCCGCGTTGAACAGGGTCTCGTAGGGCATGGCCAGCAGGTCGCGGCAATGCACCGGCGCGCCGGTCTGGCTCAGCGGCTGCACCATCTGCCGGGCCATCGAGTTGGCGGCGGTGACCCAGCCGTCGCCGTCCAGGCAGACCAGGCCATCGGTTTCGTCGCCCAGCGTGCGGCCAGGCCAGTTCAGCCGCAGCAGCAGCGCATGCGGGCGGTTCAGCACCATGGCGTTCTCGATGCACCGCGCGCCCTGGGCGGCGAGGTGGATCAGTTCCGGCCGTTCGGGTTGGTCAATGCCGGTCAGGTCCAGCATGCCTGCGCATTGGCCGTCGGGATTGAACACCGGCGCGCCGGCGCAGCTGTAGTGCTGCAGTCCGCTGAAGAAATGCTCGCCGCGGTGCAGCCACACCGGGTGCAGCTGGTGCAAGGCGGTGCCGATGGCGCTGGTGCCGATGCCATGCTCCGACAGGTCCACGCCGATGCGGGTGATCAGTTCGGCCCGCCGGTCGTGCCGGTCGATCGGGCCGTTGGTGTCCACCACCACGCCGTCGGCGTTGGTCAGGATGGCGAAGTAATGGGTGCCGGCAATGGCCCGCCCCAGGTTTTGCAGCACCGGCCGGCCCGCTTCCAGCAGCAGCCGGTTGGCGTCGATGGCCCGGCTGGCTGTGTAGTGCGACACCACGTCAAACTCCACCGACTGGGTGGGTGTGTAGCCCACGCCCAGGCAGCGGCGCCACGACTCTTCGATGTAGTGCCGGCCCTGCCAGTGGCTGGCCAGCGCGCTGTTGCCATCGGCCATGACGGTGCGGCGAGCCTGCTCGATGGCGAGCAGACGCGCTTGCACGTCCTGGGTGGCGTTGGGAATCATCATGGTGGCGATGGCAATCTAAAAAAGACTATAGAGCGATTGCAGCACGGGCGTCAGAGGGCGATCCCCTCGGGCAAGGGGTGAATCCGTGCATATTTCAGGGTTTCGCCTAGGTGTGATCGGGTTCAAGTGCCCCAATTTCGCCGAGTGGCAATTCGATAATGGCGCGCTGCGCGCACCGATCGCGCACCGGCCAAGCCACCTGGGACGTTTTGTCACAAAACGCAACCGGGTGGCTGCTGAACAACATCTACACGCACTGCACTGGAACCAAGCAAATGGAAAATCTCGACGTCATGGTGCTGCGCACCCTGCGTGACTGGCGGCTCGCCGGCAAACGCGGCCTGCTGGCCACGGTGGTGCGGACCTGGGGCTCGTCGCCCCGGCCCATCGGCTCCATCATGGCGCTGTGCGAAGACGGTGCGGTGGTGGGCTCGGTGTCCGGCGGCTGCATCGAGGACGATCTGATCTACCGCTTCACCCAGGCCTATGCCGGCAAGGATGCGCAGAACGCCATTCCTTCCGGCGCGCCGGGCTTCGTCAAGTACGGCATCACCGCCGACGAGGCCCACCGCTTTGGCCTGCCCTGCGGCGGTACGCTGGAGTTGCTGCTGGAATACGACCCCGACGCCGCGGCGCTGTCGGAATTGGTCACCCTGCTGGAATCGGGCCGGCTGGTGCAGCGCACGGTGCGCCTGAGCGACGGCCACATCAGCCAGACCGAGGCCCAGGCACCGGCCGAGCTGGCGGTGTCTGGCACCGAGCTGGTCAACACCTTCGGCCCCGAGTACCGCATGCTGCTGATCGGCGCCGGCCAGCTCACCGAGTACCTGGCCACCATGGCGCTGTTCAGCGGCTTCGCGGTGACGGTCTGCGACCCGCGCGAAGAGTACCGCGGCGCCTGGTCGGTGGCCGGCGCCAAGGTGGTGTCGGACATGCCCGACGACGTGGTCACGGCCTTCCGGCCCGACCGCCGCAGCTGTGTGGTGGCGCTCACCCATGACCCCAAGCTCGACGACCTGGCGCTGCTGGAAGCGCTGAAGACCGACGCCTTTTACGTGGGCGCCATCGGTTCGCGCCGCAACAACGACGCCCGCCACGAGCGCATGATCGAGCATTTCGAACAGACCGAGGCCACGCTGGGCCGGCTGCGCGGCCCCATCGGCATCTACATCGGCAGCAAGACCCCGCCCGAGATCGCGGTCAGCGTGATGGCGGAAATCCTGGCGGTGAAAAACAATGTGACCCTGCCACGCGACATGGACGTGGCCCATGCCAAGAACGAGCGCGCCATCCAGGCCAACGACCCGGGCGACCTGGTCTGCGGCATCCCTGGCCGCAACCGCTGAGTCAGTCGCCAGGGCGCCCGCGCAGCCCCTGCCAGGCCGTCGTGGCCCAGCGGTGCAACCGCCGCCGCAGGGCCCGCGCGCCGCGCCAGGCCCTTGACGCCCGCACCTGGGCCAGCAGGCTGTCCTTGAAGTTTTTCCAGCGGCCATACCCCTGCGCAAACCAGGCCAGCCGCATCAGCGCCGGCTGGGTCAACTGGAACAGCCGCGCCACCATGGCCGTGCCCACCACCTTCGCCCCCAGAATCACCACCAGCCCGGCCGCCACATGGCCCTGGCCCACCCAGTACAGCGCCAGCAGCTTGAGCGGGAACAGCGCCAGCGCCGGGGTGCAAAACATGGCCAAGGCGGCGTAAGGCGGCAGGCCGGCAATCCAGCGCTCCAGCGCGGCCCAGACCGGGAGCCGGTTGAGCCGCGCTGCCAGCCGGGCCAGTGGCTCCCAACCCCATTCCTCGAACAGCAGCAAGGCCACCAGCAAGGGGGTCAGTGCGGCGCGGGCCAGGCGTTTCAGCAGGCCAGTCAGGCGGGACAGGGGCATGCGGCTACTGTACCCTTGGGCCCTGACCGCCCCCGTGTTTTTCCGCGCAAAGTCCACACACCATGCCCGACACCCTGCCTCCGTCTGAGCCGCCGCGCTGGCAATTCTGGGTCGACCGGGGCGGCACCTTCACCGACGTGGTGGGCCGCGAGACCCTGGCCGACGGCTCGGTGCGGCTGCACACCCACAAGCTGCTGAGCGACAACCCCGAGCGTTATCCCGACGCGGCGGTGGCCGGCATCCGCGCGCTGCTGGGCCTGGGGCCGAATGAGCCCGTCACCCCCGACCGCGTGGCCTGCGTCAAGATGGGCACCACCGTGGCCACCAACGCGCTGCTGGAGCGGCGCGGCGAGCCCACGCTGCTGGTGACCACCCGCGGCTTCGGCGACGGGCTGCGCATCGCCTACCAGAACCGGCCCCGGCTGTTCGACCGCCACATCGTGCTGCCGGAGCGGCTGTACAGCGCCGTGGTGGAGGCCGACGAGCGGATGAGCGCCCACGGCGAGGTGGTCACGCCGCTGGACGAGGTTGGCCTGCGGGCCGCGCTGCAGCAGCACCACGAGAGTGGCCTGCGCAGCGTGGCCATCGTTTTCCTGCACGGCTACCGCCACACCGCCCACGAGTGCGCGGCCAAACGCATTGCCGAGGAAGTGGGCTTCACCCAGGTGAGTGTGTCGCACGAGGTCAGCCCGCTGATGAAGTTCGTCGGCCGGGGCGACACCACGGTGGTGGACGCCTATTTGTCGCCCATCCTGCAGCGCTACGTGGCCCAGGTGGCCCAGGCCATGCCCGGCGTGCCGCTGCTGTTCATGCAGTCCTCCGGCGGGCTGACCGACGCCCAGGCCTTTCGCGGCAAGGACGCGGTGCTCAGCGGCCCGGCCGGTGGCATCGTGGGCATGGCCCGCACCGCGGCGCTGGCCTGCCGCGAGGCCGGCCTGCCGACCAAGGTGATTGGCTTCGACATGGGCGGCACCTCCACCGACGTGTCGCACCACGCCGGCGAGTTCGAGCGCGAGTTCGACACCCAGGTGGCCGGGGTGCGCATGCGTGCGCCCATGATGGCCATCCACACCGTGGCTGCCGGTGGCGGCTCCATCCTGCGTTTTGATGGCGCCCGCTTCCGTGTCGGCCCCGACAGCGCCGGCGCCAACCCCGGGCCGGCCTGTTACCGGCGCGGCGGGCCGTTGACAGTGACCGACGCCAACCTGGTGCTGGGCAAGGTCCAGCCCCGTCATTTCCCGGCGCTGTTCGGGCCCGACGGCCGCCAGCCGCTGGACGCCGAGGCCGCCCAGGCCGGCTTTGCGGCGCTGGCCGCCCAGACCGGGCTGACGGTGGCGGCGGTGGCCGAGGGCTTTGTGCAGATCGCGGAGCAGCAGATGGCCAACGCGATCAAGAAAATCTCGGTGGCGCGCGGCTACGACGTCACCGGCTATCTGCTGCAATGCTTTGGTGGCGCCGGCGGCCAGCATGCCTGCGGCGTGGCCGACGCGCTGGGCATGCAGCGGGTGCTGGTCCACCCGCTGGCCGGCGTGCTGAGTGCCTACGGCATGGGCCTGGCCGACCAGTCGGTGATGCGCGAGCAGGCCGTCGAGCAGCCGCTCAGCGACGCGCTGTTGTCCGCGCTGCAAACCCTTCTGGCCACGCTGGCCGAGGCCGCACGGGTCGAGCTGCTGGCCCGCCAGCGCACTGGCGACGCCGCCACCTTGCAGGTGCAGCGCCGGGTGCTGCTGCGATACCAGGGCAGCGACACCGCGCTGACGCTGGCCTGGGACGGCGAGCCGCCGGCGCTGGCCGCGCTGGTGGCGGCCTTCGAGGCCGCCTACCGCCAGCGCTTTGCCTTTTTGATGCCGGGCAAGGGCCTGGTGGTCGAGTCGGTGTCGGTAGAAGCCGTGCTGCCCGGCGACGCGCCGGCCGAGGCCCGCCAGGCCCTGTGCCCGACGCGGCCCCTGCCGGTGCGCGAGCCGGTGCGGCTGTACGCCGGCGGCCAGTGGCACGAGGCCGCGCTGCTGGCCCGGCAAGACCTGTTGCCCGGCGACCGCCTGCCCGGGCCCTGCATCGTGGTGGAGGCCACCACCACCACGGTGGTGGCGCCGGGCTGGGAGGCCGAGGTCACCGCGCTCAATCACCTGATGCTGCAGCGCCGCCAGCCCCTGCCGCGCCGCCTGGCGGCCGGCACCACGGTGGACCCGGTGCTGCTGGAGGTGTTCAACAACCGTTTCATGAACATCGCCGAGCAGATGGGGCTGCAGCTGCAGAACACCGCCCACTCGGTCAACATCAAGGAGCGGCTGGACTTCAGCTGTGCGCTGTTCGACGCCCAGGGCCAGCTGGTGGCCAACGCACCCCACATGCCGGTGCACCTGGGCTCGATGGGGGAGAGCATCCGCGCGGTGATTGCGGCCAACGCCGGCCGCATGGCGCCCGGCGACGTGTACGCCCTCAACGACCCCTACCACGGCGGCACCCATTTGCCCGACGTGACCGTCATCACGCCGGTGTTCCATGAAGGCCAGCCGGTGTTCTACCTGGGCTCCAGAGGTCACCACGCCGACATCGGTGGCACCACGCCGGGCTCGATGCCGCCGTTTTCCACCCGCATCGGCGACGAGGGGGTGCTGCTCGACAACGTTCAGTTGGTGGCCGGTGGCGTGCTGCGCGAAACCGAGTTGCTGGCGCTGCTGCGCGGCGAGGTGGCGGGGGTGTCGGGCTCGGCCCACCCCAGCCGCAACCCGGCGCAGAACCTGGCCGACCTGCAGGCCCAGATCGCTGCCAATGAGAAGGGGGCGCTGGAGCTGCAGCGGCTGGCCGACGAATGTGGCCTGGCGGTGGTGCAGGCCTACATGGGCCATGTGCAGGACAACGCCGAGGCCGCGGTGCGCCAGGCCATCTCCCGGCTGAAAGACGGTGAGTTCACGCTGGCCATGGACAACGGCGCTGAGATCCGGGTGGCGGTGCGGGTTGACGCTGTGCGCCGCAGCGCCGAGATTGATTTCACAGGCACCAGCGCGCAGCAGCCCAACAACTTCAACGCGCCCACCGCGGTCTGCATGGCGGCGGTGCTGTACGTGTTCCGCACGCTGGTGGGCGACGACATCCCGCTCAACGCCGGCTGTTTGCGCCCGCTGACCGTGACCATCCCGCCCGCCAGCCTGCTGAACCCCCAGCCGCCGGCGGCGGTGGTGGCTGGCAACGTGGAAACCTCCACCTGCGTCACCAACGCGTTGTACGGTGCGCTGGGCGTGATGGCGGCCAGCCAGTGCACCATGAACAACCTGACCTTTGGCAACGACCGCCACCAGTACTACGAGACCATTGCCGGTGGCTCGGGCGCCGGCGGCCTGTGGGACGCCAGCGGGGCGCTGGTGGGCGGTTTTGCCGGCACGGCGGTGGTGCAGACCCACATGACCAACTCGCGCCTGACCGACCCCGAGGTGCTGGAGTTCCGTTACCCGGTGCGGCTGGAGAGTTTTGCGCTGCGACCGGGCTCGGGCGGTGCCGGCCGCTGGCCGGGTGGTGACGGTGGCGTGCGGCGCATCCGTTTTCTGGAAGCGATGACGGTGGGCATTTTGTCCAACGGGCGGCTCCGTGGCGCCTTTGGCCTGGCCGGCGGCCAGCCCGGCCAGGTGGGGCTGAACCGGGTGATCCGGGCCGATGGCCGGGTGGAGACGCTGGGCCACATCGGCCAGACCGAGGTGGGCCCCGGCGACATGGTGGAGATCCACACGCCGGGCGGCGGGGGTTTTGGCTTGGCTTAGCGCTCGGCGGGCGCAGGGCTGTCAACAAAGGCCTGGCCGTTGACGGTCAGGCCAGCGGCCGACCAGCGCGCCGCCGCGAGGCGGCCCACGCCGCGCACCCGGGCGATGAAATCGGCCCAGTCGGCGAACGGCGCTTTTTGCCGTTCTTCCAGCACCCGGCGTGACAGCGCCGGGCCGATGCCTTTGACGCTGTCGAGTTCGGCCACGGTGGCGCTGTTCAACTCCACACCCGCCTGGGCGGCCAGCGCCAGGCCCCACAGCAGCAACGCGAGAAAGGTGTGGCGCATGGGGTGGGCCTCAGCGGCGTCAGCGCGGCGAGCCGCCCTTGATGATTTGCTCGGCTTGCCGCATCACCCGGGCGTCTTCGGCGGCCTGGGCCTGGTCTTGGGCGGCCAGCCTGGCCTGGGCCTGGGGGTCGGCCAGGCCCTTCTGGGCCTCAAAGCCGGTGAACAGCATGCCTTGCACCGTCAGGCCGCCGGCGGACAGCCGCACCGCGGTGGCCTCGCGCATGCCAGGCACGCGGGCGACAAAGCCGGCCCAGTCGGTGAACGGGGCTTTTTGCCGGGTCTGGACGATGGCGCGGGCCAGCGCCGGTGTCATGTGCTTGACGCGGCTCAGCTGCGCCGGCGTGGCCCGGTTGGCGTCCACCGCCGCCATCGAGGCCGTGGCGAACAGGCCGGCCAGCACCAGCAGCAGCGACCGCATCAGACGGTTCATGGGGGCCTCAGGCCGGCCGGCTGGCCAGCCAGTCCATGTAGCGGCCGACACCGGTGGCCACGTCGGCAAAGCGGTGGTCGCAGCCCACGCCGCGCAGCCGGCCCAGGTCGGCCTCGGTGTGGCACTGGTATTTGCCACGCAGGGCGTCGGGGAAGGGCACGTAGCTGATCAGGCCGGCCTCGGCAGCGCCTGCCAGGCTCAGCGCCGGCTGCTGTTTTTGTGCGCGCAGCGCATTGACCACCGACAAGGCCACGTCGTTGAAGGGCTGGGCCCGGCCCGAGCCCAGGTTGAACAGGCCGGACACCTCAGGGTGGTCGAAGAACCACAGGTTGACCGCGACCACGTCGTCGATGAACACAAAGTCGCGCTGCTGGTCACCCGGTGCGTAGCCGCCGTACTCGCCGAACAAGCGCACCTGGCCGTCGGCCCGGAACTGGTGGAACTGGTGAAAGGCCACGCTGGCCATGCGGCCCTTGTGCTGCTCGCGCGGGCCGTAGACGTTGAAGTAGCGAAAGCCCACGGTCTGCGGGGCGGCGCGCTCGAAGTTCAGGCCGATGGCGCGGCGCAGCCACTGGTCGAACAGCAGCTTGGAATAGCCATAGACGTTGAGCGGCGCCTCGAAGGCCGGCTCTTCGCGGAACACCGCCGAGCCGCCGTAGGTGGCGGCCGACGAGGCGTACAGCAGCCGCGTGCCCTGGGCCTGGCAGGCAGTGAATAGATCGCACGACAGCGTGTAGTTGTTGGCCATCATGTACTGGCCGTTGGCCTCCATGGTGTCGCTGCAGGCGCCTTCGTGGAACACCGCTTCCACTTTGCCGTAGCCACCGGCGGCAAAGCGGCTGTAGAACTGGCCGGCGTCCACGTAGTCGGCGATCTGCAGGTCGGCCAGGTTGCGGAACTTGTCGCCCTGGGTCAGGTCGTCCACCGCGATGATGTCGGTGATGCCACGGGCGTTGAGCCCGGCCACGATGTTGCTGCCGATGAAACCCGCAGCCCCGGTCACTACCACTCTCATGCAAACAACTCCTGGTAACTGACGGTGGCGGTGCCGAACTTGCCCACCACGATGCCACCGGCCCGGTTGGCCAGCGGCATCGCCTCGCGCAGGCTCAGGCCCGCCGCCACCGCGGTGGCCAGCGTGGCGATCACGGTGTCGCCGGCGCCGGTCACGTCAAACACTTCGCGGGCCTGGGCACCCACATGCAGTTCGCCCTGGGCGTCGAACAGCGTCATGCCTTCTTCGCTGCGGGTCAGCAGCAGGGCGTCCAGCGCCAGCGACTCGCGCAAGGCGTGGGCCTTGGCCCGCAGCTCGGCCTCGGTGGCCCAGGGGCCAATCACCTGCTGCAGCTCGGCCCGGTTGGGCGTGATGCAGGTGGCGCCGCTGTAGCGCGAGTAGTCGCTGCCCTTGGGGTCGATGAGCACGGCCTTGCCGGCGGCGCGGGCGGCGGCAATCATCTGCGCCACATGGGCCAGGCCACCCTTGCCGTAATCGGAAAACAGCACCGCCTGGTGGCGGGGCAGCAGGGCCTGGAAGCTGCTGGTCTGCGAGGCCAGCACCTCGCTTTGCGGCGTGTTCTCGAAGTCCATGCGCAGCAGCTGCTGCTGGCGGCCAATGACACGCAGCTTGACCGTGGTCTTGAGCTGTGGGTCGCGGCCAAAGTGGGGCTGGATGCCGGTACGGGCCACCAGGGCTTCCAGCGTGTGGCTGGCCGCGTCGTCGCCCACCACGGTCAGCAGCGCGGCCTGGGCGCCCAGCGCCACCACGTTGTTGGCCACGTTGGCGGCACCACCGATGCGTTCTTCTTCGCGGGTGACACGCACCACCGGCACCGGGGCCTCGGGCGAGATGCGGTCGACGGCGCCGTACCAGTAACGGTCCAGCATGGCGTCGCCGACGACCAGCACATGGGCCTGGGCCAGGGCGGCAACAGACAGCGGAGGGGAGAGGAAGGTCATGGGGTGGTCAGAGTTCTTCAACCCGGCGTGGCGGGTAGCTGTCCCAGGCCTGGCAGCCGGGGCAATGCCAGAAATGTTGTTTGGCTTCGAAGCCGCAGGCGGCGCAGCGGTAGCGCAGCAGCGGCTTGACCGCGTGGTCCAGCGCGCGCTGAACCTGCGGATGGAATTGTTCGTGTTCCATCTTTTCGCCGGCAATCCATTTGGCGGCGGCCACCAGCGAGGGTTCGGTGCCGAGGTGGCGGGCGTACCAGTCGCGGGCCGAGTCGGTGGCGCCGGTGGCGGTGGCTTCCAGTACCACGATGGCGTCCAGCAGGTCCAGCGAATGGGTGGTGTCGTAACAGGCTTTGAGCAGTGCCAGGGCCGCGTCGGTCTGCTCTGCAGCGATGGCCAGTTCGGCCAGCAGCGGCGCGGCCAGCGGGGCTGCGGGGGAGCTGCCGTCGAACAGTGGTGCCAGGGCGGTGAACGCGGCAGGGGCCTGGCCTTGTTGGCGCAGCAGCCGGGCCCGGTCGATGGGCGGGCGGGCGGCCTGGGGGGCGGTGTCCTGGGCCTGGGTCAGCAAGGCCAGGGCCTGTTCGGCCTGGCCGGCGCCCTGCAGGCTGGCCGCCTGTTCACACAGGTAATGGGACAGGCGGCCGGAAAAGCTGCCCTGGCCGGCCTGCTCCAGCTTGCGCGCGATCTCGGCGGCCTGCGGCCAGTCACGCGAACGTTCGTAAATGGCCAGCAGTGCCAGCAGGGCCTGGGGCTCGAAGGGCGTGCCTTCGAGCTTGCGCAGGGCGTCTTCGGCCCGGTCGAGCAGACCGGCCTTCAGGAAATCCAGCGCCAGCGCGTGCTGGGCGCGTTCGCGGTCGGTCCGGGCCAGGTCACCGCGCGACAGCAGGTGCTCGTGCACCCGCACTGCACGCTCGTACTCGCCGCGACGGCGGAACAGGTTGCCCAGCGCGAAGTGCAGCTCGGAGGTGTCGGGGTCGATCTGCACTGCCTCGATGAAGGCGTCGATGGCCTTGTCCTGCTGCTCGTTGAGCAGGAAGTTCAGGCCCTTGAAATAGGCCTTGGGCGCCTGCCGGTTTTCCATGCGCAGCTGGCGGGCGTCCAGCCGCGAGGCCACCCAGCCCAGCACAAAGGCCAGTGGCAGGCCCAGCAAGACCCAGCTGAAATCAAAGTCCATAAGTGGGGGGCTGTGGCGTGGGGGGATCGGTGGGCAGCGGTGCAGCGGCAGAGGGCGTGACGGGGGCGGACGCTTGCAAGGCCTTTTTGGCCACACGGCGATGGGCCCACCAGCGCGGGACCATGCCCAGCACACCGACGGCCACGCCCACGGCGAACGCGGTCAGCACCACCAGCACCATGGGCGTGCGCCACTCGGTGCCGAAGAAAAAGTGCAGCACAGCGTCTTGCTGGTTGTTCAGAGCGAACGCGAACAGGGTGAAAAAAATGGCTGCCTTGAGTACCCACTCAAGCAGCCACATGAGGTGTTTCATGCGGGTCCTCTGTGACCCGCCGATTCTACCGAGCCGGCTTCTGGGCCTCGGCCTGCATTTCTGCGGTGCGTTGGTCGACCGCTTCGCGCAAGGCCTTGCCCGGCTTGAAGTGCGGCACGCGTTTTTCGGGAATGGCCACGCTCTCGCCCGAGCGCGGGTTGCGGCCCATGCGTGGCGGACGGTGGTTGATGGAAAAGCTGCCAAAACCACGGATCTCGATGCGGTGGCCACGCACCAGGGCGTCACCCATCGCATCGAGGATGGTTTTGATGGCGTACTCAGCGTCACGGTGGGTGAGCTGGTTGAACCGGGCAGCCAGTTCCTCCACGAGGTCAGAGCGGGTCATTGTTCAACAGGATGGATCGGCAAAACGAAGCAGGGGCCTGGCCGGGAGCGGCGTTCGGTGAGGAACGCCACCCGGCGGACAGGCCCCCGGGGTGCTTACTTTTCCGAGTTGTCCAGCTTGGCGCGCAGCAGGGCGCCCAGGCTGGTCGTGCCGGCGTTTTCGCGCGACGACTGCTGGCTCAGGGTGGCCATGGCGCCTTGCTCATCGGCCATGTCCTTGGCCTTGATGGACAACTGGATGTTGCGGGTCTTGCGGTCGATGTTCACCACCACGGCGGTGACTTCGTCGCCTTCCTTCAGCACGTTGCGGGCGTCTTCGACGCGGTCGCGGCTGATCTCGGAGGCACGCAGGTAACCCAGGATGTCTTCACCCAGGTCGATCTCAGCGCCACGGGCGTCCACGGTCTTGACCTTGCCGGTCACGATGGCGCCCTTGTCGTTGATGGTCGAGAAGGTGGTGAAGGGGTCGCTGTCCAGCTGCTTGATGCCCAGGCTGATGCGCTCGCGGTCCACGTCAACGGCCAACACGATGGCTTCGACTTCCTGGCCCTTTTTGTAGTTGCGCACGGCGGCTTCGCCGGGCTCGTTCCAGGACAGGTCGGACAAATGCACCAGACCGTCGATGCCGGCAGCCAGACCGACGAACACGCCGAAGTCGGTGATCGACTTGATCGGGCCCTTGACGCGGTCGCCGCGCTTGGTTTCCTGGGCAAATTCTTGCCAAGGATTGGCCTTGCACTGCTTCATGCCCAGCGAGATGCGACGCTTGTCTTCGTCGATTTCCAGAACCATGACTTCGACTTCGTCGCCCAGCGTGACCAGCTTGGCGGGAGCGATGTTCTTGTTGGTCCAGTCCATCTCGGACACGTGCACCAGGCCTTCGATGCCGGGTTCGAGTTCCACGAACGCGCCGTAGTCGGCAATGTTGGTGATCTTGCCGAACAAACGGGTGCTTTGCGGGTAGCGGCGGTTCACGCCCATCCACGGGTCATCGCCCATTTGCTTCAGACCCAGCGAGACACGGTTCTTCTCGGTGTCGAACTTGAGGATCTTGGCGGTGATTTCCTGGCCGGCCTGAACGACTTCGCTCGGGTGGCGGACACGGCGCCAGGCCATGTCGGTGATGTGCAGCAGGCCGTCGATGCCGCCGAGGTCAACGAAAGCACCGTATTCGGTGATGTTCTTGACCACGCCTTGCACCACAGAACCTTCTTTCAGGGTCTGCATCAGCTTGGCGCGCTCTTCGCCCATCGAGGCTTCGACCACGGCACGGCGGCTCAGCACCACGTTGTTGCGCTTACGGTCGAGCTTGATGACCTTGAATTCCAGGGTCTTGTTTTCGTAGGGCGACAGGTCCTTGATGGGACGGGTGTCGATCAGCGAGCCTGGCAGGAAGGCGCGGATGCCATTGACCAGCACGGTCAGGCCGCCCTTGACCTTGCCGCTGGTGGTGCCGGTGACGAATTCGCCGGATTCCAGGGCCTTTTCCAGGCTCATCCACGAGGCCAGGCGCTTGGCCTTGTCGCGCGACAGGATGGTGTCGCCATAACCGTTTTCAACGGAGTCGATGGCCACCGACACGAAGTCGCCGACGTTGACTTCGATCTCGCCCTTGTCGGACTTGAATTCCTCGATTGGCACGTAGGCTTCGGACTTGAGGCCAGCGTTGACCACCACAAAGCTGTGTTCGATGCGGACGACTTCGGCGGTGATGACCTCGCCGGTGCGCATCTCAGAGCGTTGCAGGGATTCTTCAAAAAGGGCGGCAAAAGATTCAGACATGTGATTTCCTCAACCGTCGCAGGTTTCCAGCCGCACCATTGCGGCTGTTTCTAGGACTGGACGGCGACTAGCTTGCGGACGGGTCCGCGGGTTGTGTTGCGAAACCAACCGGTCGGTGCGCAATGACAGCGCGGTGGGGACCGGGTGGGCCAGTTCAGCCGTCAGCGGGGTGCAAACGGCTGTTTTGCCTGCCACCAGGACAACGCGAGTTCGACCGAGTCATCGATCGACAGCGCGGAGTTGTCCAGCAGCAAGGCGTCTTCGGCGGGCTTCAGCGGTGACACGGCGCGGGACGAGTCCCGCAGATCGCGCGCCTCCAAATCTCGCCGGAGGTCTTCCAGTATAGACGAAAAACCCTTTGAAATCAATTGCTTATGACGCCTTTCGGCGCGCTGTGCGGCGCTCGCGGTGAGGTAGACCTTGAGCGGAGCGGCGGGGAAGATGGCTGTGCCCATGTCGCGGCCGTCGGCCACCAGGCCGGGCAGGGCGCGGAAGCGGTGCTGCAAGGCCACCAGGGCCTCACGCACCGCCGGCAGCACCGAGACCTTGGAGGCGTTCATGCCGGCGTCTTCGGTGCGGATGGCGGCACTGACGTCTTCACCGGCCAGCAGCACCTGCTCACCGACAAAACGCACCGGCAGCGCCCGGGCCAGGCCGGCGATGGCCGCTTCGTGCGCCGTGTCCAGCGCCAGGCCGGCGCGCAGCGCGGCCAGCGCGGTCAGCCGGTACAGCGCGCCCGAGTCCAGGTAGTGGTAGCCCAGCTTGTGCGCCAACAGCGCGGCCAGCGTGCCCTTGCCGGAGGCGGTGGGGCCGTCGACGCACAGCACCGGGATGTCGGCCGGCTCGGCATGGGCCAGGCCGAACAAGGCCTCGAAGTAGTCGGGGAAGGTCTTGCCGACACATTTCGGGTCTTCGATGCGCACCGGCAACCGGGCCGGGTTGAACGCGGCCAGCGAGAAACACATGGCGACGCGGTGGTCGTCGTAGGTGTGGATGCTTGCCGCTTGCCAATCGGTGGAGGTGGGCGGCGTGACCGCGATGAAATCCGCGCCTTCTTCCACCTGGGCGCCGAGCTTGCGCAACTCGATGGCCATGGCGGCGATGCGGTCGGTTTCCTTGACGCGCCAGCTGGCGATGTTGGTCAGCCGGGTCGTGCCATCGGCGTACAAGGCCATGGCGGCCAGCGTCATCGCGGCGTCGGGGATGTGGTTGCAGTCCAGCGTGATGGCGCGCAGCGGCCAGCAGGCGTTGGACACCTGCAGCCAGTTGGGGCCACTGGCCACCTTGGCGCCCATCATTTCGGCGGCCTCGATGAAGCGGATGTCGCCCTGGATGGAATCGGCGCCCACGCCTTCGATGCGGACGCAGGCCTCGCTCCGGCCCTGGGTGGCGATGGCGCCCAGCGCGATGAAATAGCTGGCCGACGATGCATCGGCCTCGACATGGATCACGCCGGGCGAGCGGTAGCGGCTGCCGGCGGGGATGGTGAAGCGTTGCCAGCCCTCGCGCTGCACCACCACGCCAAAACGCGCCAGCAGATTCAGCGTGATCTCGATGTAGGGTTTGGAGATCAGTTCACCCACCACCTCCAGCACGATGTCGCGCCCCGCTGCCGGGCTGCCCCCAGGCGGGGCAGCCCCCTCGGGGGGCAGCTCGGACATGTCAGTGCCGAGCGTGGGGGCCGGTCCTGTCGCGGCAGGCAGGGCCATCAGCAGCGCGGTGAGGAACTGGCTGGACACGTCGCCGCGCACGCGGATGGGTTGGTCCAGCGTCAGCCGGGGTGGTTGGCCGCCAGCGCCCAGCCGCAGCGGCGGGTAGCCCTCGTTGCCCAGGTAGTCGATCTGGCAACCCAGCTGGCGCAGCGCGTCCACCAGGTCGCCGATGGGCCGCTCGTGCATGCGTGGTACACCCGACAGCTCAAACTCACCGCCCAGCACGGCCAGCGCGGCGGTCAGCGGTCGCATGGCGGTGCCAGCGTTGCCCATGAACAGCTTGGCGCCGATGGTGGGCCAGCGCCCGCCCAGGCCGGTGATGGTGGCGGTGCTGCCTTCGCGCACCACGGTGCAGCCCAGCGCACTCAGGGCGTTCAGCATGACCCGGGTGTCGTCGGAGTCCAGCAGGTCGCAGACCTCGGTGCGGCCCTCGCTGAGGGCGGCCATCAGCAGCACGCGGTTGGAGATGCTTTTGGAGCCGGGCAGGCGCACCGTGCCGTCCGCATGGCGCAAGGGCGGAAGGTCCAGGAATTCAGTGGCAAACATCAGGGCAGGAAATCGGGTTTGGTGGTGGGCATCTGCCACCGGCTGCGGGCGGCGCTGGCGCGGGCGATGGCGGATTCCAGCGCGGCGCTGTGGCCGTTGGCCATCAGGTCTTCAAAGGACTGCAGGGCGCTGCGGAAGGCGGCCGACTGGCGAATCACCTCGTCCTTGTTGGCCAGCAGGATGTCGCGCCAGACCTTGGGGTCGCTGGCGGCGATGCGGGAAAAATCGCGAAAACCCGGGCCGGCCATGTCCAGGTAGTCCTCGCCGCGGGGCTGGCTGGCCAGGCCCTGCATGTAGGCAAAGGCAATCAGGTGCGGCAAATGGCTCACCGCGGCGTAGGTGGCGTCGTGGGCGTCGGGCGACATGGTGACCACCTGGCAGCCCAGCGCCTTCCACACCGCGCTGGCCTTGCTGAGCTGGGCGGTCAGGGTGCGCTCGATGGGCGTCAGGATGACCTGGCGGCCCCAGTACAGATCGGCATCGGCATGGTCCACGCCGGCCTGTTCCTTGCCGGCGATGGGGTGGGCCGGCACAAAGGCGCCGACCTGGTCACGCAGGATGCGGCGGGCCGCGTCCACCACGTCGACCTTGGTCGAGCCCACGTCCATCACCAGCATGCCGGGTGTCACCAGGTGGCGGATGGCTTTCAGCGTTGATTCGATGGCGCCCACCGGCACCGCCACCAACACGATGTCGGAGCCCGACACCGCCAGCAGCGCCGACGAGGCCTCGACATCGATCACGCCCATTTGCTTGGCGCGCTCGGTGGTGGAGGGCGACTTGCTGTAGCCCACCACCCGGCGCACCAGGCCGGCGCGCTTGAGCGCCAGCGCGAACGAGCCACCCATCAGGCCGCAGCCGATCAGGCCCAGTTGGTCAAACATCGGTGCGTTCATTCGCTGACCGGGTAAATGCCCAGCACCTTGTAGAAGGCGCTTTGGGCCTTCAGCGCGGCCAGCGCGGCGGCTACCGGGGGCTGCGAGGGGTGGCCCTGGATGTCGATGTAGAAGTAGTACTCCCACTGGCCGGACCGGGCGGGCCGCGACTCGAAGCGGGTCATGGACACGCCGTGCTGTTTCAGCGGCGCCAGCAGGTCGTGCACGGCGCCGGGCTGGTTGGGCACCGACAGCACCACGCTGATGCAGTCCCGGCCCGACGCCTGGGGCGCGGCCAGGGTCTGCGGCAAACAGATGGCGGCAAAGCGGGTGCGGTTGTGGGCGTCGTCCTGGATGGCGTGGGCCACCACATGCAGGCCGTACGCGCTGGCCGCACGTTCGCTGGCAATGCCGGCCCAGTTCGGGTGGCTGGCCGCCAGCTGGGCGCCTTCGGCGTTGCTGGCCGCGGCGCGCCGCTCGGCATGGGGCAAATGGGTGTTGAGCCATTGCTGGCACTGGGCCAGCGCCTGCGGATGGGCCAGCACCACCTCGATGCCGTCCAGCGACGGGCTGCTGCGCAGCAGGTGGTGGCGGATCAGCAGACTGGTTTCACCGACGATGTGCAGCGGCGAGTCACGCAGCAGGTCCAGCGAACGCGAGACCATGCCCTCGGTGGAGTTCTCCACCGGGGCGATGCCGAAGTCGGCCCGGCCGGCGGCGGTGGCATGGAACACCTCGTCGATGCTGGCGCAGACCACGGGCTCGATGCTGCTGCCGAAAAACTGCAGCGCGGCCTGCTGGCTGAAGGTGCCGGTGGGGCCCAGGTAGGCCACCCGCTGCGGCGCTTCCAGGGCCCGGCAGGCCGACATGATCTCGCGCCAGATCGGCGCCAGGCTGCTGTTCTTCAGCGGCCCGGGGTTGGCTTGCTGCATGGCCTCAATGACCTGCAGCTCGCGCTCGGGTCGGAACACCGCCGAGCCTTCGGCGCGCTTGATTTCACCGACCTCGTTGGCCAGCGCGGCGCGCCGGCTCAGCAGTTGCAGGATCTCGAGGTCCAGCGCGTCGATGCCCACGCGCAGTTCAGACAGGGTCTTGGTCATAAAGGGCGGTGGCCTGCTCAGTCCTGGGCCTCGGCATCCGGGGCGGCGTCGGCCGCGCCTTCGTTGTCCTCGTCGCTGCCATTGAGCACTGCGTTGGCGTCGTTTTCAACGATGCGCTGCAGGCCGCTGAGCTGGGTGCCGGCGTCCAGCGAGATCAGTGTCACGCCCTGGGTGGCGCGGCCCAGCTCACGGATTTCACTGACCCGGGTGCGCACCAGCACACCCTTGTCGGTGATCAGCATGATCTCGTCGTCGGCATGGACCAGCGTGGCGGCCACGACCTTGCCGTTGCGCTCGCTTTGCTGGATCGCGATCATGCCCTTGGTACCGCGGCCATGGCGGGTGTATTCGGTGATGGGCGTGCGCTTGCCATAGCCGTTGACGGTGGCGGTGAGCACACTTTGCTGCTCGTCCTCGGCCACCAGCATGGCGATGACGCTCTGGCCGTCTTCGATGGTCATGCCGCGCACGCCGCGGGCGTTGCGGCCCAGCGGGCGCACGTCATTTTCGTCAAAGCGCACGGCCTTGCCGCCGTCGCTGAACAACATCACATCGTGCTGGCCGTCGGTCAGTGCCGCGCCAATCAGGAAGTCGCCTTCGTCCAGGTTGACGGCGATGATGCCGCCCTTGCGCGGGTTGTTGAACTCGTCCAGCGCGGTCTTCTTGACCGTGCCCATGGAGGTGGCCATGAAGACGAACTGGTCGGCCGGGAAGCTGCGCTTCTCGCCGGTCAGCGGCAACACCACGTTGATCTTCTCGCCCTCTTGCAGCGGGAACATGTTGACGATGGGCCGACCACGTGAGCCGCGTGAACCGGTGGGCACCTCCCAGACCTTGAGCCAGTACAGCCGGCCGCGGTTGGAGAAGCACAGGATGTAGTCGTGGGTGTTGGCGATGAAGAGCTGGTCGACCCAGTCGTCTTCCTTGGTGGCGGTGGCCTGTTTGCCACGGCCGCCACGTTTTTGCGCCCGGTACTCACTGAGCGGTTGACTCTTGATGTAACCGCTGTGACTGAGTGTGACCACCATGTCGGTGGGCGTGATCAGGTCTTCGGTGCTGAGGTCATAGGAGCTGTGCTCGATGACGCTGCGGCGCGCGCCCAGCTTGGTCTGGCCGAACTCCTGTTTGATGTGCGACAGCTCGTCACCAATGATGGTGGACACGCGTTCCGGCCGGGCCAAGATGTCCAGCAGGTCGTCGATCTCGGCCATCACCTCTTTGTATTCACCGACGATTTTGTCCTGCTCCAGGCCGGTCAGGCGTTGCAGACGCATCTGCAGGATTTCCTGGGCCTGGGTTTCGCTGAGGCGGTACAGGCCGTCCTGGCCCAGACCGAAGTGGCGCTCCAGGCCGTCGGGGCGGTAGTCGTCGGCATTCACCACGCCGCCGTCGGCGCGGCTGCGGGTCAGCATCTGGCGCACCAGCTGGCTGTCCCAGGGGCGGGTCATCAGCTCGGCCTTGGCCACCGGTGGCGTGGGTGCGTTGCGGATGATGGCGATGAAGTCGTCGATGTTGGCCAGCGCAATCGCCAGGCCTTCCAGCACATGGCCGCGTTCGCGGGCCTTGCGCAGGGTGAACACGGTGCGGCGGGTCACCACCTCGCGGCGGTGTTTCAGGAAGACCTGCAGCAGGTCTTTGAGGTTGCACAAACGCGGCTGGCCGTCGATCAACGCCACCATGTTGACGCCAAAGCTGTCCTGCAGCTGGGTCTGTTTGTACAGGTTGTTCAGCACCACCTCGGGCACTTCGCCGCGCTTGAGTTCGATCACCAGGCGCATGCCCGATTTGTCGGACTCGTCCTGGATGTGGCTGATGCCTTCGATCTTTTTCTCGTGCACCAGCTCGGCCATGCGCTCCTGCAGCGTCTTCTTGTTGACCTGGTAGGGCAGCTCGTCGACGATGATGGCCTGGCGCTGGCCTTTGTCGATGTCTTCGAAATGGCACTTGGCGCGCATCACCACCCGGCCGCGGCCGGTGCGGTAGCCGTCTTTCACCCCGTTGATGCCGTAGATGATGCCGGCGGTGGGGAAGTCGGGCGCCGGCACGATTTCCATCAGCTCGTCGATGCTGGCCTCGGGATGGCGCAGCAAATGCAGGCAAGCGTCCACCACCTCGTTGAGGTTGTGCGGCGGTATGTTGGTTGCCATGCCGACCGCGATGCCGCCCGAGCCATTGACCAGCAGGTTGGGGAAACGCGCCGGCATCACCAGCGGCTCTTTTTCGCTGCCGTCGTAGTTGGGGCCGAAGTCCACCGTTTCCTTGTCCAGGTCACCCAGCAGCTCGTGGGCGATCTTGGCCAGGCGGATTTCGGTGTAGCGCATGGCGGCGGCGTTGTCGCCGTCGACCGAGCCGAAGTTGCCCTGGCCATCGACCAGCAAATGCCGCATGGAGAAGTCCTGCGCCATCCGCACGATGGTGTCGTAAACCGACTGGTCGCCGTGCGGGTGGTATTTACCGATCACATCGCCGACGATGCGGGCCGACTTCTTGTATGGCCGGTTCCAGTCGTTGCTCAGCTCGTGCATCGCGTACAACACCCGGCGGTGCACCGGCTTGAGGCCGTCGCGGGCGTCTGGCAGGGCCCGGCCCACGATCACGCTCATCGCGTAGTCGAGGTAACTGCGCCGCATTTCCTCCTCAAGGCTGATGGGGAGGGTTTCCTTGGCGAACTGGGTCATGGAGGACAACTTTGGTGAATCTTGCGCAGCTGGCATTTTATGTGCTTGTGGCTGTCGCTCCCGCGCAACAAGCGGGGTCGATTCGGGCGGATGTGCTTTCCATGGTGGCCCGCAGCCCCCTTAGTGTCACAGTCCCTATGGCACAATGACTCTCAGCGGTCTGGGTGGTGGTCACCTGGAGCGTATTAATATCGCAGCGAGTCTGCGCCCTTTCCCCCCTCGAGGAGAACCATGAAGAAACTCAATAATGTGGCGATGTTGCTTGCCTCAGCCGCCTTTTTGACCGCGGCTGGCGCACAAACCGTTGACAATTGGCGCAATGCGTCTTCCGAACAGGTCTGGAAGAACGGCACCAACGAACTCTGCTGGCGCGATGCCAACTGGACGCCCGCCACGGCCGCCAAGGGCTGCGACGGCGCCATCGTGCCGCCCGCACCAGCCCCCGCACCGGCTCCGGCCGCTGCACCGGCTCCGGCCCCCGCACCTGCTCCCGCCCCTGTGGTCGTTGCACCGCCCGTGGCTTCCAAGGTGACTTTCGCCGCTGACGCCTTCTTCGACTTCGACAAGGCTGTGCTGAAGCCCGAAGGCAAGGCCAAGCTCGACGATCTGGTCGGCAAGGTCCAAGGCATCAACCTGGAAGTGATCATCGCTGTGGGCCACACCGACTCTGTCGGCTCTGACGCTTACAACGACAAGCTGTCCATCCGCCGCTCGGAAGCCGTCAAGGCCTACCTGGTGTCCAAGGGCGTGGAAAAGAACCGCGTCTACACCGAAGGCAAGGGCGAGAAGCAGCCTGTGGCCGACAACAAGACCGCCGAAGGCCGCGCCAAGAACCGCCGCGTGGAAATCGAAGTGGTTGGTACCCGCACCGCGAAGTAATTCGCACCGCCCAGAAAAAACCCCGCCTCGGCGGGGTTTTTTCATGTCTGAAGCACTTTGACCGAGGTGGCCAGGCCTGGCCTGGGCACACCTCGGTCAGGGCTCAGAGCACCTCGCTGGCGAAGTCGGCCAGGCGCGAACGCTCGCCGCGGGCCAGCGTGATGTGGCCGCTGTGGGGCCAGCCCTTGAACTTGTCGACCGCGTAGGTCAGGCCCGACGAGCCTTCGGTCAGGTAGGGCGTGTCGATCTGCGCCAGGTTGCCCATGCAGATGATCTTGGTGCCGGGGCCGGCCCGGGTGATCAGCGTCTTCATCTGCTTGGGCGTCAGGTTCTGCGCCTCGTCGATGATGACGTACTTGTTCAAAAACGTGCGCCCGCGCATGAAGTTCATGCTCTTGATCTTGATGCGGCTGCGGATCAACTCGTTGGTGGCGGCCCGGCCCCATTCGCCGGCGGCGGTGTCGGTCTTGCCCAGCACCTCCAGGTTGTCGTCCAACGCACCCATCCATGGGCCCATTTTTTCTTCTTCGGTGCCGGGCAAGAAACCGATGTCCTCGCCCACCGACACCGTGGCCCGGGTGACGATGATCTCGGTGTAGCGGCGGTCGTCCAGCACCTGGGTCAGGCCGCTGGCCAGCGCCATCAGCGTCTTGCCGGTGCCGGCCGTGCCGGTCAGGGTGACGAAGTCCACCTCCGGGTCCATCAGCAGATTCATCGCGAAGTTCTGCTCGCGGTTGCGGGTGGTCACGCCCCAGACCGCGTTTTTCAGGTGGTTGTATTCCTTCAGCGTCTTCAGCACCGCGGTCTTGTCACGGATCTCGGTCACGCGGGCGTACAGGCTGGGCTCGCCCGGGGCCTCAAAGTAGACGAACTGGTTGATCATCATGCTGGGCACCACCGGCCCGGTCACCCGGTAGAAGGTGTGGCTGCCCTGTTGCCAGCTTTCCACGGTCTTGCCGTGCTTGAGCCAGAAGTCGGCCGGCAGGGCCAGTGCGCCGGAATACAGCAAGTCGCCGTCTTCCAGGGTCTTGTCGTTCTGGTAGTCCTCGGCGGCCAGGCCCAGGGCCCGGGCTTTGACCCGCATGTTGATGTCTTTCGACACCAGCACGACCTCGCGCGGCGCGTGTTGCTGGCGCAGTGCGTCCACCACGCCGAGGATCTGGTTGTCGGCCTTGCCCTGGGGCAGGCTGGTGGGCAGGTCGTAATTCAGCTGCTGGGTCTGGAAAAACAACCGGCCACCGGCGCCGCTGTGGCCGGTGGCGTCCAAGGCCACGCCAGCGGTGATGTCGGCGCCCGGCCCACCGGCCAGCGCGTCCAGCGAGCGGCTGGTCTGGCGGGCGTTGCGGGCCACCTCGGTCATGCCCTTTTTGTGGCCGTCGAGTTCTTCCAGCACGATCATCGGCAGGAAGACATCGTGTTCCTCGAAGCGGAACAGACACATCGGGTCGTGCATCAGCACATTGGTGTCGAGCACGAACAGCTTGGTCGGTCCGGTGCGGCGAGCGCGTTTGGGTGCAGCCTCGGTCCGGGGGCGGGCGGGGCGCCGCGGGCTGGTGTTGGCCGCCAGGCTGTCGGCCCAGACCTCGGCCACCGGCGCGACCGATGGGGCCAGCAAGTTGCTGGTTGCCGGCGGCGGCGCGGTGGCGCTCACCACGGCCGGTGGGGTCTGATCGGTTTGTGCAGGGCGTCTGGCGGGTTTGGCGGCCGGTCGTCGCGCGGGGGTGTCGTAAGCGTCAGGGGTGAGGATGGCGGCGCGCTTGGCCGGTGCGGGGGGCAGTGGGGGCATTGAGGGCGGTGGTGAAGGGAAGGAAATCCTCAGTGCAAAAAACAAAAAAGCCGCCAGGTTGCCCGGGCGGCTTGTTCGGTGGGAGCGTTCGTTGCACTCAGAGGCATGAATTCATTATGCACGACCCCGGTGACGGTCTGGCAGCGCCGTTCGCCGCCCCGGTTCAGGCGGCTTTTTTCAGCGCCTTGACCGCTTTCAGCACCTCGTCCACATGGCCTGGCACCTTCAGGCCGCGCCATTCCTGTTGCAGCGTGCCGTCGGCACCAATCAGGAAGGTCGAGCGCTCGATGCCCTTGACCTTTTTGCCGTACATGATCTTGTTCTTGACCACGCCGAACATGTGGCACATTTTTTCTTCGGTGTCGGCGATCAGCTCGAACGGCAGTTCCAGCTTCATCTTGAATTCGTCGTGCGATTTCATGTTGTCGCGCGACACACCGAACACGGTGGCGCCAGCTTTCACGAAATCCTTGTACTTGTCGCGAAACTGCATGGCTTCGGTGGTACAACCAGGGGTGTTGTCCTTGGGGTAGAAGTACAGCACCACCACCTTGCCGAGATGGGACTGATTGGACACCTTGAGGCCGCCGGTGGCGATGGCCTCGAATTCGGGCAGCGGTTTGTTGACAACGATGGCCATGGCGTTCTGTCTCTTGTGGTGTGCTCGTTGAGGGGCTGAGCGTTCGACTTGCCCCTAACCCACAATTTTAACCTGAATCGCTTCGGCGCTCACTCCACCGTTTCGATGAGGAGGGCAGCCACCACATGGCGGCCCTCGCCGGCCAGGATGTTGTAGGTCCGACAGGCGGCCTGGGTGTCCATGGTTTCCAGCCCCACCCGGCGGCTGTACAAGCCCTTGAGCCATTGCGGCTTGGGAAAACGCAGGGCCGCACCACTGCCAAACACCACCAGTTCGGCGTTCAGGCCGGCCAGTTGCTCAAAGTGGGCCTCGGTCAGCTCGTCAAAGCGGCTGCAATCCCAGGCAATGCGCTGCCCCTGGGAGCCAATCACCACGCTGTGGGTGATTTTTTCGCCACTCACGCTCACCCAGCCGGGACCGTAGGCCTGGATGGCCTGCACATCGAATTTGTCGGGTTGGAGTTTCATGGGGTAGAAGCAACTGTGGTCAAATTATATGTTTTCGCCCTCGCGCGCCGCGCCGGGCCCGCCCTTGTTGCGTCGGGAGAGACATTGAAGACGATCCAGAAATCCGCCAAGCTCGCCAACGTCTGCTATGACATCCGGGGTCCCATCATGGACAAGGCCCGGCAGATGGAGGACGAGGGTCAGAAGATCATCAAGCTCAACATCGGCAACCTGGCGGTGTTCGGCTTTGATTCGCCCGAAGAAATCCAGCAGGACATGATCCGCAACCTGCCGAACTCGGCCGGCTACTCGGACAGCAAGGGCATCTTCGCGGCGCGCAAGGCGGTGATGCATTACACGCAGCAGCAAGGCATCAAGGGTGTCACGCTGGATGACATCTACCTGGGCAATGGCGCCAGCGAACTGATCGTCATGGCCACCAACGGCCTGCTGGACCAGGGCGACGAGTTGCTGCTGCCCGCCCCCGACTACCCGTTGTGGACCGCCGCAGCCAGCCTGTCGGGCGGCACGCCGGTGCACTACAAATGCGACGAAGCCAACGGCTGGATGCCCGACCTGGACGACATCCGCGCCAAGGTCACGCCGCGCACCAAGGGCATTGTGGTCATCAACCCCAACAACCCCACCGGCGCGCTGTATTCCGACGCCTTGCTCAAGGGCATTGTGGCCATCGCCCGCGAACACGGCCTGGTGATCCTGGCCGACGAGGTCTATGACAAGGTGTTGTACGACGGGGTCCAGCACACCGCCATCGGCTCGCTCAGCGAGGACGTGCTGACGCTGACCTTCAACTCGCTGTCCAAGAGTTACCGCTCCTGTGGCTACCGCGCCGGCTGGCTGGTGGTGTCGGGCGACAAGAAGCCCGCCCGCGACTACATCGAGGGGCTGAACATGCTCTCCAACATGCGGCTGTGTGCCAATGTGCCGGGGCAGTGGGCCATCCAGACCGCGCTGGGCGGCCACCAGAGCATCAACGAACTGGTGGGCGAGGGCGGCCGGCTGCGCCGCCAGCGTGATCTGGCCTATGAGTTGATCACCGCCATTCCCGGGGTCAGCTGCGTCAAGCCCAGCGCGGCGCTGTACATGTTCCCGCGGCTGGACCCCAAGGTCTACCCGATCAAGGACGATGCGCAGTTTTTCCTCGAACTGCTGCAGGAAACCCGGGTCATGCTGGTGCAGGGCACCGGTTTCAATTGGCCGCAGCCCGACCATTTCCGCATCGTCTTCCTGCCCCACGAGGACGACCTGCGCGAGGCGATTGGCCGGGTGGCCAAGTTCCTTGAGAGCTACCGCAACCGCCACGCCGCCTGAGTTTTTTTGTCTGGGCCCGGTGCCCGTTTTGAACCTGAAATTGTCATGAAACCCATCCAAGTAGGCCTGCTCGGCATCGGCACCGTCGGCAGCGGCACCTTCAAGGTGCTGCAACGCAACCAGCAGGAAATCCAGCGCCGCGCCGGCCGCGGCATCGCCATCACCATGGTGGCCGACTTGGACGTCGAGCGCGCCCGCAGCGTGGTGGGGCCTGATGTACAGGTGGTCAGCGACGCCCGCGCGGTGATTGCCAACCCCGAGATCGACATCGTGGTCGAACTGATCGGTGGCTATGGCATCGCCAAGGCCCTGGTGCTGGAAGCCATTGCCGCCGGCAAGCATGTGGTCACCGCCAACAAGGCGCTGCTGGCGGTGCATGGCACCGAGATTTTTGCCGCCGCGTCGGCCGAGGGCGTGATGGTGGCCTTCGAGGCCGCGGTGGCCGGGGGCATCCCCATCATCAAGGCGCTGCGCGAAGGCCTGACCGCCAACAGCATCCAGTGGGTGGCCGGCATCATCAATGGCACGACCAACTTCATCCTGTCAGAGATGCGCGACAAGGGCCTGGACTTCAGCGTGGTGCTGAAGGAGGCGCAACGACTGGGCTACGCCGAGGCCGACCCCACCTTCGACATCGAGGGGGTGGACGCGGCCCACAAGGCCACGCTGATGAGCGCCATCGCTTTTGGCATCCCCGTGCAATTCGACAAAGCCTATGTGGAAGGCATCACCCAGCTCGGCGCGCAGGACATCCGCTACGCCGAGCAGCTGGGCTACCGCATCAAATTGCTGGGCATTGCCAAGCGCCGCGACAACGGCATCGAGTTGCGGGTCCACCCCAGCCTGGTGCCGGCCAAGCGACTGATCGCCAATGTGGAAGGCGCGATGAACGCCGTCATGGTGCACGGTGACGCCGTGGGCACCACGCTGTACTACGGCAAGGGCGCGGGCAGCGAACCCACCGCCAGCGCGGTGATCGCCGACCTGGTGGACATCACCCGCTTGCACGGCGCCGACGCCGCCCAGCGTGTGCCCCACCTGGCCTTCCAGCCCGACAGCATCGACTCGGCCATGGGCGATCTGCCGGTGCTGGCCATGAGCGAGGTTGTCACCAGCTATTACCTGCGGCTGCGCGTGGCCGACCAGGCCGGCGTGTTGGCCAAGGTCACCGGCATCCTGGCCTCGGCCGGCATCAGCATCGACGCGATGCTGCAGCGCGAGGCCGATGAGGTCGGTGGCGAAGGCTCGACCCAGACCGACCTGATCATCCTGACCCACGACACCCGCGAAGGCACGATGAACGCCGCCATGGCCGAAATGCAAGGCCTGCCCACCGTGCTGGCGCCCATCACCCGCATCCGCAAAGAGGAGCTGAACTGAGCCACCCGAGGCGGTCATGCCCACCCTGGTGGCCGCGCTGACGCTGGCGGCCTTGCTGAAAATGGCCCATCTGGACCTGCCGCGCTGGCACCTGGCCTTCTGGTTTGCGGTGCTGGTGACGGCAGCTCTGAACGGCGCCATGCCACGCTGGCATCTGTTGGCCAACGGCCTGGGCAGCTTTCTGGCGGCATGGCTTTACTTCAGCCTGCTGGAACGCACCGACAACGTCACCGACCGGGCGCTGCACTGGCTGGTGTTGGTGGTGGGATTTGTGGCCCTGCTGGGCAGCCGCTTCTGGCTGGACGTCAGGCAGTACACGATTGGCCTGTGACAGGCCGGGAACCGAAGAGAAGACAACCGTGAAATACCTCAGCACCCGCGGCCATGCCGACCGCAAACGTTTCTGCGAAATCCTGCTCGAGGGCCTGGCGCCCGACGGTGGCCTCTACCTGCCCGAAACCTACCCCCAGGTGGACGCCGCCACGCTGGCCCGCTGGCGCGGCCTGTCTTACGCCGACCTGGCCTTCGAGGTCTTGTCGCTGTACATCGACGACATCCCGGCCGATGACCTGCGCGCGCTGTGCCACAAAACCTACACCGAGGCGGTGTTTGGCAGCGCCGCCATCGTGCCGCTGAAGCCGCTCGAGAACGGCCTGTTCCTGGAGGCCCTGTCCAACGGCCCGACGCTGGCCTTCAAGGACATGGCCATGCAGTTGCTGGGCAACCTGTTCGAGTACGAGCTGGCCCGCCGCGGCGAAGAACTCAACATCCTCGGCGCCACCTCGGGCGACACCGGCAGCGCCGCCGAGTACGCGATGCGTGGCAAGAAGGGCGTGCGGGTGTTCATGACCTCGCCGCAAGGCCGCATGAGCCCTTTCCAGCAAGCCCAGATGTTCAGCCTGATGGATGCCAACATCCACAACCTGGCGATTGAAGGTGTGTTCGACGACTGCCAGGACATCGTCAAGGCCGTTTCCAACGACCTGGCGTTCAAGCGCAAGTACCGCATCGGCACCGTCAACTCCATCAACTGGGCGCGCCTGATGGCCCAGGTGGTGTACTACTTCGCTGGCTACTTCCAGGCGACCAACGGTGCCCCCACGCTCGGCACTGGCGTGTCCTCGCTGCCCCCCGAGGGGGCTGGTTCGCCTTGGGGCGGCCCGGCGGCGAACCCCAACCTTCCACAGGTCTCGTTCACCGTGCCCAGCGGCAACTTCGGCAACATCTGCGCCGGCCATGTGGCCCGCATGATGGGCCTGCCGATCGCCACGCTGGTGGCGGCCACCAACGAGAACGACGTGCTCGACGAGTTCTTCCGCACTGGCACCTACCGGGTGCGTGGCAGCGCCGACACCTTCGAAACGTCCAGCCCGTCGATGGACATCTCCAAGGCCAGCAACTTCGAGCGCTTTGTGTTCGACCTGCTGGGCCGCGACGCCGCCCGCACCGCCGAGCTGTTCGGCCCGGCACTGGCCCGCCAGGGTCGCTTCGAGCTGGGCGCCGACCCGGCCTTTGCCCAGGCCGCCAGCCGCTACGGCTTCCGCAGCGGCAAAAGCACCCATGCCGACCGGCTGGCCACCATCCGCGACACCTTTGCGCGTTTTGGCGTGATGGTCGACACCCACACCGCCGACGGCCTGAAGGTGGCCCGCGAACACCACCAGCCTGGCGTGCCCATGGTGGTGCTGGAAACCGCCTTGCCCATCAAGTTTGCTGCCACCATCGTCGAGGCCCTGGGCCGCGAGCCCGAGCGGCCGGCCAAGTTCAATGGCATCGAGGCCTTGCCGCGACGGGTGGCCGAACTGCCGGCCGATGTGGAACAGGTCAAGGCCTACATCGCCACCCACTGCGACTGAGCGCCGGTGGCCCTGCTTTTTCGCGCGGTGCACAACCGCGG
This sequence comes from Rhodoferax sp. SPJ4, assembly GCF_058216275.1. NCBI lineage: Bacteria > Pseudomonadati > Pseudomonadota > Betaproteobacteria > Burkholderiales > Comamonadaceae > Rhodoferax > Rhodoferax sp. SPJ4. Next base: position 765,629 of record NZ_JBYZMN010000001.1, read on the forward strand.
GCTCGGCGTGACGCCATGAAGGTGGTTGGCTTTGCCGGTTACTCCGGCGCGGGCAAGACCAGCCTGGTCGAGACGCTGATCCCGCAGCTCAGGCTGCGCGGCCTGCGGGTCTCGGTGGTCAAGCACGCCCACCACGATTTCGACATCGACCAACCGGGCAAGGACACCCGGCGCCACCGCGAGGCCGGCGCCTTCGAGGTGGTGGTGGCGTCAGACCAGCGGCTGGCGCTGATGCGCGAGTTCGAACAGCCGGCGCTGCTGTCGGTGCACCACCTGATCGCCGAGCTCTACGAGGGCGTGGACTGGGTGCTGGTGGAAGGCTTCAAAACCAGCGACCTGCTGAAGGTCGAGGTCTGGCGCGCCAGCGCCGGCCAGCCGGTGCGCTACGTGGACGACGACTTCATTGTGGCGATTGCCACCGACTCGCCCGAAGCGCTGCCCCAGCCCACGCTGCGGCCGGTGCTGGACCTGAATAACCCCGATGCCTTGGTTGACTGGCTGGTGGACAATCAAGGCCGTTTCGAATACCGCCAACCGCCTGCCCCATGACCGCCGCCCCGACATCCCCCGCCCACCGTGCCCCGCTGAAACCGCTCGACGAGGCGCTGGCCGAGTTGCTGGCCTTTGCCAAGCCACTGGGCCGCAGCGAGGCGGTGTCGACCTTCGAGGCCGACGGCCGGGTGCTGGCCCAGGCGGTGGCCTCGGCCCTGCATGTGCCGCCGCAGGACAACAGTTCCATGGACGGCTATGCGCTGCGTTGCGCCGACGCGGCCGCCGCAGACGCCGACGGCCTGGCGGTGTCGCAGCGCATTCCAGCCGGCAGTTTCGGCCAGCCGTTGCAGGCCGGCACGGCCGCCCGCATCTTCACTGGCGCGCCGGTACCCGAGGGCGCCGACTGCATCGTGATGCAGGAGGACTGCGAGGCCCTGCCCGCTGGTGCCGATGGTTTGCCCCGCATTGCCGTCAAGGCCGCGCCGCAGCCCGGCCAGTGGATACGCCGCGCCGGCGAAGACGTGGCGCGTGGCGCAGTGGTGCTGCCCCAGGGCAGCCGGTTGGGCCCGGCCGCGCTGGGCCTGGCTGCCAGCATCGGCCTGGCCGCGCTGAACGTGGTGGCCAAGCCCCGGGTGGCGCTGTTCTCCACCGGCGACGAGCTGGTGATGCCGGGCGCGGTGCCGCCCGAGGCCATGCCACCGGGCGCGATCTACAACTCCAACCGCTTTTTCCTGCGGGCGCTGCTGCAGCGTGCCGGCTGCGAGGTCACCGACCTGGGCATCGTGCCCGACAAGCTGGACGCCACCGTGGCGGCGCTGCAAAGCGCCAGCCAGAGCCATGACCTCATCCTCACCAGCGGCGGCGTGTCGGTGGGCGAGGAAGACCACATCAAGCCGGCGGTGCAGTCGCTGGGCCAGCTCAACCTGTGGCAGATCGCCATGAAGCCGGGCAAGCCCTTTGCCTACGGCCAGGTGGGTTCAGCGCATTTCATCGGCCTGCCGGGCAACCCGGTGTCGAGCTTTGTCACCTTCATGCTGCTGGTGCGGCCCTTTGTGCTGCGCCTGCAGGGCGTGGACGCGGTGGCCCCGGCGGCGGTGAGCCTGCCAGCCCATTTCGCCTGGCCCCGACCCGACAAGCGGCGCGAGTTCCTGCGGGTGCGGCGCAACGCGGCCGGCGGGCTGGATTTGTTTCCCAACCAGAGTTCGGGGGTGTTGACCTCCGGCGTGTGGGGCGACGGCCTGGTGGACAACCCGCCTGGCCAGGCCATCGCGCCCGGCGACACCGTCCGTTTCCTGGCTTTTTCCGAGTTGCAGTCATGAACATCACCGTGCGTTATTTCGCCTCCATCCGCGAGGCCATTGGCCGGGGCAGCGAAACGCTGGCCACCGGGGCCGCCACGCTGCAGGCGCTGCGCGACGAGTTGATCGCCCGCGGCGGCGCCCATGCCGAGAGCCTGGCCCGTGGCAAGGCGGTGCGGGTGGCGCTGAACCAGGTCATGAGCGACGAATCGGCCGCGCTGGCCGAGGGCAGCGAAGTGGCGTTTTTCCCGCCCGTCACCGGAGGCTGAGACCATGGCCGAACGCGTCACCATCCAGACTCAGGACTTCAACCTCAGCGACGAGATCGCCGCGCTGCGGGCCGGCGACAAGCGGGTGGGCGCGGTCTGCAGCTTCATCGGCACGGTGCGTGACCGCAACGACGGCAGCACCGTCACCACCATGGAACTGGAGCATTACCCTGGCATGACCGAGAAGGCCATCGAGGCCATGATCGACCAGGCTTTGCAGCGCTTCGACATCTTCGGTGCCCGGGTCATCCACCGGGTGGGACTGCTGGCCCCGCTGGACCAGGTGGTCATGGTGGCCGTGACCTCGGCCCACCGCGGCGAGAGTTACCAGGCCTGCGAGTTCCTGATGGACTACCTGAAAACCCAGGCCCCGTTCTGGAAAAAGGAAGAAACCCCCGAGGGTGCGCGCTGGGTCGATGCCCGGGTCAGCGACGACGCCGCCTTGGCCCGCTGGGGCATTGACGCGCCCAACACCTGAGCCGCGCCGCGGCTCAATTCAGGTATTTGGGCCGCTCGGCCGTCGTGAAGTCCAGGCTGTCACGCACCGGCGAGGGCAGGGCGTTGGTGGGCAGGCTGATGGGCCACTCGGCGGCGCTGATGGCCGAGGCCAGCAAATGCATCATGCCGTGCATCAGCGGCGGCTGCACCGCCATGCGAAAGCCGCGCGGGTTGGGGGTGTGGGGCAGTTTCTCGTCGAAGCTGATTTCCAGCTGGCCTGCGCCCAGCGCCTTCATCGTCACCTCGGTCACCAGCAGCGGCTCGGCGCCCAGCGGCAGTGTCACCGCGTCGGCCTTGTAGGGGGTGCTGAAATCAGCGGTCTTCAGCGTTTCTTCTTTCCTGAACTCGGTCAGCAGCTGTTTGCTGGCCTCGCTCTGATCGGCCAGCGGGGTGCAGCTGGCTTCCAGGTCGGCCGCCGCATGGCCCAAATGGGGCAGCAAGCCCTTCAGCAGCCGCTGGGTCAGCCACAGGCGCAACTCCTCGCCCTCGCTGGTGTTGACGCGCAACAGAATGCGGTCTTGCTCGCGCACATAGCTGATTGACAGCTGGTGGATGTCCATGGCCACAATTTTAGGCGTCGTCCCAAAGCCCGCCGGTCGGCAGGGTGGCTGAAAACAAGCGCCTTTTGCGCTGGCGCAAGATGGGCTCGGCATTTTGGGCTTGAACTCGGGGGCAACAGCCTCAGCTAGACCCCATTGCACGAGCCACCACAGGGGTGAGGGCCGACCTGATCACGGAGAACCCATGCGAATCGACAAACTGACCACCAAGTTCCAGGAAGCCTTGAGCGAGGCCCAGACCCTGGCCCTGGGCAACGACCACGCCTTCATCGAACCGGTCCATCTGTTGCTGGCCATGCTGCGCCAGGACGACGGCCCCAAGGCCTTGCTGCAGCGCGCCGGCGTGCAGGTGGCCGGCCTGGCCACCGCGGCCGAGGCGGCGATGAAGCGCCTGCCCCAGGTGCAGGGCGCTGACACGGTGCAGATCAGCCGCGACACCGCCGGCCTGCTGCAGGGCGCTGAGAAGGAGGCCATCAAGCGCGGTGACCAGTTTGTCGCCGGCGAATTGTTCCTGCTGGCGTTGGCCGACCACAAGGGCGACCTGGGCCAGTTGGCGCGCAGCCAGGGTCTGACCCGCAAAAGCCTGGAGTCGGCCATCGAGGCCGTGCGGGGCGGCCAGAGCGTGGACAACGCCAACGCCGAGGGCCAGCGCGAGGCCTTGAAGAAATACTGCATCGACCTGACCGAGCGGGCCCGCATCGGCAAGCTGGACCCGGTGATCGGCCGCGACGACGAGATCCGCCGCGCCATCCAGGTGCTGCAGCGCCGCACCAAGAACAACCCGGTGCTGATTGGCGAGCCCGGCGTGGGCAAGACCGCCATCGTCGAGGGCCTGGCCCAGCGCATCGTGGCCGGCGAGGTGCCCGAATCGCTGAAGGGCAAGCGGGTGCTGAGCCTGGACATGGCGGCGCTGCTGGCCGGCGCCAAGTTCCGCGGCGAGTTTGAGGAGCGACTGAAAACCGTGCTCAACGAGCTGGCCAAGGACGAGGGCCAGACCATCGTCTTCATCGACGAGCTGCACACCATGGTGGGCGCCGGCAAGGCCGAGGGCGCGATGGACGCCGGCAACATGCTCAAGCCCGCGCTGGCCCGTGGCGAGCTGCACTGCGTGGGCGCGACCACGCTGGACGAGTATCGCAAGTACATCGAAAAAGACGCCGCGCTGGAGCGCCGCTTCCAGAAAATCATCGTTGGCGAGCCCTCGGTGGAGGCCACCATCGCCATCCTGCGCGGACTGCAGGAGAAGTACGAGGTTCACCATGGTGTGCAGATCACCGACCCGGCCATCGTGGCCGCGGCCGAGCTGAGCCACCGCTACATCACCGACCGCTTCCTGCCCGACAAGGCCATTGACCTGATCGACGAGGCGGCGTCCAAGATCAAGATCGAGCTGGACTCCAAGCCCGAGGTGATGGACAAGCTCGACCGCCGGCTGATCCAGTTGCAGATCGAGCGCGAGGCGGTGCGCCGTGAGAAGGACGAAGCCTCGCAGAAGCGCTTCGCGCTGATCGAGGAAGAGATCGTCAAACTGCAAAAGGAAATCTCCGACCTCGACGAGATCTGGCAGAGCGAAAAGGCCCAGGCCCTGGGCTCCAAGGACGTGCTGGAAGAAATTGACCGCATCAACTCGCAGATCGAGGGCTTCACCCGCAAGGGCGATTTCAACAAGGTGGCCGAGCTGCAGTACGGCAAGCTGCCTGAGCTCAAAAAACGGTTGCAACAGGCCCAGGCCAGCGAGGGCCAGAAGGGCGCTGGCAGTGCGCCCAAGCTGCTGCGCACCCAGGTCGGCGCGGAAGAAATCGCCGAGGTGGTGAGCCGTGCCACCGGCATCCCGGTGGCCAAGATGCTGCAGGGCGAAAAAGACAAGCTGCTGCAGATGGAGGCCAAGCTGCACCAGCGCGTGGTGGGCCAGGACGAGGCCATCTCTGCGGTGGCCAATGCCATCCGCCGTTCGCGCTCCGGCCTGTCCGACCCCAACCGGCCCACCGGTTCCTTTTTGTTCCTGGGCCCCACCGGCGTGGGCAAGACCGAGCTGTGCAAGGCCCTGGCCGGCTTTTTGTTTGACAGTGAAGACCACCTGGTCCGCATCGACATGAGCGAGTTCATGGAGAAGCACTCGGTGGCCCGGCTGATCGGCGCACCGCCCGGCTATGTGGGCTACGAGGAGGGTGGCTACCTGACCGAGGCGGTGCGCCGCAAGCCCTACAGCGTGCTGCTGCTCGACGAGGTGGAGAAAGCCCACCCCGACGTGTTCAACGTGCTGCTGCAGGTGCTGGACGATGGCCGGCTGACCGACGGCCAGGGCCGCACCGTGGACTTCAAGAACACCGTGATCGTGATGACCAGCAACATCGGCTCGCACCTGATCCAGGCCATGGTGGGCCAGGAGTACGACGAGGTGAAGGACGCGGTCTGGGGCGAGTTGAAGAACCACTTCCGGCCCGAGTTCCTGAACCGCATCGACGAGACCGTGGTCTTCCATTCGCTGGACGCGGCCCACATCGAGGCGATCGCCGGCATCCAGCTGCAGGCCTTGCAGGCCCGGCTGGCCAAGATGGATTTGCAGCTGGAGGTGTCGCCTGCGGCGCTGGCCGAGCTGGCCAAGGTGGGTTTCGACCCGGTGTTTGGCGCCCGGCCGCTGAAGCGGGCCATCCAGCAGCGCATCGAGAACCCGCTGTCCAAGCTGCTGCTGGAGGGCCGCTTCCCGCCCAAGAGCGTGATCCCGGTGGGGGTGGACCCGATCCAGGCCCCCGGCCAGTTCAGCTTCGAGGCGGTGGCGGCGGCGGCCTGAGGCGGGCGCCCATGCAAAAAGCCCCCGGTGTCACCACCGGGGGCTTTTTGTGGGGCTTGCAAAGACTTACTTCTTCTGGGCCAGGATCCAGGTCACCAGCTTCTTGGCTTCGGCGTCATTGACCTGGGGGTTGGCGGGCATGGGCACCGGGCCCCAGGCACCCGAACTGCCCTTTTGCACCTTGACGGCCAGCTTGTCGACCGCGTCTTTTTGGCCGGCGTACTTGGCCGCCACATCCTGGTAGGACGGGCCCAGCACCTTTTTGTCCACCGCGTGGCAGGCCAGGCAGTTCTTTTCCTGGGCCAGTTTCATGTCGGCCAGCGCGGGGCCGGCAACGGCTGCCAGTGCAGCCAGGGTCAAAAGGGCACGTTTCATGGAATGTGTCTCCGGGGTTGGGTTACGCTCTAGCTTCAACGAAATTGTAGTCAACGCCGTTGACAGGGTTGCCGGACAAGCCTGGCAATGGGCACACATTGATTGGGGGTGAAACATGTATTTCATGTTGCTGGGCTTGGCGCTGTCGCTGATGAAGTACCTGGAGTTCGGTGTGGTCGCCACCTGGAGCTGGTGGGTGGTGCTGGCGCCGTTTGCACTGGCCTTTGTCTACTGGGAGCTGATCGACCCGATGCTGGGCATCACCAAAAAGCGGGCCTCGCGCGAGATTGACGAGCGGACGAAGGCCCGCATCGACAAATTGCGCAAGGCCAACCTGCCGCATTTGCGCAAAGACAAATGAAAAAACGCTGCAGCCCTTGCCGGCTGCAGCGCTTCTGAAGACCGACAACGCGGCCTGTGGGGCTGCGTTGTGCTTTCAGGGGTTCAATAGTCGTCCAGCACCGCGCCCTTGCTGGCGCTGGAGGCGTTGAAAGCGAACTTGGCCTGCACACCGCGGTTGTAGCGCGGGGCGGGCGGCGTCCAGCCTTCGCGGCGCTTGGCCAGTTCGGCGTCGCTCACATTCAGTTGCAGCAGCAACTGGCGCGAATCGATGGTGATGCTGTCACCTTCCTGCACAAAGGCGATGGTGCCGCCGGCCGCCGCTTCCGGCGCCACATGGCCCACCACCATGCCCCAGGTGCCGCCAGAGAAGCGGCCGTCGGTGATCAGGCCCACCGACTCGCCCAGGCCGGCGCCGATCAGCGCGCCGGTGGGGGCCAGCATCTCGGGCATGCCGGGGCCGCCCTTGGGGCCCAGGTAGCGCAACACCATCACGTCGCCGGCCTTGATCTTGCCGTCCAGAATGGCCTGCAGTGCCGACTGCTCGTCGTCAAAGCAGCGGGCCGGGCCGGTCATCACCGGGTTTTTCAGGCCGGTGATCTTGGCCACACAGCCCTCGGGACTCAGGTTGCCCTTCAGGATGGCCAGGTGGCCTTCGGCGTACATCGGGTTGGACAGGGGGCGGATCACGTCCTGGTCGGCCCGCGGCTCATCTGGCACGTCCTTCAGCACCTCGGCCACCGTCTGGCCGGTGATGGTCAGGCAGTCGCCATGCAGCAGGCCGGCGTTCAGCAAGACCTTCATGACCTGCGGGATGCCGCCGGCACGGTGCAGGTCCACCGCCAGGTACTTGCCGCTGGGCTTCAGGTCGCACAGCACGGGGGTGCGCTTGCGGATGCGCTCGAAGTCGTCGATGGTCCATTCCACACCGGCGGTGTGGGCGATCGCCAGGAAATGCAGCACCGCGTTGGTCGAGCCACCGGTGGCCATGATGACCGCCACCGCGTTCTCGATGGCCTTCTTGGTGACGATGTCGCGTGGCTTGATGTCTTTTTTGATGGCCTCGATCAGCACGCGGGCCGATTCCTTGGCCGAGTTCATCTTCTCGTCGTGCGGGTTGGCCATGGTGCTGGAGTAGGCCAGCGACACGCCCAGGGCCTCGAAGGCGCTGGACATGGTGTTGGCGGTGTACATGCCGCCGCAGGAGCCGGTGCCGGGGATGGCGCGCTGCTCGATCTGCAACAGGTCTTCGTCGCTCAGGTTGCCGGCGGCGTTCTGGCCCACGGCCTCGAACACGCTGACGATGTTCAGGTCCTGGTCCTTGTAGCGGCCCGGCAGGATGGTGCCGCCATACACATAGATGGCGGGCACGTTGGCACGCAGCATGCCCATCAGGCCGCCGGGCATGTTTTTGTCGCAGCCGCCGACCACCACCACGCCGTCCATCCACTGGCCCTGCACGCAGGTTTCCACGCAGTCGCTGATGACTTCACGCGACACCAGCGAGTACTTCATGCCTTCGGTGCCCATGGCCATGCCGTCGGAGATGGTGGGCGTGCCGAAGATCTGCGCGTTGCCGCCGGCCTCCTCGATGCCGGCCACGGCCGCGTCGGCCAGCTTTTGCAGGCCGGAGTTGCAGGGGGTGATGGTGCTGTGGCCGTTGGCCACGCCCACCATGGGCTTCTTGAAGTCGCCCTGCTCGTAGCCCATGGCGTAGTACATCGAGCGGTTGGGGGCGCGCGACTTGCCTTCGGTGATGTGGCTGGAGCGGGCGTTGATTTTGATGACTTTTTTGTCCATGGCGGGGCCTCTTTGGCGGGGGTGGTTTTGCTGCAGGCGGAAGTATGCGCCGAATGGAAAATCGACTCCAATCTATTTTTATCGTTAGATTAATATGCATGGCGTATGAAAGAAACGACCATCGAGCTGCGCCAATGGCGGCAGTTTGTGGCGCTGGCCGAGGAATTGCACTTCGGCCGGGCCGCCACCCGGCTGCACATGACCCAGCCACCGCTGACCCAGGCCATTGCCGGCCTGGAGGCGGCGCTGGCGGTGCGGCTGTTCGACCGCACCAAACGCAGCGTCAAACTCACCGCCGCCGGCCAGGCGCTGTTGCCGGGCGTGCGCGAGCTGCTGGCCCGGGCCCGGGAATTGCCCGTCCAGGCCCGGGCGGCGGCGGCCGGCGAGCTGGGCCGGCTGCGGCTGACCTTTGTGTCCACCGTGGGCTTTTCGCATTTGCCTGAATGGGTGCGGCTGTTCCGCGGCCAGTTTCCCGATGTGAAGATCGAACTGGTGGAGGCCACCGGCGACGTGCAGGTAGCGGCGCTGCAGGCCGGCGAGGTGGACGCCGGCTTTGTGCTGCACGCCCCTGGTTTTGTGCCGGCCGGCTTGGCCCACCTGCGGGTGGCCAGCGAGCCGCTGGTGCTGGCCCTGCCCGAGTCGCACCCGCTGGCCGAGGCGGCCCCGCTGCGGCTGGCCGAGGTGCTGGACCAGCCGCTGGTGATTTTTCCGCGCCACATCGCGCCCTCGCTGTACGACGCGGTGTTTGGGCTGTACCACGGTGCCGGCCGGCTGCCGGTGGTGGCGCAGGAGGCCATCCAGATGCAGACCATCGTCAACCTGGTGTCGGCCGGGCTGGGCCTGGCCTGGGTGCCCGACAGCGTGCGCCAGTTCCAGCGGCCCGGCGTGCGTTACCGCGCGGTGAAAACCGGCCGCCAGCCGGCGCTGTGCGAAACCAGCCTGGTGTGGCGAGACGCCGACAAGGTGCCGGCGCTGGCCCGTTTCTTGGCCTTTGTGAGCTCCCGGCTGGCCCCGGCCGCGGGCACCGCCGGCGGTTGAACCCTGGGTGGTCCGGGCACAATACGCGCCACCATGCTGACCCACCCCCAATTCAACCCCATCGCGCTGCAACTGGGCCCGATCGCGGTGCACTGGTACGGCCTGTCCTACCTGGCCGCGTTCGCGCTGGCCACCTGGGCCGGCCTGCGCCGCATCCGCCACCAACCTTTCGCCTCCACCAACGCGCCCCGGCCCTGGGTGGCACGCGACCTGGAAGACCTGATGTTCGCCGGCATCCTGGGCGTGATCCTGGGCGGCCGCATTGGCTACTGTCTGTTCTACAAGCCCGGTTACTACGCCAGCCACCCGCTGGAAATTTTTGCGCTGTGGCAGGGTGGCATGAGTTTCCACGGCGGGCTGCTGGGGGTGATCACGGCCATGGTCTGGTTTGCCCGCACCCGCCAGCGCACCTTCTGGCAGGTGGCCGACTACATTGCCCCCTGTGTGCCGCTGGGCCTGGCCTGTGGTCGGGTGGGCAATTTCATCAACGGCGAGCTGTGGGGCCGTTTCGCTGCGGCTGATTTGCCCTGGGCCATGGTGTTCCCGCAGAGCGGCTCCCCATTGCCGCGCCACCCCTCGCAGGTCTACCAGTTCCTGCTGGAGGGGGTGTTGCTGTTTGTGCTGCTGTGGCTGTACGCCCGCAAGCCCAGGCCCGAAGGCCGGGTGGCGGCGGCCTTCCTCATCGGCTATGGCCTGTTCCGTTTCATCGCCGAATTTTTCCGCGAGCCCGACAGCTTTCTGGGCCTGCTGGCCCTGGGCATGAGCATGGGGCAATGGCTGTGTGTGCCCATGGTGGTGTTTGGCCTGTGGCTGTGGCGCCGCGCGGCCCGCGTCACCCGCCTGGGCCCTGTCTGAAGGGGGACGCATGAGCGGAGAGGTGGTTTTTTCGCGCGACGGCGCGGTGGGCTGGCTGACGATTCACCACGCGGGCAAACGCAACGCGATGTCGCGTGCCATGTGGCGCCAGCTGCGCACGCTGGCGCTGGCCTTGCCACAGACGCCAGGGTTGCGCTGTGTGGTGCTGCGCGGCGCCGACGGCCATTTCTGCGCCGGTGGCGACATTTCCGAGTACCCGGACTTTCGCTTCAGCGAGGCCGGCCTGCGCGACTTCCATGAGAACGACGTCTGGGGCGGTCTGCAGGCCTTGCTGGACTGTGACCTGCCGCTGGTGGCACAGATCGCCGGCGTTTGCATGGGCGCCGGCATGGAGCTGGCCAGCTGCTGTGACCTGCGCATCGCTGGCGTGTCCGCCCGCTTTGGCGCGCCGATTGCCAAGCTCGGTTTCCCGATGGCGCCGCGCGAGGCCGCGCTGGTGGCCGCCGCGGCCGGCGCGCTCACCGCCCGCGAGATGCTGCTGGAGGCCGCGGTGCTGGACGCTGCCGAGATGAAGGCGCGCGGCTTTCTGAACCGGCTGCGGCCCGACGACCAGGTGGCGGCCGAAGCCGAGGCCACGGCCCAGCGCATCGCCGCGCTGGCGCCCCAGGCCGCACGGCTCAACAAGCAGGCTTTTCGGGCCCTCAATCCGGCGCCGGACACCGAACTGGCCGTGCTGCTGGCCAGCGCCTACCGTTACGCCGACAGCGCCGAACACCGCGAAGGCATTGCCGCCTTCACAGAAAAACGCCCACCCCGCTTCTCCACGCCATGAACGCTTCTGCCAGCGACAACCTCTATGCCGCCCTGCGTGCGGCCTTCCCGGCCGACCTCGACGCGGTGGCTGTGGAAACCGACCGCGGCCTGGCCTACAGCTGGCGCGACCTGGAGCGTGGCAGCGCCATGCTGGCCAATTTGTTCACCTCGCTGGGCGTGGCGCCCGGCGCCCGGGTGGCGGTGCAGGTGGACAAATCGGTCGAGGCCCTGGTGCTCTACCTGGCGAGCTTGCGTGCCGGCCTGGTGTTTCTGCCGCTCAACACCGCCTACCAGGGCGGCGAGATGGCTTATTTCATTGGCAACGCCGAGCCCGAGGTGGTGGTGTGCAGCGGGCGCAACTTCGGCTGGGTCAGCAAGCTGGCCTTCCAGGCCGGCGTGCGCCATGTGTTCACACTCAACGACGACCGCAGCGGCACGCTGCTGCAGCGCGCCGCCCATTGCGCCGACCAGCACACCGTGGTGCCGCGCCAGGCCGACGACCTGGCCGCCATTTTGTACACCAGCGGCACCACCGGCCGCAGCAAGGGCGCGATGCTGTCGCACGGCAATTTGCTGAGCAACGCCCAGGTGCTGAAAACCTTCTGGGGTTGGCGGGCTGGCGACGTGCTGGTTCATGCCTTGCCCATCTTCCACGTGCACGGCCTGTTTGTCGCCATCCACGGTGCGCTGCTTAATGGCAGCCCCATGCTGTGGTGCGCCAAGTTCGAGCCCCAGACCGTGCTGCAGATGCTGCCGCGCGCCACGGTCTTCATGGGGGTGCCCACGCTGTACGTGCGGCTGCTGCAGGAGCCAGGGCTGACCCGCGAAGCGGTGGCCAACATGCGGCTGTTCATTTCCGGATCGGCGCCGCTGCTGATCGAGACCTTCACCGAGTGGCAACGCCGCACCGGTCACACCATCCTGGAGCGCTACGGCATGAGCGAAACCGCGATGCTCACTTCCAACCCCTGGGCCGGCGGCGAGCGCCGTGGCGGCACGGTGGGGCCGGCCCTGCCCGGCGTGGACCTGCGGGTGGTGGGTGAGGGCGGGGCGCCCTGCGCGGTGGGTGAGATCGGTGGCATCGAGGTCCGGGGCCCCAATGTCTTCCAGGGCTATTGGCGCATGCCGGAGAAAACCGCCGAGGAGTTCACCGCCGACGGTTATTTCAAGACCGGCGATGTGGGCAAGGTCGACACCGACGGTTACGTCACCATCGTTGGCCGCAGCAAGGACCTGATCATCAGCGGTGGCTACAACGTCTACCCGGCCGAGATCGAGGCCGTGCTCAACGAGATGCCCGGCGTGGCCGAGAGCGCGGTGGTGGGTGTGCCGCATCCGGACTTCGGCGAGGTGGGCGTGGCGGTGGTGATCGCCAAGCCCGGCGCGCGGCTGTCACCCGATGCCATGCTGGCCAGCCTGAAGGCCCAGCTGGCCAACTTCAAGATTCCCAAGCGCTGTGTGGTGGTGGCCGAGCTGCCACGCAACACCATGGGCAAGGTGCAGAAAAACCTGCTGCGCGAACAGCACAAGGGGCTGTTCGCCTGAGGCCTCAGAGCGAGGCCAGGCCCTTCCACAGCATGTAGGCCGCCAGCAGGTAGAGGATGCTGGCAAACACCCGTTTGAGTTTTTTCACCGGCAGCTTGTGCGCCAGGCGGGCGCCCACCGGCGCGGTGAACACGCTGCCGCTGGCGATCACCACCAGCGCCGGCAGCCAGATGTAGCCAAACGAATAGGCCGGCAGGTCTTGCACGCCCTGGCCGCTGACGATGTAGCCCACCACGTTGGCCAGTGCGATCGGAAAACCCAGCGCCGCGCTGGTGGCCACCGCGTTGTGGATGGCGACGTTGCACCAGGTCATGAAGGGCACGCTGACAAAGCCGCCGCCGGCCCCCACCAGCCCCGACAGAAAACCAATGAAGCCGCCCGCCGCCAGCTGGCCGGGCACACCGGGCATCTGCCGGGTGGGCGCCGGTTTTTTGTCCAGAAACATCTGGGTCGCCGAGAAGCTGACAAAGACCGCAAAAAACAGCGCCAGCCACGAGCCTTTGAGGATGGCGAACACCCCCAGGCTGCCGACCATGCTGCCGATCACGATGCCTGGCGCCAGGCCCTTGACCAGGTCCCAGCGCACCGCACCGCGCTGGTGGTGGGCGCGCACGCTGGAGATGGAGGTGAACAGAATCGTGGCCATGGAGGTGGCAATCGCCATCTTCACCGACAGGTCGGGGGCCACGCCGCGGCCCGACAGGATGAGGGTGATGAAGGGCACCATCAGCATGCCGCCGCCAATGCCCAGCAGGCCGGCCAGCAGGCCCGTGCCCAGGCCCAGCGCGGCCAGTTCAACAATCAACAGCGGTTCGAGTGGCATGGGGGTGTGTCCAAAAACAGCACGGGCGGCCACCAGAGCCGCCCGCAGGGAAGAGGTGCTTGCGGCCGCCACCAGACCGTCATCCTGAACCGGGGTTCAGGTGGGCGAGGGCAGCCCCACATCGGGTTCATCTGACGCGAGATGATCACACCAGTCGGGCGATGTACCAAGTCCGTGCTCTAAGAGCATTGGTTCAAGGAAATATAAAGCCCGGCAGCACCGCAAGCGTTGCCATTGTAGGCCGCAGGCTGGGGCTTGGGGGCGTGAAGGAATACCGCCGCGACGGGCGGCAAGGGGGCGGTTTACAGCAGCCGGCCGTCGTCGCCCAGCACGTCGTCGAGCCGGCGCACCAGCGCGGTCAGACGCGGGTCATGGGCTTGTTCGGCCGAACTGGCAACCGGCATGGCCGGCACCGGTGCGGGCACGTCAAAGGCCAGGTTCAGCGCCGCCAGCACCGCGATGCGGTCACGCGCCTTGACCTTGCCGGCGTCGCGGATCTTGCACATCGCCGTGTCGACCCGCTCCACCGCCTCCAGCAGCCGGCCTTCGCCGCCCTCGGGGCAGCCGAGCAGATAGCTCTGGCCCATGATCTGCACTTCCAACTGCTTCATGCGCGGGCCCTCATTCGTCGGATTTTTGCGCCGCTTCGGGCAGGCGCTCCAGCAGCGCTTCCACCCGCTGGCGGGCCGCGTTCAAACGCGACTGCAGCGAGTCGCGCTCGTGGGTGACCTGGTCCAGCCGGGCGGTCAGCAAGGCGTTGGTGCGCTGCAGTTCCTCGTGGCGAACCAGCAGACGGTCCACCCGCTCGGCGATCTGGTCAATGGGCGATGATTCCGGCATATCGGCGCCATTCTAGGGTGAGGCCGGATTTTGCGACTTAAAATGCAGGGGTTGGTGCTCGCAGTGTGGTTCTCGCGCTGCAGTTCAACGGGAAGCAGGAGGGCCGCCCACGCGGTGGCCTAACCTGCGCTGCCCCCGCAACGGTAAGCAGACGAACCGGCCCTGGTCTCAGGCGCCGTTCAGCATTCATCCAGGCCACTGGTCGCCGGTGTTTCCACACCGGCTCTGGGAAGGCGATGCGTGCAAGTCCGCCAGCCCGGATACCGGCCAACACGGTGGTGGTGTGTGCAACTGCGCGCGCCATCGTGACGCCCATGCACCGGCGGGGAAGCCGGTGAGGGCACTTGTCTCATTGGTTTCTCATGAACTTCGCAGTCATTCCCTTTCGGCGCGCCGCGCTGTCCCTGGCGCTGGGCGTTGCCTTGCCGTCTTTTGCCCAATCCCTGCCCGACGGCACGCTGCTGGCCCAGGCCTCCGATCGCCGGCTGGCCGAGACCGTGGTCACCGCCACCCGAGCCCCCACCCGCACCAACGAGGTGGTGGCCGATGTGGTGGTGATCGACCGCGAGGCCATCGAGGCCTCCACCGCCCGCAGCCTGAGTGAGCTGCTGGCCCGCAACGCCGGCCTGCAGATCAGTTCCAACGGTGGCCTGGGCAAGAACTCCAGCGTCTTCATCCGCGGCACCGAAAGCCGCCACACCATTCTGCTGATCGACGGCGTGCGCTACGGCTCGGCCACCACCGGCGCGCCCAATTTCGACAACCTGCCGGTCGAGTTGATCGACCACATCGAGGTGCTCAAGGGCCCGGCCTCGGCGCTCTACGGCAGCGAGGGGGTGGGCGGCGTGGTGCAGGTGTTCACCCGCCGCGGCGCCACCGGTTTCTCGCCTTATGCCTCGGTCACCGTGGGCAGCGAGGGCCACTCCGAATTGGGCGCCGGCGTGTCCGGCGGCCAGGGCGGCTGGCGCTACGCGCTGGGGGTGCAAGGCCTTTATGACAAGGGCTTCTCGTCGACCAACCCCCATGTGCAGTTCGGCAATTACAACCCCGACCGCGACGGCCTGCGGCAGGACTCGCTGACCGCCTCGGTCAGCCACCAGTTCAATGCCGACTGGAGCGCCAGCGGCACGCTGCTGGCCACCGACGGCGTGTCGCGGCTGGACGACGGCCCCGGCCGCGATGCCCGCACCGCCATCCGCTCGCAGCTGGCCAGCCTGGGCCTGAAGGGCCGCATCAGCCCCGGCTGGCAGACCGAGCTGCGCACCAGCACCAGCGCCGACAAGTCCGAGTCCATCGTGGCGTCCTTTCCTGGCCGTTTCAACACCCGGCAAAACGAACTGAGCTGGCAGAACAACGTGGCCACGCCGCTGGGTCTGGCGCTGCTGGGTCTGGAGCGGCGCGACCAGAAGGTCGACAGCACCACGGTCTACACCGTCACCGAGCGCACCATCACCTCCGGCTTTGTCGGTCTCAATGGCAGCGCCGCTGGCCACAGCTGGCAGGCCAACCTGCGGCGCGACCAGAACTCGCAGTTCGGCGACAACAACACCTATTTCCTGGGCTATGGCTACCAGTTCGCGCCGGCCTGGCGGGCGCTGGTGTCGCATGGCACCAGCTTTGTGGCGCCGTCGTTCAACCAGCTGTATTTCCCCAACTTCGGCAACCCCAACCTGCAGCCCGAGCGGGGCCGCAACACCGATGTGGGCGTGAGCTACACCCAGGGCGAGCAGCAGATCAAGCTGGTGCGCTTTGACAACAAGATCCGCGGCTTCATCAGCAACACCACCATCGCGTCCAACATTCCGCGCGCCCGCATCGACGGCTGGACCCTGTCCTACGACGACCGCGCCGGCAACCTGCAATGGCACACTGCGCTCGACCTGCTGGACCCGCGCAACGAGCTCACCGGCAAGCAGTTGCCGCGCCGCGCCGAACACCAGCTCAACGCCGGGGCCGACTACCGCATGGGGGCCTGGCAGTTCGGCGCCACGCTGCTGACCGTGGGCCAGCGCTTTGACGACGCGGCCAACACCCCGGCGCGTGCGCTGGGCAGCTACACCACGGTGGACCTCAGCGTGGGCTACACGCTGAGCCCGGAGTGGAAGCTGCAGGCGGTGCTGAACAACCTGACCGACCGCACCTATGAGACTGCCTATGGCTACAACCAGTCGGGCCGTGCGGCCTACCTGACCGTGCGCTACACACCCAAGTAAGGCGCACCCATGAGCCGCTCTGCCACCTGTCCCGCGCTGCTGGTGGGGGCACCCGCCTCCGGCCAGGGCAAGACCACCGTGACCGCCGCGCTGGCGCGGCTGCATGCCCGCCAGGGCCGGCGGGTGCGGGTCTTCAAGTGCGGGCCCGACTTTCTGGACCCGCACTGGCTGGCCCTGGCCAGCGGTGCGCCGGTGCACCAGCTCGATTTGTGGATGACCGGCGAGGCCGACTGCCGGGCCCGGCTGGCTGCCGCCGCGCAGGAAGCCGACCTGCTGGTCATCGAAGGCGTGATGGGTTTGTTCGACGGCGAGCCCAGCGCGGCCGACCTGGCCCAGCGCTTCGGCTTGCCGGTGCTGGCGGTGGTTGACGCCTCGGCCATGGCCGGCACCTTTGGCGCGCTGGCCTGGGGCCTGCAGCATTACCGGCCCGGCCTGTGCTGGGCCGGTGTGCTGGCCAACCGGGTGGCTGGCGAGCGCCATGCCGACATGCTTCGGGTCAGCCTGCGCGAGCCTGAACACTGGCTGGGCGCCTTGCCCCGCCAGACTGATTTTTCGCTGCCCGAACGCCACCTGGGCCTGGTCACCACCACCGACGTGGGCGACGCGCTGGCCCGGCTGGACGCCGCTGCCGACGCCTTGGCCAGCACCCCGCTGGGGCAGATGACGCCGGCCGACCTGCAGCGCTGGCGGGTGGACTTCCCCGCGCCGGAAGGCCAGCCCGTGCCGGGCACGCCGCTGCGAGGCCAGACCATCGCCGTGGCCCGCGACGCGGCCTTTTGTTTTGTCTACGATGCCAACCTGGACACCTTGCGCGCCCTCGGCGCCGAACTGGTGTTTTTCTCGCCGCTGCGTGATGCCGCGCTGCCACCCTGCGACGCCCTGTGGCTGCCCGGTGGCTACCCCGAGCTGCACGCGGCCACCCTGGCCGCCAACCACGCCTTGCGCGACAGCCTGCAGGCCCATGTGACCGCAGCCAAACCGGTGTGGGCCGAATGCGGCGGCATGATG
Organism: Rhodoferax sp. SPJ4; assembly: GCF_058216275.1. Classification (NCBI taxonomy): domain Bacteria; kingdom Pseudomonadati; phylum Pseudomonadota; class Betaproteobacteria; order Burkholderiales; family Comamonadaceae; genus Rhodoferax; species Rhodoferax sp. SPJ4. The sequence continues at coordinate 783,147 of NZ_JBYZMN010000001.1, forward strand.
GCCTTGTTCGAGCACCTGCACGATGGCGACGGCCAGACCCATGCGGTCTGGGGCCTTCTGCCCGGCGAGGTGAGGCTGCAAAAACGCCTGGCCGCGCTGGGGCCGCAACAGCTGGCCCTGCCTGCCGGCACGCTGCGCGGCCACACCTTCCATTACTCGACCTGCGAGACCCCGTTGCCGGTGCTGGCCCGCACCACACCGGCGCGCCGTGCCGGCCCTGGCGAAGCGGTGTACGCCCATGGCAGCATCCGGGCCAGTTACTTCCATGCCTGGTTCGCGTCCGACCCGGTCGCCGCGGCCAGCCTGTTTCTTCCACAAGGACCGCCCGCATGAGCACCCGTTTTGACTTTCCCCGCGGCCCGCAGCGCATCGTCTGCCTGACCGAAGAAACCACCGAATGGCTTTACCTGCTGGGCGAAGAGGCGCGCATCGTGGGCATCTCGGGCTACACCGTGCGGCCGCGCCGGGCCCGTGATGAAAAACCCAAGGTCAGCGCCTTCCTCAGCGCCAAGATCGACAAGATTTTGGCGCTGCAGCCCGACTGCGTGTTCGGCTTTTCCGACCTGCAGGCCGACATCGCCTCGGCGCTGATCCGCCATGGCATCCAGGTCACGGTGTTCAACCAGCGCAGCGTGGCGGAAATCTTCGCCATGTTGTACCAGGTGGCGGCCATGGTGGGCCAGGCCGACAAGGGCCTGGCGCTGGTGGACGGCATGCGTCAGCAACTGACCGCCATTCAGGACGCGGCGGCCGCGTTGCCACGCCGGCCGCGCATCTTCTTCGAGGAATGGGACGAGCCCCACATCAGCGCGATCGCCTGGGTCTCGGAGCTGATGGGCATCGCTGGCGGCGACGACTGTTTCCCCGAACTGGCCAAGGAATCGCTGGGCAAAAACCGCATCATCGCCAGCGGGAATGAGATCGTGCGCCGCGCGCCCGACATCGTCATCGGCTCCTGGTGCGGCAAGAAATTCCGCCCCGAGAAGGTCGCGGCCCGGTCCGGCTGGCAAGACGTGCCGGCGGTGAAGCACAACCAGCTGTTCGAGATCAAGTCGGCCGACATCTTGCAGCCGGGGCCAGCGGCCTTGACCGACGGCGTGGCACAACTGCACAAGATCATCATGGCCTGGAGCCGAGATGTTGCCCCCACGCTCGGCACTGGCGTGTCCTCGCTGCCCCCCGAGGGGGCCGTCCGCGCCTTGGGGCGGCCCGGCGTCGCGGGGTCCGAGGCATGAGTGGAACGACAGTGGCCCAAAGTGAATTCATCCTCGGCGGCCAGCGCAGCGGCAAGTCGCGCCGCGCCGAAGAGTTGGCGCGGGCCTGGCTGGCCGCCGACCCGGCACACCAGGCTGCGCTGATCGCCACCGCCCAGCCCTGGGACGACGAGATGCGCGAACGCATTGCCCGCCACCAGCAAGACCGCGCCGAACGTGTGCCTGGCATGGCCACGCTGGAGGCGCCGCTGCAGCTGGCCCAGGCCATCGCCCAACACAGCCGGCCCGAGCGCCTGCTGGTGGTCGACTGTCTGACGCTGTGGCTCACCAACTGGCGCATGCCGGCCGCCGGTGCGCCGCTGGCCGACGAGGCCGATGCCATCACCGGCTTGCTGGACGTGTTGGCCCAGGCCCCCGGCCCGCTGGTGCTGGTGGGCAACGAGATCGGCCTGGGTGTGATTCCCATGGGGCGCGAGGTGCGCGCCTTTGTCGACGCCCTGGGCCGGCTCAACCAGGCGGTGGCGCAGCGCTGCCACCGCGTCACCCTGATGGCGGCCGGCCTGCCGCTGACACTGAAGGATTCCGCATGAAACACCTCTGGCTGGCGCTGCTGAGCGCCTTCGCACTCAATGCCATGGCGCTGGACATCACCGACGACCGCGGTGTGAGCGTGCATTTCGACAAATCGCCGCAGCGCATCGTCAGCCTGCTGCCCTCGCTGACCGAAAGCGTCTGCGAGCTGGGCCAATGCCAGCGGCTGATCGGTGTGGACCGCTATTCCAACTGGCCGGCGTTTGTGAAAACCCTGCCGCTGGTCGGTGGCGGGCTGGACCCCAACATCGAGGCGGTGCTGGCCCTCAAGCCCGACGTGGTGCTGCTGGCCACCGCCTCGCGCGCCAGCGCCCGGCTGGAGGCCCTGGGCCTGAAGGTGGTGGCGCTGGAACCCAAAACCCATGCCGACGTGCAGCGGGTGCTGGGCAAGCTGGGCGAGCTGCTGGAGGTGCCCGACGCCATGCGGGTCTGGCGCGTCATCGACGCCAGCGTGTCGGCCGCCGCCCAGTCGCTGCCGGCCCGCGTCAAAGCCACCCGGGTCTACTTCGAGGTCAACCGCGCGCCCTATGGCGCCGGCACCTCGTCCTTCATCGGCGAAACCCTCACCCGGCTGGGGGTGAAGAACATCATCCCGCCCGAACTGGGGCCCTTCCCCAAACTCAACCCCGAGTTCGTGGTGCGCGCCAACCCCGACCTGATCATGGTCGGCGCCCGCAACTTCCAGGGCCTGACGCAGCGCCCGGGCTGGGAGCGCATCCACGCGGTGCGTGACAAACGCATCTGTGTGTTTCCCATTGACCAGTCCGACGTGCTGGTGCGCCCCGGCCCGCGCATGGCCGAGGCTGCCCGCATCATGGCCCAGTGCCTGAATGACAAAGCCGGCGACAAGGCCGGCTGAGCGGAGACATGGCGATGAATCTGAGCGCTTCCGACCTGCGCCCCTTTGTGCCCGCGAAAGACTTTGCGTTGTCGCGCCGCTTCTACGCCGCGCTGGGCTGGCGCGAGGCCTATGCCGATGAGGCCTTGGCCTTGTTCGAGCTGGGCGACATGCGGTTTTACCTGCAGGCCTACCACGTGCAGCAATGGGCCGACAACTGCATGCTGCATGTCTCGGTGGCCGACGCCCAAGCCTGGCACGACCATGTGACGGCGGTGCTGGCCAGTGGTGAATTCCCCGGCGCCCGCGTCGCGCCGCCCAAGGCCCAGCCCTATGGCGCCACCGTGACCCATGTCTGGGACCCGTCGGGCGTGTTGCTGCACCTGGCGCAATGGGACCGGCCATGACGGCGCCGTTGACACAGCACCGCGCCCAGTGGCTGGTGCTGGCCCTGGTGGCGGTGGGCGGCCTGCTGCTGGCGGTGGGCGCCGGCGTGGGCAGCACCGGTTTCCAGAGCGTGCTGAACGCCTGGTCCGACCCGCTGGCCTGGCAGATCGTGATGGAGATCCGGCTGCCGCGCACGCTGGGCGCCTGGCTGGCCGGGGCCTTGCTGGGCCTGGCCGGTGCGGTGGCCCAGGGCCTGTTCCGCAACCCGCTGGCCGACCCCTATTTGCTGGGCAGTGCCTCGGGCGCCTCACTGGGCGTGGCGGTGGCGCTGCTGCTGTGGGGCGTGTCGGCGGCGGCCACACCCTGGCTGGTGCGGCTGGGCCTGACCGGCGCGGCCTTTGTCGGCGCGGTCGGCGGCGTGCTGTTCACGCTGGTGCTGGCGCGCGGCGTGCAGCACACGCTGCGGCTGTTGCTGGCCGGCGTGGTGGTGGGCTTTGTGCTGGGCGCGGTGAAGGAATTGATCGGCCTGGCCGCGCCCGACATCCTGTCGGCCATGCAGGCCTTCAACCTGGGCAGCACCGGCTTTGTGGGCTGGAGCGCCTGTGTGCTGATGGGCGTGGTCTGGCTGCTGTGCCAGACCGGCGCCTGGGGGCTGTCGCGGGTGCTGGACGCGCTGTCGCTGGGCGAGGCCACGGCCCACAGCCTGGGTCTGCCGCTGGCGCCGCTGCGTGGCCTGCTGGTGCTGCTGCTGGCGCTGGCCACCGGCACCGCGGTGGCCCAAACCGGGCTGATCGCCTTTGTCGGCCTGGCCGCACCGCATCTGGCGCGCAGTCTGGTCAAAACCACCCACGCCTGGCTGCTGGTGCTGGCCAGCCTGATGGGCGGCGCCCTGCTGTTGGCGGCCGACATCCTGGCCCGCTGGGTGCTGGCGCCGCAGGAGCTGCCGGTGGGCATCCTCACCGCGGTGCTGGGCGGCGGCTATTTGCTGGTGCTGATGCACCGGCGCAGCGGCCGGGGAGGGGGGCTGTGAGCCACTCTGCACAAGTCAGCGCACTGCGCACCCATGACCTGCGGGTCAAGATGGGCCCCTGCGAGGTGTTGCACGGCATCAGCCTGAGCCTGCCGGCAGCCCGCTGGACCAGCATCGTCGGCCCCAACGGCGCCGGCAAATCCACCCTGCTCAAGGGCATCGCCGGCCTGCTGCCGTCCACCGGCAGCGTCTGGCTCAACGAACGCCCCTGGCACGACTGGCCGGCCCGGCCACGGGCCCGGGTGCTGTCCTGGCTGGGCCAGAACGAGGCCGCCGCCGACGACCTGCGAGTCTACGACGTCGCCATGCTGGGCCGGCTGCCCCACCAGGCCTGGCTGGCCGCCCCCGGCCCGGAAGACCATGCCGCGGTGGAGCAGGCGCTGCGCACCACCCAGGCCTGGGACTGGCGCGAACGCCCGCTGGGCCAACTGTCTGGTGGCGAGCGCCAGCGGGTGCTGCTGGCCCGTGCGCTGGCGGTGCAGGCCGAGGTGCTGCTGATGGACGAGCCGCTGGCCAACCTCGACCCACCCCACCAGGCCGACTGGCTGCACACCGTGCGTGCGCTGGTGGCCGAGGGCAAGACCGTGGTCAGCGTGCTGCACGAGCTGTCGCTGGCGCTGCAGGCCGACGATGTGCTGGTGATGGCGCGCGGCCGCGTCCAGCATTTCGGCCCCAGCGGCGACGTCGCCACCCATGCCGCGCTGGTCGAGGTGTTCGAGCAGCGCATTGCCATCCACGCACTGGCCGGCCAATGGGTGGCCGTGCCCCGCCTGTGATATTTTTTGAGACAAGACCGCTATGCATATCGAAACCCCACCCGCCAGCAAACCCTACGAGAAGCCCGAGGGAGAACGCCGCGGCATCGTCATCGTCAACACCGGCGACGGCAAGGGCAAAAGCACCGCCGCCTTCGGCCTGGCGCTGCGCGCCCATGGCCGTGGCAAGGCGGTGAAGATTTACCAGTTCATGAAGGTGCCCAGCGCGCGTTTTGGCGAGCACCGGATGTTCGAGCAGATCGGCCTGCCCATCGAAGGATTGGGCGATGGGTTCTCGTGGAAAAGCCAGGACCTGGAGCACTCGGCCCAGCTGGCACGCGACGGCTGGCAAAAGGCCAAGGCGGCCATCCTCGGCGGTGAGTTGTTCCTGGTCGTTCTGGACGAGATCACCTACCCGTTGATCTACGGCTGGCTGCCGTTGGACGATGTGCTGGCCACGCTGCGCGAGCGGCCCAAGCAGGTGCATGTCTGCCTGACCGGCCGGCGCTGCCCGCCCGAGATCATCGAGCTGGCCGACACGGTGACCGAGATGACCAAGGTCAAGCACGCCTTCAACGCCGGCATCCCGGCGCAGCGCGGCATCGAGGACTGAGTGACCACCGTCGCCAGCCAGCCCTTCACGCCCGCCGAGGCGGCGGCGGTCTACCGCGCCATCGCCGAGCGGCGCGACATGCGGCATTTCAGCGGCGGTGCGGTGGCGCCCGAGGTGCTGCTGCGCCTGCTGCGTGCCGCGCACCAGGGCCCCAGCGTGGGCTTCATGCAGCCCTGGCGTTTTCTGCGCATCACCGATGCGGCGTTGCGCCAGCGGCTGTTCGAGGGCGTGGAGGCCGAGCGGGTGCTGACCGCCCGGGCCCTGGGCCAGCGTGAAGACGAGTTCATGGCACTCAAGGTCCATGGTGTGCTGGACGCCGCCGAACTGCTGGTGGTGGCGCTGGCCGACGGGCGCGAGGCGCATCTGTTCGGCCGCCGCACCTTGCCGCAGATGGACTTGGCGTCCACCGCCTGCGCCATCCAGAACCTGTGGCTGGCCGCCCGCGCCGAGGGTTTGGGCATGGGCTGGGTGTCTTTGTTCGACCCGGCCGAGGTGGGCCGGCTGCTGGCCCTGCCACAAGGCGCCGAGCCGGTGGCCTTGCTGTGCCTGGGCCCGGTGGACGGCTACTACGACCAGCCCATGCTGCAGCAGCAGGGCTGGGCCCGCCGCGCGCCGCTGTCGGCGGTGCTCTTCGACAACCAGTGGGGCCAGCCAGCCCAGGGCCTGGGGGAGATCGATGCTGTTTGAGTGGGTGCCCGTGGTCGCGACGCTGGCGGTGCTGTTGGGCGCGCTGCTGATCGACCGCCTGTGGGGCGAGCCGCCGGCCGCCATCCACCCGGTGGTGGCCATGGGCCAGTACCTGGGCGCGCTGGGGCCGCGTTTGCTGAGTGCCCGGCCCGCCGTGGCCTTTGTCTGCGGCGCCCTGGCCTGGGGCCTGGGCGCGCTGGGCGTGGGCGCGCTGGCCTGGTGGCTGCAGCAGGCGGTGTGGGCTGAAATGCCGGTCTGGCTGGCGGTGCCGGTGCTGGCGCTGCTGCTCAAGCCGCTGCTGGCCTGGCGCATGCTGCGTGATGAGGTGGCGGCGGTGGAGGGGGGCTTGAGCGAGTCGCTGGCCGCCGGGCGGCAGCGGCTGTCGCGCATCGTCAGCCGCGACACCGCGTCACTCACCGAGACCGAGGTGCGCGAGAGCGCCATCGAAACCCTGGCCGAAAACCTCAACGACTCGGTGGTGGCACCGGTGTTCTGGTTTGTGCTGCTGGGCCTGCCCGGCGCGGCGGTCTACCGCTTCGCCAACACCGCCGACGCGATGTGGGGCTACCGCGGCCGCTGGGAATGGGCGGGCAAATGGGCGGCCTGGGCCGACGACGCGCTGTCCTGGTTTCCAGCCCGCCTCACGGCCTTGTTGCTGTGGGCTGTGGCCGGTGCCCAGCGCCCGGCCTGGGGCCCGCTGGCGGTGGAGGCCGGTCGCACCGCCTCGCCCAACAGCGGCTGGCCCATGGCGGCCATGGCGCTGGCGCTGCGGGTGCGGTTGGGCAAGCCGGGGGTGTATGTGCTGAACGCGGCCGGCCAGGCGCCGCAAGCGGCCGACACCGTGCGCGCCCTGTGCCTGGCGGGCCAGGTGCTGCCCCCGCTGCTGGCCGTGGCGGCGCTGGCCCTGGCCGGCCTGGCGATCGAAGGCAGGCCCCATGGCTGAGACCCTCCCCACCGCGCTGCGGGTGCATGGCGGCAACGACCTGCTGGGCCAGCCGGCCATCGATTTCTCCAGCAACGCCAATGCCTGTGGCCCCTGCCCAGCCACCGTGCAGGCGCTGGCCCAGGTCGATCCCAGCCGTTACCCCGAGTCGGGCTACCTCACGCTGCGCCGGCAGCTGGCCAATTTCCACGGCGTGGCCATGGACCGCATTGCCATCGCCGCCAGCGGCAGCGAGTTCATCACCCGCATCACCGCGCTGACCGCGCTGGACCGCCCCGGCGCTGTGTGGCTGCCGCCGCACAGCTACGCCGACTACCGCGCCGCCGCCCAGGCCCAGGGCCTGCCACTGGCCGACGTGCCGGAAGAGGCCGCATTGCTCTGGTGTTGTGACCCCAGCAGCCCGCTGGGCCAGCCCGATGCGCTGCTGCCCCGGCTGCATGAACTCCCCGGCACCGTGGTGCTGGACCGGGCCTACGAGCCGCTGCGCCTGGCCGGCCACAGCCTGCTGGACGCCGAGGGTCTGGACCGCGTCTGGCAGCTGTGGACCCCCAACAAGGTGCTGGGCCTGCCTGGCATCCGCGGCGCCTATGCCATCGCCCCACGCGGCGCCCAGGCCCAGGTGCAGCGGTTGCAGCAACTGGCCGCGTCCTGGCTGCTGGGCGCGCATGGCCTGGCCATGCTGACCTCTTGGGTCAACGCCGACACCCAGGCCTGGGTGGCCGAGGGCCGGGTGACACTGTCGGCCTGGAAAACCCCGCAAGCCGCGCTGTGTACCGCACTGGGTTTCGAACTGCTGCCCAGCCAGGCCAATTTCTTCACCGCACGCCTGCCCGGCGCCGACGACCCCGCTGCGCTCAGCCGCCGGCTGGACCGGTTGCGCCTGGCCGGTGTCAAATTGCGCGACGCCAGCTCCTTTGGCCTGCCCGGCCATGCCCGGCTGAGCGTCCAGTCCCCCGAATCTCAACAGGCGCTGCGCGACGCGTGGCTGGCCACCGCATGAACCCTGACAACCCAAGAGCCCGTGCCGTGATGGTGCTGGGCACCACCAGTGGCGCCGGCAAAAGCTGGCTCACCACCGCGCTGTGCCGCTGGTACGCGCGCCAAGGCCTCAGGGTGGCGCCGTACAAGGCGCAGAACATGAGCAACAACGCAAGAGTTGTTGCCCCCACGCTCGGCACGGATGTGTCCTCGCTGCCCCCCGAGGGGGCCGCGTTGGGCCTTGGGGCGGCCCGGCGCCCCAACCTCGGCGGCGAGATCGGCAGCGCCCAGTATTTCCAGGCCCTGGCTGCCATGGCCGTGCCCGACGTGCGCATGAACCCCTTGCTGCTCAAGCCCGAGGCCGACACCCGCAGCCAGGTGGTGTTGATGGGCCAGGTCGACGAGGCCTTGTCGCGCATGGCTTGGCGCGGCCGCAGCGCCTCGGTCTGGCCGGTGGTGGCGCAGGCGCTGGACGAACTGATGGCCGAGAACGACGTGGTGGTGATCGAGGGCGCGGGCTCGCCGGCCGAGATCAACCTCAAAGACAGCGACATCGTCAACATGCGTACCGCGTTGCATGCCAACGCCCGCTGCCTGCTGGTGACCGACATCGACCGTGGCGGCGCCTTCGCCCATTTGTACGGCACCTGGGCCCTGCTGCCGCCCGAGGAGCAGGCGCTGATCCACGGCTTTGTGCTGAACAAGTTCCGTGGCGACGCGGCGCTGCTGGCGCCCGGGCCCCAGATGCTGCAAGACCTGACCGGCGTGCCCACCGTGGCCACCTTGCCGATGTGGTGGCAGCACGGCCTGCCCGAGGAAGACGGTGTGTTTGACGACCGCACCACCGCCGCCGGCCGCGCGGTGCACACCACCATCGCCATCGTCGCCTACCCCCGCATCAGCAACCTCGACGAGTTCCAGCCGCTGAAAAACATCCCCGGCGTGCGGGTGAAATGGGTGCGCAGCCCGGCCGAGCTGGCCGGGGCCGACTGGGTGGTGTTGCCCGGCTCCAAACACACCAGCGGCGACCTGGCCTGGCTGCGTGCGCAGGGGCTGGACCAGGCGGTGGTCGACCATGCCCAACGCGGCGGCCGGCTGCTGGGGGTGTGCGGCGGCCTGCAGATGCTGGGCGAGGCCCTGGTGGACCCTCACGGCATCGACGGCAACGGCCCTGGCCTGGGCCTGCTGCCACTGGCCACGGTGTTCGAGGCCGACAAGACGGTGCGCCACTGGCAAGGTGCTTTCGGTCAGCTCACCGGCCCTTGGGCCCCGTTGTCGGGCGTGGCCGCGGCCGGCTACGAAATCCACCACGGCCAGACCGCCCAGCACCCGGCCATGGCCGCCGCCGGCGACATCGCCCGCGAGGTGTTGCCCGGCCTGGGCTGGCAGAACGCCGCCGGCAACGTGCTGGGCGTCTATGTGCACGGCCTGTTCGAAGACCCGCAGGTGCTGACCGCGCTGTTCGGCGCCGACGCGCCCCGGCTGGACACCGTGTTCGACGGCCTGGCCGATTTCATCCACACCCACATGGGGCTCCAGCTGCTCCAGGACCTGATCCGTCCCTGATGCCATGACCACACCCACGCTGCCCCTGGCCGACCTGTACCAACCCGCGCTGGCCCAGCGCCTGCAGTTCTTGCTGGACAACAAAACCAAGCCGCTGGGCGCGCTGGGCCGGCTGGAGGCGCTGGCCGAGCGCCTGGGCCTGATTCTGGGCACCGAGGCGCCGGCGCTGGTGGCGCCGCAGCTGGTGGTGTTTGCCGGCGACCACGGCCTGGCCGCGCGCGGCGTGTCGGCCTACCCCAGCGACGTGACCTGGCAGATGGTGGAGAACTTTCTGGCCGGTGGCGCGGCGGTGAGTGTGCTGGCCCGCCAGCATGGCTTGGCGTTGACCGTGGTCGACTGTGGTGTGGCCCATGACTTCGCGCCCCGGCCCGGCCTGCGCAATCTGAAAGTGGCGCCCGGCACCGCCGACGCGCTGGACGGCCCGGCCATGAGCGCCGCCCAATGCCGGCAGGCCATGGACAACGGCGCCGCCCTGGTGCGCGAGCTGCCCGGCAATGTGCTGCTGCTGGGCGAGATGGGCATAGGCAACACCTCGGCGGCATCGCTGCTGCTGGCCCGGCTGGCCGGCCTGGACATTGCCGAGGTCACAGGCGCTGGCACCGGCCTGGACGCCGAGGCCATCATTCGCAAGACCGCCATCCTGCGCCAGGTGCTGGCCCGCCACGAGCAGGCCCAGGCACCGCTGGACGCGCTGGCGGCGCTGGGCGGTTTCGAGATCGCCACCATGGTGGGCGCGGTGCTGCAGGCCGCGGCCGAGCGCCGGGTGCTGCTGGTGGACGGTTTCATTGCCGGCGCCGCGGTGCTGGTGGCCAGCCGGCTGGCGCCGCCGGTGCTGCAGCGCTGCGTGTTTGCCCACCGCTCGGGGGAACGTGGCCACACGCTGATGCTGGACTTTCTGGCCGCCGAGCCGTTGCTGGACCTGCACCTGCGGCTGGGCGAGGGCTCGGGCGCGGCGCTGGCCTGGCCGCTGCTGGTGTCGGCCTGCGCCATCCTGCGCGAGATGGCCAGCTTCGATGCCGCCGGTGTGTCGCGCAGCGAGGCCGAGGCCACCACGCCATGAAAACCCTGGCGGGCCTGGTGCGCCACTACCTGCTGGCGCTGCAGTTCTTCACCCGCATTCCGGTCACCGGCCGGCTGGCCGACTGGGTGGGTTTCAGCCCGGCCATGCTGCTGGCCAGCGCCGCGCATTTTCCCGGCGTGGGCTGGCTGGTGGGCGGGCTCAGCGCCGGTCTGTTCGCCTTGCTGATGGCCGGCCTGCCGGCCTTGCCCGCCGCACCCTGGGTGGCGGCGGCAGTGACCACCATCTTCAGCGTGCTGCTCACCGGTGCCTTTCACGAAGACGGCCTGGCCGACCTGGCCGATGGCCTGGGCGGCAGCCTGGACCGCGAGCGCGCGCTCGACATCATGAAAGACTCGCGCATCGGCAGCTACGGCGCGCTGGCCCTGGTGCTGGCCGGCCTTGCCAAGGTGGCGCTGCTGGCGCTGCTGGGCCAGCACAGCGTGGCCCTGGTCTGCGCGGCGCTGTTTGGCGCCCATGTGAGCTCGCGCACCGCGCCGCTGTGGCTGGTGCACCGCCTGGCCCATGTGGGCGACACTGCCCGCTCCAAGAGCAAGCCGCTGGCCGACAGCATCGGCGCACCCGGCCTGGCCGTGGCGCTGCTGTGGTGGGGCGGGGCCATGGCCTTGCTGTGGTGGTGGTTGCCCGGTGCGCCCTGGCTGCAGGCCGTGCTGGGGGCGCTGCTGGGCCTGGCCTGGATGCACCGGCTGCTGCAGCGGCGTTTGCAGGGCTTCACCGGCGACGGCCTGGGCGCGACCCAGCAGGTCTGCGAAGCCGCCTTCTACCTCGGGCTGGCCCTGGGCCTGGGCGCGGCGGCCGCATGAGGCTGTGGCTGCTGCGCCATGCGGCGGTGCTGGCCGCGCCCGGCCTGTGCTACGGCGCCACCGACCTGCCGGCCGACCCTGCGCTCACCGCCCAGGCCGCGCAAGCGGCAGCCGCGCAACTGCCCGCCGGCCTGCCGGTCTGGGTGTCGGGCCTGCAGCGGGCGCGCCAGCTGGCCGACGCCCTGTGTGCCTTGCGGCCCGACCTGGGGCCGGCCCACACCGACGCCCGGCTCAACGAGATGAACTTCGGCCACTGGGAGCAGCAGCCCTGGGCGGCGGTACCCGAGGCCGCCTTTGACGCCTGGCTGGCCGACTTTGCCCACCACCGTTTTGGCGGCGTGGAAAGCACCCAGGGGGTGATCACCCGGGTGGCTGCGGCGCTGACCGCGTTGCAGGCCCAGGTGGGGCAGGGCGGCGAGGCGGTGTGGGTCACCCATGCCGGCGTGATCCGCGCCGCCACCTTTCTCGCCGGCGGCGGGGCCCTGCCGATCGCCGACGCCCGCCACTGGCCCACCGAGGCCCCGGCCCCCGGCGGCTGGGCGGTGCTGCAGCTGTCAGCGTGAGCAAACACAGCCCGTGGCAAAATAGGATGGTCGTGCCAGGCGTTTCCCTGTCTGGCACGCGGCGGTCGACGGTGAAACCCACCGTGCCGCTGGCACCAATCGGTGCCAGATTGGCCGCCTATGTGTCCCGCCCCCAGGCAACATGCCGGGGCGGAGGCGATGCCAGCGAAGCGCATGGCGCGCCAGGCCAGAGGTTCCCTTGTTGCCCCAACAGGGCCGGGTGCCTTGCCCCTTCATCTTTCATTCAGGAGTGTCTATGGGTTCCACCGAAGTGCAAGCAATGGCCGCGGTTCAGCAGGCTGAAAAACAGGGCGCCGCGCCCTGGACGGTGGCCGCCGTCGAGGCCTTGATGGCCTTGCCGCTGTCTGACCTGATGCACCGCGCCCAGACCGTGCACCGTGCAAACTTCGACCCCAACGAGGTCGAGTTCGCCACGCTGCTGTCGGTGAAAACCGGCGGCTGCCCCGAAGACTGCTCCTACTGCCCGCAGGCCGCCCGCTACGACACCGGCGTGGAAGCCACCAAGCTGATGGAGCCGGCCGACGTGCTGGCCGCCGCCCGCGCCGCCAAGCAGGCCGGCGCCACCCGCTTCTGTATGGGCGCGGCCTGGCGCGCCCCCAAAGACCGCGACATCGAAAAGGTGAGCGAGCTGGTGCGCGGCGTCAAGGCGCTGGGCCTGGAAACCTGCGGCACCTTGGGCATGCTGGAAGAAAGCCAGGCCCAGGCGCTGGCCGACGCCGGCCTGGACTACTACAACCACAACCTCGACACCGCGCCCGAGTTTTACGGCCAGATCATCACCACCCGCGACTACCAGGACCGGCTGGACACGCTGGGCCATGTGCGCACCGCCGGCATGAAGGTCTGCTGTGGCGGCATCGTCGGCATGGGCGAAGGCCGCCGCCAGCGCGCCGCCCTCATTGCCCAATTGGCCAACCTCAGCCCCTACCCCGAGTCGGTGCCCATCAACCACCTGGTGAAGGTGGAAGGCACGCCGCTGGCCGACCAGCCCGACCTCGACCCGATGGAGTTTGTGCGCACCATCGCCGTGGCCCGCATCACCATGCCCACCGCCCGCGTGCGCCTGTCCGCCGGCCGCCGCCAGATGGGCGAAGCCGTGCAAACCCTGTGCTTTTTGGCCGGCGCCAACTCCATCTTCTACGGCGACAAACTGCTCACCACCGACAACCCCGAGTCACTGGACGACCTGGCGCTGATGAAGAAGCTGGGCATGTACCCGCGCGGCGGCCAGCTGCCCGAGGCGGTGCCGGCGGCACAAGGCGGCAGCTGTGCCGTGCCGGCGGCTGCGCAAGGCGGTGGTTGCGGCTGCAACTGAGTTTGACGCTGCGCCCGGTGGGCGCGGTTTGAACAGACCCTTGAAACCGGTCTTCCGAATGGTTCGGGAGACCGGTTTTTGTTTGGGGGGATAAGGCCAGGAGTGGCAGTGGGGATGGCCGGTATGCAGCGATTGCTGCCGGTCGCCACAACAAGCCAGGTGACCGCTGCCGGCCCGAAGCGGACGTTTCACGGGCAGGTAGGTCTCTAGTAAGTCAAGGCACACTCAGTCATGTAAGTGAGCGCAGCGACCAAACAAACTCTGCGTCAGCTTCATGACCGAGGTCATCATAAAAATTGTAGGAATGCAATGGACTCCTTTCTTAATGCAACCCTGGGCACATTTTTTACCCCTCGGATGGAAATGCGCCTTTTCGATAAGGCGGAGAAATTTACAGCGGAAGCCGCAACGAATGGGAACTTGCTCACATATGTCCACGAGCACGTTCACTATTTTCAGACACTGTTCACAGGTTACGGCCATATTCAATGGAGTAGTTTCAGGCAAGCTTCAGGCTTTACTCACCGTAAATGGCAAGAGCTTTGGCCGGCTATGGGCGGGCCAAGGATTCCTCTAGCCAACTGCAATACGAGTTTGGACATACACCAGAACGCCCATTTCCTCTACAAAGTGTTCGAGGAGCAGAACAAGATAGGCCAAGCTCGGTTCGTCACGATCCCCGGCGCCAAGACAGTTGACGCTTTGAAGCTGACGCTTATCACTCAATCTTGGCGAATCAACCCAGAGATCACAACAGCCAAGGGAGCACGAGAGCTGTGTACCAAGGACATATTGGAAGGTCACGCCTTTTTCATTGAACGCTCTTTCGCAAATCAGATCCTTGGAATGCCGCAGGACGTTGCATGGGACAGATCGGGGATCCCTGATGTTTACACCACGGCATACGATTGGTTTGTGGAGCGGTGCGGAGAGTCCGCCCGCGAGCTATTCCCCATTGTGTGCGATCTTTCTTTGCAGATAAGTTGGAAGCCACTGATACCCTCTACTGAAGATGAATGGCGGGCATCAAACCCTTCATGGCGGTTCCATTTGCTAACCGATACGCTCGCAGCTGCGCCAGAGATCATCATAGATATGGAAGGGGGCTGGCAAGAACGCTACGTGGAATTCTGCGATCAGCTACTAGAAAGCTGCCAATTCAAAGGGCTAAATCAGATTCTTTTTGAACGATTGCAAGCACTCATCGATCTTGAGCGCCATCCTGGTATATCGCCTATGCAGCGCATCATGAAGAAAGCCGTGGAACTCAGGATCGACCAACCATGGATTTCGGTCTACCCCACCGGCACCGAAGTTGAACTCATGAAGCTCTTCGAGGAATTTCGCATTCCGGCGGTGCTAGTTGAGGGGCGTTATCAGGCTCAATCACCCGTAAATGCCGACATGGTCACAGAGCTGATTGGAGAGCTGCACTACCAAGCGTTTAATGATCAGTTACTTGGTAGTCCTTCTGCGTCCGCACGCAAAACCAATAGCATCGAATGTGGCTTTTCTAAATTTAACGTTTTCAACGGATGTCCTTTCCAGGTGAGCGGAGAATGCATTGGACGGTTTGATCCCAGGGAGGGCCTACCAATACCTCTGTCACATGACTCCGCTGGGAACATAGAAGGGTGTACGTTTGGAGCACTATTTCATTCCTCAGGAATCCGCGTTGAAGATCTGCAAGTGGACTATGGCACCCGGTTTGACACTTAAATTCGGGCCTGCGGGAAATCAGTCAGATTTATTTATCAGGTAGACCGTCCGCTTTGGGTCGGTAGCTGTCGCTCGTTAAGCATCTGCTGAACGACCGCAACCAGCCTGAAGCGGTCTCTAACCCCGTGGTTTCCTCGCACGTGTGTGGCGGGCGAATCATGGAATCCGCAGCCGTCGCGTCGATATCGGCCATCAAAGCGCTTTGATAAAGTAAGTTAGTCATTGTCTACGGTCGGGCTTACTCGGGCTTCGCTGCAGAATGCAGGGCCAACCAAGCACTCGGGCGCTCCAGCAAACCACCCGCACTGTCACCCACAAACCATCAGGAGACACCCATGTTCAGCCACGTCATGGTCGGCACCAACGACATCGCGCGAGCCAAGCGCTTCTACGACGCCGTGTTGGGCGTGGTAGGGGCGGGCGAGCCGTTCCGCCACCAGAACGCCACCGGGCAGGCGCGCCTGTTCTACCGTCACAACGGCGTGTCGTTCGGCGTGAGCGAGCCGCTGAACGGGGAGCCGGCCACCTGTGCCAATGGCGGCACCATCGGCTTCAACTGCACCTCGCCCGAGCAGGTGCAGCAGTTCCACGACGTGGCGGTGGCGCATGGCGGTGTGTCCATCGAGGCGCCGCCTGGTCTGCGCGATGGGCCCGCGGGCGCGGTCTACCTGGCCTATGTGCGCGACCCCGACGGCAACAAGCTCTGCGCCCTGCACCGGCCGGCGTGAACGCATCCGGGCATTGACGTCATGGCTTCCGAAGGCAAAGTGACCGGGCCGGCCTCGTACTTCCCGTCGATCGAGAAGACCTACGGCCAGCCGATTGCGCACTGGATGCAGGTGCTGGCCCAGGCGGGGCCGCGCGAGCACATGGAACTGGTGGCGCTACTGAAAACCGAGCACGCACTGGGCCATGGCCACGCCAACGCGCTGGTGGCCTGGCATCTGGCCCAGCGCAAATAGCCCGGGCCCACGCGGCGTTTCAACCGGCAACGCCGATGGCTTGGGCCATGGTGTTGCAGGGCAGGGGGCGGGCACACGGCCAGCCAATAATGGAGGGCCTTGTTGCCCACCTCATGCTGAAAAACACCTCTCCCACCGCGCTCGCTTTCACCCTGGTCTGGTGCGCCGCCACGGCGGTTCAGGCCGCACCGTATGAACTGACGGTGTATGCCGACGACGTTGCCGCACCGGGCGAGACGGAGCTGGAAACCACCTTTTCCGTGGCCCGGCCGCGCAGCACGGCGGTCTCGACCGGCCATGTGGGGCAGATGCTGCTGGAGGTGACGCACGGCCTGGCGCCAGGGCTGGAAATCGGCCTGGAGCTGCCCGCGGTGTACACCGCCCACACCCGCAAGCTGCAGGGCATGGCCGTCGAGCTGCAGTACGTGGCGCCGCACGACAAGGCCGGCGGCTGGTTCTGGGGCGTGCGGGGCGGGCTGGGGCGCATCGCCTCGGTGTACGAGGATGACACGGCCTTGCACCTGGAGGTCAACCCCATCATCGGCTACCGCGGCGCCGGTTACCGGCTGGTGTTCAACCCCTCGGTGGAGAAGGCGCTGCGCGGTCCGGAAACCACGCCGCGCTTCCAGCCCTCGGCCAAGTGGGCGGTGCGCGCCTCTGGCCGCACCGAGGTGGGGTTGGAGTATTTTTCAGACTGGGGCCCTGCCCGGCAACTGCTGGTGCCCCGCCAGCGCAACGAGACGCTGTACCTGGTGTGGGACAAACAGGCTTCTTTCGGCCGCTTCAATCTGGGCCTGGGCCAGGCCCTGCGGCCGCGCGCGGGCAGCGACGACAAATGGGTGCTGAAGCTGGGCCTGCAGTTCGACGCCGACTGAGCGCGCACCTACCGCCTGGCAAATGCCCCTGCCTTGCGCCAGATCAGTTGTGCGGGCCCGGCAATCGGTCTATCCTCACTTGAATCGCTCACCCCGTGGGCGCATGAATCGGAGGCACACCGTGTACAAGCGCATCCTGTTGGCCTATGACGGCACCGAGCCGGGGCAAAAAGCCCTGCTCGACTGCCGGGACCTGGCACATTGGAGCGGCTCCGAGCTGTTTCTGGTGGCGGTGATGCCCGCCACCACCGGCATCGTCAGCCTGGAGGGCGGGGTGTACGACCAGGCCCTGGCCGACCGCGAACGCGCCCGCTACGACGCGGTGCTGGCCGACGGCCTGCGCCGGTTGGGCGAGGCCGGATTCACCGCCAGCGGCGAGGTGCTGATTGGCGAAACCATCCAGGAACTGACCCGCTACGCCACCAAGATCGACGCCAACCTGATCGTGGTGGGCCACAAGCACCTCGACGGCTGGGCCGCCCGCTGGTGGCGCGGCTCGGTGTCGGGCGCGCTGATCGAGCATTCGCCCTGCAGCGTGCTGGTGGTCATTACCCACTGACCTCCTCGCAACCCATGACCCCCTCGACGGGCGCCCGCGACAACCCGCAGGCGCTGGCCCAATACCGGCAGCGCGCCGCCACCTACGACCTGGAACTGGCCAGCTTCGAGCCCCTGCGGGTGCGGGCCATTGCCCGGCTGGGCCTGCGGCCCGGCGCCACCGTGCTCGACATCGGCTGTGGCACCGGCCTGAGCCTGGCGGCCTTGCAGGCTGCGGTGGGCCCTGGGGGCCGGGTGGTGGGGGTGGAGCCCTCACCCGAGATGCTGGCGCTGGCCCAGGCCCGGGTGGCGGAGCAGGGCTGGGCCAACGTGACCTTGGTGGAGTCCCCGGCCGCGACGGCCGCGTTGCCGGCCCAGGCCGATGCCGCGCTGTTCCATTTCACCCACGACGTGCTGCGCCAACCGGCCACGCTGGCCCATGTGCTGGCCCACCTGCGGCCGGGCGGCCAGGTGGTGGCCACCGGCCTCAAATGGGCGGGGGGCGGCGCTTACGCCTGGGCCTGGCCGGTCAACTGGTGGGTGGGCCAGGCCGCCGGTTATTCGGTGACGGCCTTCGAAGGGCTGGACGCGCCCTGGAGCCATTTGGCCGAGCGGCTGGACGGCCTGCAGCTGGAGCGGCTGTGGCTTGACACGGTGTTCATGGCCGCCGGCACCCGGCCCACGACCCGTCGCCACTGAAGCCCGCGCTCAGGGCGCCGGCGTCTTGGGCTTGAAGCTGCAGTAGGCGGCCACGCCGCATTGCCAGCACAGCGGCTTGCGGGCCTGGCAGACATAGCGGCCATGCAGAATCAGCCAGTGGTGGGCGTCCACCATGTACTCGGCCGGGATGCGCTGCATCAGCTTGCGTTCCACCGCCAGCGGGTTCTTGCCCGGCGCCAGGCCGGTGCGGTTGCCGAGCCGGAAGATGTGGGTGTCCACCGCCATGGTGGGTTCGCCAAAGGCCACGTTCAGCACCACGTTGGCGGTTTTGCGGCCCACGCCGGGCAGGGCCTCCAGCGCCTCGCGGGTGCGTGGCACTTCGCCACCATGCTGCTCCACCAGAATACGGCAGGTTTCCATCAGGTGCTTGGCCTTGCTGCGGTACAGGCCGATGGTCTTGATGTGCTCCTCCAGCCCGGCCAGGCCCAGCGCCAGGATTTTCTGCGGCGTGCCGGCCACCGGAAACAGCTTGCGCGTGGCCTTGTTCACGCCCACGTCGGTGGCCTGGGCACTCAGCAGCACCGCGGCCAGCAGCTCAAACACGGTGGTGAATTCCAGCTCGGTGGTGGGCTGCGGGTTGGCGGCCTTCAGCGTGGCAAAAAAGGGGGCGATATCGTCCTTGCGCATGGCGCCCAGTGTAGGGTCTGTGCGGGGTGACAATCGCCGCTGCCACCGCCCCCACCACGCTTTTTCCGGAGCCCACCATGAGCCTGACCCGCCGCCATTTTTCTGCGCTGTGCGCGCTGGCCCTGGCCATGGGTCTGGGGGCCTGCACCACGCCGCAGGCCGCGCCATCCGCACCGCCCAAGCTGGTGGTGTTGCTGGTGGTGGACGGCCTGCCGCAGCGCCAGCTGCTCGACTACCGCGACCAGCTGGCCCACGACGGCCTGGCCCGGCTGCTGAACCGCGGCGCCTGGTTTGCCCAGGCCCACCACGGCCAGGCCTTCACTGTCACCGCCGCCGGCCATGCGACGCTGCTCACCGGCGCCACGCCGCAGCGCACCGGTATCATCGGCAACGACTGGCGTGACCCGGCCAGCGGCGAGCCGGTGTACTGCACCAGCGACAGTGCCGCCCGCTACATCGGCCACCCCACCAAGCCTCTGGACGGCACCAGCCCGAGAAACCTGCGCGCCGAGTCGCTGGGCGATGTGCTGGTGCAGCGCCAGCCCGGCTCCAAGGTGCTGGCGGTGTCGGGCAAAGACCGCGGCGCCATCCTGCCGGCCGGCCAGCGCGGCACGCCCTACATGTACATGGCCAGCACCGGCCGCTTTGCCTCCAGCACCCACTACATGGCGGCCCACCCGGCCTGGGTCGAGGCCTTCAATGCCGCCCGGCCGGCTGACCGCTTCTTCAAAACCGCCTGGACGCCGCTGCTGCCCGAGGCGGCCTACGCCCGTTCGCTGCCCGATAACCAGCCCTGGTATGCCCCCGGCGGCCAGCTGCCCATGGCCATGCTCGACGCCGACGCGGCCGCGCCTACGCCGGCCTTCTACGCCGCGCTGCTGCGCAGCCCCTTTGCCGACGCGCTGACGCTGGACTTTGCCCGCGCCGCCATCGAAGGCGAGCGCCTGGGCCAGCGTGGCGTGACCGACCTGCTGAGCATCAGCCTGTCGGGCCATGACTACGTGAACCACGCCTTTGGCGCCGAGTCGCGGCTGTCGCACGACCATTTGCTGCAGCTCGACCGGCAGCTGCAGGCCTTTTTCCGCGACCTTGATGCGCGCTTGGGGCCCGACGGCCACCTGGTGGTGTTGACCGCCGACCACGGCTTCATGCCGGCGCCGGAAGACCTGGCGCGGCGCGGCCAGCCCAGCGCCCGCATCACGCTGGGCCGCACGCTGGCCCCGGTGAACGCCGGCCTGCAGTCCCAGTTCGGCCCCGGCGAATGGGCACGCTTTTCGGCCTCCAGCCTGTGGCTCAACAAGGCCTTGCTCGCCAGTACCGGCACTGACGCCAACGCGGTGGCCGAGGCCGCCCGCCGCCTGCTGCTGGCCCAGCCCGGCATTGCCGCGGCCTACACCCGTCGCGAGCTGTTGGGCAATCCGCCGCCAGCCGCTGACGCGCCGCTGTTTGCCGCGATGCGCAAGTCCTGGCACCCCGAGGTGTCGGGCGAGGTGCAGTTCACCATCCTGCCGAACTGGATGG
Source organism: Rhodoferax sp. SPJ4 (assembly GCF_058216275.1). Lineage (NCBI taxonomy): Bacteria > Pseudomonadati > Pseudomonadota > Betaproteobacteria > Burkholderiales > Comamonadaceae > Rhodoferax > Rhodoferax sp. SPJ4. The sequence continues at coordinate 803,490 of NZ_JBYZMN010000001.1, forward strand.
TGGGCACGGGCTACGCCGCCACCCACGGCTCGCCCCACGCCTACGACACCCAGGTGCCCCTGGCCTTCTATGGCCCGCGCTGGGTGGCGCCGGGGCGGGTCGACGGCCGGGTGGAGGTGAGCGGCATCGCGCCCACGCTGGCCGCCATCCTGGGCCTGCCGGTGCCGTCCAGCGCCGAGGGCCAGCCCCTGCCTTTGCCCCGGCGGCCCTGAGATGCGAGCTTGCGGTGGCCCTCCCTAAAATGGGCAGTTCTGTCCCGACCTTCACGCCCGCCCCACCATGCAATTCGCTTCCCGCCTCGACCAGATCGAAACCTCCGCCATCCGTGAGCTTTTCAAGCTGCTGGGCAAGCCCGGCATCGTCAGCTTTGCCGGTGGCTTTCCCGACAGCGCGATGTTCGACGTCGAGGGCATCCGCGCGGCCAGCGAGGCCGCGCTGCGGGAGGAGCCGGGTGCGGCGCTGCAGTACGGCGCCACCGAGGGCTACCAGCCGCTGCGCGAACAGATCAGCGCCTTCATGCAGACCAAGGGGGCCGACGTCAAGCCCGAGGGCCTGATCGTCACCACCGGCAGCCAGCAGGCGCTGGACCTGCTGGGCAAAACCCTCATCAGCCCGGGCGACAAGGTCATCGTCGAAGGGCCTACCTTCCTCGCCACCATCCAGTGTTTCCGGCTTTACGGCGCCGAGCTGGTGAGTGCACCTGTAGACGGGCAGGGCGTGGACACCGACGCGCTGGAGCGGCTGATCGTCGAACACAAACCCAAGTTCATCTACCTCATCCCCACCTTTGGCAACCCCAGCGGCGCGCTGCTGAACCTGGAGCGCCGCCGCCGCGTGCTGGCGCTGGCGGTGCAGCACGACGTGGTGGTGGTGGAAGACGACCCCTATGGTGATTTGTACTTTGGTGCGCCACCGCCGCCCAGCCTGCTGGCGCTGAGCGACCAGGTGCCGGGCAGCCGCGAGCGCCTGGTGCACTGCGGCTCACTCAGCAAGGTGCTGAGCCCCGGCCTGCGCATTGGCTGGATGGTGGCGCCGCCCGAGCTGCTGGCCCGCGCCACCATGTGCAAGCAGTTCAGCGACGCCCACACCAGCACCTTTGCCCAGGCCACCGCCGCGCATTACCTGCGGGCCGGCCGCATGCCGGCCACGCTGGCCAAGGTGCGCCAGGTCTACGCCGAGCGCGCCCAGGCCATGGGCGCGGCGCTGACCCGCGAGCTGGGCGAGGCCATCGCCTTCACCCAGCCCCAGGGCGGGCTGTTCTTCTGGGCCCGGCTGACCGGCGCCAACGGCCACACCCAGGACGCCGCCGCCTTTGCCAAACGCGCCATCGACCAGCTGGTGGCCTTTGTGCCCGGCGCGCCGTTTTACGCCACCCACCCGGACCCCGCCACCCTGCGCCTGAGCTTTGCCACCGCCGACGTGGCCAAGATCAACGACGGCGTGGCCCGGCTGGCCCGGGCGCTCTGAGCGCCCGCACTACCACAGCGGTTTAGAGGGGCTGGTCTACATCTGCGTCACCCACGGCTCAGTGGCCGACCCCGGCCCGGTGCTGTAATGCGCCGCAGCCGTCCGAGGTGGGCGGCGCGACACCGGAGACCGACCATGACCCCTCTTCAGGCCCTGCTGGGCTTCACCGGCTGGACGCTGCTGCTGGTGGCCGCGGTGCTGCTGTACCGTGGCCTGCGCTTCGTGACCGGCACGCCGATCAACAACTGGCCACGCGGTGCCAAGCCCGCCACCGACCCGGCCTTCATGCGCCGGCTCGAAGACGCCCATGCCAACTGCCTGGAAAACCTGCCGGCCTTTGCCGTCATCGTGCTGGCCGCTGCCGCACTCGACAAGACCGCATTGATCGCGCCGCTGGCCGCCTGGGTGCTGTACGCCCGCCTGGGCCAGAGCCTGGTCCATCTGCTGGGCACCAGCGGCCCGCTGGTGTTGCTGCGCGCCACCTTCTGGAGCGCCCAGCTGGGCCTGTTCTTCGCCATGCTGTGCGCCTTGCTGCGCTGAGCCCGTCCTTCATTTTCACCGAGTCCGCCATGCCCACTGCCCAGCCGCTGCTGAATCAACCCCTGACCCTGCCCAACGGCAGCGTGCTGCGCAACCGTCTGGCCAAGTCGGCCATGAGCGAGGCCCTGGGCACCTACGACAACCACCCCACGCCCCGGCTGGTCACGCTGTACCGGCGTTGGGCAGCGTCGGGCATTGGCCTGCTGATGACCGGCAATGTGATGATCGACCGCCGCGCTTTGGGCGAGCCGGGCAACGTGGTGATCGAAGACGAGGCCGATCTGCCGCTGCTGCGCCAATGGGCCCGCGCCGCCACCGACCAGGGCGTGGCGCTGTGGGTGCAGCTCAACCATCCCGGCAAGCAGTCGCCCAAGGGCCTGAACGCACGCAACCTGTCGCCCTCGGCCGTGCCCTTCCGGCCCGACCTGCAGGCCTTTTTTGACACGCCGCACGAGGCCACCGAGGCCGAGATCCAGGACGTCATTGCGCGCTTTGGCCGCAGCGCCGCCATCTGCAAAAAAGCCGGCTTCAGCGGCGTGCAAATCCACGGTGCCCACGGCTACCTGGTGAGCCAGTTTCAGTCGCCACACCACAACCAGCGCACCGACGGCTGGGGTGGCAGCGCCGAGAAGCGACGCCGCTTTGTGCTGGCGGTGTATGCCGAGATCCGCCGCCGGGTGGGGCCGGATTTCCCGGTGGGCATCAAGCTCAACTCGGCCGACTTTCAGCGTGGCGGCATGGACGAGGCCGAGTCGGCCGACACCATGCGCGCGCTGGCCGAGGCTGGCATCGATCTGATCGAGGTCTCGGGCGGCACCTACGAGGCACCGGCCATGACCGGGGTCACCAAGCAGAAGGCGTCCACCGCGGCCCGCGAGGCCTACTTTCTGGACTTTGCCGAAAGCCTGCGCCGCACCGTCAAGGTGCCGCTGATGGTGACCGGGGGCTTCCGCAGCGCCGCCGGCATGAACGCCGCGCTGGCCAGCGGCGCGCTGGACCTGGTGGGTGTGGCCCGGTTGCTGGCCATCGACCCCGACGCCCCGGCCGCGCTGCTGCGTGGCCAGGACAGCCGGCAGCGGGTGAAACCCATCCGCACCGGCATCGGCCTGGTGGACCGCGCCGCGATGATGGAGGTGATGTGGTACACCCGCCAGCTCAAGCGCATCGGTGACGGCGGCCAGCCGCGCCCCGGTGAGAGCGGTTTGTGGGCCTTTCTGGCCTCGGTGGCGCACAGCGGCTGGGGCAGCTTTCGCACCCGCCGCCTGCGCGCCTGAGGCTCAGGGCCGGGTCGGTGCGCCCGGCTTGAGCTTGGCCCAGTGCAGCAGGCCGAACAGCAGCGTCAGCGTGATGCCGTCGATCAGCGGGCCGGGCTGCCGACGCAGCAGGCGCAGCACCGCCAACAGCTCCAGCGTGTGGATGGCCAGCAGGCCCAGCGCCAGGTAATGCACCAGCGTCACCGTCGGGAAGGGCCAGACCGCGCCCACCAGGCTGGCAACGTAAATGGCGAGGCAGCCCGCCTTGAATGTGTTTTGCATGGGGCGGGAGTCTAACGGGCCGGGCACAATCGCCGCGTCAGGCGCGAGACAGCGCTTCCAGGAGAACCACAGATGCAAAAACGCGAGGGCGGCGGCCTGGTCTATTCCACCGACAGCGGCCGCATGTGCCCGGCCTGCCGCCAGCCGGTGGCGGCCTGTGTGTGCCAGCAGGCCAAGCCGGTGCCGGCCGGCGACGGCGTGGCCCGGGTCAGCCGCGAGACCAAGGGCCGCGGCGGCAAGGCGGTGACGGTGGTGCGGGGCCTGCCGCTGGACGCGGCGGCGCTGGAGGCGCTGGGCAAACGCCTGCGCACCTTTTGCGGCGCCGGTGGCACGGTCAAAGACCAGGTGCTGGAGGTGCAGGGCGACCATGCCGAGCGGGTGGTGGCCTGGCTGGTGCAGCAGGGGCTGAAGGCCAAGCGCGCCGGCGGCTGAGGGCCTGTGGGCAGGGCCTTGCCCGCAGGTGACAGCCGGAAAATCCGCCAGGCTGAGAGAATACGGGTTTCCCCTGAGATTGGTGCCCGCCATGCCGCTGCCCGAACCCACTGAGCGCACCCCCTTGCACACCCGTGCCGTGGTCTACCGCGGTTACCACCGCGCCGACGGCCTGTGGGACATCGAGGCCGAACTCACCGACACCAAGGCCTATGAACTCGAAGGCACGGAGCGCGGCGACCTGCCGCCCGGCACCCCCATCCACGCGATGACCATCCGCGCCACGGTGGACGACGAGCTGGTGATCCAGGCCATCGCCAGCAGCACCGAGTCGGCGCCGTTCGACGAATGCCAGCAGGGCGGCTCGCCCATGCAGCGCATGGTGGGCGTGAAGATGGGCCCGGGCTGGCGCCAGGCCATCGAGCGGGCGCTGGGTGGCGTGAAAGGCTGCACCCATTTGCGCGAGCTGCTGTTCAACATGGCCACCGCCGCCTACCAGACCATTCCGGTCTACCAGTGGCGACTGCGCCGCGAGGCCGGCCTGCCGGTGGTGGCCGACGGCCAGCCGCCTTACCACCTGGGTCGTTGCCTGGCCTGGGACTTCAACGGCCCGGTGGTGGCCCGCTTGCACCCGGAGTTTGCCGGCTGGCAGCCATTGCAAAAAATGCCCAGGGAGGTCGCCGGTGGCTGAGGCCTTCAGCACCGACGACTACAAGCTCTTCCCGTCGCCGCGCAACCGGCACCGGGTGCTGTTCGAGCACGAGCTGTTTGTGCCTTACCCCTATGCGCTGATCGACCTGCCCAGCTTCCACCTGAAGGGCAAATCCAGCCTGTTCGCCGCCTGCCGGCTGGCCGACCACAAGATGGGCCAGCTGGTGAGTTTCGAGCTGGCCGAGGACATGGCCCGCTTTCAGGCGCAGTTCACGCCCGACTGAGGGCAGGGCGGGTCAGGGCGCCCGGTGCAGCCGGGGCGCCGACAGCAGGGCCAGGTTGTCGGTCACCGCGTCGTCGACCTCGGGCCAGCGCCCGGCCAGTGGCGGCACCGCCAGCAGTTTGCGCAGCGCCATCAGGTCCTTGACGGTGGGGGCGACCTTGATCTGTGCGATGGCCGCGGCGGTGTTGCCACCGCGCAGGATGGCGGCCACCTTGTCGGCCCAGGGGTTGGTGCGTGCCATGAGAAAAAATCCTTGAAGGGTTCAGGCCGCGGCCGGCTCGGTGCGCGGCGACAGGCTCAGCGCCTGGTAGACCCGCAGCGCGGCCCAGGCGTCGTTGGCGGCGTACATCAGCTGGGCCTCGCTCAGGCGCGGGGCGGCCCAGTTGGAGGTGCTGGCCTTGCCCGACTTGGCAAAGCGCTGGTTGAACAGCACCGCCACCGCGCCCTTGACACCCACCTCTTGCCGGTAGCCGCGCTGGCGAAACACATGGTTCAGGTCCAGCACGCCCTCGGGGGTGACGCCCAGTTTGCTGGCGATGCGTTTGCGGTCGTCGCCCAGGCCAAAGCCGGCCTTGGTGATGTGGGCCGCGTCCAGCAGCGCCGCCACCGCGTCGCGGCAGGCGGTGTCGTGCAGCTGGAAGACCCAGGCCCGCTCGGTGGTGGCGAGTTGCACCACATGCGGCCCGTCGGACACCTCCAGCTTGACGAAGGTGGGTTTGGACTCGGTGTCAAAGCCCCACACCGGCGCGTCCAGCAGCGCGGCCCGCGCCTCGCGGGCCTGCGGGCCGTCGGCCACCAGCGTGATCTGCGCCAGGCCCAGGCGCTCGAACGGCGGCAGCAGCGCGATGGCTTCCTTGCCGGGGACCTGGGGGCGGGGGGTGGGGTTCATCGGGGCAGAGCATAGCCGGGTTTGGGTGCCGGCAGGCGCGACAATCCCACCCTGCCCATGAGTTACACCCTGACCCTGTTTGACGCCGACGACGCCTCGCCCACCGAGCGCGCCGCGGCCGAGCGCCGTTTCCGCCAGGCCCTGGAGGCGGTGCTGGGCGACGCTGCGCTGGTCTGGCCGATGTTCAGTGCCCACCGCCGGCTGGTCGGCATCTACGGCGAAGCCCCCGAGGCCGACGCGCTGACCGAGGCCGAGCGGCTGGTGTTTGAACAATGGCAGGCGGCCGAGCTGGCCGCGGTGACGGCGGCTTTTGGCCCGCACCGCTACATGGGCGACGCGATGTACGAGCTGGGGCCGGGCTGAGGCGCAGGCCTGCCACGCTGGCCCGTGTACCATCGCCACCCCCACCCCCGATTTCCCACCGTCCCGCCAGGGCACCATCGAAAGCCCGCCATGAGAAAAACATTCGAACTGCGCCCCGAAGGCAAACACCCCGACCGGGTGCTGGAAGCGGTGAAACACGAGATTCGCAAATACCTGCGGCGCGAGCGCCGCCGCACGCCCCCCGCGGGCGTGGATTTCTGGGACTTTGATTGCCGCATCGGCGCCAGCGCCGACACCGCCGAGGTGGTGCATGTGGCGGCGCTGATTGGCGCGCTGGACGCGCTGGCCAAGGGCGGCGCCACCCATGCCTACGCCGAGGTGCTGGCCAAGCATGGCCACCGCACGCAGCGGCCGGTGGTCGAAAGTGAAGAGGGCGCTGAGCCCGCTCCGGCCGCTGGCGACAGCCCAGAGGCCTGAGCCGCTGGGCGCTGCCGCGTCAGTCCCGCCGTTCAGTCTGGTGTTTGGCCGGCAGCGGCCTTGGCTGGGGCGGCCCGCAGCTTGTCTTTCTTGCTGGGCCGAACGCCCTTGATGCCGCCATTGCCCGGCGCCGGCGGCGGCACCGGCTCGGTGGGCTCGAAACCGGCCACCACCTCGCGCGGCAGGCTCAGCCGCTGGCGCTTTTCAATCAGCTGGAAATGGGCTTCGCTGGCCGGGGTGACAAAACTCACCGCCAGCCCGCTGGCGCCGGCCCGGCCGGTGCGGCCGATGCGGTGCACATGGTCGACCGCCGAGCGTGGCAGGTCGAAATTCACCACCACCGGCAGGTCGGGCAGGTCGATGCCGCGGGCCGCCAGGTCGGTGGTCACCACCACCTCCCAGCGCTCGTCCTTGAACTCGTCCAGCACCTGCTGGCGTGCGCCCTGGCTCAGCTCGCCATGGAAGGCGGTGGCAAACACGCCGGCCCGGTAGAGCTTTTCGGCCACCATGTCGGCGCTGTGGCGGGTGGCCACAAACACCAGCACCCGTTGCCAGCCGTTGTCCTTGATGAGCTGGCGCAGCAACTGGGTGCGGCGGGCGGTGTCGACCGCGATGGCGCGCTGCACGATTTGCGGCTCATGGGCCGGCGCGTCGTCCACCGTCACCCGCACCGGGTTGCGCAGCAGGCCCTGGGCCAGGGCTTCCAGCGCTGGCGGGAAGGTGGCCGAGAACATCAGCGTTTGGCGGGACGGGGCGGTCAACAGCGCCAGCACGCGGGCCAGTTCGTCGGCGAAGCCGAGGTCCAGCAGGCGGTCGGCTTCGTCGAGCACCAGCAGGCCCACGTCGCCCAGGCGCAGGCCGTTGTGGGCCACCACGTCGAGCAGCCGGCCGGGGGTGGCCACCACCACGTCGGCGCCGCCACGCAGGGCCAGCAGCTGCGGGTTGATGGACACGCCGCCGAACAGCACCGCCAGCCGGGGCGCTGGCTGCAGATGGAGTGACAGCCGGCGCAGCACATCGCCCACCTGGGTGGCCAGTTCGCGGGTGGGCACCAGCACCAGCGCCTGGGTGCGCCGCTTGCCGCTGGGCGGCGGCGCTGTCAGGCGCTGCAGCAGGGGCAGGGCAAAGGCGGCGGTTTTGCCCGAGCCGGTCTGGGCCGAGCCCAGCACGTCCTGGCCGTTCAAGGCCGGCGGGATGGCCTGGGTCTGGATGGCGGTGGGGGTGGTGAAGCCGAGTTCGGCCGCTGCCTGGGCGAGGGCCGGGGCGAGGCCTGCGGTGCGGCCGAATTCTTGGAAGGGCATGGGGTGGGGCGAGTGTAACGGTCGACCCTGCGGCGGCCCCCCGCCTCTGTGCGGCAGAGCACCAAAGTAGCAAGGGTTTTCACTCCGTCGCCAACACGACAGCACCCTGTTTTTGGCGTTGCTGCAGTCCTAGAATGGGCCAGCGCCTTTTTAGGGGGTGCACCCTATTTTTCCATGGAGACGACGCGATGAACCTGAAGAAAACACTGACGGTGGTGGCCCTGGCCTGTTCCAGCCTGGCGGCTTTGGCGGCCGACCCGATCAAGATCGGCGTGGCCGGGCCCTTCACCGGCGGCTCCTCGTCCATGGGCGTGAGCATGCGCGACGGCGTGCGCCTGGCCACCGAAGAAATCAACAAGGCCGGTGGCGTGATGGGCCGGCCGCTGGTGCTGGTGGAGCGCGACGACGAGGCCAAGAACGAGCGCGGCGTGCAGATCGCCCAGGAGCTGATCAACAAGGAGAAGGTCGCCGCCACGGTGGGCTTCATCAACACCGGCGTGGCCCTGGCGGCCCAGCGCTTCTACCAGGAAGCCAAGATCCCGGTGATGAACAACGTGGCCACCGGCTCGCTGATCACCCACCAGTTTGACGACCAGCCCGAGAACTACATCTTCCGCAACGCCGCCCACGACAGCATCCAGGCGCCGATGATTGTGGAAGAGGCCATCACCCGCCGCGGCTTCAAGAAGGTCGCCATTCTGGCCGACTCGACCAACTACGGCCAGCTGGGCCGGGCCGATCTGGAAAAGGCCCTGGGCCTGAAAAACATCAAGCCGGTGGCGGTGGAGAAGTTCAACATCAAGGACGTCGACATGACGGCCCAGCTGTTGAAGGCCAAGGAAGCCGGCGCCGAAGCCATCCTGACCTACGCCATCGGCCCCGAGCTGGCGCAAATCGCCAACGGCATGACCAAGCTGGGCTGGAAGGTACCGATGATCGGCAGCTGGACGCTGTCCATGGCCAACTACATCGACAACGCCGGCCCCGGCGGCGAGGGTGCGCGCATGCCGCAGACCTTCATCCAGGAACCGACCACGCCCAAGCGCCAGTCCTTCATCGTGTCCTACCTGAAGACCTTCAACCCCAAGAACAGCCGCATCGACTCGCCGGTGTCGGCCGCCCAGGGCTATGACTCGATCTACCTGCTGGCCGCGGCCATCAAGCAGGCCGGCACCACCGATGGCCCCAAGGTCAAGGCCGCCCTGGAAGACCTGAAGACGCCGGTGGATGGCGTGGTGACCACCTACAACAAGCCCTTCTCCAAGACCGACCACGAGGCCATCACCGCCAACATCCCGGTGTTCGGTGAGGTCAAGGGCCAGCGTGTGGTGTACGCCTACCCGGACGACCAGAAGAAGGCCTCGGAAATTCGCGTCAAGGACGTGAATGCCAAGGGTGCCCTGGCACCGGTCAAGAAGTAAGCTTGGATCCAAGCAACGCGCCGTGCCGGTGAAAGCCGCACGGCGCGGTTTTTTTGAGCGGTGCGCATCCTGCGGCACCGCGGTTTGAACGGACGGAAACGGTATGCAAATCCTGACCCAACTGGTGTTCAGCGGCATTGCGCTGGGCATGATTTACGCGGTGATCGCGTTCGGTTACCAGCTGACCTTTGCCACCTCGGACACGCTGAATTTCGGCCAGGGTGACGCGCTGATGCTGGGCGCGCTGGTGGGCCTGAGCCTGGTGGGCCTGGGCGTCAACTACTGGTTGATGATTCCCATCGTCTGTGTGTTCGGAGCGCTGCAGGGCGCGGTGGTCGAGCGCATCGGCGTGCGGCCGGCGATCAAGATCAAGAGCGAGTTCGGCTGGATCATGTCCACCATCGCGCTGGGCATCATCTTCAAGAACGTGGCCGAGAACGTCTGGGGCCGGGACGACCTGAAGTTTCCGTCGCCGCTGCCCGAGTCGCCGATGAAGTTCCTCAACGCCAACGTGCTGCCGATGGAAATCCTGGTGGTGGTGGGTGCGGTGCTGATGATGCTGGCGGTGGAGGTGTTCAACCGCAAATCGATCTACGGCAAGGCCGTGGTGGCCACCTTCAATGACCGCGACGCGGCCAAGCTGATGGGCATCAACACCGGCCTGGTGATCACCTTCTCGTACGCGCTGTCGTCGATGACTGCCGCCTTCGCCGGCGTGCTGATCGCCCCGCTGACCCTCACCGGCGCCACCATGGGCGCGGTGCTGGGCCTGAAGGCCTTTGCGGTGGCCATCATCGGTGGCCTGACCAGCGGCATGGGCATCATCATCGGCGGCATCATCCTCGGCGTGGCCGAGACCACCACCGGTTTCTATTTGTCCACCGGCTACAAGGATGTGCCCGGTCTGGTGCTGCTGCTGATCGTGCTGGCGCTCAAACCGGCCGGCCTGTTTGGCAAATCTGCGATCAAGAAAGTCTGAGCATGAAGCCTTTGCAAATGGTGCTGGCCCTGTTGGGCATCGCGGCCGTCGCCGTCTTCCCTATGGTGTCGGGCAACCCGTATTACATCCACCTGGTCGAGACCATCATGATCTACGCGATCCTGCTGTTCGGCCTGGACATCGTGGTCGGTTACACCGGTCAGGTGTCGCTGGGCCATGCCGGCTTGTTCGGCATTGGCTCCTACACCGCTGGCGTGCTGGTGATGAAGCTCTCCGCGCCGCTGTGGGTCACGCTGCCAGCGGCGATTGCCATCACCGCCTTTGCCGGTGCGCTGCTGGCGCTGCCGGCGCTGCGGGTCACCGGGCCTTACCTGGCCATGGTGACGCTGGCTTTTGGCACCATCATCCAGATCCTGATCAACGAGATGACCTTCCTCACCGAAGGCCCGCTGGGCATCAAGGTCGACAAACCCGAGCTGTTCGGCCACAAGTTCAACGAGCACGAGTTCTACTGGGTGGTCTGTGTGGCGCTGCTGGCCTCGCTGGTGTTTGTGCACCGGGTGCTGCGCTCGCAGCTGGGCCGGGCCTTCGAGGCGCTGCGCGGCAGCCCGGTGGCGTCGGACTGCATGGGCGTGTCGGTCTACCGCTACAAGGTCTACGCCTTTGTGATCAGCGCCGGCCTGGCCGGTTTGGCCGGCTCGCTGTACGCCTACTCCGAGCAGTACATCTCGCCCAACACCTACAACTTCGAGCTGACCGTGCTGTTCCTGCTGGCCACCATCATGGGCGGCCGCAAGACCCGCACCGGTGCGCTGCTGGGCGCGGCCATCATCGTGATGCTGCCCAAGCTGCTGGACGACATCGAGATCTTCCGCACCGCCTCGGTGGGTTTTGCGGTGCTGATCGCGCTGGGCAGTGCCTACCTGCTGGCGCGCCAGAAAACCACCGTGTCGCGGGTGGCAATCCCGGTGGTGGGCAGCATCGCGCTGGCCGGCGTGTCCTATGTGCTGACCACCATGACCGACTGGCGGCTGTCCATCTTCGGCCTGATCACCTTGTTTGTGGTGTATTTCCTGCAAGACGGCATCGTCGGTTTTGTGCGCCAGACCCTCAACATGGAAGGCCACGCCCGCACCGACGCCGAGGCCACCCGGAGCCTGGCCACGGGCACGCTGGCGCTGCAGCACGCCACCGGCTCGGGCGCGCCCGAGTTGCTGCTGGCCAAGCAGGTGCTGATGCAGTTCGGCGGCCTGAAGGCGCTGAACAATGTCGACCTGCGGGTGCAGCGCGGCACGGTGCATGGCCTGATCGGCCCCAACGGGTCCGGCAAGAGCACGATGATGAACGTGCTGACCGGCATCTACGTGCCCACCGCCGGCAGCATTGATTTCGAAAACCGCTCTGTGGTGGGCCGCACCTCGTCGGACATCGCCTTGTCGGGCATTGCCCGCACCTTCCAGAACGTGCAGCTGTTCGGCGAAATGACGGCGCTGCAGAACGTGCTGGTGGGCCTGCACCACACCTTCCACAGCAACCTGATCGACGTGGCGCTGCACACGCCGCGCTACGGCCGCGAACGTGACCAGAGTGCCGCCCGTGCCCACGCGCTGCTGCAGTTCGTGGGCCTGAGCGACCTCGCCGGTGAAGAGGCGCGCAACCTGCCGTACGGCAAGCAGCGGTTGCTGGAAATTGCCCGCGCGCTGGCGCTGAACCCCCAACTGCTGCTGCTCGACGAGCCGGCCGCTGGCCTGACCGCGCCCGACATCAAGGAGCTGGTGGCCATCATCGGCAAGATCCGTGGCGAAGGCATCACCGTGGTGCTGATCGAGCACCACATGGACGTGGTGATGTCCATCTGCGACACCGTGACCGTGCTCGACTTCGGCCAGAAGATCGCCGAAGGCACGCCGGCGGCGGTGCAATCCGACCCCAAGGTCATCGAGGCCTACCTCGGTGGCGACGCGGCCGCGCTCGAAGCCGCCTGACCGACCCCAGGGGATACCCACCATGCTCAAAATTTCCAACCTGCACGCCGGCTACGGCAAGGTCGAGGTGCTGCACGGCATCAGCCTCGAGGTGGCCAAGGGCCGCGTCGTCACGCTGATCGGCAGCAATGGCGCCGGCAAGACCACCACCATGCGCGCCATCTCCGGCATGATCGCGCCGCGCGAAGGCACCATCCTGCTCGGCGACAAGGACATCACCGGCCGCGAGTCTTACCACATCGCCAAGCTGGGCCTGGCCCACTCGCCCGAGGGCCGGCGCGTGTTTGCCACCATGACGGTCAACGACAACCTGCTGCTGGGCGCCTTCCCGCGCTTCACCGGCGCCCGCCCCAAGGGCGATGTGGCGGCCGACCTGGAGAAGGCCATGGAGCTGTTCCCGCGCTTGAAGGAGCGCCGGCTGCAGCTGGCCGGCACCCTGTCGGGCGGCGAGCAGCAGATGCTGGCCATGGCCCGCGCGGTGATGCTCAACCCCGAGGTGGTGCTGCTCGACGAGCCTTCGATGGGCCTGGCGCCCATCCTGGTGGAAGAGGTGTTCAACATCATCAGCCGGCTGAAGAAAGAGGGCGTCACCATGCTGCTGGTGGAGCAGTTCGCGGCCGCGGCGCTGGCGGTGGCCGACTACGGCTATGTGCTGGAAAACGGCCGCATCTCGGTTCACGGCCCGGCCGACAAACTGCGCAACGACCCGGCGGTGAAAGCGGCCTACCTCGGCGGGCATTGAGGTAAATTCGTCGGGCATGGCTTTCCCGATCGACCCGAACACCGTCGCCCACGGCATCCAGCTGGCCGTGGCGCCGGTGTTTCTGCTGACCGCTGTGTCCGGCATGATTGGCGCGGTCGCCACCCGGCTGGCCCGCATCATCGACCGGGCCCGCATCGTTGAAGGCGGCCTGGACATCAGCCAGGACCCGCAGCGCCGCGCCACCGGCTGGCAGGAGCTGGCCGAGCTGCGCACCCGTGGCCTGCTGGCCAATGGCGCCATCGCCTTGCTGACGCTGTGCGCCTTCATGATCGGCCTGACCATCATCGTGTTATTCATCGGTGAGACCACCGAGTTGCAGATCCTGCGCATCGCGGTGGTGGGCTTTCTGGCCGGCGTCGTGTGTTTTCTGCTGGCGCTGGTGTGTTTCCTGGCCGAGACGGTCATTGCCACCCGCATGCTGAACTTCGGCCGGCCGCTGGGTCGCTGACGGCCCGCCGCCGCCCGACTTCGGTCTGAGCCCGCCGGAGGGGTGGCCGACCGGTCGACCCACCGGCACCCCCAACCCCGCCGTGCGGCTTTCTTGATGCCCTTGCTGTGAGACCCGTCCTGGGCTTGGCACGCCGCTTGCATCTCAACTTGTATACAAGTTTGGATGCTTCATCATGGTGCAAATCCTCGCAAACGCTGTGGCCACCCCATCGACGACGCCGGTGGGTGCCCCGGCCTCGGCCGCGTCGGCCTGGACACTGCGGCCTGGCACGGTGTTGCCAGGGGCGGACAAGGGCCCGTTGAGCGGGCTGTGCTTTGCGGTCAAGGACAACATCGACGTGGCCGGCTGGCCCACCACCGCCGCCTGCCCGGCCTTTGCCTACACCCCCACCGCCCACGCCAGCGTGGTGCAGCGCCTGCTCGACCACGGTGCATCGCTGGTGGGCAAAACCAACCTTGATCAGTTCGCCTGTGGCCTGAATGGCACCCGCTCACCTTTCGGGGCGGTGCCCAATGCCTTCGACCCGGCCCTGGTGTCGGGCGGCTCCAGCTCCGGCTCGGCCCATGTGGTGGCGACCGGCCAGGTCGACTTTGCGCTGGGCACCGACACCGCCGGCTCGGGCCGGGTGCCAGCGGGACTCAACAACATCGTCGGCCTGAAGCCGTCCAAGGGCCTGGTCAGCGCCCGCGGTGTGGTGCCGGCGGCCCAGAGCGTGGACTGCGTGTCCATCTTCGCGCGCAACGTGGGCCTGGCCGCCCAGGTGCTGGCCGCGGCCATGGCGCCCGACCCGCTGGACCCGTACAGCCGCCACCTGCCCATGACCCAGCCGGCCTGGGGGCAGGGCTTTCGCTTCGGTGTGCCCGACCGGCTGGACTTTTTTGGCGATGGCCTGGCCGAGGCGGCGTTTGCCGAGGCGGTGGCCCGGCTGCAAACCCTGGGCGGGGAGCCCGTGGTGATTGACTTCAGCCCGCTGCAGCAGGTGGCCGCCTTGCTCTACGACAGCGCCCTGGTGGCCGAGCGGTATGCCGCGGTGCGCGGCTTTTTTGACGCCCACGAAGACCAGGTGATGGAGCCGGTGCGCGGCATCCTGGCCCAGGGCCGGCGGTACAGTGCCGCCGACTGGTGCGATGCCCAGACCCGGTTGCACAGCCTGGCGCAGCAGGCCGCGCGGCTGTGGCAGGGCATGGACCTGCTGCTGGTGCCCACCGCGCCCACCCACTACCCGATTGCGCAGATGCTGGCCGACCCGGTGGCGCTGAACCGCAACCTCGGGGCCTACACCAATTTCGTCAACCTGCTGGACTACGCCGCGCTGTCGGTGCCCAGCAGCCTGCGGCCCGACGGCCTGCCGTTCGGCGTCACGCTGATCGGCCAGGCCGGCAGCGACTGGGCACTGGCCGAGCTGGGCCAGCGCTACCACCAAGCCACCGGTTTGTTGCAGGGCGCCACGCCAGAGCCTCTGCCACCCCCGCAGGTCATCGCCGGGCTGGCCCGGCCGGCCACGGTGCGGGTGGCGGTGGTGGGTGCCCATTTGTCGGGCATGCCGCTGAACGGCCAGCTCACCGAGCGCGGGGCCACGCGGGTGGCGGTGACCGAGACCGCGCCGCTCTACCGCCTCTATGCCTTGCCCGGCACCCAGCCACCCAAGCCCGGCCTGCTGCGGGTAGCGCCGGGCGAAGGCGCGGCCATTGCGCTGGAGGTGTGGCAGATGCCTGTGGCCCAGTACGGCAGTTTTGTGGCCCTGATTCCCTCGCCGCTGGGCATTGGCACTTTGACGCTGGCCGATGGCAGCACGGTGCAGGGCTTTGTCTGCGAGCCGGCTGCGCTGGCCGGCGCCCAGGACATCTCGCACCTCGGCGGCTGGCGCCGCTACATCGCCTCGTTGCCGGCCCTCGGTGCCTGAACCGATTGTTTTCATCCCATCCGACCCACCCACCTGGAGAACGCCATGACCGACACCCGCCCCCCCGTGATCAACGCCGCCGTGCCCGATGGCCAGCGCCGCCAGCTGCTGGCCGGCGCCGCCTCGGCGGTGGCCCTGGGTGCGCTGGCCGCACCGGCCATCGTGCGGGCCCAGAGTGGCCCCAAGATCCGCATCGGTTACTGGCCGGTGGCGGCCGGTCTGCCCTTTTTTGTGGCGATGGAGAAAGGCTATTTCAAGGACGAGGGCCTGCAGGTCGAGGCGCTGAAGTTCGCTGGCGCCCAGCAGGTGATGGAGGCCATGCTGGCTGGCCGCTCGGACGGCAGTGCCAACGGCACCGGCTCGGGCAACCTGGGGGTGGGCGAGCTGGCCTCGCCGGGGCTGTACAAAATCATCGCCACCAACCCCAGCAACGCCAAGTACGTGCTGGACGAGTTTCTGGTGCCGAAAGACAGCCCGGTCAAAAGCATCGCCGAGCTCAAAGGCAAGCGGGTGGCGTCGGGCCCCGGTATCCAGAACAAGACCCTGGCCATGGTGGTGCTGGAGCGGGCTGGCGCCACCGGCGCCACCGTGGTCGAACTGCCGATTGGCCAGCATGTGGCTGCGCTGGCGGCCGGCCAGGTGGACGCGGTCTACACGCTGGAGCCCACCGGCACCGTGGGCAGGCTCAATGGCACGACCCGGCTGCTGGAGGCGGGGGTGATCGCCAAATACATCCTGGGTGATCCGTTGGCGCCCTGGCATGGCGGCTCGGCGGCGCTGACCTCCGAGTTCATCCAGAAGCACCCGGCTGAAACCAAGAAGTACATCGCGGCCTACGCCAAGGGCATTGCGCTGGTGCGCAACAAGCCCGACGAGGCCCGCCAGTACCTGAAGGGCTACACCGCCATCGAGGGGCCGCTCACCGGCGAGGTGCCGCTGGCCTCCTACATGCTCTACAACGAGTTCAAGCCGTCCGACATCGCGGCCTTCCAGAAGTTCTTTGATCTGTTCACCGAGAAGGGTGTCTTCGACAAGAAGCTGGTGGTGGACAACCTGCTCTACAAAGGTTGAGCCATGGCCGACACCCCACTCACCCCCGGCGCCCCGGCGGCGCCCTGGAGCGCCAGCAACCCGGCCCCACCCACCGCACCCAAGGCCTGGCCCTGGGGCCGTTTGCTGCCCTTCGTCGGCCCGCTGGCCTTGTTCATCCTTTGGGACATCGTGGTGCGGGCTGGCTGGATCAAGGCCATCCTGCTGCCGGCGCCGTCCGACACCATCGCCACCCTGGTCACCGGCCTGCTGGGTGGCCCGCTGTTGCTGGATTTTGCGGTCACGGTCTGGCGGACGGTGCAGGCGTTCTTGATTGCCGCCGTCATCGGCATGCCGCTGGGGGTGCTGCTGGGCAGCAACGAGAAGGCCTACCGCAGCGTGGAGTTCTTGATCGACTTTTTCCGCTCCACGCCCAGCTCGGCGCTGATCCCGCTGTTTCTGCTGATCTTCGGGGTGTCGGACATCAACAAGGTGGCGATTGCCGCGTTTGGCGCCTTTTTGATCGTGGTCTTCAACAGCGCCTACGGTGTCATCAACGCACGCAAGCAGCGGGTCATGGCGGCCAAGGTGATGGGGGCCTCGCGCTGGCAGATCTTCAAGGACGTGCTGATCTGGGAGAGCCTGCAACCCAGTTTTGTAGGGTTGCGCTCGGCGGTGTCGATGGCGCTGGTGATCGTCATCGTGGCCGAGATGTTCATCGGCTCCGACAACGGCCTGGGCCACCGCATCATCGACGCCCAGCAGGTGCTCAACGTCAAGACCATGTACGCGGCCATTCTGGCCGCCGGGGCCTTGGGTTACGCACTGAACATTCTTTTCCTCGTGGCCGAGCGCCGCATCGTGCACTGGAGTGGAAGATGAGCACCGTCCTCAATGGCCCCGTTTACGCCGACGTGCCGGCGCCCGTTTTCAAGCCCGGCCCCGAAGGCACCCACATCACCATCCGCGGCCTGACCAAGTACTTCGCCGGCTGGCCGCTGTACGAGAACTTCGACCTCGACATCCCCAAAGGAAAAATCGTCTCGGTCTTCGGCCCCAACGGCTGTGGCAAAAGCACGCTGATCAACATGATCGCCGGGCTGATCCCCATCGACTCGGGCGAGATCCTTTTCGACGGCAAAAGCCTCAAAGACACCAAGATCGGCTACGTGTTCCAGAACTACCGCGAGGCCATGTTCCCGTGGATGCGCACCATCGACAACATCGCCTACCCGCTGCAGCTCGAAGGCCGCAGCAAGGCCGAGGTGGACCGTCGCATGGCCGAGCTGGTGGCCTCGTTCGACGTGAAGTTCGACCTCAACCGCTACCCCTACGAGCTGTCGGGCGGTCAGCAGCAAACGGCATCGATCATGCGGGCGCTGGCACCCGGTCCCGAGGTGCTGTTCCTCGACGAGCCTTTCTCGGCGCTGGACTTCGAGATGACGCTGTTCATCCGCGAAAAGCTGCAAGAGGTCTTCATGCAAACCGGCACCACCATGCTGCTGGTGTCGCATGACCTCGAAGAAGCGGTCTACCTGGCCGACCAGGTGCTGCTGCTGACCAAACGCCCCACCCGGGTGGCCGAAATCCTGCGCTACGACGACCCACGGCCACGCACCGTGGCCACCTTGTCGGAGCCCAGCTTCATTGCGATGCGCAAGCTCAGCCTGGAGATCTTCCAGCGCGAAGTGCGGCGCTGAACCGGGAGGCCCGCCATGAACGACAGCCAGGCCCTGGCCTATGTGACCGCCAGCGCCGCCGCGCTGGGCCTGCCGCTGGACGCGGTGCAAGCCCAGCGGGTGGCCGGCCATTTGCAGCGCACGGCAGCCATGGCCGTGCTGCTGGACGCGTTGGCCCTGACGCCGCACGACGAGCTGGCCGAAATCTACCGGCCCGCCGCCGTGCCCAGACCGTCATGACCACCAGCGCATTGACGGGTTCGGCCGCGATGCTGGGCGCGCTGGCCCGTGGCGAGGTGGGCGCGCACCATTGGCTGGAGGCCTGCATCGCCCGGGTGCAGGCCAGCGACGGTGCCGTCAACGCCTTCACCGACCGCTGCTTTGCGCGGGCCCGTGCCGAGGCCGATGCGGTGGACCGGCGCCGCCAGCAGGGCGAACGTTTGTCGCCGCTGGCCGGTGTGCCCTATGCGGTGAAGAACTTGTTCGACATCCAGGGCCTGTCCACCCGGGCCGGCTCCAGGATCAACCGCGACCACCCACCGGCCACCACCGACGCGGTGCTGGTGCAGCGGCTGCGTGACGCCGGGGCCTTGCTGCTGGGCGCGCTGAACATGGACGAGTACGCCTACGGCTTCACCACCGAAAACAGCCACGACGGCGCCTGCCACAACCCCCACAACCTGGCCTGCACCGCCGGCGGGTCGTCTGGCGGCTCGGGCGCGGCGGTGGCGGCCGGTCAGGTGCCGCTGGCGCTGGGCTCGGACACCAACGGCTCCATCCGCGTGCCGGCCTCGCTGTGTGGCGTCTGGGGGCTCAAGCCCACCTTCGGCCGGTTGTCGCGGCGCGGCAGCTACCCCTTTGTGCACAGCATCGACCACCTGGGCCCGCTGGCCGACAGCGTGACGCTGCTGGCCTGGGCCTACGACGCGCTGCAGGGCGCGGACCCGCTGGACCCGGGCTGCCAGGCCACCGCCGTGCAGGCCGTCACGCCCCTGCTGGACGAGGGCGTGGCCGGTCTGCGCATCGGGGTGCTGGGCGGCCATTTCCACGACCACGCCAGCCCGGCCGCGCGCGCGGTGCTGGCCACGGCAGCCCAGGCCCTGGGCGCGGTGGACACGGTCACCTGGCCCGACGCGGCCCAGGCCCGTGCGGCGGCCTTTGTCATCACCGCCAGCGAAGGCGGCAGCCTGCACCTGGACGACCTGCGCACCCGGGCCAGCGATTTCGAGCCGCTGTCGGTGGACCGTTTCATCGCTGGTGCCTTGCAGCCGGCCGCCTGGTATGTGCGTGCCCAGCGTTTCCGCCGCCTGCACCGCGAGCGGGTCAACGCGTTGTTCACGGAATGGGATCTGTTGCTGGCCCCGGCCACGCCGGTGGCCGCACCGCCGCTGGGCACCGAGTGGCTGGAGATCAACGGCCAACGCCACCCCTGCCGGCCCTCGCTGGGCCTGTTGACCCAGCCCATCTCGCTGTCGGGCTGTCCGGTGGTGGCCGCGCCGCTGTGGCCGCAGGGCACCGACGGCCTGCCCATCGGCGTGCAACTCATTGCCGCCCCCTGGCGCGAGGACCTGGCGCTGCGTGCGGCCCGGGTGCTGGAGCAGGCCGGGGTGGCCCACACCAACGCGGTAGAGTAAGCCCATGGACGTCAACCTTCCCGCGGTGCTGGCCGAGGTCACCGCCGCTTTCGAACGCTACGAGCAGGCCCTGGTGAGCAACGACGTGGCCACCCTGATGGCCTTGTTCTGGGACAGCCCGCACACGCTGCGCTACGGCGTCACCGAAAACCTCTACGGCCATGACCAGATCAACGCCTTTCGCCAGGCGCGCAGCCCCTCGGGCCTGGCGCGGCGGGTGCTCAAAACCGTGATCACCACCTACGGCAACGACTTCGCCACCGCCAACATCGAGTTCCAGCGCGACGGCAGTGTGGCCACTGGCCGGCAAAGCCAGACCTGGGTGCGCCAGCCCGAGGGCTGGCGGGTGGTGGCCGCCCATGTGAGCCTGCTGCCATGATGGCCACCGGTGGGGCGGTGCCCGGCGACAAGGCCTTTCGGTCCCGCGCCGATGCGGTTTACGAGCAACTCAAGCGCGACATTGCCGAGTTCACGCTGGTGCCGGGCGACCGTTTCACCGAGAACGAACTGAGCGAGCGGCTGGGTGTGTCGCGCACGCCGGTGCGCCAGGCCCTGACCCGGCTGCAGCAGGAGGGGCTGATCCAGGTCTTGTTCCGCAGCGGCTGGCGGGTGCTGCCGTTTGACTTCGAACGCTTCGAGCAGCTCTACGACCTGCGCATGGTGCTGGAGACCACCGCGGTGCAGCGGCTGTGTGCCGACACCGGTGCCATGGCCAGGCCGGAGATGGCGGCGCTGGCGGCCATCTGGCTGGTGCCAGCGGCCCAGCGCTTTTCAGACCCGGTCCAGGTGGCCGAGTGGGACGAGGCCTTCCATTGCGCGCTGGTGGCGGGTGCGGGCAATGCCGAGATGGCGCGGGTGCACCGCGAGGTGACCGAACGCATCCGGATGATCCGCCGCCTCGACTTCACCCAGCAGCCCCGCATGGACGCCACCTACGACGAACACGCCAAGATCCTGCAGGCGGTGCAGCGGGGCCGGGCCGACCAGGCCAGCCTGCTGCTGCGCACCCACATCGAGACCAGCCAGAAAGAGGTGCGCAAGATCACGCTGCACCAGGTGCACTTGGCGCGACAGAGCGGCCAGGGCCCCCGGACGGGCTGAGCGGGCGTGGGCGCTCAGCCCGACAGGTTCACTGTGGCAGCGGCTCCAGCCGCAGGCCTTTGGCGGCACCCAGGCGCCAGCCGCTGGGCTGGGCCGCAGCCTGCACGCTGATGCACGACGGCTTCATCGCGTAAATCAGCGCCCGCCGGTGCTCCGGCGTGGTGAAGCTGTCGCTGGCCTCCAGCACGATGTCGCGCGGGTCACCGTCCAGCGTGATCCACACCGTGCCATTCCGGCACAGGATGTGAACACCCGCCGCGTCGGGCACGCTGAACAGCGCGTCGCGGCGCAGGCCGAGGTCAAAGCGTTGCGGGGGCGGGGCATTTTTTTCACTAAGGTATCGCATCGCTGTTCCTTTCGGTGGGGGTGACGATGGCCTCACTGTAGGCCGCCTGGTGTTGCAGCGACAGCGTTCATATGGAACTCGTTGCATGCACAATGGGAATGTGAAAACACCAACCACCACCCCAACCCCAGCCCCCTTGCCAGGGCGGGGCGCCTTGCCGCCGCTGGACCTGCTGGTCAGCTTCGAGGCGGCGGCCCGCCACCTGAGCTTCACCGAGGCGGCGCACACCCTGAGCCTGACGCAGTCGGCGGTGAGCCGGCAAATCCAGCAGCTGGAGCGGTCGCTGGGCGTGCTGCTGTTCGAGCGCCGGCACCGCGCGCTGGCGCTCACCGAATCAGGGCTGGTGCTGCAGCGGGCGGTGGCCGACAGCCTGGAGCGGCTGCGCGACGCCACCGCGCGGGTGCGGGCCGGACCGGCCAGCCGGCAGGTGGCGCTGACCACCACACCGGGCTTTGCCTCGCTGTGGTTGATTCCCCGGCTGGCCGGCTTCACCGCCACCCACCCGGCGGTGGACGTGCGCATTTCGGCCACCTTCGAGGTGGTGGACCTGGCCCGCCAGCAGATGGACCTGGCGGTGCGTTTCGCGCCCAGCACCAGCCAGCCCGGCGTGCCCCTGTTCGAGGAGACGGTGCTGCCGGTGTGTGCGCCGGCCCTGGTGCGACAGCGCGGCGCGCCGCTGCGCCAGCCGGCCGACCTGGTGCGGCACACGCTGCTGGCGGTGGACGCCCCGACGGGCGATGCGGTGCCGGTGGACTGGTCGCCCTGGCTGGCGGTGATGGGGCTGGACGGGCTGACGGTGAAGAACACCTTGCGTTTCACCCAGTACGCCGACGCGGTGGCGGCCGCCGTGGCCGGCCAGGGGGTGGTGATTGGCCGGCTGCCGCTGCTCGATGGGCTGCTGCGCAGCGGCCAGCTGGTGGCGCCGTTTGGCGCCCGGGCCGCGTCAAGCCGTGGCTACTTTGTCGTCCCGGGCCGGCGTGCCACCCACAACCCGGATGCACAGGACTTCATGCGCTGGCTGCAGGCCGAGGCGCAGGGAAACGCCGTTTAGCGCAGCAGTTCCAGCAGCCGGTCCAGCCCGCCGGACTCGATAGCCACCATGGCCTGCTCACGGACCTTGGGCTTGGCGTGGTAGGCCACGGACAGGCCGCCAGCTTCCGAACATGCGGCCATCATGGGCAGGTCGTTGGCGCCGTCGCCCACGGCGATGCACTGGCCGGGCTCAATGCCCAACAGCGAGGCCACTTCCAGCAGCGTGCGGCGCTTCTCGGCGCCGTCGCAGATGTCGCCCCAGCTCTGCGTCACCACCTCGCCGGTGAGCTGGCCGTTGGCCTCGGCCAGCAGGTTGGAGCGGGCGTAGTCGATGTCCAGCCGCGCCTTGACCCGGTTGGCAAAAAACGTGAAGCCGCCCGACACCAGCAACACCTTCAGGCCGGCGGCCCGGCAGGCAGCCACCAGCGTGTCGGCGCCGGGGTTCAGCCGCAGGCGCTCGTCGTACACCTGCTGCAGCGCGGCCACCGGCACGCCCTGGAGCAAGGCCACGCGGCGGCGCAGGCTCTCTTTGAAGTCCTTGATTTCACCGCGCATCGTGGCCTCGGTGATGGCGGCCACCTCGGCCTTTTTGCCCACCGCGTCGGCGATCTCGTCGATGCACTCGATGTTGATCAGCGTCGAGTCCATGTCGAAGGCGATCAGCTTGAAATCGCTGAGTTGGAGCGGCGGGGTGAAGCCCTGAACGGTCAGGCCGGGGGCGAATGCGGTGCGGGTCATGCGGGGCTGGTTTCCGTGGTCGGCTGGCCCAGGCTGCGCAGCACGTCGCGCACCATCTGGGCCCGGTCTTTGGGGTCTTTGAGTTCGCGCTCGATGCGCAGCTTTTCATTGCCCACCAGTTTGATGTGGCGGTTCTTCTGGATCAGGTGGATGATTTTCATCGAGTCCACCGGTGGGTTGGGCCTGAAGGTGATGTGGGTCACACCGGGTGCGGCGTCCACCTTCACCACGCCATAGGGCTTGGCCAGCACCCGCAGCCGGTGCACGTCCACCAGCGTTTGCGCTTGCGGCGGCAGCTTGCCGAAGCGGTCAACAATTTCCTCCAGCAGCGCGTCGATCTGGTCGGTGTTCTTGGCGGTGGCGAGTTTTTTGTAAAAGCTCAGGCGCAAATGCACATCGCCGCAGTAGTCGTTGGGCAGCAGGGCGGGGGCGTGCAGGTTGATCTCGGTGGTGACCGACAGGGGGCTGAGCAGGTCGGGTTCCTTGCCGTCTTTGAGGCAGCGCACCGCTTCTGAGAGCATCTCGTTGTAGAGCTGGAAACCCACCTCCAGCATGTTGCCGCTCTGGTTCTCGCCCAGCACCTCGCCGGCGCCGCGGATCTCCAGGTCGTGCATGGCCAGGTAAAAGCCCGAGCCCAGTTCTTCCATCTGCTGGATCGCGTCCAGCCGCTGCGAGGCCTGTTTGGTCAGGCTGTCCTTGTCGGGCACCATCAAGTAGGCGTAGGCCTGGTGGTGGCTGCGACCCACGCGGCCCCGCAGCTGGTGCAGCTGGGCCAGGCCGAACTTGTCGGCCCGGCTGATGACGATGGTGTTGGCGGTGGGCACGTCGATGCCGGTCTCGATGATGGTGGAGCACAGCAGCAGGTTGTGTTTTTGCGCGATGAACTCGCGCATCACCCGCTCCAGCTCGCGCTCCGGCATCTGGCCATGGGCCACCGCGATGCGGGCCTCGGGCAGGATTTCTTCCAGCCGGGCTCGGCGGTTTTCGATGGTCTCGACCTCGTTGTGCAGAAAGTAGACTTGGCCGCCGCGCTTCAATTCGCGCAGCACCGCTTCGCGGACCACGCCGTTGCCCTCGTTGCGCACAAAGGTCTTGATGGCCAGCCGGCGCTGCGGCGCGGTGGCGATCACGCTCAGATCACGCAGGCCTTCCAGCGCCATGCCCAGCGTGCGCGGGATGGGGGTGGCGGTCAGCGTCAGCACATCGACTTCGGCGCGCAGCGCCTTCATCGCTTCTTTGTGGCGCACACCGAAGCGGTGTTCCTCGTCGATCACCAGCAGGCCCAGGTTGGCGAACTTCGTCGATTCACTGAGCAGCTTGTGGGTGCCGACCACGATGTCCACCGTGCCGTCGGCCAGGCCCTTGAGCGTGGCGTTGACTTCCTTGCCCGAGCGGAAGCGGCTCACCTCGGCCACCTTGACCGGCCATTTGGCGAAGCGGTCTTTCAGCGTCTGGTAATGCTGTTCGGCCAACAGCGTGGTGGGCGCCAGAAAGGCCACTTGCTTGCCGCCGGTGACGGCGACAAAACAGGCCCGCAGCGCCACTTCGGTTTTACCAAAGCCCACGTCGCCGCAGACCAGGCGGTCCATGGGCCGCGGGCTGATCATGTCCTGAATCACCGCATGGATGGCGGCGCGCTGGTCGGCGGTTTCATCTAAACCGAAGTCGTTGGCAAAGGTCTCGTAGTCCTTGGGCGCGTAGCGGAAGGCATGGCCTTCGCGGGCGGCGCGGCGGGCGTAGATGTTCAGCAGCTCGGCGGCCGAATCGCGCACCTGCTCGGCGGCGCGGCGCTTGGCCTTTTCCCACTGGCCGCTGCCCAGTTTGTGCAGTGGCGCCTCGTCGGCGCTGACGCCGGTGTAGCGGCTGATCAAATGCAGCTGGCTCACCGGCACATAGAGCGTGGCCTTGTCAGCGTATTCCAGGTGCAGGAACTCCTGAACGGCGGCGCTGCCGTCGGCGTTCTTCTCGCCCAAATCAAGGTTCACCAGGCCGCGGTAACGGCCAATGCCGTGGGCGCTGTGCACCACCGGGTCGCCCACATTGAGCTCGCTCAGGTCCTTGATCAGCGCTTCGACGTCGCTGACCTGTTCCTGTTTTTTGCGGCGGCGGGTGGTGGGGCCGGCGGCGAACAGCTCGGTCTCGGTGACGAAGTCGATGCCGGGCTCCACCCAGCCAAATCCCACGGTGAGCGGGGCCACCGTGATGCCCAGCTTTTCGTCACTCGCCTCGAACTCGGCCAGCGAGTCGAAGGCGGGCGGCGAAATGTTGCTGGCGCGCAGAAAGTCCAGCAGGCTGCTTTGGCGGCCTTCGCTTTCGGCCAGCACCAGCACCCGGTGGGCGCTGTGGCTAATGTGGTCTTGCAGTTTGGCCAGGGGCTCGTCGGCACCGCGCACCACGGCCAGGCTGCCGAGCTGGGTGAAGGCGGCGTCGTCGACCAGTTCGTTCAGTGCCGGGCGAATGGCGAGTTGCGCGTGCTGGTTGGCCAGTGCATAAAACTGCTCGGTGCCGAGGAACAGCGCCTCGGGCGGCAGCACCGGGCGCTCGGGGTCGCCATGCACCAGGCGGTGGCGGTCTTTGGTGTCCTGCCAGAAGCGTTGGAAGGCCGGCTCCAGCTCGCCGTGCAACACCACGGTGGCGGTCTGTTCGGCGCTGGCGCCCAGGTAGTCGAACACGGTGGCGGTGTCGTCAAAAAACAGCGGCAGGTAGTACTCGATGCCAGCGGTGGCGACGCCGTTGCCGATGTCCTTGTAGATGCGGCTTTTGGTGGGGTCGCCGTCCAGCAGCTCGCGCCAGCGGTTGCGGAACTTGGCGCGGGCCGCGTCGTCCATCGGGAACTCGCGGCCGGGCAGCAGCCGCACCTCGGGCACCGGGTAGAGGCTGCGCTGGCTGTCGGGGTCGAAGGTGCGGATGGAGTCGATCTCGTCGTCGAACAAATCCACCCGGTAGGGCACCAGAGAGCCCATGGGGAAGAGATCGATCAGGCCGCCGCGCACCGCGTACTCGCCGGGGCTGACCACCTGGGTCACATGGCTGTAGCCGGCCAGTGTCAGCTGGGCTTTGAGCTTGGCCTCGTCCAGCTTTTGTTTGACCTTGAACTGGAAGGTGTAGCCGGCCAGAAAGGCCGGCGGCGCCACCCGGTACAGCGCGGTGGTGGCGGGCACCACCACCATGTCGGCCTCGCCTTGCGACAGCCGCCACAGCGTGGCCAGGCGCTCGCTGATCAGGTCCTGGTGCGGCGAGAAGGCGTCGTAGGGCAGGGTCTCCCAGTCGGGGAACAGCGCCAGCCGCAGCGTGGGCTGGAAGAAGGCCATCTCGTCCAGCAGGCGCTGGGCGTCGTTGGCGTCGGCGGTGACGACCAGGGTGCGCCGGCCGGCCGCGCGTTCGCGTTCGCCGAGGCGGGCCAGCAGCAAGGCGTCGGCCGAGCCGGCGGGTCGGGGCAGCGTGTAGCGCTTGCCGGGGGTGAGTTTGGGAAGGTCCACTGGGGTTCAGCAATGGCAAACACCCCCCGCTGGATGGCGGGGGGTGTGCGGGGCTGATTTTAGAATGGGCCCCACACCCATGAACGACGCCTCGCCCAATCCCGACCCGACGCGAGGACTTCGCCCCCGCTGCTTCGCCCTGATTCCCTGTGCCGGCACCGGCTCGCGGGCCGGCGAGGGCCCGCCCAAGCAGTACCGGCCGGTGGCCGGCCAGGCGCTGGTGTGGCACACCTTGGCGGCCTTTCTGGCCGTGCCACGCATCGCCCACACGCTGCTGGTGGTGTCGCCGGGCGACGGCTTCTTTGACGGCCATGCCGCCGCCGGCTGGTCGGCGGAAGCCTGCGGTGGCGAGACCCGGGCGCAGAGCGTGACCCACGGCCTGCAGGCGCTGGCGCAGCAGGGCGCGCTGCCGCACGACTGGGTGCTGGTGCACGACGCGGCGCGCTGTTTGGTGACACCGGCGCAGATCAACGCGCTGATCGACGCCTGCTGGGCCGACGCCGTGGGTGGTCTGCTGGCCCAGCCCTTGCCCGACACACTGAAAAGTGCTGCCGCCGGCCGGGTGGCGCAGACCATCGACCGCAGCGACAAATGGCTGGCGCAAACGCCGCAGATGTTCCGCCTGGGCACGCTGGCCGCGGCCTATGCCCAGGCCGGCGCCCTGGTGACGGACGAGGCCAGCGCCATCGAGGCCACCGGCGGCAAGCCCCTGCTGGTGCCCGGCGGCGCGCAGAACTTCAAGGTGACCTACCCCGATGACTTTGTGCTGGCCGAGGCCGTTTTGAGGAGCCGCCAATGACTGCGTTCAACATCCGTGTCGGCGAAGGCTGGGACGTGCACGCGCTGGTGCCCGGGCGGGCGCTGGTGCTGGGCGGGGTGAGCATTCCGCACAGCGCCGGTCTGCTGGGCCACTCGGACGCCGACGCGCTGCTGCACGCCATCACCGACGCGCTCTTGGGCGCGGCCGGCCTGGGCGACATCGGCCGCCATTTTCCGGACACCGACGCGCAGTTCCGTGGTGCCGATTCGGCCGTGCTGCTGGCCGAGGCCGCGCGCCGGGTGGTGGCGCAGGGTTGGCAGATTGGCAATGTGGACAGCACGGTAGTGGCCCAGGCGCCGCGGCTGGCGGCCCACATCCCGGCCATGTGTGGTCGCATCGCTGAAGCGCTGGGCCTGGCGCCCGAGCAGGTCAATGTGAAGGCCAAGACGGCCGAGAAGCTGGGCCCGGTGGGCCAGGGTCTGGCCATCGAGGCCAGGGCCGTGGTGCTGCTGTTCCGCTGAAGCGGCTCAGGCCTTCTTGGCCTGCTGCAACTCGATGTGGGCCGCCAGACCGCCTGCCTGCACGTTGACCAGCTCCAGTCGGCCGCCCATGCGGGTCACGGTCTTGTCCACGATGGCCAGCCCCAGGCCGGCGCCCTTGGCCGAGGTGCGGGCCTGGTTGCCGCGGAAGAAGGGGGTGGTCAGCTGGGGCAGCAGGTCGGGTGGTACGCCGGGGCCCTGGTCGCGCACCCGCAACATCACCCGCTGGTCGCGCGCCCGCGCCGAGATGTGGACCCGGGCCACCCCGTCGCTGGGACTCTTGCCGTAGCGGCGGGCGTTCTCCAGCAGGTTGGACACCACCCGCGACAGCTCCACCGCGTCGGCCATCACATGCAGCGACTGCGGCATGTCCAGCGTGACCTCGATGTCGGGCGCCTGCCGCAGCGCAAAGGCCGCCGCCTCCACCACGCCGTTCAGCTGCACCCGGGTCAGCGTGACCTGTTCCGGGCGGGCGTAGTCGAGGAACTTGCCGATGATGGCGTCGAGCTGGGCGATATCGGCCACCATGTGGGCCTGGGCGTCGGGGTCCGACACGCTCATCTCGGTTTCGAGACGCAGCCGGGCCAGCGGGGTGCGCAGGTCGTGGCTGATGCCGGCCAGCATCACCGCGCGGTCACGCTCCACCTTGGACAGCTGCTCGGCCATGCGGTTGAAGCCCACGTTGAGCTGGCGGATCTCGCTGGTCATCGCGTGCTCGTCGAGCCGGCTGGCGGCGAAATCGCCGTCGCGCAGCCGGCTGGTGGCGAACGACAGCCGCTGCAGCGGCCGGTTGATCAGCCGCGCCATCAGCGCCGCGCCCAGCAGCGACAGCAGCACCGCGCTGGCCAGCCAGATCAGCCAGGTCTTGCCGCCCACCGGGCCGATGCGCTCGGGGTCGGTCAGCAGCCAGTAGTCGTCGCCGTCGATGTTGAACCCCACCCACAGGCCGGGCTCGCCATTGACCTCGCTGGCCACCGCGGTGCCCGGGCCCAGTGTGGTGGTGAGTTCGGCCGAGATGCGGCCACTGAGCGAGTCGCGGGCGTAAGGGGTGTAGGTGTCGGTGGGTTCGCGCGGCGCGATGCGCACCCCTTCCTGCTCGGCCAGCGTCTTGATCAGCGACACCCGGGCAATCGCGTCGGCATAGACCAGCGCGGCCCGGGTCAGGTTGACCAGGGTGGCGATCTGGTGCGCGCTCTGAATGGCGCGCGGCTCGAATTCCTGGGCCCGGAAGGTCTGTTGCCAGACCATGATGCTGCCCAGCAGCAAGGCGGCCAGCATCACAAAGGTGCGCCAGAACAGGCTCAGCGTCAGGCGCGGCCGCGGCGGGACGACCGGCTCGGCCTCGGCCACGTCCGCCGGCGGCGCGGTGTTGGCGGGCGGAAGGTCGGACAGTCTCAAGGCGGCGGCCTTCGGTGGGGTGGTGTGGGCGAGGCGGGGCTCAGGCCGCGCCGTCCGGCACAAACACGTAGCCCACGCCCCACACCGTCTGGATGTGGCGTGGCGTGGCCGGGTCGGTCTCTATCATCTTGCGCAGCCGCGAAATCTGCACGTCCAGGCTGCGGTCAAAGGGCTCGAAGCCGCGGCCCCGCGCCAGCTGGGCCAGCTTCTCGCGCGACAGCGGCTGGCGCGGGTGGCGCACCAGGGCCTTCAGCATCGCGAACTCGCCGGTGGTCAAAGGCACCTCGTCGCCGCCCTTGTGCAGCGTGCGCTGACCCATGTCGAACACAAAGGCGCCAAAGCTCACCGTTTCGTCTTCGCTGGACGGCGCGCCCGGCACCTCGGCCGGCGGG
Organism: Rhodoferax sp. SPJ4; assembly: GCF_058216275.1. Classification (NCBI taxonomy): domain Bacteria; kingdom Pseudomonadati; phylum Pseudomonadota; class Betaproteobacteria; order Burkholderiales; family Comamonadaceae; genus Rhodoferax; species Rhodoferax sp. SPJ4. Next base: position 832,979 of record NZ_JBYZMN010000001.1, read on the forward strand.
CGGCGGCGCAGCACCGCATGGATGCGGGCCAGCAGCTCGCGCGGGTTGAAGGGCTTGGCCAGGTAGTCGTCGGCGCCGACCTCCAGACCGACGATGCGGTCGACGTCCTCGCCCTTGGCGGTGAGCATGATGATGGGGGTGCGGTCGTTGGCGGCGCGCAGGCGGCGGCAGATCGACAGGCCGTCTTCGCCGGGCATCATCAGGTCGAGCACGATCAGGTCCACCGTGTCGCGCAGCAGCGCGCGGGTCAGGCCCTTGCCGTCTTCGGCCAGCAGCACGTCAAAGCCTTCCTGGGCCAGGTAGCGGCGCAGCAGGTCCCGGATGCGGGTGTCGTCGTCGACCACCAGGATTTTGTCGAGGCGGGGGGTGGGGGCATTCATGGCCGTGGGGCTTCGCCGGAAGTTGTAACAAGCGCATTGTGCCGGGGCGAACCGGGGTGCGCGAGGGTGTGGCGAAGGGTTGACACACTGTTACAAAACTTGTGACATCGTCAGGCGGCTTGGCGACAATGGGTCGTCTCGCTGCGGCGTTCAGCCGTTAAGGTAGCACCATGACCGCGATCCGCCGTTTCCTCTCCGTCGTTGCACTGGCCTGTTGGGCCGTGTTGCCGCCGGCGTGGGCCCAGCAGGCCACGGTGCAGACGGTGCAGGGCGACCCGGCGCAGCGCCGCATGGACCTGCGTTGGGCGCTGACCCGGGCCCAGGAACGTTCGGCGCCCGGCGACGCCAATCCCATGCCGAGTCAGCGCCAGTTGAACGCCGACGAGCGGGCGCAGCTGCGCTCCCAGTTGCGCGAGCACAACGGGCAATTCCAGCGCCGTTGACGTTTCGGCCCGGCCCTTTGGGCCATTTGCAACCGATTGAAAGCCCCCGATGTCGAGAACCCTTTGGACCCTGGCGCTGCTGTGCGCCGCTGCGGGTGCCGCCGGCGCCCAGCCGCTGGCGGCCCCACCGAGCAACACCGTTCAGCTGGCGGCCAGTGCCGCGGTCGATGTGCCACAAGACCTGCTGTCCATGACGCTGGCGACCCAGCGCGAGGGGGCTGACGCGCAGCAGGTCCAGACCCAGCTGAAAACCGCTCTGGATGCCGCGCTGACCGAGGCCAGAAAGGCCGCCCAGCCTGGCCAGCTGGACCTGCGCACCGGCGGCTTCCACCTGTCGCCTCGCTATGGCAAGGACGGCAAGCTCAACGGCTGGCTGGGCTCGGCCGAGCTGGTGCTGGAAGGCCGTGACATGGCCCGGATCGCCGCCACCGCCGGGCGGCTGCAGACGCTCAGCGTGTCGCAGGTCGGCTTCGGCCTGAGCCGCGAACAGCGCCAGCGGGCCGAGGCCGAGGTGCAGGCCCAGGCGATTGCCCGTTTCCGTGACAAGGCCGGCGAGATTGCCAAGGCCTTTGGTTTTGCCGGCTACACGCTGCGCGAGGTGGCGGTGCAGGCCAACGACCAGGGGCATCAGCCCATGCCGCGCATGATGGCCATGGAGGCGCGCGCGGCCATGGCCGACGCCGCAGTGCCGGTGGCGGCGGGCAAGACCACGGTGACGGTCAACGTGTCCGGCTCGGTGCAGCTGCAATGAGCCGCTGGTCCAAGGCCTTGGCGGTCGTCTGTGTGGGCGTGGCCCTGAGCGCGGCGGCCCGCGCAGAGGAGCCGTTGCCGGTGGTGTCGGTCGACTTGGCGCGTTACGCCGGCACCTGGTACGAGATTGCCCGGCTGCCCAATTTTTTCCAGCGCAACTGCGACCGCGATGTGGTGGCGCAGTACACGCCACAGCCCGATGGCACGGTGGCGGTGCTGAACCAGTGCGCCGAGGCCGATGGCCACCGCCTGTCGGCCAGTGGCTTGGCCCGTCGGGTGAACCAGCCAGGGGCGCCGGACGCCGGCCAGCTGCAGGTGCGTTTTGCCCCGGCCTGGCTGTCTTGGTTGCCGCTGGTCTGGGGCGACTACTGGGTGATGGGCCTGGACACCAGCTACCGGGTGGCGCTGGTGGGGGCGCCGAATCGCCGCTACCTGTGGTTGCTGGCCCGCGAGCCGCAACTGCCCGACGCGGTGGTCGACCACTGGCTGGCCCAGGCCAAGGCCGAGGGTTTTGCCACCGAGCAGGTGGTGCGCACCCGGCAAAGCGGTGCGCTGACCAAGGTGCCCTGAGGCCGACGGGCCGGTTCAGGGGCGCGCGCTGTCCCTGTGGCGGGCCACGTCCAGCTCACTGACCGCACCGGCGTCGTTGCCCCAGTGGCTGCGCAAATGGCTCAGCACCGCCGCCACCTCGCGGTCGCTCAGCACCAACACATAGGGCGGCATGCCAAAGGGCCGCGGGTTGCCAGCGGTGGCCGGGGCGAAGCCGCCCTGCAGCACGGTCTGCACCAGGTTGGTGGTCTGGGCCAGGGTCACCGCGCGGTTGCCGGCCAGGGGCGGGTAGGCGCCGGGCACCCCCTGGCCACGTTCGCCATGGCAGGCCACGCAATGCTGTTCATAGACCTTGGCACCCAGTTGCGCGAAGGCGGCGGAAGCGATGGCCTTGGCCGGCGTGGGGGCCGGTGCCGCAGGGGGCAGGGCCTGCAGGTAGGTCACCATGGCACGCAGGTCGGCGTCGTTCAGGTGCTGGGTGCTGTGGCGCACCACCTCGGCCATCGGTCCGGTCACCACCGCGCGGTCGGTCTGGCCGGTTTTCAGCAGCTGCACCGCCTCGTCCAGCGGCCAGTGGGCCAGGCTGGCCTCGCCCGCGTCGGTCAGCGAGGGGGCGTACCAGTTCTGTGAGGGGATCAGGCCGCCCGCCAGGTCCAGCGTGTCGTCGGTGGCGCCCAGCGCGTTGCGGGCGCTGTGGCAGGCGCTGCAATGCCCCAGGCCCTTGACCAGATAGGCGCCGCGGTTCCATTCGGCGCTGCGCTGTGGGTCGGGTGCGCTGGCGCCGGCGCTGAAGTACAGCGCCCGCCAGACTGCCAGCGCGGCCTGGGTGTTGTACGGAAAACGCAGCGTGTGGGGCGGGCTGGCCTGGGCCACCGGCGGCAGGCTGCCGAGGAAGGCAAACAGCGCGTCGGCGTCGTCGCGGCCGATCTGGGTGGTGTTGGGGTAGGGGAAAGCGGGGTAGAGCAGCCGGCCGTCTTTGGAGCGGCCATGGTGCAGCGCGCGCCAGAAATGGTCGGCCGTCCACCGCCCCAGGCCGGTGTCGGCGTCGGGCGTCAGGTTGGACGCGTAGACCGTGCCGAAGGGCGTGGCAATGCCGCGCCCACCGGCATAGGCCGCGCCGCCCTGGGCGGTGTGGCAGCCGGCGCAGTTGCCGGCCCGCGCCAGGTAGGCCCCGCGGGCGAGCTGTTCGGCCGACGGTTTCCAGGCGGCCAGCGTGGAGGCGCTGGCATCGAGCGGGGCTTCGCCGCGCAGGTTCAGGTGCCAGATCAGCGCGGCGGTGCCGGCCGCCAGCAACAGGCTGGCCCCCAGGACCATGGCAAGGCGCTTGCTCATCGCACCCCCATCGGGACGGCGCTGCCGCAATCGGGTGTTTTCACCGCCGCCGCGCGTGTCGGGGCCCGCAACGCAGGGTGGGGGTTGGCGGGCAGGGGCTGGGCGGCCAGCCAGCTGGCCACTGCGGTGACCTCGTCGCCGCTGAGCTGCTGGGCCACCTGCTGCATGCAATCGGGCGCATGGGCCTGGCGCTGGCCGGCACGCCAGGCGCCGAGCTGGGCATTGATGTAGTCGCGGGGCAGGCCCAGCAGGCCGGGCACGGCCGGCGACACGCCGGTCATGGCCTCGCCATGGCATTGCACACAGGCCGGCAGGCCCCGGGCCGGGTCGCCTTGCCGCACCAGTTGCTCGCCCCGGCGCAGCACCTCGGCCGGGGCCGCTGGCGGCTGTGGTGGCGGGTAGGGCAGGTCCAGCGCCGCAAAGTACCGGGCGATCTCCATCAAATAGGCGTCGGTGAGCGGGGCGGTCAGGCCAGCCATCAGGCCATAGTGGCGGCGGCCATCGCGGAAATTCAGCAGCTGGTTGTAGAGGTAGCCGGCCGGCTTGCCGGCGATGCGCGGGTAGTAGCCGTCGCTGGCCGCGCGGCCCTGGGGGCCGTGGCAGGCGGTGCAGGCCAGCGTGCGCTGGGCCATGCTGTCTTCGAACGGGGCGGGGGCAGCCATGGCGGCCACGGGTGCGATGGCTAGCGCCAGCAGGCGGGCGAGTCGCCGCAGCAGGGGGGAGTGGGGTGCGTTGGTGTTCACGGTGTTTGCATCATGCCGCCGGGCAGCGCTGCGGGTAAGCAGCAGATGCCACGATTAAAACCATACCAGATGGTTTTTTGTGAGAATTCACCATATCAGATGATGGATGCCCAACAATGAAGCGCTACGAACAGCTGGCCGAGTGGCTGGCCACCGACATCCGCAACGGGCGGCTGGCCCCGGGCACGCGGCTGCCGTCCATCCGCAGCCTCACTGCCCAGCATGGCCTCAGCGCCTCCACTGCCTTCCAGGCCTATTACCGGCTGGAAGAAAAAGGCCTGGTGCGGGCCCAGGAACGCTCGGGTTACTTCGTCACCGGCCACCCGGCGCGGACGCTAGCCGCGCCGGTGCACCCGGTCGCGGTGCGACGGGCGCCGGCGGTGGTGGACATCAGCGAGCTGGTTTTTTCTGTGCTGGTGTCCATGCAAGACCCCGGCATCGTGCCCTTTGGTTCGGCGTTTCCCGGGCCGACGCTGTTCCCGCTGGCCCGGCTGGCACGCTCGCTGGCCCGTTCGGCGCGCAGCCTGCAGCCGGCCGACACCGTGTCCAGCCTGTCACCCGGCCATGCCGGCCTGCGCCAGCAGATCGCGCTGCGTTACCTGGCCATGGGCATGGCCCAGCCGGCCGAAGAACTGGTGGTGACCCATGGCGCGCTGGAGGCGCTGAACCTGTGTTTGAGCGCGGTGACCCGGCCGGGCGACCTGGTGGCGATCGAGTCACCGGGCTTCTATGCCAGCCTGCAGGCGCTGGAGCGGCTGGGGCTGAAGGCGGTGGAGATTCCGGTGCATGCCGACGGCGGGCTGGACCTGGCCGCCCTGGCGCAGGCGCTGAAGCGCCACCCCATCAAGGCCTGCTGGTGCATGACCTCGTTCCAGAACCCCACCGGTGCCAGCATGAGTGAGGAGAAAAAGCGCGCGCTGGTGGCCTTGCTGGCCCGCCATGAGGTGCCCCTGATCGAGGACGATGTGTACGGCGAGCTGTACTTCGGTCCGCGTTGCCCCTTGCCAGCCAAGGCCTTCGACACCCAGGGCCTGGTGATGCACTGCAGCTCGTTCAGCAAGACGCTGGCGCCGGGCTACCGCATCGGCTGGGTGGCGCCGGGGCGTTTTGGTGAACGCGTCGAACGTCTCAAGCTGACCACCACGCTGTCGGCCAGCCTGCCGGCGCAGATGGCCTTGGCCGACTATTTGCAACATGGTGGCTATGACCGGCATTTGCGCAAACTGCGCCATGCGCTGGAGGCCCAGCAGGCGCAGATGCTGCAGGCCATCGCCCGCCATTTTCCGCCTGGGGTGCGGGTGTCGCGGCCGCAGGGCGGCTACTTTGTGTGGGTGCAGTTTGCCGAAGGCTTTGACGCGCTGCGCCTGCACCAGCAGGCGCTGGCCGAAGGCATCAGCGTGGCGCCGGGCCCGATTTTTTCAGCCCACCGTGGCCACCGCCATGGCCTGCGGCTCAACCACGGCCACCCCTGGGAGCCGCGCTTCGAGACCGCCATGGCCACGCTGGGGGCGTTGGCCAGGGAGCAAGCTGCGGGCTAGTAAGCCCAGTTGAACTGGCCGTTCTCCCGCACGCCGTGCAGGCACAGGCCAAACTCGGCCCGCTCCTGGGCATTCCAGGCCTTCAGCTGTTTGACGCGTTGGTGCTTTTTCCATTTGCGCTCGATGAAGGACTGGCCCAGCAGCCGGTAGTTGTGGCGGTCGCTCAGGCCTTGTTTCTCCGACAGGCCGCGCTCCTGTTTCATCGCCTTCTGGGTGATGGAGCCGTAGTGGTGCAGCCAGGACGAGCCCACCGTGCCGCTGGGGATGCCGGCGCGGTCGAGTTGGTTGAAGAACAGCGTGTCCTCAAAACCCCACAGCGAGGGCGTGGGCTGGAAGTAGCCGATCTGGTCCCACACCGAGCGGTGCACCAGCATGCACACGCCATGGCGGGCGCCGCGGCGCACCACGTCGCGCATGCGGGCGCTGGCGTCCACCGCAAAGGCGTCAAAGTCGTAATCCAGCGGGCCTTCGACCAGCGCCGGGCAGACGAATTGCAGCCCGTGCTGGCGGGCGCTGGCCACCAGGCTGTCGAGCCAGCCGGCCGACACCAGCACGTCGTTGTTCATCACCACCGTCCATTCGGCCTGCAGCGCCAGCGCGCCCTGGTTCCAGGCCACGCCGCAGCCCAGGTTGCCCTGGTTGAAGACCCGGCCACCCAGCGGCAGGGTCTGCAGGTAGTGCCGGGTGTCGTCGGTGGAGCCGTTGTCCACCACCACCACCCGCGACAAATCGGTGCCGTGCTTGACCAGGCTGTCGACACACTGGCGGGTGTAGTCGACCTGGTTGTAGCAGGCAAAGGTGATGGCGTAGTCAGGCGGGTTCATGGTCATCCTCCAGCAGCGCGCTCGCCCCCAGCGCTGCCACCAGCAGGCCGTAGAACGAGGCGATGTAAATCAAATTGAACACTTCGGTGTTGATGCTGGACACCAGATAGCCCAGCACCAGGGCCAGGCCCAGAAAACCGGTCAGGCGCCGTTGGTGGCCACCCCGGCGGGCCGCCTGGGCAAACACCACCAGCGGCACGCCCAACAGCAGCAGCCGCGACAGCAGCCCCAGGCTGCCGGTGTGCATCATGCTGCTCAGCACCTCGTTGTGGCCGCCGTAGCTGAGGTACCAGAATTCGAACAGCGGGGTGGAGAACGCGGCAATCGCCGGAATGGCGCGCAGCGGCGGCGGTGCTGCAAAGCCCCAGCCGGCCAAGGGCTGCTCGAGGAACAGCAGCCAGTTGGCCCGCCACATCGACAGCCTGATGCCCGGCGAGGTGTCGCGGTTGCTGCCATTGAAATAGGCCTGGTATTCACCCAGCGCCAAGTCCACCCGCATTTGCACGGTGGCCGAGCCGGCATAGGCCAGCCAGCACACCGCCACCACGGCCACCAGCGCCAGGCCGATCTTCAGTGGGCTGCTGTGGCGCTTGACGCCCACAATCCACAACAGCGCCAACACCGGCACGATGACCCAGGCGCTGCGCGACTGCGTGCCCAGTGACACCGCCAGCGCCACCGGCACCGCCCCCCATTGCAGCACTGACAGGCCCAGCCCGCCCGCGCGCAGCACACCGACGCAAAAAAGCGCCATGAAACCCAGGATGGTGATGTGCTGGCCCAAGGTCAGCGGGTCGACAAAATAGGTGGCGAAGCGGCCATCCCAGAAATAACGGGCGGCGTTGGGGTTCAGAAAGATGGATGCGGCGCACAGCCAGACCGCCAGTGGCAGCGCCCAGGCCGCCAGTGGCAGCAGGTTGACCCGGCGCAGCAGCAGCCACAGCAGCAGCACGGCCGACAACATCAGCCGCAAGGGCGAGTCGAAGGCCCGCGGCACCCATTCGTGGTGGGCCCATTGCGAGACCACCACCGCGATGAAGGGCGAGACCAGCGCTGCCAGCAGCCAGCGCACCGCGGGGCGCCGCAGCAGCACCCGCAGTTCGGCCCGCTGGCGGAACAGCTGCCACAGGCCCGCCAGGCACAGCAGCACCAGCAGCGCGTTGAGCCAGCCGCGCAGCACCAGGTAGCCAGCCAGGGCCAGCGGCAGGCCCAACGCCGGCAGCAGGTCGCTGGGACGGGGCTGGTGGTGGCGCAGCACACCCGCGTGGTGCAGCCGGTTCAGCAGGCCGGAAAGTCGGGCGTCAGGCAAAGCCATGGGTGATGGAGGAAGGAGGGTGTCAGAGGAAGGGTGCGTTTCACCGGCGTCACAGGGGCGGCTGGCAGTCCAGCGGGCCGGATTGCGTCTGCATTATCGTTGGGCACCCGGGGTCGCCGATTGCAGCAGGGTGACGTCCGACAGCGGGTAGGCCACACAGGGCAACACCCAGCCCTGGGCCTTTTCTTCGGCGCTCAGCCCCGGCCATTCGATGCGGTAGGCCACCGCGCCCGCGCTGGCCAGGCAGATGCAGGTCCGGCAGGTGCCGTTGCGACAGGAACTGGGCAGGACAATGCCCGCCGCCTGGGCCGCCAGCAGCAGGGGTTGGTCGGCCGGGGCCGCGAAGGTCTGGCCCGACGGGACCAGCTGGGCAGTGAAAATGACAGTGCGGGGGGCGTTCATGGCAACGGGGCCATTCTGCCCAAGATCCGATGCCTGCCCGGTGACAATCCGGTGCACCACCCCACAGAAAAAGAAAGGCCATCCCATGGCGTCCAGCTTGCTGGCATTGATCGACGACATCGCCACCGTGCTGGACGATGTGGCCTTGCTGACCAAGGTGGCCGCCAAAAAAACCGCCGGTGTGCTGGGCGATGACCTGGCCCTGAACGCCCAACAGGTGGCTGGCGTGCAAGCCGACCGCGAGCTGCCGGTGGTTTGGGCGGTGGCCCGGGGGTCCATGGTCAACAAGGCGATTCTGGTGCCGGTGGCGCTGGCCATCAGCGCGCTGGCGCCCTGGGCGGTCACGCCGCTGCTGATGGTGGGTGGCGCCTTTCTGTGCTTCGAAGGCGTTGAGAAGCTGGCCCACAAGTTCCTGCACAGCCCGGCCGAGGTGGCCGCCGAGCACGACGCGCTGGTGGCCGCGCTGAGCAACCCGGCGGTGGACCTGGTCGCTTTGGAAAAGGACAAGGTCAAGGGCGCAGTGCGGACCGACTTTGTGCTGTCGGCCGAAATCATCGCCATCACGCTGGGCACGGTGGCCGCCAGCCCCTTCATGACCCAGGTGGTGGTGTTGGGTGGCATCGCGGTGGCGATGACGGTGGGGGTGTACGGCCTGGTGGCGGCCATCGTCAAGCTCGACGACCTCGGTTTGTGGCTGAGCCGTGCCGGCTCGGCGCTGCGCCGTGGCTTGGGTCGTGGCATTCTGGCCGCGGCCCCCGGTTTGATGAAGTTGCTGTCGGTCGCAGGCACCGCCGCGATGTTTTTGGTCGGTGGGGGTATCCTGACCCATGGCGTGCCAGTGCTGCACCATGGCATCGAGGCGCTGACCCTGCAGGCCGGTACCGTCCCTGGCGTGGGCCCGCTGTCACAGGCGGTCCTGCCGCTGCTGCTGGACGCCCTGGTGGGCCTGGTGGCCGGTGCGGTGGTGCTGGCCGGGGTGCACCTGGTCAAGCGCCTGCGGCGACCCCGCTGATTTTTTTCAAGGAGTTTCCATGACGATTTCCATGCACGCCGCGTCGGTGCCGGTGTTCCAACAAATGCTGGGCAGCCTGTCGGCCAACCTGGCCAAGGCCGAGGTCCATGCCAGCGAGCGCAAGATCGACCCGCTGGCGCTGCTGCAGGCCAGGCTGTTCCCCGACATGCTGCCGCTGATCCGCCAGGTCGACATCGCCTGCGACTTTGCCAAGGGCGTGTGCGCGCGGCTGGCCGGCGTCGAGGTGCCGGTCTACGAGGACTGCACACCCGATTTCGCCAGCGCGCTGGCCAAAATTGCCCGGGTGTTGACCTTCATTGGCGGCCTGTCAGCGGCGCAGATCGATGGCAGCGAAAGCCGCCCCATCACCATCCAGCCCGGCACGCCGCGCGAGCGGGTGTTTGCCGGCCAGGCCTACCTGCTGAGCTACGGCCTGCCGCAGTTTTTCTTCCACATCACCACCGCCTACGCGCTGCTGCGCCACAACGGCGTGGTGCTGGGCAAGAAGGACTACATGGGCAGTTACTGACGCCGGCCCGGCGGCTCAGGTGGCCAGACCTTCGTCTTCCACCACGGTGCAGCCGCCGATGCGCCAGGATTTGTCTTTTTGCCGCTTCATCAGGTAGGTGGCAATCCAGACTTGGCCGTCGGCATCGGTCATCTGCACCGGCTGCAGCAGTTCGCCATCTTCCATCACGGGTTTGAGAAACACCACGCTGCGTGGCCGGTGCACCACCGGGTAGCCGACCCGCACCATGGTCATGAAGCGCTCGGGTGTGCCGAACTGCTTGCGGATGTCGGGCGCCGCCAGCGAAAAAGCGCGCTTGGCGTCGTTGTGGGCGAAGGCGTCGAGCTGCGCCTGCACCACCGCCTGGATGGCTTTTTCAACCTCCCGGCTGACCCCCCCGGCCTGGGCCGGGGCCTGCAGGCCGACCAGCATGGCCGCCCCCCACAACAGCCAGCGGCGTCTTGGCAACAAATTGTTGTTCATCGCTTGGCCCTCCATGCCGCCATCATGCAACAACTGCGCCGGCTTGTGCGGCCGGCTGGCGGGTAGCATCGGCCCCATGGCGATTTTGTTGGCCCCGATGGAGGGTTTGCTCGACTGGGTGCTGCGCGACGTGCTGACGCGGGCCGGCGGCGTGGACCGCTGCGTCTCGGAGTTCATCCGCATCACCGACCAGCTGTTGCCGGCCCGGGTCTTCACCCGCATCGTGCCCGAGCTGCGGCACGGCAGCCGCACCCTGGCCGGGGTGCCGGTGCGGCCCCAGCTGCTGGGCTCCGACCCGGCCTGCCTGGCCGACAACGCCGCCCGCCTGGCCACGCTGGGCCCCGCCGGCATCGACCTCAACTTCGGCTGCCCGGCCAAGGTGGTGAACCGCCATGGCGGCGGCGCGGCCTTGCTGGACCAGCCCGAGCTGCTGCTGGCCATCGTGTCGGCGGTGCGCCGGGCGGTGCCGGCCGATCTGCCGGTGTCGGCCAAGATGCGGCTGGGTTTCAACGACGGCACAAGGGCCGAAGAATGCGCCTTGGCCCTGGCCGAGGGCGGTGCCAGCGAGCTGGTGGTCCATGCCCGCACCAAGGCCGACGGCTACCGGCCACCGGCCTACTGGGAGCGCATCGCCGACCTGCGGGCGGTGGTTGCCATCCCGCTGGTGGCCAATGGCGAGATCTGGACCGTGGCCGACGCGTTGCGTTGCCGCGAGGTTTCGGGCTGCCAATCGCTGATGCTGGGCCGCGGCATGGTGGCCGACCCAGGGCTGGCGCGGGCTATCCGGGTGGCCGATGGCGAACACGCGCTGCCGCCGCTGGGCTGGGCCGAGTTGTTGCCCATGCTGGCCGGGTTCTGGACCCTGGTGCGTGGCCAGCTGGAACCGCGCCACCAGGCCGGCCGGCTCAAGCAGTGGCTGAACTTTCTGCGCCGCCGCCATGCCGAGGCCGAAGCCGCTTACCAGGCGCTGCGCAGCGTCACCGACCCGTTGGCGGTTGACCGCTGGATGGCACAGGCGGCGCCGCCCAGCGCGGCCCACCCGCTGGCGCTGGCCGCCTGAGCCCTCGGCCTGCAGGTCTTGTCTGGCTGTGTTACCTTCCGGCCCTTGAAGTTTCCAAGGGCCATGGCATGAGCAGTCAAGCAGCGCACCCTGAGGCGTTGACGCACGGAGGCCAGGCCGCCCTGGTGCCCGAACGCTTGCGGGGCCTGCGGCGGGGGATAGAAAAAGAGAGCCTGCGCGCGCAGGCCGATGGCCGGCTGGCGGCCACGCCGCACCCGGCCGCATTGGGTTCGGCCCTGACCCACCCGCACATCACCACCGATTTCAGCGAGTCGCAGCTGGAGCTGATCACCGGCGTGCATGCCGGGGTGGAGGCCTGCCTGGACGAACTGGCCGACATCCACCGTTTTGCCGACGCCGCGCTCGGGGACGAGCGCATGTGGGTGTCCAGCATGCCTTGTGTGCTGCCGGCCGACGAGCAGATTCCCATCGGCCAGTACGGCCACGCCAATGTGGGCCAGGCCAAGACGGTTTACCGCACCGGCCTGGGCCACCGCTATGGCCGGCGCATGCAGACCATCTCCGGCATCCACTACAACTGGTCGTTGCCGGCGGTGTCGAACGAGGCCTATTTTGGCCTGATCCGCAATTTCCGCCGCCACGCCTTCTTGCTGCTGTACCTGTTCGGTGCCTCGCCGGCTGTGACCCGCTGCTTCGTGGCCGGGCAGCCCCATGGCCTGCAAGCCTTGGGCAGCGACAGCCTGCACCTGCCTTACGCCACCTCGCTGCGCATGGGCCGGCTGGGCTACCAGAGCGACGCCCAGGCCTCGCTGGCGGTGAGCTACAACGGCCTGGACGGCTACGCGCTGTCGCTGCAGGACGCGCTGACCCGGCCCTACCCACCCTACGAGGCGATTGGCGTGCGCGACGGCCAAGGTGGCTACCGCCAGCTGGCCACCAGCCTGCTGCAGATCGAGAACGAGTTCTACGGCACCATCCGGCCCAAGCGGGTGATCTTCTCCGGCGAGCGGCCGCTGCACGCGCTGCGCGAACGCGGGGTGGAGTACATCGAGGTGCGGCTGATGGACCTCGACCCCTTTGTCGACATCGGCATTGGCGCGGCCACGCTGCGTTTCCTTGACGTGTTTTTGCTGCACTGCTTGTTGACCGACAGCCCGCCCGATTCGCCGGCCGAAATCGCGGCCCTGGGCCGCAACCAGCACCGCACCGCCGAGCGCGGCCGCGAACCGGGGCTGTTGCTGGAGCGCCAGGGCGTCTCGGTGGGCCTGACCGACTGGGGCCATGAGATCGTGGCCGGCTGCGCGCCTTTCGCGGCGGCGCTGGACGCCGCCCATGGCACCGACGCTTACAGCGCCGCGCTGGCCGATGCCGTGGCGGCGCTGAACGACCCCAGCCGCCTGCCGTCGGCCCGGGTGCTGGCGGCCATTCAGGGCGAGCATGGGGGCTCGTTTGTGGCCTTTGGCCAGGTCCAATCGGCCCGCACCCAGGCCGCGTTGCGGGCCCAGCCTTTGGACGCCGTGGCGCAATCGCGTTTCGAGGCGTTCAGCGCCGAGTCACTGGCGGAACAGGCCCGCCTGGAGGCCGCCGACAGCCTGCCTTTCGAGCAGTACCGCGTGCAGTACCTGTCGCCGGCCCGGTTGGGGCTGCCGAAACCGGTGCCGGTGCTGGCCAGCACCGAACATCGGGCCTGAGCAGCTGGCGGAATTCGCCAGCGCACCCGGCCGCAAGCGCCTACAATCTCAGGTTAGCCGTTTGCACGGAGCGAACGGCACTCGTGCTCCCGCTGCGGGTGCACACAACCCAGTGGACTGTGGACGGAGCACGGCGGATGGCCAAGGAAGAACTGATTGAAATGCAGGGGCAGGTGATTGAAGTCCTGCCCGACTCGCGCTTTCGCGTGGTGCTGGAAAACGGCCACGAACTCATCGCCTACAGCGGCGGCAAGCTGCGCAAGAACCACATCCGCGTGATCGCGGGCGACAAGGTCTCGGTCGAGATGTCGCCCTACGACCTGTCCAAAGCCCGCATCATGTTCCGCCACATCGCCGGGCGCACCAGCAACTACTGAGCGGCGTCGTCCGCGGCCAGCCCGTCCGCATGGCGGATGGAGCTGCGGTCGCGGTGGTCTTTCTGTTTTCCCAACTGGCTGTCCAGCAGCCGCTTGAGCTTGTCGGCCGCACCCCGGAAGGCGTCGTCCTGGGTCGCACCATGGTGGTTGACGGCCGCCGCCGGCAGGTGCACCAGCCGGGCTTCCAGGCTGCAGCGGGTGTCACCTGGTCCGGCCTTGGCGCCATGCTCGTCGTTCAGGTGCACTTCGATCCGCGTCACCTCGGCCGACAAGTGGCTCAGCCGCTCGTTCAACTCGGCCGTGGCCCAGCGCTCAAAACCTTCTTTGTTGCCCACCACGCCGCTGGCATTCACCTGAATCTGCATCGCTGTTGTCCTTTCGGTTCAAGCGGCCCGCCGTGATGCGGACCATGGCCCCAGTGTGCACCACAAGCGCGGGCTGTGAAAACGCAAATGGCAGGGGATGTGTCCGTTTGTTTGCAGGCTTGCGAGTTCGGTGTCAGGCAAACAGTGCGTCGAAACCGCCCTCGGGCTCGAAGCGCTGGTTGCGAAACACCACCCGGGTCGGGCCGGGCAGGGCGCGCGTGGCCACCGAATGGGCCGGGTCACCGGGGTAGCAGATGACCCGCTCGCCATTCAGATCGAAAGGTTCGGGCTCCACCGTGGGCGGCGCACCGGCCCGGGCGGCCGACAGCACCGCGTCCACCGTGGCATACCGGGCGATGTGGGCCAGCGTGATCACCTGGGGCGGCGCCATCGGCAGCGCATGTTGCCAGTAGCCTTCCAGCGCCTGGCGCGGTGGCAGCCACAGGCTGGCGGTGGTTTCCACCGCATCGTGGCGGGCCAGCTGCCCCGGGGGCACAGCGGCCACAAAAAACCGGGTGTCGAAACGTTTGCCCATGGCCATGGACGGCATGCGCGGCGTGACCCAGCGCGACCAGGGCGCCATCGCCCGGGTCTGCAGCCGCAAGCCCATGTCGGCCAGCAGCGTGCCGAAGCCCATGCCGTCGCGCAGCCGGGCCTGGGCTTTTGTCAGGTCGGGCGCGGCATGGTCGACGGTGTGGGCGAACAAGACACCGGACTCTTCGAAGACCTCGCGCACCGCCGCCACATACAAGCTGGTGGCGGTGGTGACCGGCAGGGCTGGCTCGTAGAGCGCCGCGTGCAGGGCTTCGGGCGCCTGGTCGAGGTGGTGGGTGGGGTTCAGCGTGGCGTCGGCCGCATCGACCTTGCCGCCGGGAAACACATAGGCATTGGCCAGCACCCGCGAGTCGCCGTGGCGGCGCATCAGAAACACCTCCAGACCGGCCTCCCCATCGCGCAACAGCACGATGGAGGCCGCGTCCAGCGGTGGGGTGGTGACGATGTCGGAGCTCAGCTCCATGGGAGGGCTGGTGACCGGCCGTGCCGGTGGTTCAGGCTTCGCCGCCGAACTTCTTCACCAGGTTGGCGACGTATTTGTCGACCAGTTTCTCGAATTCGGCCTCGACCACCGGGGCCACGACCATCTTCATCAGGCCGGGCAGTGGCACGTCGACCGTGCCTTCGATGGACAACACCAGACCGGTGGAGGTTTTGTTGTCGGTGATGGTCCAGCTGCCGCCGACCAGCGCGTTGCCCACGCCCTTGACCGGGGTCCAGACCACCGTGCCCTTGGCCTTGTTGCTGACGTATTTGCTGGCGTACACGGTCTGGATGTTGACCTGGGCCGTGCCAACCTTTTCCATGTTCCACTCGTAGACACCGTCGCCCAGGTCCTTCAATTCTTCGACCTTGGGGAAGTGGGCCACCGAGGCCGGCACGTCGCTCAGCAATGCAAACACGTCGGCGGCCTTGGCCTTGACGGCAAACTCGTAACCCAGTTCGATCTTGACAGTGATGGCCATGCTTGTCTCCGCGGCGGTTGTTGGTTGTTCTGTTGGATTGATTGTGCCACCGGCCCCGGGCAGTGCCAGGGCCGGGTCTGACCGGTCGGCGACTCAGCTGGCCTTGCGGGCGCGGGCCTTCTTGAAAGCCGAAGCGCGCTTGACGCCGGCCACCGAGGCCTTGCTGGTGCTGCCGGCGACGCGGTTCACCAGCTGGGCCGACTTTTGCTCAATCTGGCCAGCCAGCTGGGTGGCGGCCACGGCGGCCGGGATGGCAGCCTGGGCCAGCAGGTTGAGCGCGGTGACGCCGGTTTTTTCTTCCAGCAGATGGGCGTTGGCTGCGACCTGGGCGACACCACGGCCAGCCAGGCGGACCACGTTGTTGACCACCGCGTCGGCGCCGTCGGCGGTCAGCGTGATGCCCTTGACGTAGTAGGAGCCGAACACCTTTTGCGCGGCCGATGCGTTGCTGGCCACTTCGTCGGCGAGTTGGGGGCGCGACTGGTTCAGCGCCTTTTCCCAGCGGGTTTCCACATAGCCGACCAGGCGCTCGCCGCCGGTGCGGTAGGCCAGGATGACGTTCTTGGCGGTGTTGCCGTAGGACTCGATCAGGTCAACGGTGACGGTGGAGAGTTGGGGAGCGGACATGGTGATTTCCTTGGGTTCAATGTGGATGGGGAAATTCTGTCCGCTTGCACTAGTGGGCGGGCCCTAATGGCAGCCAAAACGCTAGAGGGCCGCGTCTAGCCCGGCCCTCACTTGGTCTTGAGCTTGCCGCGCGGCACCACCGCCGTCACCGGTGGTGTGGGGCGGTCTGACACCAGGGGCTTGGGCGCCGAGGTGTCCTTTTTGGGTTTTTTTTCCATCTTGTTGCTGCGCTGTTCGCCTTTGGCCATGGGGTGCTCCTGGTGGAAGGAGCCACGCATGCGGCCCCAAGGGCTTCGATGTTACGCGACACCGTGCCCAACGCCTCACTGAATCAGCAACTGGCCAAACCATCGTGCGCCGGCCGGAATGTCGCTGCGCTCGGCCGCGCCATAAGGCGGCAGATCGGCCTGTGCCGGCGGCGCGCCGATGGCGTTCAGGTCAATCGCCTGCGGCGTGCCCACCAGGCCTTGTGGCGTGATGGCCAGCCGGTAGTACACACCGTTCCACAGCTTGGCGCCGAAGTCGGTGGGTTGCTTGAAGAAGAACAGCAGCGCGTGTTCCAGCCAGGCCAGGTCGTCGGCCGTCACGCTGGCCGGGTTCTTGTACGGGTAGGGCACATGGCATTGCACCTCGGGGCCACCGGCCAGGCATTTGAACTCCCGCATCGACAAAAAATAGTCTTTCACCACCGCGTGGTCCATCACCACACGAAAGTCAGTGCGTCCGTTCTGCGGGCTGAACTCGACCTGTCCGATGGCGGTGGCCCGGCCGTCGCGGCCCACCAGGCTCAGCGTTTTGCTGCCAACCATGTCCCAGGCCAGCGCAGGCAGGCTCAGGGCCAGGCCGCCGGCCAGTAGCAGCGGGGCCAGCAGGTGTGAAGGGCGCAGCGTCATGGTGTCTCCGTTTTTCGAGGGCCTGGGGCCCCACTGTGCCACGCCGGCCGGAGGGCCTCAGTCGAGCGGTAGCACGGTGTCGCCCGGCTCGGGCACACAGCCGTCGGCCAGCGGCGGTCCGTCCCGCCGCACCACGATGTGCTGGCGGGTGTGGCACAGCTCCACCCGGCGGGTGCCGGGCACGGTGCGTTGCACCAGTTCTTCCACCGCGGCCGGCATGCTGACCTGGTAGCGGAAGCGCGCCAGCTCTTCGGGCGGGTGGTCGTCGCTGTGCAGCAGCGGCACCCAGGTGCTGATGGCCAGCATCAACGGGTTGCCAGCCTCGAACACCGTGGGCCGGTAGCCCTGCTCGATCAGCCAGCGCTGGGCCTCGCTGCGTGGGTGTTCGGCAGGGGTGGCGTCGGCCGGCCAGCCCCAGGCGGTGGCCAGCAGCTCGGCGGTCCACTGGTTGCAGTTCTGGTAGGTGGTGCTGTAGGGGTAGGCGTTGGCGCTGTAGCGGCCGCCCAGCAGCTGCAAGGCCAGCGGGTTGTTCAGCGCCACCCGCTCCAGCGCCTGTTCCTGGTCTGGCGGCAGCAGCAACAGCGCCGCATGGCCGCGATCGGTCTCGGAGCCCCCCAGCACAAAGCCCGACAAGCCCTGGTCGTAGAGCCGGGGCTGGCCTTCGTCGCAGGCGTAGTACAGCTGGCGCACCGACCAGGGGATGTTGGGGCTGTTCTTGAGTGCGATGCCGGAGTGCGAGTAACGCACGCCAAAACGGTCGAGGTCGGTGCCGGAGCGCGAAACGATGGCCAGCACCCGGCCCGAGGCCTCCAGTTCGGCCTTGATGGCCGCGCCAAAGCGGAACAGCCGGTCCTGCTGGGCCGGTGTCAGGCGGGCGTCGCGGCTGCAGAACTGGACAGCGCCGGCCTGTGCGGCGCTGGCGCCGGCCAGCAGCAGGGCCGCCAGGGGCAGGGCGCGCGGGCTCAGAGGCTGACGGCGTGGCTGGGCAGTTCGCGGTACCAGTCTTCGGTCATCGCGAGAAAGAAGGCCTGGCGGGTCTGGCCATTGGCAAACTCCAGACCGTAGGGCCGGTGCTTGACCTGCACCGTGCCGTCGGCGGCCAGGCCGCTGGCGTCAAAGGCCTTTTGCGGCAGCAGCAAGGCAAAGTGGGCGTCGGCATTTTGCGCGGCCTGCGGGTCCATCGGCGCCAGCACCATGCGCACCAGGCCGGCCTCGTCGGCCGCGGCCACTTCCACCACCCGGTAGTCGCCCTCGGCCGCACCCACCACGCGGCCCGAGCTGTTGCTGATGCCGCGGAGCGAGTCCGAGATGCTGCCCACCGAGGCGGCGATGCTGTCCGACAGCGACGAGGCGGTGGTCGAGGTGGCGTGGGCGGGCAGGGTGGCGAGCGCACCAAGGCCCAACACAGCGGCCAGACAGAGGGAGAGCGATTTCATGGGGACGTCCTCAGAAACAGGCCGGTACGCCACGGTGGCCCGGCTCAGCATGGGACCATGATAGCGCCCGAGGTGCGGTGCGGCCCGGGGGGCTGCCGTCTGTTGCATCGCTTGACCTGTACTTCACCGAACGGTGACAGAATGGATCGGCCGTTTGCCTCCACACCTTGGATCGGCGAACGGCAAAAACCAAAAAAGGAGCTTCCATGCCACACCCGATTCCATCGATTTCCCCCTCCGACGAGCCCAGCCAGGGTCGGCGTGCGAGCCTGCGGGCCGCGCTGATGGCCGCGTCCGTGGTGGCCCTGCCGGCACTGGCTGCCGACCCTGCGCCGGCCGCCAAGCCGACCGACAAGAACACCTACGACCAGGACTCCATCCTCAAGGACGCGACCGAGTTCTTCGGGGCCACCACCGAGGGCCTGGCCACGGTGATCGAGAAGGCGTTCAAGGAGCATGGCCGACCCACCGGCTACATCAAGGGCGAAGAGGCCAGCGGTGCGCTGACGGTGGGCCTGCGTTACGGCAACGGCACGCTGCAGCTGAAGGCCGGCGGCAACCGCAAGGTGTACTGGCAGGGCCCGTCGATCGGCTTTGACGTGGGCGGCAATGCCTCCAAGGTGTTTGTGCTGGTTTACCACATGACCAACCCCGAGCAGCTGTTCAAGCGCTTCCCTTCGGTGGACGGCAGCTTCTACTACGTGGGTGGCGTGGGCATCAACTACCAGCAGCGCGGCAACATCATCCTGGCCCCGATCCGCCTGGGTGTGGGCCTGCGTGCCGGCGCCAGCATCGGCTACATGAGTTACACCCGCAACAAGACCATCAACCCGTTCTGATGCGAATCTGAAAGCCCAAAGGGCTGGTGGTCGGTGAGACCACCAGCCCTTTTTCATGGGCGGTCGGCGGTGAGGTCAGGTCATCTCGGCCAGTTCCGCGGGCGCGCTGTTGACCACGGCAGCCACAGGGCTGCGGATCAGGTGGTCAAAGGCCGACAGCGCGGCCTTGGCGCCTTCGCCGGCGGCGATGATGATTTGCTTGAACGGGACGGTGGTCACGTCACCGGCGGCAAACACGCCCGTCACATTGGTGGCGCATTTGGCGTCGATGACGATCTCGCCGTACCTGGACAATTCCACCGTGCCCTTGAGCCATTCGGTGTTGGGCACCAGGCCGATCTGCACAAACACACCGGCCAGTTCCACGCTGTGTTCGCTGCCACTCACGCGGTCCTTGTAGCGCAGGCCGTTGACCTTTTGGCCGTCGCCGGTGATCTCGGTCGTCTGGGCGTTGGTGTGGATGCTCACGTTGGGCAGGCTCTTGAGCTTGCTCACCAGCACCGCGTCGGCCTTCAGCTGGTCGGCAAACTCCACCAGCGTCACATGGGCCACCACGCCGGCCAGGTCAATGGCCGCTTCAACACCGGAGTTGCCGCCGCCGATCACCGCCACCCGTTTGCCCTTGAACAGCGGGCCGTCGCAGTGCGGGCAATAGGCCACGCCCTTGTTTTTGTACTCCTGCTCGCCGGGCACGTTGACGTTGCGCCAGCGCGCACCGGTGGACAGCACCACCGAGCGGGCCTGCAGCTCGGCGCCATTGGCCAGCCGCACGGTGGCCAGGCCGCCGGGCTGGGTGGCCGGCAGCAAGGCCTCGACCCGCTGGCCGTTCATGATGTCGACCTCGTAGGCGCGCACATGGGCCTCAAGGGCGGCAGCGAATTTCGGGCCTTCGGTCTCGGTCACCGAGATGAAGTTCTCAATGCCCAGCGTGTCCAGGGTCTGGCCACCGAAGCGCTCGGCCACGATGCCGGTGCGAATGCCCTTGCGGGCGGCGTACACCGCCGCGGCAGCGCCGGCCGGGCCACCACCGACGATCAACATGTCGAAGGCGTCTTTCTGGCCCAGCTTGGCGGCGTCGCGGGCGGCCGCACCGGTGTCCACCTTGGCCAGAATCTCGCTCAGTTCCATGCGACCCGAGCCGAAGGGCTGGCCGTTCAAGATGATGGCCGGCACGGCCATGATCTGGCGCGCGTCCACCTCGGCCTGGAACAGGCCGCCGTCCACCGCCACATGGCGGATGCGCGGGTTCAGCACCGCCATCAGGTTCAGCGCCTGCACCACGTCCGGGCAGTTGTGGCAGGTCAAAGACATGTAGGTTTCAAACACCAGGTCGGCGTCCAGCGCCTTGACCTGTTCGATCACCTCGGCGTCGACCTTGGGTGGGTGGCCGCCGGCCTGCAGCAGCGCCAGCACCAGCGAGGTGAACTCGTGGCCCATGGGGATGGCGGCAAAACGCACGCCCATGTCGGCGCCCACGCGGCTGATCTGGAACGAGGGGCGGCGGGCGTCCTGGCCGTCAAACCGGGCCGTGACCTTGTCCGACAGGCTGGCGATGTCTTCCAGCAGTGCACGCATCTCGGCCGAGGCCGGGCGGTCGTCGAGCGAGGCCACCAGTTCCACCGGGTGTTGCACCCGTTCCAGGTAGGCCTTGAGTTGGGTCTTGAGGCTGTCGTCGAGCATGGGGAGTCCTTTTGTTCGAGTTGTGCTGAACGGTCAAACCGGGTTGGCAGCCCCCTGGACCAAGGGGCTGGCAGCGCGGCTCGCGCGGCCGGTGGCCAGGGCCACCGGCGTTGGCAGAGTTAGATCTTGCCGACCAGGTCCAGCGACGGGGTCAGGGTCTTGGCGCCGTCGTTCCACTTGGCGGGGCACACCTGGCCGGGGTTCTTGGCCACGTACTGGGCGGCTTTCAGCTTGCGCAGGGTTTCCTTGACGTCGCGGGCGATGGCGTTGTCATGCACTTCAGCGGTCTTGATCACGCCGTCGGGGTTGATCACGAAGGTGCCGCGCAGGGCCAGGCCTTCTTCTTCGATGTGCACGCCAAAAGCGCGGGTCAGCTGGTGAGTGGGGTCACCCACCAGCGGGAACTGGGCCTTGCCCACGGCGGGCGAGGTTTCGTGCCACACCTTGTGGGCGAAATGGGTGTCGGTGGTGACGATGTAGACCTCGGCACCCAGTTTCTGGAAGGACTCGTAGTGGTCGGCTGCGTCTTCCACTTCGGTCGGGCAGTTGAAGGTGAAAGCGGCGGGCATGAAAATCAGCGTGGACCAGCGGCCCTTGAGCGACTGCTCGGTGACTTCGATGAACTTGCCGTTGTGGAAGGCCTGGGCCTTGAACGGTTGAACCTGGGTGTTGATCAAAGACATGGTTTTCTCTCTTCTGGCGATGGTTGAACAGGCTGCGCACGGGTGTCGCAGGGTGTGAATCATAGGGTTAGCCCGGGTAATTAAAAAGACAAATGAACCAATCGGTCTAATTGAAAAGTTAAATGATCGGCCCTCGCCCTAGAATGCCGGCAAATTTCC
Source organism: Rhodoferax sp. SPJ4 (assembly GCF_058216275.1). Taxonomy (NCBI): domain Bacteria; kingdom Pseudomonadati; phylum Pseudomonadota; class Betaproteobacteria; order Burkholderiales; family Comamonadaceae; genus Rhodoferax; species Rhodoferax sp. SPJ4. Next base: position 854,549 of record NZ_JBYZMN010000001.1, read on the forward strand.
TGGAGCCCTCGCCATGTCCGCTTTGCTCAACGTTGCCGTGATGGGTGCGGGCGCCGTGGGCGGCTTTTACGGCGGCATGCTGGCCCGCGCCGGCCATGCGGTGACGCTGATTGGCCGGCCAGCCCATGTGGATGCAGTGCGGCAGCAGGGCCTGCGACTGCAGACCCAGGCCTTTGACGAACATCTGGCCCTGGCCGCCAGCACCGAGGCCAGCGCCGCCCAGAACGCCGACCTGCTGCTGTTCTGCGTCAAATCGCCCGACACCGAGGCGGCCGGTGCGCAGCTGCGGCCCCACCTGAAGCCCAGCACGCTGGTGCTGACGCTGCAAAACGGGGTAGACAACGCCGAGCGCCTGCGCCGCGTGCTGCCCGAGCACACCGTGGCCGCGGCGGTGGTCTACGTGGCCACCGAGATGGCCGGCCCCGGCCATGTGCTTCACCACGGGCGGGGCGAACTGCTGATCGAGCCCGGCCCCGCCAGCGACGCGGTGGCCCGCCATTTCATCGCGGCCGGTGTGCCCACCGAGGTGTCGGCCAATGTACGTGGGGCGCTGTGGGCCAAGCTGATCCTGAACTGCGCCTACAACGCCTTGTCGGCACTGGCGCGCCAACCTTATGGGCCGCTGGTGCGGGCCCCGGGGGTCAAAGAGGTGATGCGTGACGTGGTGGCCGAATGCCGGGCCGTGGCCCAGGCCGACGGCGTGACGCTGCCGCCCGATGTGGACGCGGCGGTGCGCCGCATCGCCGAGACCATGCCCGGCCAGTTCTCGTCCACCGCACAAGACCTGATGCGCGGCAAACCCAGCGAGATCGACCACCTCAACGGCCATGTGGTGCGCCGCGGCGAGGCCCTGGGCGTGCCCACACCGGCCAACCGGGTGCTGCTGACGCTGGTCAAGCTGGTCGAGGCCGGCCAGGCGCGCTGAAACGCGGGCTGGGCCTCAGCGGGCCGGCGCCTCGGCCCCCTTGGCGGTAAAGCCGACCACCACGCCATCGGCGGTGACGGTCAATGTGTCGGGCCGCAGGCCCAGCCCATCGGACAGTGCCAGGTCTTGTGGCCGCAGCCGGTGCACCACCACTTCCAGCAGCGCGTCGCGCACCAGGCCGGGCAGGGTGGCCTGCAGCAGCTCGGCCGCGGCCGGCGCCAGCCCCTCTAGCCGCAGGCTGCGCAGCTCGATCTGGTGGGCCCGCAGCGTCTGGTCGCGCGGCTCGTAACGCAGGGCAAACACCAGGTCGGCCAGGCCGGGATAAGTCCGCGCCAATGCCGGTCCACCGGCCAACAGGCCCAGCTGCAGCCCCAGGCGGTTGATGTCGGGCAACAGCCGCAGCCGGGGCTGGCCCACCTGCAGTTCCAGCAAACCGGCCACCGGGTAGCGAAGCGGGAAGCGCTGTGCCAGCGTGGCCTGCATCTGGGCCTCGGTGAGTGTGTAGCCACCCTGTGCCCGGGCCGGCGGCAAACCGCCGGCGCACAGTGCCAGCACGGCCTGACCGGCGCTGGCCAGTGCCTGACGGCGGGTGGGGAAGGGTGGGCGCACGAGGGTCATGGCCTCCACTGTAGACCTTGTGCGCCAGGCCATTTCTCGGCGGACCGGTCGGCAGGCGTTAGCATCCCGGCCATGCACAACACCCAACGGCCGACCTGACCATGGCCATCCAGTGGTTCCCCGGACACATGCACCTGACCCGCAAAGCCATTGCCGAGCGGGTGAAGGACATCGACGTCGTCATCGAGGTGCTGGACGCCCGTTTGCCCGGCTCCAGCGCCAACCCGCTGCTGGCCGAGCTCACCGGCCACAAGCCCACGCTGAAAATCCTCAACAAGCAGGACGTGGCCGACCCCGCGCTCACCGAGGTCTGGCTGGCCCACTACAACGCCCAGCCCGACACCCGGGCGCTGGCGCTGCAGGCCACCGACGGCGCGGCGGTGCAAAAGTTGGCCACGCTGTGCCAGGCGCTGTCACCCGGCCGTGGTGGCATGGCCAAACCCATGCGGGTGCTGATTTGTGGCGTGCCCAACGTGGGCAAGTCCACGCTGATCAACGCGCTGAGCAACAAGCGCCAGGCCAAAACCGGTGACGAGGCCGGCATCACCAAGCTGGAGCAGCGCATCGTGCTGGCCGATGATTTTTACCTGTGGGACACGCCCGGCCTGCTGTGGCCGCGCATCGGTGTGGCGCAAAGCGGCTTCCACCTGGCGGCCAGCGGCGCGGTGGGCCGCAACGCCTACGACGACGAGGAGGTGGCACTGGAGCTGCTGGCCCGGCTGCGGTTGGGCTACCCCGAGCGGCTGGAAGCCCGCTACAAGCTCAGCGGCGTGGCCCAGATGACCGACGACGCGGTGCTGACGGCCATTGGCGCCAAACGCGGCGCGCTGCTGGGCAAGGGCCGGGTCAACCTGCAAAAGGCCGCCGAGATCTTGCTCACCGAGTTCCGCACCGCCATCCTGGGCCGCATCACGCTGGAATCGCCCGACGAGTACGCCGCCTGGTTGGCCGCCGGTTTGGCCGCAGACGCCGAGCGCGAGGCCAAAAAAGCCGCCCGTTCCAGCAAGCGCAAACCGGTGGACGACGAATGCGAGGACTGAACTCGCCGAAAATCGGCGTTGTTGAATTGATTTGAGAACTTTCCATGACCGACACCTCCCAAACCACCACCACCACCACCACCACCACCACCACCGACCGCCCCGCCTTGCCCGACCGCCTGTCAGTGGACGCGCGCAGCAAATTCCACCTGGCCGCCGTGTTCGAGCACGACATCGGCATCCGCTTCAACGACAAGGAGCGTTTTGACGTGGAGGAATACTGCGTCAGCGAAGGCTGGGTCAAGGTGCCGGCCGGCAAAACCGTGGACCGCAAGGGCAAGCCGCTGCTGATCACGCTCAAAGGCAAGGTCGAGGCTTTTTACCGCTGACGCTGCGAGTCGGCGCTGTGATGCATGTGGTTACGCCGCAGGCATCGGCCGGAAACCAAGCGGCCCTACATTGATCCAAACAGCATGGCAGGCCCCGTTGGCCTGATGCGCTGAACCACCTTTCACATCCCATGCGAAACCACACACCCATGCAAAAAACACTCCTGGCCCTGACTGCCTTGACGGCTGCCGCGCTGTCCCCGGCCCACGCCACCGAAATGGCCCGGGTGGTCAACAAGGTCGTGCTGCAAGAGCAGGTGTCCGTGCCGCGGCGTGTCTGCCGGGACGAGGCCGTCACCAGTCCTGGCCGCACCAGCGGCGCCGGCGCCGCCATCGGTGCGGTGGCCGGTGGCGCGGTGGGCAACCAGATCGGCCATGGCAACGGCCGCGCGGCGGCCACCGCCATCGGCCTGATTGGCGGCGCGGTGCTGGGCAACAGCATCGAAAGCCCGAGCACCCCCAGAACCGACGTGGTGCAGCGTTGCACCAACGAGAACGTGGTGGAGACCCGGGTGCGTGGCTACCAGGTGACCTACGAGTACGCCGGCAAAACCTACCAGGTCGAGATGCCCTATGACCCCGGAACCAGCCTGGCGATCCAGATCACGCCGGTGATCAACGGCCCCCAGCCGGTGGGCGCGGCCTACCCAGCGCCCCAGCCCATGCCTTCACCCAACTACCCCGCCTACCGGTAAAAAAAGAGCGGCTGCCTCCCGCAAGGGAGGCAGCCGCTCGGTGTCGGTGAACGACCGGGGCCTTGGGCTGAGGGGTGTGATGCGGCTGGCCCGCATCACCAGCCCTCAACGGGCATCAACTCATTGCTGCTTGGCGCCTTCGCTGACGCGGCGACCCAATGACACGCCGTAGGGCGCGGCACGTGCGGCCAACATCGGGTCGGCCGAGGGCTCCATGCCCTTGGGCATGACCATGGGGTTGAAGTTGATGGTCAGGCAGGCGCCGCCAGCGTCTGCCGACACCGAGGTCACCTTGAGCTGGCCCAGGTTGACCTTCTGGCGGCCGGCGGGCAGTGGCACGGTGGCGCTGTCGAGCTTGTCACCGGCCTGGGCCAGTTCCAGGTTGAAGTTGAAGGCCACCTTGCCGTCTTTCACGCGCTGGCGCAGGTCGTCAAACAGGAAGTTGGCGCCCTTGGCCTTGGCTTCGTCGTCGGTCAGGCCTTGCACGCCGCCCACCGGTTCGAAAATCCACTTGCCAAACTGCTTGTCGCCCTTGGCGTTGACGAAGCCATAAGCGTGCACACCCCAGTAGTTGATCGCGGCATAGCTGGCCGGCACCGGCTGGGAGGCGAAATACTTGCCCTGCAGCAGCACCTCGGGATTCGCGTCCGCAAAGGCCTTGACCTTGGCCGGGTCGGCCATTTTGGTGGCGGGATCGGGCTGCAGCGAGGCCACGCGGCCCAGGAACTGCTGGGGGCTGGATGCGCCGAACACCGGGGCGTTGATGTTGCCCATCAGCCAGGTTTCACCGTCGGGCAGATTGAACTGCAGCGCCATGTTGCGCTGGGTCTTGCCGTTGTCGGCCACCTTGGGGTTGGCGCCGCCCACCGAGAAGCGCACCACCACCGGCACCGGCTTGCCGCTGAAGGCCGAGGCGGTGGACAGGGCGCGGGCCTCGGCCGAGCCGACGAATTCGCCGGTGGCGCAGATGCCCTTGGCGCCCGAACGGCGGTAGCCCTCGAACTTGCCGAAGGTGGCCTCGAACTGGTTGACCATGGTGTTCGGGTCCACCGGGGCAGGGCCAGCGGGCGCGGTGGCGCAGCCGGAGATGAAGGCGATGGTGGCCATGGCCACAGCGGTGAGAATCAGTTTGTTCATGGGAGCTCCTCGGGTTGAAACGCACGCACCGCGGGCCTGTCCCTCGGCGCATCTGTCACAGAATCACAGTCGTGGACGATACGCAAAATCTTACAAATGGGTGAGGGGCATTCACATGGGCCCGGCGCGCGGTGGGAGAAATCCAAAACCGCTTGTGCCACGTACGCTGCCGCCACCAGGCCCACGGTTCCCCATGCCGACGGGCATGGTTTACTTGCCCCAGCTGTCCTTCAAACCCGTCACCCGGTTGAACACCAACTGGCCCGCGCCATGGTCCTTGCGGTCGGTCACAAAGTAACCGTGGCGCTCGAACTGGAAGCGGGCATCCCCCTGGACGCTGGCCAGTGAGGGCTCGACATAAGCCGCGACGGTCTTCAGGCTGTCAGGGTTGAGCTCTTCCAGAAAGTCCTTGTCGGTGGTGTCGGGGTGGGGCACGCTGAACAGGCGGTCGTACAGCCGCACCTCGGCCGGCAGGGCGTCGGCCACGCCCACCCAGGTGATGACCCCTTTGACCTTGACCGCATCGCTGCCGGGGGTGCCGCTCTTGGTGTCGAGCACCAGTTCGGCGTGGACCTCGGTCACCACGCCGCTGGCGTCTTTCAGCGCGCCGGTGCAGGTGATCACATGGCCGTATTTCAACCGCACCTTGTTGCCAGGGTACAGGCGGTTGTAGCCCTTGGGCGGCAGCTCTTCATAGTCGCTGCGCTCCATCCAAAGCTCCTTGCCAAAGCTGAAGCTGCGGCGTCCCAGCTCGGGCAGGTGGGGGTGGACCGGGGCGCCACAGGTGTCCAACGTGCCGGCACCATGCAAGGCGTCCCAGTTGGTGATGACCAACTTGACCGGGTCCAGCACTGCCATGGCACGCGGGGCGCTGACGTCCAGGGTTTCGCGCAAACAGCCTTCCAGCGTGCTGTAGTCGATCCAGCTGTCGGATTTGGTGACGCCAATGCGTTCGGCAAACAGCTGGATGGCTTCGGGTGTGTAGCCGCGCCGGCGCAGGCCCACGATGGTGGGCATGCGGGGGTCGTCCCAGCCGCTCACATGGCCCTGGTTCACCAACTGCGCCAGCTTGCGTTTGCTGGTGATCACGTAGGTGAGGTTGAGCCGCGCAAACTCGTACTGACGGGGGTGGGGCTGGGCCAGCAGGCCGCCTTCGCAGAGCCGGTCGAGCAACCAGTCATAAAACGGGCGCTGATCTTCAAATTCCAGCGTGCAGATGCTGTGGGTGATTTGCTCCAGCGCGTCCTCGATCGGGTGGGCAAAGGTGTACATCGGGTAGATGCACCATTGGTCGCCGGTGTTGTGGTGGGTGGCGCGGCGGATGCGGTAGATGGCCGGGTCGCGCAGGTTGATGTTGGGCGAGGCCATGTCGATCTTGGCGCGCAGCACGGCGGCACCGTCGGCCAGTTCGCCGGCACGCATGGCGCGGAAGCGGGCCAGGTTCTCGGCCGGGCTGCGGTTGCGGAAGGGGCTGTCCACCCCGGGTTTGCCGAAGTCGCCGCGGTTGACGCGTATTTCTTCGGCGGTTTGTTCGTCCACATAGGCGTGGCCGGCCTCGATCAGGTGCTCGGCCGCGCGGTACATGAAGTCGAAGTAGTCGCTGGCTTGGTAGAGGTGACTGGTGCCGTGGGCATCCCAGCCAAAGCCCAACCACTGCACCGCGTCCAGGATGGAATTGACGTACTCGGTGTCTTCCTTCTCGGGGTTGGTGTCGTCAAAGCGCATGTGGCACACGCCGCCGTAGTCGCGCGCCAGGCCAAAGTTCAGGCAGATGCTTTTGGCGTGGCCCACGTGCAGGTAGCCGTTGGGCTCGGGCGGGAAACGGGTGCGGATTTTGGCCGGGTCGGGCTGGCCGGCGGCGTGGTGGGCGGCGTCACCTGGGCTGCCGGCCCAGCGGCGGCTGGCGTAGGCGCCCGATGCCAGGTCGTGCTCAATGATCTGGCGCAGAAAGTTGCTCGGCTTGCTGGGGGGTTCTTTGTTGTCGGTGGAGGTGGGGGCGCTCATGCCGTTCATTCTATGAGGGGGCCATGCCATCCCGCGCCGTGGGGCTGGCGGCGGTGGCTCGTCCAGGCCCGATTGCAGCCTGTTCACCACAGTGGTTGTAGCGGGGGCGTCAGCAAGGCGGGGGCAGAGCGGGTAACATCCGCGCCTTTGCCCGCACCGGCGGCCCGTGCCCGGCCCCCACCTCCGTTTGCCGATGTCTGCCCCCCCGTCACCCACTGCCAGCCCCCGCTTTGCGCTGATCGACGCGCTGAAGGCGGTGGCGTCGCAGCTCATCGTGCTGCACCACCTGGCGTTTTACGGCCCGATGTCTGACCTGGCCGAGCCACTGGCGCCGGGGTTGATGGCCTGGTTCAGCCAATACGGTCGGCTGGCGGTGGCGGTGTTTCTGGCGATTGGCGGCTTTCTGGCGGCGCGCAGCCTGGCGCCCATGGGCCGGTTGGTGAGCACCGCACCCGGGGCCACCTTGCGTCGGCGCTACCTCAAGCTGGTCCTGCCCTATGCGGTGGCGCTGCTGCTGGCGGTGCTGGCCTCGGCGCTGGTGCGCAGCCTGCACACCCATGAGGTGACGCCGGCGGCCCCCACGCTGGTGCAACTGCTGTCCCACCTGATGCTGTTGCAGGACCTGCTGGGCCAGGAGGCCTTGTCGGCCGGGGTCTGGTACGTGGCCATCGATTTCCAGGCCTTCGCCTTGCTGCTGGGGTTGTTGTGGCTGGCCCGCCAGCTGGGCGCCCGCTGGGGCTGGGGCGAGGCGGGCACCCGGGCGCTGGGGGTGGCGCTGGTGCTGGCCATGGCCGTGGCGTCCATGGTCTGGTTCAACCGCCTGGTGTCGCTGGACGCCCTGGCACTGTATTTCTTTGGCAGCTACGCCCTGGGCGCAGCGGCCTGGTGGGTGGCCAGCCGGACCTTGCACTGGCGCTGGGGCTTGCTGGTGGGCGGGGTGGCTCTGGCCGCGCTGGCGCTGGACTTCCGCAGCCGCCTGGCGGTGGCGCTGGCGGTGGCGGTGCTGCTGGCGCTGGGGCATGGCATGGGCTGGGCGTTGACCTGGCCACGCAGCCGGCTGCTGGCCTGGCTGGGCAACATCTCCTACGCGGTGTTTCTGCTCAATTTCCCGGTGGCGCTGCTGGTGAACGCGGTGTTTGCGGTGTTTGTGCCGGCCGAGCCGGCCTGGCAGGCGGCGGGGCTGCTGCTGTCCTGGGGCTTGAGCAACCTGGCCGGGGCGGCGTTTCACCGCTGGGTGGAGCAGCCGATGGCGCGCTGGCGGTTTTAGCCGTCGGGTCTGTTACCTCTGGCAACCAACTTTCACCGCCGCCATGGCATCGAAAACGGGTGCCGGTGCGTTAATTCCTCACCAAGGCCCGAAACACCGCCGGTGTGTCAGGCTTGTCGCCCCCATGGGCCAACCCAGGAGATTGACATGACCGTTCGCAAATTTGCTGCTTTTGCCGCCACCGCCGCGGTGGCAGGCGCTGCCCTGATGGGCGCCAGTGCCGCCCAGGCCCGCAGTGACGTGGCCTTTTCCATCGGCATTGCCGCACCCGGCGTGGGCGTGACGGTGGGCAATTACGCGCCGGCCTACGTGGCCCCGGTGTACTACGCGCCGCCGCCGGTGGTTTACTCGCCAGCCCCGGTTTATTACCAGCCGGCGCCGGTGTACTACGCCCGGCCGGCCCAGGTGGTGTACCGGCCCGCGCCGGTGTATGTGGCCCCCGCCTATTACGGCGGCCACCACCATCACCGGGGTGGTTATTACGACGGCCGCTGGGCCCGCTGAACCCGCGTTTCGCTGACCCCATGAAAAAGGGCTGCAAGCTCACCGCTTGCAGCCCTTGCTGTCGTCTGGGCCGGTCAGCTTGGCTTCAGAGCGGCTTCCAGAAAATGTAATCGGCGGTGTAGGTCGCGTCGGCCTTGGCGCCGTTGGCCTGGGCATGGCAGGTGTCGGCCGGCACCGTGCCGTGGCGGGTGGCCACGCGCTGGATGTAGCTGACGTTGGTGAACGCGCCGTTGCCGCTGGAACTGTTGGCTTTCACCAGCTGCAGCGCAATGCTGCCCGGGGTGCCGGGGGCGGTGGCCACCTGGCTGCCGGTGACGCTGGAGCCGTCCAGGTTGGCCCAGGTGGCGGGCGGCCCGTAGTACTTGCCAACCAGGCGGTCGTTGCGGTCGTTCAGCGTGGCGTCGGGGGCCAGCTGCACCCATTCAAACTGGCTGGGCTGCTCGTATTTCTGCCGGCATTCGTAGGTGATCTTGCCGCTGGCCACGGTTTCCAGCGCGATGCGGTGACCCGCGGGCACCTTGATGGCGGCCGGTGCGGCCTCGACGTCAAAAGCCATGGAACTGGGACCGGCACAACCGGCCAGCACCGCCAGCGTGGCGGCAGCAGCAAGGGGACGAAACATGGGCAGACAAGCTCGCAAAATGAACAAGGCTTCAGTATCGCAGGTGGATGTGACCAGGCCTTGTGTCGAAACGTGTCCACCAGCGGCAAAACAAAGCCCCGGCTCCTGTGCAGGAAGGCGGGGCGATGCAGGGCCGAGGGAGGGTCTTACTGGATGTCTGCCCGCAGCCGGCGCACCTTGGCGCCGTCCTTGCTGGCCTGGTTGGTGGTGACCGCGGTGTTCTTGAGGTAGCTCCACACGGTGGCGGCCGAGGCATCGGGGTAGCGGCCCCGGTACACGGCGGCGGCGCCGGTCACGTGCGGGGCGGCCATGGAGGTGCCCGACAGGATGAGCTGGCCACCGCCGTTGCGGGTCGAGACCACATTGACACCGGGGGCCCACAGGTCGACGCAGCGGCCGTAGTTGCTGAAGCCGGGCTCGGCAAAGTTCTCGTCGTGGGCCGCCACCACCAGCACGCCTTCGGTGCTGCCGCCCACCCGGGTGGGCGATTCGGTACAGGCATCGGTGCGTTCGTTGCCGGCCGACACCGAGATCACGATGCCGGCGGCAGCCACGCGGCGCACCGCGTCGTCAAACATCTTGCTGGGCGAGGAGGTCAGGCTGATGTTGGCCACGGCCGGGCGCATGGCGTTGGCCACCACCCAGTCCAGGCCCTTGATGGCGATGGCGGTGGTGCCGGTGCCGTCACAGCCCAGCACTTTCACCCCGACCAGCTTGACGCCGGGGGCCATGCCCACGGTGTCGAATTCGTTGTCGCGCGCGCCGATGGTGCCGGCCACATGGGTGCCATGGCCGTTGCAGTCGGTGTTGCTGCCACCGTAAAAATTCACATGGCCGACCAGGTTCAGCTCGTTGCCGCTGCTGCCCACGCCGGTGTCGATCACGTAGGCGGTGGGGATGTCCACGCTGCCCCTGCCGTCGCCGGGGGCGGTCCAGCTGTTCACGCCGTCCGACACCCGGATGCCATAGGGCGTCACCTGGGGCACCGGCTCGGGGGCGGGTCCGGCGGGTGCCGGCTGGGTCTGCAGCACCGGCACGTTGACCGATTCGTCGCCCTGCGACGGGTCAGCGCCGGGCGCGGGGCCGGGCTTGCCGCCGCCGAAGGACAGCCCCCCCAACAGGTTGGTCAGGCCCCCCAGGTTGTTCAGCAGCGACAACTGGGCGATGCGGGTGGGTCTGACCTCTTCGATGGCTTCCACCGAGGGCTCTTGCTGCAGCGCCGTCACCTGCTGCGGGGTCAGGTGGGCCGAAAACCCGCTCAGCACCGTGCTGTAGGCTTGTCGCACAGTGAAGTTCAGCGTTTTTTCCAGTCGCAAGACCTCGGTCAGCGTGGTGGGCTTGAGGTAGCCCCAGGCCCGGCTTTGGGTGGCGATGCGGTCGTCGGCCGGCTTGCTGCGCACGGCCGGCAGCTTGTTTTCGGCAAAACGAACAATGTATTCTTTTGTTTGACCGATGGCGGCGCCGGAGGCCAAGCCGAGGCCAATCAGCACGAGCAATGAATTGACACGTTGTCCCACTTGAGTACCTTTGTATTCAGTTTGGCCCCTGGCCTTGACAGGATTGTCCAAGAACAACACCCCCCAAACCAGCCGGAATGCCAGACCAAACCTAGGGAAAAACCCGCGTGAATGTGACATTTTCACGGCCGGCCAGACCGTCCAGCGGGCCGCAGACGACGGGCGTGTTAAGCGGCGGCAGTGGTCACCGGAGCGATAATGCGCGCTCTTTTTTCAGGAGCGCGTGTGGACATCGTGTTGTTGGCCAAGGCCATGGTGATGGGGGTGGTGGAGGGCTTGACCGAGTTCCTGCCGGTGTCGTCCACCGGGCATCTGATCCTGGCGGGTGCCTTGCTGGGTTTTGACGATGACAAGGCCAAGGTGTTCGACATCGCCATCCAGACCGGGGCCATCTTCGCGGTGATCCTGGTCTACTGGCAGAAGATCCGGCAAACGCTGGTGGCCCTGCCCAGCGAGCGCCAGGCCCAGCGTTTTGCGCTCAACGTGCTGATTGCCTTCATCCCGGCGGTGGTGCTGGGCCTGCTGTTCGGCAAGGCCATCAAGGCCCATTTGTTCACCCCGGTGGTGGTGGCCAGCACCTTCATTGTGGGGGGGCTGATCATCCTGTGGGCCGAGCGCCGGCCGCCCGCTGCCACCCGCATCCACAGCGTGGACGAGATGGGGCCGCTGGACGCGCTCAAGGTCGGGCTGGTGCAGTGCCTGGCCATGGTGCCCGGCACCAGCCGCAGCGGCGCCACCATCATCGGCGGCATGCTGCTGGGCCTGAGCCGCCAGGCCGCCACCGACTTTTCGTTCTACCTGGCCATTCCCACGCTGATCGGCGCCGGCGCCTACAGCCTGTACAAGGAGCGGGCGCTGCTGAGCCTGGCCGATGTGCCGTTGTTCGCGGTCGGCCTGGTGTTTTCTTTCCTCAGCGCCTGGCTGTGTGTGCGCTGGCTGTTGCGTTACATCGGCAGCCACAGCTTTGTGCCGTTCGCCTGGTACCGCATCGCCTTCGGCCTGGTGGTGCTGGGCACGGCCTGGAGCGGGCTGGTGACCTGGGCCGCCTGAGCCACCGTTCTCCAACCAACGGAGGGTTTGCAAGCCGGGGTCCGCTCCGCACAATCCGGGGCGTGGGCCGTGCCGCACCCCCGGCGCACGGAAGGCAAACCACAGCGGGGGTGGTTTTGACCGGGAGGAGGGTCCCATGGCACTCGATCTGGTGTCGGCGGTGCGCCGACTGTCTTCCAAGGCGCGACCCGAGTACCTGCAGGCGCTGGGTGAACACGCCACCCTGCTGGCCGAACACGAACTCAACACGCCGCTGCGGCAGGCGCATTTTCTGGCCCAGGTGCTGCATGAATCGGGTGGCATGACCTTGCTGCGGGAAAGCATGAAATACAGCGCGTCCCGCATCCTGGAGGTGTTTGGTGTCAACCAGCATTCGGCCAAGGTCTTGCCCGAAGAGGCACAACAGCTGGCCTTCAACGAGCGGGCCTTTGCCGAGCGGGTTTATGGCCTGGGCAACCCCCGCAAGGCCCGTGAGCTGGGCAACACCGAGCCGGGCGACGGTTTCCTTTTCCGCGGCAATGGCCTGCTGCAGACCACCGGCCGGGCCAACCACCGCACCATGGGCGAGCTCAGTGGCCTGGACCTGGAGAGCGACCCCAGCCTGGCCACCACGCCGGAACATGCGCTGCAGCCGGCGCTCAACGAATGGACCCGGGGCAAGCTCAACCGCCTGGCCGACCTGAACGACCTGAACGGCATCACCCGCGTCATCAATGGCGGTTTCAACGGCATCCAGGACCGCCAGTCCTGGTTCGACCGGCTCTGGCCGATGCTGCGCACCGACGCCCAGCCCGAGGAAAGCTGGCAGGCGGGCAAACGCAGCAAGGACACGGCCTGGCTGCAGGAGGCGCTGAACGACCTCGGTGCCGACCCGGTGCTGGAGGTCGATGGCCGTTACGGGCCGGGCACGGCCCGTGCCGTGCGCGGTTTCCAGGCCGCGGCCGGGCTCAAGGCCGACGGCGTGGCCGGTCCGATCACGCTGGCGGCCATCGAATCGCGGCTCAACCGCCTGCGCTGACGACCGGCGCTCAGCCCTGCATGCCGCGGATGGCGGCTTCCACCGCGGCGGCGGTGGCCAGCGGCTTTTCCATCGGGAACAGATGGCTGCCATCCAGCATGGCCATGCGGCCGCGGGTGACTTTCTCGGTCAGCGCCAGGCCAGCCTGGCGCAGTTCTTCCGATTGCAAGCCGCCGACAAAGGCGACTGGACAGCGCGGCGGGTGTCGGCTGAGGAGCCGGTCCAGGTGGTCGGGCAGGGTGTTGTAGATGGCGGTTTCCACCTCGCGGTCAAAGCGCAGCACCCGTTTGCCGTCCAGGTCTTCGGTGCCGTGGTCGATGTAGTCGACCAGGGCTTGCGGGTCCCAGCGGGCAAAGGCCTTCTTGCTGGCGAAATGGGCCAGCGCCGCATCGCGGTCTGGCCATTGGTGGCGGCGTTTGCGGCTCACCGCGCCCGGCGTCATGCTGCCAAACAGCGGTGTGCGTTTGGCCATGTTCACCGCGGTGGCGCGCCAGCCCCCCACCATGGGCGAGTCCAGCAGCACCACGCCGGCCAGGCCATGGCCGCCCAGGCCGTCGGCGCCAGTCTGCGGGTGGCGGGCCGCCACCATGGCGCTCAGCATGCCGCCCAGCGAATGGCCCACCAGCCAGGCCGGCTCACCGGCGCGGGCGATCTCGGTGGCCGCAAAGTCGGCCACCTGGCGCACCAGATGGGGCCAGTTGTTGCTGACTGGAAAGCGCGGGTCATGGCCCAACCGGTCAATGGCGCGCAGCTTGAAGCCGCGTACCCGCAAGGCCTTGAACAGCGTGTTGTAAGTGGCGCCGGGAAAGCCGTTGCCGTGCGAAAAAACGATCAAGCCCATATCGCCCGCAGAGTCAGATCAGCTTTTCGGACGGCGAGGTGATTTTTTTCAGCGGCTGGGCCCGGCTGGACTGCACCATCAGCGGGGTGTCGGTGTGGCTGCCGTCCCAGACCGGCTGCTGGATGCCATCGAACACCTCGCGCAGCTTCTGGCCCCAGCTGCCGCGCAGCATGCGGAAATAGGGGTTGTTCTCGTCGATGCACAAGACCTTGTCGGTGTGGAAGCTGCTGGCCTCGTAGACCACCATGTCCAGTGGCAGGCCCACCGACAGGTTGGACTTCAGCGTCGAGTCCATCGACACCAGCGCGCATTTGGCGGCCTCGTCCAGCGGTGTCTCGGGGGTGATGACGCGGTCGAGCACCGGCTTGCCGTACTTGGATTCGCCGACCTGGAAGTAAGGTGTTTCCGAGGTGGCCTCGATGAAGTTGCCGGCCGAGTAGACCTGGAACAGCCGCATGCCTTCGCCGGCGATCTGGCCACCGAAGATCATGGACACGTTGAACTCCACGCCTGCCTGTTTCAGCGAGGCCGCGTCGCGTTCATAGACCCGTCGCACCGCCGCGCCCAGCACCCGGGCGGCGTCGAACATGCTGGTGGCGTTCCAGATGGTGATGGGCGGGCCGTCCTCGGGGTCCTTCAGTTGCTCGATCTGCAGGATCTCGCGGATGGACTGCGAGATGCTCAGGTTGCCGGCCGACAGCAGCACCATGAAGCGGTCGTGCGGCTTCTCGTAGACGATCATCTTGCGGAAGCTGCTGATCTGGTCGAGGCCGGCATTGGTGCGCGAGTCCGACAGGAAGACAAGGCCGGCGTTGAGTTTGATGGCGACGCAGTAGGTCATGGTGGGTCAGGGTGGTTGAATGCGGTCTCAACGCGAGGCCGCATGGAGCTTGTGCAGGGTGTACAGCGCGTCCAGCGCTTCGCGCGGGCTCAGGCTGTCGGGGTTGAGCTGGGTCAGCGCGGACTCCAGCGCGCTGGGGCCGCGGCTGTCGGCCTCGGCCGGGGCGGCGAACAAATCCACCTGGGCCCGGGTTTCCGATTGCTGCGCCTCCAGCGCTTGCAGCGCATGGCGGGCGTGGTGGAGGACGGCGGCGGGCATGCCAGCCAACTTCGCAACTTGTATGCCATAGCTGCGGCTGGCCGGTCCGGGCTGGATCTCGTGCAGGAAAACAATGTCGGCGCCAGCCTCGGCCGCACTGACATGGACGTTGACCGCCGCATGGTGCTGGGCCGGAAACTCGGTGAGTTCGAAGTAATGGGTGGCAAACAGCGTGAAGGCCTGGGTCTTGTCGTGCAAATGGGCGGCGATGCCGCTGGCCAGCGCCAGGCCGTCGAAGGTGGAGGTGCCGCGGCCGATCTCGTCCATCAGCACCAGGCTGTGCGGGCTGGCGCTGTGCAGGATTTGCGCCGCCTCGGTCATCTCCAGCATGAAGGTGGACTGGGCATTGGCCAGGTCGTCGGCCGCACCGATGCGGGTGTGGATGGCGTCGATGGGCCCGAGCCGGCAGGCCCGCGCCGGCACATGGCTGCCCATGCTGGCCAGCAACGCGATCAGCGCCACCTGGCGCATGTAGGTCGATTTGCCGCCCATGTTGGGGCCGGTGATGACTTGCATGCGCTGTTTGGGGCCCAGCCGCGTGTCGTTGGGGATGAAGCTGCCGCCACTCAACTCGGCCAAGCGGGCCTCGACCACTGGGTGCCGACCGGCGCTGATGTCGATGCAGGGCTCGCGCACAAACTGCGGCGCACACCAGCCCAGCGTCAGGCTGCGCTCGGCCAGCGCACACAGCGTGTCCAGCGAGGCCAGCGCGGTGGCCAGCCGGCCCAGCCGAGGCACATGGGCCTGCAGCTGGTCGAGCAGTTGCTCGTACAGCCATTTCTCACGGGCCAGCGCGCGGTCTTGTGCGCTCAAGGCCTTGTCTTCAAAGGCCTTGAGTTCCGGCGTGATGTAGCGCTCAGCGTTCTTCAGGGTCTGGCGGCGACGGTAATCGCTGGGCACCTTGTCGACCTGGCCCTGGGTGACCTCGATGTAGAAGCCGTGCACCTTGTTGAACTGCACCCGCAGGTTGGCAATGCCGGTGCGGGCCCGCTCCCGGGTTTCCAGGTCGAGCAGAAAACCGTCGCAGTTGGTCTGGATGGCGCGCAGCTCGTCCAAATCGGCGTCAAAGCCGTGCGCGATCACGCCACCGTCGCGCACCAGCGCGGCTGGCTCGTCCAGCAGGGCGCGGCGCAGCAGGGCCAGCGCGTCAGCCGGTGGCACCAGCGCCGCTGCCAGCTCCGTCAGAAGGGGCGCGTCCCAGTGCGACTGCTGCAACAGGTGTTCGGCTTTGAGCAGCGTGTCGCCCAGCGCCACCAGCTCGCGTGGTTTGACCTGGCGCAGCGCCAGCCGGGCGGTGATGCGCTCCACATCGCTGCTGCCCTTGAGACGCTCGCGCAACCCATGCCACGCCCCTTGACCTTGCGGGCCCTGCAGCTCGTCGATGGCGGCCAGCCGGGCCAGCGCCTCGCCGCGGTCGCGCCGCGGGGCCAGCAGCCATTGCTTGAGCAGCCGGCTGCCCATGCCGGTCATGCAGCTGTCGAGCAGCGAGAACAGCGTGGGCGCGTCTTCACCGCGCAGCGTTTGCACCAGCTCCAGGTTGCGCCGGGTGGTGGTGGGCAAATCGATCAGCTCGTCGCGCCGCTGCACCTGCAGGCCGGTGATGTGCGACAGCGCCCGGCCTTGGGTGTGTTCTGCGTAGGCCAACAGCGCGGCGCTGGCGGCGTGGGCCTGGGTCAGGCCCTCGGCCTGCCAGGCGGCCAGGCTGGCCGCACCCAGCTGTTCGAGCAGCTTGCGTTGGCCCAAGGCGGCGTCGAACTGCCAGCCCGGCCGCTCGGTCAGCAGCAGGCCTGTACCCTGGCGGATGGCTTTGAGCGTCTGCTCGAAGGCCGCGGTGACGTCGCTGCCGTGCAGCAGCTCGCTGGGCGCGATGCGGGCCACCCAGGCCGGCAGTTCGTCGAGCGCACATTCGGCGAGCCGCAGGCTGCCCTGGGTGACGCTGAGCCAGGCCAGGCCGACGCCGTTGGCCTTGGCGCTGCGGGCGCCCTGGTGCACCGCCAGCAGCACCGATTCGGTCTTGTCGCTCAGCAACTCGGTGTCGGTCACGGTGCCGGGTGTCACCACCCGCACCACCTTGCGCTCCACCGGGCCTTTGGACGTGGCCACGTCACCCACCTGCTCGCAAATGGCCACCGATTCGCCCAGGCGAATCAGCTTGCCCAGGTAGCCTTCCAGCGCATGAAAGGGCACGCCACACATCACCACCGGCTCGCCGGCCGACTGGCCGCGCCGGGTCAGCGTGATGTCGAGCAGACGGGCGGCCTTTTCGGCGTCGGCATAGAACAGCTCGTAGAAATCGCCCATGCGGTAGAACACCAGCGTGGCGGGGTGGTCCAGCTTGATGCGCAGGTACTGCTGCATCATCGGCGTGTGGCCGCTCAGGTCGGCAGGGGGGGAGGTCACGGGGGCAGACACGGTGGGTGGGGCGTGGATCGCAGCCCTGCAGTGTAGCCAGCCGGCCCCATGAAAAACGCCGACCTGCCGCAGGGGCGAGGTCGGCGCGGGAGGCCAGATGGGCGCGGCGGTTTACAAGGCCATGCCCAGGCTGACCTGCACGGTGCGCGGGTTCAGCGTCAACTGCTGGGTCTGGCCGGTGGACAGCGTGGCGGTGGTCTTCAAAAAGGTCTTGCCCATCCAGACGTCCAGGTAGTAGGGGTCGCTGATCATGTAGGTGGCACCCACCTGCACGGTGGCGGCGAACTTGGACTTGACCTTGAGCGTGGTCTCACCGCCGGGATTGGTCAGGCCGGACAATGCGGCGCTGCCCCGCTCGTGGAAGAAGTAGGCGTAGGTCAGGCCCAGACCCACATAGGGGCGGAAGGCGGACTCGGGCGACATGAAGCGGTACTGAACGAATTGCGTGGCGGGCAGCGACTTGACCGTGCCCAGCTGGCCCACACCCTGGATGGAACCGGTGCCGTACACCGGAAACCGGAACGGCGGCGCCAGCGGCAGGTCCACCGACAGGTGGTCGGTCAGCATCAGCGTGATGCCGCCGCCGATCTTGGTGCTGGGGCCATTGTCGGTGGTGGAGCCGGACGGCGCCGGGCCCGACAACTCACCGCTCTTCACCTGGGGTGCGACGCGCATCACGCCGCCGCGCACCATGAAGGTACCTTCATACTGGGCAAAGGCCGTCGTGCTTCCCAGGGCGAGCAAGCCCGCGAACAGGGGCAGGGCGATGGCATGTTTCATGGATGAGTCTCCCGTCAAGGCGAATTGTTGGTGGAAATCAGAGCAGACCGGCACGGACCAGCTCGAGGTTCACGCCACGGGCCAGCAGGTTGTGCAGATAGGGCGTGGGGTGGGCGCTGTCGGCAAAGTAATAGCGCACCCACCAGTCAGGCCCCATGCCGGCCGGCGGGTTGGCGCTCAGCATCGCGTCGGTGCAGTTCTTCAGGTCGTAGGTCGGCAACATGTCCAGTGTGCCCTTGCCCGTTTCGGGGCAGACGGGGGTGTCGGAGTTGGCCACCAGCAGGTTTTTGTCGGTGATCGCGTCATTCACCAGCTTGCGGTAGTCGATGGGGATGATGCGCTTGTCGGTGCCGATGTTGGCAGCCAGCTGGCGGTTGAAGGTGTTGACCCATTCCACGATGGCCGGGACCTTGGCTTCGGCGCCCTGGATGGTGGTGCGCGCCTGCGTCAGGCGCGGCGCCTGGGTGACGTTCAGCAGATTGAGGATGACCACTTTCTTGCCACCCTTGGCCAGCACATTGGCGGTGACCGAGGTGTACAGCTGGTCGGCCAGTTTGGCCATGTAGGCGTTGCCGGCGGCCACCTTGTCGCTGTTGGAAATGCCCTGGGTGCCCACCAAGGTCGTGAAGGCCAGACCCTGGTCAATGTCAGACTGGATGTAGGCGGTGGCGAGGTCAGACGCGTCGTTGGTGCCGGCGATGACGATCACCAGGTCTTTTTCGCCCACGCCATTGGTGCCCAGGGTTTCCAACTGCTTCAGCACCGACAGTGGGGTGTTGGCGCCGGTGGTGCCGGGCAGCGAATCGGCCACCTGCTGGGTGATGCCGGCGATGGTGCCACCGATCAGCGGCAGTGCGGGCGCATTGGCCAGCAGACTGCCCAGGCCGGGCAGGAAGGACAGCACCTGATTGAGCTGGCTGCCAGGGGGCAGGGCGCCATTGATCGCCGGGCCGATCACTGGCAGGGCCACCAGGTTGTTGGCCAGTGTCGGCTGGAAGTTGATGCGGCTGCCGCCGATGGCGTAGCTGGAGCATCCCAGCGTGGTGGTGAAGGCGATGCTGCCGTTGGCGCCGGTGTAGTAGTTGCACAGGGCTGGCGCGCCCATGCTGGCCGCCACCAGCTCGGTGAAGACGGGGTAGCCCTTGGCGTTGGTGGTGCTTTGCACCGTGAACTTGTAGCCGAAGGTGCCGGCGTCGCCTTGGTCATCGCCCACCACTTGCACGCGTGACGTCTGGGTCTTGGTGCCGGCCGCTCCGCCTCCGCAGGCAGTCAGCAAGGCAGCGGTGGCGAGCGCGAGGCAGGTGAGGATGCGTTGTTTCATGGGGGCGAGAGGTTAGGGTTAAAAAAAGAACGCCCGTTCTTTTTTTCGGTACTGGATAGTACCTTTGGATACCCTTTTCGCCGCCCGGGTTACTACTTATTTACCGTAGATGAATGCACCTAAAACGCCCATTTGTGAATTAGTTCGCGCCGCCTTCCGCACCCGAATCGGGCATTCCCAGCGTGGCTTGCGCGCCAGCCTGGCGAACCTGGGCTTTTTCGCCGGCGGTGGCGAATTTGCTGTATTTCGACAACACGCTGACCAGCTGCGAATAGACCTTTGGACTGCCCGCCAGGCACTCCTTGTGCTCCAGAAAGTCCGCCTCACCGGTAAAGTTACCGACCAGTCCGCCGGCCTCCTGAACGAGCAGTGAGCCGGCCGCCAGGTCCCAGGGCTGCAGGCCGGTCTCGAAGAAGCCGTCGGTGAAGCCAGCCGCCACATAGGCCAGGTCCAGCGCGGCCGCGCCGGGCCGGCGCAGGCCGGCGCAACGCGGCATCAGGTCGGACATGATGGCCAGGTAGTTCTTGAAGTTGTCGCCCTGACGGAAGGGGAAGCCGGTGGAAATCAGGCAGTCGGCCAGACGGATGCGTTTGGACACCCGCAGGCGCCGGTCGTTCATGTAGGCGCCGCGGCCCTTGGTGGCGCTGAACAGGTCGTTGCGGGTGGGGTCATACACCACCGCCTGTTCGATCTTGCCGCGCACCGACAGCGCGATGCTGACGCAGTAGACCGGAAAGCCATGGATGAAGTTGGTGGTGCCGTCCAGTGGGTCGATGATCCAGACGAATTCCGAATCCTTGGCCCCATGCTGGCTGCCCGACTCTTCGGCCAGGATGCCGTGGCCCGGATAGGCGGTGAGCAGGGTCTCGATGATGGCCTGTTCGCTGGCGTGGTCGACCTCGGTCACAAAGTCGTTCACCTGCTTTTGCGAGATCCGGACGGCCTCGACGTCGAGTGCGGCGCGGTTGATGATGGCGCCGGCGGCGCGAGCGGCCTTGACGGCCACATTGAGCATGGGGTGCAGGTTGAGCGACATAAATTGTGAGGTTGGGCCCACCGACGGGGTCGGCGTGCGCAGAGGATGAGCCATTCGGTCGCCCGGCAATGCGAGCGGCGACAATCCTGCATTTTACCCGCAGGCCCCTGTTTTGCACGCCACGGCGTGGGCGGCGGGCCCTGACCGCCCCTTGTTTCTGCCATGCACACCCGATTTGTCCTGATCAACACCAGCCATGCCGGCAATGTGGGCGCCACCGCCCGTGCCATGAAGGTGATGGCGTTCGACGACCTGGTGCTGGTGGCGCCGCGCTGGCCCAATGTGCTGCGCCGCGAGGAAACCGTTCAGCGCGCCAGCGGTGCCCTGGATGTGCTGGCCAAGGCCCGCATCGTCGAGACGCTGGACGAGGCGCTGGACGGCATGAGCCATTTGTGCGCCACCGCGATGACGCCGCGTGATTTCGGCCCGCCCACCATGGCGCCCCGGGCCTGCTTCGAGGCCCTCTCCAGCCCTGCCAATGTGGGTCTGCAAAGCCCTTGGTCCGCGGCCCACCGCATGGACAGCCCGGGCGCAGGCATGGCGTTTCTGTTTGGCTCGGAGCGCTTCGGCATGCGCAACGAAGATGTTTACCGCTGCCATGTGGCGCTGAGCATCCCCACCAACCCGGGTTTCGGCTCGCTGAACTTGGCGGCTGCGGTGCAACTGGTTGCCTACGAGTGGCGACAGACGCTGGGCGGCTTTGAGGCCCCCACCTCGCCAGCCTCCCCGGTAACCGAGGCCACGCTGGCCGACGCGCCGCAGGTGGCGGGCATGCTGGCCCATTGGGAACAGGCGCTGGTGGACATTGGCTTTCTGGACCCCGAGGCGCCGAAGAAGCTGATGCCTCGGCTGAACCAGTTGTTCAACCGCGCGGCCCTGACGCCGGAAGAAATTCACATCCTGCGTGGCGTGGCCAAAGCCATGCAGCGCGCAGCGATCGAGGCCAAACGATAAACTGGTTGTATGCAAATGTTTGAACGTCTCCGAGCCGACGTGCGCTGCATCAAGGAGCGGGACCCGGCCGCCCGCAGCGTTTGGGAGGTGCTGACCTGCTACCCCGGCCTGCATGCGCTGGTGCTGCACCGCCGCGCCCATTGGTGCTGGCACCATGGCTTCAAGTGGCTGGGGCGTTTCATCTCGCATTGCTCGCGCGGTTTCACCGGCATCGAGATCCACCCTGGTGCCACCATCGCGCCGGGCGTGTTCATCGACCATGGCATGGGCATCGTGATCGGCGAAACCGCCGAAATCGGCGAGGGCTGCACCATCTATCAGGGCGTGACGCTGGGCGGCACCTCGCTGACCAAGGGCGCCAAGCGCCATCCGACGCTGGGCCGCAACGTGGTGATCGGCGCCGGCGCCAAGGTACTGGGCAGCTTCACCGTGGGCGACAACGCCAAGGTGGGCTCGAACGCGGTGGTCACCAAGGAGGTGCCCCCGGGCGCCACCGCGGTGGGCAATCCGGCGCGCATCATCCAGGCCGAGTCCGACGCCAAGCGCGAGGCCGTGGCCTCCAAGATGGGCTTTTCAGCCTATGGCGTGACGCAGAACGACGACCCGCTGAGCCAGGCCTTGCGGGGCCTGATCGACAACGCCTCGTCGCAGGAGCACCAGATTGCGTTGCTGTGGGAAGCCATTGAGAAGTTGTCGGCCAGTCGCAAGGCCGGTGACTGTGTGCCCACCGACGCGGCGCGCAGCGAATGTTTCGAAGCCGACAAGCTGAACCAGCTGATCGGCAAGTGAGGCAGGCTCAGCCGGCTTGGCTGGGCCGCACCGCGTTCTTGGGCCGCCAGGCCTTGCAAACGGCCTCGTCGGTTTCGAGGTAGGGCCCGCCGATCAGGTCGATGCAATAGGGCACGGCGCCAAAGATGCCGGCCATCTTCAGGCTGCCATCGGTGTTGCGTGCGCCTTCCAGCGTTTCCTGGATGGCTTTGGGCTGGCCGGGCAGGTTGATGATCAGGCATTGGCCGCGGATCACCGCCACCTGGCGCGACAGGATGGCGGTGGGCACAAACTGCAGGCTGATCTGGCGCATCTGCTCGCCAAAACCCGGCATTTCCTTGTGCGCCACGGCCAGCGTGGCCTCGGGCGTGACGTCACGCAGCGCCGGGCCGGTGCCGCCGGTGGTCAGCACCAGCGCGCAGCCACTGTCCACCAGCTCGATCAGCGTTTCGCTGATGCGGGCCTGCTCGTCGGGAATCAGCCGGGGCTCAAAGCGCAGGGTGTTCTTCAGCGCCCGGCCCAGCCAGTCTTGCAGCGCGGGCAGGCCTTTGTCTTCGTAGACGCCGCTGGAGGCGCGGTCGCTGATGGAGACGATGCCGATCTTGACCGGGTCAAACATGGCTCAGGTGCTCCTTGATGAACTGGAAAATGTCCCGGTAGGCCCGGCCATGGCGGGGCGCGGCACCGGCGGGCGCATTGGGCAGGGCGGCGGCGTCCTTGCGGGCCTGGCGGATCAGCGCACGCAGCTGCTGGGTGTCGGTGCCGGGAAAAGCCTCCAGCCACAGGGCCAGGGCCTCGTCGGTGGCCAGCAAGGCGTCGCGCCACTGCTCGATCTGGTGCAGCACCAGGGTGTCGGCGGCCGAGCTGCTGTGCTGGGCGGTCAGGGCCTCGCGCACCGCAGCCAGCTGGGTCTCGTCGAGCTGGCGCATCAGCTTGCCGACAAACTGCAGCTGCCGCCGTTTGCCCTCGAAGTTGGTGATGCGCTTGGCCTCGGTCACCGCGTCCACCATTTTGTCGGACAGGCCCAGCGAGCCGAGTTTGTCAGCGGACAGCGTCAGCAGGTCTTCGCCCAGTTTCTGCAGCGCATCGCTCTCGCGCTTGAGCTCGGTCCGGCTGGCCTCGCTCGTGCCTTTGAGCTCGGCTTTCAACTGCAGGTCCAACTCGCTGCCCTCGGCAACAAACTGGCCCTGAACGAAGTAGCCTTTTTTGAATTTTCTGGACATCTGGGGGCGGTGTGGGTAAAGCGGGCGCTGCGACGCGCGCAGGCAGTGCCCAAGTATCATAGCCGCCGATATGACCACACCCGCACACACCCCCGCCGACGGTTTCAGCCACAGCCGTGCCCAGTTTGAAGACCTCGTGGACACCGCGCTGGCCCATGCCAAAAAGCTGGGGGCCACCGACGCCGGGGCCGAGGCCTCCGAGGGCTGTGGTCTGAGTGTGTCGGTGCGCAAGGGTGAGCTGGAGAACGTAGAGCGCAACCGCGACAAGTCGCTCAGCGTCACCGTCTACCTGGGCAGCCGCCGTGGCAATGCCAGCACCTCCGATTTTTCCAAGCCCGCCATTCAGCAGACGGTGCAGGCGGCCTACGACATCGCCCGTTTCACCGCTGAAGACCCGGTGGCCGGCCTGCCGGATGTGGCCGACATCGCCACCGCCCAGCGCGACCTGGACCTGTTCCACCCTTGGGCCATCACCAGCGAGCAGGCCGCGGCCATGGCCATGGCCTGCGAAGACGCGGCGCTGCGCACCAGCAAACGCATCACCAACAGCGAGGGCGCGGCGGTGTCGGCCCAGCAAAGCCATTTCTTCAGCGCCCACACCCATGGCTTCCGGGGTGGCTACGCCAGCTCGCGCCATTCCATCTCGGTGGCGCCCATCGCCGGCAAAGGCCGCGACATGCAGCGCGACGCCTGGTACAGCTCCATGCGCCACGCCGCCGAGCTGGCCTCACCCGAGGCGGTGGGCCGCTACGCCGCCGAGCGCGCTTTAAGCCGGCTCAAGGCCCGCAAGATCCCCACCACGCAATGCCCGGTGCTGTTCGAGTCACCGGCAGCGGCCGGCCTGCTGGGTGCCTTTGTGCAGGCGGTGAGCGGCGGATCGCTGTACCGCAAGAGTTCTTTCCTGCTCGACTCGCTGGGCAAACCGGTGTTTGGCAAACACATCGACATCGCCGAAGACCCGTTTGTGCTGCGCGGCAAAGGCAGCTCGCCGTTTGACGACGAGGGTGTGGCGGTGCAAGCGCGCAAAGTGGTGGAAGCGGGACGGGTCGAGGGCTATTTCCTCAGCACCTACTCGGCGCGCAAGCTGGGCATGAAAACCACCGGCAACGCCGGCGGCTCGCACAACCTGACGCTGAGCTCGCGCCGCACCAAGAAGGGCGACGACCTGAACGCGATGTTGAAAAAGCTGGGCACCGGCCTGTTCGTCATCGAGCTGATGGGCCAGGGCGTGAACTACGTCACCGGCGACTACTCGCGCGGCGCCAGCGGCTTCTGGGTGGAGAACGGCGAGATCGCCTTCCCGGTGGAAGAGATCACCATCGCCGGCAACCTGAAAGACATGTTCAAGGGCATCGAGGCCGTGGGTGCCGACACCTACAACTTCGGCGCCAAGACCGTGGGCTCCATCCTGGTGAACCGGATGAAGGTGGCGGGGAGCTGACCCAAGCCTGCGCCACCCCCGTAGCACCCGCCAGGGCGGCGGGCGGGGTGCTCAGTTGGCCAACGCCGCCTTGACGGCCGCCGACACCAGCGCCATATCGGCCTTGCCGGCGAGCTGGGCTTTCACCGCACCCATGACCTTGCCCATGTCACCGGGGCCCTTGGCGCCCAGCCCGGCCACGATGGCCAACACCGCTGCCGTGACTTCGTCGGCGCTCATGCGGGCCGGCAGGTAGGCCGCCAGCACCTTCAGTTCGCTGGCTTCCTTCTCGGCCAGGTCGGGCCGGTCGGCCTGCTCGTAGGCGGCGATCGAGTCCTTGCGCTGCTTGATGAGCTTGTCGACGATGGCGATCACCATGGCGTCGTCCAACTCGATCCGCTCGTCCACCTCTTTTTGCTTGCAGGCGGCCAGCAGCAGGCGGATGGTGCCCAGGCGCTCGCTGTCCTTGGCGCGCATCGCGGTCTTCATGTCTTCGGTGATCTGGTCTTTGAGGGCCATGGGGTGTTCCTTGAAATGAGGTCGGGCATGAAAAAACCCGCTGGAACAGGTCGCAGCGGGTTGTTTGGGAGCCGCCGAGGCGGCTGCGCTCAGTACAGCTTTTTGGGCAGCTGCATGCTGCGCACGCGCTTGTAGTGGCGCTTCACAGCGGCCGCCTTCTTGCGCTTGCGCTCGGCGGTGGGCTTTTCGTAAAACTCACGGGCGCGCAGGTCGGTCAGCAGGCCGAGCTTTTCAATGGTGCGCTTGAAGCGGCGCAGGGCCACGTCAAACGGCTCGTTTTCTTTAACACGGATCATCGTCATGGGTGAACAGATTCCAAAATTGTGCTCTGGGAAGATCGGGCCCATGAGCGGGGTTCCCCGCCAAAATGAATGTCAGGCAGCGGGGTGGTGCCAGTAAAGCCTGAAATTATAGCGGGATTCGGTGGCGCCACAACGCTGCCCCGGGTGGATTCAGGCCGAAAGGGCGGCGTTTTTGTGCGCCACCAGGCCCTGGGCGCAGGCAAAACCGCTGGCCCAGGCCCATTGGAAGTTGTAACCCCCCAGCCAGCCGGTCACGTCGACCACCTCGCCGATGAAATACAGCCCGGGTTGCTGGGTGGCGGCCAGGGTCTGCGACGACAGGTCGCGGGTGTCCACCCCGCCCAGCGTGACTTCGGCCTTGCGGTAGCCCTCGGTGCCGTTGGGCAGCAGCTCCCAGCGCGCCAGCTTGTCGGCCAGCGCCTGCAGCGCCTTGTCGCTGGCGTCGCACACCGGCCGCTGCCAGGCCGGGTCTTGGGCCGCCCAGGCGTCGGCCAGCCGGGCCGGCAAGGCACCGGCCAGCTCGTTGGCGATCAGCTTGCGTGAGCGGACCTTGGCCTGGGCCAGCAGGGCGGCCAGATCGACCTCGGGGGCCAGGTTGAGCTGCAGCGGCTGGCCTTCGCGCCAGAAGCTGGAAATCTGCAGCACCGCCGGCCCGCTCAGGCCACGGTGGGTGAACAGAAGGTCTTCCAGAAAGGCGGTGGCGGATTTCTTGGCGCCGGTGGCAATGCGCACCGGCAGTGACAGGCCGGCCAGTTGGGCATAGGGCGCCCAGGCCGCGCCGTCAAAGGTCAGCGGTACCAGCGCCGGCCGCAGCTCGGTCAGGCGCAGGCCGAACTGGCGGGCGATGCGGTGGCCGAAATCGGTGGCGCCAATCTTGGGGATGGACAGGCCGCCGGTGGCAATCACCACCGTGGCGCTGCGCACCATGCCGCGGTCGGTGTCGAGTTCGTAGCCGGCCTCGGTGTGGCGCACGGCGGCCACCCGGCAGGGCTGCCAGCGTGTCACCCGGCCGGCGTCGCACTCGCGCAGCAGCAGTTGGATGATGTCTTCGGCCGAGCGGTCGCAGAACAGCTGGCCTTTGTGTTTTTCGTGGTAGGGGATGCCGTGGCGCTGCACCAGCGCGATGAAGTCGCGTGGGGTGTAGCGTGACAGGGCCGAGCGGCAGAAATGCGGGTTGGCGCTGACGAACTGGGCGGGCGTGGCGTCGCGGTTGGTGAAGTTGCAGCGGCCACCGCCGGAGATGCGGATCTTCTCGGCCACCTTGTCGCTGTGATCGATCACCAGCACCTTCAGGCCCAGCTGGCCGGCCACACCGGCACAAAACAGGCCGGCGGCACCGGCGCCCACAATCACCGCATCAAACTCCAACACACACCACCTTCAGCGGCGGCGCCGGGAAGGGCCGCACCGGCGCGCATTGTCGCCCATGGGCCGGGCAGGGAAGGGCAGCGGGCCGGGTCAGGCGGCGCGGGTGAAGGCCTGGCCGTCGGCCGAGGTGCTGGCGGCCGCCAGACCTTGCAGCACCTCACCCACCACAATCACTGAGGGGCTGGCGAAGCCACCGTCGCGCACTGTGCGCACCAGGTCGCCCAGCCGCGTCACCCGGTGGCGCTGGTCGGGCCGGCTGACGTTTTGCACCACGGCCACTGGCGTGTCGGCCGGTAGGCCGGTCAACAGGCCGCCCTGGATGTCGGACAGGCCGCTGACGCCCATGTAGATCACCAGCGTCAGTTTGGCGTCGTGGGCCATCCGGGCGATGGCCGGCCAGTCCATGTGGTCGTGGCCGGGCTTGGCGTGGCCGGTGAGAAACACCACACCATGGGCATGCTCGCGGTGGGTCAGCGGCACGCCCAGCGAGGTCACGCCGGCCAGGCCGGCGGTGATGCCGTTGATGACCTTGACCTCGACGCCGGCCGCGCGCAGGTGCTCCACCTCTTCGCCACCACGGCCAAAAATAAAGGGGTCGCCGCCCTTGAGCCGCACCACCCGTTCACCCTCCTGCACTGCCACCAGCATCAGCTTCTCAATGAAGGCCTGGGGGGTGGAGGAGCAGCCGCCGCGCTTGCCCACATGGACGATGCGGGCGTTGGGCGAGGCGAAGGCCACCACCTCGTCGCTGACCAGGTCGTCGACCAGCAGCACGGTGGCAGATTGGATGGCCTTGACGGCCTTGAGCGTCAGCAGTTCCGGGTCGCCCGGGCCGGCACCCACCAGGGTGCAGCTGCCTTGGGTGCGGGACAGGTTGTTGGTGAAATTCGTCATGTTGCGGTCAGTTGCAAGATGTGTTCCACCTGCCGGGCAATCGGTGCCGGCACCGGCAGGTGGCCGGCCATCACCTGCTGAACATAGGCGGCGGTGCTGGCGGCGTCAATGGCTTTGGGCAACTCGGGCACCTGCAGCAGCGGGCCGTCCTGGGCGGCCTGCACCTCGCGTCGCTGGCCGTCCTTGAAGGCCAGCATGGCCGGGGTGCGTCGCGGGTCGGCCACCGGCTCGCCCTCGGTGCCACGCAGCAGCAGGGCGTTGGCGCCAATCAGGGTGAAGGTGGCGGCCATGGACACCGCGTATTCCGGGTGGGTGTAGCTGCTGACGATGAGGCTGGGGCCGGCGCAGGGGTTCATCAGCTTCACCAGGCTGTGGGCCGGGTTGCGCAGTCCCACCACCCGGCGCACCTCCAGCAGCCGTTGCAGACCGGGGCACAGCAGCGCGGTGGGGGCAAACACCACCTGGCCGGGCACGATTTCTTCCACCGCCGACAGCGGGGCCACGCCGCAGGCCTGCAGCACCTCGGAGGCAAACACCCGGCGGGTTTCGGTGGCCGCGCCATGGACCAGCACCGGCAGGCCCTCACGGGCCAGCAACAGGGCCAGCAGCGGCGTCAGCACCGGCAGTTTGCGGGCGCCGTTGTAACTGGGCAGCACCACCACCGGCCGGGTGCTGGTAGGAAAGTGCCGCAGGCGGGCGTGGATGGCGTCGAGGAAGCCGGCGGCTTCCTCCGGCGTTTCGCCCTTAATGCGCATGGCCAGGCAAAAAGCGCCGATCTCGAGGTCGGTCACCGTGCCGTCGAGCACCTGGCCCAGCAGGTCGGCGGCTTGCGCCCGGTCGAGCGCTCGGGCACCATCTTTGCCGCGACCGATTTCCTTGATGTACTGACTGATGCCCATGTCGCGATTGTCGGTCATGGCTCATGACTTTTTGCCATAAGCCAAATGACCGCCGGCCCCGGTCAGGCCGCCTGTTTCAGAGGTATCACGGAGCGCACCATGCGCTTGAGCTCGGGCACGCAGGAGCCACAGTTGGTACCGCATTTCAGCGTGTCTTGCAGCGATGCCAGGCGCGCATCTTCCGTACCGTTGCAGGTGGCCAGGTGAGTCTGGATGGCTTCGTCTGTGACATTCAAGCAGGTGCAAATCTGTTTGCCTCTGGACTGTACGGCCACCGGCGCCTTGGCGCCTGGTACCAGCAGCAGGCGGCCATAAGCCTGGGCCGGCAGTTCGTCCTGCAACAAGGTCTTGATCCAGGCTTCGGCGCTGGTGTCCCCCGCAAGCAGGAAACCTTCCAACCTGGCATCCTCGCCCTGACGCACCAGCCGCACCGATCGGTGCTGGCCCTTCTTCAGATCGGCATAACGCAACACGTCACTGCCCGACAGCCCCAACAACGATTCCAACTCTGCCAGCACCTCGTGGGGTGGCAGGTAATCGTCGGCGGCGCGAAACAGGATGCCCGTGCGTTCCCGACCGAAAGGCACGCAGCTGGCAAAGGAGAAACGCGCCATCAGCGGTTTCAGCTTCTCCCGGACTGCGAGTGCTTCGGCCTCGGGCAGCCAAGCCACACCGAGCAAAGCCCATGGCAACTCGGCCTTGAGAATCTTGACTGCCGCATGCTTCAACTCGGGCTGCTTGGAGGAGGGGCAGTAAGCGGAGGTGGTCAGGGCGTTGACACCGGCCAGTGACTCACCGGTGCTGGCGCGCCCACTGAGGTATTCCGCCCCCCAGTGCATCGCAATGAATGCCTGACTGGCGCCCATTTCTGCGCTGCCCTGCACCGGCACGACGATGGAGCCACGCTTGGAGGTCACATGAACCAAATCCCCGTCGCGCAGCTGCCGCCGTGCCATGTCCTGCGGGTGCATCTGCACGGCGGGTTCGGCCACATGACCAAACAGCCGGCCCAGCGTGCCGGTTCGACTCATACCGTGCCACTGGTCGCGCAGGCGTCCAGTCGTGAGTGAAAAGGGAAAACGCGATTCGCGGGGTTCGGCCACCGGCTTGTACACGGTGTTGGCAAAACTGGCCTTGCCATTGGGGGTGGGGAATATACCGTCTCCGTAGAGCCTGGCCTTGCCGGTGGTCTGGCCTTCCCGCAGCGGCCACTGCTGGGGTGCAGTTTCCAGCATGGCATAGCTCATGCCGGTGATGTCAAGGTCACGCCCGCGGGTTGACTCCCTGTGCTCCAACCAGATGGACTCCGCGTTGGTGTATGGAAACATGGGCTGGTGCCTGGCCAGCGCTGCTTCAAGTCGCTTGGCGAAGGCCACTGCAATCGACCAGTCATGCCGCGCCTCGCCAGGCGCAGGCACTGCCGGGCGCACGCGGGACACACGACGCTCGCTGTTGGTGACCGTACCTTCTTTTTCTCCCCAGGTGGTGGCAGGCAACAGAAGGTCGGCGTAGTCGCATGAGGCAGGGGTCGCGAACGCCTCTTGCACCACCACAAACTCGGCACGCTCCAGCGCACGGCGCACCGTGGCCTGGTCGGGCATGGATTGCAGCGGGTTCGTGCAGGCGATCCACAGGGCCTTGATCTCGCCGTCAGCTGCCGCTTGAAACATTTCCACCGCGGTCTTGCCAGGTTTCGACGGAACATCTGGCACCCCCCACAGCCGTGCCACTTCCGCGCGGTGTTCTGGGTTGGCCATGTCGCGGTGGGCACTGATCAGGTTGGCCAGTCCACCCACCTCGCGGCCACCCATGGCATTGGGCTGGCCGGTCAGAGAGAAGGGGCCTGCCCCCGGTTTGCCAAGCTGACCGGTGGCCAAATGCAGATTGATCAGGGCGGCATTCTTGGCTGTGCCGCTGCTGGACTGGTTCAGACCTTGGCAATAAAGACTGAGGGTGGCCGGCGACGTGGCGAACAGCCGCGCAGCCTCTAGCAGATCGGTCTTGGGGAGCCCGCACAGGTCAGCCACGAGGTCCGGTGTGTAGTCGCGCACCGTGGCTTTGAGTGCATCGAACCCCGTGGTGTGTGCCGCGATGTAGGCGGTGTCCACCCAGCCCTCCCACAACATGATGTGCAGCAAGCCGTTGAACAGGGCCACATCGGTACCGGGCTGGATGGGAAGGAACAAGTCGGCGATTTCGGCCGTGTCGGTGCGGCGCGGGTCGCAGAAGATGATCTTCATCTGGGGATTGGCGTGCTTGGCCTCCTCGATTCGTCGAAACAGAATGGGGTGGGCGTAGGCGGTGTTGCTGCCGACGATGAAGATGCACTGGGCATGGTTCACGTCGTCGTAGCAGGTCGGCGGGGCATCAGCCCCCAGTGTCATTTTGTAGCCAGCCACTGCGCTGCTCATGCACAGTCGGGAGTTGGTGTCCACGTTGTTGGTGCCGATCAGACCCTTGGCCAGTTTGTTGAAGACGTAATAGTCCTCCGTGAGCAATTGGCCTGAGATGTAGAAACCCACCGCGTCCGGTCCATGGGTCAGTATCACGCTGGCAAATTCGGTGGTGGCCAAGTCAAGCGCGGCATCCCATCCAATGCGATGGGGTGCCGCACCCCGTTGCAGTCTTTGCATCGGGTGCAACAGCCGGGTTTGCCGCGTCACGGCGGCGCTGGCGGTCAGGTGCAGGGTTGACCCTTTGCTGCACAGCTTGCCAAAGTTGGCCGGATGGTCAGGGTCACCGCGCACGCCAGTGATTTGGTCCCCCCGGGCTTCGATGACCACACCGCAGCCAACCCCGCAGTAGGGGCAGGTGGATTTGGTTTCGTGAATCGTCATGCCATGGTGGCTTTGAGTGCCGGCCCAGCCAGAGGCTTGGGCAGATCCAGCGCGTGGGTTTTCAACTCCGCTGCGTTCAGGAACACCGTGCCATCGGACACCTTCACTGCGAACCTGGGCACACATCCTTCGTCGGGCGATTTGGCGCAGCCGTCGTCCAGACCGATATTCCAGTTGTGCAGGGGGCAGGCCACGCTTTCACCGTGCACGATGCCCTGGCTCAGTGGTCCGCCCTTGTGGGGGCAACGGTCGAGCAAGGCAAACACCTTGTCTTCGCTGTTGCGGAACACCGCTACGTCCATGCCCTCGGCGCGGGTCACGCGGCGCGAACCCAGCACCGGGATGTCGCTCACCAAACAGATCTTTTTCCACTCGCTCATTTTTTTTCCTAGAAATCAGGCGGTGAGGGCCGAGTACATGCTGGTCACCCGGTCCATCACACTCAAAAGGTTCTCGCTGGTGACGAAGACGTCGGACAGCGCGGTCGGGCTGGTGCCCTGGATGCGTTGCAGCGCATGGTCGAAAAACACCCACTGGCTGTCGGCCAGCAGGAGTTCGTCGCGGATGCTGCTGGTGGCCTCGGGCGCGTTGCGCAGCAGCGTCATGGCGGCCATGAACTCGCTCCTGGCTTTGGTGATCTCGTCCTTTGCACGGTCGGGGTCCACCGGCAAGGCGGCGGCGTAGTAGAACTTGGCCATGCGTTGTGACAGCATGCGCTGGCGGCCGGCCACATTGACCAGCTTGCCCACCGGTTTGCCGGAGGTGGCCTCGTACTGCAGCGTGCCCTGGTGGGCCAGCGCCAGCACCCGTGCGTCGGTGGCCAGCAGGTCCATGGCGCCACCTTTGCCAGGCTTGCTGCCCACCAGGGCGGCTTTGTATTCGCTCCACACCGCATCAAGCTTGACATAGGTGTCGCGGATCTCGACGGAGGGCGCGTAGGCTTTCAGTTCCACCAGCTGGCGGTCGAACAAGGCCATGGACTTGTCCAACACCTGCTGGGCGCTGCCTGGCTGGCACTGGTGCACCAGTGCCAGCCAGGCTTTGCCCATGCGCTGCGACAGCATGCGCTGGCGGCCGGCCTTGTTGATGGCGTCGTTCATGCCCGTCACCTGGGCCCGCAACGGCAGGTAGGACGCTGCGCCGCAGGCTGCGGTGCCGAGCAGGAGCGTTCTGCGCTGCATGCTGAGCCTCAGGCGGACAGGGGCGCGAACTGCCGGGTGTCAACCGCGGCCTTGTCGAACTCGAACCAGGGGTCGGGTTCGCCGTCGAGGGCAAACTGCAATTGAGCCCACAGTGCCTTGCGGCCCTCGTGGTCATCCAGAATGCGCTTCTTCACGTAGTCCAGGCCGACGCGGTTCACGTAATGCACCGTGCGCTCCAGGTACCAGCCTTCCTGGCGGTAGAGCTCGCAGAAGGCGCCGGTGTACTCCAGCACCTCGGCGGCGGTTTTGACCTTGACGAAAAAATGCGCCACTTCGGTCTTGATGCCGCCGTTGCCGGCGATGTACATCTCCCAGCCGCTGTCGACACCGATCACACCCACGTCCTTGATGCCGGCCTCGGCGCAGTTGCGCGGGCAGCCCGACACGGCGAACTTGACCTTGTGCGGTGCGTACATGCGCCACATCGCGCGCTCCAGGTCCTTGCCCATCTGGGTGCTGTCCTGCGTGCCCATGCGGCACCATTCGCTGCCCACACAGGTCTTCACCGTGCGCAAGGCCTTGGCGTAGGCGTGGCCGCTGGGCATGCCGATGTCTTTCCAGACGTTGACCAGGTCTTCTTTCTTCACGCCCAGCAAGTCAATGCGCTGGCCGCCAGTAACCTTGACGGTGGGGATCTGGTACTTGTCCACCGCGTCGGCAATGCGGCGCAGCTCGTCGGCGGTGGTTTCGCCGCCCCACATGCGGGGGATGACCGAGTAGGTGCCGTCCTTCTGGATGTTGGCGTGGCTGCGTTCGTTGATGAAACGGCTTTGCGGGTCGTCCTTGGCCTCCTTGGGCCAGGTGCTGATCAGGTAGTAGTTGACGGCCGGGCGGCAGCTGGAGCAGCCGTTGGGGGTCTTCCAGTCGAGGTACTTGAACACGTCGCCGGTGGTCAGCAGCTTGCGGCCATCGGGCAGCGGGGTGCGGATGGCGTCGCGCACCGCCTGATGGCCATGGTCGGTACAGCCGCACATGGCCTTGAGCTTGGGCGTGGCCGAGTAGTCACCGCCGGCGGTGAACATCAGGATCTGTTCCACCAGGCCGGTGCAGGAGCCGCAGGAGGCGCTGGCCTTGGTGTGCTTTTTCACCTCTTCCAGCGTGAACAAGCCCTTCTCGCGGATGGCCTTGCAGATGGTGCCCTTGTTGACGCCATTGCAACCGCAAACCTCGGCGTCGTCGGGCATGCTGGCGGCCTTGGTGTGGCCTTCGTGGCCAACGTCGCCGATGTTGGCGCCGGCCTCACCGAACATCAGCTTGTCGCGGATGTCGTTGATGCTGCGACCGTCGCGCAGCAGCTTGAAGTAGTAGCTGCCGTCCACGGTGTCGCCGTACAAGCAGGCGCCGACCAGTTTGTCGCCCTTGATGACCAGCTTTTTGTAGACGCCGCCATAGGGGTCGGACATGACGATTTCTTCCGTGCCTTCCCCGCCCATGAACTCACCGGCGGAGAACAGGTCGATGCCGGTGACCTTGAGCTTGGTGGAGGTCAGCGAACCGACGTAGCGGCCGATGCCGAACTGTGCCAGGTGGTTGGCGGCGACCTTGGCCTGTTCGAACAGCGGGGCCACCAGGCCGTAGGCGATGCCGCGGTGGGCTGCGCATTCGCCCACCGAGTAGATTCGGGCGTCGGTCACGGTCTGCATGGTGTCGTTGACCACGATGCCGCGGTTGCAATGCAGGCGCATCTTCTCGGCTAGCTCAGTGTTGGGGCGGATGCCCACGGCCATCACCACCAGATCGGCCGGCACCTCGCTGCCGTCCTTGAACTTGATGGCCGTCACGCGGCCATCGGCGCCGCCCAGCAGCGACTCGGTCTGGGCGCCGATCATGAACTTCAGGCCGCGGTCTTCCAGCGACTTCTGCAACAGCTTGCCGGCCTTGTCGTCGAGCTGGCGCTCCATCAGCCAGGGCATGACGTGGACCACGGTCACGTCCATGCCACGCAGCATCAGGCCGTTGGCGGCTTCCAGGCCCAGCAGGCCGCCACCAATCACCACCGCCTTTTTGTACTTGGCCGCGGCGTCAATCATGGCGTTGGTGTCGGCGATGTCGCGGTAGGCGATCACGCCCTGCAACTCCTTGCCGGGCACCGGCAGGATGAAGGGGTTGGAGCCGGTGCACATAAGCAGCCGGTCGTACTCGGCCTCCACCACGTTGCCTTGCTCGTCCACTGCCCGCACCACACGCTTGACCCGGTCGACTTCGGTGACCTTCTTGCCGGCGTGCAGGGTGATGTGGTTGTCGGTGTACCACTCCCAGGAATTCAGCACGATCTCGTCCAGCGTCTGCTCACCCGCCAGCACCGGCGACAACAAAATCCGGTTGTAGTTGGGGTGGGGCTCGGCGCCAAACACCGTGATGTCGTAGAGCTCGGGCGCGATCTTGAGCAGTTCCTCAATGGTGCGAACGCCTGCCATGCCGTTGCCCACCATCACGAGTTTTGATTTTTTCATGCTTGTTCCAGAAATTGCGTGATGGTCTGAATAAGCAAACAGCGGGCCAGCCAGACGGCCTCTGTACCGGCATGGTGCATGCCGGTTCTGCGCCAGCATGAGGCGCTAGCCCCGATTTGGTGGCTAGCCGGCACCAATTGCGTGCGCAATCAGGGGATTCCTGGGGTCTTTGCCTCAAAAGCAGGCTGGCACGCAGCTTGCGCAGGGAGATGCACCAAAAAACAGTCAGCAACTCCTCTTGACCGAGCATTCATGAAATCAAAATCCTCTTTTTGGAGCGCGGGCCACCCGCCAACCCTGATCGCCGCCTTCCTGTATTTCGACCTGGCGTTCATGGTCTGGGTGATTCTGGGGCCGCTGGGCGTGCAAATCGCCAAGGATCTGCAGCTGGATGCCGCCCAAAAAGGCCTGATGGTGGCCGTTCCGGTGCTCTCGGGGGCGCTGTTGCGCATCGTCATGGGGGTGCTGGTGGACCACCTCAAGCCCAAGAAGACCGGCATCATTGCCCAGCTCATCGTCATGGGGGCCCTGGCCTGGGCCTGGCTGGCCGGCATTCACAACTACACCGAAGTGCTGGTGCTGGGTGTGTTGCTGGGTGTGGGCGGTTCGTCGTTCGCCGTGGCGCTGCCACTGGCCTCGCGCTGGTACCCGCCGGAACACCAGGGCACGGCCCTGGGCATTGCCGGTGCCGGCAACTCCGGCACCGCCATCGCCGCGCTGATCGCTCCTTCGCTGGCGGCCTGGTTCGGCTGGGGCAATGTGTTCGGCCTGGCATTGATCCCGCTGGCCTTGGTGTTCGTGATCTACCTCGTCATGGCCAAGGACGCGCCCGACTGCCCGCCCGCCAAGCCGCTGGCCGACTACCTCAAAGTGCTGAAGGACAAGGACGCCTGGTGGTTCATGTTTTTCTACAGCGTGACCTTCGGCGGCTTTGTGGGCCTGGCCGCGTCGCTGACCATTTACTTCAACACCCAGTACGGTCTGGACGCCAAGACCGCCGGTTTCTACACCGCGGCCTGCGTGTTCGCCGGCTCGCTGATGCGTCCCATCGGTGGCAACTTGGCCGACCGCATCGGCGGCATCAAAAGCCTGTCGGTGATGTACGTCGTGGCCGCCTGCGCGCTGGCCGTGGTCAGCATCGGCCTGTCGTCGTCCTGGGCCGCCCTGGCCGTGTTCGTGATTGGCATGCTGGCCCTGGGCATGGGCAACGGCTCGGTGTTCCAACTGGTGCCGCAGCGCTTCCGCAAAGAAATCGGTGTGATGACCGGCATGGTTGGCATGGCCGGCGGCATTGGCGGCTTTTACCTGGCCTCGTCGCTCGGTTACTCGCAAAAGGTCACCGGCAGCTACCAGACCGGCTTCCTGATCTTTGCCGGCCTGGCGCTGGTGGCCCTGGTGGGCCTGACCGTGGTCAAGCAACGCTGGCGCACCACCTGGGGCTCGGCGGCCATGACCACCGCGAAGATCTGACCGGTTCCGCCGGTTAAGCTCTCGCGATGCCGCTCCGCATCAGCGCCGCCCACCACTCCGCCACCGGCCCGCGCGAGGCCAACGAAGACTTCGGTGGCTTTGTCATCCCCACCGGGGACGAGTTGTCACGCAAGGGCTTTGCCGCGGTGGTGGCCGACGGCGTGTCCGGGGGCGATGGGGGCCGCGAGGCGGCCGAGCACTGTGCCCGCAACGTGCTGGCCGACTACTACTCGACGCCCGACAACTGGGAGGTGTCGCAGGCGCTGGACCGCATCGTCCAGGCCTTGAACCGTTGGGTGCAGACCCAGGCCCGGGCCCGCCATTCGCGGGTGGGCATGGCCACCACGCTGACCAGCCTGGTGCTGCGTGGCAATGCCTACTACTTCTCGCATGTGGGTGACACCCGTTTGCTGCTGTGGCGGCCGGGTACGCCCGACACGGTGCAACAACTCACCACCGACCATGTGTGGCAGCGTCCGGAAATGGAGCATGTGCTGACCCGGGCCGTGGGGCTGGACAGCAAGCTGGCGGTCGACCATGGCTTTGGCCCGCTGCATGCCGGCGATGTGTTTGCACTGGTGTCCGACGGCGTCTGGGCCAAGGTCGCGCCGAGCGACATCGCGGCCTCGCTGCGCCGCCTGCATGCCCGCGAGGGCAGCGCCGAGGACTGCGCCCGGGCGCTGGTGCACACCGCGCTGGACCTGGGCGGCACCGACAACGCCACCGCGGTGGTGGTGCGGGTCGACGAAATCGATGCGCTGGGCCTGCGCGACAGCCTGCAACTGCAGCGCGACCTGCCGGCCTTGCCCCGGCTGGCGGTGGGCGACCAGTACGACGGCCTGGTGGTGGACGAACTGCTGCACGAATCCCGGGTCACGCTGGTCTACCGGGTGCACGACGCGGCCGGCCGGCCGCTGGTGCTGAAGACCCTCACCGACGCGGCCCAGGCCGACGCCCACGAGCGGCTGGCCTTTGCCCATGAGCACTGGCTGGGCCGGCGCGCTGTGGCCCGCTTTTTTGCCCAGGTGGTGGAGCTGGCCGGGCCACCGTCGGCGCTGTACGCGCTGACCACCTGGCATGCGGGCGCCACGCTGGGCCAGCAACTGGCCGACGGCCACCATTTCACTGTGCCCGAGGCCTTGAAAACCGGCATGGAGCTGGCCCGGGCCCTGGGTGCTTTGCACCGCCGCAGCATCGTGCACCGCGACGTCAAACCCGACAACGTGCACCTGGGCGACGACGGCCAGCTGCGCCTGCTCGACCTGGGGGTGGCTGTGTCAGGGTTTGATGTGGCCGAACTGGCCCAGGCGCGCCGCGCCGGTACGCCGTCCTACCTGGCGCCCGAGCTGTTTGGCGAGGGCACGCCCACCGCCCGCTCCGACCTCTATGCCTGGGGCGTCACGCTGTACCAGCTGCTGACCCGGCGCTACCCCTATGGCGAGGTGGAGCCTTTTCAGACCCCCCGCTTCGGCGAACCGGTGCCACCCAGCCGCTGGCGGCCGGACATTCCGGGCTGGCTGGAGCATGTGGTGCTGCGGGCGGTGGCGGTGTCACCGGAGGCGCGCTTCGAGACTGCCGAGGAGTTGCTGCTGGCGCTGGAGCAGGGCCCGCTGGCCCAGTCCGCGCCGCTCAAGCGCCGGCCCCTGGCCACCCGCAACCTGCTGCGCACCTGGCAGGTGGTGGCCTTGCTGTCGCTGGCCGCCAACCTGGTTTTTCTGGTTGCCTGGCTGACCTGATCAGCCGACCGGGCTCAGAGCGCGCTGCGGCTCACCCAGCATTTCTCGGGCGACTGCAGGTAGGACCAGGACAGCAGGATGCGGGTGCGGCGGTCCACCAGGAAGCCGATGCTGCAACCGCTCTGGTCGGGCATCACGTACTGCAGGCGGTTGGCGTCAAAGTCTTTTTTCAGGATGCGTTCGTCGGTGTCGAGAAAGCTGCCGGCAATCGAGCGGCCGATGGCCTCGTTCAGCCGCTGTTCGCCTTCGGCACGCGGGCCGCTGGCGCAGCCGGCTGCCAAGGCGGCCAGCAGGCACAGGCCGGCCGCTATCAAGCGGGGCGAAGACAGGACAGGGCGGGCAAACAAGGGCATGGTGAAGGCTTTCTGAAGCAAGGCAGGCCACCCGGCCCGCCCTGTTGCGCGGCATTGTGCCACTGCCCGTCCGTCGTCAGGCGGCCTGCTTCTCGACGTGTGACTGCCGGGTGTACAGGAAGTCGATCACGGCCTTGCGGTAATGCAGGTAGTCGGTGTTCTCGGCCAGTTCCACCCGAGAGCGGGGGCGGGGCAGGGCCACGCTGAGCACCTCGCCGATGGTGGCGGCCGGGCCGTTGGTCATCATGACGATCTTGTCGGACAGCAGCACTGCCTCGTCCACGTCGTGGGTCACCATCACCACCGTGCTCTTGGTGGCCGCCACGATGGCCAGCAATTCGTCCTGCAGCTTGGCCCGGGTCAGTGCGTCCAGGGCGCCAAAGGGCTCGTCCATCAGCAGCACCTTGGGCTCCATGCTCAGCGCACGGGCAATGCCCACGCGCTGCTTCATGCCGCCAGAGATTTCCCCGGGCCGCTTGTGGGCGGCGTGGGTCAGGCCCACCAAGGCCAGTGCGGCGTCGGTGCGGGCCACCAGCTGGGCCTTGGTTTCGGCAGCCTTGCCGGTGACGCGGCTGGAGGCGCCAAACACCCGCTCCACCGCGAGGTAGACGTTCTCAAAGCAGGTCAGCCAGGGCAGCAGCGAGTGGTTCTGGAACACCACGCCGCGGTCGGGGCCGGGGCCGCTGATCTCGCGGTTGGCGCAGATCAGGCTGCCGCTGCTGGGCAGGGTCAGGCCGGCGATCAGGTTCAACAGCGTGGACTTGCCGCAGCCCGAGTGGCCGATCAGCGTGATGAACTCGCCTTTGGCCACGGTGAGGTTGACGTTTTGCAGCGCACAGAAAGGGCCTTTGGCGGTCTTGAAGACCTGCTCGACGTTGTCGATCTGGATGTACTTGGTGGTCAGGTGTTCGCTCATGGTGTGCTCCCTTTACATCTTGACTTCTTCGAACGTGAACGCGGTGGCCAGCTTGATGAGCGCGAACTCCAGCAGCAGCCCCACACCGCCGATGACGAAGATCGCCACGATGATGTTCTTCACGTTCAGGTTGTTCCACTCGTCCCAGACCCAGAAGCCGATGCCCACGCCGCCGGTCAGCATCTCGGCCGCCACGATCACCAACCAGGCCGTGCCCACCGCCAGCCGCACGCCGGTCAGCATGTAGGGCAGCACCGCCGGGAACAGGATCTTGGACATGATCTTCCACTCGCTCAGGTTCAGCACCCGGGCCACGTTCATGTAGTCGGACGGCACCCGTTGCACGCCCACCGCGGTGTTGAT
The DNA here is from genome assembly GCF_058216275.1 of Rhodoferax sp. SPJ4. NCBI lineage: Bacteria > Pseudomonadati > Pseudomonadota > Betaproteobacteria > Burkholderiales > Comamonadaceae > Rhodoferax > Rhodoferax sp. SPJ4. The sequence continues at coordinate 894,441 of NZ_JBYZMN010000001.1, forward strand.
GATCATGGGCCAGATGGAGCAGATGAAGATGGTCCAGATGGCGGCCGGGTTGGCGCCCTTGAAGACCAGCAGGCCGATCGGCAGCCAGGCCAGTGGCGACACCGGGCGCAGCAGGCTGATCAGCGGGTTGAACATGCGGCTCAGAAAGGTGAAGCGGCCGATGGCAAAGCCCAACGGAATACCCACCAGTGCCGCCAGGCCAAAGCCCAGCGCCACCCGCTTCAGCGAGCTGAGCACGTTCCAGCCCACGCCCTGGTCGTTCGGACCCTTGATGTAGAAGGGGTCGCTGAACACCGCGATGGCCTGGGCCAGGGTGTCCAGCGGCGACGGGATGCTGCCCTTGGTGGTCATGGACACCAGGGCCCAGATGCCCACCAGCACGCCCAGGCCAGCCACCGGTGGCAAGACCCGCTGCGCGATGGCGCGCCAGTCGATCGGGGCCCGGATGCGCGCTTTCGCGACCACCGGGGTGGCGTCGTTGGCCGCCTGGACCGGACGGACCACGGCCTTGGGGACCGCCGGCGTGACGGCGGCAGCGGGGCCATCGAGGGGAAGATGAAAAACAGCACTGACCATGGTGTCACCTCTGGAAGATGGGTGGATGGGGCATGAGGGGCAGGGCGGCTCAGGCCTTGACCTTGAAGCCGTCGGCATATTTCTTCGGGTCCTTGCCGTCCCAGACCACGCCGTCGATCAGCTTGCTGGTGCGCATCACATCCTTGGGCACGCTGACATTCAGCGCAGACGCAGCCTGCTTGTACAGTTCGATCTGGTTGATCTGCTTGGCCACGGCCAGGTAGTCCGGATGCTCCTTGATCAGGCCCCAGCGCTTGTGCTGCGTCAGGAACCACATGCCGTCGGAGAGGTAGGGGAAGTTCACCGCTCCGTCATTGAAGAATTTCATGTGGTTGGGGTCGTCCCAGGTCTTGCCCATGCCGTTCTGGTAGCGGCCCAGGATGCGCTGGTTGATGGCGTCCACGCTGGTGTTGATGTAGCTCTTCTCAGCCACGGTCTCGGCCATCTTCATCTTGTTCTGCAGGCCAGCATCAATCCACCGGCTGGCCTCCAACACCGCCATCATCACGGCGCGGGTCGTGTTGGGGTACTTCTTCACGAAATCGGCGGTGGTACCCAAGACCTTCTCGGGGTGGTCCTTCCAGATGTCCTGCGTCGTGTTGGCGGTGATGCCAATGCCGTCGATGATGGCGCGGTGATTCCACGGCTCTCCGACGCAGAAGCCGTCCATGTTGCCCACGCGCATGTTGGCCACCATCTGCGGCGGCGGCACGGTAATCAATTTCGCTCCGGATACCGGATTGATGCCGGCGGCGGCCAGCCAGTAATGCATCCACATCGCATGGGTGCCGGTCGGGAAAGTGCCGGCAAAGGTGTACTCCCTCGGGTTGGCTGCCATGTATTTGGCCAGCGACGGACCATCCACTGCGCCTTTGTCAGCCAGTGTTTTCGAAAGCGAGATCGCCTGGCCGTTGTTGTTGATGCTCATGAGAACTGCCATGTCCTTCTTGGGACCGGAGGTGCCCAAGTGGACGCCGTAGACGAGGCCATAAAGAACATGGGACATGTCCAGCTCGCCGTTGACCAGTTTGTCGCGCACGCCGGCCCAAGAAGCTTCCTTGCTGGGAATGATCTTGACACCATACTTTTTGTCGAAACCCAGCACCGAGGCCATCACCACGCTGGCGCAGTCGGTCAGCGGGATGAAGCCGATCTTCACTTCTTCCTTTTCGGGCTTGTCCGAGCCGGCGGCGTACACCGTGGCGCGCAGGGCGGGTGACAAACCCACTGCACCCACGGCGGCAGCTTGCAGCACCGTGCGGCGGCTGAGGTTGTGTTTCAACAGGTCGGTCATGAGGCACTCCTAGTGGTTCAGAAAACAAAAAAGGCGTCCACATCAGCCGCCGCCGCGCGCAGTGCGCACAGGAGCAGGGATGGGGACGCCTTTGTCCTTGACCAGGGCTTGCAACCCGCCGTTGGGCTGCTGCACTGGTGACTTGTTCAGTCTTGCGATCAGTTATGCAATCGCTGTGCCAGCTTTTGTGAGGGAGGTGAAATGCCGCCGCAACCGCTGATCCCGCCCCACGGGCTGGCCTGCGTGGAAAAAGTCACAGCAAGAAGACGGGAGAGTGCAGGGAATGGGGCGTTTCAGCACCGCGATGGTGCGACGCACCATTTCAGCCAAGCAAATCGGCCATGTCCAGCATGCGCTGTGCGACTTCGTGCAGCTTCAGGCCCTGGTTCATCGCGGCGCGGCGCAGTTTGTCGTAGGCCTCCTGCTCCGACAACTGCTGGCGCTGCATCAGCAGGCCCTTGGCGCGCTCGATCACCTTGCGGCCCGACAACTCCGACTTGGCGTTGGCCAGTTCCTGGCGCAGGCCCTGCTCGTGCTGAAAGCGCACCATGGCCACATTGAGGATGGGGCGAATGCGGTCGGCCGACAGGCCGGCCACCACATAGGCCGACACGCCGGCGGCCACCGCGTCGCGGGCCAGCGCGCTGTCGTCGTCGTTGGTGAACATCACAATCGGCCGGCGCTCGTCACGGGTGGCCATCACCACATGCTCCAGTGCGTCCCTGGCCTCGCTTTCGGCGTCAACGATCACCATGTCGGGTTGCAACTGGTGCAGGCGCTCGGTCAGAAACACGTCGGCCGGCAAGATGGCGATCAAGTTGAAGCCGCTTTCCAGCAAGCCGATGCGCAGGCTGCGCGAACGCTCGGCCTGCGCCACCGCGTGGTCGTCGGCTGGGTCGGCCACCACCAGATCGGGGGCAATGACCACAATGCGCAAGGCTTCTTTCATGCGGATGGTGGCGCAAGATTCGAGCCAGGGTGGCCCCCACGGTCGCGCACTGCGTGTCGCTCCCTGCCCCCCGAGGGGGCCGTGCCTTGCTTGGGGCGGCCCGGCGCTGCGGCCAGCGTTCCCAGCTCGCGCACTGTGTCGTTCCCTGAGCGCATCGGCCCTCGGGGACGTCGGCGGGCTTCCCCTAAACTCAAAGACCTATGTTGACCAACTTCCTCGTGCTGGGCATCGAATCGTCCTGTGATGAAACCGGCGTGGCTTTGGTGCAGGCGCGCGCCGAAGGCGTGCCTTTGCTGCGTGCCCATGCTTTGCACAGCCAGATCGAGATGCACCAAGCCTATGGCGGTGTGGTGCCGGAGCTGGCCAGCCGCGACCACATCCGCCGGGTGCTGCCGCTGACCGAGGAGGTGCTGAAGGCCTCGGGCGCCTCGCTGGACCAGGTCGATGTGGTGGCTTTCACCCGCGGCCCTGGCCTGGCCGGTGCCTTGCTGGTGGGCGCCGGCGTGGCCTGCGCCTTGGGTGCGGCGCTGGACCGGCCGGTGCTGGGTGTGCACCACCTTGAAGGGCATTTGCTGTCGCCCTTTCTGAGCGCCGACCCGCCGCAGTTCCCCTTCGTAGCCCTGCTGGTGTCGGGCGGCCACACCCAGCTGATGCGGGTCGACGGGGTGGGGCAGTACGCCTTGCTGGGCGAAACCATCGACGACGCGGCCGGCGAGGCCTTTGACAAATCGGCCAAGTTGCTGGGCCTGGGCTACCCCGGTGGGCCGGCGTTGTCGCGGCTGGCCGAGCAGGGCGATGGCGCAGCCTTCAAGCTGCCGCGGCCCTTGTTGCACAGTGGCAACCTGGATTTTTCATTCGCCGGGCTGAAAACCGCGGTGCTGACCCAGGCCAAAAAGCTGGGGGCTGCGCTGCCGGCGCGCACCGCCGACCTGGCGGCCTCCACCGAGGCGGCGATCGTGGAGGTGTTGCTGAAGAAGTCCATGGCCGCGTTGCGAGACACCGGGCTCAAGCGCCTGGTGGTGGCTGGCGGCGTGGGCGCCAACCGGCCGTTGCGAGCCCAGCTCAACCAGGCCTGCCAGCGCGCCGGCGTGCGGGTGCACTACCCGGAGCTGCATTTGTGCACCGACAACGGCGCCATGATCGCCATGGCCGCCGCGATGCGGCTGCAATCGGGGGTGGAGTCGGCCAGCCGGACTTACGCCTTTGACGTCAAGCCGCGCTGGCCGCTGGCCCAGACCCTGCTGGCCGAGGCGCTGCCGACGGCCTGAGCTGGCCGCAGCAGCGCCCAGGGACTCAGTCGATTGCGATTTTGACCCGGCTGTCGACCGGCTGCTTGCGGGCCAGGGTCACGGTCAGCACACCGTCTTCCAGCGTGGCGCGGCTGGCCGCGGCGTCCACGTCCTGCGGCAGCTCGTAGCTGGCCTGGAAGGCGCGCGGCGCTTCGGCGGTGGTTTCGATGCGCAGCTCTTGGCCATCGATGCCCAGGGCCAGCTGGGCCTTGGGAATGCCGGGCAGGTCCAGCGTCAGCGTGTAATGGGTGTCGGTCTGGCCGAAGCGGGCCTGGGCGCGGCGGGCTGGGGTCTGGAAGGCGTTGTCGAGGAATCGCTCCAGCGCCTGGTCCAGGTGGCGGGGGGCGACGGCCTGGGTCTGGCGGCGCAGGGCGACGGGGGTGGTGGCGGCAAAAAACATCGGGGTTCTCCTGTGAATCAGCGCGGCGCTCAACACGATTGCCACATGGCTGGCAGATGGGCGTGGGCTGGGGGTTTTCAAGACCGGGGTTGTGCCAACCCGGCCTCGGGGGTCTGCCGGGCGCCGCCGCCGGCCTGGTCTGGGCTATAATCGACAGGCTTTGGCATTGGTGCCGAAGCGCACGCTGGGCGCCGTTCCGTTGCCCAGCGCAAGTCGATCCACTGGCTTCATTGCCAAACCCCAAGGAAAACCATGACCGCTTTGATCAAAGCCGACGTTGTGAAGGCCAATGCCCGCAGCGCCAACGACACCGGTAGCCCAGAAGTGCAAGTTGCGCTGCTGACCGCCCGCATCAACGAGCTCACCCCCCACTTCAAGACCCACGCCAAGGACCACCACGGCCGCCGCGGTCTGCTGCGCATGGTGAGCCGCCGCCGCAAGCTGCTGGACTACCTCAAGTCCAAGGATTTTGACCGTTACGCTGCCCTGATTGCCAAGCTTGGCCTGCGCAAGTAATCGGTAAGTTCACCACGAAGGCGTCTGGGTTAGTGCACCACTAGCTCAGGCGCTTTCTTGTTTTCAGATTTCGAAGGCTGCAAAAACAGAGCGAAGCTGTGTCATTCCAATGGTGCTTGCGGGTCTGCCGCGAACCCCACTGGGATGGCATCGTGTTCTGTGTTGTGGGCTTCAGGCCAAGCGGGGTGGCCATAACCCCGCCAACCACAGGAGAATCGCATGTCCATTTTCAACAAAGTCACCAAGACCTTCCAGTGGGGCCAGCATCAGGTCACCATGGAAACCGGCGAAATCGCCCGCCAGGCTTCTGGCGCCGTGCTGGTCAACATCGATGACACCGTGGTGCTCGCCACCGTGGTGGCGTCCAAGTCGGCCAAGCCCGGCCAGGACTTCTTCCCGCTGACCGTTGACTACATCGAGAAGACCTACGCCGCCGGCAAGATCCCCGGCAGCTTCTTCAAGCGCGAAGCCAAGCCCAGCGAACACGAAACCCTGACCAGCCGCCTGATCGATCGCCCGATCCGCCCGCTGTTCCCCGAAGGCTTCTACAACGAAGTGCACGTGGTCATCCACACCGTGTCGCTGAACCCGGAAGTTGACGCCGACATCGCCGCGCTGATTGCTTCCAGCGCCGCGCTGGCCATCTCCGGCATCCCGTTCGCTGGCCCCATTGGTGCGGCCCGCGTGGGCTACATCAACGGCGCCTACGTGCTGAACCCGGGCCAGACCCAGCGCAAGGACAGCCAGATGGACCTGGTGGTTGCCGGCACCGAAGCCGCCGTGCTGATGGTCGAATCCGAAGCCCAACAGCTGTCGGAAGAAGTCATGCTGGGTGGCGTGGTGTTCGGCCACGAGCAGGCCAACATCGCCATCAACGCCATCCATGAACTGGTGCGTGACGCCGGCAAGCCGGTCTGGGACTGGCAAGCGCCGGCCAAGGACGAGCCGCTGATCGCCAAGGTCGGTGCGCTGGCCGAAGACAAGCTGCGCGCCGCTTACCAGATCCGCAACAAGCAGGCCCGCACCCAGGCCTGCCGCGAAGCCTACGCCGCCGTGATGGCCGGCCTGAAGGCCGATGGCGTGGAGTTCGATTCGGTCAAGGTCGAATCCATGCTGTTCGACATCGAAGCCAAGATCGTGCGCAGCCAGATCCTGCAGGGTGAGCCCCGCATCGACGGCCGCGACACCCGCACCGTGCGCCCCATCGAAATCCGCAACAGCGTGCTGCCGCGCACCCACGGCTCGGCCCTGTTCACCCGCGGTGAAACCCAGGCCCTGGTGGTCACCACGCTGGGCACCGAACGCGACGCCCAGCGCATCGACGCGCTGGCCGGCGAGTACGAAGACCGCTTCATGCTGCACTACAACATGCCTCCCTTCGCCACCGGCGAAGTGGGCCGCATGGGCAGCACCAAGCGCCGCGAAATCGGCCACGGCCGCCTGGCCAAGCGCGCGCTGGCCGCGGTGCTGCCGAGCAAGGAAGACTTCCCCTACACCATGCGTGTGGTGTCGGAAATCACCGAATCCAACGGCTCCTCGTCGATGGCCTCGGTCTGCGGCGGCTGCCTGAGCCTGATGGACGCCGGCGTGCCGATGAAGGCCCATGTGGCCGGCATCGCCATGGGCCTGATCAAGGACGGCAACCGTTTTGCCGTACTGACCGACATCCTGGGTGACGAAGACCACCTGGGCGACATGGACTTCAAGGTCGCCGGCACCACCGGTGGCATCACCGCGCTGCAGATGGACATCAAGATTCAGGGCATCACCAAGGAAATCATGCAGGTCGCATTGGCGCAAGCCAAGGAAGCGCGCCTGCACATCCTGGGCAAGATGCAGCAAGCCATGGGCGAAGCCAAGACCGAGGTGAGCAACTTCGCGCCCAAGCTGTACACCATGAAGATCAACCCCGAGAAGATCCGTGACGTGATCGGCAAGGGCGGCTCCGTGATCCGTGCGCTGACCGAAGAAACCGGCTGCCAGATCAACATCGAGGAAGACGGCACCATCACGATCGCCGCCACCGACGGCGCCAAGGCCGAGGTGGCCAAGCAGCGCATCGCCCAGATCACCGCCGAAGTTGAAATCGGCAAGGTCTACGAAGGCCCGGTCACCAAGATCCTGGACTTCGGCGCGCTGATCAACCTGTTGCCCGGCAAGGACGGCCTGCTGCACATCAGCCAGATCGCCCACGAGCGCGTGGAGAAGGTCACCGACTACCTGAGCGAAGGCCAGATCGTCAAGGTCAAGGTCCTGGAGACCGACGAAAAGGGCCGCGTCAAGCTGTCCATGAAGGCCTTGCTGGACCGTCCGGCCTACAACGACGGAGCTCACTGAGCCGTTTCGCCGGTGGCGCGTGGTCGCCACCGCGCGCCATGCCTTGAAACCGCACCCACCGGCCATGAACGCCATTGAAATCACCCGCTTCGGCACGCCAGACGTGCTGCAGGTGGGGGTGCGCCCGCGGCCGGTGGCCGGGGCGGGCGAGGTGCTGGTGCGGGTGAGCGCCAGCGGGGTCAACCGGCCCGATGTGCTGCAGCGGCTGGGGCATTACGCGCCACCCGCGGGGGCGTCCGACATTCCTGGTTTGGAGATCGCCGGGGTCGTTGACTCGGGCGACGCCCAGGCCATGGCCCAGGCCGGTCTGACCGTGGGGGACCGGGTCTGTGCGCTGGTGGCTGGTGGTGGGTATGCCGAATGGTGTGTGGCCCCAGTCGGCCAATGCCTGCCGGTGCCGGCGGGCCTGAGCGACGTCGAGGCCGCTGCGCTGCCCGAAACCTTTTTCACCGTCTGGAGCAATGTGTTTGACCGCGGCCGCTTGCAAGCTGGCGAGACCCTGCTGGTGCAGGGCGGCACCAGCGGCATCGGCGTGGCGGCCACCCAGCTGGCCAAGGCGGCCGGTGCGACGGTCATCGTCACCGCGGGCAGCGACGACAAATGCGCCGCCTGCCTGGCCCTGGGGGCCGACCATGCGATCAACCACCGCACACAAGACTTCACGGCCGAGGTGCTGGCCCTGACCGCTGGCCGCGGCGCCGACGTGGTGCTGGACATGGTGGCCGGCCCCTATGTGGCGCGTGAGATCGCCTGCCTGGCCGACGACGGCCGGTTGGTCATCATCGCGGTGCAGGGCGGTGTGAAGAGCGAGTTCGACGCCGGCCAGGTGCTGCGCCGACGCCTCACCGTCACCGGCTCGACGCTGCGCGCCCGGCCGCTGGCTTTCAAAGCGGCCATTGCCCAGGCCCTGCGCACGCGGGTCTGGCCTTGGCTTTCCCAAGGCCTGGTGCGTCCCGTGGTGCACCAGGTGTTTGCCGCCTCGCAGGCGGCGCAGGCCCATGCGCTGATGGAGTCGAACCAGCATGTGGGCAAGATTGTTTTGACCTGGAGTTCTGCATGACCCGAAAGCTGATCGCCGGCAACTGGAAGATGAATGGCAGCCTGGCCGCCAACCAGGCTTTGGTGCAGGCCGTGCTGGCCGGCGCGGGCCAACCGGCCTGTGAGGTGGCGCTGTGTGTGCCGGCGGCCTATTTGGCCCAGGTGGCTGGTCTGTTGGCCGCGCAGAGCGCGGTGGCCCTGGGCGCACAGGACGTGTCGGCCCACGAGGCCGGTGCCTACACCGGCGAGGTGTCGGCGGCGATGCTGCACGACTTTGCGGTGCGCTACGCCATCGTCGGCCATTCCGAGCGCCGCCAGTACCACGGTGAGACCGATGCGCTGGTGGCCACCAAGGCCCAGCGTGCGCTGGCCGCGGGCATTACGCCCATCGTCTGTGTCGGCGAGACGCTGGCCGAACGTGAAGCCGGCCACACCGAAGAGGTGGTCAAGCGCCAGCTGGCCGCGGTGATCCACACCAACGGCCATTGCATCAGCGAGATCGTGGTGGCCTACGAGCCGGTGTGGGCCATCGGCACCGGCAAGACCGCCACGCCCGAGCAGGCCCAGCAGGTGCATGCGGTGCTGCGGGCCCAGCTGCAGGCGGCATCCAGCCATGCCGAGCGGGTGAAGATTTTGTACGGCGGCAGCATGAACGCGGCCAATGCCGCGGTGCTGCTGGCCCAGCCCGACATTGACGGTGGTCTGATCGGCGGCGCCGCCCTGAAGGCGGCCGACTTCCTGACCATCATCGCGGCCGCCCGCTGAGCGCGCACCGCCGAACCCCTTTAGGAGAAATGAGATGAGCGTTTTGTTGAACATTTTGTTGGCGGTGCAGATGTTGTCTGCCATCGTCATGGTGGGCCTGATCCTGATCCAGCACGGTAAGGGTGCGGACATGGGTGCGGCCTTTGGCAGCGGCGGCTCGGGCAGCCTGTTCGGCGCCAGCGGCAGTGCCAACTTCTTGTCGCGCACCACGGCGGTGCTGGCGGCCTTGTTCTTTGTCTGCACCTTGATGCTGGCCTATTTCGGCAACCTGCGGCCTGCGGCCTCGGGCAACAGCGTGCTTCAAGGTGCGGCCGTCACCGCACCGGCCACGGCCGCCTCGGAAGCCGGCGCCGCCGGCCAGATTCCCGGTACGGCCAGCCCGGCACCGGCGGCTTCGGCGCCTGCCAAAGCCGCTTCGGGCGCGGGCCAGATTCCTGTCCGCTGAACAGCGGCACAAATTGCGCGTCCGCCGCCCGGGAAACGCGCCATTTGAGGGTAAACTCTAGGGCTGGCTGGACAAGCAAAACGCCCTCGGGCTCCTCACGCCATCCAGTCAGCAAAAACCGCCGTCGTGGTGAAATTGGTAGACACGCTATCTTGAGGGGGTAGTGGCGAAAGCTGTGCGAGTTCGAGTCTCGCCGACGGCACCAACATGAATGCCCGCAGCCCGCGGGCCCAGTGGTGATCAGACCCCCAAGATGAACCTCGATCAATACCTCCCCGTCCTGTTGTTCATCTTGGTCGGCATCGGTGTGGGCATCGTGCCCCAGGCGCTGGGCTTTCTGCTCGGTCCCAACCGCCCCGACGGCGAAAAAAACTCCCCTTACGAGTGCGGCTTCGAGGCCTTTGAAGACGCCCGCATGAAATTCGATGTGCGCTACTACCTGGTCGCCATCCTGTTCATTCTTTTCGATCTCGAAATTGCGTTTCTGTTTCCCTGGGCCATTGCGCTGAAGGAGATCGGCGCCACGGGCTTCTGGGCCATGATGGTGTTTCTGGGCATCCTCGTCGTAGGCTTCGCCTACGAGTGGAAAAAAGGCGCCCTCGACTGGGAATGAGCGAAGGACTGCACGATGGCCATTGAAGGCGTTTTCAAAGAGGGCTTCATCACCACCAGTTACGACTCGGTGGTGAACTGGGCCAAGACCGGCTCGCTGTGGCCCATGACCTTTGGTCTGGCCTGCTGCGCGGTGGAAATGATGCACGCGGGCGCGGCCCGCTACGACCTCGACCGTTTCGGCGTGGTCTTCCGTCCCAGCCCGCGCCAGAGCGATCTGATGATCGTGGCCGGCACGCTGTGCAACAAGATGGCACCGGCCTTGCGCAAGGTTTACGACCAGATGAGCGAGCCGCGCTGGGTGCTGTCCATGGGGTCTTGTGCCAACGGCGGCGGCTACTACCACTACAGCTACTCGGTGGTGCGCGGCTGTGACCGCATCGTGCCCGTTGACGTCTACGTGCCGGGCTGTCCGCCCACGGCCGAGGCGCTGATGTACGGCATCATCCAGCTGCAGCAAAAAATCCGCCGCACCCAGACCATCGCGCGCGCCTGAGGTTCCAACATGACTGTTTATTCTGTGGATGCTGCGTCCACGCAGGCCGCTGTGGCGGCTGCGTTGGGCAACAAGGCCAAGCGCATCAGCACCCGTCTGGGTGAGGTGACGGTGGTGGTGTCGGCCGCCGACTACCTGGCTGCGGCCGAGACCCTGCGCGACGCACCGGGCTGCCAGTTCGAGCAACTGATGGACCTCTGTGGTGTCGATTACTCCGAGTACAAGGACGGCCAGTGGGCCGGCGCGCGCTACGCGGTGGTGTGCCATTTGCTGTCGGTGACGCTGAACCAGCGGGTGCGTCTGACGGTGTTTGCCACCGACGACGACTTTCCGGTGGTGGCCTCGGTCAACGGCATCTGGAGCGCCGCCAACTGGTTCGAACGCGAAGCCTTCGATTTGTTCGGCATCGTCTTTGAGGGTCACAACGACCTGCGCCGCATCCTCACCGACTACGGCTTCATCGGCCACCCCTTCCGCAAGGATTTCCCAACCTCGGGCCATGTGGAAATGCGCTACGACCCCGAGCAGAAGCGGGTGATCTACCAGCCGGTGACCATCGAGCCGCGCGAAATCACGCCGCGCATCATCCGTGAAGACAACTACGGTGGTCTGAAGTAATGGCTGAAATCAAGAACTACACCCTGAACTTCGGTCCGCAGCACCCGGCCGCCCACGGCGTGCTGCGTCTGGTGCTGGAGCTCGACGGCGAGGTCATCCAGCGCGCCGACCCGCACATCGGCCTGCTGCACCGCGCCACCGAAAAACTGGCCGAGAGCAAGACCTACATCCAGTCGCTGCCCTACATGGACCGGCTGGACTACGTGTCCATGATGTGCAACGAGCACGCCTACTGCCTGGCCATTGAGAAGCTGCTGGGTGTGGATGTGCCCATCCGCGCCCAGTACATCCGCGTGATGTTCTCGGAAATCACCCGCTTGCTGAACCATTTGCTGTGGCTGGGCTGCCATGGCCTGGACTGCGGCGCGATGACCATCTTTTTGTACGCTTTCCGCGAACGGGAAGACCTGTTCGACATGTACGAGGCGGTGTCGGGTGCGCGCATGCACGCGGCCTATTTCCGTCCCGGTGGTGTCTACCGTGACCTGCCCGACAGCATGCCGCAGTACCAGCCCAGCAAGGTGCGCAACGCCAAGGCCATCAAGGCCTTGAACGACGGCCGCAGCGGCTCGCTGCTGGACTTCATCGACGACTTCACCCAGCGCTTTCCCAAGTACCTGGCCGAGTACCACACGCTGCTGACCGACAACCGCATCTGGAAGCAGCGCACCGTGGGCATCGGCGTGGTCATGCCGGAGCGGGCGCTGAACCTGGGCTTCACCGGCGCCATGCTGCGCGGTTCGGGCGTCGCCTGGGACCTGCGCAAGCAGCAGCCTTACGACGCCTACGACAAGGTTGACTTCGACGTGCCGATCGGCAAGACCGGCGACTGCTATGACCGCTACCTGGTGCGCATGGAAGAGATGGCGCAGTCGAACCGCATCATCAAGCAATGCGTCGACTGGCTGCGCGTCAACCCCGGCCCGGTGATCACCGACAACCACAAGGTTGCCGCGCCCCCGCGCGAGTCCATGAAGTCCAACATGGAAGACCTGATTCACCACTTCAAGCTGTTCACTGAAGGCTTCCACGTGCCCGAAGGCGAGGCCTATGCGGCGGTGGAACACCCCAAGGGCGAGTTCGGCATTTACCTGGTGAGTGACGGCGCCAACAAGCCTTACCGGCTGAAGATCCGCGCCCCCGGTTTCGCCCACCTGGCGGCGCTTGATGAGATGGGCCGTGGCCACATGATTGCCGATGCGGTGGCCATCATTGGAACGATGGACATTGTGTTTGGAGAAATTGACCGATGATCTCTGAAGCAACCCGCGCCCGGTTCGACCGGGAAGTGGCCAAGTACCCGGCCGACCAGAAGCAGTCGGCGGTGATGGCCTGTCTGGCGATTGTTCAGCAGGAACAAGGCCATGTGAGTGCCGAGAGCGAGAAGGCGATTGCCGCCCACCTGGGCATGGCGCCTATCGCGGTGCACGAGGTCACCACCTTCTACAACATGTACAACCAGCAGCCGGTGGGCAAGTACAAGCTCAACGTCTGCACCAACCTGCCTTGCCAGCTGCGCGACGGCCAGAAGGCCTTGCACCACCTGGAGCAGAAGCTGGGCATTCACATGGGCGAAACCACCGCCGACGGCCTGTTCACGCTGCAGCAAAGCGAGTGCTTGGGCGCTTGCGCCGATTCGCCGGTGATGTTGGTCAACGACCGCACCATGTGCAGCTTCATGAGCAACGACAAGCTCGACCAGCTGATCGATGGTTTGAAGAAAGCCGAGGCCAACGCATGAACGCGCAGCAAGTGCTCTCGCAGTTCCAGGCCACAGGGGTGCAAACCTGTTTCCATGGCCGCCACATCAACCCGCAAATCTATGCCGGCCTTGACGGCACCAACTGGCGCCTCAAAGACTACGAGGCCCGCGGTGGCTACCAGGCCCTGAAAAAAATCCTGAGTGAGGGCATGACCCAGGACCAGGTGATTGCCACCGTCAAGGAATCGGCCTTGCGCGGCCGCGGCGGCGCCGGTTTCCCCACCGGCCTGAAGTGGAGCTTCATGCCGCGCCAGTTCCCGGGCCAGAAGTATCTGGTCTGCAACTCGGACGAGGGCGAGCCCGGCACCTGCAAGGACCGCGACATCCTGCAGTTCAACCCGCACATCGTGATCGAAGGCATGGCGATTGCCGCCTACGCCATGGGCATCAGCGTGGGCTACAACTACATCCACGGTGAAATCTTCGACACCTACGACCGCTTTGAAGAAGCGCTGGAAGAAGCCCGTGCCGCCGGCTACCTGGGCGACAAGATCCTGGGCAGCGGCTTCAACTTCCAGCTTCACGCCTTCCATGGTTTTGGTGCCTACATCTGCGGCGAAGAAACGGCCTTGCTGGAGTCGCTCGAAGGCAAAAAAGGCCAGCCCCGCTTCAAGCCGCCGTTCCCGGCCAGCTTCGGCCTGTACGGCAAGCCGACCACCATCAACAACACCGAAACCTTCGCGGCCGTGCCCTGGATCATCCGCCACGGCGGCCAGGCCTACCTCGAATGTGGCAAGCCCAACAACGGCGGCACCAAGATCTACTCGGTGTCGGGTGATGTGGAGTTGCCGGGCAACTACGAGGTGCCGCTGGGCACGCCGTTCGCCAAGCTGCTGGAACTCGCCGGTGGCGTGCGCAAGGGCCGCCAGCTGAAGGCCGTCATCCCCGGCGGCTCGTCGGCCCCGGTGCTGCCGGCGGCCATCATGATGGAATGCACGATGGACTACGACTCCATCGCCAAGGCTGGCTCCATGCTGGGCTCGGGCGCCGTCATCGTGATGGACGACTCGCGCTGCATGGTGGAATCGCTCAAGCGCTTGTCCTACTTCTACATGCACGAGTCCTGTGGCCAGTGCACGCCCTGCCGCGAAGGCACGGGCTGGCTGTGGCGCCTGGTCGACAAGGTGCACCGTGGCGATGGCAAGTCCAGCGACATGGATTTGCTGAACTCGATCGCCGACAACATCCAGGGCCGCACCATTTGTGCGCTGGGCGACGCGGCGGCCATGCCGGTGCGCGCCATGATCAAGCACTTCCGCCCTGAGTTTGAAGCCCTGATCCAACACAAGTCGCCCCAGGCTGCGGCGCAGCCTTGAGCGCGGGAAAAGCATATGGTTGAAATCGAACTCGACGGCAAGAAGGTGGAAGTCGCCGAAGGCAGCCTGGTGATGCAGGCGGCCGAAAAGGCCGGCACCTACATTCCGCACTTCTGCTACCACAAGAAGCTCAGCATCGCGGCCAACTGCCGCATGTGCCTGGTGGACATCGAAAAGGCACCCAAGCCCATGCCGGCCTGCGCCACGCCGGTGACGCAGGGCATGATCGTCCGCACCAAGAGCGACAAGGCCATCAAGGCCCAGCAGTCGGTGATGGAGTTTCTGCTCATCAACCACCCGCTGGACTGCCCCATTTGCGACCAGGGCGGCGAATGCCAGCTGCAAGACCTGGCCGTGGGCTATGGCGGCTCGACCTCGCGCTACGAGGAAGAAAAGCGCGTGGTCTTCCACAAGGACGTTGGCCCGCTGATCAGCATGGAAGAGATGAGCCGCTGCATCCACTGCACCCGCTGCGTGCGTTTTGGCCAGGAAGTGGCCGGCGTGATGGAGCTGGGCATGGTGCACCGCGGTGAACACGCTGAAATCACCACCGTGCTCAATGAGACCGTGGACTCCGAGCTGTCGGGCAACATGATCGACATCTGCCCGGTGGGCGCGCTCACCAGCAAGCCTTTCCGCTACAGCGCCCGCACCTGGGAGCTGAGCCGCCGCAAGTCGGTCAGCCCGCACGACAGCACCGGTGCCAACCTGATTGTTCAGGTCAAGAATCACAAGGTCATGCGTGTGGTGCCGCTGGAAAACGAAGCCGTCAACGAATGCTGGATTGCCGACCGTGATCGCTTCTCCTACGAAGCGCTGAACGGTGACGACCGCCTGACCGCGCCCATGCTGAAGCAGGGCGGCGCGTGGAAAACCGTCGACTGGCAGACCGCCCTCGAGTACGTGGCCAATGGCCTGAAACAGATCAAGGCCGACCATGGCGCCGCCGCCATCGGCGCGCTGGTCAGCCCGCACAGCACGGTCGAAGAACTGTCGCTGGTCGCCGCGCTGGTGCGTGGCCTGGGCAGCGACAACATCGACCACCGCCTGCGCCACGCCGAGTTCCCGGCCGCCCAGGGCGCCCGCTGGCTGGGCACCTCGATCGCCTCGCTGTCCCATCTGCAGCGCGTGCTGGTCGTGGGTTCCAACCTGCGCAAAGACCACCCGCTGTTCGCACAACGCATCCGCCAGGCCGTCAAAAAGGGCGCCCAGGTGGTGGTGTTGAACGACCAGGCCAACGACTGGGCCCTGCCCATTGCCCACACCCAGCTGGCGCCTGCCGCCGAGTGGGTGCAGGCCCTGGCCGACGTGGCCGCTGCCGTGGCCGCCGAGAAGGGCGTGGCCGCCCCCGCCGCGGGCAACGCCCAGGCCGGTGCCACCATGGCCCGCGCGCTGCTGGGCGGTGAGCGCAAAGCCATCCTGCTCGGCAACGCCGCCGCCCACCATGCGAAGGCCTCCAGCCTGCTGGCGCTGGCGCAGTGGATTGCCACCGAAACCGGTGCCAGCGTCGGTTATTTGACCGAAGCCGCCAACACCGTCGGTGCGCAGCTGGTCGGTGCCCAGCCGCAGGCCGCTGGCCTGAACGCCGGCCAGATGCTGTCCGGCAAGGCCCTGAAAGCCTTGCTGCTGCTGAATACCGAACCGGTGTTGGACAGCGCCGCCGGTGCCAATGCCGCCGTTTTGGGCCACGCCCAGATGGTGGTGACGCTGAGCCCGTTCAAAACCAACCTGGACATCAGCGACGTGTTGCTGCCCATCGCCCCCTTCACCGAGACCGCCGGCAGCTTTGTCAATGCCGAAGGCCTGTTGCAAAGCTTCCACGGTGTGGTGCGTCCGCTGGGCGAAACCCGCCCCGGCTGGAAGGTGCTGCGCGTGCTGGGTTCGCTGCTGGGCCTGCCGGGCTTTGACGCCGAAACCGTCGAGGACGTGCGCGCCAAGGCCTTGCCGGCTAATCTGGTCGCCGCCTTGTCCAACACCACCTCGGCCGGCATCGACCTGACGCCCGCCACCGCCGCGCCTTGCGTGGCCTCCATCTACCAGCTGGACGGCCTGGTCCGTCGCTCGCCGTCGCTGCAGCGCACGGCCGACGCCAAAAGCGCCGCGCATGAGGGAGTGGCCGCATGATCGACGCTCTGTTTGGTCTGGGCCAAGGCCTGATCGCCGCCCCCTGGTGGGTGGAGATGGGTTGGCCGGTGGTGTGGAACGTGCTGAAGATCGTGGCCCTGGTGCTGCCGCTGATGGGCTGCGTGGCTTACTTGACGCTGTGGGAGCGCAAGGCCATTGGCTGGATGCAGATCCGCATCGGCCCCAACCGCGTCGGTCCGCTGGGCCTGCTGCAGCCGATTGCCGATGCGCTGAAGCTGTTGACCAAGGAAATCATTGTTCCGGCCGCGGCCAACCGCAACCTGTTCTTCATTGGCCCCATCATGACCATCATGCCGGCGCTGGCGGCCTGGGCGGTCGTGCCCTTCGGTCCCGATGCCGCGCTGGCCAACGTCAATGCCGGCCTGCTGTTCATCATGGCCATCACCTCGATGGAGGTTTACGGCGTGATCATTGCCGGCTGGGCGTCCAACTCCAAGTACGCCTTCCTGGGCGCGCTGCGGGCCTCGGCCCAGATGGTCAGCTACGAAATCGCCATGGGCTTTTGCCTGGTGGTGGTGCTGATGGTATCGGCCAGCCTGAACATGACCGACATCGTGACCTCGCAGAACACCGGCTACTTTGCCGCCATGGGCGTCAACGTGCTGTCGTGGAACTGGCTGCCGCTGCTGCCCATCTTCGTGGTCTACGTCATCTCCGGCATCGCCGAAACCAACCGCCATCCCTTCGACGTGGTGGAAGGCGAGTCGGAAATCGTCGCCGGCCACATGGTCGAGTACTCGGGCATGGCGTTTGCCATGTTCTTCCTGGCCGAGTACGCCAACATGATCCTGGTGTCGGCCCTGGCCGCCATCATGTTCCTCGGCGGCTGGGCCGCACCGGTGTCGTTCAGCGCCTTTGGCATGAGCACGCCGGCCTGGATCGAGGCCTCGGCCTGGCTGTGGAACTGGGTCTGGCTGTTCGGCAAGACCTTCTGCGTGGTCACCATGTTCCTGTGGGTGCGTGCCACCTTCCCGCGCTTCCGTTACGACCAGATCATGCGTCTGGGCTGGAAGATCTTCATCCCGGTCACGCTGGTGTGGCTGGTGGTCGTGGGGGGCTGGATGCAGACCCCGTTCAACATCTGGAAATAAGGAGCTGCCCATGAGTGCCCTCGCATCTCCCGCCTTTTCCCTCAAGGACTTTTTGTCCAGCTTCATGCTGGTCGAGCTGTTCAAGGGCCTGGCGCTGACCGGCAAACACGCCTTCCGTCGCAAGATCACGGTGCAGTTCCCGGAAGAAAAAACCCCGATCTCGCCGCGCTTCCGTGGCCTGCACGCGTTGCGCCGCTATGAGAACGGTGAGGAGCGCTGCATCGCCTGCAAGCTCTGCGAAGCGGTGTGCCCGGCCATGGCCATCACCATCGAGTCCGATGTGCGGGCCGACGGTTCGCGCCGCACCACCCGCTACGACATCGACCTGACCAAGTGCATCTTCTGCGGCTTCTGCGAAGAGAGCTGCCCGGTCGACTCCATCGTTGAAACCCACATCTTCGAATACCACGGCGAGAAGCGGGGCGACCTCTACTTCACCAAGGACATGCTGTTGGCCGTTGGCGACCGTTACGAAAGCGCCATCGCCGCCAACAAGGCGGCCGACGCCAAGTACCGCTGAACCCCACCCACACACGAAGCGACCCATGGACGTCAAGACTGGTCTTTTTTACGCATTTGCCGCGTTGCTGCTGTTCGCCGCCTTCAAGGTGATCACCTCGCGCAACCCGGTGTACGCCGCGCTCTACCTGGTGCTGGCCTTTTTCCAGGCCGCCGCCATCTGGGTGCTGCTGAAGGCCGAGTTCCTGGCCATCTCGCTGGTGCTGGTCTATGTGGGGGCGGTGATGGTGCTGTTCCTGTTCGTCGTGATGATGCTGGACATCAACCTCGACAGCCTGCGCCAGGGCTTCTGGAAGCATTTCCCGCTGGCCGGCTCCGTGGGTGCCGTCATTGCACTGGAAATGTCCTACATGCTGCTGGGCGGCTTCCGCGTCACCGACACCACCAAGGCCGCCGAGACCGTGGCCCAGGTGGGTGTCCAGGTGTCCAACACCAAGGAACTCGGCAAGCTGCTCTACACCGAGTACCTGTACCCGCTGGAAGTGGCCGCAGTGCTGCTGCTGGTGGCCATCATTGCCGCGATTGCGCTGACGCTGCGCCAGCGCAAGGACAGCAAATACGTCAACCCGGCCGACCAGGTGCGGGTGAGGGCGCGTGACCGCATGGAAGTGGTCAAGCTGGCCGTCACCCAGCCGGCCCCTGCGCCGGTGGTCACCGAGGAGAAACAAGCATGAGCCTGACCCTGGGACATTACCTGTCGCTCGGCGCGGTGCTGTTCGCACTGTCTGTTGTGGGCATCTTCCTGAACCGCAAGAACCTGATCGTGCTGCTGATGGCCATCGAGCTGATGCTGCTGGCGGTCAACATGAACTTTGTCGCGTTCTCGTACTACCTGAATGACCTGCATGGCCAGGTGTTCGTGTTCTTCATCCTGACGGTGGCGGCGGCCGAATCGGCCATCGGCCTGGCCATTCTGGTGCTGCTGTTCCGCAACAAGGCCAGCATCAACGTGGACGAACTCAACACCCTGCGCGGCTGAGCCCCGGACACCGAAAAGACAGAACCATGAGCCAAACCCTTTCCGCAGCGACCCTGCTGGCCGTGCCCCTGGCGCCCCTGGCGGGCGCGTTGATGGCCGGCATCTTCGGCACCGCCTTCGGTGGCAACCAGATCGGCCGTCGCGTCAGCCACAGCCTGACCATCCTGGGGGTGTTCATCGCCCTGGTGTTGTCGGCGATGACGCTGTACAGCGTGGCCGTCGACGGCGCCCGTTTCAACGAGACCATTTACACCTGGATGGTGGTGGGCAGCCTGAAGATGGAGGTCGGTTTCCTGATCGACGGCCTGACCGCGATGATGATGGTGGTGGTGACCTTTGTGTCGCTGATGGTCCACCTGTACACCATCGGCTACATGGAAGAAGACGAGGGCTACAACCGTTTCTTCGCCTACATCTCGCTGTTCACCTTCTCCATGCTGATGCTGGTGATGAGCAACAACCTGCTGCAGCTGTTCTTCGGCTGGGAAGCGGTGGGCCTGGTGTCTTATCTGCTGATCGGTTTCTGGTTCAACAAGCCCACCGCCATCTTCGCCAACATGAAGGCCTTTTTGGTCAACCGTGTCGGTGACTTCGGTTTCATCCTGGGCATCGGCCTGCTGGCCGCCTACGCTGGCACGCTGAACTACAGCGAGTTGTTCGGCCAGACCGGCGAACTCGCCAAGCTGGGCTTCCCCGGCACCGACTGGATGCTGGTCACGGTGATCTGCATCTGCTTGTTCATCGGCGCCATGGGCAAGAGCGCGCAGTTCCCGCTGCATGTCTGGTTGCCCGACTCGATGGAAGGCCCGACCCCGATTTCCGCGCTGATCCACGCCGCCACCATGGTGACGGCCGGCATCTTCATGGTGGCCCGCATGTCGCCGCTGTTCGAGCTGAGCGACACCGCGCTGAACTTCGTGCTGGTGATCGGTGCCATCACCGCGCTGTTCATGGGCTTTCTGGGCATCATCCAGAACGACATCAAGCGCGTCGTGGCCTATTCCACGCTGTCGCAGCTGGGCTACATGACGGTGGCGCTGGGCGCCTCGGCCTACTCGGTGGCGGTGTTCCACCTGATGACCCACGCCTTCTTCAAGGCCTTGCTGTTCCTCGGCGCCGGCTCGGTCATCATGGGCATGCACCACAACCAGGACATCCGCTGGATGGGCAACGTGCGCAAGTACATGCCCATCACCTGGATCACCTCGCTGCTGGGCTCGCTGGCGCTGATTGGCACGCCGCTGTTCGCCGGCTTCTATTCCAAGGACAGCATCATCGAGGCGGTGCACGCCAGCCACCTGCCGGGCGCGCATTTCGCGCACTTCGCGGTGATGGCCGGGGTGTTTGTCACCGCCTTCTACTCGTTCCGCATGTACTTCCTGGTCTTCCACGGCAAGGAACGCTACGACCAGAACCCCGACGCCCACCACCATGACGACCACGGTCACGACGACCACGGTCACGACGACCATGGCCACGGCCACGACGCCAAGCCCCATGAATCGCCCTGGGTAGTCACCGTGCCGCTGGTGCTGCTGGCCATTCCCTCGGTGGTGATCGGCTACCTGGGCATCGAACCCATGCTGTTCGGCGACTTCTTCAAGGACGCGATCTTCGTCAATGGCGAAGCCCATGGCGCGATGGAGGAGCTGAAGGAAGGTTTCCACGGCGCGCTGGCCATGGCGACCCACGGCCTGACCACACTGCCGTTCTGGCTGGCGCTGTCGGGTGTGGCGCTGTCCTACTACATGTACATGGTCAACCCGGCGTTGCCGGCGGCCATCAAGCGCATCGCGCAGCCCCTCTACACGCTGCTCGAGAACAAGTACTACATGGACTGGTTCAACGAACAGGTGCTGGCGCGTGGCGCCCGTGCGCTGGGCACCGGCCTGTGGAAGGGCGGTGACCAGGCGGTCATTGACGGCGCTGTCGTCAACGGTTCCTGGAAGCTGGTGCGCTGGGTGGTGGGCATCGTGCGCGGCGCCCAGACCGGCTACATCTACCACTACGCGCTGGTGATGATCCTCGGCGTGTTCGTGCTGATGACCTATTTCGCCTGGCTCAACAAGTAACTCGCGGAGAAGAACGAGAAATGAGTTACCAATTCGGTACCCTGAGTCTGGCCATCTGGACACCCATTCTGTTTGGTGTGGTCCTGCTGGCCTTTGGCAAAGATTCGCAGGCCGGCGCGGCGCGCTGGCTGGCCCTGGTGGGCGCAATCGTCAGCTTCCTGGTCACGCTGCCGGTCTACGGCGGCTTCAAGCTGGGCACGGCCGAGATGCAGTTCGTTGAAAAGACGTCCTGGATCGAGCGCTTCAACGTCAACTACCACCTCGGCGTGGACGGCATCTCGATGTGGTTTGTGCTGCTCACCGCCTTCATCACCGTGGTGGTGGTGATCGCCGCCTGGGAAGTCATCACCGAGCGGGTCAGCCAGTACATGGCGGCCTTTCTCATCCTCAGCGGCCTGATGATCGGCGTGTTCTGCGCGCTCGACGGCATGCTGTTCTACGTGTTCTTCGAGGCCACGCTGATCCCGATGTATCTGATCATCGGCATCTGGGGCGGCCCGAACAAGATCTACGCGGCCTTCAAGTTCTTCCTGTACACGCTGCTCGGCTCGCTGCTGATGCTGATCGCGCTGATCTATTTGTACACCCAGGCCGGTGGCAGCTTCGACATCCTGGCCTGGCACCAGCTGCCGCTGGGCATCAAGGCCCAGACCCTGCTGTTCTTCGCCTTCTTCTCGGCCTTCGCGGTCAAGGTGCCGATGTGGCCGGTCCACACCTGGCTGCCCGACGTGCACGTCGAGGCCCCCACCGGTGGCTCGGCCGTGCTGGCGGCCATCATGCTGAAGCTGGGCGCTTATGGCTTCCTGCGCTTCGCCATGCCGATCGCCCCTGACGCGGCCCACGAATACGCCTGGTTGATGATCGGGCTGTCGCTGACCGCGGTGGTCTATGTCGGTCTGGTGGCCATGGTCCAGCAGGACATGAAGAAGCTGGTGGCCTACTCGTCGGTGGCCCACATGGGTTTCGTCACGCTGGGCTTCTTCATCTTCAACGACCTCGGTGTGGCCGGTGGCCTGGTGCAGATGATTGCCCACGGCTTTGTGTCGGGCGCGATGTTCCTCTGCATCGGTGTGCTGTACGACCGGGTGCATTCGCGTGAGATCGCCAGCTATGGCGGCGTGGTCAACACCATGCCCAAGTTCACCGCCTTTGCGCTGCTGTTCGCCATGGCCAATTGCGGCCTGCCTGCCACCGCCGGTTTCGTCGGCGAGTGGATGGTCATTCTGGGCGCGGTCAAGGCCAACTTCTGGCTGGGCCTGACGGCCTCGTCGGCGCTGATCTTCGGTGCCGCCTACACGCTGTGGATGTTCAAGCGCGTCTACCTGGGCCCGGTGACCAACGACGACGTCAAGACCCTGACCGACATCAATGGCCGTGAATTCCTGATGCTGGCCCTGCTGGCGGTGGCGGTGCTGGCCATGGGCCTGTACCCCCGACCGTTCACCGACGTGATGGACGCCTCGGTGGCCAGCTTGCTCAAGCACCTGGCGATGTCCAAACTGAACTGAAGAAACCCCGATGATTGACAAACTCAGCTGGATCACCGTCTACCCGGAGCTGGTGCTCCTCGGCATGGCCTGCGTGGTCGCCCTGGTCGACCTGGGCGTCACCAATGCCCGCCGCACCCCCACCTATGTGCTGACCCTGTTGACCCTGGGTGTCGTGGCCTGGATGGAAGCGCAATACGCCATGCAGGGCGACACCGTGTACGGCTTCGGCAACATGGTGGTCAGCGACGTCATGGGCAGCTGGCTCAAGTGCTTCGCCACGCTGGCCACCATGGTCAGCCTGGTCTATGGCCGGCCCTATGCCGCCGTGCGTGGCATGACCCAGGGTGGTGAGCTGTTCACCCTCAGCATGTTCTCGCTGCTGGGCATCTTCGTGATGATCTCTGGCAACAACTTCCTGGTGATCTACCTGGGCCTGGAGTTGCTCACGCTGTCGAGCTACGCGCTGGTGGCCTTGCGCCGCGACAACGCCACCGCCACCGAAGCGGCGATGAAGTACTTTGTGCTGGGCGCGCTGGCCAGCGGCTTCCTGCTGTACGGCCTGTCCATGCTGTACGGCGCCACCGGCTCGCTGAACCTGCAAGAGGTGCTGAACGCGGTGGCCTCGGGCTACATCAAACACCAGGTGATGGTGTTCGGTCTGGTGTTCATCGTCGCCGGCCTGGCCTTCAAGCTCGGCGCCGTGCCCTTCCACATGTGGATCCCCGACGTCTACCAGGGCGCACCCACGGCGGTCACGCTGCTGGTCGGCGCCGCGCCCAAGCTGGCGGCGTTCGCCATCATGATCCGTCTGCTGGTGGAGGGCCTGATCCCGCTGGCGGTGGACTGGCACCAGATGCTGGCCTTCATGGCCATCGGCTCGCTGCTGGTGGGCAACCTGGCGGCCATCGCC
This sequence comes from Rhodoferax sp. SPJ4, assembly GCF_058216275.1. NCBI lineage: Bacteria > Pseudomonadati > Pseudomonadota > Betaproteobacteria > Burkholderiales > Comamonadaceae > Rhodoferax > Rhodoferax sp. SPJ4. Next base: position 918,060 of record NZ_JBYZMN010000001.1, read on the forward strand.
CAGACCAACCTCAAGCGCATGCTGGCCTTCTCCACCATCGGCCAAGTCGGCTTCATGCTGCTTGGCTTTGTGGCGGTGGTGGTCGACACCGACCTGACGCTGGCCAAGAACGCGCTCAGCTCGTCGATGTTCTATACCGTGACCTATGTGATGACCACGCTGGCCAGCTTTGGCATCATCCTGCTGCTGGCCCGCGAAGGTTTCGAGAGCGAGGAAATCAGCGACCTGGCTGGCCTGAACCAGCGCAGCCCGCTGTACGCCGGCGTGATGGCCGTGTGCCTGTTTTCGCTGGCCGGCATCCCGCCGCTGGTGGGCTTCTACGCCAAGCTGGCCGTGCTGCAGGCCCTGGTGTCTTCCAGCGCCCCGGCCTACATTGGCCTGGCGGTGTTCGCGGTGGTGATGTCGCTGATCGGCGCCTTCTACTACCTGCGTGTCGTCAAGGTCATGTACTTCGACGAACCCACCATCACCGAACCCATCCAGGCCGGCAGCGACGTCCGCGTGGTGCTGTCGCTGAACGGCCTGATGATCCTGGTGCTGGGCATCGTGCCCGGCGGCCTGATGACCCTGTGCGCCCAGGCCATCGTCAAGACCCTGGGCACCTGAAGCCAAGGCTTCAGTCGCGATGTCGCAAACCTTCTCCATCTGGCTGGTTGTCGTGCTGGCCCTGGTCGCCGCCAACCTGCCTTTCCTGAGCCAGCGCCTGGCGCTGGTGGGCCCGTCTGCGCGGCCCAAGCCGCTGGTCTGGCGGCTGGGTGAGCTGGTGCTGATGTATTTCGTGGTCGGTGGTGTGGGCCTTGCGCTGGAGCACCGGGCCGGCCAGATCGCGCCGCAGACCTGGGAGTTCTACGCCACCACCGCCGCGCTGTTCCTGGTGCTGGCCTTCCCCGGTTTTGTCTACCGCTACCTGGTCAAGCGCAACGACTGAGCGCCACCCCATGCGCCTGGACACCGCCGCCCACCTGGTGGAGCACCGCACCGACAGCGAGGCCCTGCTGAAGGGCCATTTCCTGCACGCCGTCCGCGACACGGTGCGCCTGCCCGACGGCAACAGCGCCTCGCGCGAGTACATCCTGCACCCCGGTGCGGTGATGGTCATTGCGCTGCTGGACGATGGTCAGGTGGTGCTGGAGCGCCAGTTCCGCCACCCGGTGCAGCAGGTCATGATCGAATTTCCGGCCGGCAAGCTCGATGCGGGCGAGCCCTCGCTGGTCTGCGCCCAGCGCGAGCTGCTGGAAGAAACCGGTTACCGGGCCCGTGAATGGGCACTGGCCGGCAGCCTGCACCCGTCCATCTCCTACTCCACCGAGCGCATCGACGTCTGGTTTGCCCGGCGCCTAGTGGCCGGCCCCAGCCAGCTCGATGACGGTGAATTCCTCGACGTTTTCAGCACCCCGCCAGCCGATCTGCTGCAGGGCTGTTTCGACGGCCGTGTCACCGACGCCAAAACCCTGGCCGGTGCGCTGTGGCTGCAAAACGTGCTGGCCGGCCACTGGCCGCTGGAATGGCAGATCCAGGCCCTTTGAGGCCGGCCGCGCGATGAAGGTGCTGGACCTGCAATGCGCCCAGGGCCACCGCTTCGAGGGCTGGTTTGGCTCAGAGGCTGAATGCCAAACCCAGCTGGCCTCGCAGGCCATCGCCTGCCCGCTGTGTGGCGACAGCACCGTGCACAAACGGCTCAGCGCCCCCCGGCTCAACCTGGGCCATGGCCAGCATGCAGCCCCTGAAACCGCCACGCCGTCCGTGGCCGCGCCCGGCCCGGCCATGCCGCCGGCCCTGCAGGCCGCCTGGTTGCAGATGGCCCGCCAGGTGATGGCACAAACGGAGGATGTCGGGCCGCGGTTTGCCGAAGAGGCCCGCCGCATCCACCATGGCGAGGCCGAGGCCCGCGGCATCCGCGGCCAGGCCAGCCGCGCCGAGACCGAGGCCTTGCGCGACGAAGGCATCACGGTGCTGCCGCTGCCCATCCCCGAGGCCCTGAAAAACCCGCTGCACTGAGTGGGCCGGTCAACGGCCAGGGCAGGGTGCTCAGTCGAGGAACTGCAGCGCGGCCAGCTGGGCGTAGGTGCCACCCAGTGCCACCAGGCTGTCGTGCGTGCCTTGCTCGACGATGCGGCCATGGTCCAGCACCACGATGCGGTCGGCCTTTTGCACCGTCGCCAGCCGGTGCGCAATCACCAGCGTCGTGCGGTCGCGCATGGCCGAGTCCAGCGCCTCCTGAACCACCCGTTCGCTCTCGGCGTCCAGCGCGCTGGTGGCTTCGTCGAGCAGCAGCAGCGGCGGGTTTTTCAGCATGGCCCGGGCGATCGCGATGCGTTGCCGCTGGCCACCGCTGAGACGCACACCGCGTTCGCCCAGAAAGGTCTGGTAGCCCTCGGGCAGGGCGGTGATGAAGCCATGGGCAAAGGCCGCCTCGGCGGCCGCCACCACCTCGGCGTCGCTGGCCTCGGGCTTGCCGTAGCGGATGTTCTCCATCGCGTTGGCCGAGAAAATCACCGCGTCCTGCGGCACGATGCCGATGCGGTGACGCAGCTCGCTCAAGGCCATGGCATGGGTGGGCACGCCGTCCAGCGTGATGGTGCCGGCGCCGGTGCGCAGCGCGTGGCGGGCGTCGGGGTCGTAAAAACGCAGCAGCAGCTGGAACACCGTGCTTTTGCCGGCGCCGCTGGGGCCCACCAGGGCCACGGTTTCGCCCGGCGCCACGGTCAGGGTGAAATCGCTCAGCGCCGCCTGGGTGGGCCGCGACGGGTAGTGGAAGGTCACGGCCTCGAAATGCAGCGCGCTGCCGCTGGTGATGGGCGGTGGCGCCACCGGTGTGGCGGGTGAGGTGATGGGCGAGCGGCTGTCCAGCAGCTCCATCAGCCGCTCGGTGGCGCCGGCGGCGCGCAGCAGGTCGCCATAGACCTCGCCCAGCACCGCCGCCGCACCGGCCAGGATGATCACGTAGACCACGGTCTGGCCCAGGTGACCGGCGCTGATGTCGCCGCGCACCACCGCCTGCGTGCCCTGGTACAGGCCCCACAGCAGCGCGGCCGAGGTGGCGATGATGATGAAGGCCACCAGCACCGAGCGGGCCTTGGTGCGCCGCACCGCGGTCTTGAAGGCCGCCGCGGTGGAGGCGTCGAAGCGCGCCGCCTCGCGGCCCTCGGCGGTGTAGCTCTGCACCACGGGAATCGCGTTCAGCACCTCGGCGGCAATGGCGCTGGAATCGGCCACCCGGTCCTGGCTGGCCCGCGACAGCTTGCGCACCCGGCGGCCGAACCAGACGCTGGGCAACACGATCAGCACCAGCACACCCAGCACCTGGAACATCACATAGGGGTTGGTCCAGACCAGCATGGCCAGCGCACCGATGCCCATCACCGCGTTGCGCAAGCCCATGCTCAGCGACGAGCCCACCACGGTCTGCACCAGCGTGGTGTCCACCGTCAGCCGAGACAAGACCTCGCCGGTCTGGGTCGATTCAAAAAACTGCGGGCTTTGCTCCAGCACATGGGCGTACACCGCGTTGCGCAGGTCGGCGGTGACCCGCTCGCCCAGCCAGCTCACGGTGTAGAAACGCACGGCCGAAAACACGCCGAGCGCCACCGCCACGCCGAACAGCGCCAGGAAATGCTCCTGCAGCGCCATGGCCTGGGCCCCCTTGTCGGCTTTGACCAGGCCGCCGTCGATCAGGCTGCGCAGCGCCACCGGAAACACCAGCGTGGCGCCGGCGGCCAGCACCAGGAACACCAGCGCCAAGCCGATGCGGAAGCGGTAGGGGCGAAGAAAGGGCTTCAGGCCCGAGAGTGAACGGGGCGAGGCTTTGGCGGGGGAGGGGGCGGACATGCGGGCAAGTGTAGCCCTGCCCCATGAAAAAGGCCGGCGGCCCGGCCCGCTGGAAGGCGGGTGTCAGGCGGCGCGCAAGGCCAGCGGGTCGGGCCGGTGGCCGGCCTCGAAACGGGCGATGAAGGCAGGCAGCTCGGCCGCCGGCATGGGCCGGGCCAGCGCATAGCCCTGGAACTCGTGGCAGCCCATCTCGCGCAGCAGCGCAATCTGCTGCTCGGTCTCCACGCCCTCGGCGGTGACGGCCTTGCCCAGGCTCTTGCCGAGCTGGATGATGGCCACCACGATGGAGGCGTCGGCGCCGTCGCGGGTCAGGCCCGAAACAAAGGAGCGGTCGATCTTCAGCCGGTCGATGGGCAGGCTCTTCAAGTGGGTCAATGAGGCGTAGCCGGTGCCGAAGTCGTCAAAGGCAATCTCCACCCCCATGTCGTGCAGGTCTTGCAGGCCGGCGATGGCGTGGCCGGTGGAGCGGCCGAGGAACATGCCCTCGGTGACCTCGATGCCGATGCGCGACGGCGGCACGCCGTGCTGCGCCATCGTGGCGGCGAGGTTGACCGCGAAATAGCCGTCGGCAAAATCGGCCGCCACCACATTGATGGCCAGCCGGCCGAAGTCGATGCCCTGGCTCAGCCACTGCTCGGCCTGGCGCGAGGCCATGTTCACCACATGCTGGCCCAGCCGGGCGGCCAGGCCGGGGTCTTCGAATACCCGGGCAAAGGTGCCGGGGGTCAGCACGCCCAGCGTCGGGTGGCGCCAGCGCATCAGCGCTTCCACGCCGGTGACGCGGCCATGGCTCAGGTCGATCACCGGCTGGTAGTACAGCATCAGCGCGTCGGTCTGCAGCGCGGTTTCCATCTCGCGCAGCAGCGAGGCACGGCGCTGCACCGCGCTGCGCATGTCGATCTTGAAAAAGTCGTAGCGGTTGCGGCCACAGGCCTTGGCCCGGTACAGCGCGATGTCGGCGTTCTTCACCAGGTCGGTGCTGTCGCTGGCGTCGGTGGGGAACAGCGTCACGCCCATGCTGAAGGTGCAGTGGCGCATTTCCTGGCCAATCGCCACCGGGGCAGCCACCGCCTCGTGCATCGCGTCCAGCGGCCGGCGCAGCGTGGTCACGCTGTCGGCGCCCTCGATGATCACCGCGAACTCGTCGCCGCCCAGCCGTGCCACCATGTCGCTTTGCCGCAGCACGCCTTCGAGCCGCCCGGCCACCGCCTGCAGCAGCAGGTCGCCGCCGTCATGACCCAGGGTGTCGTTGATTTCCTTGAAGTTGTCGATGTCGATCAGCGCCAGCGCGAACGGAATGCCCTGGTCGCGGCCCTGTTGCACCGCCTTGGCCAGCCGCTCCTGGAACATCATGCGGTTGGGCAGGCCGGTCAGCGGGTCGACATTGGCCAGCCGCCACAGCCGGTCTTGCACGCTGCGCCGTGAAGTCACCTCGCGGCTGACACCGCGGTAGCCGGTGAAGTGACCCTCGGTGTCAAACACCGGCTCGCCCGACACGCTGTACCAGCGCCAGTCGTCCGGCGTTTGCGACAGCCGCAGCCGGTACTCGAAGTTGCGGAAAGCCAGGTGGGCGGCCACCGCTGCGCGGTGCTCTTCCCAGCCTTCGTCGTTCAGGTCCACGTCCAGCTCCCAGCGGCATTTGCCCATCAGGCAATGCGGCTGGGGCGTGGGGGAGTCGGGCCCGCCGGAGACGCGGGTGAAGCGGCCTTCGGCATCCTGTTCCCAGAACCAGTCGGTGGACAGCGCCAGCAGGCTGCGGAAACGTTGCTGGCTTTGCTCCAGCGACTGCGCGGCCAGCTTGGAGGCGGTGATGTCGTGGAAGGTGGCCACATGGTGGGTCACGCTGCCGTCGGGGGTTCGCACCGGCACGATGGTGGCGTCCACCCAGTACAGCGCGCCGGTGGCGTGGCGGTTGCAGATCTCGCCCTTCCAGGACCGGCCCTCGGCCAGGGTTTGCCACAGGCCGTGGAAAAACTCAGGCGGGTGCTGGCCGGACTGCAGCGCGCCAAAGCGCTGACCCACCAGCTCGTCGCGTTGCAGGCCGCTGAGCGTCAGAAAGGGCGGGCTGACGTAGCTGATCACCCCCTGGGTGTCGGTGATCGCCACCAGCGAATGCTGGTTCAGCACCTCTTGCCAGCTGGCCTCCATGCCGCCGTCGTTGGCAGCCAGGGCGGGCGGCGCGGCTTCGAGCCTCAGGGTCGGCCGGTCGGGTGGTGAAGGGTTGGGCACGGTCATTGGGTTCCAGGGCCACACGGGTGATGCGAAGTTGCTGGCCAGTATGAAACTGGCCCTGCCTTCTTGATCGGCCGATATGCGACCCGATTGAGCGGTTTTTGTGGCCCGTTCAGGCCTCAAGCTTTGCCCGGCCCGACCGGGGCCCCCCAAAGTTCGCAGGGTTTACAAACGCAGCGGCCCGGCGTAGCCGGTCATTTCCAGGTAGCCCCGGCCCACGCGGCGCTGTTGGCTGTCAAACAGCTCGCTCAGGCCCTCCCAGTACACCGCGCCGGTGGAGCCCCGGCTGTCCAGCTCCTGGGCCGGAATCACCGCCCGCACGGTGTACACCCCGGCCGGGGTGCTGACGCGCCAGGCCACCGGGTAGCGGGCTTGCGTCAGCGGGCTGGTCCAGTGCTGCAGCGGCTCGAAGCGGGTGCTGCCCGGTGGGAAGCTGGCGGCGCCGGCGCCCGGGCGACGGACAGAGCCACCGTCCCAGACCGACCCGCCCTGGGCGTCGCGCAGCCGGAAGGCGGTGAGTGCGCTGCCGTCGAACAGGTTCATGCCCAGCCAGTCCCAGCCCACCGCGCGCGGGTGCAGCAGCTCGTCGCTCCACTCGTGGTCCAGCCAGGCGCTGCCGGTCACCTCGAAGCGCTCGCCGCCCAGGGTCAGCTGACCGGTGGTGGCCAGCTGGGGCTGGCTGTAATAAAAGCTGGCCTGCCGGGGGTCGGGCCCCTTGCGCGACAGGCCTTGCGCCCCCTGCAGCAGCAGCGGCTGGGTGGTGGCGAATTCCAGCGCCAGCGCAAAACCGTCGGCCTGCACCCGGGTGCGGTAGCCGTCGCCAGCCCGGCGGTGCAGCGACCAGTCGCGCAGGCGCACCGCGGTGTCGGCCTCGCTGGCGCTGGCCTGGTCCAGTGCCGGGTGGCCTGCATCGCGGGCAATGCGCTGGTCGTGGCGCAACCGCTGCCCGGCCACGTCGGTGACGGCCGCATGGGCAAACAGCAGCTGTTTGGCGGCAAAGCCGGAGCGCAAGGCCTGGGTGGCGGCCACCCGGGCCCGGAAAAACGTCACCTGGAAGCCGAACTCGCGGGCACCGGCCTGGGCGTGGCCGGTGATGTACCACCACTCGGTGCGGTGCTCGGGGTGGCTGCCATGGTCGCGTGGGAATCGCAGCGGCCGGGGCGTCAGCGCCTGCAGCGGGGCGCTGGCGCCGCCCGTGGCCAGGCCGGCCAGCGTGGCCAGCCAGGCGCGGCGCGACAAGGGCAACGGCATCACCAGTCCTCCTTCACCGCCAGCACCGCGTCGCGGCCAGCGGCTGCCCGGCCGGCCAGCCAGGCGGTGGCGGTGCCGGCCAGCACCACCGCAGCGCTCAAGGCCAGCAGCCGGCCCGTTGGCAGGGCCAGGTCCATGGTCCAGTGGAAGCTCTGCGGATTCACCACATGGACCAGCACCACGGCCACCGCCAGCCCCAGGCCCAGCCCGGCCAGGGCGCCGATCAGCGTCCAGGCCGCGCCTTCGCCGGCCACCACCGCCAGAATCTGGCGCCGGGTCAGGCCCAGGTGGGCCAGCAGGCCGAACTCCTTGCGCCGCGCCAGCACCTGGGCCGAGAAGCTGGCCGCCACGCCGAACAGGCCGATGGCGATCGCCACCCCCTGCAGCCAATAGGTCACGGCAAAGCTGCGGTCGAAGATGCGCAGCGAAATGGCCCGGATCTCGCGCGCCGACGCGAACTCGATCAGCGCGCCAGCCCCCGGCTGGCTGGCCTCGGCGGCGTCGCGCAGCGCCCGCTGCAACGCGGCGACATCCGCGCCGTCGGCCAGCCACAGCGCCAGGTCATTGACCCGGGTGTCGCCGGTCAGGCGCTGGAAATCGGCCTGGGCCATGGCGATGGCGCCGAACTGCCGGGCGTAGTCGCGCCACACGCCGGCCACAAAGAATGCCGGCGGCGCCGTGCCACCTGCCAGCGCCTGGAAGGGCCGCGCCAGCAGCGGAAAGTCGCTGCCCGGCCGGGCCTGGTACAGGTCCACCATGGCCTCGCTGACGTAAATGCCCACCCGGCCGGGCGGCACCGGCAGCGCCGGCCCCACCAGCGCCAGGTCGCGGGCGGGCCGGTCCAGCGGCCGGGCCAGCAGCGCCACCGGCGGGCGGCTGGTGTCCAGCAGCAACTGGCTGTTGCGCTGGCCGCTCCAGCGCGCCACGCCGGGCAGCAGGCCCAGCGTTTGCAACAGCGCCGGGCCGAAGTACACCGTGTCACCGACGGCCAGGCCGCTGGCGCTGCGGGCGTAGAGGTCGGCCGGCAGCACCACGTCCAGCCAGCCGCTGACCGAGTCGCGGAAACTGGCCACCATCACGGTGAGGGCCACCGCCAGGCTCAAGGCGGCCACCACGCCGCTCACCGCCACCGCCGCGCTTTCGCGCACCCGGCGCGCCCGCTCCACCGCCAGCAGCGGCAGCAGCCGCTGCGCCACCCAGGGGCTCAAACCGTCGTACAGCCAGGCCACCAGCCTGGGCAGCGTGGCAATGCCACCCAGCAGCAGCAAGGCCACGGCGAGGTAGGCCGCCAAGGGGATGCCGAACACCGGCGGGGTGAGCGCCAGCAGGCCGCCCAGCACCATCAGCAGCGGGCCGGGCCAGCCGCGTTGCCGCCCGCCATGGGCCGCACCCAGGCCCTTGAGGGTTTGCGCCGGCGGCAGGGCCTGGGCGGTGCGGGCCGGCCACCAGCCGCCCAGCAAGGCCGCCACCAGGCCCAGGCCGCCGTACACCAGCGCGGCCCCGCCGTCCCACTGCAGCGTGGGGGCCACGCCCGCGAAATAGCCGCCGCCCAGGTCGCCGCCCAGCAGGCGCAGCGCGGCCCAGGCCAGGCCGCTGCCCAAGGCAATGCCCAGGGCGCTGCCCAAGGCGCCCAGCAGCGCCGACTCGGCCAGCACCAGGCCCAGCCGCTCGCGGGCGGTGAGGCCCAGCACCGCCAGCAAGGCGAACTGCGGCGCCCGCTTGGCGACGCTCAGCGACAGCACCGAAAACACCAGAAATGCGCCGGTGAACAGCGCCACCAGCGCCAGCACCGTCAGGTTCACCCGGTAGGCGCGCGACAAATTGCTGACGCGCTGCGCGTCGTCGCCGGGCTCGCTCAGCAGCACGTTGGCCGGCCAGTCGGGTGCGCGCAGCAAGGCCGCCACAAAGGCCGGGCGGTCCACGCCGGGGCGCAGCTTGAGGTCGATGCGGCTGAGCTGGCCCCCGCGGCCAAAGGCGTCTTGCGCGGCGCCCAGGTCCATCACCGCCAGCGGGCCGCCGCCGGCCGCCACGGTGCCGGCAATCGCCATCGGCGTCATCGCCAGCCCACTTTGCAAGGGCAGGGTGGTGGCGCCGGGGCCCACCAGCGCGCGGGCGGCGGGGTTCAGAAACACCGTGGCGGGGGCGAACAGCGCAAAGCGGTCGGCGCCCTCGGCCGGCCGGGGCAGCAGGGCCGGCGACACGGCGGCCGCCACCAGGGCGTCCAGCCCCAGCACCCGCACAGGGCTGCGCTGGCCATTGGCGGCGCCGGTGAGGCTGGTCAGCTCCAGCACCGGGCTGGCCACCGCCACGTCGGGGTGGCGGGCCAGCCGGCCGTACAGGGCTTCGTCAAACTGGCCCTGCACCGCCCGCACCTCCAGGTCGGGCTGGCCGTTGACCGCGCGCACCGCCTGCGAGAACTCGCTGAGTGCCGAGGCGTTGATCAGGTGCACCGCAAAGGCCAGCGCCACGCCCAGCATCACCGCCACCACCGCCGCGGCGTTGCGCCAGGGGTGGTGGACGAATTCGCGCCCCGAGAACTGGCGCAGCAGTTCAAGCCGGCTGTGCATGCTCAGGCAAAGCCTTGGGGTGTGAGGTGCAGCACCCGGTCGGCCCGCGCGGCGGCGGCCTCGGAGTGGGTGACCAGCACCAGCGCCGCGCCTTGCTCGCGGGTTTGTGCCAGCAGCGCGTCCATCACCCGGGCGGCGGTGGCCGGGTCGAGGTTGCCGGTGGGTTCGTCGGCCAGCAGCAGCGCCGGCCGGTGCACCAGCGCGCGGGCCATGGCCACCCGCTGCAACTGCCCGCCCGAGAGCTGCTGTGGCAGGCGCGCGCCCAGGCCGTCCAGGCCCACCGCGGCCAGCATGGCCGCCACCCGGGCGGGGTCGGGCTGGCCCAGCAGCAGCAGCGGCAGGCCCACGTTTTGCGCCACGTCCAGGTGGGGCAGCACATGGAAGGCCTGGAACACAAAACCCACGGCGCGGCGGCGCAGCAGGGCCCGGCCGTCGTCGCTGAGTGTGGCCAGGTCGGTGCCGGCCAGCGTCACCCGGCCCTCGGTCCAGTGGTCCAGCCCGGCCAGGCAGTTGAGCAGGGTGGATTTGCCCACGCCCGACTCGCCGACGATGGCCACAAACTCGCCCGCCGCCACCGCCAGGTTGACACCGCTGAACACCGCGGTGTCGCCATAACGTTTGGCCAGGCCTTGCACCTGCAGAATCATGGCCAGACCTTGGCGGCCAGCGCCAGCACCGCCGCCAGCGCATCGGGCGCGTCGCAGGCCACCACCTGACGTTGGGGCAGGCTGCGCAGCCAGGTCAGCTGGCGTTTGGCCAGCTGGCGGGTGGCGAACACACCCAGGTCGCGCAGCGCATCCAGTGGCTGTTCGCCGTCCAGCACCTGCCAGGCCTGGCGGTAGCCCACGCAGCGCATGGCCGGCAGGTCGGGTGTCAGGTCGCCGCGGGCGCGCAGGGTTCGCATTTCGGCCAGGAAGCCGGCCGCCAGCATGGCATCAAAACGCTGGGCAATGCGTTCATGCAACCAGGTCCGGTCGGTGGGCTCCAGGCTGATGTGGTGCATGGGCTCGGCGGCGGGCTTGTCGGCCTTGGCCGCGCGGTGCAGGGCCGACAGCGGCTGGCCGGTGAGGCGGTAGACCTCCAGCGCGCGGGCGATGCGCTGGCTGTCGGCCGGCGGCAGCCGGGCGGCGGTGACCGGGTCCACCTGGGCCAGCTGGGCGTGCAGCGCCGGCCAGCCTTGTTGCTGGGCCTCGGCCTCGATGGCGGCGCGCACGGCGGGGTCGGCCGCCGGCATCGCGTCCAGGCCGTCCCACAAAGCTTTGAAGTACAGCATGGTGCCGCCCACCAGCAAGGGCTGCTTGCCGCGCTGGCGGATGTCGGTGATCAAGGCGCCGGCGTCGCGGGCGAACTCGGCCGCGCTGTAGGCCTGGGTGGGGTCGCGGATGTCGATCAGGTGGTGGGGCACGGCGGCCAACTCGGCCGCGCTGGGCTTGGCGGTGCCGATGTCCATGCCGCGGTAGACCAGGGCCGAATCGACGCTGACGATTTCCACCGGGTGGCGGCTGGCCAGCGCCAGCGCAGCGGCGGTTTTCCCCGAGGCGGTGGGGCCGGTGAGGCAGATGACGGGAAGCAAACTCATGGTGTCGGTTGGGGGGGCGGCAGGCTGTGGCCATGGCGGCGCACCAGTGTCCAGGCGGCCAGCGCCAGCGCGGTGCTCCAGAACCACAGGCCCTGGGTCAGCGCGGTCACGCCCTGGTCGAGGTGGGCGCCCAGCCAGGCGCCCATGGCAAAGGCGGCCAGCATCATCAAACAGCCGTTGAGCGCCGACGCGGCACCGGCGGCCTCCGGGAAGGGGCCCACCGCACCGCTCTGGCTGCAGGGCTGGTGGATGCCATGGCCCACGGCGAACAGCGAAAACGGCAGCATCAGCGCCGGCACCGTGTGCCAGCCCAGCCAGCCGGCCAGGCCCATGCCGGTGCCACCCAGCAGCGACAGCCCGCCGGCCACCGCCACGGTGTTCACCAGGCCCAGCCGGCGCAGCAGCCAGCGGCACAGCACCGTGCCTGCGATGTAGGCCACGGCCATCCAGCCCATCACCAGGCCATAGCCGGTTTTGCTCAGGCCCAGCTGGCCAATGAAGACAAAGGACGAGGCCGCCAGAAAGGTGAACAGCCCGCAATAGGTGCAGATGGACAGCGCTGAAAACGCCCAGAAGGTGGGGTGGCCCAGGATACGTCCCCAGGTGGCCAGCAGCACCGCCGGCCGCAGCGCCTGCGGGTTGGGCTGGGGCAGCGATTCCTCAAAGCCCCAGACCACCACGGCCAGCGTGGCCACACCGAACACGGTGAGCGCGGCGAGTGCAGCACGCCAGTGCAAGGCTTCGGTCAGCAGGCCGCCCAGCGGCCCGCTGGCGCAGGCAATCACACCCAGGCCGGTGAGGGCCTTGGCCATGACCTGTGCGCCTTCGGCCGGGCGGTAGAGGTCGCGCACGATGGCGCGGGCACCCATCACGCTGGCCCCCATGGCCGCGCCCTGCACCGTGCGGCAGGCGATCAGCAGCGCCATGCTGGGCGCCAGCACGCTGGCCACCGAGGCGAGGATGTAGGCCACCAGGCCCCACAGCAGGATGGGCCGGCGGCCGAAACGGTCGGACAGCGGGCCCCAGACCAGCTGCGAGGTGCCAAAAGCCAGCAGCAGCGCGGTGAGGGTCAGCTGGGCCTGGGCCACGCCGGCGCCCAGGTTCTGGGTGAGGGCCGGCAGGGCGGGCAGGTAGAGGTCGGTGGTGACGGGCTGGATGCCCATCAGCAGCGCCAGCACGGCCACCACCCGGCCCGGCGACATGGCGTGGGCGGTGAGGGCGGGCAGGGGCGGCGGAGAGGGCGAACGGCGGGCCGGGGCAGGCATCCGTTCGAGGTTAGCAGAAGGCCTGTGCCGAAGGCGGCACCGTGGGCTTTGGCGGGCGGGCTGGCTCAGAGGCCCAGCCGGTCCTGCATCAGCGGCAGCAGCGGGGCCTGCGGGCGCGCGCCCACATGCGAGATGACCTCGGCTGCGGCCACCACACCAGCCCGGGCGCAGTCGGCCAGCTCGAAGCCCGACACCAGGCCGTACAGAAAGCCGGCGGCAAACAGGTCACCGGCGCCGGTGGTGTCCACCACCTGCACGCCGGGCTGGGCCGGCACCGCCACCTGGGTGGCGTGGTCCATCACGATAGCGCCTTTTTCGCTGCGCGTGACCACGGTGATGCGGCCCTCCTTGCGCGGCACGCGGGCCAGGGCTTCTTCCACCGTGGCCACCTGGTAGAGCGACATGATCTCGGCCTCGTTGGCGAACAGGATGTCCACCTCGTGCTGCACCAGCGCGGCGAACTCGGCGCGGTGGCGGTCCACACAAAAGGCGTCGCTCAGCGTCAGCGCCACGCGGCGGCCTGCGCCATGGGCGATGCGCATGGCCTTGCGGAAAGCATCCTTGGCGGCCGGCCGGTCCCACAGATAACCTTCGAGGTAAAGGATGCCGGCGCTGGCCACCAGCGAGTCGGACACGTCTTCGGGGCCCAGTTCCACACAGGCGCCCAGGTGGGTTTGCATGGTGCGCTGGCCGTCGGGTGTGACCAGCACCACGCACTGCGCGGTGGGCGGCTGGCGGCCACCGGGCTGGGTGTTGAAGTCCACACCCAGGGTCTGCATGTCGCGCGCAAACACACCGCCCAGCCGGTCGGGCGCCACCTTGCCGATGTAGGCGGTCTGAATGCCCAGCTCGGCCAACCCGGCCAGCGTGTTGGCAGCCGAGCCACCCGAACACTCGATGCCCGGCGGCAGGCTGGCCAGCAGCGCGGCCGCCGCATCGGCGTCCACCAGCGCCATCGCGCCCTTGTGCAGACCATGCTCGGCGAGCACGGCATCGTCGACTTGAACAAGCACGTCAACGATGGCGTTGCCGATGCCGAGGACGTCATGAAGGAGTTGGGACATGGGAAGAAGGGGGAGTGAAAGGGGGTTCGGTGCAGGATGGAAGCGGTGGTCCCGCAAAGCCTGACGATGGTACACGCAGCCTGCGTTCGGCCGCTGTGGCAGGCACGGCCGACCGCTTGCGCCCCGCGGTGGTTTGCCCGGACGCTGAATTCCATGCCATCCGGCCGACAGGGATGGGCGGGTCGGCAAGGGGGCTTCAGACCCACCCCGACCGCAACCGGTGGCGCGTGAAAACCGCACAGTGCCGGTGCGGGTCTTTGTTTCCCGATACCATTTTCCTATGGGACGTTGGTTGCTCATCCTGCTGGTCATGCTGTTGCCTCTGCGCGGTTGGAGCGCGGAGTACATGGCCATGCAGATGACCCAGGGTTCACTGAGTGTGGCAGTTTCTGGGGAGCAGGCCGCCACCATGGCCATGCCGGCCGACTGTCCCATGCTGTCGCAGCCGGCGTCGGAAACCGAGCCGTCTCCAAGCCCCTCCAAAAGCCACGTGGGTTGCCAAACATGCCAACTGTGCATGTCGCTGACCGCCCAAAACTTCTCGTCTCCCGGCCTCCAGGCCTGCGAACAGCAGGCCCCCCCGGTGTCCATCGCCGGGAGTTTCATCAGCGCCGATCTGGCGCGCTAGGTCAAGCCACCCATCCTCTGGTCCTGACAGCACAAGCACGTCCGCCCAGTGCGGATCGTTGATGGGGCCCGTGCCCCGCTGACCAAGGATTGTCATGAAACATTGGATTGCGGCCGTCTTGCTGGCCTGTACAACGTCTGTCTGGGCAGCGCCTGACTGGACGCAAGCAAGCATCGTCAAAATTGAACCCGAAAAAGCCCGGGTCACCCTCAGGCACCAGCACATCAAAAGCATTGGCATGGACGCCATGACCATGCCCTTCAAGGTGGATGAATCGCTTGTACTCGGGCCGTTCAAGGCCGGTCAGCAAGTCCGCTTCACGGTCACCCAGAAGAACCACCATCTGGTGGTTGACCGGATGGAGGCCGCCCCATGAGCCGCCGCATTCGCCACCCGCTGCTGGGCTGCCTGATGCTGTTGCTGGCCATGCCGGCCTTCAGCGGTCCCATGGGGTTCAAAGGCAGTTGGATGGCGATGGGGGACTTCGGCCCCAATTGGCAAGAGGCTTTTGTCAACCACGCACTGACGCCCCGGGACGCCATCGGTGTTTCAACGCTCTCCATGCGCTCCGACGACGAGACGCGAAGCCGGCACCTGGTGGATGTCACCTACACCCGGCTGGTGAAGCGCTGGAATCTGCCGGATGCCCAGGCCAACATCTGGTTCGTGGGTGGTTTGGGCCGCGTGACCGGCAACGACTTCTCGGGCGACAAGGCCATGGCCTCTCCCGGTGTCCAGGTGGACTACGAAACCACCCGCTTCTATGCGTCGGCAACCGCCAGGCTCTACCGGGCGGAAGGCATCAACCACGACTACGCCGCTGCTCGCCTGGGTTTCTCCTTCCATGAAGTGGACTACGACGAGACCCAGCCCTGGCTGGTGCTTGAAGTACGGCGTATGAACGGCCTGTCCGCCAAGACCGAGGTGACGCCCATGCTGCGCTTCATTCACAAGCGCTACTTTGTGGAGCTGGGAATCAACAACAGCGCCCAAGGCCGCATCAACTTTATGTACATTTTTTGAGGCTCTCACCATGAACAAATTGACCATCACTTTGGCCATCGCCCTGACCACATTGCCGTCCTTCGCCGCCACCAGCATCAAAGCCACCGTCAACGGCATGGTGTGCGCCTTCTGCGCCCAGGGCATTGAAAAGCACCTCTCCGGCATGCCCGCAACCAAGGCGGTGTATGTGGACCTGAAAAGGAAAACGGTCGCCATCGAAGCCAGGGAAGGACTGGCCTTGGACGAAAAAGCCATCACTGCAGCGATCACCGATGCCGGCTATGACGTGTTGAAACTCGAAACCGTGCAGAAGTCCGTCGAGGACATCAAGACGGAAACCAAGGGGCGCAAATGAGCGCTGACGGCATCACCGAATCACGCCGCGGCTTCTGGACCTCGGTGGCGAGCCTGTTCGCCACCTCCAGCACCTTGGTGTGCTGCGCTGTGCCGGCCTTGCTGGTGGCCCTGGGAGCGGGTGCTGCCCTGTCGTCACTGGTGGCCGTCTTCCCGCAGGTGGTCTGGCTCAGCGAGCACAAGGCGGTGGTTTTTTCCTTGGCCGGCTTGATGATGGCGGGCAGTGGCGTCTTGCAATGGCGCAACCGAAAGGCCCCTTGCCCGGTTGATCCGGCCCTGCGAGATGCCTGCCTGAGAACGCGCCGGGTGTCTTTGGGGGTGTATGCGGCCAGCGTGACCTTCTACCTCATCGGTGGCTGGTTTGCGTTTGTCCAGCCCTGGGTCAGCGACTGACCGGTGGAGGACAGCTTCGGATGTCCTCCACCGGTGTGCCGATCCGCCGACCCCTGCACAGCGCTGCAGTTGGTCGACGGGGCGACGTGACTCAGGCGGCTTTGGCCAGCGGCTCGGCCACCAACGACTCGCGGAGGTCACGCAACAACGCGATGGCGGCGGATTCCGTCAGATTGCAGGGGTCAAAGCTGTCGGACACCCCGTGTCGAAGCAGCACGGCCCGGTTCACGGCATGGGCCGCCACGAAGCCCATCGACCAGTGGCCATACTGCCGCTGCGTGATGGAAGCGAACCGGATCAGGGCGAAATCGGTGTGCCGCTGATCGGCCATCAGGCGGGGCAACAAACGCTTCAGCTGGGCGCGATCACCCTCGATGACCTGAAGGAAATACTCGTGGTTGAACACCAGCAGGCCCGTCAGGCCATGACGGGCATTGTGCTGCCGCGCTGCCAGCAGGATGTCGGTCACCGTGCTGGAATCCAAAGGCTTGGACACCTTGCTGGCATAGATCATTTCAACAAGCATGGGCGTCTTTCGGTGGCGATCGGGGAATCGATCCAATGCACATCACTGCGCGATGACAGGCACAGAAGCCCGCCACGTCAGCGGAGGGAAGGGGAACCCCCTTGTTTTCGATGGCTGCAGCAAAAAATGGACTCTGGTAAACCCGGGGGCGACCCCGAAACCGGCCAGGCCCGCACCAGGCCCCCATGAAGCGATGGCGCAGTCGCTGCGCCCACCGCCTTGTTCAGGCGCGAGCGCCCTCGCCAATCAGGGCGGCATCGGCCAGCAATTTCTGCGTCAGGGTATGACGGATGCACTGCTTTTCAGCCTGCCGGTTTCGCTGGCTCTTTTGGGCGGCCGAGCATCGGCCCAAACGCCTTTCCACGACCAGGTCTCTGAGCTCACTGGGCTGTTGCGGCGCGGCATGGCCGGCGGGTCGGATGACCTTGACCTCAGGCGAGCCGGGCCAACAGCCAGCCACTGGCGCCAATGTGGCCTAGCGTGACCAGCACCGACAGGCCGTGCAGCCACTTGAAGCGTCGCTTCAGGCCGGTGTCGGTGGCGTGGTTGATCGCCGGCATCAGCCAGTGGCGCAAGGGCAGGGTGGTGACGGCCACCACCGCCATCACAGCGGCAGACCATGGGTCGTTTGGCCACCACGACGAGGCGCCCAGCGCGGCCGTGACCATGACGAACAGGTAGAACCAGGAGAACCCCTTGCGAATGACCGCGCCGGCGGTTTGCGGTGGCAACGCGGAAAACAGCAGCGCCGCAAAGCCGAAGGCGTACAGCGTCATGCCGCCAAAGAGCAACGCAGTGATCAGAATGGCAAAGCTCAGGCTCATGGGGGAAGTGGTGTCGATGCAGGTTGGAGAAAAGCCGGCGTGTCAGCGAAGTGGCAAACCTTCATGCTGGGCCACACGTTCCAGCGCCGTCTCGAACATCGCCCGTGAGCGCCCGGCGACCTGGTGCAGGTAGGCATGCAATTGGGCATCGGCCGTGTCCCGGTTCATGCATTCCGCGCTGTAGGCTTCGAAACTGGCCAGCTGCATCAGCAGTTCCGCCACATGGCGTGGGCACTCGCACGCAAGCGACGGCGAGATGGCCGCCATGGCCGTCAAGGCCGCGTCATCAAAACGCCGAGGGGCGACGGGCTCGTCCGGGGTTTCGGCGCCCAGGGGGGATTCCGGGGTGGTCTCTGGCCTGGGGTTGTCCACCTGCAACGAGGCTTCCAGCGAGACCAGCCAGGTTCCCAGGGCCTCGTCATCGGCGGGCTCCCGAACCACTTCCACACCACGCTCGGTCCAGGCCTGGCAGGCAGCCGCGCTGGCGAACCGATAAGCGATGGCGGTCAGCCGCACCTGCCAGGCACCTTGTGCGGCCTGAAGGTCTTCTGACATCTCCGGGTGCAGGCCGGGCGACAGCCAGATCAGCACATCCGCCTTGCGCTCGGCAGCCGAGCTCGCGGCCTCGAACAGCGAATCAAAAACAGCAAGCACATGCAGCGGCCGCCCCAGGAACCGCCCCAACGCCGGGCGCTGCAGGCGGGCGGCCAAGCCCTGCCCAATCACGACCACCCGCAGCGAAGCAGCGGCGGCTGTCCTCGCGGCCCGCTGAACGGCGGGTGCGGTTGCCGCCAGCCGCGCAACCTCTTGCAAGCGCGTGGTGTCCAAACCAGCCAAGGTGCCGATGGCGTGCCCCTTCTGGGTCAGCTCACGCAACAGCAACACCCTCTCGACATCCGCTGCAGAGTACATCCGGTGCCCGGACTGCGAGCTGGCGGGACGCACGGCCTCGTACCGTTGCTCCCAAATCCGCAGGGTGGAGACCGGCATCGTTGCCATTTTCGCGACGGCTCCGCTGCGGAAAACGGGTTCCGGGGCGGTTGTCGACGATGGCGTGCTGACGGGATTCATGGTCTTTTGAGTTTGATTTGAGTTCGATATTAGCTCAATATCGATCAAAATTGACCCGTTGAGTTTAAAGTGAATTGCTTATTCATAGAATTTGGCCATGTCCAAAGCTGCTCCACCCGTGTCGCCCCGACCGGTTCTTTACTTCGACGGTGCGTGCCCCGTCTGTGCCAAAGAGATCGGCCTGTACCGGCGCCAGACCGGGGCTGAAGGCATCGACTGGGTGGACGCCGCCACCTGCGACCCCGCCGCGCTGGGTCCCGGCCTGAGCCGCGAGGCGGCATTGGCCAGGCTGCACCTGCGCCGGCCGGACGGCAGCCTGGTGAGTGGCCCAGGGGCTTTCGTCGGGCTGTGGAGCGCCTTGCCGCGATGGTCATTCCTCGCCACCCTGCTGGGCTCGAGGCCGGCGCTGTGGGCGCTGGAGTGGGGGTACCGGATTTTCCTGACCGTCCGGCAGGCCTGGCGTCAACCGCCCCGCAGCACCCCCTGAGCGCTTGACCCAGGCCATGCCCCTTTTTCGAACCCATGCCGGGCTCCCTGGCCCCCACGCAGGGGGAACCCGGCATCCCACCACAGCAAACCACAGGATCACCATGAAAACCAACCGCCGCACCTTCCTTGTCACCACGGCCGCCGGCTGCATGGCCATGGCTGCCACCGCACAAGCCCAAACCAGGCTGGATGAGAAAGACCCGCAGGCCGTGGCGTTGGGCTATGTTGCCGACGCCAGCAAGGTGGACAGCAAGAAATTCCCCAAGTTTGCCGCGGGGCAGAACTGCCAGAGCTGCGCGCTCTACCAAGGCAAAAGCGCCGATGCCGCCGGACTTTGCCCGCTGTTTGCCGGCAAGCCAGTGGCCGCCAAGGGCTGGTGCAGCGCATGGGCCAAAAAGGGCTGAGCGCCGGCGGCCAGATGACGATGACCGTGCCAGGCGAATCCACGCCCCCTCACAGCCAAGGCCTGGGGGCGCTTCATCCGCCGCCAACCTTGCCCGCTGGTGTGGTGGCCGACCTGCGCACCGACCACGCCGGGGAAACCGGTGCGGTGGGCATTTACCGCGGTGTGCTCTTCTTTTCCAGGGACGCAGCGCTCAGGCGCTTCGCGCAGCAGCACCTGGAAACCGAGCAGTTGCACCTGCGCTGCATGGAGGGCTGGCTGACGCCCGCACAGCACAGCCGATTGCTGCCGCTGTGGCGGGTGGCCGGCTGGCTCACCGGCGCCTTGCCGGCCCTGGCGGGGCCGCGGTCGGTCTATGCCACGATCGCGGCGGTCGAGCGCTTTGTCGACCTTCACTACGCCGAGCAGATCCTGCGCTTGCGCGACCAACCCGCCCTGCAGGCGCTGCGGCGGGACTTGGAAACCTGCCAGGCCGATGAAATTTCCCACCGTGACGAGGCCCTCGCGGCACAAGGCGCGGCCCCGCCCGGCTTGTGGCTGCGGGCCTGGGCATGGCTGGTGGGCGCCGGCTCCAGGGCGGCGGTTGGCGTCTGCCGGCACCTCTGAAGGCGCAAACCATGACAGCCATTGCCTCCGAGATCGACCGCTTCGACCGGCTGAGTTCGACCTGGTGGGACCCTGCCGGGCCGATGCGCCCCCTGCACGTGGTCAACGAACTGCGGCTTTTCCACCTGGTGAACCGGATCAACGCCCACTTTGGCTACCGCCCGATGGCCGAGCTTCGTGTGCTGGATGTGGGTTGTGGCGCCGGGCTGTTGTCCGAGCCCCTGGCCCGGGCGGGCGCCCATGTGGTGGGCGTCGATGCCTCCAGTGGCAATCTGGCCGCGGCCCGGCGCCACGCCGAAGCGCAGGGTGTGGCCGTGGATTACCGCCATGGCGAGCCCGCCCAGGTGCTGGGACCGGCAGAATCGTTTGACGTGGTGCTGGCCCTCGAGGTGGTGGAGCATGTGGACGACGTGCCGGGGTTTGTGGCCACCTTGGCCCATGCCGTGGCGCCCGGTGGGCTGCTGGTCATGTCCACCATCGACCGGACCTGGCGGAGCTTCCTGTTCGCCATCGTCGGCGCCGAGTACCTGCTGCGGGTGTTGCCGCGCGGAACCCACCAGTGGCAACGGTTTGTCAGGCCGGCCGAGCTGGATGCCGCAGCAAACCCGCATGGCCTGCGCCGCCTCGACCTGCGTGGCATGCGTTACCACCCGCTGTCACACCGCGCCACATGGTGTGCCGACACCCGTGTGAACTACCTGGCCACCTACGCGCGCCCAGGTGCATCCCCGCGCCCCAATGCCGACTGAGCGCTTCTTCATGACCCCCCTGGACCTTTTCCCGGCCGAGCGCGCAGAGGCGCTGTCACGCATTGCGGCGATACAGCCTGGAAGCTATGCCCGCAGCCGCAATCACATCGAGGGGGCTGTCACACGCCTGTCGCCCTACATCACCCACGGCCTGGTGTCCCTCCCCGAACTGCTTGCCATGGTGGCGGCCCATCACCGCCTGGATGTCGAGCACAAGCTGGTGTACGAACTGGGCTGGCGAGCCTATTTCCGCCATGTCTGGCAGCACCGTGGCGACGGCATCCTGCAATCCTTTCACGACGGCCCACTGCCCGACACGGCCTACACACCGACCCTGCCCGAGGACATCCGGCAGGCTCGCACGGGTGTGCCGGTGATCGACCAGGCGGTGCACACGCTGTACACCACGGGCTACCTGCACAACCACGCCCGCATGTGGCTGGCGAGTTACACGGTGCACCTGCGCAAGGTGTACTGGCGTACAGGGGCGGACTGGATGTTGGCCCACCTGCTCGATGGCGACCTCGCGAGCAACCACCTCAGCTGGCAATGGGTGGCGGGCACGGCCAGTCACAAGCCCTACCTGTTCAACGCCGACAACGTGGCCCGTTACGCGCCGGTGCCCTGGCACAGCCCGGGCACCGTGATCGACACCTCCTACGAGCGCCTGGACGCCATCGCCCGAAGCCCGCGTGCGGTGGTGACGCCGTCGGCCGACGAAGGCATCAATGAGCCCGCCCTGTTGCACCGACCGCCGCAGGTGCAAGCGCCGGAGGCCTTGCAAGCCAAAGACCGTGATGTCTGGCTGGTGCACCCCTGGGCCCTGAACGAGGTGCCAGACGACCTGCCCAGCGCTTGCCTGGTGCTGGGTTGGTGGCCTGCGGTATTCCACGCAACCCGACCCTGGAGCGCCGCCAGATGGGACTTCGTGGGCCGCCGCATGGCCACATTGGCACCGGTCGCCTGGTATTCAGACGGCCAGGCGCTCGACCAGGCGCTGGCGCAGGCCCGGTCGGTGCAAACGGTGGCCGACCCCCATGTCGATGCCTTGTTGCCGCGCCGGGTGGAACGGCGACCGGCCGCGTTGCTGTTTCCTTCGGTGAGCCGGGAGTGTGCGTCGTTTTCCGCCTGGTGGCGCCAAGCGACCCGCGGAATCAATGGCGTGTCCGACCTGCTGACAGACCCGTCGGTGAAGCGGTGATGGTCACAGGGACCTGCGCGAACGCCCCCAGCCGTTGCGACCTGCCGGCCTTGGGCGGCTCAGGGCCGCTCACCGACCCCGCAAAAACAAGGCATCCAGCTCCTTCAGGCTGATCTGTCGCCAGGTCGGTCGGCCATGGTTGCATTGGTCGGAGCGTTCGGTCTGTTCCATCTGGCGCAGCAGGCCGTCCATCTCGGCCAGCGTGAGCCGGCGGTTGGCGCGCACGGCGCCGTGGCAGGCCATGGTGGCCAGCAGCTCGTTGCGGGCGCGCTCCAGCACGGCGCTGCCGTCCACCTGGGCCAGCTCGGCCAGCACGCTGCGCGCCAGCTCCACTGCGTCGCCTTGCACCAGCGCGCTGGGCACGGCGCGCACCGCCAGGGTCTTGGGCGAGAAGGGCGTGACCTCCATGCCCAGCTGGGCCAGCGTGTCGGCATGGGCCTCGGCGGTGGCCACCTCTTGCGGCGTGGCGGCAAAGGTGGTGGGGATCAGCAGCGGCTGGCTGGCCATGGCGCGCTCGCTGGCCTGGTCCAGCTGCGTTTTGAGCCGCTCGTAGACGATGCGCTCGTGGGCGGCGTGGGTGTCCACAATCACCAGGCCCTGGGCGTTTTCGGCCAGGATGTAGACGCCTTGTAATTGCGCCAGCGCCCGGCCCAGCGGCAGCTCGTCGCCGGTGGCGGGCAGGGCGGCGTGGGGTGGCGTCAGCGGGGCTGCGGTGAGCGGTGGCAGGGTTTCAGCCACCCAGGGCGTGAAGCTGGTGGCGTCGACGTCGGTGGCGCGGGTCTGCGGCCACATGGCCTCGGCGTCGCCGCGCGGTGACGCGGCAAAACGCATGGCGTCTTGCCGCCAGGGGGTGGTGCGGGGCCAGCCGGTGTCGGCGGCGGGTGTGGGCATGTCCAGCGCCGGTTGCGTGTCGGCTGCCGGCACCGCAGCCGCCAGCCCGGCCCGCGGGGTGGCCAGCGCGTTCTCCACCGCGTGGCGCACCGCCTGGTGCACCTCGCGGCTGTCGCGAAACCGCACCTCGATCTTGGTGGGGTGCACGTTCACGTCGACCCGGGTCGGGTCCACGCTGACGTAGAGCGCAAACACCGGCTGTTTCTGGCCGTGCAGCACGTCGTCGAAGGCGCTGCGGGCGGCGTGGCTCAGCACCTTGTCGCGCACAAAGCGGCCGTTGACGTAGGCAAACTGCTGGTCGGAGCGGGTGCGGGCCGCGTCGGGAATGCCGGCCCGGCCATGCACGGTGACGCCGCCCGCCGCATGGTGCACCTTGACGCTGCGGGCCAGCCAGTCGGCGCCCAGCACATCGGCCAGCCTCTGGTCCAGCGCGTCGTCGCCGCTGCGGGCCCGCCACTGCTCCACCAGCTTGCCCTCGTGCCACACCGCAAAGCCCACCTCGGGCCGCACCAGCGCATGGCGTCGCACCGACTCAATGCAATGGGCCAGCTCGGTGGCGTCGGTCTTCAGAAACTTGCGCCGCGCCGGTGTGCGGAAAAACAGCTCCTTGACCTCCACCGTGGTGCCGATGGCGCGGGCGGCCGGCCGCAGCTCGCCGCTCTGGCCGTCGAGCAAAAAGGCGCTGGGCGCATCCGCGGTGCGCGACAGCAGCGACACCTCGGACACCGAATGGATAGCGGCCAGGGCCTCGCCGCGGAAACCCATGGTGCCCACCGACTCCAGGTCATGCAGGCTGGTGATCTTGCTGGTGGCGTGGCGGCGCAGCGCCAGCGCCATGTCTTCGCGCGGGATGCCGGCGCCGTCGTCTTCCACCGCGATCAGCCGCACACCGCCGGCCAGCAGCCGCAGGGTGACCTGGCGGGCGCCGGCGTCGAGCGCGTTGTCCACCAGTTCGCGCACCACCGAGGCCGGGCGTTCGACCACCTCGCCAGCGGCAATCTGGCTGATGAGTTCGTCGGGGAGTTCGCGGATGGCGCGCCGGGGCGCGGGAGAGGGCAGGTCTGTCACGGGGGAATTCTATGCCGCACCGATAATGCGCCGCATGATGGATTTGCTGATGACGCTGATGGACCTGATCGTCCATGTGGACAAGCACCTGGAGGTGTTTGTCAACCAGTACGGCGCCTGGGTGTATGTGTTGCTGTTTCTGATTGTTTTCACCGAAACCGGGGTGGTGGTGATGCCCTTTTTGCCGGGCGATTCGCTGCTGTTCATTGTGGGCACGCTGGCCGGCGCCGGCCTGCTGAGTTTGCCGCTGGCCTGTGTGGTGCTGTGGGCGGCGGCGGTGCTGGGCGACCAGTGCAACTACGCCATCGGCCGCTACTTTGGCCCCAAGGTTTTCCAGTGGGAGCAGTCGCGCTTTTTCAACAAGCGTGCCTTCAACCAGGCCCATGCGTTTTACGAACGCTATGGCGGCATCACCATCGTGCTGGCCCGCTTCATGCCGTTCATCCGCACCTTTGCGCCCTTTGTGGCCGGCGTGGCCGAGATGAACCGCGCCCGCTTCACCGCGTTCAACCTCGGTGGGGCCTTGCTGTGGGTGGGTGGCCTCTGTGGCGCGGGCTATCTGTTCGGCAACACCCTGTGGGTGCACGAGAACCTGAGCCGCATCATCTGGGCCATGATCATCATCCCCGGCATCGTGGTGGCGGTGGGGGCCTTGCGGGCCCGCAAACAGGGCGGCAGCCAGGTCTGACCCCGCGGGGCCCCGCGGCGGCGTATGATTTTCCTGAAGCCCTGACCCGGCCAGGAGACGCCCCCATGAACGCCCCCCACACCCTGTCGCGCTGGACTGCCGAGGGTTCCAGCCGCGTGCCCTTCTGGGCCTACACCGATGCCCAGGTCTACCAGCGCGAGCTGGACCGCATCTTCTACGGCGCGCACTGGAACTACGTGGGCCTGGAGGTGGAGATTCCCAAGGTGGGCGACTACAAGCTGGCCTGGATAGGCGAGCGCCAGGTGATTCTGGTGCGCGACCGCGTCGCGCCGGCCGAGCGCGCCACCGACGCCGGCGTCCGGGTGGTGGAAAACCGCTGCGCCCACCGCGGCGTGCGCTTTTGCCAGAAGACCCAGGGCAACGCCCGCAGCTTTGTCTGCCCCTACCACCAGTGGACCTACAAGCTCAATGGCGACCTGGCCGGCCTGCCGTTCAAGGACGGCCTGAAAGAAGGCGAGACGGTGCAAGGCGGCATGCCGGCCGGCTTTGACGTCAAAGACCATGGCCTGACCAAGCTGCGGGTGGCCACGCTGCACGGCCTGGTGTTTGCCAGCTTCAGCGCCGAGGTCGAGCCACTGGCCGACTACCTCGGGCCCCAGGTGCTGCCCTGGCTGAACCGCATCTTCCAGGGCCGGCCGCTGACGCTGCTGGGCTATAACCGCCAGCGCATTCCAGGCAACTGGAAGCTGATGATGGAAAACATCAAAGATCCCTACCACCCCGGCTTGCTGCACACCTGGTTTGTCACCTTCGGCCTGTGGCGGGCCGACCAGAAAAGCCGCATGGTGATGGACGCCCATGGCCGCCACGCGGTGATGGTGTCGCGCCGCAACGAGGGTGGCCAGAACGCGGCCGCCACCGCCGCCGTCACCGCCGGCGTGACCTCGTTCAAGGCCGGCATGGCGCTGCAGGACAACCGCCTGCTCGACGTCGTGACCGAGCCCTGGTGGACCATGGACGACCCCGCCCATCCGGGCCAGGCCATCACCCCCACGGTGACCATGCTGACGCTGTTTCCCGGCCTCATCGTGCAGCAGCAGGTGAACTCGCTCAGCACAAGGCAAATCATCCCGCGCGGTGTGGACAGCTTCGACTTTGTCTGGACCCATTTCGGCTTTGCCGACGACACGCCGGAGATGACACGGCGCCGGCTGCGCCAGGCCAATCTGTTCGGCCCGGCCGGCTTCGTCAGTGCCGACGACGGCGAGGTGATCGAGTTCAGCCAGAACGGTTTCACGCAGACCACCGGCCATGGCCGCGACCAGGGCGAAACCCTGTGTGAGCTGGGCGGCACCGGCACCGAGGGCGCCGAGCACATGGTGACCGAAACCTTGATCCGCTCGATGTACGCCTACTGGCGCCAGGTGATGGGCGAGTGATGGACGCCACGCTGGACACGCTGCTGCTGCAGCACCGCATCGACCGCCTCAACGCCGACTGCGCCGCCGCGCTGGACGAGCAGCGTTTTGACGACTGGCCGAACTTCTTCGTGGCCGACGGCCGCTACACCGTCCAGGCCCGCGAGAACTTCGACCGTGGCCTGCCGCTGGCGCTGATCGACCTCGAAAGCCATGCCATGATGCGCGACCGGGTCTACGGCGTCACCCAGACCATCTACCACGGGCCCTACTACACCCGCCATGTGCTGAGC
This sequence comes from Rhodoferax sp. SPJ4, assembly GCF_058216275.1. Lineage (NCBI taxonomy): Bacteria > Pseudomonadati > Pseudomonadota > Betaproteobacteria > Burkholderiales > Comamonadaceae > Rhodoferax > Rhodoferax sp. SPJ4. The sequence continues at coordinate 944,414 of NZ_JBYZMN010000001.1, forward strand.
CCGGCGCGGCTGCTGGGCCAGGCCGAGGGCGTGATCGAGGCGCAAACCCATTACGCGGTGTTTCGCACCCGGCCAGCCGGCATCAGCGAGGTCTACAACGTGGGGCGCTACATCGACACCCTGGTCGACACGCCCGAGGGCCTGCGCTTCCAGAGCCGCCGCTGCGTGTACGACAGCGAGATGGTGCTGAACTCGCTGATCTACCCCATCTGAGCGCTTCAGCGTCGGGGTCGGCGTGGGCTGTCCAGCCAGGCCGCGCGCCAAAAAAAAACCACCGAGCACAGCACCAGCGTGTCCACCGCCAGCAGTGCCTGGGTGAAGGGCTGGTCCACCCCTTGGTCGGTGAGCCAGTCCACACCCAGCCCCACCGCCAGGCTGCCGCCGGCCAGCGCCACCAGGTTCACGCACAGCATCACAAAACCCACCATGGTGGCCCGCATGGTGATGGGGGTCAGGTCCAGCACATGGGCGGTGACGGCGCCGTAAATCGCCATCGGCAAAAAGAACTTGGCCGCCATGCCCAGGTAGAACAGCGGTGAGCTGGGTGGCAGGGCCAGAAACACCAGCGCCAGCGGGCCACACACCAGCACCAGGCCCGCCACCAGGCCGAACACGCCGCCGGCCAGGCGGGGCGCCAGCCACACCGCCAGCAGGCTGCCGGCCACCGCGCCCAGGCAGCCACACAGCAGCAGCATGGCTCCGGTCAGCCGGGCGATGTCGGCCGCGGCAAAGCCGCGCTCGTTGACCAGCCAAAGCTGGCTGAAAGACAGGCTGACAAAACCAAAATTCGCCAGCACCAGGCCCACCACCACATGGCGCAGCCGGCCGTCCTGGCGCAGCACGGTCAGCAACTCCAGCAACTGCGGCCCGAAATGGCGGCCGGTGGCCATGGAGCCGCGGAAGCCCCGCGAGTCTTTGGCCAGGGCCAGCGGCAGCGCGGCCAGCATGCCCACCAGGCCCAGGCCTTCCAGCGTGGCCCGCCAGCCCTGGCCGGCGGTGGCGCCGGCCAGCAGCAGGGCGCCGCCCACCCCCAGCGGCAGGCCAGCAAAGTACAGGCCCATGGCCAGGGTGCGGCGCCGCTGCTCGAACAGCTCGCTGATCAGCGACAGCGCGGCCGGGATCAGCGCCGCCGCGCCACTGGCCACCAGAAAGCGCCCGGCCACCATCTGGCCGTAGTCCATCGCGTGGGCGCTGGCCCAGGTGGCGGCACTCCACAGAAACAGCCCCGCCACGATGACCCGGGTGCGGCTGTAGCGGTCGGCCAGCGTGCCGAGAAACAGCGCCATGAAGCCAAAGCTCAGCACCCAGGCAAAACCCACCAGAAAACCGAATTGGGCCGTGCCCAGACCCAGGTCCTGCAGGATTTGCGGCGAAAACCCGACCAGGATGGAGCGGTCGATCTGCGACAGCACATGCAAGACCATCAACACCAGCAGGGCCCACAGCGGGTGGTTTTTCCAATGCATGGGGGAGATTAAAGCTCCCGGCTGCGGGCCAGTGGCGGGTTTTTCGCGAAATAGCCCAGGATGCCGCGCATCACCGCGTCGGCCAGCTGCTCCTGGTAGGCGTCGCTGGTCAACAAGACCTCTTCCTCGGGGTTGCTGATGAAGGCGGTTTCCACCAGCACGCTGGGGATGTCGGGGGCTTTGAGCACCGCAAAGCCGGCCTGTTCCACCCGGGGCTTGTGCAGCTTGCCCACCTGGCCGATCTCGCCCAGCAGCGCACCGCCCAGCTTCAGGCTGTCCTTGATCTGCGCGGTGGTGCTCATGTCCAGCAGCGCGCGCTGCACCTCCTGGTCGCGCACCCGGCCGAGGTTGACGCCACCCACCAGGTCGGCCTTGTTTTCCTTGTTGGCCATCCAGCGCGCCGCGCTGCTCGAGGCGCCACCCTCGCTCAGCGCAAACACGCTGGCGCCGCGCGCCTCCGGGGTGAAGAAGGCGTCGGCATGCAGGCTGACAAACAGGTCGGCCCGCACCCGCTGGGCTTTTTGCACCCGCACCTGCAGCGGCACAAAGAAGTCGGCGTCGCGGGTCAGAAAGGCGCGCAGGCTGTTGCCGTTGACGCTGCTGGCGTTGATGCGGTCGCGCAGCAAATGGGCGATGCGCAGCACCACGTCCTTTTCGCGGGTGCCGCCCGGGCCCACCGCGCCGGGGTCTTCACCGCCATGGCCGGGATCGAGTGCGATGACGATGATGCGGTCGGTGCGCGGCGGCGCGGTGGAGGTGATCTTGGCCAGTGGGCCGGGCGCAGGCACAGGGGCCACCGGCGCGGCGGGGCGTCGGCCCTGCTGGGCGATCAGCTCACCCAGCGGGTCGGCGCCGGGCCGGGCGGGCTTGGCCACCGCGTCGGCGGCGGCCTGGGCCGCGCCCTGGGCCTGCTGACGGTCGCGCAGGCGCTCGGTGATCAAGGCCTCCAGCGGGTCCGGCGTCTGGGTGGGGTAGAGGTCCAGCACCAGCCGGTGCTGGTAACTGGCAATCGGTGGCAGGCTGAACACCTGGGGCAGGGCGGGCTGCTTCAGGTCCAGCACCAGCCGCACCACGCCGGGCGCGAACTGGCCCACCCGCACGCCGGCAATGAAGGGGTCGTCCGACTTGACCCGGCCCACCAGCTCGCGCAGCGCCGGGTTCAACTCGATGCCAGTGATGTCCACCGCCAGCCGCGGCGGCGAGGGCACAAACAGCGGCGTGGCCTGCAGCAGGCCGTCGGACTCGATGGTCACGCGGGTGTAGTCGTCGGCCGGCCAGACCCGCACCTCGACGATGCTGGCGCCCCAGGCCAGCTGGCCGCTGCCCAGCAGCAACAGCAGGCTGCTGCCTTGCAACAGACGGCGGCGGGCGAGGTTGGGCGGCTGCTTCATGCCGGCAACCCCTGCAACAGCGCAGCCCCCAGGGCGGTGCGGGCCTGCAATGTCACCGTGCGGGTCTCGTGGGCATCGGTGGCGATGTGCAGCGCCAGGTCGGCGGTGGGCAGCAGGCCGGTGGCCTTGTCGGGCCATTCGGCGAGCTTCAGGCCGGGGCTGGCGAACAGGTCGCGAAAGCCGGCGTCTTCCCATTCCTGCGGGTCGTTGAAGCGGTAGAAGTCAAAGTGCCAGACCGCCAGCGGCCCGTCGGCGGTACGGGCCTCGTGCGGCTCCACCACCGCGTAGGTCGGGCTTTTGATGCGGCCCGACACCCCCAGAGCGCGCAGCAGGTGGCGCACCAGCGTGGTCTTGCCAGCGCCCAGATCACCCACCAGTTCGACATAGGCCTGGCGGATGCCGGGCTGGGCGGCCAGGGCCTGGGCAAAGGCCTGGGTGTCGGCCTCGCTGCGCCAGACCAGGGCGCGGGAGGCCCCTTCAGCGGGGGGGCTTCCTACAATCGGCGGGTGACTTTCGACAGATCGCAACTGCTTCCTCAGATACAGGCCTGGGCCCGGGAACTCGGATTCTCCCAAATCGGCGTGAGCGGGGTGGACTTGTCGGCCGCCGAACCCGGGTTGCTGGCATGGTTGGCTGCCGGATTCCACGGCGACATGGGCTACATGGCCCAGCATGGCCTGAAGCGCGCCCGGCCCGCCGAGCTGCTGCCCGGCACGGTGAGTGTGCTCACCGCCCGCATGGACTACCTGCCCGCAGCCCAGCCCGACGACTGGCAGGCCGCTGAGCTGGCGCGGCTGCAGCGCCCGGACGAGGCGGTGGTGTCTCTCTACGCCCGGGGGCGGGACTACCACAAGGTGCTGCGGCCGCGGCTGCAGAAACTGGCCGAGCGCATTGCCGAGGCCGTGGGGCCGCTGGGCCACCGCGCCTTCACCGACTCGGCGCCGGTGCTGGAGGTGGAACTGGCCAGCCGCAGCGGCCAGGGTTGGCGCGGCAAACACACGCTGCTGCTGCACCGCGAAGGCGGCTCGATGTTTTTCCTTGGCGAGATCTACCTCGACCTGGCCCTGCCCGCCACCGAGGCGGTGGCGCCACACTGCGGCAGCTGCACCGCCTGCATCAGCGCCTGCCCCACCCAGGCCATTCTGGGCCCCTACCGGCTGGACGCGCGGCGCTGCATCTCCTACCTGACCATCGAACACGCCGGGCCCATCCCGCTGGAGCTGCGGCCCTTGATGGGCAACCGCATCTACGGCTGCGACGACTGCCAGCTGGTCTGCCCCTGGAACAAATACGCCCAGCGCGCGCCGCTGACCGACTTTGACGAACGGCCGGCGCTCAGCAGCCCGTCGCTGGTGACGCTGTTCGGCTGGACCGAGGCCGAGTTTCTGCGCCACACCGAAGGCAGCGCCATCCGCCGCATCGGCCACGAACGCTGGCTGCGCAATCTGGCCGTGAGCCTGGGCAACGCGCTGCGCGCGCCGGGCCTGCCGCCCACCGAGCGCGCCGCCCTGCAACACGCGCTGCAGCAGCGCGCCAACGACCCCAGTGCCCTGGTGCGCGAGCATGTGGCCTGGGCCCTGGACAATCCCCACTGACCCCAGGTTTCGAAGGAGTCCCCATGAGCCCACTCTGTTCACTGCTCGGCATCGAGTACCCGCTGATCCAGGCCCCGATGGCCGGCGTTCAAGGCAGCGCCATGGCGATTGCCGTCAGCAACGCCGGCGCCCTGGGCTCGCTGCCCGCCGCCATGCTCACGGCCGAGGGCCTGCGCCAGGAGCTGGAGGCCATCCGGGCCGGCACCGACAAGCCCTGCAACGTCAACTTCTTCTGCCACACCCCACCCACCCCCGACGAGGCCCGCGAGACCGCCTGGCGGCAGGCGCTGGCGCCTTACTTTGCCGAGATGGGCATCAACCCCTTGCTCGTGCCGGCTGGCCCGGGCCGGGCGCCGTTCAGCGACGCGGTGTGTGACGTCATTGAGCCCTTTCGCCCGCCGGTGGTGAGCTTCCATTTCGGCCTGCCGCCGCCGGCCCTGCTGCAGCGGGTGCGGGGCTGGGGTGCCAAGGTGCTGGCCTCGGCCACCACGGTGGACGAGGGGCTGTGGCTGCAGTCGCGCGGGGTCGATGCGGTGATCGCCCAGGGCCTGGAGGCCGGTGGCCACCGCGGCCACTTTCTGAGCCCCGACCTGAGCCGCCAGCAAGGCCTTTTTGCCTTGCTGCCGCAGCTGGCGCGGGCGCTGAATGTGCCGGTGATCGCCGCCGGCGGCATTGCCGACGCCGCGGGCATCAACGCCGCCCGTGCGCTGGGTGCCGATGGCGTGCAGATCGGCACCGCCTACCTGCTGTGCCACGAGGCCACCACCAGCCCGCAACACCGTGCCGCGCTGGCCAACCCGGGGCTGGCCCGCCACACCGCGCTGACCCATTTGTTCACCGGCCGCCCGGCCCGCGGCATCGTCAACCGGCTGATGCGCGAGCTGGGGCCACTGGGCAGCGCGCCGCCCGAATTTCCATTGGCCACCGCAGCCATCGCGCCGCTGCGCGCCAAGGCCGAAGCGGCCGGCAGCGGCGATTTTTCGCCGCTGTGGTCGGGGCAAAACGCCAGCGGCTGCCAGGCGGTGGGGGCAGGGGAATTGACCGACGCGTTGGTGCGGGCGTTTCGGGGCATGGCCCGCTGACCCGCTTCGCTGAGGGGGTGAGTTTCAGCCCACCGCCCAGCCGGGCAGGCGGTCCATCCAGGGCCGGGCCAGCTCCAGCTGGTGGGCCAGCTGCAGCAGCTTGTCCTCCCGGCCAAAGGGGGCGATGAACTGCACGCCCAGCGGCAGGCCGTCGGCGCCCCAGTGCAGCGGCACCGACATCGCCGGTGTGCCGGTCAGGTTGGCCAGCTGGGTGAACGGTGCCAGGGCCAGGTTGTCCCGGGCGATGTTCTGAATCACGCCGTCGATCAGCCCCGCGCGGGCCAGCAAAAAGAGCATGCCGCTGCGCTCCAGGGCCTCCAGTGCCCAGGCCTGCACCGCTGGCAGGTCGGTGGCGCCGTGCAGCGGCGCCGGCGTGGCCACCGTGGGCGTGAGCAGCAGGTCGTGCTGCCGATGGAAGTGGCCCAGCGCACGCGCATGGTTGTTCCAGCCGGCGATCTCATTGACAAACTGCCCCGACGGCGTGGCTGCACCCAGGGTGGCCAGCACCCGGGTCAGGGGTTCGAAGTCGGCGGCAGAGGCGCCAGCCCGCCGTGCGGCCGACACGGTGGCATGGACATGGCCGAAGTACATTGTCAAATAGCCCCGCGCCAGCGCGTGGCCATCGACTGCGGGTGCGGCCGGCACCACGTCATGGCCCAGCGACGCCAGCAGCTGCGCCGCGGCCTGCACCGCCGCCTGGGCTTCGGCATGCACCGGTGTGCCCAGTGGCGACTCAATGCTGAAGCCGATGCGCAGCCGGCCCGGCTCGCGCGCCATCAGCGTCTCGTAGGGCGCCTCGGGCGGCGGAATCTGGAAAGGGTCGCCGACCTCGGGGCCCTGCATCACGTCGAGCGCGCGGGCCGAGTCGCGCACGCTGCGGCTGATGACGCCGTGCGTGGCGGCCCCGCTCCACAGCTCGCCCACCGCCGGGCCCACCGACACCCGGCCGCGCGACGACTTCAGGCCGAACAGGCCACAGTAACTGGCCGGGATGCGGATGGAGCCGCCGCCGTCGCCGGCCGCGGCCATGGGCACCACCCCGCTGGCCACCGCCGCCGCGGCACCACCGCTGGAGCCGCCGGGTGTGCGCCGCGGGTCCCAGGGGTTGCTGGCCGGGCCCAGCAGCGTCGAATCGGTGAAGGCTTTCAGCAGCAGCTCGGGCACATTGGTTTTGCCGAACACCTGCAGGCCCGCATCAATGAAGCGCTGCACCACCGACGAGTGCACCGCCGGGATGTGGCGCGCCAGCGCACGGCTGCCGTGGGTGGTGGGCAGACCAGCGAAGTCGTGCCCGCCGTCCTTCAGCAAAAAGGGCACACCGCAGAAAGGCCCATCGGCCCCGGCGGACGGGGCTGTGGGTGCCCATTGCCGGACGATGGCGTTGGTGCGGGGGTTGGCCTTGCTGGCCTGTTCCATGGCGCAGCGCAGCAGGGCGGCCGCCGGCACCTGCCGGGTGCGCACCAGCGCGGACAGGGCCACCGCGTCCAGCCGCAGGTACTCGTCAAAATGCATGGTCCATGTCCTGGAAAGTCAGGGCCGACCCGTGTCAGCGCTGGCCCAGCAGCGCGTTCTTGAGCCGGTTGTCGGCCGGGTTGGGCCCCAGCCAGATGCGCAGCAAGGCGTTGAAGAAGGCCTGCTCCTTGATGGGGTCGGGCTGGGTCACGCCGCGCAGCGTGATCACCGTGCCGGTGCCAGGCAGCCAGTCGATGCTGAAGGTGTCGCCGCTCTTGAGCTGCTTTTGTTCGGCAAACAGCTGGCCCATGCGCAGCAAGCCCTGAATCAGCCCGCCCATTTCACTGCGGGGGGTGTTGTCCTCCACACCGCGGGTGAACAGCTTGCCCAGCTCACCGGCGTCGATGTCGCGCAGCATGGTGATGGTGATGCGCTTGGGGCCGGTCTCGGCCAACAGCGTGTCGGGATTGGTGGAGGGCTGGCCCACGTAGAGCCCAGCCGCATAGACGCGCACGATGGCCTTGTAGCGCAGGCCCGCGCCGTTGAGCTGCAGCGGCTTGCCTTGCAGGTCAATCTGTTCCTCGAAACGCACGCCTGACACGTTGACGGTGGCGTGGGCGGTGTGCAGCGCAAGCGCCAGGCCCAGCAGGGCCAGGACGCGCGGAAAACTAGGCATCAGGGGCAGGCGAATCACGGGTTTGTCTCCAGCGGGTCGTTGTTGTGCCGGCACGGTAACCGGGGTCGGGCGGCGGGTCTGTCACCTTGGTGAAGCAGGCCCGGTGGCTGTCAGGCCATGGCGCCGCGTGCAAAACCGCCGGGCAGGGACAGCCGGAAAATCTTCAGCACCGTGGTGCCGAACTGGCGGAACAGCGAGCCCTGGTTGTAGGGCAGGTTGTAGCGGTCGGCCAGCGCACGCACGCGGGGGGCCAGTTCGGGGTAGCGGTTGCTGGGCAGGTCGGGGAAGAGGTGGTGCTCGATCTGGTGCGACAGGTTGCCCGACAGGATGTCGAACAGCTTGCCGCCTTTGATGTTGCAGGAGCCCAGCATCTGGCGCACATACCAGTGGGCCCGGGTTTCGTTCTCCACCTGCTGCTTGGTGAACACGTAGACGTCGGCCGGGAAATGGCCGCAGAAGATGATCATGTAGGTCCACAGGTTGCGCATCAGGTTGGCCAGCGCGTTGGCGCCAAACACCCAGAAGAACACCGCCAGCAAGGACGGCCCGCTGCCCATGACCACAAAGGGCAGGGCCAGCACCACCGCCAGCAGCGGCCACAGCACGTAGTCCTTCATGACCTGGCCCAGCATCTTCTTGCCGGTGCGCTGGATTTGCGGGCGCATCTGGTCCATCTTCAGGCGGCCGCTGAACAGCCGGCCCAGCTCCAGTTCCTGGATGGCAATGCCCCACTCGAACAGCAGCGCCAGCAGCAGCGCGTAAATCGGCTGGCCGAGGTAGAAGGGCTTCCAGCGCTGGGCGGCCGACATGCGCAGCAGGCCGTAGCCCACGTCGGGGTCTTTGCCCAGCACATTGGTCCAGGTGTGGTGCTTGACGTTGTGGGAACTCATCCACTGGTCGGACGGGCAGACGTTGTCCCATTCCCAGGTGTTGGACTGGATGCTGTCGTCCTTCATCCAGTCCCATTGCGCGTGCAACACGTTGTGGGCGATTTCCATGTTTTCCAGGATCTTGGCCAGGCCCAGGCTCAGCGTGCCGGCGCCCAGCAGCAGCCAGAACCAGCCAGCGCCGGCCAGCGCGTGTTCCCAGCCGGGCAGGCACAAGATGCTCGCCAGCATGGCGATGCGGCCACCCAGCGCCATGCTGCGCTGGGTTTTGATGACCTTGAGGATGTAGGCGCGGTCGCGTGCACCACGCGAGTCCAGCACCTCGTCGCGCATGGCGTCGAGTTCGCGGCCGAACTCCAGAATCTGGGCGTCGGTCAGCGGAATCGGGAGGCGACCGGCGGTCGCGGGGGAGGGGGTGGCGGTCATGGGGTGGCCTGGGGTGGGGGCGGTCGGGGGGTCAGAGGTCGAGTTCGCAGTCGCCGGCGGTGGCGCAGATGCAGGTCTGCACGATGCTGCCGGCCTCGTTGAGCAATTTGCCGGTGCGCAGATCCCGCACGCAGCCCGACAGCAGCGTGGTGTTGCAGGTGTGGCAGATGCCCATGCGGCAGCCGTGCGGCGGGTTCATGCCGGCGAGTTCGGCCACCCGCAGCAGCGGGGTCTGGTGGTCGGCCTGGGCGTCGAGCTGGCTTTTGGCAAAACGCACCCGGCCGCCGATGGCATCCACAGGAATCGCCGCATAGGCGGCGCGGAAACGTTCCACATGCAGGTGGCGGGACAGGCCGGCCTGGTCCCAGTGTTTTTCCAGCGCTGCCAGCAGCGGCTGCGGTCCGCAGGCATAGACCTCGCGCGAGCGCCAGTCGGGGCAGAGGCGATTCAGCTGTTCCTCGTTGAAATAGCCCTTGGTCTGCTTCAGTTCGCCGTACTCGTGGGTGTAGACCGGGTGCAGCTGGTAGCGTGGGTGGTCGCGCCCCATCTGCTGCAGCTCCTTGCCGAAGATCACGTCGAACTCGTGGGGGGCGTAGTGGATGTGCACCGTGTCCACCAGCCGCTCCTGCGCGATCAGGCTGCGCAGCATGCTCATGGCCGGCGTGATGCCACTGCCGGCGGTGATGAACAGCGGCAGCACCGGCTGGGCGTCGGGCAAATAAAAGTCGCCCTGCGGCAGGCCGATGGGCAGGTAGTCGCCCACCTTGATCTGGCGCACGATGTGGTGCGACACCGTGCCGCCCAGAATCGCCTTGGTGGTGATGGTGAAGCAGCCGTCTTCGCGCTCGGGTGGCGAGGAGATGGTGTAGGTGCGGGTGTAGTGTTTGCCGCCAATCGGGATGCCCAGCCGCAGGTGCTGGCCGGCACGGAAACCGCGCCAGTTCAGCCCGGGGCGCAGCGTCAAGGTGCGGGCGTCCTTGGTTTCGTCCCAGACCTTTTCCACCCGGGCCTGCATCGCGTGGGTGGCCCACAGCGGATTGACCAGCTCCACGTAGTGCGAGGTGCGCAGCGGGTAGGCAAAGCGGTCGGTCAGGCCGCTGACGGCGTTGAGCAGGCGGCGGGCCAGGCGGGCGGCGGTGGCGGGTGGCTGGGTCATGGTGTCCCGTGAGTGGGGCGGCGGTGCTGCCGAAAAGGGTCCCCATCGGAAAGCCATGCCTTGGCCCCATCCGTGTGCCGGTACCGCAGCGTACCTCAGGCGCCGGTGGCAAGTCAAATCCCGTCTCTGGTGCAAGCGCCCTAACCGGGGGCAGGTATCGGGCGGATTGGCGCGTTTTTGCGGCGCACATCGGCCATTCAGCGCCGTGATGCGCCGATAAGCTCCGATTCACCTGAGCCCATGGTGTGGGCGGCTCGATGGGTTGCCTCCAACCCCGGCCTTTCCTCACCCCGGGCCGCCACCCCAAAGGTCCCAACCACCACCTGCCTGGACATGGCTGACAAGAGCGCTTTCATCCCACGGCTGTGTGGACTGCTGGTTGCCGCCCTGGGGGTGGAGCTCATCGCCGGCTGGCTGCTGGGCGTCGAGGCCATGGTGCGCATCCTGCCCTCGTCGAACTCGGTCAGTTTCAACACCTCGGTGGCCTTTGTGCTGGCCGGCAGCGCGCTGGTTTTCCAGTCGCCGCGCTGGCGGCAAATCGTCGCCACCATTCTGGCGGTGGTGGCCACCGCGGTCCTGTTCGAGGACTTGTTCGATGTGGCCCTGGGCCTGGACTGGGAGTCGCTGCACCGGGTCATCCAGGACGGCAGCCCGCGCCCTGGCCGGGTGGCACCCAACACCTGCGCCTCGCTGCTGCTGGTCGGTGCCTTGCTGCACCCCGGTGGCATTCCGAATTCCCTGCGGCGCAACTGGCTGACCTCGGTGGTTTTGCTGGGCCTGGTGGTGCTGATCGTCAGCGGCATTGCCGGCCTGATGCTGGACCCCACGCTGATGTACGGCTGGTACCGGTTCAACCGAATGGCCGCACCCACCGCCTTTGGCCTGGGCGTGCTGACGCTGGGGCTGTTTTTCGAGCACCGGACCCTGTTGGCCCGCCGGGTGCTGACCACCCCGCAGCGGCAGAAAAGCATCCTGATCAGCGCCACGCTGATCCTGCTCGCCATGGGCATGGCCGGCACCGTGACCACCGCCATCATCTTTGCCAACCACCAGCAGGAAACCATCCGCGACAAGCTGCAGTCGGAACTGGCCGGGCAGAGCAAGCTGGCCGAGTTCATGGTGGTCCAGTCGGCGGCGGCCGATGGTTCGCTGGACACCCACCCCCTGCTGCGCAGCCTGATCCTGCGCACGGGCCAGCACCGGGCGCCGGCCGATCTGGCACTGGTCACGGGCACCATGGGCCGGCTGCTGCACCAGGGCTATTCCGGCCTGATGGTGCAGTGGACCGACGGCTCACCTGCGGTGATTGCCGGCCGCACCGGCGAACCCGCCGACCTGGAGATCGCGCTGGACCAACCGGCCGGCAGCGCGTTGATGTGGCGCCGGCAGGGCTTTGTCTACAAGGCGGTCACCGACATCGCCACCGCGTCCGGCCAGGTGGTGGCCCGGGTGACCACCGAACAGCCGCTGGCCGGCCTGTCCAGCATCTACGAGCCCCTGCATGGCTTCGCCGCCAGTGCCGACACCATGGTCTGCGGCCGGCGTGGCGCCGACAGGGTGTGTTTTCCGTCCCGCCTGAACCCGTCGGTCACGGTGCTGCCGCCGCCGGACCCGCGCAGGCGCCTGCCGCTGGACGACGCACTCGACGGCCGGTCGGGCGTGCGCACCACCTCCGATCCCCAGGACGGCACGGCCGTGGTGGCCTTCACCCCGCTGGGGCACACCGGCCTGGCCTTGTTGTCCAGGGTGGACGCGCTGGAAATCTACAAACCCATCAACTACCTGTTGACACGGGCCCTGGCGGTGCTGGCGGTGTCGCTGGCGGTGGGTGTCTTGCTGATGCGCCGGACGGTGGGGCCATTGGTCAGCGCGATCGCCCGGTCGGAATCGCGGGCGGTGGACAGCGAGCGGCGCCTGAAGGCCATCACCGACAACCTGCCGGCACTGATCGGTTTCGTCGACAAGGACTTGCACTACCGCTTCATGAACGCCACCTACGAGCGCTGGTTTGGCAAACCGGTGCGTGACATGCTGGGCAAGACGCCGCGGGAGGTGCTCGGCGAATCCAGTTACCAGCGTTCCCTGCCGCGCATGCAGCAGGCGCTGGCCGGTGAGACGGTGGAGTTCACCCACGAAAGCCGCCGCAGCACCGGCAGCCATCCGAAGTACATGACCATCTCCTACATCCCGGACCGGGCCGACGACGGCGAGGTGCTGGGTTTCAATGTGCTGGCCTTTGACACCACCGAGCGCCATTTGCACGAGGCCGCCTTGTCGCACCTGGCCCACCACGACAGCCTGACCGGTCTGCCCAACCGCCGCCTGTTCGCCGACCGGCTGGCGCAGGCCATGGAACGGGCCCACCGCCACCGCGAGCTGGTGGCCCTGTTCTACCTCGACATCGACCACTTCAAACAGATCAACGACACCCACGGCCATGAGCAGGGTGACCTGTTGCTGCGCCTGGTGGCCGGCCGCCTGACCGAGGCGGTGCGCAGCAGCGACACCGTGGCCCGGCTGGGCGGTGACGAGTTCATCGTGCTGATGGGGGACCTGACCAGCAAGGAAGACGCGATCACGGTGGCGGAGAAGATCCTGCGCGCCATCCGGGCGCCTTGCGACGTCAAGAACGGCCCGCGCCATGTCAGTGTCAGCATCGGCCTGGCCTATTCCAGCGGCGGCGACGGCCAGGCCTCGGACGAGTTGCTGCAGCAGAGCGATGCCGCGCTGTACCAGGCCAAGGCCGCCGGGCGCGACCGCTTTCATGTCAGCCCCGAGGCCGTGCGGGCGCCACTGGCCAGTGACACCATCCACATCCTCGGCAGCGAGTGAGGGCCCTCACTTCAGCAGGCCGAGCGCCAGTGGCAGGCTGACCATGCCCAGCAGGGTGGACACCGTCACCAGCCCGGCGACAAAAGGCCCGTTGTAGCCCATGCGGGCGGCCAGCACATAGCAGCTGGACGCAGTGGGCAGCGCGCTGAAGGCCATCAGCACCTGGGCCTGCACGCTGTTGAGGCCCAGCAGCTTCACCAGGCCCCAGGCCATCAGCGGCATGGCGGCGTGGCGCACCACCAGCACCCCCACCGCCACGGTGCGGGCACTGGCCAGCTGGCCCAGCTGCATGCCGGCGCCGGCGGCCATCAGGCCCAGCGCCAGCGAGGCCGCACCGATGCGGCTGACCGTGGTTTCGGCCCAGTGGGGAATTTGAAAACCCAGCAGGTTGGCCACCAGGCCGCCGGCGGTGGCCAGAATCAAGGGGTTGCGCACCAGCTCGCCCAGAAAGCCGCGCCCTGAATGCCGGGCCATGGGCCAGACCGCGGCCACATTGCACAACGGCACACAAACGCCGATCAGCACCGCCACCAGCAGCAGCCCGGGCGCACCGGCCAGCCGCTCGGTGATGGCCAGCGCGATGAAGGAGTTGAAACGAAACGCCACCTGGGCGGCCGCCGCATGGTCGGTGCTGGCCACGCCGGGCAGCCTGGCCAGGCTGTAGCTCAGCAGCACACCGCCGGCCGTCATCGCTAAACCGGCGGCGATCAAATGCGAGGCCGCACCCAGGTCCAGCGGCGAGCGCACGATGGACTGGAACAACAGCACCGGGAACAGAAAGTAATACACCAGCGCCTCCACCTGCACCCACACCGTGCGGTTCAGCGCGGTGGTGCGGCAGACCACAAAGCCACAGACGATGAGGGCGAAATCGGGCAGCAGCAGTTGGGCGGTGTTCACGGTGACGAGAATACCCGTGAACGCCCCGAGTGCCTGCCGCCCGCGTGACGGCTACCATGGGCCCACCCGTCCACTCACTGGAGACACCGCATGCAAGCTCGTCAATGGATCGCCGTCACCACGCTGGCCCTGCTGGCCGGTGCCGCCCAGGCGCAGGGCTACCCGAACAAGGTCATCCGCCTGCAGGTGCCGTTTGCCCCCGGTGGCACGACCGACATCGTGGCCCGCACCATCGCCGACCCGCTGGGCAAGGTGCTGGGCCAGCCGGTGATTGTGGAGAACAAGCCCGGTGGCGGTGGCGTGGTGGGGGCCACCGAGACCGCCCGCGCCGCACCCGACGGCTACGCGCTGGGCGTGGCCACCGTGTCCACCACCGCCGCCAACCCGGCCATCAACCCCAAGATCGCCTACAACCCGGTGACGGACTTCACGCCGGTGATCAACATCGCCGCCACGCCCAATGTGATCGCGGTCCACCCCAGCTTTCCCGCGAAGAACCACAAGGAGTTTCTGGCCGAGTTGAAGCGCTCGCCGGGCAAGTACTCGTTCGCCTCGTCAGGCACCGGCGGCATCGGCCATTTGCAGACCGAGCTGTACAAGGGCCTCACCGGCACCTTCATCACCCACATTCCCTACCGCGGCGCCGGCCCGGCGCTCAACGACGTGGTGGGCGGCCAGGTGCCCATCATTTTTGACAACCTGCCGTCGGCGCTGCCCTTCATCAAGAGCGGCCGGCTGGTGGCCATCGCGGTGGCCGCGCCGCAGCGGCTGACCGTGCTGCCCGACGTGCCCACCTTCAAAGAGCTGGGCCTGGAGCCGGTGAACCGCATGGCCTACTACGGCATCCTGGGCCCCAAGGGCCTGCCCAAAGACGTGGTGGACAAGCTCAACGCCGGCGTGCGCAAGGCGCTGGAAGACCCGGCGGTGCACAAGCGCATCGAAGACACCGGCTCCTTTGTGGTGGCCAACACGCCCGAGCAGTTTGCCGCCCAGATCGCCGCCGAGTACGCGGTCTACAAAAAGGTGGTCGACACCGCCAAGCTCAAGCTGGAGTGAGTGCCCCCGCGTTGAGCACCCCCGCGCCCTCGGGCGACAGCCTGGCCACCATCGACCGTTTCACTGACGCGCTGTGGCTGGAGGACGGCCTGTCGAAAAACACGCTGGCGGCCTACCGGCGTGACCTGGTGCTGTTCGCCGGCTGGCTGGCTGGTGAGGGCGAGGCGCTGACCGCCGTGCGCGAGGTGCAGCTGCAGGCCTACTTCGCCGCCCGCCACAGCGCCACCAAGGCCACCTCGGCGAACCGGCGGCTGACCGTGTTCAAACGCTTTTACCGCTGGGCCTTGCGCGAGCACCTGGTGCAGGCCGACCCCACGCTGCGGCTGCAGCCGGCCAAGCAGGCCTTGCGGGTGCCCAAAACCCTCACCGAGGCCCAGGTGGAAAAGCTGCTGGCCGCGCCCGATGTGGCCACGCCGCTGGGCCTGCGCGACCGCACCATGCTGGAACTGATGTACGCCAGTGGCCTGCGGGTCAGCGAGCTGGTGGGACTGAAAACCTTTCACCTGGGGCTGAACGAGGGGGTGTTGCGCGTCACCGGCAAGGGCAACAAAGAGCGGCTGGTGCCGTTTGGCGAGGTGGCGCGCGAATGGCTGCAGCGCTACCTGGCCGAGGGCCGGCCGGCGCTGCTGCGGCGCCGCCAGACCGACGATTTGTTTGTCACCCAGGCCGGCACCAAGGCCGGCCGTGCGATGTCGCGGGTGATGTTCTGGGTGATCGTGAAAAAGCACGCCCTGGCCGCCGACATCCATGCGCCGCTGTCGCCGCACACGCTGCGCCATGCCTTTGCCACCCATTTGCTGAACCATGGCGCGGATTTGCGGGCGGTGCAGCTGCTGCTGGGCCATGCCGACATCGCCACCACCACCATCTACACCCATGTGGCGCGCGAGCGGCTGAAGTCCCTGCACGCCCGGCACCATCCGCGTGGTTGACGGCGGCCCCACTCCCCGCTGGCTATACTGAATTTCACCCGCGGAGACACCCCCATGAGCAGCTACTACGAGTCGGACGACCTCGGCAAATTCGGCCAGATCGGTCAGCACAACCAGCCCCTGGCCGACGAGTTCTTCAAGTACTACGGCATGGTCACCGGCAGCGACGGCGCGCTCACCAAACGCGAAAAGGCGCTGATCGCGCTGGCCATCTCGCACTCGGAAAAGTGCCCTTATTGCATCGAGGCTTACACCACCGCTTGCCTGGAATCGGGGGCCAACCCGGCCCAGATGATGGAGGCCGTGCATGTGGCTGCCGCCATGAAGGCCGGCATCACGCTGGTGCATGCGGTGCAGATGCAGAACCAGCTCGACAAGCTGGTGTTGTGAGGGCCGCCGCCGATTTGTAATGAACCGGGGCCGCTGGCCGACCACTGGCCTGACGCGCCCGTTGTCCAGCCGACGGGCCCCCGGCCGTTGGCCATTTTTTTCCTTGCCCATGACCGTGTCCATCCCCATCCACCCCAGCCCGCCCGCCGCGGCCGACCCGCGGCATGACTTCCAGCAGGTGCTGGACCGCCATGGCCTGGCCTTGCCGCCGCGCACGGTGGACACCTTGCAGGTCAACATCACCAAGCTGTGCAACCAGGTCTGCCGGCATTGCCATGTGGATTCGTCGCCCACCCGCACCGAGATGCTGTCGCGCGAGGGGGTGGAGCGCTGTGTGGCCATCCTGGCGGCCCACCCCGGCATCCAGACGCTGGACATCACCGGCGGCGCGCCCGAACTGCACCCCGACTTCGCCTGGCTGGTGCAGCAGGCCCGCGCCCTGGGCCGGCAGGTGATGGTGCGCCACAACCTGACCGTGACCTTCGACCCGCATCCGCAGACCGGGGCCTCGATGGCCCATTTGCCGGCATTATTTGCCGAGCAGCGCTGCGAGGTGGTGTGTTCTTTGCCCTATTACCAGCAGTTCTTCACCGACGCCCAGCGCGGCCAGGGGGTGTTTCAGAAAAGCATGGCCGGCCTGCAGCAGCTCAATGCGCTGGGCTACGGCCAGCCTGGGTCGGGCCTGGTGCTGAACCTGGTCTACAACCCGGTCGGGCCCTATTTGCCGGCGGCGCAGGCGGTGCTGGAGGCCGACTACCAACGCGAGCTGAAAGACCGTTTCGGTGTGGTGTTCAACCGCTTGTTCACCCTCACCAACATGCCGGTCAACCGCTTCAAGCTGCATTTGCAGAAGTCGGGCCAGTACGCGGCCTACATGGACAAGCTACTGGGCGCCTTCAACCCCGAGGCGGCGCAGGGCGTGATGTGCCGCAACATCCTCAGCGTGGGCCATGACGGCGCGCTGTACGACTGCGACTTCAACCAGATGCTGGGCCTGGGGGTAGACAGCCCGTCGGCCAGCATTTTTGACTTTGACCTGCAAGCCTTGCTGGCGCGGCCCATCCGCTTTGCCGCCCATTGCCTGGGCTGCACCGCGGGGGCGGGGTCGTCATGTGGGGGGGCCACGGCCTGACGGCCGGGCAGGGCGACTGGACGCGGGCTCGGCCGTCGCTCAGAAATCGATTTCGCTGGCCCAGTTCAGGGCCTGCAAATGGGCCAGGTGGACCTCGCGGCTGCTCAGCCGCACGAACTCGGCGCAGCGGGTCACGGCGTCGGTGTCGTTGTGTTCGCAGGCCTCCACCAGTTCCAGCAGCGGCGCAAACAGGCCGCGCCGGTTCAGCAGCGCGTCATTGACCGCCGGCGGCAGCGCCAGCAGGCCCACCGAGCGGGCCATGGGCTCGCCCAGGATTTCGTCCAGCAGCGAGAAGGTGCCGACCATGAAGGCCTTGCCACTTTCTTCGGGCGACAGCAGTTCGGTGGCCAGCAACTCCATCAGCCGGCCACGCACCACCGCCGTGCTGCCGATGGCCGCCGGGCAGCCAGCCACCCGCACCGCCGATTGCATCAGCGTGGCCCACTGGAACAGGCGCTTGACGCCCAGCAGGCGCACCGCCTGGCCAAAGGAATTCACCTCGCCCGGCACACCGAAGCCGGCGGCGTGGATCAAATGCATCAGGTTGAAGGCCAGCACCGCGTCGTGTTTGAACAGCTCTTCGAATTCCGAGGTGCTGGCATCGCGCCGCACCAGTTGCACCAGCCGCTGTACGCTGGCCTGGCTGGCCGCGATGCGGCGGGTCTTGACCAGCTTGGGCGTGCCCAGCCAGAAGCCCTGGTAGAGGTTGATGCCGTAGGCGGTGACCTGGTCGAACTGGGCCGCGGTTTCCACCTTCTCGGCAATCAGCTCGGCGTTGCTGTAGGTCTGGGCCGCGCAGGCCAGCCGCTCGAAGCTTTCGCCGTCAAGGGCAATCAGGTCCAGCTTGATGTAGGAGGCCATGGGCAGCCAGGCCGCATAGGCCGGCGTCAGCACCGAATGGTCGAAGGCGAACCGGAAACCGCGCTTTTGCAGCTCGGTCAGCGTGCGGGTGTGGCGCGCGATGTCGGAGGCGAAATGGCCGGACAGCGAGGGGATTTCCAGCACCACCCGGTCGGGGTGGATCAGGTCCAGGTGGCCCACCGACAGCGTGTCGTGGGTGCAGTTGATGAACAGGGTCTTGTCGCCCAGCAGGCCTTCGGGGCCGGCGTTGGACAGCGCGCTGAACAGCAGCGCGGCGTCGCTGGCGGCGGTGTGGGCATCGGCCGCGCGGGCGCGGTTGAACAGCTCGTAGCCCACCACCTGGCGGTCGGCATTGACGATGACCTGGCGGGCGATCAGCGGCGCCGGATCGGCCTCGGCCCGACTGTCGTCGTCGAACGACCGCCCGACGGCAGCGGCGGTGTTGACACGCGTGAACGCAGGAAGGGCAGGAATGGGAAAGGCCATGCAGGAATTCTGAAGACATGGCGCCGGCGCCATGCCCGGAATTGACGCTGAAAAGCCGGCCTATTTGCGCTGGCCGGCCAGAGCCAGACCACCCGGACTCAGGGGGCCTGCAATTCGGCGAGTTCGGTGTCGGTGAAACCGGCCCGGCGCCTGGCCTCCAGGTTCAGCGGCGGCTTGGGCCGGGGCGCGCGGTGCTGGCGGCTCAGCGCCCGGTAATGCGCCACCGGCTCCAGGCCCTCGCGGGCGCAAAGCCAGGCGTACCAGCGGTTGCCCACTGCCACATGGCCGACCTCGTCGCGCAGGATGATCTCCAGAATGTCCACCACCCGCCGCGCGGCCGCTGTGCCCACTTGGACCAGCCGGGCCTGGATCAGCGGCGAGGCGTCCAGGCCCCGCGCCTCCAGCGTGCGTGGCACCAGGGCCATCCGAGCCACCACGTCGCCGGCCGTGCGCTCGCACATGGTCCACAGCCCGTCATGGGCCGGAAAGTCGCCATAGGCATGGCCCTGGGTGGCCAGCTCAGCCTGCAGCAGCTGGAAATGCCGGGCTTCTTCGGCCGCCACCTGCAGCCAGTCGCGGTAATAAGCCTCGGGCAGGCCGGGAAAGCGCCAGATGGCGTCCAGTGCCAGGTTGATGGCGTTGAACTCGATGTGGGCGATGGAATGCACAAGCGCCGCCAGCCCGGCCGGGGTGAAGGGCGAGCGCCGGGGCACGGTGTCGGGCGCCACCAGCGCGGGCTGTGCCGGCCGGCCCGGCAAATTGCCGGCCTGCAGTGCCGCGTGGGGTGCGATGGCCAGCGACGCCGACTCGGCCCCCAACCGGCCGGCCAGGGCCAGCTTTTCCGCCAGATTGGCGGTTTCCAGGGCTTGCAGCGCCGCGGCGCGCAATTCCAGCGGCGCAGGAGGGGCCAACGGGGCTGTGGACGGGGCGGGTGGTGTCATGGTGGGCGCCGCATCATCCCACAGCGCCAGCGGGCCGGCCCTCCCTACAATGCCCGTTTGACCAGAGGGAAGGGGCGACACCATGGCACTGTATGAACTGGACGGCGTGGCGCCGACGCTGGCCGCCGGCGCCTGGGTGGCCGACAGCGCCCAGGTGATGGGCAAGGTGCACCTGGCCGAGAACGCCAGCGTGTGGTTTGGCGCGGTGCTGCGGGGCGACACCGAAACCATCACCATCGGCCGGGACAGCAACATCCAGGACGCCAGCGTGCTGCACGCCGACATCGGCCAGCCGCTGACGGTGGGCGAGCGGGTGACGGTGGGTCACCAGGTGATGCTGCACGGCTGCACCATCGGCGACGGCTCGCTGATCGGCATCGGCGCGGTGGTGCTCAACGGCGCCAAAATCGGCAAACACTGCCTGGTGGGCGCCGGCGCGCTGGTCACCGAGGGCAAGGAATTCCCCGACGGCAGCATGATCATCGGCAGCCCGGCCAAGGTGGTGCGCCAGCTCACGCCCGAGCAGATCGAGGGGCTGCGCCAGAGCGCGCAGCACTATGTGGACAACGCCCGCCGCTTTGAAGCGGGCCTGAAAAAGATCGCCTGAAACCGGCGACACACGATGTCTGAAATTCACAAGTTTTTGTTTGACGGCCTGCCAGTGCGCGGCATGGTGGTGCGGCTGACCGACGCCTGGCAGGAAATCCTGCAGCGCCGCGAGGGCAATTCCGGCACCGGGGCCTACCCGCCGGCGGTGCGCGAGATGCTGGGCGAGATGACCGCGGCCGGGGTGCTGATGCAGTCCAGCATCAAGTTCGACGGCGCGTTGGTGCTGCAGATTTTTGGCGATGGCCCGGTCAAGGTGGCGGTGGTCGAGGTCCAGCATGACCTGGCGCTGCGCGCCACCGCCAAGGTGCTGGGCGACGTGCCCACCGGCGCCCGGCTGTCGGAACTGGTGAACCTGCACAACCAGGGCCGTTGCGCCATCACGCTGGACCCGAAAAGCAAATTCCCCGGCCAGCAGCCCTACCAGGGCGTGGTGCCCTTGTTTGACGACCGGCGCGAGAAGATCGACAAGCTCAGCGAGGTGCTGCAGCACTACATGCTGCAGAGCGAGCAGCTCGACACCACGCTGGTGCTGGCGGCCGACGACAAGGTGGCCGCTGGCCTGCTGATCCAGCGCCTGCCGGTGGCCGGCGAAGGCAACCTGGCCGGCAGCCTGACCAGCCGCGCCAACGAGGACGAGATCGGCCTCAACGAACACTACAACCGCATTGCGCTGCTGGCTGCCAGCCTGCAGCGCGAGGAGTTGCTGAGCCTGGACGTGGACACCATCCTGCACCGGTTGTTCTGGCAGGAGCAGGTGCTGCGGCTGGCGCCGCAAGAGGGCGAGCGCGGCCCGCGTTTCGCCTGCACCTGCAGCCGCGACCGGGTCAGCAACATGATCCGCGGCCTGGGTGTGGCCGAGGCCGAGGACATCATTGCCGAGCGCGGCGAGATCGAGGTGGGTTGCGATTTCTGTGGCCGCCAGTACCGTTTTGATGCGGTGGATGCGGCGCAGATTTTCACCAACCGCGGCGACCAGGCGCCCGGCACGCCCACCGTGCAATGAGCCTCAGCCTTGGCGCTGGCGCAGCAGGTCGGTGAACAGCCGGTGCTCGCAGTCGGGGTCGCTGCACTCGCCGCAGACCCAGACCGGTTCGGTGGGAGCGGTTTCGGGGTGGTCGCGCCGCTGCCAGGCACGGTCGATGGCGCTGACGGCCTGCCGGGTGCGGGCCTGGCCCTGGCCATAGACCGTCGCGTAGGCCACGCCGGCCTGGCCCAGCACCTCGCGCAGCCGCGCATCCACCGGCGCCCGCACCTGGGGGCCGTCGCGCTGCAGGCCGTCGGCCACCCAGGGCAGGTCCAGGCCCATCAGCAAGGTCAGGTCGTAGTGGCGGTGGTGGTCCAGCGCCATCGGGTAGAGCGTGGGGTCGGCAAACAGCAGCTCGCTGTAGAGGGCCACCATCAGCGGCGTGGTGTCGGCCAGCACCAGGCCCTCGGCGGGGGCGGCCAGCAGCTGGTCGGCCTGGGCCTGGGCAATCGCCGCCTGCTCGTGTTGGCGCGGCGTGCGGCCGGCCTGATCACACCAGTGCCGCAGCACCTCGGGCAACACCGTCACCGGCCAGCCATGGCCGGCGTCGGGCGCAGCGATGGCCTGCGCCAGCGCGGTTTTGCCGGTGCTTTCAGCGCCCAGCAGCGCCACCCGGAAAACGCTCATGGCGCCGCCAGGCGGCGCTGCCAGGCCTGCCAGCCCACCACGCTGAGCCCCACAAACAGGCTGTAGAGCAGGGCGGTGAGCCACAGGCCTTTGTAGGCGAACAGGCCCACGCTGACGGTGTTCACCGCCAGCCAGACCAGCCAGTTCTCGACCAGCTTTCGGCCCAGCAGCACCTGGCCCACCAGGCTCAGCGCGGTGGGAAAAGCGTCCCACCAGGGCACGTCGGTGTCAGTGAAATGGCGCAGAAACAGCCCGGTGGCTGGCCACAGCAAGGCACAGCTGACCAGCGTGACGCGCAGGCCGCGCGGCGACAGGCGCTGGATGCTCAGCGCCTGGCCGTCGGCCCGGTGGCCGCGCAGCCACTGGGCCCAGCCCCAGCCGGCCAGCAGCACAAAAAAGCCTTGCAGCGCCGCGTCGCCGTACAGCCGGCTGCGCCAGAACAGCAGGCCGTACATCAGCGAACTGACGATGGCCAGCGGCCAGCCCCAGTGCCGCTCACGGATGTTGAAGCCCACCATGGCCAATGCCAGCACAAAAGCCACCAGTTCCAGCCAGGTGGTGGGCGCGCCCCACAGCGTGAAGGCCTCTAAAAAGAGGAAGTCAGCCATGGCGCCAAGGGAGGTGACAACGCCGCAGCGCCGGGCCGCCCCAAGCAAGGCACGGCCCCCTCGGGGGGCAGCGACCACACGCAGTGAGGGAGCGTGGGGGCGAAGTTTCGCCGTCGGGCCGTCCCAAGGCGAAATGCGGCCCCCTCGGGGGGCAGGGAGCTACACGCAGTGAGGGGAGCGTGGGGGCGAAGTTTCGCCGCCGGGCCGCCCCAAGGCGAAATGCGGCCCCCTCGGGGGGCAGCGAACCACACGCAGTGAGGGGAGCCTGGGGGCAATATTTCACTTGCCAATCTGAACGTAAATCTCGTTGGGCTTGACCATGCCCAACTCCAGCCGCGCCTTTTCCTCGACCATTTCCAGGCCGTCCTTCAGATCGCGCACCTCGGCGGCCAGGCGTTCGTTGGCCAGTTTGGCCTGGGCGTTCTTGGTTCTCTGGGCGTCGATTTTCTGCTGCAGCTCACCCACATGGCTCACGCTGCCGCGGCCCCACCAGAGCTGCCCGTGGAGGACCACCAGCAGCACCAGCAGCACCGCAGGCACGAGACGCGGGTTCATCGCGAGGCGGGTCGGCCTGGATCCGACGCGGTCAGCGCAGCTGCTTGAAGGCGTCGCGGCCGGGGTAGGTGGCGATGTCGCCGAGGTCTTCTTCGATGCGCAGCAGCTGGTTGTACTTGGCCATGCGGTCGGAGCGGCTCAGGCTGCCGGTCTTGATCTGGCCGGCGTTGGTGCCCACGGCCAGGTCAGCGATGGTGGAGTCTTCGGTTTCGCCCGAGCGGTGGCTGATGACCGAGGTGTAGCCGGCGCACTTGGCCATCTCGATGGCGGCGAAGGTTTCGGTCAGCGTGCCGATCTGGTTGATCTTGATCAGGATGGAGTTGGCGACCTTTTTCTTGATGCCTTCCTTCAGGATCTCGGTGTTGGTGACGAACAGGTCGTCACCCACCAGCTGCACCTTCTCGCCGAGCTTGTCGGTCAGCAGCTTCCAGCCGTCCCAGTCGCCTTCGGCCATGCCGTCTTCGATGCTGATGATGGGGTAGGCCTCGACCCAGCCGGCCAGCATGTCGGTCCATTCCTGCGAGGTCAGCGACAGGTTCTCGCCCTTCAGCTCGTACTTGCCGTCCTTGTAGAACTCGCTGGCGGCGCAGTCCAGGCCCAGGGCGATTTGTTCACCGGCGACAAAGCCGGCGGCGTCGATGGCGTCCAGAATCATCTGGATGGCGGCCTCGTGGCTGGTGACGTTGGGGGCAAAGCCACCTTCGTCGCCCACCGCCACGCTCATGCCGGCGTTGTGGATGATTTTCTTCAGCGCGTGGAAAACCTCGGCGCCGTAACGCAGGGCTTCACGGAAGGTGGGCGCACCCACCGGGATGATCATCAGCTCTTGCAAGTCGAGGTTGTTGTTGGCGTGGGCGCCGCCGTTGATGACGTTCATCATCGGCACCGGCATCTGCATCGCACCGCTGCCACCGAAGTAGCGGTACAGCGGCAGGCCGGCTTCTTCGGCGGCCGCGCGGGCCACGGCCATGGACACCGCCAGCGTGGCGTTGGCGCCCAGGCGCGACTTGTTGTGGCTGCCGTCGAGGTCGATCAGCGTGCGGTCCAGAAAGGCCTGTTCGCTGGCGTCCAGGCCCAGCACGGCCTCGGAGATTTCGGTGTTGATGAACTCGACCGCGCGCAGCACGCCCTTGCCCAGGTAACGGGCCTTGTCGCCGTCGCGCAGCTCGATGGCTTCGCGCGAGCCGGTGGAGGCGCCCGACGGCACCGAGGCCCGGCCCATGGTGCCGGACTCCAGCAGCACGTCGCACTCCACGGTGGGGTTGCCACGGCTGTCGAGGATTTCGCGGCCGACGATGTCAACAATTGCACTCATTGCGTTTCTTCCAGTTGCTAATCAAAAAATCAGGGGCTCAGGCGCCGAAGTTGTTTTCGAGGAAACCGTTTTTCTTGGTCACCTGGTCCAGCGCCAGCAGGGTTTCCAGCAGGGCCTTCATGTGTTTCAGCGGCACGGCGTTGGGGCCGTCGCTCAGGGCTTTTGATGGGTCGGGGTGGGTTTCCATGAACAGGCCGGCCACGCCCACGGCCACCGCCGCGCGGGCCAGCACCGGCACCATCTCGCGCTGGCCGCCGGAGCTGGTGCCCTGGCCACCGGGCAGTTGCACGCTGTGGGTGGCGTCGAACACCACCGGGGCGGCGGTCTCGCGCATGATGGCCAGCGAACGCATGTCGCTGACCAGGTTGTTGTAGCCAAAGCTGGCGCCGCGTTCGCAGGCCATGAAGCTGTCTTCCGGCAGGCCGGCGTCGCGGGCGGCGGCACGGGCCTTGTCGATGACGTTCTTCATGTCGTGCGGCGCGAGGAACTGGCCCTTCTTGATATTGACCGGCTTGCCCGACTGCGCCACCGCGCGGATGAAGTCGGTCTGGCGGCACAAAAAGGCGGGGGTTTGCAGCACGTCGACCACCTGGGCGGCCTCGCGGATGTCGTCCTCGGTGTGCACATCGGTCAGCACCGGCAGGCCCAGCTCCTTCTTGACCTTGGCCAGGATGGCCAGGCCCTTGTCGCGGCCCGGGCCACGGTAGGTGGTGCCGGACGAGCGGTTGGCCTTGTCGAAGCTGCTCTTGAAGATGAAGGGAATGCCCAGCGCGCTGGTGATCTCTTTCAGCGTGCCGGCGGTGTCCATCTGCAGCTGCTCGGATTCGATCACGCAGGGGCCGGCGATCAGGAAGAAGGGCCGGTCCAGGCCGATCTCGAAATGGCAGAGCTTCATCAGGCCACCGCCTTCAGGGCCGGGCCGGCGTTCTTGTGGTCCAGCGCGGCCTTGACGAAGGCGTTGAACAGCGGGTGGCCGTCCCAGGGGGTGGACTTGAACTCGGGGTGGAACTGCACGCCCATGAACCAGGGGTGCACGTCCTGTGGCAGTTCGACGATTTCGGTCAGGTGCTCGCGCTGGGTCAGCGCCGAGATCACCAGGCCAGCCTGGCGCAGCTGGTCGAGGTAGTTCACATTGGCCTCGAAGCGGTGGCGGTGCCGCTCTGTGACCACACTGCCGTAGATGCGGTGGGCCAGCGTGCCCTTGGACACGTCGGAGCTTTGCGCGCCCAGGCGCATGGTGCCGCCGAGGTCGGAGCTGGCGTCGCGGGTCTTGATGGTGCCGTCGGCGTCCTTCCACTCGGTGATCAGCGCGATCACCGGGTGCGGGGTATCGGGTTCGAACTCGGTGCTGTTGGCGTCACTGAGGCCGGCCACATGGCGGGCGAACTCGATGGTGGCGACCTGCATGCCCAGGCAGATGCCCAAATAGGGCAGCTTGGTTTCGCGGGCGAAGCGGGCGGCGCAAATCTTGCCCTCGATGCCGCGTTTGCCAAAGCCGCCGGGCACCAGCACCGCGTCGAACTTGGCCAGCTGCGAGACGTTCTCCGGGGTGATGGTTTCGGAGTCGATGTAGTCGATCTTGACCCGCGCGTGGTTCTTCATGCCGGCGTGGCGCAGCGCTTCGTTGAGCGACTTGTAGCTGTCGGACAGGTCAACGTACTTGCCCACCATGGCAATCGCCACCTGGTTTTGCGGGTGCTCGGTCTCGTAGACCAGGTCGTCCCAGCGCTTCAGGTTGGCCGGTGGCGTGTTCAGGCGCAGCTTGTCGCAGATCAGGCCGTCCAGACCTTGCTCGTGCAGCATGCGCGGCACCTTGTAGATGGTGTCCACGTCCCACATCGAGATCACGCCCCACTCGGGCACGTTGGAGAACAGCGAGATCTTTTCGCGCTCTTCGTTGGGAATGCGGCGGTCGGCCCGGCACAGCAGGGCGTCGGCCTGGATGCCGATCTCGCGCAGCTGCTTGGCGGTGTGCTGGGTGGGCTTGGTCTTGAGCTCGCCGGCGGCGGCGATCCAGGGCACATAGCTCAGGTGCACAAAGGCGCTGTTGTTGGGTCCCAGGCGCAAACTCATCTGGCGCACGGCTTCCAGGAAGGGCAGGGACTCGATGTCACCCACGGTGCCGCCGATCTCGACGATGGCCACGTCCACCGCGTCGGCGGTGTCCACGCCAGCACCGCGCTTGACGAACTCCTGGATCTCGTTGGTCACATGCGGGATGACCTGCACCGTCTTGCCGAGGTAGTCGCCGCGGCGCTCTTTCTCGAGCACGCTTTTGTAGATCTGGCCGGTGGTGAAGTTGTTGGCCTTGCGCATCCGCGTCTCGATGAAACGCTCGTAGTGGCCCAGGTCGAGGTCGGTCTCGGCGCCATCGTCGGTGACGAACACCTCGCCATGCTGGAAGGGCGACATCGTGCCCGGGTCCACATTGAGGTAGGGATCGAGCTTGATCAGGGTGACTTTGAGGCCGCGGGACTCAAGGATGGCGGCGAGGGAGGCTGAGGCGATTCCCTTGCCCAGGGAAGACACCACACCGCCGGTGACGAAGACGAATTTGGTCATGTCAGGCTTGGGGAACAATCCCGAGGAGGTGGTAAAACAGGATTATAAGTGTGAGCACGTGGCCCCCACGGTCGCGCACTGCGTGTCGCTCCCTGCCCCCCAAGGGGGCCGCGTTTCGCCTTGGGGCGGCCCTGCGGCGAAACCTCGTACCCTGTGGTCTGTGGAGGCCACCGACACGCGGCGGGTGAGCAGGGCGCCGCAATTTTCCGCCGGGCCGCCCCAAGGAAAATTAGCCCCCTTGGGGGGCAGGGAGCGACACGCAGTGGGGGAGCGTGGGGGCGATAATTCATCCATGACCGATCTCGCTGGCAAACACTTCGTGCTGGGGCTCACCGGCGGCATCGCCTGCTACAAGGCGGCCGAGCTGTGCCGTGGGCTGATCAAGCAGGGCGCCACCGTGCAGGTGGTGATGACCGAGGCGGCCGAGCAGTTCATCACGCCGGTGACCATGCAGGCGCTGTCGGGGCGCAGTGTCTACACCTCGCAGTGGGACGCCCGCGAGTCCAACAATATGCCGCACATCAACCTGTCGCGCGAGGCCGATGCCATCCTGCTGGCGCCTTGCAGCGCCGACTTCATCGCCAAGCTGCTGCATGGCCGGGCCGACGAGTTGCTGAGCCTGCTGTGCCTGGCCCGGCCCATCGCTGAGGTGCCGCTGCTGGTGGCGCCGGCGATGAACCGCGAGATGTGGTCCCACCCCGCCACCCAGCGCAACCTGGCCCAGCTGCAGGCCGACGGCGCCACCGTGCTGGGCGTGGGCAACGGCTTTCAGGCCTGTGGCGAGACCGGCGACGGCCGCATGCTGGAGCCCGATCAGCTGCTGGCCGATGTGGTGGCCTTCTTCCAGCCCAAGGGCCTGGCCGGCCGCGAGCTGCTGGTGACGGCCGGGCCGACCTACGAGGCCATGGACCCGGTGCGTGGCATCACCAACCGCTCCAGCGGCAAGATGGGTTTTGCCATTGCCCAGGCGGCCCGCGAGGCCGGCGCCAAGGTCACGCTGGTGGCCGGCCCGGTGGCGCTGGCCACGCCGCGCGGCGTGAACCGCATCGACGTGACCTCGGCCCGCGAGATGCTGGACGCCACGCTGGCCCATGTGCCGGCGCGCGGTGTCTTCATCGCCACCGCCGCGGTGGCCGACTGGCGGCCGGCCGAGGCCGCGCACCGCAAGATCAAGAAGGACGGCACGGGCGAGGCGCCGGCGCTGCGCTTCACCGAAAACCCCGACATCCTGGCCCAGGTGGCGCAGTCGCCGGCCGCCGTGGCCGGTGACCTGTACTGCGTGGGCTTTGCTGCCGAAAGCCATGACCTGCTGGCCCACGCCCAGGCCAAGCGCGTGCGCAAGGGCGTGCCGCTGCTGGTGGGCAACATCGGCCCCGACACCTTTGGCCAGGACGACAACGCGCTGCTGCTGGTGGACGCCCAGGGCGTGCAGGAGCTGGCCCGGGCGCCCAAGCTGGCGCTGGCCCGCCGGCTGGTGGCCGAGCTGGCGCAGCGCCTGGGCCCGGTCTGAAGGCCGCCCCATGAAGCTCAGCGCCGACACCCCACCCGATGGCGACTTTGTGCGCTATGTCGAGGGCCTGACCGCCCAGCCCTACCGCACCGCGATGACGCAGGCCGCGCCCCACCGGGCCAGTGCCGTGACCCCTCCGGCCACCTCGGCGCCGCCGCAGGCCCCGGTGCCTGCGGCGGTGGTGGTGCCGGTGCAGCGTTTCATGGCCTCGGTGCTGCCCAAGCTGCGGCTGGCTTTCGGCGCCTGGGTGGCTTTGCTGGTGCTGGGCCTGGTGGCCCCCCGACTGGCCTGGTTGCAGGGGCCGGTGTTGCTGGGCCTGCTGGCTTGGTTGGTGTGGCGCGTTTGGCAAGACCTGGCCGGCGGTGAGCTGGCCACGCTGCGCCAGCGGCTGCAACAATGGGCCGAGTCGGCCAAGCGCTGAGTTCCCATTTCCTTTTTCATGTTCCCAAGGAGACGGGCCGACCTGGCCCCACCCCATGCTGATTGACGTCAAGATCCTCGATGCCCGCATGGCCGACCAACTGCCCGCCTACGCCACCCCCGGCAGCGCCGGCCTGGACCTGCGGGCCTGTTTGGACGCGCCGCTGACCCTGGCCCCCAATGCCTGGCAGCTGGTGCCCACCGGCCTGGCCATCCACCTGAAAGACCCGGGTTACGCCGCGCTGATCCTGCCGCGCTCCGGCCTGGGCCACAAACACGGCATCGTGTTGGGCAACCTGGTTGGCCTGATCGACAGCGACTACCAGGGCCAGCTGATGGTCAGCGCCTGGAACCGCAGCGACGTGGCCTTCACGCTGCAGCCCATGGAGCGGCTGGCGCAGCTGGTGGTGGTGCCGGTGGTGCAGGCCCGTTTCAACGTGGTGCAGGACTTCGCCGAGGCCTCGCAGCGCGGTGAAGGCGGCTACGGCTCTACTGGCAAGTCTTAACGCCACACTGGCATGACAAAAGCCGCAGCCCCGGTGGGTGCTGCGGCTTTTTGAGTGTGTCGCCAGGCGTCAGCGGAAGAATTCCTTGGCCTTGTCGAACCAGCCCTTTTCGTTGGGGCTGTGTTTCATGCCGCCGCTCTTGAAGGACTCGTCCAGCTCGCGCAGCAGCTTGCGTTGCTGTTCGCTGAGCTTGACCGGCGTTTCCACCGCGATGTGGCAGTACAGATCGCCGGGGTAGCTGGAGCGCACGCCCTTGATGCCCTTGCCACGCAGCCGGAAGGTCTTGCCGTGCTGGGTGCCTTCGGGGATGTCGATGTTGGCCTTGCCGGCCAGCGTGGGCACGTCGATCTCGCCGCCCAGCGCGGCGGTGGTCACATTGACCGGCACGCTGCAGTGCAGGTCGTCGCCATCGCGCTCGAAGATGTCGTGTTTCTTCAGCCGGATCTCGATGTAGAGGTCGCCCGGCGGGCCGCCGTTGCTGCCGGCCTCGCCGTTGCCGGCCGAGCGAATGCGCATGCCGTCGTCGATGCCGGCCGGAATTTTCACTTCCAGCGTCTTGGTGTTCTTGACCTTGCCCTGGCCATGGCAGGTGCCACAGGGGTCGGGAATGATCTTGCCGGTGCCACGGCAATGTGGGCAGGTCTGCTGCACGCTGAAGAAGCCCTGGCGCATCTGCACCGCGCCGCTGCCATGGCAGGTGGCGCAGGTTTTGGCGCTGGTGCCAGGCTTGGCGCCCGAGCCCTGGCAGGTGCCGCAGGTGTCCCAGCTGGGGATGCGGATCTGTGCGTCCTTGCCGTTGGCGGCCTCTTCCAGCGAGATTTCCATCGCGTAGCTGAGGTCGGAGCCGCGGAACACCTGGCGACCACCGCGCTGCTGACCGCCACGCTGCTGGCCACCGAAGATGTCGCCGAAGATGTCGCCAAAGGCCTCGGCGAAACCGCCAAAGCCCTCGGCACCGGGGCCACCGCCGCGGTTGGGGTCGACACCGGCATGGCCGTACTGGTCGTAGGCGGCGCGCTTTTGCGCGTCGCTCAGCATCTCGTAGGCCTCTTTGGCCTCCTTGAATTTTTCTTCGGCGCCCTTGGCCGCATCCCCCTGGTTGCGGTCGGGGTGGTACTTCATCGCCAGCTTGCGATACGCCTTTTTGATCTCTTCGTCGCTGGCGTTCTTGGGCACGCCCAGCGTTTCGTAATAGTCTCTTTTGGCCATGGCAATGCGTTGTTCAGTGGACGGGTGATCGGGGAAGGCTGGGGCCAACGGCCATCGGGCCAGGGTGTTGCCACCCAAGCCCGATGTGCTGCGCTCTGGTCATGTGTTCAGCCTGCAGCGCCGACGGGGCGGGGCCGGTCTCAGCCCTTCTTCACTTCCTTGACTTCGGCGTCCACCACGTTGTCGTCCTGCGGCTTGGCCGAGGCGGCGGCCTCGGGGCCGGCGGCGCTGGCACCGGCTGCAGCCTGCTCGGCCTGCATCTGGGCATAGACCTTCTCGCCCAGCTTCTGGCTGGCGGTCATCAGCGCGTTGCTCTTGGCCTCGATGTCGTCCTTGTTCTCGCCCTTCAGCGCTTCCTCAACGTCCTTGATCGCGGCCTCGATCTTTTCCTTCTCACCCGCTTCGAGCTTGTCGCCATGCTCGGCCAGGCTCTTCTTGACGCTGTGCACGCTGGCTTCAGCGCTGTTGCGGGCCTGCACGATTTCCAGCTTCTTCTTGTCGTCGGCGGCGTTGATCTCGGCGTCCTTGACCATTTGCTGGATCTCGGCCTCGCTCAGGCCGGAGTTGGCCTTGATGGTGATCTTGTTTTCCTTGCCGGTGCCCTTGTCCTTGGCACCCACATGCAGGATGCCGTTGGCGTCGATGTCGAAGCTCACCTCGATCTGCGGCGTGCCACGCGGGGCCGGCGGGATGCCTTCGAGGTTGAACTCGCCCAGCATCTTGTTGCCCGAGGCGATCTCGCGCTCGCCCTGGAAGACCTTGATGGTCACGGCCGGCTGGTTGTCGTCGGCGGTGGAGAAGGTCTGCGCGAACTTGGTCGGGATGGTCGTGTTCTTGGCGATCATCTTGGTCATCACGCCGCCCATGGTCTCGATGCCCAGCGACAGCGGGGTCACGTCCAGCAGCAGCACGTCTTTGCGGTCGCCCGACAGCACCTGGCCCTGGATGGCCGCGCCGACGGCCACGGCCTCGTCGGGGTTGACGTCCTTGCGCGGCTCGCGGCCGAAGAACTCCTTGACCTTCTCCTGCACCTTGGGCATGCGCGACATGCCGCCGACCAGGATCACGTCATGGATGTCGGCCACGCTGACGCCGGCGTCCTTGATGGCGGTGCGGCAGGGGGCGATGGTGCGCTCGATCAGCTCGTCAACCAGGCTTTCCAGCTTGGCGCGCGTCATTTTGATGTTCAGGTGCTTGGGACCGGACGCATCGGCGGTGATGTAGGGCAGGTTGATGTCGGTCTGCGCGCTGTTGGACAGCTCGATCTTGGCCTTTTCGGCGGCTTCCTTCAGGCGCTGCAGGGCCAGCACGTCCTTGGACAGGTCAACGCCTTGCTCTTTCTTGAATTCGCCGATGATGAAGTCGATGATGCGCTGGTCGAAGTCTTCGCCGCCCAGGAAGGTATCGCCGTTGGTGGACAGCACCTCGAACTGCTTTTCACCGTCGACGTCGGCGATCTCGATGATGGACACGTCGAAGGTGCCGCCGCCGAGGTCATAGACGGCGATCTTGCGGTCGCCCTTTTCCTGCTTGTCCAGGCCGAAGGCCAGGGCCGCGGCGGTGGGCTCGTTGATGATGCGCTTGACGTCCAGGCCGGCGATGCGGCCAGCGTCCTTGGTGGCCTGGCGCTGGGCGTCGTTGAAATAGGCCGGCACCGTGATCACGGCCTCGGTGACGGGCTCGCCGAGGTAGTCTTCGGCGGTTTTCTTCATCTTGCGCAGCACCTCGGCGCTGATCTGCGGCGGGGCGATTTTCTTGCCGCGCACTTCCACCCAGGCGTCGCCGTTGTCGGCGGCGGCGATGGTGTAAGGCATCAGGTCGATGTCCTTCTGCACTTCCTTTTCGGTGAACTTGCGGCCGATCAAACGCTTCACGGCGTACAGCGTGTTGCGCGGGTTGGTGACCGCCTGGCGCTTGGCCGAGGCGCCGACCAGCACTTCGCCGTCTTCCTGGTAGGCAATGATGGACGGGGTGGTGCGGGCGCCTTCGCTGTTCTCGATCACGCGGGTGGTGTTGCCCTCCATGATGGCCACGCAGCTGTTGGTGGTGCCCAGGTCAATGCCGATGATTCGTCCCATGATGTTGTCCTTTGTGTGGTGCGGGGCCTGGCATTGGCCGGCAGCCCGCTGAATTTCAAAACTGATGCGGAGGATGTGTGGCCCGGATGGCCGGTTTCAAGGGTCAGTTCGGTGCCGACACCGTCACCAGGGCCGGCCGCATCACGCGGTCGGCGATCAAATAGCCCTTTTGCAGCACGCCCACCACGGTGTTGGGGGCCTGCTGGCTGCCTTCGGCCACCGGCACGACGCTGATGGCCTGGTGCTGGTGGGGGTCGAACTTGGCGCCGGCTTCGGGGTTGATGGCGATCACCTTGTTGCGCTCCAGCGCGGCGCGCAGCTGGCGCAGCGTGGCCTCGGCGCCTTCGCGGATCTGCTCGACGCTGGCGTTCTGGATGGCCAGGCCGGCCTCCAGGCTGTCCAGCACCGGCAGCAGGCTGTCGGCAAAGCTTTCCACCGCGAACTTGCGCGCCTTGGACACCTCGTCGTCGGCGCGGCGGCGGGCGTTTTGCACGTCGGCCTGGGCCCGCAGGTACTGGTCGGACAGCTCCGCCACCTTGGCCTGGGCGGCGGCCAGCTCGGCCGAGACGGCCAGCAGCTGCACGCTGGCGTCGCCGCCGGCCTGGGCGGCCGCGGCGTCCATCTGGGCCTGGGCCATGGCGTCGGCGTCGCCGAACAGCGGCGACGCTGAGGGGTTCACGGTGCCGGCGGCGGTGTCGAACTGCGGTTCGCGCTGGCGGACGGCGCTGGGGTCGTTGGGGGCGTGGTCAGACATGCTTCAGAGGGTGGGGTTGCACAACAGCCCCGCAACTGGGGGCGCTGGCCGTGGTTTCAAGGCCGGGCGGGGCCCGGCTGCCGCATCAGGCGGTGGCCAGCAGCTCGACGTCGAACTTCAGCGTGGCGTTGGGCGGAATCACGCCACCGGCGCCGCGGGCGCCATAGCCCAGCTCGGACGGGATGATCAGCGTGCGCTGGCCGCCCACCTTCATGCCGGCCACACCCTCGTCCCAGCCGCGGATCACCATGCCGGCGCCAAGCGAGAACTTGAAGGGGTCGTTGCGGTCCTTGCTGGAGTCGAACTTGGCGCCTTGCACGCCGTTGTTGTACAGCCAGCCGGTGTAGTGCACCGTCACGCGCTGGCCGGCCTTGGCTTCGGCGCCGTCGCCGCTCACGGTGTCTTCGTACTGCAGGCCGGACGGGGTGGTGATCATGGCAATTCCTGAAAGGGGGAGGTGAAATGAAGATTGCCGGCATCGGCCGGCAACAGAAGAAAACAACGCTCAAATTATGCCAGCCGGCGCTGGCGCGGCGGGCGGCCGGTTTCAGCGGGCCTTCTTGCCCTGGCTGGCCACCCATTTGGTGGCAAAGGCCTGGATGTCGTTGAGGCGCTTGAGCAGGTCGGCCCCGCTGGCGGTGACGGTGTAGCCCTCGCTGCCATGGGTCATCAGGCCGGCCTCGCGCAACTCCTTGATGCGGGTGTTCAGCGTGTTGGGGGTGATGCCACCCACGCTGTCTTGCAGCAGGCGAAAGGTTTGTGCGTGACCGTCACGCAAGGCCCACAGCACCCGGATGGCGTACCGTGATTCCAGCAGCGACAACAGCTGGTTCACGGCGACGTTTTCTTTGCTGCTCATTGGGCCTCTCTCCTCCATCGGTGCGTCGTTCCCGGCCGGGGCCGTGGCGCGCTCCTTAAATTATAGCGTTCACGCGCGTTGCGAAAACGGCTGGCCTGCAATGCAGCACCCGCGATGGCGTCGAGTTTAGCGGGCGGCCAGGGTTTGGGAAGTCGCGGCGGTTCAGGCCTTGGCGCCCAGCCATTGGGTGAGCTGTTGCGTCACCTCGGGCCGCGACAGCAGCGCCAGGTGGCCCATGCCGAACATCACGCAGCGCCGCTCGGCCGGGAAGGCCAGCGTCAGCGCCGGGTTGTCGTGCTCGCCCAAAGCGCTGCGCAGCGGCACCAGGCCGTCGCCCAGCAGCCGGTCGGCCAGCGGGCTGCGCTTGGCCGCGGTGGTGGCGGCCACGGTGTAACAGGCCACCCCTTCGGGCAACGGCAGCGGCTGGCGCGGGTCGGCGCCGCGTTGGAAGCGGTCGCGGCCGGCCCAGTCGGCTTCGCACACCAGGCCGTGGCGCAGGTCGGTGATGCCGGCGCTGCGCACCTGGCCCAGCGCGGCGAAGGGCTTGGAATAAGGCGTGCTGGCCAGCAGCAGGTCCAGCCAGTTGCCAGCCCGCTCCAGCGGCGCGCCGTGGTGGGGCGTGCCCAGGAATACGATGGTTTTCAGGTGGCGCAGCCAGCCCAGGCCGTCCTGGGCCGCGCGTTGGCAGGCGCTGCGCATCACCAGCCCGCCCATGCTGTGGCCCACCACCACCAGCTCGTCGATCGGCACGGGCCAAGCGTCGGTCCAGGCCTGCAGGCAGCGGGCCAGTTCGTCGCCGTTGTCGGAGATGTGGCGGCCGGTGTTGTAGCGCAGGTAGACCGGGGTGTAGCCCAGCGCCTCGGCCAGTGCCTGGCCATGGTCCAGCGGCTGGCCATCGGCGGTGGTGCTGGCCCATTGCAGGTCGTTCATGCACAGGCCGTGGACCAGCAGCAGCACCTTGCGGCCGGCGCCTTCCAGGCTGGCCGGCGACACCACCTCGCCATGCTGGCGCAGGCTCATGGTGGTGGCCAGCGGGTTGTGGCGCTCCGCCAGCTGGTCGCCCAGCACGCCGTTGAGGGCGGCCAGCGCCGCCTCACGCTGCACCGAGCTGCCGGCCTGTGGCCCGTCCACCCAGGGGCGCAGCCGGTCCAGCGCAGCGTCCAGCGTCCAGGCCACCAGCCGGTTGACCTGGCGCACGCCGTTGTAAATCAGGCCGGTCAGGCCGCCGGTTTGGGTGGGCGCATCGGCCTTGCCCAGCCCCATGCTGCGCAGCACCGAGGCGTGCACGCCCTCGGCGATGCCGGTGACGCCGTGCACCCCATCGGTGGCCAGGCGGGCCATGCCCTGCACATCGGACAGGCGCAGGTGTTTCAACGGGGAGCGGGGTTTGGGTGCGGCCATGGCAAGCGGGAGCAGTGAAGTTGGGGCGATTGTGGGGGGCGCCCCGCGTGCCGGGTAGGGAGGCCAGACTAACCCGGCGCGCGGCTATTCCGCCGGTTTGTCGGGCACGGCCTGCGACGCTGGCTCAGGCACGGGTTGAGGCTCGGGCACGGGTGGGGGCGCGGGCACGGGTGGGGGCGCGGGCACGGGTGGGGGCGCGGGCACGGGTTGGGGCTCAGGCACGGGTTGGGGCTCAGGCACGGGTTGGGGCTCAGGCACGGGTTGGGGCTCAGGCACGGGTTGGGGCTCAGGCACGGGTTGGGGCTCAGGCACGGGTTGGGGCTCAGGCACGGGTTGAGGCTCAGGCACGGGTTGAAGCTCAGGCACGGGTTGGGGCTCAAGCACGGGTTGGGGCTCAAGCACGGGTTGGGGCGCGGGCACGGGTTGGGGCTCGGGCACGGGTTGAGGCGCGGGCACAGGTTGAGGCGCGGGCACAGGTTGAGGCTCAGGCACGGCCTGCTTCTGGGCCTCGGTTTCCTCGCTTCCTTCGGCCCGCCAGCCACCGCCCAGGGCCTGCACCAGCGCCACCGCTGCGGTCTGGCGGTCGGCTTGGACCTGGACCAGCGCACGGCGGGCATTCAAGGCCGTGACCTGCGCGGCGACGACCTCGGTGAAGCTGACCTGGCCGGCGTTGTAGCGGTTCAGCACCTGGGCCTCGACCTGGTCGGCTGCATCGGAGGCCTGGCGCCGCAGTTCGTGCTGCTGGGCCAGCACACCGACGGCGGCCAGCTGGTCTTCGACCTGCTGGAAGGCCGCCAGCACGGTCTGGCTGTAGCGTGCCACCGTGGCCCGCCAGGCGGCCTCGACCTGATCGACCCGGGCCGCGGTGGCCTGGCCGTCGAAGATCACCTGGGCGGCGGTGAGTCCCATGGACCACAGCGCGGTGCCGGCGCTGAACAGCTCGGCGAGCCGGGTGGCGCCCGAACCCACCGAGGCGCTCAAGCCCAGGCTGGGGTAGTAGCCGGCCTGGGCCACGCCGATCTGGGCATTGGCCGCGGCGACCCGGCGCTCCGCGGCGGCGATGTCGGGCCGGCGCTCCAGCAAGGCCGATGGCAGCTCCAACGGCACCTCGGGCACTTCGGGCTGCCAGGGCGCGGGCACCAAGCTGAAATCGGCCGGGGCCTTGCCCAGCAGCACCGCGATGGCGTGTTCCAACTGGGCCCGCTGGCGCGCCAGCGACAAGGCGTCGGCCTGCGCGTTGGCGAGCTGGGTCTGGGCCTGCAGCAAATCGGTCTTGGGCGCCAGGCCCACGTTGTAGCGGTTCTGCGTGATCACCAGCACCCGCTCGTAGCCGGCGATGGTGGTGGCCAGCAGTGCGGCCTGGGCGTCGGTCTGGCGCAGGCCCAGGTAGTTGGCCACCAGCTCGCCCTGGGCCGACAGCCGGGCCGAGGCGAGGTCGGCCGCGCTGGCTTCGGCGTTGGCCTGGGCGCTGTCGCGGGCATTGCCCAGCCGGCCCCAGACATCGGGCTCCCAGCTGGCGCCGATGCTCATCTGCACGCTGTTGCCGGTGCGGGCACTGCCACTGCCCCCGGCCCGGTTGGCGCTGCCGCCCAGCGTGACCGAGGGGAACAGCGCCGCCCGCTGCTCGCGCACCAGGGCCCTGGCCTGGGCGTAGGCGGCCGCGGCGGCGGCCACGTTCTGGTTGGACACCGCCACCTGCGGCACCAGGGCGTCGAGCACCGGGTCGTTGAACAGGGTCCACCAGGGGCCCCGGTTCACCGCGTCGGCCGGCATGGCCGGCGCCCAGCGGGCGCCTTCCTTGTAGGCGGGTGGCTTGGGGATGTCGGGCAGCCGGTGGCTGGGGCCGATGGCACAGCCGGTCAGGGCGGCAACCAGGGCGGCGACCAACAGGGTCTGGCGGGGCAGCGTCGGGGTCATGGTGGGGCTCAGGAAGAGGGCAGGGCCTGGGGCTGGCGGCCCAGGCTGGGTTCAGACGGGCTGCGCCGACGCAGGCGGTCGAGCAGGACATAGACCACCGGGGTGGTCAGCAGGGTCAGCAGCTGGCTGGCGATCAGGCCGCCAATGATGGAGATGCCCAGCGGCTGGCGCAGCTCCGAGCCCTCGCCAAAACCGATGGCCAGTGGCAGCGCGCCCAGCGCCGCGGCCAGCGTGGTCATCAGGATGGGTCGGAAGCGCAGCAAACAGGCCTCGCGCACCGCGGCGGTGGCGCTCAGGCCCTGGGTGCGTTCGGCCTCGATGGCGAAGTCGATGATGAGGATGGCGTTTTTCTTCACGATGCCAATCAGCAGAAAAACGCCGATCAGCGCCATGATGGAGAAATCCAGCTGGAACAGCAACAGCGCCAGCACCGCGCCCACGCCGGCCGAGGGCAGGGTGGACAGCACGGTGAGCGGATGAACCAGGCTTTCGTACAAGATGCCCAGCACCAGGTAGATCACCACCAGCGCGGCCAGGATCAGCAGCGGCTGCTGGTCTTGCGAGGCCTGGGCACTGCGCGCCGCGCCCTCGAAGCTGCCGCGCACGTTCTTGGGCATGGCGATGCTGGCCTGGGCCGCCAGCACCGCGGCCTGGCCGTCGGCCAGCGAGCTGCCCTCGGCCAGGTTGAAGGAGATGGTGGTGGTGAGCTCGGCATCCTGGTGGTTGATGGAGGTCGGTGACGGGGCTTCGCTGAAGCGGGCAAAGGCGCTCAGCGGCACCATGCGGGTGGCGCTGGTGCTGACCGGGCTGCCCGTGGCGGTGTCGCGCGCGCCGGGGTTGACGGCCGTGCCGCCGGTGCTGGCCGCGCTGGTGCTGGCGTTGTTGGCGGCCACGGTGCTGGGGCTGTTGATGGCGTTGGTGGTGCTGCCCACCTGGCCCCGGGCCGGCACCTGCACGTCGTTCAGCGCCAGCGGCCCTTCGCGGTAACGCGGGGCCACCTCCATCACCACGTGGTACTGGTTGAGCTCGCCATACACGTTGGCCACCTGGCGCTGGCCGAAGCTGTTGTAGAGCGCGTTGTCGACGTCGCGCGGCGTCAGACCCAGCCGGGCGGCGCTGTCGCGGTCGACGTTGACATAGGTTTCGACGCCGTTTTCCTGCTGGTCGGTGTCGACGTCGACCAGCGCGGTCTGCTGCTTCATCGCATCGGCCAGGCGCTGGGCCCACAGCCGCAGGTCAGCCAGGCTGTCGCTTTTGAGCGCGTAGAGGTAGGTGGAGTTGGCGTCGCGCCCGCCCACCCGCAGGTCTTGCACCGGGCTGAGAAAGATGCTGACGCCGGTGAGCCGGGCCAGTTGCGGCCGCAGCCGGGCAATCACCGCCTGGCCACGCTCCTTGCGCTCGCCCAGGGGCTTGAGGCTGACGAACATGAAGCCACCGCCAGCCCGGGCGCCGCCGACAAAGCCGACCACCGTGTCCACCGCCGGGTCTTTGTGGATGATGTCCACCGCCTGGCGCATCTTGTCTTGCAGGGCCTGGAAGGAGATGCTCTGGTCGGCCCGCAGGCCGGCCGAAATCTGCCCGGTGTCCTGCTGCGGGAAAAAGCCCTTGGGGATGGCTTTGAACAGTACCACGTTCAAGGCCACCACCGCCACCAGGCTGGCCAGCACCAGCCAGCGGCTGGCCAGCGCCCAGTCCAGGCTGACGGCATAGGCGCGTTGCAGCGCCTGGAATCCCTTTTCCAGCCAGCGCGACAGGCGGTTGGGCGCCCGCTCGGGCGTGCCGGGCTGGAGCAGCCAGGCACACATCATCGGCGTGGTGGTGAGCGAGATCAGCAGCGAGATCATCACCGCGGCCGACAGCGTGACCGCGAACTCGCGGAACAGCCGGCCCACCTGGCCGCCCATGAACAGCAGCGGAATGAACACCGCCACCAGCGACAGGCTGATGGACAGCACGGTGAAGCCGACCTCGCGGGCGCCGTGCAGCGCCGCGGCAAAACGCTCCATGCCAGCCTCGATGTGGCGGCTGGTGTTCTCCAGCACCACGATGGCGTCGTCAACCACAAAGCCGGTGGCCACGGTCAGCGCCATCAGGCTCAGGTTGTTCAGGCTGAAGCCCAGGAAATACATCACCACAAAGGTGCCCAGCAGCGACACCACCGTGGCCACCGTGGGGATGACGGTGGCGCGCACGCTGCGCAAAAAGGCGCTGACCACCAGCACCACCAGCGCGATCGACAGCAGCAGCGTGAACTCGACTTCGTGCAGCGCGGTGCGGATGGACAGCGTGCGGTCGGACGACACCTGCAGCGCCACATCGGGCGGCAGCTGGGCCTGCAACTCCGGCAGCAGCGCACGGATGGCGTCCACCGTCTCGATGACGTTGGCGCCGGGCTGCTTGCGGATGATGACAACCACCGCCGGCTGGCCGTTGAACAGGCCCAGCGTGCGGGTGTCTTCCACGCTGTCCACCACCTCGGCCACGTCGCCCAGGCGGATGGCCGCGCCGTTGCGCCAGGCCACCACCATGTCCACGTAGTCGGCCGCCTTCAGGCCGCCACCGGCCAGGTTGGTGCTGGTGTAAATCTGCAGCCGCCGGCCCTGGCCTTCGACCGCGCCCTTGGGCCGGTTGGCGTTGGCGGCCTGGATGGCCGCGCGCACATCCTCCATGCTGAGGCCGACCTTGTTCAGCGCAAACGGCAGCAGGCCGATGCGCACCGCCGGCAGCGAGCCGCCGCCGAGCTCGACGTCGCCAACGCCGGGCACCTGCGACAGCTTTTGCTGCACGACGTTTGACACCTCGTCGTAGACCTGGCCGGGCGAGCGCGAGGCCGAGGTCAGCGCCAGAATCATCACCGGCGCGTCGGCCGGGTTGGCCTTGCGGTAGGTCGGGTTGCTGCGCAGCGTGGCCGGCAGGTCGGCCCGCGAGGCGTTGATGGCGGCCTGCACCTCGCGCGCGGCGGCGTCGATCTTGCGGTTGAGGTCGAACTGCAGGTTGATGCGGGTCGAGCCATTGCTGCTGCTCGAGGTCATCTCGTTGACACCGGAGATCACGCCCAGCCGCCGCTCCAGCGGCGTGGCCACGCTGGTGGCCATGGTTTCGGGGCTGGCGCCGGGCAGCCGGGCGCTGACCGAGATGGTGGGGTAGTCCACCTGGGGCAGCGGCGCCACCGGCAGCACACCGAACGCAGTCAGGCCCGCCAAGGCCAGGCCCAGTGTCAGCAACACCGTGCCCACCGGCCGGCGGATGAAGGGCCCGGACAGGTTCACGGCGTGCCGCCCTCCGTCGATGCGGCGGGTGGCGGCAGGCGCGGGCCGGCGTCGGGGCTGCGGCGCCAGCGCCGGCCCAGCCGGTCAAAGGCCAGGTAGATCACCGGGGTGGTGAACAGCGTCAGCACCTGGCTGACGATCAGGCCGCCGAAGATGGCCAGGCCCAGCGGGCGGCGCAGCTCGGCGCCGTCGCCCCAGCCCAGCATCAGCGGCACCGCGGCAAACAGCGCGGCGGCGGTGGTCATCAGGATGGGCCGCAGCCGCAGCAGCGCCGCCTGGTGGATGGCCTGCTGCGGGCTCTTGCCTTCGCTGCGCTCGGCGTCGATGGCGAAGTCGATCATCATGATGGCGTTCTTCTTGACGATGCCGATCAGCAGGATGAT
Source organism: Rhodoferax sp. SPJ4 (assembly GCF_058216275.1). Classification (NCBI taxonomy): domain Bacteria; kingdom Pseudomonadati; phylum Pseudomonadota; class Betaproteobacteria; order Burkholderiales; family Comamonadaceae; genus Rhodoferax; species Rhodoferax sp. SPJ4. Next base: position 985,681 of record NZ_JBYZMN010000001.1, read on the forward strand.
GCCGATGATGCCGATCACGCCCAGGTCCTGGCCGCTGACCATCAGCGCCAGCAGCGCGCCCACACCGGCCGAGGGCAGGGTGGACAGAATCGTCAGCGGGTGCACATAGCTCTCGTACAACACCCCCAGCACGATGTAGACACAGACCACCGCGGCCAGGATCAGCCACAGCTGGTTGGTCAGCGAGGCCTCGTAGGCGCCCGAGGCGCCGAGGAAGGTCAGCGTCACGCTGGGCGGCATGGCGATGCGCTGGGCGGCGGCGCGGATGGCGTCCACCGCCCGGCCCAGCGAGACGCCGGGCGCGGCGTCGAAGCCCAGCGTGGTGGCCGGGTACTGCTCGACCCGGGTGATCTGCAGCGGCGCCGGCCGCTCGCTGATGCTGGCCACCGCCGACAGCGGCGTGGGGGTGCCGGAGCCGGTGCGCAGGTGCAGCAGGCCCAGCGAGGCCGGGGTGCTCAGCAGGTCGGGCCGGGCCTCGATGATGACCCGGTACTGGTTGGTCTCGGTGAAGATGGTGGAGACGATGCGCTGGCCGAAGGCGCTGTACAGCGCGTCGTCGATGCTGGCGGCCGACAGCGACAGCCGGGCGGCGGAGTCGCGGTCGATGTTCACATAGGCCGCCACGCCGGTGGCGCCGGCGTCGTTGACCACGCCGCGCACCTCGGGCGCGTCTTTCAGCGCCTCGCTCAGTTTGCCGGCCCATTCCGCCACCACCGCGCTGCTGGCGCCTTCCAGCGACACCCGGTAGGGCGTGGGGCCGGCCTCGGCGTCGATGGTCAGGTCTTGTGCCGGCTGCAGGTGCAGCGTCACGCCGGCCACCGCCTGCACCCGCTCGCGCAAGCGGTCCAGCACCTGGGCCAAGGGGGCGTGGTCCGGCTTCAGGTTGATCAGCACCCGGCCGGTGTTGAGCCGGGTGTTGTTGGCCCCGTCCACGCCAATGAAGCTGCTCAGCGAGGCCACGTCGGGGTCGGCCAGCAGCGCGCGGCTGGCGGCCTGCTGCAGGTCGGCCATGCGGCTGTACGACACCGAGCTGGCGGCGTCGATGCGGCCCAGCAGCTGGCCGGTGTCCTGCACCGGGAACAGGCCCTTGGGAATCACGATGTAGAGCGCCGCGGTCAGCGCCAGCGTCAGCAGCGCCACCAGCAGCGTCAGGCCCTGGCGGGCCAGCACCCAGGTCAGGCCCCGGTCGTAGCGGTGGACGATGCGGTCGAACACCCGCTGGAAGGCGCGGCCAAAACGGCCGGCTGGGGCCTCGCCCTCGGACCGCAGCCAGCGCGCCGACATCATGGGCACCAAGGTGAGCGACACCACCGCCGAGATCAGGATGGTGATGGCCAGCGTGACGGCGAACTCGCGGAACAGCCGGCCCACCACATCGCCCATGAACAGCAGCGGGATCAGCACCGCCACCAGCGACACCGTCAGCGAGATGATGGTGAAGCCGATTTCCTGCGCGCCCAACAAGGCCGCCTGCAGCGGCTTCATGCCTTCTTCGATGTGGCGGGCGATGTTCTCGATCATCACGATGGCGTCGTCCACCACAAAGCCGGTGGCGATCGTCAAGGCCATCAGGCTCAGGTTGTTCAGGCTGTAGCCCAGCAAATACATCGCGCCAAAGCTGCCCACCAGCGAGATCGGCACCGCGATGCTGGCGATCACCGTGGCCCGAAGGTTGTGCAGAAAAGCGAAGATCACCAGCACCACCAACACCACCGCCAGCACCAGCTCCAGCTGCACATGTTCGACCGAGGAGCGGATGCCGTTGGTGCGGTCGCTCAGCACCGACACCGTCACCGACGGCGGCAGGCTGGCCTGCAACTCGGGCAATCTGGCCTTGATGGCGTCCACCGTGGCGATCACGTTGGCGCCGGGCTGGCGCTGCACGTCGACGATGATGGCCGGCTTCAATTGGCCAGCGATGCCGGCCCAGGCGCCGAGCTGGGTGTTCTCTGCCCCGTCCACCACCCGGGCCACGTTGGACAGCCGCACCGGTGCGCCGTTGCGGTAGGCCACGATCAATTGGGTGTAGTCGGCCACCGTCAGCAGCTGGTCGTTGGCGTTGATGGTGTAGGCCCGGCTCGGGCCGTCAAAGCTGCCCTTGGCGCTGTTGGCGTTGGCCGCGGCGATCGCGGTGCGCAGGCTGTCCAGGCCCAGGCCGTAGGACGCCAGCGCCTGGGTGTCGGCCTGGATGCGCACGGCGGGCTTCTGGCCGCCGCTCAGGGACACCAGGCCCACGCCATTGACCTGGCTGATCTTCAGCGCCAGCCGGGTGTTGACCAGGTTTTGCACCTCGGTCAGCGGCAAATCGTCGGCGGTGATGGCCAGCGTCAGCACCGGCGTGTCGGCCGGGTTGATCTTGGCGTAGACCGGCGGTGCCGGCAAATCCGCCGGCAGCAGCGAGCCACCGGCGTTGATGGCGGCCTGCACCTGCTGCTCGGCCACGTCGAGTGCCAGGCCCAGCGAGAACTGCAGCACCACGATGGACACGCCGGCCGCGCTGGTTGAGCTCATCCGCGAAAGACCGGGCATCTGGCCGAACTGGCGCTCCAGCGGTGCGGTGACGTTCTGGCTCATCACCTCGGGGCTGGCGCCGGGGTAGAGCGTCTGCACCTGGATGGTGGGGTAGTCCACCTGCGGCAGGGCCGACAGCGGCAGCCACTTGAAACCCACCAGCCCGGCCAGCAGGATGGCCACCATCAGCAGCGAGGTCGCCACCGGCCGCAGGATGAAGGGGCGCGACGGGCTCATGCGCGGGCGGGGGTCAGCGGGCGGCGGTCAGGCTGGTTCATTGCCCGGCCCCCAGGCGTTCACGCATTTGCTGCCAGCGCGCCAGCGCGGCCGGCTCGCCGCGGTCCAGCGCTTCCAGGAAACGCTGGCGCCGTTCCAACTGCACCGGGTCGTCCTTGACCTTGTCCAGCATCTGGCGGCGCTGCTCGGCGGTGGGCAGTGGCGGGGCCGTTGCAGGGGCGGCCGCGGCCGGGGCGCTGGCCCTGGGTGGCAGCGGCGCGCTGGCGGAAGGGTTGGCGCTGGCCGCACTGGCGGGGTTGGCCTTGGCGTCGGCGCCTTCGGGCGCCCCGCCACCGCGGCGCCGGCCACCGGGCCCACCGCCCTCGCCGGGCAGCGTGACCTTGGCGCCGTCCTTCAGCCGGTCGGCGCCTTCGGTGACCACCTTCTCGCCCAGCTGCAGGCCCTCGGTGATGGCCACCTTGTCGGCGGTGGCCAGGCCGCGCTTGACCGGGCGGCTGCTCACCGTGCGGTCGGCGTTGACCACGTAGACATAGTCGCCGCCGCTGCCCAGCCGCAGCGCGGTGACCGGTACCACCAGCGCGTCCTTGAGCTGGCGCACCTGCAGTCGCAGGTTGACGAACTGGCTGGGGAACAGCGCCTGCTGCGCATTCGGGAAGCGGGCCTTGGCGCGCACCGTGCCGGTCTGCACGTCGACCTGGTTGTCCAGCGACACAAAGACGCCGCTGTCCAGGGTGGTGGTGCGGCTGCGGTCCAGCGCGACGGCGGGCAGCGGCTGGCCGCTGCGGCTTTGTGCCACCAGCTCGGGCACCTGGTCTTGCGGCACGGCGAACACCACGTCGATGGGCGCCACCTGGGCCACCACCGCGATGCCGTTGGCGTCGCCCGGGCTGACCACGTTGCCGACGTCCACCACCCGCAGGCCGACCCGGCCGCTGAGGGGCGACACCACCCGGGTGTAGCCCAGGTTGAGCCTGGCCGTGCCCTCGTTTGCGCGGTCGGTGGTGACCGTGCCTTCGAGCTGCTTGACCAGCGCGGCCTGGGTGTCGACGTCCTGACGGGCAATCGAGTCCTGCGACCACAGCGTGCGGTAGCGCTCCAGCGTCAGCCGGGCGTTGTCGAGCTGGGCCTCGTCGCGCTGGCGCTGGCCACTGGCCTGTTGCAGCGCCAGCTCAAATTGCCGAGGGTCGATGGTGGCCAGCAGCTGGCCGGCCTGCACGGTTTGCCCTTCGCGGAAATGCAGTTCCTTCAGCACGCCGCTGACCTGGGCCTGGACCCGGGCGGTGGCGGTGGGCGTGACCGTGCCCAACGCCTCCAGCACGATGGGGAGGTTGGTTTTTTCCACCGTGGCCACCCCCACGGTGAGCGAGGGCGGGCCACGCCGGCCAGCGGCTGCGGTGGGCGACTCCCCCTGGTGGGTCAGGTACCAGGCCAGCCCGCCCACCCCCAGGGCCAGCAGCAACAGCACCGCGGCGCCCAGCCAGCGGGCGCGGCGGCTGGGCACGCGCGGCGGCGGGGTGGCCGTGGGCGATGCGGTGGGCGCCGGCAGCGGGACGGGGGTGGGGTGGGGGGCGGTCATCGGTCGTCCTTCAGGCTTCTTCTTCGGGCGTTTTGTCAGCGCCGGGGTGGGCACAGGCCATGCAACACCCCTGATGCCGGATTTTGGCGCAAGCGCGTGGGCTTCACGTTACCGCGATGTAAAGCCCCGCGTCTGTGCGGTGGGGCGGCAGAAAAAACAACGCCTGCCGCGGCAGAACCGGGGCAGGCGTGGGGTGGGACAAGGGCCGCTTAAAGCGAATCGATGAAGCTGCGCAGCTTGTCCGAGCGGCTGGGGTGCTTGAGCTTGCGCAGCGCCTTGGCCTCGATCTGGCGGATGCGTTCGCGGGTCACGTCGAACTGCTTGCCCACTTCTTCCAGCGTGTGGTCGGTGGACATCTCGATGCCGAAACGCATGCGCAGCACCTTGGCTTCGCGTGGCGTCAGGCCGTCCAGGATGTCCTTGACCACGTCGCGCAGGCCGGCCTGCATCGCGGCCTCGATGGGCGCGGTGTTGGCGCTGTCCTCGATGAAGTCGCCCAGGTGGCTGTCGTCGTCGTCGCCGATCGGCGTTTCCATGGAGATCGGCTCTTTGGCGATCTTCATGATCTTGCGGATCTTGTCTTCCGGGATCTCCATCTTCTCGGCCAGGATGGAGGCGTCGGGCTCGAAGCCGAACTCCTGCAAATGCTGGCGCGAGATGCGGTTCATCTTGTTGATGGTCTCGATCATGTGCACCGGGATACGGATGGTGCGGGCCTGGTCGGCGATCGAGCGGGTGATGGCCTGGCGAATCCACCAGGTGGCGTAGGTGGAGAACTTGTAGCCGCGGCGGTATTCGAACTTGTCGACCGCCTTCATCAGGCCGATGTTGCCTTCCTGGATCAGATCGAGGAACTGCAGGCCGCGGTTGGTGTATTTCTTCGCGATCGAGATCACCAGGCGCAAATTGGCCTCAATCATCTCTTTCTTGGCATGGCGCGACGAGGCTTCGCCTTCGTTCATGCGCTTGTTGATGTCCTTCAGCTCGGCCAGCGGCACGACCACGCGGGCCTGCACCTCGCCCAGCTTGTGCTGCAGGTCCTGGATGGGCGGGATGTTGCGCGCCATCACCACCGACCAGGGCTTGTTGGCGGCCGCCTGCTTCTCGACCCATTTCTGGTTCAGCAAATTGGCCGGAAACTCCTTGATGAAGATCTCCTGCGGCATGCCACATTTGTCGACGATGATGCGGCGCAGCTCGCGCTCCTTCTTGCGCACATCGTCCACCTGCACACGCAGCAGGTCACACAGCTTTTCGATGGTCTTGGCGGTGAAGCGGATGGTCATCAGCTCCTCGCTCAAGGCCTTCTGTGCCTTCATGTAGGCCGGCGTGCCGTAGCCGTCCTTGTCGTAGATTTTGTGGACCTTCTCGAACAGCTCGCGCAGCTTGTCGAAGCGGCGCAGGGCCTCGTTCTTCAGCTCTTCGAGCTTCTTGGTCAGGGCCTTGGAGCCACCGTTGCCGTCGTCGTCGTCGTCTTCGTCGAACTCGTCGAAGTCTTCTTCGGCCACGTAGTCGTCGGCCTCGTTGGGGTTGGAGAAGCCGTCGACGATGGTGGAGATGACGACCTTGCCGTCACGGATGTCGTCGGCCAGGCGGAAGACCTCGGCGATCGTGGCCGGGCTGGCGCTGATGGCTTCCATCATGCGCATCAGGCCGCCTTCGATGCGCTTGGCGATCTCGATTTCGCCTTCGCGGGTCAGCAGCTCCACCGTGCCCATTTCACGCATGTACATGCGCACCGGGTCGGTGGTGCGGCCGAACTCGCTGTCCACGGTGGACAAGGCGGCTTCGGCCTCTTCTTCGGCTTCTTCCACCGTGGTCACGGTGGGCACGGTGTTGTTCAGCAGCAGGGTTTCGGCGTCGGGCGTCTGCTCGTACACCGCCACGCCCATGTCGTTGAGCATGTTGACCACGACTTCCAGCGTCTCGGCGTCGATCAGCTTGTCGGGCAGGTGGTCGGAGATTTCGCCGTGCGTCAAATAACCGCGGGTCTTGCCCAGCGTGATCAGGGTCTTCAGGCGCTGGCGGCGCTTGGCCATGTCTTCTTCGGACAGCACGGCCTCGTCCAGGCCGAACTCCTTCATCAGCGCACGTTCCTTGGCCTTGCTGATCTTCATCCGCAGCGGCTTGACCTTTTCTTCGGTCACCACCGGCTCACCGACCAGGTCGGCCTCGATGTCACCCAGGTCTTCGTCTTCGGCAGCGCCAGCGGCGGCCTTGGGCTTGCGACCGCGCTTGGCCCCGGCGGTTTTTGGCGGTGCGTCGGACTCGGCGGCGACGGCCTTGGGCGGGCGGCCTGGCTTTTTCTTCACGGCGTCGGTGTCGGCGGTGGTTTTGGCCGCCGGCTTGGCGGCGGTCTTGGTGGCAGGCTTCAGGGTCTCAGGGGCGGCCGGCTTGGCGGATTTGGAAGGCACTTCTTTGACTTTCGTGGCTGGCTTGGCGGCCGGTTTGGCTGCCGGCTTGGCAACGGCCTTGCCGGCAGCGGTTTTGGCCCCGGCCTTGGCAGGCGAGGGCACCGGTTTCACGGCGGGCTTGGCGGACTTTGGAGCAGGCATCGATGAACCTCAAAGGGGCAAACGGAAAACCAACCAAGCGCCGTGGCATTCCCGGCGCAGGAACTACTGGGAGGGGGTGAACCCAAGACAAGATGTGGGGGCGAACATTTGGGATGCAATCCTTGCGGTGGGGTGACCCAGAAACCCGTTGGCGGAGCCTAGGTGGGTGGTCGAGACCGGAGGTGTTGCTGTCGCTCTTGTCAGAGAGCGTGGATTATACCTTTTGTCCGGCCTTCAGCAGGCGGTAACGCTCGTCCAGCGCCCGGTAGCGGGCGTAGGCGGCGGGGTCGGACGCGGCCAGCGGCGCCAGCCGGTTGCGTTCCTGCTCCAGCGCGGCAATCGTCAGTTCGCGCAGCACCGAGCGCAGCTCGTCGGGGTCGAACTCGATCTGGGTCAGGGTCTCGGCCACCTGGCGGGCCACGAAATCGCCGCCGGGCTGGTCCAGCACCGCGTCGCGCAGCGCCTCCCAGGGCTGGGGACCATGCTCGTGGTGCTGCTGGTCCAGCCAGGTGAACAGCGGGCCATGGGGCGCCGGCAGGGCACACAGCATGGCGTGTTCCTCGTTGGACAAACCGTCCCAGGCGCCGGGCGCGGTGAACAGCAGGCGCAGCGCGCGGTCTTCGCGCCGCGGTGGCGCGCTGCGGCTGGCGCGCGGGCCGCTGCCGCTGGCAAAGCCACTTTTCTGGAATGCGTTCGCGCCACGGCCGCCGTCTTTGCCAAAGGCCTTGCCGTCTTTTTTGCGTGGGCTGGCGCTGGGCGCGGCGCCGCGTGGCCGGTCGGCCAGTTCCCAGACCTCGGTCAGCTCGTGGGCGTTGAGCTGCACCAGGTCGGCCAGCTCGCCCAGCAGCTGGCGTTTGATGGCGCCGTCGGGCAGCAGGCTCCACAGCGGCCGGGCGTTGCTGGCCAGATGGGCCCGGCCCTCGGCGGTGGTGAGGTCGCAGCCCTCGCGGGCGGCGTCGATCAGAAAGCGGCTCAGCGGCACGGCGTCGCCGATGCAGCGGGCAAAGGCCTCGCGACCGAATTCGCGCACAAAGCTGTCGGGGTCGTGCTCGGGCGGCAGAAACAAAAACTTCACCGAGCGCACGTCGGTGGCATAGGGCAGGGCACCGTCCAGCGCCTTGCGGGCGGCGCGGCGGCCGGCGGCGTCGCCGTCGAAACTGAACACCACCGCGTCGGTGAAGCGGAACAGCTTTTGCACATGTTCGGGTGTGCAGGCCGTGCCCAGCGTGGCCACCGCGTTCTCAAAGCCCAGCTGGGCCAGCGCCACCACGTCCATGTAGCCCTCGGTCACCAGCACAAAGCCCTGCTCGCGCAGCGCCTGCCGGGCCTCGAACAGGCCGTACAGCTCGCGGCCCTTGCTGAAGACCGGCGTCTCGGGCGAGTTCAGGTATTTCGGTGTGCCATCGCCCAGCACCCGGCCGCCAAAACCGATGCACTCGCCCGTCACGTTGCGGATCGGAAACATCACCCGGTCGCGGAAACGGTCGTAACGCTTTTCGTCGCCACTGTCGTCGTCCACGCTGGTGATGACCAGGCCGCTCTCGGCCAGCAGCGGGTCGTCGTAGTTGGGGAAGACGCTGGCCAGGCTGCGCCAGCCCTCGGGCGCATAGCCCAGGCCAAAGCGCTTGGCAATTTCACCGGAGAGCCCGCGGCCCTTCAGGTACTCAATGGCCCGGGGCGCGGCCTTCAGGTGCTTGCGGTAGGCCTCGCCGGCTTTTTCCAGCACCTCGGTCAGCGTGACCTGCTTCTGGCGCTGGGCGGCCGCGCGTTCGCGGTCCTGCGGGCTGCGGTCGTCTTCCGGCACCTGCAGTCCGACCTGCTGGGCCAGGTCTTTCACCGCCTCGATGAAGCTCATGCCGGCATGTTCCATCAGGAAGCCGATGGCGTTGCCGTTCTTGCCGCAGCCAAAACAATGGAAGAACTGCTTGCTGGGGCTGACCGAGAACGACGGCGACTTTTCCCCGTGGAAGGGGCACAGGCCCATGAAGTTGGCGCCGCCCTTTTTCAGCTGCACATAGCGGCCGACGATCTCCACCACATCGACCCGCGACAGCAACTCCTGGATGAACGACGGGGGGATGGCCATCGCCGGATTGTAGAAAGCCCCTGGCACCGGCCGGCGCCGCGTCCGCCCGGCACAATCCAGCCCATGAAGCGACGCACCCTGCTGCAACAGGCCGCGCTGGCCAGCCTGCCGCTGCAGGCCCTGGCCGGTGAGGGCTTTGAGGCCATTCCCTGGCCCGCCGGTCTGCCCGCGCCGGCATTGAAAGCGCCCGACCTGGCGGGCCAGGTCTGGGATTTGGCGGCGCTCAAGGGCCGGGCGGTGCTGGTGAATTTTTGGGCCATATGGTGCGAGCCCTGCCGTGCCGAACTGCCCAGCCTGCAGGTGCTGGCCGAGTTGCACGGCCCCGAGCGGCTGGCGGTGCTGTGTGTCAACGTCAAGGAGCAGCCAGCCCGGATCAGCCGCTTCATCGCGGCCACCGACCTGCGGCTGCCGGTGCTGCTCGACGCCGACGGCCAACTGGCCAAGGCCTGGGCGGTGCGCGTCTTCCCCACCACGGTGCTGCTGGGCGCCGACGGCCGGCCCCGGATGCGGCTGCGCGGCGAGGTCGACTGGACCGGCCGCGAGGCCGATCGGCTGCTGGCGCCGCTGCTGCCAGCGGCGGGCGGCACACGCCCCGGGCCACCACGCGCTTGAGCGGGCCCGGCGGGCGATAATCACCCCCGCTGCCGGGCTTGCCGGCGGCACCGGTACCTCGGGGCATCTTCACTGCGCCGACATCCGTTCCAACCGACCCGGAGATCGCTTGATGACCACCGTACGCCGCACTTTTTTGCAGCAGGCCTGTGCCTTGCTGTCTGCCTCCGCCTTGCCCGCTGCCTGGGCCCAGACCGCCATGCCGGAGCGCCGCTTTGCGCCCCAGCCCGGCGAATGGCGCACCTTCGAGGTGACCACCCGGGTCGACATCACCCAACCCAAGGGCCAGACCCAGGTCTGGCTGCCGGTGCCCTCGGTCAACAGCGACTACCAGCGTTCGCTGGAAAGCAGTTATGGCAGCAACGGCCAGGCCCGCATGGCCGACAACGACCACGACGGCGCCAAGTTCCTGCATGTCAGCTTCGCCGCCGATGTGGCCCAGCCCTTCGTGGAAATCACCAGCTGCATCCAGACCCAGAACCGGGCCACCGACTGGACCCAGGCCGGCCGGGTCAAGGAAGACGCCGCCACGCTGGCCTATTACCTGCGGCCCACCGAGCTGCTGCCCACCGACGGCATCGTGCGCCAAACCGCGCTGAACGCGACCCGGGGCGCCAAGACCGACGAAGACAAGGTGCGCCGGTTGTACGACTGGGTGCTGACCAACGCCCACCGCGAGCCCAAAGTGCGTGGCTGTGGCGAAGGCGACATCAAGACCATGCTGGAAACCGGCAACCTGGGTGGCAAATGCGCCGACCTGAACGCGCTGTTTGTGGGCCTGTGCCGCTCGGTCGGTGTGCCGGCCCGCGACGTCTACGGCATCCGCCTGGCGCCCTCGGCCTTTGGCTACAAGGAACTGAGCGGCAACCCGGCCAGCCTGAAGGGCGCCCAGCACTGCCGCGCCGAGGTCTTCCTCAAAGCCCATGGCTGGGTGGCCATGGACCCGGCCGACGTGGCCAAGGTGATGCGCCAGGAAACGCCGGAGTGGATCAAGTCGGTGGACCACCCGGTGGTGGCGCCGGTCAACAAGGCCTTGTTCGGTGGCTGGGAGGGCAACTGGATGGCCTGGAACACCGCCCACGACCTGGCCTTGCCCGGTGCGGCCGGCCCCAAGCTGGGCTTTCTGATGTACCCGGTGGCCGAAACCGGCGGTGTGCGCCTGGACTCCTACGCACCCGACGACTTCAAGTACCAGATCAGCGCCCGCGAAATCCGCGCCTGAGCGGTCACGGCCGGTGCACAGCGGCGCCTTCGGGCGCCGTTTTTCATGCGGCCTTGCGCCGGGCGGCGGTGCGGCGCAGCCAGTCGGTGAGCCGCTCGGTCTGTCGCATGGCCGGGGCCTCGATGCCGCGGAAGCAGAAAAACGCCACCGCCATCAGCACCGGGGTCAACGCCGCCACCACCAGCCAGTGGGTGCCGCCGTCCAGCCGGGTGGCGGCGTCCAGGCCCACGACGAAGCGGAAACACACAAACAGCAGCAGGCCGTGCAGCAAATAAAGGCTGTAGGTCAGCTCGCCGAAGACCCGCGACAAGCGGGCGCTGAGCAGGCCAAACAGGTCGGCGCCGTTGGCGATCAGGCTGAACGCCAGCGCCAGCAAGGCCAGCGGCAAGGGCTGGTAGGCGCCGTCGAACAGCATCACCACCGTGCCCAACAGCGCCAAGGCCAGCGCGGAGGCCCGGCGGCGCTGGCACCAGGCCCCGAACCCGGCCCGCTGGCCCAGCACCGCCGAGGCCATGCCACCCAGAAAGGTGGCGGCGTGCACATTGGTCAGTTCCTGCAGGCTGCTGCGGGCCAGGTACAGCGCGCCCAGCACCAGCCACCACCAGGGCACGCGCCGACCCAGCAGCAGCGCCAGCCAGGGCAGGGCGAAATAGAAGTTCCATTCGTATTGCAGCGTCCAGGTGACACCGGCGGTGACCAGCAGCTTGCGCGCGGTGTCGGCCAGCAGCGCCGGGTTGCCAACGTCCAGTTGGCCTTGCTGGATCAGCAGCATCACCGCCCCACCCACCAGCATCAGCAGCAGGTACACCGGCAGGATGCGCAGGCCGCGCGACACATAGAGCCGCAACCAGTCCATGGGTTGGGCGCGGGCCCTCAGCAATTTGGTGAAAAACAAATGGCCGGTGATCATGAAGAACAGCGACACCGAGGTCTGGCCCAGGTGCACAAACACCCGCGACGGCGGCAGGCCCCAGTCGCCGGTGTGCAGCAGGTAGTACCAGAGGCAGGCATGGTGCAAAAACGCGGCAAAGGCCAGGTAGCCGCGCAGGCCGTCGATGGCCTGCACCCGGCCGGCACCCAGTGGCACCGGGAAACGCTTGTCCAGGGCCCAGACCACCAAGCAGGCCAGGCCGAACAGCAGCGGCAGGGGGAGCAGGCTGACAGGGCTCATCGGTGGGTCAGGGTCGGCTCAGCGGTCCAGCCAGTCCAGCTGCAACTGGCGCTGGCTTTCGAAGTGCCGCTGCTCGCCAGTCAGCGGGTCGGTGAAGGCCAGGCCGCGCGCCAGCAGCTGCAGCGGCTGCGAAAAATCGTCGTCGGCCAGGTTGCGCACCTCGGGGTAGAACTGGTCGCCCAGCAGCGGCAGGCCCAAAGCGGCCATGTGCACCCGCAGCTGGTGCTGGCGGCCGCTGACCGGGCTCAGCCGGTACAGCCCGTGGCGGCGGCCGGCCTGGGCCAGCGCCACATGGGTCTGGGCGTTGGGGATGCCGGCCACCTCGCGTTGACGGAAAAAACGCTCGTCTTCCACGATGCGGCTTTCGCGGGTCAGCGGCAGCGCCAGATCGCCCAAGGGGGCGATGGCCTCGTAGGTCTTGGCCAGCCCCTGTGCGCGCACCAGCGCGGCGTAGGCACTGCGCGAGGCCGGGTTGACCGAGAACAGCACCAGGCCGGCGGTTTCGCGGTCGATGCGGTGCAGTGGCACCAGGTCGTCCAGGCCCAGCCGGCGTTTGAGCCGCACCAACAGCGTCTCCTGCACAAAGCGGCCGCCTGGCGTGACCGGCAGAAAGTGCGGCTTGTCGGCCACCACCAGGTGGGCGTCCTGGTGCAGCACGGCTTCGTCAAAGGGAATGCGGGGCTCGCTGGCCAGGTTGCGGTAATAGTAGAGCCGCAAGGGGCTCTGGTAGGGCCGCTCCGGCGTCACCGGCAGGCCATGTTCGTCGACCACGCTGCCGCCGGCCATGCGGTCCAGCCAGGTGCTGCGCGGCACGCCGGGGAAGCGATGCACCAGAAAGTCGGTCATGGTGGCCCAGGGCCCGCTGGGCAGGCCCACACAGCTGGCCCCCACGCCGTCCCGGCTGGGCGGCACCCGGGGCGCGACGCGGGCCACAGTGCCGGCCATGGCCAGGCTCAGACGCGGGTGAAGACCAGGTCCCAGACGCCGTGGCCCAGCTTCAGGCCACGGTTCTCGAACTTGGTCAGGGGCCGGTAGGCGGGCTTGGTGGCGTAGCCGTCGGTGGTGTTGGCCAGCAGTGGCTCGGCACCCAGCACCTGCAGCATCTGCTCGGCGTAGTGTTGCCAGTCGGTGGCGCAGTGCAGGTAGCCGCCGGGCTTGAGCCGGGCGGCCAGCCGGGCCACCAGCGGCGGCTGCACCAGCCGCCGCTTGTTGTGTTTGGTCTTGTGCCAGGGGTCGGGGAAAAATATGTGCACGCCGTCCAGGCTGGCCAGCGGCAGCATGTGGTCAATGACCTCCACCGCGTCATGCGACACGATGCGGATGTTGGTCAGGTTTTGCTCGCCGATGCGCTTGACCAGCGCACCCACGCCGGGCTCGTGCACCTCACAGCACAGGAAGTTCTTCTCGGGCATCAGGCCGGCGATGTGGGCGGTGGTTTCACCCATGCCGAAACCGATTTCCAGCACCGTGGGGGCGCTGCGGCCAAAGAACTCGCCCAGATCGATCAGCCCGGCACGGTAGGGCCGGATGAACTGCGGGCCCAGTTCGCTGAGCGCTTTGGCCTGGCCGGTGGTGGTGCGGCCGGCGCGGCGCACAAAGCTCTTGATGGTCTTGGGGTGGGTCACACCGGCTGGCCAGCCGGCCGGTGCGGGCGAGGCCGGGGCCGGGGCCAGATCGGCGGCGCCTTCGGGCGCGGCCTCGGTGGGCAGGGGGGTGTCAGGAATGGGGGGATTCACCCAGGCGATTGTAGAGAGCGCCCCAGGCGGCCACCCAGGCCGCCAGTGCTTCGGTGGTGGACCCGGCGTGCGCGGGCAAGCCCAGCACCGCGGCGGCGGTGTTCAGGGCCGCGTGGATGGCGGGGGCGTCCCCAGTGGCCACCGCCGGTGCGCCATGCTGCTTGGAGAGCTTTTCGCCATCGGCGCCGCGCACCAGCGGGGTGTGCAGATAGGTCGGTGTGGCCAGGCCGAGCGCGCGCTGCAGCAGGATCTGGCGGGCGGTGTTGTCGGTCAGGTCGTCGCCCCGCACCACATGGGTCACGCCCTGCGCCGCGTCGTCCACCACCACCGCGAGCTGGTAGGCCCACAGGCCGTCGGCGCGCTTGAGCACGAAGTCGCCCACCGCCGCCTCGACGTTCTGGCTCAGAGCGCCCAGGCGCCGGTCGGTCCAGTGCACCGATGTGGCGTCGGTGCGCAGCCGCCAGGCCCGGGCGGGTCGGCCCTGCAGGCCAGTGCGGCAGGTGCCGGGGTAGACGGTGTCAGCGTGGCGGTCGGGGGCCAGGCCGCGCGCGACCCAGGCCAGTTCGATCTCGCGCCGGGTGCAGGCGCAGGGGTAGGCCAGGCCACGGGCCACCAGATCGTCCAGCGCCGCCTGGTAGAACGCGCCGCGCTGTGATTGCCAGGTGGGCGGCGCGTCGGGGTGCAGGCCCAGCGCAGCGAGTTGGGCCAGGATGGTGTGGTCGGCGCCTGGCACACAGCGGGGTGTGTCCACGTCTTCCAGCCGCACCAGCCAGCGCCCGCCATGGGCCCGCGCGTCCAGCCAGCTGGCCAGCGCCGCCACCAAGGAGCCGGCATGCAGCGGGCCGGTGGGCGAGGGGGCGAAACGGCCGGTGTAGGTGAGCCCACCCATGGCTTGGCTCAGAGCGGGTGGTGGAACCACGCCGCAGCGCCGGCGACCGTGGTGGGGGTCCGTTGTTTTTCCGCCGGGCCGCCCCAAGGAAAAATGCGGCCCCCTCGGGGGGCAGGAAGCGACACGCAGTGCGAGACCGTGGGGGTCACAGCGCTGCGAGTGCCAGTTCCAGGCCGGACACGAACGCGTCCTCGACCCGGTGGCCCAGACACCAGTCGCCGGCCACACCCAGGTGGGCTTTGGCGTCCCACAAATGGGTTTTGCCCAGCGGCTTGACGGTTTGGGCGTAGCGCCAGCGGTGCACCACCGCGTGCTGCGGTTCGGCGCGGATGCCGGTCACTTCGGCAAAGGCCTTCAGCAGCTTGCCCTGCACCCGCGGTGCGTCGTCTTCCAGGTGCTCCAGCGACCAGGCGGCACTGGCCTGCACCGTCCAGCGTTCCACGCCACCGCGGCCGGGCTTGGACGACTCGCGGGCCAGCCAGGCGATGCGGTGGTGGGTGCTGCGGGCGGCGTTCCATTGCGGGCCCAGGTGGGGCAGGTTGGGCTGCACCGCCTGGGGGAAGGCCAGCATCAAGGTCCAGCAGGGCGCCACCTCCACCTTGGCCATGGCGTCTACCAGCTTGGGTGCGAGCTGCGAGCGGGCCAGCAGGTCCTGCGCCTGCACGCTGGGCAGGGCCAGCAGCACCGCATCAAAGCCGGCCAGCACCTGGGGCGCGGCACCACTGCTTTCGCAGCGCAGCTGCCAGCGTTTGGGGCTCAGGCTGTCGGCCTCAATGGCGATGACCTTGGTGTCCAGCCGCACGCCTTGCTCGGCCTGCAGCGGCTCACCCCAGCGGCGCACCAGCGCGTTCATGCCGGGCACCGGCACCCAATGCGGTTCGCGGTTGGGCAGGCCGGCGGCGGCCACCCGGCCAAAGGTGTCCAGCACCCGCACGGTGCTGGCGCTCCAGGCTTTGCACAGGCCGGGCGTGGTGGCCATGGCCTGGGCGAAGCGGTCGTCGCGCACGGTGAAGTACTGGCTGCCATGGTCGAAGCCGCCGAAGTCGCTGCGGCGGGTGGCCATGCGGCCGCCGAGGCCGGCACTTTTCTCCAGCAGCGTGACGCGGTGGCCGGCCTGGACCAGGGTGCGGGCGCAGGCCACGCCGGCCATGCCACCGCCGATGACGGCGTAGTGGCGTTGCGAAGGGGCGGGGCGGCGGGCTGCGGTGGAGGGGGTCATGGAGGGGATTCGAGGTGAGAGGCGTTCACTGTACACGCTGTGCCTGGAGCGCCCTCAGAACGCGTGCTGGCGTTCCAGCAACGCGGTGCGGGTGGCCGGGCGTTCGAGCTGCGCCAGCCACCAGGCCAGTGCGCGGCCGGTGCCGCTGGCGTGGGTCGCGCGCCAGGCGTAGCTGACCCGGGCCTGGCGGTTGGGCCGGGCCACAGCCTTGGCCACCAGCCGGCCGCTGTCGATGTAGGGCCGGGCCAGAAACTCGGGCAGAAAGCCGGCGCCCAGGCCACGCAGCTGGGCTTCCAGCTTGGCCTGCATGTCGGCCACGGTGAACACGTCCTGGCCGCCCAGCAGGCCCACGGTGAGGCCGCCGCCGCGCTGCACCGAGTCGGCCACCGCCACCGCCCGGTGCGCGCGCAGCACCGCGTCGCTCAGCGGCTCGGCGGCCTGGGCCAGCGGGTGGTGGGGCGCCACCGCGAACACAAAGCGCACCGCGCCCAACGCCTGGTGCTGCAGGCCGGTGTGGGTGCCGGGCTCCAGCACCACACCGATGGCCAGGTCGGCCTGGCCCGAGGTCAGGGCCTCCAGCGTGCCGGAGAGGGTTTCATCGCGCAGCCGCACCCGGGTCGGCGGCTGCAGCGCAAAAAAGGCCTCGCACAGCTCCATCACCGTGGTGCGCGAGACGATGCTGTCGAGCGCCAGCGTCAGCTGCGGCTCCCAGCCGGTGGCCACCCGCTTGACCCGGTTGGCCACCGCGTCGATGTCCAGCAGCAGCCGGCCACCCTCGCGCAGCAACTCCTGACCGGCCTCGGTGAGTCTGGCCTGGCGCGAGCTGCGGTCAAACAGCAGCACGTCCAGCGCGTCCTCGATCTGGCGCACCCGGTAGGTCAGCGCGCTGGGCACCATGCCGGCCTCGCGGGCGGCGGCGGCAAAGCTGCCGGCCTGGGCAATCCGTTGCAGCATGGCCAGCGCATCGGGGGTCAAAACATCACGGGCAGTGGTCATGGCCGGGGTTATCGTTGAAATTATTTGAATGATGCCATCAATCCAGATGCACTTCCAGCACCGCATCGCACCCTAAAGTTCAGTCATCGCAGGTTCACACCATCCCAGGAGGCCCACCATGCTCACCCTTCGCAAATCCCAAGACCGCGGCCAGGCCGACCATGGCTGGCTGCAGTCCTTTCACAGCTTCTCGTTCGCCGGCTACCACGACCCCGCCCACATGGGCTGGGGCAACCTGCGGGTGATCAACGAAGACCGCATCGCCCCCGGCACCGGCTTTGGCGCCCACGGCCACCGCGACATGGAAATCATCAGCTATGTGCTGAGCGGCGAGCTGGCCCACAAGGACAGCCTGGGCAACGGCGGCGGCCAGGGGGCCGACGGCGTGATCCGCCCCGGTGACGTGCAGCGCATGAGCGCCGGCCGTGGCGTGCGGCACAGCGAGTTCAACCACGCGCTGCGGGACACCACCCACTTTTTGCAGATCTGGATCGAGCCCGACCAGGTGGGCATTGACCCCGGCTACGAGCAAAAGGCCTTCGCCGAGGCCGACAAGCGCGGCCGGCTGGCCCTGGTGGCCGCCCCGGGCGGTGCCGACGGTGCGGTGACGATTCATGCCAACGCCCGGCTGTATGCCGGCCTGTTCGACGGCAGCGAGACCGCCACGCTGGCGCTGGACCCGACCCGCAAGGCCTATGTGCACCTGGTGCGCGGGGCGCTGACCGTCAATGGCCAGCCGCTGCAGGCCGGCGACGCGCTGCGGCTGGCGGGTGAGTCGCAGCTGCACCTGAGCGGCGGCCAGGACGCCGAGGTGCTGGTGTTCGACCTCGCCGCCTGACCTCTTTATTTCTTTCCACTTTTTTTCAGGAGATTGCCATGACCACGACCACCACTTCACAAAACACCCTGGCCCTGGCGGGCCGTGCCCTGCTGGCCGCGCTGTTCCTGCCGGCTGGCATCGGCAAGCTGACCGGCTTTGCCGGCACCGTGGGCTACATTGGCTCGGTGGGCCTGCCGCTGCCCGAACTGGGCGCGGTGCTGGCCATTGCCGCCGAGGTGCTGGGCGGCCTGGCGCTGCTGCTGGGCCTGGGCACGCGTGCCGCGGCCCTGGTGCTGGCGGTCTTCACCGCCGCGGCCAGCGTGTTCTTCCATGCCTACTGGGCCGCGCCGGCCGAGCAGGCCTTCATGCAGCAGCTGCTGTTCTTCAAGAACGTCGCGGTGGTCGGTGGCCTGCTGACCGTGGCCGCCTGGGGTGCCGGGGCTTTCAGCCTGGACGCCCGCCGCAACGCCTGATCGCTTACCCTCATCCCAACCACGACACCCAGGAGCTTTTCCATGACCAAGATCGCTGTTGTTTTCCATTCCGGCTACGGCCACACGCTGCGCATGGCCCAATCGGTGGCCGATGGCGCCGGTGCCACGCTGGTGCCCATTGACGCCGAGGGCAACCTGCCCGAGGGTGGCTGGGACACGCTCAACGCGGCCGACGCCATCGTGATGGGCTCGCCCACCTACATGGGCACCGTGAGCTGGCAGTTCAAGAAATTCGCCGACGCCACCAGCAAGCCTTGGTTCACCCAGGCCTGGAAAGACAAGGTCTTTGCCGGCTTCACCAACAGCGCCACGATGAATGGCGACAAGCTGTCCACGCTGCACTACCTGTTCACCCTGGCCATGCAGCACAGCGGCATCTGGGTGGGCACCGGCATGATGCCCAGCAACAGCAAGGCGGCCAAGCGCGACGACATCAACTACGTTGGCTCGTTCTCCGGTGCGATGGCCCAGTCGCCGTCCGACAGCAGCCCGGCCGAAATGCCGGCCGGCGACCTGGAAACCGCGCGCCTGTTCGGCCAGCGGGTGGCCGCTGTCACCGCCCAGTTCCGCGGCTGAAGCGCCATGGGCCTGACGGTTCTCCACGGTCATGCCAAGGACCTGGGCGACGGCTTCACCGTGCGCCGTCTGCTGCCCGACGCCCAGCGCCGGGCGGTTGGGCCCTTTGTGTTCTTTGACCACTTCGGGCCGGTCACACTGGACCCCGGTGTGACCCACGATGTGCGGCCACACCCCCACATCGGTCTGGCCACCTTCACCTATTTGTTTGACGGCGCCATCATGCACCGCGACAGCCTGGGCACCGAGCAGCTGATCACCCCGGGTGCCATCAACTGGATGACCGCTGGCCGCGGCATCGTGCACTCCGAGCGCCGCCCCGAGGCGCTGCGCGACAGCACCCAGGTCAACCATGGCCTGCAGCTGTGGCTGGCCTTGCCGGCCGCGCTGGAGGCCTGCGAGCCGGCCTTCCAGCATGTGGCGGCCACCGACATTCCTGTGCATCGCGTGGGCGATGTCCAGGTGCGGGTGCTGGTGGGCCAGGCCTTTGGCCTGACCTCGCCGGTGCGGGCTGCTTCGCCCACGCTGGCGCTGGACATCCAGCTGGCCGCTGGCGCGTCGCTGACGCTGCCGGCGCTGGTGGCCGAGATGGCGCTGCTGCCGATTGACGGCGCGCTCGCTGTGGACGGCGAGGCGGTGGCGGCCAGCGCGCTGGCCTTGCTGCCACCCGGTCAGGCGGTGACGCTCACTGCGATGGAGGCGGTACGGGTGGTGGTGCTGGGCGGCGAGGCGCTCGACGGGCCACGCCACCTGTGGTGGAACTTTGTCGCCAGCCGCGCCGAGCGGGTGGCCGAGGCGGCGGCCGACTGGCAGGCCCAGCGCATGGGCCAGATCGCCGGCGAGACCGAGTTCATCCCCTTGCCGACGCAAAAACTGCCGACCTGAGCGGGCAGGGCGGCAGCTCAGGCCTTGGCTGCCGCCAGCCGCTCGTCCAGCGCCTCGCGTTCGTCGAACACAAAGCAGCGGCCGCTGTAGTGGCTGCCATCGGTTTGCTCGAAGTACTTGAGGATGCCGCCTTCGAGCTGGTAGACCGCGGGAAGGCCGGCCTCGCGCATCAGCAGCGCGGCTTTTTCGCAGCGGATGCCGCCGGTGCAAAAGCTCACCACTGTGCGGCCCTGCAGCTCGGCCTGGTGGGCGTCGAGCGCGGCCGGGAAATCGCTGAACTTGGCCAGCCGCCAGTCCACTGCCGCGTCAAACGTGCCGCAGTCCACCTCGAAGGCGTTGCGGGTGTCCAGCATCACCACCGGCTGGCCGGCGTCGTCATGGCCCTGGTCCAGCCAGCGTTTCAGCGTGGGCGCGTCCACCGCCGGGGCCCGGCCACTGGCCGGCTGGATGGCGGGGTGGTTCATGCGGATGATCTCGCGCTTGACCTTGACCCGCATCTTGCGAAAGGGCTGGCGCTCTGACCAGCTTTCCTTGGGCGCCAGGTCGGCAAAGCGGGCGTCGGCCTGCAGGGCCTTCACAAAACCGCGCACCGCCTCGGTGGCGCCGGCCAGAAACAGGTTGATGCCTTCCTCGGCCAGCAGCACCGTGCCCTTGAGGTCGGCGGCGTCGGCCCGGTCCTGCAGCCGCTCGCGCAGCGCCTCGGTGTCGGCAATCGGGACGAATTTGTAGGCGGAGATGTTGAGGATGGCGTTCACAGCACTGATTTTAGAAAGCTCTGGCTTCAGGCCCTGGCGGACGGCCCGGCTTTCTACAATGGTTCGATGTTTGTTCACCTCCGCCTGCACACCGAGTTCTCCGTCGTTGACGGCACCAACCGCATCGACGAGGTGGTGGCCGCCGCCGCCGCCGACCGGCAGCCGGCGCTGGCCATCACCGACCTGAACAACCTGTTTGGTGCGGTCAAGTTCTACAAAGCGGCGCGCAGCGCCGGCGTCAAGCCGCTGATCGGTGCCGAGATTTTTGTCGAAGGCCTGGGCAAGGACGGCGCGGCGCTGTCGCGCATGGTGGTGCTGGTGCAAAACCAGCAGGGCTACCTCAACCTGTCGGAAATGCTGGCCCGGGCCTGGACCCAGAACCCGGTCAAGGCCCAGGGCGCGGTCAAGCTGGCCTGGCTGCAGGAGCTGGCCGAGGGCCTGCTGCTGTTGAGCGGCGCCCAGGCCGGTGCGGTGGGCCAGGCCCTGGTGCAGGGCGACGACGCCCGCGCCAGCGAGCTGGCGCTGCAGCTGGCGGCGCTGTTCCCGCACCGCTTCTACATCGAGTTGCAGCGGGCCGGCCGGCCCGACGACGAGGCCCATGTGGTGGCCGCGGTGCAGCTGGCGGCCCGGCTGGGCCTGCCGGTGGTGGCCACCCACCCAGTGCAGTTCACCGGCCCCGACGACCACGAGGCCCACGAGGCCCGGGTGTGTATTGCCGAAGGCGAGATCCTGGGCAACCAGCGCCGGGTGCGGCGCTTCACCCGCGAGCAGTATTTCAAGCCGGCCGCCGAGATGGCGGCGCTGTTTGCCGATGTGCCCTCGGCAGTGGCCAACACGCTGGAGATTGCCCGCCGCTGCAACCTCACGCTGACGCTGGGCAAGCCCATGCTGCCCGACTTTCCCACCCCCGAGGTCGATGGCCGCAAGCTCACGCCGGAAGAGTATTTCCGCCACGCCTCGCATGAGGGCCTGGAGGAGCGGCTGCTGCACCTCTACCCCGACGCGGCCCAGCGCGAGGCCCAGCGGCCACGCTACCTGGAGCGGCTGGAGTTCGAGATCGCCACCATCCTGAAGATGGGTTTCCCGGGCTACTTCTTGATCGTGGGTGACTTCATCAACTGGGCCAAGAACAACCGCTGCCCGGTAGGCCCGGGCCGCGGTTCGGGCGCCGGCTCGCTGGTGGCCTATGCGCTGAAGATCACCGACCTCGACCCGCTGGAATACAAGCTGCTGTTCGAGCGCTTTTTGAACCCGGAGCGGGTGTCCATGCCCGACTTCGACATCGACTTCTGCCAGGGCAACCGCGACCGCGTCATCGACTACGTGAAGCAGAAGTACGGCAAGGAGGCGGTCAGCCAGATCGTCACCTTCGGCACCATGGCCGCGCGCGCCGCCATCCGCGACGTGGGCCGGGTGCTGGACATGAGCTACACCTTTTGCGACGGCATCAGCAAGCTCATCCCCAACAAGCCGGGCCAGCACATCACCATCGAGGGCGCGCTCAAGGTCGAGCCGCTGCTGGCCGAGCGGCTGGAGAAGGAAGAAGACGTCAAGACCCTGCTGGCGCTGGCGCAAAAGCT
This sequence comes from Rhodoferax sp. SPJ4, assembly GCF_058216275.1. NCBI lineage: Bacteria > Pseudomonadati > Pseudomonadota > Betaproteobacteria > Burkholderiales > Comamonadaceae > Rhodoferax > Rhodoferax sp. SPJ4. The sequence goes on from NZ_JBYZMN010000001.1 coordinate 1,007,601, forward strand.
CGAGGGCCTGACCCGCAACGTGGGCATGCACGCCGGCGGCGTGCTGATCGCGCCCGGCAAGCTGACCGATTTCTGCCCGCTGTACCAGCAGCCCGGCAGCGACTCGGCGGTGAGCCAGTACGACAAGGACGACGTGGAGGCCATCGGCCTGGTGAAGTTCGACTTCTTGGGCCTGGCCACGCTGACGATTCTGGAGATCGCCAAGGACTTCATCCGCGCCCGCCACAGCGGCCAGCAGGATTTTGCTTTCGAGAACCTGCCGCTGAACGACCCGCACACCTACAAGCTGTTTGCCGACGGCAAGACCGAGGCGGTGTTCCAGTTTGAAAGCCGCGGCATGCAGGGCATGCTGCGCGACGCCAAGCCCACCCGGCTCGAAGACCTGATCGCCCTGAACGCGCTGTACCGCCCGGGGCCCATGGACCTGATCCCCAGCTTTGTGGCGCGCAAACACGGCCGCGAGCCGGTGGAGTACCCGCACCCGCTGGTGGCCGACATGCTCAGCGAGACCTACGGCATCATGGTCTACCAGGAGCAGGTGATGCAGACCGCGCAGATCCTGGGCGGCTATTCGCTCGGTGGCGCGGATTTGCTGCGTCGCGCCATGGGCAAGAAGAAGGCCGAGGAGATGGCCCAGCACCGCGAAATCTTCCGCGCCGGTGCGTCCAAAAACGGCATTGAGCAGGACAAGGCCGACGAAATCTTCGATTTGATGGAGAAGTTCGCCGGCTACGGCTTCAACAAGTCGCACGCCGCCGCCTACTCGCTGCTGGCCTACCACACGGCCTGGCTCAAGGTGCACTACACCGCCGAGTTCTTCTGCGCCAACATGACGGTGGAAATGGACAACACCGACAAGCTCAAGGTGTTGTTCGAGGACGCCATCAAGATGGGCATGGCCTTCGAGCCGCCCGACGTCAACCGCGGCGCCTACCGCTTCGAGCCGGTGTCAGACAAGGTCATCCGCTACGGCCTGGGGGCGGTCAAGGGCACGGGCCAGCAGGCCATCGACGCCATCGTGGCCGCGCGCAGCGAGGGCGGGCCCTTCAGCAGCCTGTTCGATTTCTGTGTGCGGGTCGACCGCAGCAAGCTCAACAAGCGCACGGTCGAGGCCTTGATCAAGGCCGGCGCTTTCGATGCCTTGCAGCTCAACCGCGCGGCCCTGCTGGCCTCGGTGGACCGGGCCTTTGATTTCGCCATTGCCGCGGCCGCCAACGTCAACCAGGGCGGCCTGTTCGACCTGGTGGACTCGCACGCCGCCAGCACCGCTGAGCCCGAGCTGGTGGCCGCCATGCCCTGGGGTGTGAAAGAGCGACTGACGTATGAGAAAACCGCCGTGGGTTTCTACCTGTCGGGCCATTTGTTCGACGAGGTGGCGCGCGAGGTGCGGCAGTTTGCCAAGCGCGCCATCGACGACCTGATCGACACCCGCGAGCCGCAGCTGCTGGCCGGCATCGTGAGCGATTTCCGGGTCATCAACGGCCAGCGTGGCAAGCTGGCGCTGTTCAAGCTGGACGACAAATCCGGTGTCATCGAGGCGGCGGCCGACGAGGCGGTGTTCAACGCCCACCGTGGCCTGCTGAAAGACGACGAACTGGTCATCATCCAGGGCAAGCTGCAGCCCGACCGCTTCTCTGGCGGCTTCCGCCTCAACGTGGCCCAGGTCTGGGACCTGGCCAGCGCCCGCTGCCGCTTCGGCAAGTTCCTTCGGGTGGCGGTGAACGGCAAGGCGCCCGACATTCCCCGCCTGCTGCGCGATTTCCCGGCCCGCCGCGAGGCCACCGAGCATGGCGAGCTGGTGCGTGGCCTGACGGTGCGGCTGGCGGTGCGCCGCGAGGCGGTGGCGGCCGAGATCCAGCTCGGCGAGGAGGCCCGCTTCTTTCCCAGCGACGCCGCGTTGGCCAGCTGGACCGCCCAGGCCGACCAGGGGCAGGCGGCGGTGGTGTACGACTAGGAGGGCCGGTCTGCGTCGACAGAGCGGTGGGTGTGAAACTCTTTCAGCAACTGCCGAAACTCGGTGACGGTGGTGGCCTGTAGGGGGCCGGTGGGCACCTGAATGTCACGCAAAAGCCTTCGGGTCTGCGCCATCAGGTGGTCGGCCAGCAGCCTTGCCAGCAGCAGGCCCACCACCAGACAGAGAATGCCCCACAGTGCCAAACGCAGCATCTTGGCCTTCAACGGTGCCAGGAACACCGTGTCGGACACGCCAATGCCCAGGTGCCACTGGCCGTCGAAGATGGGCGCGATGGCCGCTGTGCCGGTGATGCCATCGACCGTGGTGTTCTCGAACGTGTCCTGCTCCCCGCGGCGCACAGCCGCGAGGAATTTCGGTGAGGCTGGTTTGCCGATGAAATGCGCGGCGGCGGCGGTGCGGGTCACGATGTTGCCGGCCGTATCGGTGATGCCCGCCACCCGCCCTGGGCCCAGATTCAGCTCGTTCAGCAGTTTCTCGAACACTTCCACGCTGACGATGGCTCGGATGACGTGGGTCACGCGGCCGCCCTGGAACACCGGGGCCGACACCGCCACCACCGTGGGCGCGGTCGGCGTGGCGGCGAAGAAGGCCCCCGACACTGCCGGCTGGCCGGTCTCGAACACCCGGTGCACCGAGGCCAGTTGACTCACTGGGATGGTCGGGCTCCCATAGGGCAATGCCGTCAGGAACAGCATGCGGTCGTTGCGGTCTATCAGGGTGATGGACCGGATCGCCGGTTCATGCTGGGTGACCTCCTTGGCCTGCTCGTAGGCGGCCTGCAAATCGTTGGTGGAGAATTCGGGGCCATCGGTCAGGGTCCGCAGCACCGAGAGTTGTTTGCGGATTTTGAGATCGACCAGGCTGGCGGCATCGCGGGTTCTGTGACGCAGGTCATCCCGCATCAGCCGTTGCTGTTCCTGTTCCAGGTCGAGCAGCGCATAGGCGGAAAAACCGGCAATGGGCACGGCCACCACCAGCACCAGCAGGTACAGCCACACGCGCAGCGAGGTCGCCCGGGTGGTCAGCACCGAGCTTTCGCCCATCAGCGCCGCGCGCAGACCGAGTTTGAGGACAGTGATCATGCGAGCTGGCTCCAGTCGGTGTTGAGCGGCGTGTCGGTGGCGCCTGATCTGGTCGGTCCGGCGATGGGCAGGGACGGTGGCGCCCTCCACACACGCCCGAGTTCGGGTGCGCCGGTCGACGCGGCGGCTGCCATCGGGCCGGTGCCGGCCACGGCCCGCAGCGCAGCGAACGCCGCCACCCGGTTGCGCCCCTGGTGCTTGGCGTCATAGAGCGCAGTGTCAGCCTGTTGCAGCAGCGCGTCCAGGTCCTGGGTGGTCTGGGTCAGCGGGGCCATGCCGATCGACACGGTGACAGGCACACGCAGGTCGGACGCCGTGGTGAGCGTCATGCCCTCCACCGCGGCACGCAGGTGTTCGGCCACCACTGCTGCGGCCTCCAGCGACGTGTCCGGCATCAGCACGGCAAACTCCTCGCCGCCCAGCCGGGCAAAGATGTCGGTGCTGCGCAGCCGTTGTTGGCAGGTCTGGCTGAATTGCTGCAGTGCCCTGTCGCCGACGTCGTGACCATGCCTGTCGTTGATGCGTTTAAAGTGGTCGATGTCCAGCATCAGCAGCACCAGCGGCTGAGGCATGCGTTGCACACGACGCAGTTCGCGCTGGGCCAGTTCGCGGAAATGGCGGCGGTTGCACACACCGGTGAGTTCGTCGGTGTAGGCGGCTTGGGTCATCTGATGAGCAATCGTTTTCGCCTGCGTCAGCTGGGCGGCGCGGAAGACCACCCAAAAGCCCAAGGTGATGGCTGCCAGCAGCATCAGTGCAACGACCAGCAGGGCCAGCGCCCAGGCCCAGGGCTGCGCATGCAGGGTCTGCGCGGCCAGCATCTCGGGCGTCAGCTGAAACAGCAGGTAAACCCTGGCGTCGCTCTGCGTGCCCGCGCCGGGCGCCAAGCCGGTGGCCTGCGATGGCAGCGGGTCCACCACCTGGTAGTTGAACAGGCCTTTGGCGGTGTGCACCACCCCTGCCGGTGCGTCGGCCATGCGCGCCCATTCCTCCGGGTAGGCCTGGGAAAAACTCGGGCCGGCAGTTCCTTCCAACGCCTGGCCAAATTCCCGCGTGGCGTCGGGGTGGCTGACCCATTGCCCCTCCTGCGTGACCACCATGGGGAGGCCTTGCTGGCCGCCGCTGGGCAGGCGGGCCAGGCTGGTGCGCAGCAGCTCGGCCAGCAGGTTCATCACCAGGACGCCGGCCTGCTCACCTCCAGGGCTGAAGACCGGTGCGGCCACGCGCAGCACCGGCTTGATCGGCACCTCGACCCGCCCCCGCTCGCGGTTGAGGTCGATGGACGAGAGGTACATGTCCCCGCGGTGCAGCCGCATCGCGGCGGCGAAAAACGGCTCGGCGGCTTTGTTCTGCAGCGCGGTGGCGGGCACCGCGGCCGTGCCGCCCTCGTTGTGGTCGACCCTGACCCGCTCCTGCCCCTGCGCGTCGATCAGGCTGATCTTGCCGTAGCGCTGATAGCCCCTGGCGGTGGTGAAAAAGCGGTTCTGCAGGTGTTGCAGATGGGCCGCGGTGGGATGGGACAGGTAATTCTGCAGCGCAGTCGAGTCGAGCAGCACACCCAGGTCGGCCTGCGCGCCAGCGATCTCACGCTCGAGCTGGGCCGAGGCTGCCGCCAGGTGGGAACGCTGGTGCTCCATCAGCATGCTGCGCTGCCGGGCATTGAATTGCTGCTCCAGCGGCCAAGCCAGCAGCACCACGAGGGCCAGCAAGGCCGCGAACATCTGCAGCGTCAGACGGGCCCAGCGCCGGGTGTCTATGGAGAGGGGAACGGTCGGTGGTGCCATGGGATCAGGGGCGCCAAAGGTCAACCCGTTGCCCTTGTTATCGGCTGGGTGGGAGGGTGTCCTGATGGCGGGAAGTGGGGCCAGGCCGCGGGCACTGTGACGCAAGTCACGAACGCCGATGGTTTTTCCACCATGAAAAAACCCTCCGGATGGAGGGTTTGGGGAGGAGGCGCTGAGGGGCAGGCGAGGCCGGGTGGCGCCTGCCTTCCCGGGACTCAGAAGTCCTTGGGCCGGAAGGTCAGTTGCAGCAGCGGTGGCACCTTGCCGTCGCCGTCGGTATCGGGCGGGAAGCGGTCGGTCTTGTCGATGGCTTTGAGCACCGCGTCGTCCCAGGCCGGCACACCGCTGGAGCGGGTCAGGCGGCGGCTGACGACGCTGCCGTCGGGCGCGGTGCGCACCTCGACCTCGGCCTGCGGGTTGCCGGGCAGGTTGTCCGGAAACACGATCTTGGGCCGCAGCAGCGCACGGATCTTGGCGCCGTAGCCGGCCGAGGGGCCGGACGACTGCAGCGCCGAGCCCACTGCGGTGGGGCCACCGGAGGCGCCGGCCAGGCCGGCCATGCGCTGCAGGTTGGCGGCGCGCTCGGCCGCCCGTTCGGCGGCCTTGATGGCCTCCTGGCGGGCTTTTTCCTTGGCCTCGGCTTCCTGGCGCTGGCGTTCTTTTTCAATCGCTTCCAGGCGTTTTTTCTCCTCGCGCTCGAGCCGCTCCTGTTCCTTCTTCTCCTGCTCGACGCGCTTCTTCTCGGCCAGCTCGACCTTTTTTTGCTCCTCGCGCTCGAGTTTTTCCAGGCGCTTGCGCTCCTTCTCGATGGCGATCTGCGGGTCGGGCGCGACCGGTTCGGGCTTGGCGGCCACCGGTTGCGGCACCGGCTTGGGCTGGGGCTGCGGTGGCGGAGGAGGGGGCGGCGGTGGCGGCTCCACCAATTTGGGCGCGGCTTCCTGAACCACGTTGGACCACAGCTCGGCCTCGACCGCGATGGTCTGCGGTTGGGTCTTCCAGTGAACGCCCCAGGTCAGCGCCGCCAGCAGCAAGGCGTGGGCAATCAGCGCCAGCAAATAGCTGCGCGGGGTGCGGTGTTCAGCCGGCGGGAAAAAATCGAAGCGGTCAGCGACAGCGGCAGCGGACATGCAGCGGCCTTATTTGCTCAGCTTGACCGACAGGCCCACGCGCTGGATGCCGGCGCGCTGCAAGGTGTCCATGACCTTGACCACGTTCTCGTACTTCACCCCGCGGTCGGCGCTGATGACCACCGGCGTGGCCGGGTTGCCGCCCTGGGCGCTGCGCACCGAGGCTGCGATGTCGGCCGCGCCCAGCGAGGTCGACTTCTCCTTGATGCGCATCTCCAGGGACTCGTCCTTGTTGATGATGATCTGGATGACGGTGTCGGGCTGCTTGTTGGCCTTGCCCACGCTGGGCAGGTCAATCAGGCTGGGCGTGATTAGCGGCGCGGTGACCATGAAGATGATCAACAGCACCAGCATCACGTCGATGAAGGGCACCATGTTGATTTCACTGACGGCGCGTCTTCCACGGCCTCGGGATGCGACTGCGGGCATGGCTATCGTCCTTGGGTGAGGGTCAGTGCGCCAACGGTGCCTGCTGGCCGCCGAGGTTGCGGTGCAGGATGTTGGAGAACTCTTCCATGAAGGTCTCCAGCGCGTTGGAGACGCGGTCGACATCGTGCGAGAAGCGGTTGTAGGCCACCACCGCGGGGATGGCGGCGAACAGGCCGATGGCGGTGGCCACCAGGGCTTCGGCAATGCCGGGTGCCACGGCCGACAGCGTCACCGATTCCAGCGCGGCCAGGCCGGTGAAGGCGTGCATGATCCCCCACACCGTGCCGAACAGGCCGACGTAAGGCGACACCGAACCCACCGTGGCGAGGAAGGGCAGGCTGGTTTCGGCCACATCCATCTCGCGCTGGTAGCTGGCGCGCATGGCGCGGCGGGCGCCTTCGAGCAGTGCCGAGGCGTCGGTGATGCGGCGCTCACGCAGCTTTTGGTACTCGCGCATGCCGCTGGCAAAAATGCGTTCCATCGGGCTGGCGTCGCGGCCGGCCTGGGCGGCGGCGGTGAACAAATCGTTGAGGCTGGTGCCCGACCAGAAATTGCGCTCGAAATCGGCGTTGCGGGCGCGGATGCGCTTGAGCGAAAACACCTTGGTGAAAATGGCCGCCCAGCTGGCGATGGACACCACCGCCAGCAACAGCATGACGGCCTGCACCACCCAGCTGGCGTGGACGATCAGGGTGATGATGGACATGTCTTGGTTCATTGCAACGCTTCCAAAATGATGCTCGGTATTCTTGCTGGCCGCAGGGTGGCCGCGTCGACCCACCCAATGCGGATGCGGCCTTCACTCACCATTATCGCATCGCCCTGCTCCGGATTCAGGAGCGCGCGCTGGGCAATCACCAGCGAGGCGCGGCCTTTCTCCACCAGCTCGGCGCTGACACTCAGGCGGTCGTCCAGCCGGGCTGGGTGCAGGTAGCGCACCGTGGTGTCGCTGACCACAAACATGCCGCCGGTCTGCTCGCGCAGCCGCTGCTGCTCCAGGCCCAGCGAGCGCAGCCACTCGGTGCGGGCGCGCTCGAAAAACTTCAGGTAGTTGGCGTAGAAGACGATGCCACCGGCATCGGTGTCTTCCCAATACACCCGGACTGGGAACTCAAACGCCATGGCCTGTCCCCGGGGTAAGTGGCCCCTGGTCCAGCAAGGCACGCAGGCGCTCCACTGCGGTTTGCAGCTGGTCCATCGCGCTGGCGGTGGAGAAGCGGATGAAGTGGCCGGTGTCGGCCTGGCCGAAATCACGCCCCGGGGCCACCGCCACCTGGGCCCGTTCCAGCAGCGCAAAGGCCAGTTCCCAGCTGTCGGCCACGCCCAGGCGGGCGCAGATGGCCCGGCAGTCGGCCCAGGCGTAGAAGGCGCCGTCGGGCACCACCGGCACGTCCAGGCCCAGCGACTGCAGGGCCGGGATGAAGAAGTCGCGTCGGGCCTTGAACTCGGCGCGGCGGCGCTCGTACTCGGCCAGGCTGGCGGGCTCGAAGCAGGCCAGGGCCGCGTGCTGGGACACGGTGCTGGGGCAGATGAACAGGTTTTGCGCGAGCCGCTCGATCACCGGCACCAACACCTCGGGCACCACCAGCCAGCCCAGCCGCCAGCCGGTCATGTTGAAGTACTTGCTGAAGCTGTTGATGCTGATGACCTGGTCGTCGATGGCCAGCGCAGTCTGGCCGAAGCGTGGGTCGTGGCTCAGGCCCAGGTAGATCTCGTCGATCAGGGTCACGCCGCCGCGCTGGCCCACCGCCTGGTGGATGCGGCGCAGCTCGTCAGGCTCGATGGAGGTGCCGGTGGGGTTGGACGGCGAGGCCAGCAGCACGCCGCGGGTGCGGCCCGGCGTCCAGTGCTCGGCCACCAGGTCGGCGCTGAGCTGGAAGCGCTGGGCTGCGCCCACCGGCAGCAGCTTGGCCTGACCTTCGGCGGCACTGACGAACTGGCGGTTGCAGGGGTAGCTGGGGTCGGGCATCAGCACCTCGTCGCCAGCCTCGATCAAGGCCAGGCAGGCCAGCTGCAGCGCGGCCGAGGCGCCGGCGGTGACGACGATGCGGCTGGCCGGCACCGCCACGCCGAAGCGGCTGCGGTACCAGTCGCTGATGCGTTCGCGCAACGGCCCCAGGCCGGTGGCGTCGGTGTAGCGGGTGCGGCCGTCGCGCACGGCCCGGATGGCAGCCTCCTGCACCAAGGGCGGGGCCGAGAAATCGGGCTCGCCCATGTTCAGGTGAATCATCGGCCGGCCCTGGCCCCCGGCCTGGGCCGACAGCGCGGCCGCCGCCTTGGCCACTTCCATCACATAGAAGGGCTGGACGCGCTGGGCCCGCGCGGAAATCCTCATCGCTGGGGCTCGGCCGCCACCTCGGCGCTGCGCAGGCGGGGGGCCAGCTTGTTCAGCACGCCGTTGACGTACTTGTGGCCGTCGGTGCCACCGAATTCCTTGGCCAGCTCGATGCACTCGTTGAGCACGGCGCGCCAGGGCACGTCCAGGCAATGCTGCAGCTCGTAGGCGCCCATCCACATCACCGCGTGTTCGATGGGCGAGATCTCGGCCAGCGTGCGGTCGAGCAGCGGCACGATCAAGGCGTCCAGCGCCTCGGCCTGCTCAATGCAGCCGTGCAGCAGGGCGTCGTAATGGGCCGAGTCGGCCTTGTGGAAGCCGGCCAGGTCGCGGGTGAAGGTGTCGATGTCGCTGGCGGCGTTGCGGCCCACCAGGAACTGGTACAGGCCCTGCAGCGCAAACTCGCGGGCCCGGCTGCGGGCCGGTTTGGCCGAGGCCTTGCGCGCGCCGGTGCTGGTCAGCCCGGTGCGTTTCTGGGCCGGCGGGCGCGGCGGGGTGGGGGAAGAGGGGGTGTCGGTCATGCAAGCTCGGTCAGCAAATTGGCCATCTCCACCGCCACCCGGGCCGCGTCGCGGCCCTTGTCGGTCTGGCGGGCGATGGCCTGGGGCAGGTCTTCGGTGGTGAGGATGGCATTGGCCACCGGCAGCTGGTAGTCGAGTGACACGCGGCTGACGCCGGCGCCGGACTCGTTGGCCACCAGCTCGAAATGGTAGGTTTCGCCGCGGATGATGCAGCCCAGCGCGATCAGCGCGTCAAAGCGGTTCTGTTCGGCCATGGCCTGCAGCGCCACCGGCACCTCCAGCGCACCAGGCACCCGCACATGGACGATGTGTTTGTCGCTCACGCCCAGCGCCAGCAGCTCGGCCTTGCAGGCCTCGGCCAGCGCGTTGGTGATGCCTTCGTTGAAGCGGGCCTGGACGATGCCCACCCAGAGTTTGCTGCCGTCGGTGCGGTCAGCCGTGCCTTTGTCTGCGCCAAACATGGGGTTTCCTGGTTTCAGTGGCTGAGGTAGCCGGTGATTTCGAGGCCGTAGCCAGCCATGCTGGGCATGCGCCGCGGGTTGCCCAGCAGCGTCATGCGCTGCACGCCGCAGTCGCGCAGGATTTGCGCGCCCACGCCATAGGTGCGCAAATCCACCCGGCCGCGCTCGGGCGCCTGGCTGGCGCGGGCGGTGCCGGCAAACTGGGCCAGCAGCTGCTCGGTGGACTCGCCGCAGTTCAGCAGCACGGCCACGCCCTTGCCCTCCTGGGCGATGCGTTGCAGGCTGGCGTCCAGGCTCCAGGAGTGCATGGGCCGGCCGACCTCCAGCGCGTCGAACACCGACATCGGCTCGTGCACCCGCACCACCACCGCGTCGCTGGGGGCCCATTCGCCCTTGACCAGAGCCAGGTGCACCGAGTTGCTGGCCTTGTCGGTGAAGGCGTGGGCGGTGAAGTCACCAAAGGCGGTGTGGACGGGCCGGCTGCCCACTTTTTCCACCAGGGTTTCGTTGCGGCTGCGGTGCTGGATCAAATCGGCGATGGTGCCGATTTTCAGGCCATGCTCGGCGGCAAAGACCTGCAGGTCGGGCAGCCGGGCCATGGTGCCGTCGTCCTTCATGATCTCGCAGATCACCGCCGACGGTGCGCAGCCAGCCATGGCGGCCAGGTCGCAGCCGGCCTCGGTGTGGCCGGCGCGCATCAGCACGCCGCCGTCCACCGCCTGCAGCGGGAAGATGTGGCCGGGCTGCACCAGATCGCTGGCCAGGGCCTGCGGCGCCACCGCGGCCTGCACGGTGCGGGCCCGGTCGGCGGCCGAGATGCCGGTGGTCACGCCTTCGGCGGCCTCGATGGAGACGGTGAAGGCCGTGCCCATCTTCGTGCCGTTGCGCGCCACCATGGGCGGCAGCTTCAGCAGCTCGCAACGCTCGCGGGTCAGCGTCAGACAGATCAGGCCGCGTCCGAAGCGGGCCATGAAGTTGATGGCTTCGGGCGTGACATGCTCGGCGGCCAGCACCAGGTCGCCTTCGTTCTCGCGGTCTTCTTCATCGACCAGGATCACCATGCGGCCGGCCTTCATGTCGGCCACGATCTCTTCCACCGGCGAGATGCCGGTCAGGGTGGGGGTGTTCATTTCAAATCCTTGAGCATGCGTTCGACGTAGCGTGCGATCAGGTCAATCTCGAGGTTGACCTGGCTGCCCGCCTTCAATTCGCCCAGCGCGGTGTTTTCCACCGTGTGGGGAATCAGGTTGATGCTGACCTCGGTGCCCTGGGCACTGTCGGCGATACGGTTGACGGTGAGGCTGACGCCGTTGACGGTGATGGAGCCCTTGTAGGCCAGGTACTTGCCCAGCGCGGTGGGCGCCAGGATGCGGAGTTCCCAGCTCTCGCCCAGCGGCGCGAAAAAGGCCACCTGGCCGATGCCGTCCACATGGCCGGAGACGATGTGGCCACCCAGCCGGTCGTGGGCGCGCAGGGCTTTTTCGAGGTTGATGCGGGCGGTCTGGGCCAGGCCGGTGGTTTTGTCCAGCGACTCGGCCGAGATGTCCACGGTGAACTGCGATTGCGGCAGGTCCAGCGAGGTGACCGTCATGCAGGCGCCGTTGAGCGCGATGCTGTCGCCCAGGCCGACGTCGTCCAGGTAACCCGCCGGTGTGACGATGGTCAGGCGTTTGCCGTGTTGTGAAGAGCTTCCAAGGTCGTGGACGGCGGCGATGCGCCCCACGCCGGTGATGATTCCGGTGAACATGCGGCATTTTCGCAGGGAATCCGGCCCCTGGCCGGGGGGAGGCCCTAAAAAGCCTGGCGCCCAGCCACCCGGGCCAGCACCCGCAGGTCGCTGCCCACGGTTTCGACCGAGTGGAAAACCAGCGGCAAGGCGCCGTCCAACGTGTTCAAGGCGGGCAGGGCGGCCAGGCCCAGGCCGGGGCCCAGCAGCTTGGGCGCCAGGTAGACCAGCAACTCGTCCACCAGCCCGGCCTTGAGCAGCGAGCCATTGAGTTTGTGGCCGGCTTCCACATGCAGTTCATTGACCTCGCGCGCCGCCAGGTCGCGCAGCAGGGCGGCCAGGTCGACCTTGTCGTTGGCACCCGGCCGGTAGACCACAGTGGCACCTCGGGCCTCCAGCGCCTGCTGGCGGGCCGCGTCGGGCACGGCGGCGTAAATCAGCACCCGGCGTGCCGGGCCGAACAGCCGGGCGTCGGGCGGGGTTTCCAGCCGGCTGTCGACCATCACCAGGTCGGGCTGGCGCGGTGTGGGGTGCAGCCGCACATCGAGCAAGGGGTTGTCTTCCAGCACCGTGCCCACACCGGTCAGCACCGCGCAGGCCCGGGCCCGCCAGGCATGGCCGTCGGCGCGCGCCGGCTCGGCGGTGATCCACTGGCTGACGCCGTTGGCCAGCGCGGTGGTGCCGTCCAGCGAGGCTGCCAACTTCATCCGCACCCAGGGCAGGCCGCGCACCATGCGCGAGAAAAACCCGATGTTCAGTTCGCGGGCCTCGGCCGCGCCCGGGCCCACTTCCACCGCGATGCCAGCGGCTTGCAATCGCGCCAGGCCCTGGCCGGCCACCAGCGGATTGGGGTCGGCCATCGCCGCCACCACCCGGGCCACGCCAGCGGCCACCACCGCGTCGCAGCAGGGTGGGGTGCGGCCGTGGTGGGCGCAGGGCTCCAGCGTCACGTACAGCGTCGCGCCCCGTGGGCTGTGACCTTGGGTCGCGGCGTCGCGCAAGGCCATGATTTCGGCATGGGCCTCGCCCCGACGCTGGGTGTGGCCACGGCCCAGCACCTGGCCATCGGCCCCCACCAGCAGCGCGCCCACGGCCGGGTTGGGCGGGCACAAAAGACGCGCCTGACAGGCCTGTTCCAAGGCCTCGGCCATGGCCCAGGGCAGGGCGTTGTCGGTGCCGCTCATTGGCGCGGGCCGTGGTTTGGCGCGGCACCGCCTGTCGATCCCGATGGACCGCTGACGCGGGCGCTGCTTGCGTGAAGGGCGGGCATTTTTCTAGGCTTTGGCAATGGGTACAAAGGCATCTTTCCGGGCGACAAGGCAACCGCTGCGCGGATTCTCGCTGATCGAGGTGATGGTGGCCATCGCACTGCTGGCCCTCGGCCTGCTGGCCATGGGCAGCCTGCAACTGGCCAGCCAGCGCAGCAACCAGCTGTCGGCCCATGCCTCTGCCGCCACCACGCTGGCCCGGGACTTTGGTGAACTGGTGCGGGCCAACCCCGGGGCCGCTGGCATGGTGAGCAATCCCTATCTGTTCGACTCCGACGACCCGGCGAGCTACGTCGGCCTGCCGGCGGTGGATTGCCGGGTCACGGCCTGCAACGGCGCGCAGATGGCGGCGCTGCAGGTGGCGGACTGGGTGGCCCGGGTGAAAGCGCAGCTGCCGGCGGGCCGGGCCGTGACCTGCCATGACGCCAGCCCGCGAGAGGCCGATGGCCAGGCCCGCTGGGCCTGCGACGGCGGCGGCGAGGGGCTGGCCATCAAGCTCGGCTGGACCGACCGGCGTGACCTGGAGGAGCGTGGCGGGCTGGCGCTGACGGCGTTGGCCGCGCGGCCGCAGCTGGTGCTGGTCGGTGTCATGGGGGCGGCCGAGTGACGGCGCGGCAGGCCGGGCTGACCCTGGTGGAGCTGCTGGTGGCGGTGGTGGTGGCCAGCACCACCGTCATTGCCGCCATGTCGCTGTACCTCGGAGTAGGCCGCAGCCGCGACACCCAGGAGGCCATGGTCCAGCTGCAGGACAGTGGGCGTTTTCTCACCGAGGTCCTGACCAAGAGCCTGCAGCAGGCCGGCTACCAGAATTACCAATGGACGCCCGACCCGCTGAAGCAAAGCCTGGTTCGCGAGGGTCTGGCCGCTGGGTCCATCGACGGCGAGCCCGACCTGCGTGGCCACAACAACTCGGCCACCGGGAGCGACCTGGACCATGGCCAGCATGACCGCGCCAGCAACCGTGTCAACCACAGCGACACCCTGGTGGTGCGCTTTCAGGGCGCCAGCAACGCCATGGGTGCCGATGGCAGCATGGTGGACTGTCTGGGCCGCCCGCAGGCCGCCACCACGGTGGCAAACGACCGGGCTTACAGCGTGTTCGATGTGCGCCGGACTTCCGCCACCAGCGAGCCCGAGTTGCGCTGCAAGTACCAAACCAGCGCCGGTGGTTTCGCCAGCGAGGTGATGGTGCGTGGGGTGGAGGTCTTACAACTGCTGTACGGCACCGACACCAACGGCGACACGGTGGCCGACCAGTGGCTGACGGCCCAGCAGGTCGACGCGCTTCACCCCAACCCGGTGCTGGCCTGGTCGGCGGTGCGTGTGGTGCGGGTGGGTCTGGTGCTGCGTTCGCCCCAGCGTGTGGCGGTGGCCGACACCACCGCCACCCACCAGCCGCTGGGCGGGCTGTTCACGCTGGCCGCGGCGACCGACCCGGGCGCCACATTCAGCGTGGGCAACGACGGCCGCTTGCGGCGCGTGGTGACCTTCACCGTCAGCCTGCGCAACCCGTTGTGACCACCGCTGCCGGCCCCCGCTTGCCTGCTCGGCCCAGCGTGTCCGCGGGGTGGAAGGCGGCGCGCGGTGCCAGCCTGGTGGTCGTGATGGTGGTGTTGTCGGTGGTGTTCACCGTGGGGCTGTTGTCGGTCCGGTTGTCGCTGCACGGCGAGCGTTCTGCCCGCAATGACCAGGACCGGCAGATCGCTTTCCAGAGCGCCGAGGCGGCCCTGCTCGATGCCGAACTCGACACCCTGGGGCCCAACACCCATCCGGCCAGCCGCACCTGCGGCTTCCTGCCCCGGTCGGTGGCCTCCATTGCCCCGAGCGCCCTGGACTTTGTGCCCGGCTGTGGCCAGGGCCAACAGGTCGGCCTGTGCACCGCCCTGGGCTTGCCGGGCGAGGCCTGGCGCGATGTCAAGGCCCGCTACCTGGCCGATGTCGGCACGGCGGCGGCCAACCAGACCGTGCAGTACGGGCAGTTCACCGGCCGAAGCCTGCCGTCCGGCCGCAGCGGGCTGCCGGCCAAGCTGCCGCGTTACACCGTGGAGCGGGTCACGGCCACCGTGCTGGGGCCTGCCCGGGTGCCGGTGGGCACCGACGACGCCTACCTGGTCACCGCCATGGGCTTTGGCAGCCGTCCGGAGACCCAGGTGCTGTTGCAGACCCTGGTCTACAAGCCGGCCCACCGGCCGGGTTCGGGCTGCTGACATGCGGGGCCTGGTGGCGTGGCCGGCCCTGGTCTGCTGGGTGTGTCTGGTCACCGGTTCGGTGGCGCAATCGAGCCGGGTCACGCTGGACCTGCAGGGTGGGCCGCAGCCGAATGGCACCGAGGTGTCCAACCTGGCACTGCTGCTGGCACTGGACTTCACCAGCGCCGGCGCGGCCTACCGCAACCGTTCGGCCGGCTACGACCCGGCCACCACCTACCTGGGCTACCACCATGCGAACAGCTGCTATGGCTACCACGGGACGTCCAGCGACGGTTACTTCGAGCCCAGCGGCGACACCGACGCCGAGCATGCCTGCAACCTGCCGGGCACCGGGCAGGGCTTCAGCGGCAACTTCCTGAATTTCGTCAACACCGCCTGGCTGGACATCCTGCGGCTGGGCCTGACCGGTGGTGACCGCGTCATCGATGAAGCACCAGCCGACGCGGCCACCCCTCGCACGGTGCTGCAGCGGGCCGTGTTGCCGTCCGACACCAGCGGGGCCCGCAACACCAATTTTTATGACGGCGACAGCGGCTACGACACCGGCGCCAGGCTGTGGGAAAAATTCGTGCTGCCGGCCGGCAGCCCGCTGACGCCACGGGTCACGCCCTTCGACAACCGCACACCGGTGGTGGTAAAGGCCTGCAAGGACGAGATTTACTTTGGTGACACCGACACGGGCAGCTGTGCCGCACCCGGGGCCAATGCCAACCTCGCGGTGGCCAGCACGCTGTCGCCGTCCACCACGGTCACCGGCCGCTTCAAAGCCAGGGTGCTGGTGTGCAGCCCCACCGAAGGCCCGCGCCGGCCCGAACTGTGCCAGAAGCAGGCCAATGGCCAGCACAAGCCGGTGGGCGCGGTCCAGAAACACGCCGACCGGCTGCGCCTGGCGGTGTTTGCCTACCTCAACGATGCGGCCGACTGGCAGACCGCGGGCGAGGGCAGCCGGCACGGCGGGGTGCTGCGGGCACCGATGAAGTTCACCGGGCCCCGGCTGACCTCGGTCAGCGGCGCGGTGTCGGCCAACGCGCACAGCGAATGGGATGCCACCACCGGGGTGCTGGTCGCCAAGCCCCTGGACACCGCCAGCGAGGCGGGCCAGCCCCACAGCGGGGTGATCCACTACATCAACCGGCTCGGGCGACTGACGGCCGACCCCGACCTCTATAAGCGGCGCCAGCCGGTGGGTGAGTTGCTCTACGAGGCCATCCGCTATTTCCAGGGCCAGACCGGGCCCTCGGCCGACGCGGTGGCCGACCTCACACCCAGCCTGCTGGGCGGTTACCCGGCCTACACCGCCTGGACCGACCCGATGCAGACCGGCTGCCAGCGCAACCACGCGGTGCTGGTCGGGGGTGCCAACCCGTCCAGGGACGCTGCCTTGCCGGGCAGCCGCATCGGCGGCCAAAGCCGGGCGGCCGACACCTGGACGGTGGGCGGCCAGAGTGTCACGCTGAACGCCGACACCTGGACCCGGGTGGTGTCGAGTTTCGAAACCAACGGCACGGTGAGCTACACCGATGCCCAGGGCGTGACGCGCGCGGCCAATGGCAACGCCAGCGCCGGCGCCACCGGCGTGCAGAGCGGGTCGCCCTACAACGCGCTGGAAAGCAGCACCTTCGGTGACGGTGCCAGCTACCTGCAGGCGGGCCTGGCCTATTGGGCCAACACCCAGGCCATCCGGCCCGACAGGCCACAGGCCCGGGTTCGCACCTGGGTGCTCGATGCCGACGAGGGTGGCAACGGCAGCCTGGTGCGTTCACGCGCGCTCTACCTGACTGGCAAGTACGGCGGCTTTGCCGATGCGGGCGCCGATGGCCGTTTCCACAGCGGCGAGGGCAACCCCTTCCAGGCCCACCTGGTTGGGGGACTGAGCGCCACCGACCGCGAGTGGCTGGCCGCCGATGCGTCCACTGCCCCCAGTGGCTATGCCCTGGTGGGCCAGCCCGAGCGCTTGCTGATGGCCATCCAAAAGGTGTTTGCCGCCGCCAGCCAGGCCAATGGCCTGGCGGCGGGGGTGGCCGTCAGCGCCCCCCGCTTGAACGCCAGCCACAGCAGCGCGGCGGTGTACCGGACCTTCTCCAACCTGGCCGAGGCCTCTGGCACGGTGGTGCGCAACGAGCTCCGCCACAACACCGACACCCAGCAGACCGAGGCCAGCACCCTGCCCACCTGGGATGCAGGCCAGATCCTGACCGGCCTCCAGCCCCACACCCCCACTCTGGCGCCGGTGCCCACCGCTGCCAACCGCAAGATCTTCACCCACAGCCGCAGCGCCTCGGCCGGTGTGGCCTTTGCCTGGGACCACCTCGATGCGGCGGTGCAGACCGCGCTGAAAACCCACCCGGCCACCGGCGTGGTGGAGTCCGACACCCTGGGGCAGCAGCGGCTGAACTACCTGCGCGGGGATCGCAGCCAGGAGGCCAACCTGTTCCGGCCGCGCACCAGCGTGCTGGGCGACATGGCCCCGGCCTCCCTGCGGCTCAAGGGGCCGCCCAGTCCCTTGGTGAGCGACACCGGCTACGCGGCGTTCATGGCCGCCCACAGCGCCCGCGTGCCCACGCTCTACGTCGGCGCCAACGACGGCATGCTGCACGCCTTTCGTGCCGCCGACGACGCGTCGGATGCCACCAACGGCCGCGAGCTGTTTGCCTATGTGCCGCGGGCCGTGTCCGGCAAGCTCAACCGGCTGACCGACCCGGCCTACGTGAAAACCGCGTTGGTCGATGGCGGCCTGACGGTGGACGAGGCCAGGGTGCACCGCCCCAGCACCGGTGCCGTGGGCTGGGCCACGGTGCTGGCCGGTGGCATGGGTGGCGGCGCGCAAGGGCTGTACGCGCTGGACGTGACAGAGCCCGACCGTTTTGGCGCGGCCCATGTGCTGTGGGAGTTCACCGACGCCGACGACCCCGACATGGGCAACCTGGTGGCGGCGCCCCGCATCGTGCAGCTGGCCACCGCCGGCGCGGCGGCCACGGCACCGGCGCTCCGGTGGTTTGTGCTGGCCTCGTCGGGCTACAACAACTACGCCAGCGACAGCCACGCCAGCGACACCGGCCGGCAGGTGCTGTTCCTGCTGTCGCTGGAAAAATCACCCACCGAGGCCTGGGTGCTGAACGGCAACTACTTCAAGTTGATTGCCAACGACAGCACGTTCACCTCCCCCACCGCGGCCAAGGGCCTGGCCATGCCCGGCATTGCGCTGGGCCCCAAGGGCAATGCCCTGGCCGCCTACGCCGGCGATTTGCAAGGCAACCTGTGGAAGTTCGACCTGTCCAGCCCGTCTACCAACTGGACCGGTTCTGCGGTGGCTTCGGTGCTGTTTGTCGCCACCGACAGCGGTGGCGGCCGCCAGCCCATCACCGTCGCACCCTGGGTCGGCCCGCACCCGCAGGGCGGCCACCAGCTGGTGTTTGGCACCGGCCAGTGGCTGGAGTCCCGCGACGCCTGGGTCACGGGCGCGCAAAGCCTCTACGGCGTCTGGGACGCTGCCGACGGCCAGACACTGAGGCGGGCCGCCAGCGGCAGCGGCACGGCCGGCGTGAACGGCCTGGTGGCCCGCCGCATCACACCGGCCGTATCGGCGGGGCTGGCCGCCACGCTCAGCGGGGCGGATTTCCACTACGGCCGGTCCACCGCCGAGGCCCGTGGGTGGTATGCCGATTTCCCTGGCAGCGCAGAGCGCCTGACGGTCGATCCCAGTGCCCTGGGTGGGGTGGTGGCACTGAATTCCAGCCTTCCCGGCGGCGACCTCTGCGCGGCCACGGGCCGTTTCAACACCTACCGGCTGAACCCGCTGTCGGGCCAGTCGCTGGCCACCACGGTGCTGACCCGCGCCGCGGGCGACGGTGGGCTGGGCCATGTGGGCGCTGCGGTGGGGCTGATGGAGGGCACGGCCGCCTGGTCCAGCCGCGATGCCACCGGACGGTATGTGGTCACGGACACCGTCACCACCGTCAGCGCCGGTGCCGGCGGCGTGGTGCTGACCCGGACCCCGGTCAGCAAGCTGGGCGGGCGGATGAGCTGGCGCGAGATCAGCCAATTCCAATAGCCTTCAGCCCCACCATGTCCCACCCCTTGACCACCGCCATGAAGCCCTGTGGATTCACGCTGGTCGAGGTGATGGTCACCGTGGCAGTGGTGGCCTTGCTGGCCCAGCTGGCCTACCCGAGCTATGTGGGCCATGTGCTGCGGGCCAAGCGCATCGAATGCCGCAGCGCGGTGATGCAGGCCATGCAACAGCAGGAGCGCCACTACACCCAGCACAACAGCTACCTGGCCTATGCCAGCAGCGCCGCGGTGAACCTGAAAACCTTTTCCGGTGACACGCCCGCCGGCAGCGCCTGCACCCTCTCGGCCGGGCCCTGCAGCGGCGCGCTGGCTTTGTCGGTGTGTGTGACGGTGACCGGCAGCCCCCAGCACACCGACACCGAGGTGGGGGCGATCCACCTGCGAAGCGACGGCGCGAAGGGCTGCTCGGGCAGCCACCCGGAGAAATGCTGGAAATGAGGGCGCCGTCTCACCTGCGGGGCCGTCGGCGTGGGGTCACGTTGGTGGAGTTGATGGTTGTGGTGGCCATTCTGGTGGTGCTGATCCGGCTGGCCGTGCCGTCTTACCGCAGTTGGGTGCTGAACCAGCGGCTGAGCACCGCGGCCAGCGATTTCCTGTCCACCCTGCTGCAGGCCCGGTCGGAGGCCATGCGCCTGGGCAAGCCGGTGCTGGTGGTGCCCTGGCAGGAAATCCAGGGCCCGTCCGCCACCCGCTTCAGCTGGCTCGACGGTTGGTGTGTGTTTGTCGACAACGACAACTCGGGCCAGTACAGCGGCAGCGCCACCCTGGTTGGCTGTGCGGCCCAGCCGGATTTGCGTGGCCTGGTGGCAGTGGTCAGCGGCAGCGGCAAGACCTCGGGGCCTTTCGCCATTGCCAAACCGTATTTTTCGTACAGCCCGCTGGGTTTTGCCAAGGTCTACCCGGGCCGCGAGGCCGGTGCGACCACGCCCAACGGCAGCCTGTGGCTGACAACCCTGGCCAGCAATGGCATGGTGCCGCGGGAGCGGGCCATCATCGTCAGCCGGGTGGGACGGCCCCGCCTTTGCGACCCGGGGGCTGGCAGCGGTGCCACGCCTTGCAGCACTGGCTGACCGCCCGGCCAGAGGCTACTTGCTGACCTCGTCGACCAGCGTGCGGAACTCGTCGATGTCCTCGAAGCTGCGGTACACCGAGGCAAAGCGCACGTAGGCCACCTTGTCGAGCTTTTTCAGCTCGCGCATCACCAGCTCGCCCAGCCGGCTGGAGGCGATCTCGCGCAGCCCCAGGTTGAGCAGCTTTTCTTCGATGCGCTCGATGGCGCCGTCGACCTGCTCGGTGCTGACCGGCCGCTTGCGCAGCGCCAGGTTCATCGAGGCCAGCAGCTTGACGCGCTCGTAGTCGATGCGCCGGCCGTCTTTTTTGACGATGGCCGGAAAGTTGACTTCCGGCCGCTCGTAGGTGGTGAAGCGCTTGTCGCAGGCGCCGCACTGGCGCCGCCTGCGAATGAAGTCACCGTCTTCCGCCACCCGCGTCTCGACCACCTGGGTTTCCGCGTGGCTACAGAAGGGGCAGCGCATCGGGAGGCTCAGCCGTAAACCGGGAAGCGGGCGGTCAAGGCATTGACCTTGGCACGCACCGCGGCGATGTTGGCTTCGTCGCGGGGGTTGTCCAGCACGTCGGCGATCAGGTTGGCCGTCAAACGCGCTTCCTCGTCCTTGAAGCCGCGGGTGGTCATGGCCGGGGTGCCGATGCGCACGCCGCTGGTGACCATGGGCTTTTCGGGGTCGTTGGGGATGGCGTTCTTGTTGATGGTCATGTGGGCACTGCCCAACACGGCCTCGGCTTCCTTGCCGGTGATGCCCTTGGCGCGCAAATCCACCAGCATCACGTGGCTCTCGGTGCGGCCGCTGACGATGCGCAGGCCACGCTGGGTCAGCGTCTCGGCCACGATTTGGGCGTTCTTCAGCACCTGCTGCTGGTACACCTTGAACGACGGGTCCAGCGCTTCCTTGAAGGCCACGGCCTTGGCGGCGATCACGTGCATCAGCGGGCCGCCCTGCAGGCCGGGGAAGATGGCGCTGTTGACGGCCTTCTCGTGCTGGGCCTTCATCAGGATGATGCCGCCGCGCGGGCCGCGCAGGCTTTTGTGGGTGGTGGAGGTCACCACGTCGGCAAACGGCACCGGGTTGGGGTAGACGCCAGCAGCGATCAGGCCGGCGTAGTGGGCCATGTCGACCATGAAAATGGCGCCGACGTCCTTGGCCACCTTGGCAAAGCGCTCGAAGTCGATGCGCAGGCTGTAGGCCGAGGCGCCGGCCACGATCAATTTGGGCTTGGACTCGTGGGCCTTGCGCTCCATCGCGTCGTAGTCGATTTCTTCTTTGTCGTTCAGGCCGTAGCTGACCACGTTGAACCATTTGCCGCTCATGTTCAGCGGCATGCCGTGCGTGAGGTGGCCGCCTTCGGCCAGGCTCATGCCCATGATGGTGTCACCGGGCTTCAGGAAGGCGAGGAAGATGGCTTCGTTGGCCGAGGCGCCGCAATGCGGCTGCACGTTGGCCGCGTCGGCGCCAAACAACTGCTTGACGCGGTCGATCGCCAGCTGCTCGGCCACGTCCACATGCTCGCAACCACCGTAGTAGCGCTTGCCGGGGTAGCCTTCGGCGTATTTGTTGGTGAGCTGGGTGCCCTGGGCGGCCATGACGGCCGGCGAGGCGTAGTTTTCGCTGGCAATCAGCTCGATGTGGTGTTCTTGGCGGGCGTGCTCGGCCTGGATGGCGGCCCACAGCTGGGGATCGGTTTGCTCAATGAGAATGTTGCGTTGAAACATGACGGCAGTCCTGCAGAACGTGGTCCTTGCATGAAACAAGGGCTGCCCAGGCGAACGGCTGATCGCCGGCCCGCATGGCGGTGGCCGACGGCACGCTTCCCAGTGGTGGCCCCACGTCAGCGCCAACGGCCCGTGCGGGTGTTGCGCCTATCGCCAGTTGCGTGCCCCTGAAGTGTAGCCGAGCGCCTGCCCTCTGCTCAGAAGCCGGGGCTTTGCGGTGGCTCAGGAGGCGGCGATGGCGGTGTCTGGCGCGGCCTGGGGCAGCGCTTTGGGCGGGGTCAGGGTCTTGTTGACCGCCACCGGCTTGGCCGGGGCGCCCACCACTGGGCGGGCCGGGGCCACCGGAACGGCCTTGGGCTCGGTCTCCGCCAGGGTGGGATCGATCGCATGAACGCTTTGCGCGGCGGCAGCCGGTGCGGGCAGGGCGACCACGGCCACTTGCTGCGGTGCCGCAATCGGCACCGACCGGCCCGACGCGACCTGCTGCAGTCGCCCGAATTCGGACATCACCTTGGCCACATAGCCGCCATCGCCGTTGGCGCCGGCACCCACGTACTGCCGCAGACCGCCTTCGACCGAGCCGGCCCGGGCAATGCAGTCCTGCAGCACCTTGGCACCGACCCGCAGGTTGGTGACCGGGTCAAAAGCGGCGTGCACGCCGCCGAAGTTGTCGTATTTGTCGCTGTGCACCCGGGTCATGACCTGCATCAAGCCCTGGGCGCCCACCGGGCTCTGGGCAAACGGGTTGAAACCCGACTCGATGGCCATGATGGCCAGCAGCAGCGTGGGCTCGACCTTGACCTTGACCCCGATCTGGTAGGCCTCGGCCACCAGTGCGCCCAGGGGCTCGGGGGCGACGCGGTACTTCTGGCTCAGCCAGTAGGCCACCGAGGCCTGCGGTTTGGGCAGGGCCTTGGGGTCCAGCGCGGTGGCGCGTTCCACCGCATCCGGCCGGGCTTCCATGCCCAGCAGGTCGTACTGGCGCTCTTGCAACCAGGCGGTGACACGCAGTTCCAGGCTCTGGCGCAGCTCGGGTTGCGTGGCCAAGGTGATGCCGGTGAAGGCCATGGCGAGGCCGATCAGGGCAAACCCGTTGTGGCTGACCTTGAAAAAGGCGTTCACGGTGTTGGCGGTGATGGCCCGCAGGCCATCGGCGAATTGTGCGAAAGCGGTCATAGCAATTCCTCATCTCGCGGCGGTCTCGGTGCTTGCAGCAGGTGCAAACGGAGACCGCCGTCTGGGTGGGTACGCCATCAAACTACTGCTTTGCCTGCAGTGACTCGACAGGGCCTGGGACAGGCGGCGAATTCTCAACGGACTCAAAAACTTGAGCGTTTTTTGATTTTGAAAGGATTCAAATATCGGGTCAAGTATATCAAATGCGTTAATCATGCACTTTCATGGTGGTAGAGGGCTGTTTGGGCCGCCTAACTTAGAGTGGCATCCCCACCCCGTTGCGCGTGCCGCTGTCAAGCCAATTTTCACAATCAGCCCGCCGGCTTTTATAAAAACGCCGATTTGCAATGCCACCGGGCGGCGACTATCGTTCATTCACCTGTCTGTGACAGGTGCTCTGCCAGGCCCAAAGCCCGGCACTTTATGAAAGCAATCTCTTGCTTTCACCGCACGGGTGGACGTTCAACTCCACCCTGCGACCCCAGGCGGAAAGGCGCTCGCGCTCCCCGCCAAGCCCGGTGGATTGGCTGAAGGCCGCCCACCGGGCTTTCTTTTGGCGGGTTCGCTCCGGGTTGCCCCTGGGAAAAAGCCATGGCCGGCCGCGGCGGGTGCTTGCAGGCCGGCATTTCTCACGCAAAATCCCCGCATGACGTTCTGGACACAAAGCAAAAACAAGCCATGGGTGCGGCGTGCCGCGGTGGGGGCGGGTGTGCTGGCCCTGGTGTGGCTGGTGGCCTGGCTGGCGGTGCCGCCGCTGGCCAAACACTTTGCCCAAAAAATGGCCAGCGAGGCGCTCGGCCGTGTGGTCACCATCGGCCGCATCGACTTCCTGCCCTGGACCCTGGAACTCACGGTCAGTGACCTGGCGGTGGCGGCGGCCACCGACGACCCGGTCCAAACCCCGCAGCTGCAGGTTGGGCGTCTTTATATAGATGGTGAATTGCAGTCGCTGCTGCGGCTGGCGCCGGTGGTGGACGCGGTCACGGTGGAGGCGCCGCGGCTGCGGCTGGCGCACCGGGCCGCAGGCCAGTACGACATCGACGACATCCTGGCCAAACTGCAGCCCGCGCCCGGCGCGCCGCCCAGTGGCGACCCGCTGCGCTTTGCGCTGTACAACCTGTCGCTCAGCGGCGGCGCGGTGGACTATGCCGACGGCCCCAAGGACAAAACCCACACCGTGCGCGATCTGAGCCTCAGTGTGCCTTTCCTCAGCAACCTGGACTCGAAGCGCGATGTCAAGGTGGCCCCTCACCTGGCCTTCACGCTGAACGGCAGTGCCTTTGACTCGGCCGCCGAGGCCACGCCCTTTGCCCAGACCCGCAAAACCGACGCCTCTTTCAAGCTCACCGGGCTGGACCTGGCGCCTTACCTGCGCTATTTGCCAGCCGGCCTGCCGGTGACGGTGTTGGCCGGCGTGGTCGACGCCGATCTGAAGCTGTCGTTCGAGCAATTGCCGCAAACCGCGGTCAAGCTGTCTGGCAAGGTCTCGGCCAGCCAGGCCAAGGTGGGTGATGCCCGGGGGCGGGACCTGCTGACCTTTCAATCGTTGGCGGTGGACCTGGCCGACGTGCAGCCGCTGGCCCGGGTGGTCAAGCTGTCGGCCATTCGCTGGGATGCTCCCCGCCTGACGCTGCACCGCGACGCCCAGGGCCAGTTCGATGCGTTGGCCAAACCGCTCGCAGATGCTTCCAAAAAAGGAGCGACCGCCCCTGATTTGGCAAAGGTTAAGACACAGAAGCAGCCCCAAAAGACCGCTTCCGCGTCGGCCAGTGCCGCCTCCGGTGCCAAGTCACCCGTGCCGGCCGCCACCGACTGGCAGTTGCAGGTGGCCGAGTTCACCGTGCAGCGCGGGGCGGTGCTGTGGGCCGACGACAGCACACAACCGGCTGCCCGCCTGCCGCTGACCGAGCTGGCGCTGCAGGCCAAGGCCATCGCCTGGCCACTGACCCAGCCCGCCACCGTCACCGGCTCTGCCGCGCTGGACAAGGCCAGCCTGAAGTTTTCGGGCAGCGGCACGGCCGATGCCGCCACCGCGACGGTGTCGCTGGCGGCCTGGCCACTGGCCCAGGCCAAGCCCTACCTGGCGGCGTTTCTGACGCCGCAGCTCAGCGGCACGCTGACGGCCGATCTGCAGCTGCAATGGGCGGCCCAGCAATTGACCGTGCTGCTGCCCCAGCTGGCATTGACCGAGCTCGCGCTGACGGAGGGCAAAACCCCGCTGGCCAGTGCCAAAAAGCTGTCGCTGGCCGACAGCCGCATCGACCTGGCCGGCCAGTCGCTCAGCCTGGGACAAGTCAGCCTGACCCAGCCCCGGGCGGCGGTGGCCCGCGATGCCCAGGGTCACTGGATGGTGGAGCGTTGGCTCAAACCGGCCAAGGCCAGCCCGGCCGGGCCGCCCCGCGCGGCCAGCCCGGCCGCCAAACCCTGGGCGGTGGTGGTGGGGGACTTGTCGGTTGACGGCGGCCTGGTGAACTTCCAGGACAACGCCGGCCGCAAGCCGGTGGCGTTTGACGTGTCGGCGCTGCGGCTGTCGCTGAAAAACTTCTCGCCCGACGGCAAGAAACCCGCACCCATCGCGCTGTCCGCGCGCATCGGTGCGAGCCCACGCAGCGAGGCCGGCCTGATCGACGTCAAAGGCAGTCTGGTGATGGCGCCGCTGGCGGTGCAGGCCACGGTGCTGGCCCAGCGCCTGCCGCTGCAGGCTTTCGAGCCTTATTTCGGTGATGCGCTGAACATCGAGTTGCTGCGCGCCGACGCCAGCTTCAAGGGCCAGGTGCGCTACGCCGACGCGGCTGCCGGGCCCAGCGTCAAGCTCAGCGGCGATGTGGCGCTGGACGAGTTGCGGGCCATCGGTGCCCCGCCACCCGGCGCGGCCAGCGACAAGGGGTTGCAGCAGAACGAGGACATCCTGCGCTGGAAAACGCTGGCTGTGCGCGGCCTGGACCTGGCGCTGGCCCCTGGCACCGCCACCAGCGTGAGCGTGGCAGAAACTGCCTTGAGCGATTTCTTCGCCCGCATCGTGGTCAACGAAACCGGCCGCATCAACCTGCAAGACCTGAGCCGGTCGGCCGAGGCGCCTGCGGCCCCGGTGGCTGCGGCGTCGGCCCCTACCGCGCCGCCGGCCCAGGCGGCCAGCGCGGCGGGGGGTGCCACCGCTGCCGGCCCCGAGCCGGTGATCCGGGTCGGCCCGGTGAGCCTGGTCAACGGCGAGGTGTATTTCTCCGACCGCTTCATCAAACCCAACTACTCGGCCAACCTGACCGAGCTGACCGGCAAGCTCAGTGCGTTCTCGTCGCAAGCCGCCGCCCCGGGCGAGCCCTTGCAACTGGCCGACCTGGAGTTGAAGGGCCGGGCCGAGGGCACGGCCTCGCTGGACGTCACCGGCAAGCTCAACCCGCTGGTCAAACCGCTGGCGCTGGACATCACCGGCAAGGTGCGGGACCTGGAGCTGCCGCCGCTGTCGCCTTACGCGGTCAAGTACGCCGGCTACGGCATCGAGCGCGGCAAGCTCAGTCTGGATGTGAACTACGCCGTCCAGCCCAACGGCCTGCTGACCGCCAGCAACAAGTTCGTGCTCAACCAGCTCAGCTTTGGCGACAAGGTGGAGGGGGCACCCAACAGCCTGCCGGTCAAGCTGGCTGTGGCCCTTCTGGCCGACCGCAACGGCGTGATCGACATCAACCTGCCCATCAGCGGCTCGCTGAACGACCCGCAGTTCAGCATCGGCCCCATCGTCTTCAAGCTCATCGTCAACCTGATCGTCAAGGCGGTCACCTCGCCCTTCAGCCTGCTGGCCAGCGCCTTGGGCGGCGGCGGCGACGAGCTGGGCGTGGTCGCTTTCCTGCCCGGCAGTGCCTTGTTGTCCAGTGACGCCCGGGCCGGCTTGGACAAGGTGGCCAAGGCCCTGACCGAGCGCCAGGCCCTCAAGCTCACCGTGACCGGCACGGCCAGCCTGGCGGCGGAGCGCGACGGCCTGCGCCGCGAGCGCCTGTACCAGATGCTGCTGGCCGAGAAGCGCCGCGCCACCATTTCGGCCGGTGGCAACCCGCAGACGGTGAACACCGTCAACGCGACGGAGACCCCGGCCCTGCTGAAGGCGGTGTACGGGCGGGCGGATTTCCCCAAGCCCCGCAACCTGGTCGGGCTGGCCAAAGACCTGCCGCCGGCCGAGATGGAGGCGCTGCTGCTGGCCAACACCCCGGTCACTGACGACGCGATGCGCGAGCTGGCGCAGCAGCGCAGCCTGGTGGTGCGCGACTACCTGATCGGCAAGCAGCTGCCCAGCGAGCGTCTGTTTCTGGGTGCTGCCCGGGTGCTGCCGGCCGAGGCCGGCTTCAAGCCGCGCGCCGACCTGGCCCTGGAGATGCGCTGACCCCCGGCCTTTGCGCTGCTCACGGCGCACGGCCAGGGGCGACTGCGGCGACAATACCGGGTTGGGCGGTGGCTTGGCCACGCCGTGGCAGCTGCCGCCCCGAACCCTGCAACCGAAGCTCCTGACATGACGCACGCACCCAAGACCCACGACACGCCAGCGCTGGACGCGCTTACCGGCGGCGCCTTCTCCGCCCCCACCTCGGGCGAGCGCACCGCCCGGGTGCGCGAGTGGCTGGCCAGCAACCCTTCGGTGGAGCAGCTGCAGGACGTGTTCCGCGAACTCAGCGCCCGCGACAAGGGCGCGGCCAAACCGCTGCGTGAAAAGCTCGACGAGATCAAGCGCGCCAAAGGCCAGGAAGTGATTGCCGCCGAATGGGCCGACAAGGGCCAGGCCCTGCTGGCCCAACCCAAACTCAACATCGCCGATGCCCTGGCCTGGCAGCGCGATGCCGCCAAGGCCGGCGCGCCGCTGAGCCGCGAGCCGCTGGCCGGCCTGAAGCAGCAGCTGGCCGACCGGGTGCGCATCATCGAAGACCTGCAGCACCGGGTCCAGGTGCAACGCGAGGCCGCGGTGCTGCTGGCCCAGCGCATCGAGGTCTTGTCCACCAAGGGCTGGAAAGACGCCCAGGCGGCGTTGGCCGCTTTGCACAAGGACGTGGACCACTGGCAGACCCAGGCCGGCGAACTGCTGAACGACGCCAACTGGTCCAGCGTCGACACCAAGTTTCCGCCGCAGCTGGAGGCCTCCAAGGCCCAGCTGTTTGTGGTGTGGGAGGCTTTCCAGGCCGCGCTGGCCCAGGCCGAAGCCGCCGCTGCCGACGCGGCCGCGCCGCTGCCACCGGTGCCGATGTGGGCCAACGAACTGCGTGCGCTGCGCGGCCAGCCGCTGGAAGCGGCCGCGGACGCCGCGGTCAAACCCGGCCGTCCGAAGATGGACCCCGAGGTGCTGAAGGAATTGCGTGCCAAGGCCGCCAGCGCGGTGGGCGAGGTGCTGGCCCGGCTGGAACAGGAAACCACCGAAGGCCACGGCAAAACCAGCGCCGGCGTGGCCGCTGCGCTGCGCGCCGCCCTGAAAGAGCATGGCAAGCACCTGGCCGCCGACCTGGAGGCCCGGGTCCATGCGGCGCTGGGTGCGGCCGGTGAACTCGAAGGCTGGCAACGCTGGCGTGCCGACCAGCTGCGCGAGGAACTGGTGGGCAAGGCCGAGGCCTTGCTGAACCGGCCCGAAGGCCAGGCCATCGGCGGCCGCAAGATGCAGGAAACCCTGCGCAGCTTGCGCGAGCAGTGGAAAGCCACCGACCAGGGCGGTGTGCCCAACCACGGCTTGTGGAAGCGCTTCGATGAGGCCTGCAACGAGGCCCACAAGGTGGTCGAGGCCTGGCTGGAAAAAATCAAGGCCGAGGCGGCCGAGCACCGCGGCCAGCGGCTGGCGCTGATCGACGAGGTCAAGGCCTGGGCGGCCGACAACCCGGTCGCCAAGGACAACGACTGGAAGGGCTTTGCCCGCATCGTGCACCAGTTCTCCGAGCGTTGGCGCAACGCCGGCCACCTGGGTGAGAAGGCCTTTGCCGAGCTGCAGCCGCTGTGGAAAGACGCCATCCACACCGCCGCGCTGCCGCTGGAAGCGGCCCAGAAGGACAGCCTGGCCCGGCGCCAGGCCATGATCGAAGAGGCCGTCACGCTGGGCGCGGCGCCCATGCTGCGCATCGACGCGGTGAAAGCCTTGCAGCAGCGCTGGCAGGCCGAGGCCCAGACCGTGCCGCTGGACCGCAAACACGAACAAAAGCTGTGGGACGCCTTCCGCAAGCCCATCGACGAGGCCTTCAACCGCAAGACCGCCGAACGCGAAAACGCCGCCACCGCCCTGAGCGGCCATGACCGTTTGGTGCTGGACGCCGCCAAGGCGCTGGAGGCGGCCAACGCCACCGGTGACGCGCAGAAGATCCGTGCCGCCATGGCCGGGCTCAACGCCGCCCTGCGTGGCCAGGCGCAGGCAAAAGCCGCAGCCACCGACGCCGCGGTCACGCCGACCGACACGTCCCAAGAACCGGTGGCGGCCGCTGAACCGACCGACGGCGCCACGGGCGAAGAAACCGCCGCCACTGGCGACGGCGCCGACGCGGTGGCCGACGCGCCTGCCAAGCCGGCCGCGCTGGTCAAACCCGCCAAGCCAGTGGTGGCCGTGCGTGGCGATGACCGCCCCGGCATGAAGAAGGCCGAGCCGGAGCCTGCCGGCCGCGGCGGCAAGTTTGGCGACCGCAAGGATGGCCCGCGCGGCGGTCCCGGCCGTGGCCGCGACGACAAGCCCTGGGGTGACCGCCCTGGCCGTGGCGACCGCCCGGCCTTTGAAGACCGCGGTCCCCGCCTGGGTGACACGGCCTTCCGGGCCCAGCGCGACGCGCTGGAGCATGCCGAGATGGCCTTGCGCAAGCTGGCCGCCCAGGCCCATGGCGAGTCGCTGAGCCGCTTGATGGCGGCCTGGGAGCAGCGTGATGCCGACCAACTGCCGCCAGCCCAGGAACTGGGCGGGCGGGTGGCACCGGCGGTGCGCAGTGCCTGGGGCCAAGCCCTGGCCAGCGCCCCCCAAGGCGATGCATCCACCGCTGTGCTGCGGCTGGAAATGGCGGCCGAGCTGCCCACGCCAGCCGCCCAGCTGGACGCCCGCCGGGCCTTGCAACTGCAATTGCTGACCCGCCGCAACGACCCGCCACCGGCCCAAACCTGGGGCCAGGACATGGCCCAGGTGCTGGCTGGCGGTTTTGACGGTGACAAGGCGCGCCGGGTGCAGAACGCGCTGAAGGTCTTGCTGAAGCGCTGAGTCCTTGGCTTGCCGGGCTGCTGGATCAGTCCAGCACCGGCGTGAAAAAGGCGTCCAGCCAGGGCAGCAGGTCGGGGAAGTTGGCGGCGAAGCGGGCGCGGTTGACGAAATAGCCCTCGCAGGCCACCGCAAAAAACTCGGTCAAAGACTCGGCGCCGTAGGCGTCCAGCCAGGGCAGGGCGCCGCCGAAGCGTTCGGCCACGATGTGCTGTTCGCGAAAGCGCTCAAAGGCCTGCTGCCAGGCACCCAACCAGGCCGTGCGGGCCGCTGTGGCGCTGGCGTGGCCCATGAAGCCGGGCGGCAACGGCGGGCAGCCGTCGTCCCGCCCGTCGCGCATGTCGATCTTGTGGGCGAACTCGTGCACCACCACGTTGTAGCCCTCGCTGGCGGTGGCGCCGCTGCGCGCCACGTCGCGCCAGCTCAGCATCACCGGTCCGCGGTGCATGGCCTCGCCACTCAGCACCTCGTTGTAGTGATGGACCACCCCGGATTCGTCGGTGACCACGCGCTGTGCGACCACCTCACCAGGATGCACCACGATGCCCACGAAGTCGGCGTACCAGTCCAACGGCGCGCCGCCATGGCGCAGGTGCAGCACCGGCAAACAGGCCTGGGCGGCGATGGCCACCGCCATGGCGTCGGTGATCACCAGGCCGTTGGCACCGAAGAACTCCTTTTGCTGCAAAAAGGCCTGGCTCAGCTGGCGCAGGGCCCGCACTGCGGTGGCGGGACGGGCGGCCAGAAAAGGGTACTGGGCCAGGGTGGCGGCCCACAGGGCGTCAGGAATGACGGGCGCGGTCTGCGGGCGGGGGGCGCGCAGCCGCTGGGCAAGCCAGGCCCAGATGGCCATGCTCAAGCCACCGGCAGGCGCTTCAGGCCTTGCGGCCCCAGGCGCAGCACCTCGGCTCGGGGCGGCTGGGCGCCCAGGTCCCAGTCGCTGAGCACCACGCGGCGGGCGCCGCCATCGTCCAGGTGATGCTCGGCCGGGCGGTGGGTGTGGCCGTGGATCAGCGTGGACGCCTCGGCCGCCCGCAACCAGCGCAAGGCCTCGGTGCGGTCGACATCGGCCCAGACCGTGGCGCGCTGTTTCTGCGCTTCGCTTTCGCTGCGGATGTGCCGTGCCAGCGCCTCGCGCTCGGCCAGCGGCTTGGCCAGAAAATCGGTTTGCCAGGCTGGCTGGCGCACCTGGTCGCGGAAGGCCAGGTAGGCGGTATCGTCCAGGCACAGGGCGTCGCCATGGCTGAGCAGCCAGCGCTGGCCGTGCATCAGCAACAGCGTGGGGTCGTCCAGCAGCTGGATTTGGCAATGCTGGGCGAAATGGGCGCCCACCAGAAAGTCGCGGTTGCCGCGCATGAAGAACAAGGCGCAGCGGCGGGCGGCGTTGCGCAACACCTCGGCACAGCAGGCCTCGAAACTGCCGGGTTGGTCCAGCGTGTCGTCGCCGACCCAGACCTCGAACAGGTCACCGAGGATGAAGACCGCGTCGGCCGGCGTGGTCGCCATGTGGCGTTGCCAGGCATCAAAGGTGGCGGGCTCGGAGGCCAGCAGGTGCAAATCGGAGATCAGGTCCACCTGCTGCCAGGCGGCGGGGGCATGCAGGTGGGCCACTGGCGGCAGCGGGGCGGGCGTCAGTGGTGGTGTGGACACAGAGGGAAAGCAGAGGACAGGGCATGCCGGTGAACGGACGCCCTGCAGGCTTTACAGCGCGACGGCTTTTTCAATCACCACGTCGTCGTTGGGCACGTCGTCGTGGTAGCCCTTGCGGCCGGTCTTCACCGCCTTGATCTTGTCGACCACATCGGCGCCGGCCACCACCTTGCCGAACACCGCATAGCCCCAGCCCTGGGCCGAGGGGGCGGTGTGGTTCAGGAAGCCGTTGTCGGCCACGTTGATGAAGAACTGCGCGGTGGCCGAATGCGGGTCGCTGGTGCGGGCCATGGCCACGGTGTAGTTGGTGTTCTTCAGGCCGTTGTTGGCCTCGTTCTCGATGGGGGCGCTGGTGGGCTTTTGTTTCATGCCCGGCTCGAAGCCGCCGCCCTGCACCATGAAGCCGGGGATGACGCGGTGGAACACGGTGTTGTTGTAGTGGCCGCTGGCCACATAGGCCAGGAAGTTGGCCGCCGACTTGGGCGCCTTGTCGGCGTCGAGTTCGAGGGTGATGACGCCGTGGCCGGCAATGTGGAGTTCGACTTGGGGATTGCTCATGGTGTTATTTGGCCAGGGTGGCCGAGAGGATGGTGATGGGGGTGACGGGGACGTTCTGGTGCGGGCCCTTGTTGGTGGTGGCGGTGGCGCGGATCTTGTCGACCACGTCCATGCCAGTCACCACCTTGCCGAACACCGCGTAGCCATGGCCGTCGGGCAGGGGCGCGTTCAGGTTGGCGTTGTCTCTGACGTTGATGAAGAACTGCGCGGTGGCTGAATCCGGGTTGCCGGTGCGGGCCATCGCGATGGTGCCGCGGTCGTTTTTCAGGCCGCTGCCGGCTTCCAGCGGAATGGGGCCGCGGGTGGCTTTTTGCTGCATGTCGGCGGTGAAGCCGCCACCCTGGGCCATGAAGTTGTCGATCACGCGGTGGAAGATCAGGCCGTCGTAGTGCTTGTCTTTGACGTACTGCAGGAAGTTGGCCACCGTCTTGGGCGCCTTGTCGGGGTAGAGCTCCAACACAATGTCGCCGGCGCTGGTGGCCAGCTTGACGCGGGGCGGGGCGTCGGCCGCCAAAGCCGGCAGGGCCAGGGCGGTGGCCAGCAGGGCCAAGGCCGCGCGGCGGCCGGGGGTGAAGACAGACCACATCAGCCGATCACTCCTTCAAAGAAAATTTTCCATTGGCCATTGACCTTGATCCAGTACTGGCGCCGGGTCGGGCCGGTGCGGGCGTTGGCGGGCAGCTCGGCAAAGGTCACCACCATGGTCTCGGCTATGTCCTTCCAGTGCAGCATGGACAAATCCTTGGTCTGCAGCGTGCGGCCGGTGGTGGCCGCGACCTCGCGCTCCAGCGTCGGCAGCCACTGATCGAAGCTCTTGCCGTTGCTGCTGAAATCGCTGGTGTAGTAGGCCGCCACCTTGGCCAGGTTGCCGCTGGTGCGGGCGGCCTGCCAGGCGGCCAGGGTTTGCTCGAACGCGCTGCGCTGGGTTTTCAGCGCTGGCGGCGACACCCACTGCAGCTGGGGCGCAATCACCACCGGGGTGGAGCGCACCTCCACTGTGCGGATCAGGTGCTCCAGGTCGGGATTGGCCAGCACCACACAGCCGTCGGTGGCCTTGGGCGGGCGCGAGAACTGGTTGGACGGCGTGCCATGCAACCAGATGCCGCTGCCGGTCTTGCCGCGGATGGTGTCGTAGGGGTTGGGGTAGTTGATGGGCAGCGCGCCTGAGCCGTAGAAGTCTTTCAGCGACTTGCGGTTCAGGTGGCTGGTGATGAAGTACACGCCCAGCGGGGTGCGCAGATCGCCCTCGGCGGCCTTTTCGATGCCCGACTTGCCGACCGAGATGTAGTAATCGGCCACCAGCTTCAGGCCCTGGGTGGGGGTGTTCTCGAACAAATAAAGCCGGGCCCGCGAGGCGTCGACGGCGATCACGTGCTTGTTGCGCTGCGACAGCGCCAGCAGCTGCGATGGCACGGTGCCGACCGGCGGGCGCTCGCGCAGCGCCTTGATGCGCAGCGCCGATTCTTCACGCAGCTCGTTGAGCACCGGGCCGGCGGCGGCCACCATGGTGTCGGGCGCGTCGCCGAGGTGGCGCACCGGCCGCACTTGGCTGCTCAGCAGGTCGCCATAAACCAGCTGGGCCAGCTGGAACGTGGGGTTGCTGGCCACCAGCGACTGGGCTTCGGCCAGGGCCTGGCGTTGCTTGCCCTGGCCGATGAGTTTGTAAATGCCGATCAGCCGGGCCTCGGCCACGCCGTCTGCGTCCATGTTGCGCTGGGCCGCCAGGGCCTCGGCGCGCGGGTGTTTTTTCTTGGCTGTGGCCTGGGCTGGGGTGCTGGCCAACAGCAACGCCACGCCAGCCAATGCGCCGGCGCCGATCAGGTGCCGGGACCAGCGGGCGAGGCGTGCGGCCCTGGGGGCGACAGAGGTACCACGAAACCCCATCAACCGCCCGAAACTTCCTTGACGATCACCCAGCGGTCACCGGCCTTGACCAGGCTCAGGGTCTTGCGGCCGGCAATGGCCAGCGCGTCGGCCTTGTAGTCCTGGGTGAAGCGTGCGGTGGCGGTGTTGCCTTTGGCGGCGATGCTGAGCTTGTCGATCTTCACCGTGATGGTGGATTTGCCGACGATGCGGGCGCGGCGCTCTTCTTCCCAGGCCTTGCGGCCCTGGCCGTTGGGGGGGGTGAAGTCCTTGCTGTAGGCGGCGAGGTAGGCGTTCATGTCCTTGGCTGCCCAGGCGGCGGCCCAGGCGCGCACCGCGGCTTCCACCTCGGCGTCACCTTCGGCGGCGGCCGGTGCGGCGCTGGGTTCGGTGGGTGGAGCCACCGGTGTCGCCACGGCGGCGGTGGGGGCGGTGGTGGTGGTCGGGCCGGTCGCCACGGTCACCGGGGCCTTGGCCGGCGCCACTGCCGCGGCGGCCTTCTGGCCCTTGCCCGCGGGCGAGAACAGGTCGCGGATCAGGGCCAGCTTGGGCTGCACTGCGGTGTTGCTGCCGTCAAGTTGCAAGGCCTTGCTGTAAGCCTGGCTGGCCAGCTTGGCATAGACATCGCCCAGGTTCTCGTGGGCGGTGGCGTAGCTGGGGTTGGTGCGGATGGCCATTTCCAGCGCGGTGCGGGCCTTGTCGAACTGGCTCTGGCCGGCGTACAGCACGGCCAGATTGTTGTAGGGCTCGGGCAGCTCGGGGAAGTCTTCGGTCAGCTTGCTGAAGGTGTTGATGGCCTCAGAGGTTTTGCCCGACTCGCTCTGGATCACGCCCTTGAGGAAGCGCATCTGCGGGTCACGCGGCTTGCCAGCCAGGTACTGGTCGGCCTTGGCCGAGGCTTCGGCCGTCTTGCCGGAGCGCAGCAGCTGGTTCACATCGCTGTACTCGTCGGCATGGGCCACGGCGAACGACAGGGTGGTCGCGAGGGCGGCGAGTTGGAGGGCGCGGGAAACACGGGTCAGGGCGAATTGCATAAAGCCTCTTGGTGATGCACGGTGCCAGCCCAAAACGCAGGGCTATACTGACGCGGATTGTAGCCGAGGGGAATGCCGCCCCAGGGCTGCGCCGCACCCCCGATCACCTGATAGAAACGCTGTTCTCCGGGCTCCGCCGAGCCGCCGGAACGGCAGAGCCCTGCTGACCCTGAACAACCGATGAGTTTGCGTATCTACAACACGCTGTCGCGTGCGATGGAGGCGTTTTCGACGCTGGAACCCGGCCACGCGCGCATGTATGTGTGTGGCATGACGGTTTATGACCTCTGCCATCTGGGCCATGCCCGGTCCATGGTGGCCTTTGATGTGGTGCAGCGCTGGCTCCGGGCCAGCGGCTACCGTGTCACCTATGTGCGCAACGTCACCGACATCGACGACAAGATCATCCGCCGTGCGCTGGAGAACGGCGAGTCCATCCGCGGCCTGACCGACCGGATGATTGCCGCGCTGCACCAGGACGCCGACGCGCTGGGCATAGACCGCCCCACCCACGAGCCGCGGGCCACCGACCATGTGCCCGGCATGCTGTCGCTGATTGGACAGCTGGAGGCCAAGGGCCTGGCCTACCGCGCGCCCAACGGCGACGTGAACTACGCGGTGCGCAAGTTCGCAGGCTACGGCAAGCTGTCCGGCAAGTCGCTCGACGAGCTGCGGGCCGGCGAGCGGGTGGCTGTGCTGGACGGCAAGGACGACCCGCTGGACTTTGTGTTGTGGAAATCGGCCAAGCCCAGCGAGCCCGACGACGCCAAATGGCCGGGCACCAGCGAGGGCCATGACTACGGCCTGGGCCGGCCGGGCTGGCACATCGAATGCTCGGCCATGAGCTGTGCTTTGCTGGGCGAAAGCTTTGACATCCATGGCGGCGGCGCCGACCTGCAGTTCCCCCACCACGAGAACGAGATCGCCCAGAGCGAGGGCGCGACCGGCCGGCCGCTGGCCCGCTTTTGGGTGCACAACGGCTTTGTGCGGGTGGACAACGAGAAGATGTCCAAGAGCCTGGGCAACTTCTTCACCATCCGCGAGGTGCTTCAGCAGTACGACGCCGAGACGGTGCGCTTCTTCATCGTCCGCGCCCATTACCGCAGCGCGCTGAACTACAGCGACGCCCACCTTGACGACGCCCGTGGCGCCCTCAAGCGCCTGTACACCGCACTGGACGCGGTCGCGCCCACCCTGCC
This sequence comes from Rhodoferax sp. SPJ4, assembly GCF_058216275.1. Classification (NCBI taxonomy): domain Bacteria; kingdom Pseudomonadati; phylum Pseudomonadota; class Betaproteobacteria; order Burkholderiales; family Comamonadaceae; genus Rhodoferax; species Rhodoferax sp. SPJ4. The sequence goes on from NZ_JBYZMN010000001.1 coordinate 1,044,047, forward strand.
GGCGGCCATCGACTGGACCGACCCCTTCGCCGCCCGCTTTCAGGCGGCGATGGACGAGGACTTCGGCACGCCCGAGGCGCTGGCGGTGCTGTTCGAGCTGGCCTCCGAGGTCAACAAAACCCGTTCCAGCGCGCTGGCCGGCCTGTTGAAGGCCTTGGGCGGCTGCCTGGGCCTGCTGCAGGGCGACCCCCAGGCCTTTTTGCAGGGCGGCAGCGACGCCGGGCATGACGCAGCGGCCATCGCCGGCCTGATTGCCGAACGCGCGGCGGCCAAGGCGGCCAAAAACTTCGCCGAGGCCGACCGCATCCGCAAGGCCTTGCTAGACCAAGGTGTGGTGCTGAAAGACAGCCCCACCGGAACCACCTGGGAGGCCGCTTCGTGATGCGTCGCCCGATGTGTTCAGCCGCTGGCCGGCGCCGGGGTGCCCATGGCCACTAGGAAAGCGGCCATGGTGCCGGTGATCGCCACGCCCGACTACTGGGCCGAGGCCTGCAAACACCTGTCCCGCAAGGACCGGGTGATGAAGCGGCTGATCCCGCAGTTTGGCGATGCCCGGCTGGAGTCGCGCGGCGACGCCTTCACCACGCTGGCGCGCAGCATCGTCGGCCAGCAGATCTCGGTCAAGGCGGCGCAAACGGTGTGGGACCGCTTTGTGCTGCTGCCACGCACGCTGACGCCGGCCAATGTGCTCAAGCTCAAGGTCGACGACATGCGGGCGGCCGGCCTGTCGGCCCGCAAGGTCGAGTATCTGGTTGATCTGGCCTTGCATTTCGACTCCGGCGCCGTCCACACCCATGCCTGGGCCGACATGGACGACGAGGCCATCATCACCGAGCTGGTGGCCATCCGCGGCATCGGCCGCTGGACGGCCGAGATGTTTCTGATCTTCCACCTGATGCGGCCCAATGTGCTGCCGCTGGACGACGTGGGCCTGATCAACGGCATCAGCCGCAACTACTTTTCGGGCGAGTCGGTCAGCCGCAGCGACGCCCGCGAGGTGGCCGCCGCCTGGGCCCCTTATTGCAGCGTGGCGACTTGGTATATTTGGCGGTCATTGGACCCGGTGCCCGTGGCCTACTAACCCCGGGCAAGCCGGGGGCCCACTTTCAGGAGAACGACGTGGCCAAAAGAACATTCCTCGACTTCGAGCAACCGATTGCCGAACTCGAAAGCAAGATTGAAGAGCTGCGCTATGTGCAGACCGAATCGGCGGTCGACATTTCCGAAGAAATCGACCAGCTCAGCAAAAAAAGCCTGCAGCTCACCAAGACGATTTACAGCGAGTTGTCGCCCTGGCAGATCACCAAGATCGCTCGCCACGCCGAGCGTCCCTACACGCTGGACTATGTGAACGAAATCTTCACCGATTTCGTTGAACTGCATGGCGACCGCCATTTCGCCGACGACCTCAGCATCGTCGGTGGCCTGGCCCGCTTCAATGGCGTGCCCTGCATGGTCATCGGCCACCAGAAGGGCCGCGACACCAAGGAGCGGGCGCTGCGCAACTTCGGCATGAGCAAGCCCGAGGGCTACCGCAAGGCCTTGCGGCTGATGAAGACGGCCGAAAAATTCAAGCTGCCGGTGTTCACCTTTGTCGACACCCCCGGCGCCTACCCTGGCATCGACGCCGAAGAGCGTGGCCAGTCGGAGGCCATCGGCCGCAACATCTTCGAGATGGCGCAGCTCGAGGTGCCCATCATCGTCACCATCATCGGCGAGGGCGGCTCCGGCGGCGCGCTGGCGATTTCGGTGGGTGACCAGCTGGTGATGCTGCAGTACTCCATCTATTCCGTCATCAGCCCGGAAGGCTGCGCCTCCATCCTGTGGAAAACCAGCGACAAGGCCCAGGAAGCGGCCGATGCGCTGGGCATCACTGCCCACCGCCTGAAGGCGCTGGGCCTGGTGGACAAGATCGTCAACGAGCCGGTGGGCGGCGCCCACCGCGACCACAAGCAGATGGCCGCTTTCCTGAAGCGCGCGCTGAACGACGCCTACCGCCAGGTCAGCGACCTCAAGCTTAAGGAGTTGCTGGACCGGCGCTACGAGCGGCTGCAAAGCTACGGCCGCTTCACCGACACCAAGGCCGAGGCCAAGTAAGCCGGCCGCGGCCACTGTGCGGGCCGTTCCATGACCCTGCTCGACACCCTTCAGGCCCATGCGGCCGGCGCAGCGCTGGCCTTTCCGGTGGGCGTGGCCTACAGCGGTGGCGCCGATTCCAGCGCGCTGCTGCGCGCCAGCGCGGCCTTGTGGCCCGGCCAGGTGGTGGCCTTGCATGTGCACCATGGCCTGCAGGCCGCGGCCGACGATTTCGAGCGCCATGGCCGGCAGGTGTGCCAGGCCTTGGGCGTGCTGCTGCGGGTGGCCCATGTGCAGGCGCATGCTGCGCCTGGCGAAAGCCCGGAAGACGCCGCCCGCAAGGCCCGCTACGCCGCGCTGGCCCAGGAGGGGCTGGCGCTGGGACTGCACGACATGCTGCTGGCCCAGCATGCCGACGACCAGGTGGAGACGCTGCTGATCGCCCTCGGCCGCGGCGCCGGCCTGCCGGGCCTGGCCGCGATGCCTGCCCGCTTTGTGCGCGGCGGCATGCGTTTCCACCGGCCCTGGCTGGAGCAGCCCGGGGCCGAGTTGCGGGCCTGGCTGGCCGAGCAGGGCGCAAGCCATGTGGACGACCCGAGCAACCAGAACACCGCCTTCACCCGCAACCGGGTGCGGCTGCAGCTGCTGCCTGCGCTGGCAGCGGTGTTTCCGCAGTTCCGCCAGACCTTTGCCCGTTCGGCCCGCCACGCCGCCCAGGCGCAGGGCCTGCTGGAGGCGTTGGCCGTGATCGACCTCGGGTCAGCGGATCAGCCGCCGGCCATCCACGCGCTGCAGCAACTGCCCGCCGACCGGCAGGCCAACGCGCTGCGTTTCTGGCTCAAGTCAGCCCACCAGGCCAGCCCCAGCGCGCTGCAACTGGCCGAGCTGCAACGGGTGCTGGCGGCCTGCCGCACGCGCGGCCACCAGATTCACCTGAAGGTGGCCGACGGCTGGGTCTTGCGGCAGGGCGAGCACCTGCAGTTCAGCCGGACCCCGGGTGAGCGGTCGCTATAATTTTAGGTTTTCCACGGCGCGGCCTGGTGCTTTCGCCACTCACATCCAATTCCAATGGCTTTGATCGTTCACAAATACGGCGGCACGTCGATGGGCTCCACCGAGCGCATCCGCAACGTGGCCAAGCGCGTGGCCAAATGGGCCCGTGCCGGCCACCAGATGGTGGTGGTGCCCAGCGCCATGAGCGGTGAAACCAACCGCCTGCTGGGCCTGGCCAAAGAGCTGGCGCCCTCACAGGCCTCCAGCGAATACCACCGCGAACTCGACATGCTGGCCTCGACCGGCGAGCAGGCGTCTTCTGCGCTGCTGGCGATTGCGCTGCAGGCCGAGGGCATGGGCTCGGTGAGCTACGCCGGCTGGCAGGTGCCCATCCGCACCGACAGCTCCTACACCAAGGCCCGCATCGAAAGCATTGACGACGTGCGCGTGCGGGCCGACCTGGCCGCCGGCAAGGTGGTCATCGTCACCGGTTTCCAGGGCATGGACGAGGCCGGCAACATCACCACGCTGGGCCGTGGCGGCTCCGACACCTCGGCCGTGGCCGTGGCGGCGGCCATGAAGGCCGACGAATGCCTGATCTACACCGATGTGGACGGGGTCTACACCACCGACCCCCGGGTGGTACCCGAAGCACGCCGCCTGCAGACGGTGAGCTTTGAAGAGATGCTGGAAATGGCCTCGATGGGCTCCAAGGTGCTGCAGATCCGCTCGGTGGAATTTGCCGGCAAGTACAAGGTGCCACTGCGGGTGCTGAGCAGCTTCACCCCCTGGGACATCGACCTGAACGAGGAAGCCAAGTCGGGCACCCTGATCACTTTTGAGGAAGACGAAAAAATGGAACAAGCGATTGTCTCGGGCATTGCCTTCAACCGCGACGAGGCCAAGATCTCGGTGCTCGGCGTGCCCGACAAGCCCGGCATCGCTTACCAGATTCTCGGTGCGGTGGCGGCGGCCAACATCGAGGTGGATGTGATCATCCAAAACGTCAGCAAGGACGGCAAGACCGACTTCAGCTTCACCGTGCACCGCAATGACTTTGCCCGCACCATGGACCTGCTGAAAGACCAGGTGCTGCCGGCCCTGGGCGCGCCCGAGGTGATCGGCGATGCCAAGATCTGCAAGGTCAGCATCGTCGGCATCGGCATGCGCAGCCATGTGGGCGTGGCCAGCACCATGTTCCGCGTGCTGAGCGAAGAAGGCATCAACATCAAGATGATTTCCACCAGCGAAATCAAGACCTCGGTGGTGCTGGACGAGAAGTACATGGAACTCGCCGTGCGCGCGCTGCACAAGGCCTTTGGCCTGGACCAGGCCGCCTGATGTTCCGGCGCTGAGTCCGGCCTCTCGGCCGGGCCTCAGTTGTAGGTCACCGTCACCACCACCGAGTCGCCGTAAACGCCCAGCGGGGTGGTGGTCTGGCTGGCTGGAATGCGGCCATAGACCGGGTTGTTCTGGCTGGTGCCGGCCAGCAGCAAAATCGTCAAATTGCCCGCTACCGTCTGGGTGCCGGCGCTGCCGTCGCCCCAGACCAGGGTGCGCGCCGCGTCGGCGTACAGGCCGTAATTGAGCCGGTTGGCCAGGCTGGCCATCTTGCGCGGGCTGAACTGGGCGCTGTTGGCGCCAGTGCCCAGCGCGATGCTGTACGACACCCCCAGGCTCAGCACCCCCCCACAAGTCACACTGACATTGCCCACGCCGTCCAGCGACGAGCCTGACAGCGGCGCGTAGGTGCCAAAAGCCACCGAGGTGGTGGCGGTGGTGCAAAAGCAAGCCAGCACGCAGGCGGCTTGAGCGGCCGGTGCCATGGCCCACAGCAGCAGTCCCAACAGCAAGGACGCCGGCGCAGTGGGCCGTTGAGGGTGGGGCATCTTCATGGGGAACTCCTGCAAACAAGGGTGCCGAGGTCGGGCACGGGCTCGGCTGTGGGGGGCAGACTCAATGCGGCCTGGCAGGGCCGGCCGTCGGCGCGTTGGCCGGTCAAGCGGTCGGTGTCGCCCAGCCCGCTCAGGAAAGACCGGCCGCCATGGCCGACCAGAAAGGCCCGGTCCTGGCTGGCCAGGCGCAACACGCTGCCGGCGGCCAGGGGCTGGCCGGCCTCGTCCACCACCCGCAATTCCACCGCCCGGCCGCTGCGCACCGCAAAACGGGCCATGACACCGCTGCGCAGCCGCGGACTCAGGCGCAAGGCCAGGCTGCCCACGTCGGCGTCCAGCGGCAGGTCGGCCGGCTCGATGCTGACGGGGTTGTCCTGGTAGGCCCGCAGCCGGGTCACCAGCGCCATGCCATGCGGGCCGGTGCGGGCCACCTCCTGGTTGTCGCGGTAGACCCGCACGCCCTCCAATTGGCCGACCTGCACCACCGCAAAGCTGTCGTCGATGCGGCGGGTGACAAACCACTCGCCGCCGGCCATGGCCACGCCGCCGCTGAAGCCCATCCGGTAGGCGGTGTCGGTGCCCAGGCGGGCCACCTCGCCGGTCAGCAGGCCGCGTGGCGTTTGCCACTGGCCACCGGCCAGTTGGCGATTCAGCTCGCCCTGGCCCACCAGCAGCCGGTAGCCCACGCCGTCGCCAGCCGGCGGGTTGCCCAGCGCCTGCAGCGTGGTGTTGCTGCGGCCGCCCTGGCGCGCCACCTCGGCGCTCAGGTGGGTGGTGGCGTCGAGGGCGTGGCTCAGCACCGCGCCCACCGTCAAACCGGTTTTGCCGCTCAGGTCTTTCAGCAGGTAGGCGCCGAGCTGCCCGCCCTGGCCGACACGGATGGCGTAGTTGGCACTCAGCAAACGGGTGTCTGCGCCTTCCCAGGTGGTTTGGCGAATCAGGCTCAGGCCCAGGGGGTTGCCCCGCACCGGCAGGTTCAGCGCCACGCTGGCCGACTGCCGCGGCGTGTTGCCCTCCAAACGGCCCACCTCAGCAAAGTCGCGGCTGGACTGCTGCCAGCGCAGCGTCACGGTGGCCTGGCCCAGCCAGTGCTCCGAGGCGGCGCTGAGTTGTTGTCCGCTGCCCTGGGGGGCTTGGCTGACGGCGGCGTTCAGGCTCACCGTGCTGGCGGTGGCCACTGCCTCGGGCAGGCGCCACACGCCGCCCAGGCCGGCGGTGCGCTGGCTGCGTTGCAAGGCCAGCCGCCACTCGCGGGTGAAGGTGGGGCTGACGCCCAGCCGCTCGGTGTAGGCCAGCAGGCCCCGACCGTAACGGGCACTGGCCAGGCCATAGTCTTCACGGATGGCGCCGATGTCCCAGGAAAAATCGCGCACCCCGGGCTGCAGCAGGCGCGGGCTGACGAAATAGGGCTGGACCAGCGTCTGCTGCCGGCCCAGCGCATCACGCAGCACCAACTGCACCTGGCCCTGGCCGGTCAGCGCGGGCACGCCGGGCAGGTCAAACGGGCCGGCCGGCACCTGGGTCTGGAACTGCCGCACGTTGTTCACATACAGGTCCAGCGTGGACGGCAACACCGCCTCGCCCCGTACCGAAGGCAACACAAACGGAATGGCGCCGGGCTGGGTGGCAAAGTTGGTCGCCCATTGGAAGCCACCAAAGCGCACGCTGCGCGCCCAACTGCCGGGCTGGCTGAGGCTGTCGCCCCAGCGCAGGCTTTGCTGCTGGGCCGGGCGGTCCACTGTCCACTGGGTGTCCAGCCGCACCCAGCGCGGGCTGGCCGGGTTGGCGCTGTTCCACAGCGCGCTGGCCACACCGGTGCCGCTGTCGTTGAAATAGCCACCCTCCAGCAGGCCACCCAGGCTGCGGCCATGGCTGCTCAGGCCCTGGCTGTGCTGGGCCTGCAGGTCGTAATTGAAAAAGCCGCCGTGGGTGGCGGTGGTGCTCAGCGCCGGTTCACCCGCGGCGCCGGGCGCGCGCAGCACCGAATGGGCAAACGCCGCACCGGGCACCTGCAACTCCAGCGTCTGGCTGGCGCTGTCGATGTGTTGCTGCAGGCCGGGAATGTCGCTCAAGGCCACCCAGGGGGGGGCGACGGCAGTGGCCGACGGGATGGGGGGACGCAGCCGCCATTGCTGCAACTGCTCGGCGGGCACGGCCACCGCGTCGGGGCCCAGCAGGGCCACGGGCACGACGTCACCGGTGTCCACACCGTTGATGCGCACCGCCAGCAAGGCCTGGTCAGGCGGGGTGGGTCGCAGGCCGGGGGCGGCGGTGGCCTGCAGGCCGGTGGCCAGCGCGAGACCGGTGATCAGTGGGGCCAGCGGCCGCTGGCACACCACACCAAGCCGGGCCATGGCGCGCATTGCAAGGCCCGACCACGGCGTGTCAGGGCTGTCCCAGTTGCAGGGCGACGCGCTCCGGGCCTTTGTCGGTGGCCACGTCCAGGGTCAGGCGCTGGTCGGCGCCCACGGCCTGCGCCACCGGCACGGTCCAGCGCCTGCGCTGGCCGGCCAGCACGGCGTTGCCGGCCTGCAGCTGGCCCAGCGCGTCGGTGGCGCCGGGGGTCTGGCGCAGCGTCAGGCCGGTCACGGTTTGGTGCACGTTGCCGGCGTTGTGCAGTTCCAGCGCCACCTGCCCATCGGCGGTGCGCCAGCCGCGCCACTCGGACTGCCGGGTCTCCAGACTGGGCGGCAGGTAGACCGGCAGGCGCAACTCCAGCAGCACCTGCACCGCGTTGACACCGGCGCTGGGCGCAGCGGCATCGGCCGGGGCCGGCACCTGGCGCATGAACAGGCGGTAAGCGGTTTCCTGGGCCCGGGCCGCGGGCTGGCGCAGGCCTACCCTCAGGGTTTGCGACTGGCCAGGGGCCAGCGTGAACAGCGGTGGGTTGACGATCAGGTCACGGCTGGGGCTGTACTGGTCGGCGCCGTTGGACTGGGTCCAGGCCACGGTGTCGACCTGCAGCGCGACCCGCTCTTTGCCCTGGTTGGTGACGGTGATGGTGGAACGGTCTTGCTGCGCGGTGAGGGCCAGACCGACCGGCATCACCGAGATGTCGGCGGCGCTGGCCGCCAGCGGGCTGCCCAGCCAGGCGGTGAGCGCGGCCGCCAGCAGGGCGGTGGGCCACAGGCGTTGGGTCATGGTCGGTCCTCAGTTGTAGGTGACGGTGGCCACCACCGTGTCGGTGTAGGCACCGGCGGTGGCGTACTGACCGGCCGGAATGCGGCCATAGGCGGTGGTGGTGATGGGCAGGCCGGTGCCGGTGCCGGCGGTGGGGTTCACGGTGGAGCCGTTGGCGCCGTCGCCCCAGGTGGTGGCGTAGCCGCTGGTGGTGAACAGGTCGTAGCTCAGGTAGTTGGCGCTGGGCCCGGCCAGGCGCCGGGTGGTGACGTTGCCGGCGGTCGAGGGGTTGGCGCCGGCGTCGAGCGCGATCGAGTAAACGGTGCCGGGGGTGCAGGTCACCAGCACACCGCCGGTGGTGGTGGTGGGCGAGCCCGAGGTGGCGCTGTAGTTGCCAAAGGCCACCGGTGTGGTGGTCACGATGCAGGTGCTCAGCACGGTGGCCGACACCAGCAGGTTGCCCGTGACCGTGGCGGCCAGGGCCGCGGTGGCCGCGAGTGCGCAGAGCACGAAAAGAGGGATGCGGGTGAACCGGTTCATGACGGAGGTCCTGCCAAAAGAGGATGGAGCCTCGACGATAGGGCTTGGCAGACAAGACCATGGCCGAAAAAGCCTTGTGTTTGGAGGCCAGTTTGGCCGGCTGGGGCGACGGCCTCGCCGGGCAAAACCGGTGGCAGCAGGAAATTTCGACACCTGCTTGATGGCATAATGTGGGCATTGGAAACGTGACCGAGTGGCCGAAGGTGCTCCCCTGCTAAGGGAGTATGGGGTGTAGAGCCTCATCGAGGGTTCGAATCCCTCCGTTTCCGCCAAACCAAAACCCCAGGCAGTTGATCTGCTTGGGGTTTTTTGGTTTTCTGGCACCCGAAAACCCATCAAGCCAACACCGACCGCCACAGCGGGCGATCGGCGTGACCGTCACCACCGGCCTCAGGCGCTGGCGGCTGGATGTGACACCGGCTGGCCTTGCGCGCTGACGCTCATTTGGGAAGACGGGGCAGCGGCTTGCCGTCTTTGGGGATGGGGTATTCGGCGGCATTGAGCTGCATGGCCAGCAGCGTGTAATAGCCGTTGATGCCGTTCAAGTCCACCACGCCCTGTTTGCCAAAACGGGCCTCGGCGCGGGCGAAGGTGGTGTCAGAGACCCGCTTGGTGCGGTGCAGCTCGGTGCAGAAGGCGTAGACGATGTCCTCGTCGTTGCTCATGCCCTCGGGGCGCCGGCCATCGGCAATCGCGTCGGCGATGGCCGGCTTGATGCCGGCCTTCAGCGCGATGGGGTGGTGCACATACCACTCGTAGTCCTGGGTCCATTCGCGGGCGGTGATCAGAATCGCCAGCTCGCTCAGCGTGGTGCCGATGGCCGATTTGTAGCGCAGGTAGTCGCCCATGGCCCTGGCCTGGCTCATCACCTGTGGGCTGTGCATCAGCGGCTCGAAGGGGCCAAACACCGGCACCTTGCGGCTGGCCTCGAAATCGGCAGCGGCCTGCTTTTGCTCGGCGGTGTAGTCGGCCGGCGCGATGGTGGGCAGGCGGGCCTGGGCGGCGGCGGTGAAGGCGCTCAGTGCGAAGGCACTGGCAACGAGGCAGCGGCGTGCAAACATGGAAAGTCTCCCTGGGGGTGTGGCGCTGCCTGCGGAATGGCGGGCAACGCCCCCGCATTCTCAGTCGGGGTGCGTCCAAGCGATGCCGTAGTTTCCACAGGGGCCGGCTGTCATGCAGGCAACAGTCGCCAGGGCGGGGCCTGCTTAGACTGGCCGGGGCGCGGAGCCTTGCTCGCTGACCCACCCCACCCCAGGAGACCTCTATGCCCAGCTTCGGCACCGTCCGCATCGACCATGACCCCACCGAGCCGCGCATCGCCCGGCTGCTGCTGAACCGGCCCGAGCGGTTGAACCCGATTGGCAACGGCACGCCGGGCGACATCCGCCAGGCGGTGCAATGGGCCGAGGCCGAGGAGAAGGTGCATGTGATCATTGTGGAAGGTGCCGGCCGGGCTTTCTGCGCCGGCTACGACCTCAGCGAGTACGCCGAGGGCAAGGTGGCCGACGGTGTGCTGGGCGACCACCCCTGCCGGCAGGAAAAAACGCCCTGGGACCCGATGGTGGACTACGCCGCGATGAAGGGCCACACCGAGGACTTCATGTCGCTGTGGCGCTGCCGCAAGCCCACCATCGCCAAGGTGCACGGCTATGCGGTGGCCGGCGGCAGCGACATCGCGCTGTGCTGCGACCTGCTGGTGATGGCCGACGACGCCCGCATCGGCTACATGCCGACCCGGGTCTGGGGCTGCCCCACGACCGCGATGTGGACCTATCGGCTGGGCGCCATCCGCGCCAAGCAGCTGATGTTCACCGGCGACACCATTGATGGCAAAAAAGCCGCCGACTGGGGCCTGGCCAACCTGGCGGTGCCGGCCGAAGAACTGGACGCCGCCACGCAGAAGCTGGCGCTGCGCATCAGCGGCGTGCCGCAGTCCCACCTGGCCATGCACAAGCTGGTGGTGAACCAGGTCTGGCATTCCATGGGCCTGGAGCAGAGCCAGATGTTTGCCACCATTTTCGACGGCATCACCCGCCACAACCCCGAAGGCTTGTGGTTCCGCCGCTATGCCGAGGCCGAGGGTTTCAAGGCCGCGGTGGAGTGGCGCGACAGCGGCCGGCCCATCCCGCAGGGCGACGAGGCGAGGGCGCTAGTGGCGCAGCTCGAAGCGCAGCTGGCCGCCGCCAAGGCCAGGCTGTAGGCCGCGGCCGACCTCAGTTCACCAGCACCAGCTTGCCCTTGACGCCGCGCGAGCCCATGTGGGCGTAGGCGGCTTTCAGATCGGCCATGGGCACGGTGCTGTCGATCACCGGCTTGACCTTGCCCTGCGCATACCACTGGGCCAGTTCGGCCAGCGCGGCGTTGTTGGCCTGGGCCTCGCGTTTGGCGAAGTCGCCCCAGAACACGCCCACCAGCGAGGCGCCCTTGAGCAGCATCAGGTTCAGCGGCAGTGCGGGGATGGGGCCGCTGGCAAAACCCACCACCAGGTAGCGGCCGCGCCAGGCAATCGAGCGGAAGGCCGGCTCGGCAAAGTCGCCGCCCACCGGGTCGTAAATCACGTCCGGGCCCTTGCCGTTGGTGGCGGCCTTCACCGCGTCGCGGAAGGCGCTGGGCAGGCCGTGGGTGCTGTAGTTGATGGTCACGTCGGCGCCGATGGATGCACACAGCGCGCATTTCTCGTCGGTGGAGGCCGCGGCAATCACCCGCGCGCCCACCGCCTTGGCGATCTGGATGGCCGAGGTGCCCACGCCACCGGCCGCACCCAACACCAGCACCGTCTCGCCGGCCTTGAGCTGGGCGCGGTCGATCAGCGCATGGTGCGAGGTGCCATAGACCAGGATGAAGGCTGCCGCGTCCACCATCGGGAAGCCGGCCGGCAGCGGCAAACACAGCGCGGCCGGCGCGATGGCGTGGCTGCCAAAGCCGCCGGTGCCCGGCATGCAGGCCACCGGCTGGCCCACCTGCAAGTGGGTCACGCCGGCACCCACCGCGTCGACCACACCGGCGAACTCCGAGCCTGGCACAAAGGGCAGGGCGGGCTTCATCTGGTACTTGTTCTGCACGATCAGCAAGTCGGGAAAGTTCAGGCTGGCCGCCTGGATGGCAATGCGCACCTCGCCGGGGCCAGGCTCGGGGGTGGGCAGTTCCTTCCAGTTCAGGGCATCGACACCGGTGGGGGTTTCGCAAAGCCAGGCGTGCATACGGTCTCCAGGGTTCAAGGGCAAATTCACGTTCAGCCGCGATGATAGGAGGGCGCCGCAGCCCCGGCCTGTCATCGCTGCGACCTACAATCGCGCCACTTCCCCCCGCCCCATGAAAATTCTCATTTCCAACGACGACGGCTTCCAGGCGCCGGGCATCGTCGCCCTGCACGACGCGCTCAAAGACCTGGGTGATGTGGAGGTGGTGGCGCCGGAGCACAACAACAGCGCCAAGTCCAATGCGCTGACGCTGCATTCCCCGCTCTACGTGACCCGCGCGGCCAACGGCTTTCGCTATGTGAACGGCACGCCGGCCGACTGTGTGCACATCGCGCTCACCGGCCTGCTGGGCTACCGGCCCGACCTGGTGGTGAGTGGCATCAACAACGGCGCCAACATGGGCGACGACACCATTTACTCCGGCACCGTGGGCGCGGCCATGGAGGGCTATTTGTTCGGCGTGCCGGCGATCGCCTTCTCGCAGACCGAAAAAGGCTGGGCCCACCTGGACGCCGCGGCGGCCAAAGCGCGCGAGCTGGTCTTGCAGATGCGCCAGCAGCAGCTGATCGGCGCCGGTGCCTGGCTGCTCAACGTCAACATCCCCAACAAGCCGCTGGCCGAACTCAAGCCCATGAAGGTCTGCCGCCTGGGCCGGCGCCATGCGGCCGAGCAGGTCATCACCCAGACCAACCCGCGCGGCGACACCATGTACTGGATCGGCGCGGCCGGCCCGGCCAAGGACGACGCCGAGGGCACGGACTTCCACGCCACCTTCCAGGGCCATGTGGCCATGACGCCGCTGAAGGTCGACCTGACCGACCACGACCACCTGCGTTACTGGGCCCAGACCGTGGCCCAGCTCGCCAGCCCGGCCACGCCATGAGCGCCCAGCGCCCGCGGTTCCCGGCCCAGCTGCCCACCCTTTCAGGGGCGCCCTCTGCCGCCAAAAAGACCACCGCCCCGGCCACCAGGACGGCGGCCAAGGTGAGCCTGGTGCCTCCACCCCAGCGCGGCCTGGGGCTGGACTCCGGCGCGGTGCGGGCCCGCATGGTGGAAAAACTGGCCCAGCAGGGCATCAGCGACCGCCAGGTGCTGGCGGCCATGGGGTCGGTGGAGCGCCACCGCTTTGTCGACACCGCGCTGGCCAACCAGGCCTATGAAGACACCAGCCTGCCCATCGGCCTGGGCCAGACCATCTCCAAACCCAATGTGGTGGCGCGGATGGCCGAGCTGCTGCGCGGCCCGCTGAAAGGTCAACCCGGCCGGCTGGGCCGGGTGCTGGAGATCGGCACCGGCTGCGGCTACCAGGCGGCGGTGCTGAGCCAGCTGGCCACCGAGGTCTACAGCATTGAGCGGCTGCGCGGCCTGCACGACAAGGCGCGCGAGAACCTGCGGCCTTTCCGTTTGCCCAACCTGCATTTGTTGCTGGGCGACGGCATGCTGGGCTATGCCAAGGGCGCGCCCTATGCGGCCGTCATTGCGGCCGCCGGTGGCGAGGCCTTGCCCCCGCCCTGGCTGGAGCAGTTGGCGGTGGGTGGGCGGCTGGTGGCGCCGGTGGTCACGGCCGGTGGCACCCAGGCCCTGGTGGTGGTGGACAGAACGCCCCAGGGCTTCCAGCAGACCACGCTGGAGGCTGTGCATTTTGTGCCCCTAAAATCGGGCTTGGCATAACGGAGGTCATTGCGTGGTATCTCGTCCCTTGCATGTGTTGCTCGTGTCCAGCCTGGTGCTGACACTGTCGGCCTGTTCCTTCAACCGCAGCCCCAACCGTGCGCCGGTGGAAGACCGGTCTGGCAACACCGTGCGCCTGCCGCCCGGTGCCGAAAACGCGGGCAAGGCGGGCTACTACACCGTCAAGCCCGGCGACACCCTGAACCGCATCGCGCTCGACAACGGCCAAAGCCCGCGCGACATCGCCCGCTGGAGCAACCTCGCCAACCCCAACGTGCTGGAAGTGGGCCAGGTGCTGCGCATCACGCCGCCCTCGGCCACGCCGGTGGTGCCCGCAGCCGCCGCCGACAGCGCGGTGGCGCAAACCCGTCCGGTGGCGCCCCAGGCGGTGCTGATTCCCACCCCGCCGTCGCCGGTGTTGACGCCGCCAGCCGGCGGCGCGGCCACCCCGCCGGTGGCTGCAAGCCCCGAGCCGGCCGCTTCGGCACCCGTGGCCACCAACGACGAGGACGTGCCCTGGCTGTGGCCGTCCAGCGGCAACGTGATCGCCGGTTTCGACGAGGCCAAGAACAAGGGCCTGGACTTCGCCGGCAACGCCGGTGACCCGGTGTTGGCCGCGGCCGATGGCCGGGTGGTTTACGCCGGTGCCGGTCTGCGTGGCTATGGCAACCTGGTGATCCTGAAGCACAACAACACCTATTTAACCGCCTACGCCCACAACCAGGTGTTGCTGGTCAAGGAAGACCAGACGGTGCGACGCGGCCAGAAGATCGCCGAGATGGGCAACAGCGACGCCGACCGGGTCAAGCTGCACTTTGAGGTGCGGCGCCAGGGCAAACCGGTCGATCCGGCCAAGTACTTGCCAGGGCGCTGAGCATGACAACGCGGCGCACGGCTCCCCCCAACGGTCTGGACCCCGCCGCGCTGCATGCCCCCGATGCCTTGCTGCCGATCACGGCAGACACCCGGCTGCTGCCCGAGCTGGCCGCCGAATCCAGCGACGCGCTGACACTCTACCTGCGCGATGTGCGGCGCACCGAGCTGTTCACCCCCGAACAGGAATTCGACATGGCCACCCGTGCCCGGGCCGGCGACTTCGCCGCCCGCCAGTCCATGATCGAGCACAACCTGCGGCTGGTGGTGAGCATCGCCAAGGGCTTTCTGGGCCGCGGTGTGCCCTTGGCCGACCTGATCGAAGAGGGCAACCTGGGCCTGATGCACGCCATCGACAAGTTCGAGCCCGAGCGGGGTTTCCGTTTTTCCACCTACGCCACCTGGTGGATTCGCCAGTCGGTCGAGCGGGCGGTGATGAACCAGGGCCGGGTGATTCGCCTGCCGGTGCATGTGGTGCGCGAACTCCGCCAGGTGCTGCGGGCCCGCCGCCAGCTGGAGAGCGACCCGGCCTTTGCCAGCCGGCGCAACGGCCACGAAGAATCGGGCGTGCGGGTGGAAGACATCGCCGCGCTGCTGGGCCGCGAGGTTCAGGACGTGGCCGAGCTGCTGGCGCTGGCCGAGAACCCGCGTTCGCTGGACGCCGCCACCGACAAGGTCGATGCCGACCGCTCGCTCGGCGATTCGGTGGCCGACGAGGTCACGCTGGACCCGACCGAGGTGACGCAAAACCACGAGGTCGAGCAATTGCTGGAGCGCTGGCTGGAGGGCTTGTCGGCGCGCGAACAGGCCATTCTGGAAGGCCGCTTCGGCCTGCACAACCACGAGCCCGAAACCCTGGAGGTGCTCAGCGAACGCCTGGGCCTGACCCGCGAGCGGGTGCGGCAAATCCAGAACGAGGCCCTGGTCAAACTCAAGCGCCACCTGCAGCGCCACGGCATCACCCGCGACGCGGTGCTCTGACACGGGGCCGCCCCGGCCCCGGTGTCACAATGCCGGCCTGCAAAAGGAGTCCGCATGGCCTGGCCTGTTCTGGTGTTCGACATTGAATCCATCCCCGACGTGGCGGGCCTGCGGGCGCTGCGCGGTGCACCGGCCGAGCAGAGCGACGCCGAGGTCTACGCCGCCTGGGTGGCCGAGCGCAAGGAGAAGGGCCAGACCGACTTTGCGCCGCTGCACCTGCAGCGCATCCTGGTCATCAGCTGCGTGTTCCGCAATGCCGAGGGGCTGAAGGTCCATTCCTTTGTGGACCGTGACGGCCACAGCGAAGGCAAGGTCATCCAGACCTTTTTCAACACCCTGGAAAAACACGTGCCGCAGCTGGTCAGCTGGAACGGCGGCGGCTTCGATCTGCCGGTGCTGCATTACCGCGGCCTGCAGCACGGCGTGGTGGCCGACAAGTACTGGGACATGGGCGACGACGACCGCGAGTTCAAGTGGAACAACTACATCAGCCGCTACCACCTGCGCCACCTGGATTTGATGGACCTGCTGGCCATGTACCAACCCAAGAACAACGCGCCGCTGGACGCCATGGCCAAGCTCTGCGGCTTTCCCGGCAAGCTGGGCATGGACGGCTCCATGGTCTACGCTGGCTACCTCAACGGCCAGCTCGACGAGATCCGCCGCTACTGCGAAACCGACGTGATGAACACCTATTTGCTGTACTGCCGTTTCCAGAAAATGCGCGGCGGCTTCACCGAGGCCGAGTACGAGCAGGAGATCGCGCTGGTCAAGGGCACGCTGGGCAACCTCGCGCCCAACGAGGCGCATTGGCAGGAGTACCTGGCCGCCTGGCGTTGATGCGGTGCGTGCCAGGGTGCTGGCGGCCGGAAGCGGTGTGCGCACCTGAGACAATCGGTGCATGACCGACGAGATTCAGACCGAAACCCTGCTGCCTGCCTTGCCTGAGGGCCATTTGCGCGTGGACGCGCTCGACATCGACGCCCAGGGCGTGGCCCGCAAGCCTGACGGCAAGGTGGTGTTCATCGAGGGTGCGCTGCCCTTTGAGGTGGTCAGCGTCAACCTGAACCGCAGCAAGAACAACTGGGAGCAGGGCACGCTGACCGCCATCCACCGCGAGTCCTCGCAGCGGGTGCGGCCGCAGTGCCCGCATTTCGGCCTGCACGCCGGCGCCTGCGGCGGCTGCAAGATGCAGCACCTGCACCCTGCTGCGCAGGTGGCGGTGAAGCAGCGGGTGCTGGAAGACAACCTGTGGCATCTGGGCAAGGTCAAGGCCGACAACATCCTGCGGCCCATCGAGGGCCCGGCCTGGGGCTACCGCTACCGGGCCCGGCTGTCGGTGCGCCATGTGCACAAGAAGGGGACGGTGCTGGTGGGCTTCCACGAGCGCAAGAGCCGTTATGTGGCCGACATGGCCGAATGCCATGTGCTGCCGCCCCATGTGAACGCCATGCTGGTGCCGTTGCGCGAGCTGATCGCCTCCATGGACGCCATCGAGACCTGCCCGCAGATCGAGCTGGCTTGCGGCGACGAGGTCACCGCGCTGGTGCTGCGCCACCTGGAGCCGCTCAGCGCCGGCGACCTGGCCAGGCTGCGTGCCTTTGCCGCGGCGCGTCCTGGCCTGCAGTGGTGGCTGCAGTCCAAGGGGCCGGACACGGTGAAGCTGCTTGACCAGGGCGGCCCCGAGCTGTCCTATGCGCTGCCGCAGTTCGGCATCACCATGCCCTTCAAGCCCACCGACTTCACCCAGGTCAACCCCCACATCAACCGGGTGCTGGTGTCGCGCGCCCTCGGCCTGCTGCAGCCGCAACCGAATGAGCGGGTGATCGACTGGTTTTGTGGCCTGGGCAACTTCACGCTGCCGCTGGCCACGCTGGCCGGCGAGGTGCTGGGCATCGAAGGCAGCGAGGCCCTGGTGGCCCGCTCGCGCGACAACCTGGCGCGCAACCAGGCCGGTCGTCCGCTGTCGCCCACCGCTTTCGTGGCGCGCAACCTGTTCGAGATGACACCTGAGCTGCTGGTGGCCGACGGCCATGCCCACCGCTGGCTGATCGACCCGCCACGTGAAGGCGCGTTTGCCTTGTCCAAGGCGCTGGCCGACCTGCACCAGAGCCAGCTTGCCGGCACCCCCTGGCCAGCCGGCTGGACGCCGCCGCAGCGCATTGTGTACGTGAGCTGCAACCCGGCCACGCTGGCCCGCGACGCCGGCCTGCTGGTGCACCAGGGCGGCTACCGCTGCACCGCCGCCGGCATCGTCAACATGTTCCCTCACACCGCCCACGTCGAAAGCATCGCGGTGTTTGAACGGGCTTGACAACCCACAAAGGACAAGGGGGCCAGAGGCCCCCTTGTTGAAATCAGCGAAGCGTTCTGCTTTCGTCCTTAATCCCGCTCACCGCCCACAATGCCCAGCAGCATCAACAGGCTCTGGAACACGTTGTAGATGTCCAGGTACAGGGCCAACGTGGCGCTGATGTAGTTGGTCTCGCCACCATCGATGATGCGCTTCAGGTCGTACAGCATGTAGGCGCTGAAGATGCCGATGGCGGCCACCGAGATGGCCAGCATGCCGGCGCTGGAGCCGACAAAGATGTTGATGATGCTGCCCACCATCAGCACGATGGCACCGACAAACAGCCACTTGCCCATGCTGGACAGGTCGCGCTTGATGACGCTGGACAGGCTGGCCATGGCGAAGAACACCGCCGCCGTGCCACCAAAGGCCGTCATGATCAGCTCGGAACCGTTCTTGAAGCCCAGCACCATGGCGATCAGGCGCGACAGCATCAGGCCCATGAAGAAGGTGAAAGCCAGCAGCACCGGCACGCCAGCCGCCGAGTTCTTGGTTTTCTCGATGGCGAACATGAAGCCGAAGGCGCCGCCCAGAAACACCACCAGGCCCAGGCCGCCGCTCAAAGCGGTGGTGATGCCGGTGGCCACACCGACCCAGGCGCCCAGCACCGTGGGCAGCAGGCTCAGCGCCAGCAGCCAGTAGGTGTTGCGCAGCACGCGGTTGCGTTCTTGCGGCGAGGTGGCAACGCCGTAGCCCGTCGAAGCATCGAAGGTGTTGACGTGGTCGTTCATGGCAAAACTCCTGTGAAAGGCCGAGGTCGGCCCGTGGACTCGATTGTAGGGCGGGGGGTGGGGGCGCGTCGGTGTGCCCACGCTCCGTGAGGGCATAGGGCGGCTCAGGCCACAATGGAGCTCTGTTTTTTTCTCAGCCCTTGAACACCATGAAAACCAAAGCCGTGCTCGAACTCTCCGACGTCAAACGCATCGCCGCCGCCGCCGAGGCCGAGGCGCTGGCCAACCAGTGGGCGGTGAGCATTGCCATCGTCGACGACGGTGGCCATTTGCTGTGGCTGCAGCGGCTGGACGGCGCTGCCGCCATTTCGGCGCAGATTGCGCCGGCCAAGGCCCACACGGCCGCACTGGGCCGCCGCGAGAGCAAGGTGTACGAGGACGTCATCAACGGCGGCCGCATGTCCTTCCTCAGCGCACCGGCGCTGCAAGGCATGCTGGAAGGCGGGGTGCCCATCCTGCGCGACGGCCAGTGCATCGGCGCGGTGGGGGTCAGCGGCGTCAAGTCGCCCGAAGACGCGCAGATCGCGCGCGCCGGCATTGCCGCGCTGGGCTGACGGCCGGTGAGCAAACGGCCCCGTGCGGGGCCGTGGTCATTTGGTCAGGATCAATTTGCCCTGTTTGGTCACCTGCAGCCGGTAGAGCCGGCCGTTGTGGGCGATGTCGACCTCTTTGAGGCCGCGCAGCACCTGGTCGCTGGGCACCACCGGCACCGGCGGGCCACGGTGGGGTTTGGGGCCCGGGCCGGTGTTGGCCTCGGGCAGCAGGCTGGCGGTGGCGGGCAGGGCGGCTGCGGGCGGCCGCGTCATGGCCGGGCCGGCTCGGTGATAAAGCCGATTTTCTTCACGCCGGCGCGCTGGGCCATGGCCATGGCCTGGGCCACCCGCTCGTAGCGCACCGATTTGTCGCCGCGGATGTGCAGTTCCGGCTGCGGTTCCTGGGCGGCAGCGGCCTGCAGGCGGCCGGGCAGTTGCTCGTCGGGCACCACGGATTCGTTCCAGAAATAGGCGCCTTGCGCGTCCACGCTGAGCAGAATGGTTTGCGGCTTGGCGTCCTGCGGCTGGTTGGTGGCGCGCGGCAGGTCGATGTTGACCGCGTGCTTCATCACCGGCACGGTGATGATGAAGATGATCAACAGCACCAGCATGACGTCGACCAGCGGCGTCATGTTGATCTCGTTCATCACCTCGTCGGTGTCGTCCTGGGTGCCGAAGGCCATGCTCAGCCGCCTTTCTTCATCGGCACGGCGCTGCCGGCATTGCCAACCCGGGCGCCGGTGACGAAGTAAGCGTGCAGGTCATGGGCGAAGCGGTTCAGCTGGCCCAGGATGCCCTTGTTGCCACGCACCAGCGCGTTGTAGCCCAGCACCGCCGGAATGGCCACGGCCAGACCCAGGGCCGTCATGATCAGCGACTCGCCAATGGGCCCGGCCACCTTGTCGATGGTGGCCTGGCCGGCCGCGCCAATGCCCAGCAGCGCGTGGTAAATGCCCCAGACGGTGCCGAACAGGCCCACGAAGGGCGCGGTCGAACCCACCGAGGCCAGCACGGCCAGGCCAGACTGCAGCTTGGCGGTGAACTCGTCCAGGCTGTTGCGCAGGCAGCGGGTCACCCAGTCGCTCAGGTCCAGGCTGTCGTGCAAATGGGCCTGGGCCTGGGCTTCGCGGTGGTGGCTGGTGGCTTCACGGCCTTCCACCGCCAGCTGGTGGAAGGGGTTGGTGTCGTCCGGGCCCAGCTGCTTCAGGCCGCTGGCGAAGTCGGCGTTGTGCCAGAAGTTGCGGGCGCTGGCGGCCAGCTTCTTGTAGCGCATCAGGTCCAGGGTTTTCAGGATGATGACCATCCACGACGACAGTGACATGGTCAGCAGCAGCAGGAACACCGCTTTGGTGACGATGTCGCCTTGGCTCCAGACGTTGAACAGACCGAGTTGGGACTCCATGGGGGCTCCAGAGAAAAGTTATTCGAGAACGAAATTGATCGGGATGGTGTGCCACATGGCCTCGGGCACACCGGCCCGTTTGCCGGGCACAAAGCGCCAGCGCAGCACCGCCGTCAGCGCCGCCTGGTCCAGCCGGTCGTAGCCGCTGGACTGTTTGATTTCGCCCTTGTCCACCGTGCCGGTGGCGCTGATGTAGACCCGTACCAGCACCTTGCCCTGTTCACCCAGCCGCTTGCTCAGGCCCGGGTAGGCGGGCTTGGGGTTTTGCAGGTAGTCGGCGTCGCTGGAAGGCAACTCGATCCTGGGTGGTGAGGGCGGCGCCGGGGGGGCGGGCGTGGGGGCGGCGGCCACCGGGGCCAGGATGGGCGCTGGCGGTTCGGGGTTGACCACGCCGGTGGGCGCGGCCGGCGCCGGCGTCGGGTCGGCCACGGCCGCCAGCTGCGGGGGTGGGGGAGGGCTGGGGGTTTTGGGCTGCGGCCGGGGCGGCGTGGGCACCGGCGGGGGCGGTTCGGTTTTGGGGGTCGGCGGGGCTATGAACTCGCTCAGCACCGACACCGGCACCACCACTTCCACCATACGGCGCAGCAGACCGGTTTGCAGGCCCCAGATGGCCAGCACATGCAGCAGCACCACGCTGCTGGCGATCAGCAGGTTGCGGCGTGGCAGCGGCATGGCGGAAAGGTAGGAAGACAAGGACATGGGAAAAACCTGGCGAAGCGCGGGAGGCCGCGCCCGATCGAAGGCAAACGGTTCAGCGGCGCAGGACCCACCAGGCCGACAGCAGCACCACCGCGAGGCTGCCCAGCAGCATCGCGGTCAGGCCCATGCCTGGCTTTCGCGCAGGCGCCGGTCCAGCACCACCGGATGGGTGGCTGCGGCGGCCTCCACGCCCTCGTGGCGCAGCGCCGCCATCGGGTGGCTCACGCTGCCCTGGCTCACCAGGTCACGGGCGCAGCCTTCGCAGCGGCCGCACTGCGTGGCCACACCCAGTGTGAACTGGATGTCGTCAAAGCCCAGACCGGCCCGGACTTCGCGAAGGATGTCCCGGTCGGAAACACGGCGGCAGACACAAACAATCATGGCGTGGGCTGTGGAACGTTGCAGTGGGTGCAGTATAAATGCGAATCGCTTTCATTTGCAATATGAAAGTGCGCAAAATTTTCACCATGGATTGGGGGCATTGGACCCCAGGGCCAAAGGACGGCCTCAGAACGGTCGGGACAGCCAGTCCCGCAGCGGCGGCGCCAGCACCGGGGCGATGGCCATCGCATTGCTGGGGTGGGGCACGCAGTCGGTGCTCCAGACCTCGCCCACGCCGGCGGCCTTGACCACCGCCAGCGCGTCGCCGCCAAACAGCGCATGGGTCACCGCCACGTCCACCGAGGCCGCACCGGCGGCGCGCAGCAACTCGGCGGCGCGGGCCAGCGTGTGGCCGCTGCTGGCCATGTCGTCCAGCAGCACCACCGACCGGCCCCGCACGGCCAGAGGCGGCAGGGCGATGCTCACCTGACGGTCGCCATGGCGGGTTTTGCTGCAGACGCCAAAGTCCAGCCCGGTCGCGGCGGCGGCCTGAGCCACCCACTGGGCCGATTCGCTGTCGGGCCCCAGCAGCAGCGCACCCGGCCGGCGTGTGGCCACCCAGTGGCCCAGCAGCGGCGCGCCACTGACCACCATCGCATGGCGCCCGGGCACCACCTCGGCCAGCGTGGCCACCCGGTGCAGGTGCGGGTCCACCGTGGCCACTGCATCAAATAACCCGGCCAAAAAGTCGCCGACGATGGTCTGGCTGACCGCCTCACCGGGGTGGAAGGCGATGTCTTGCCGCATGTAGGCCAGGTAGGGCGCCACCAGTGTCAGCTGGCGCGCGCCCAGCTGGCGGGCGGTGCGGGCCGCCAGCAGCAGCTGCAGCAGCCGCTGGTTGGGGTCGGTCAGGCTGCGCAGCAGCACCACCTGGGGCGGCAGCTGGGCGGGCAGGCGCAGCTTGTGTTCGCCGTCGGGGAAGCGGTGCAGCGCGATGGCTTGCGGTACCAGACCGGTGGCCTGGGCCAGCCGTTGGGCGGCCTCGGCCTCGTCGTCAAAGTGCAGCAGCACCGGGCTGGACAGGGGGGCCGACACGGTCAGAACTCCACCGGCACCTGGGGCAGGTCGCCAGGCCCGCCAAGGCGGTAGCCGCTGGCCTTGGCGCAGAGCTGCCGGGCAAACGCCAGGTCGGCCGGGAAGGCCGCATGGACCCGGTACAGCGGCTGGCCGCGAACCACCGCGTCACCCAGCTTGCGCAGCAGGTCGATGCCGGCGCCCTGCACCTTGGGCGCGCCCGCCACCCGGGCCACCCGGGCGGTGTGTTGGTTGTCGATGGCGGTGACCACCCCGTCGGCCTCGGCCAGCACCTCGAATGTCAGCGGCCCCAGGGCCGGGTGGTTGGGGTCGAACCCCTGGCTGCCCTGGGCCTGGACGATGGCGTTCATCTGGGCCAGGGCGCGGCCCGAGTCGAGGATGTCGCGGGCCAGCGCGTGGCCGTCGCCGCCGCGCACCTGAGGGCTGCATTCCAGCAGCCGGCCGGCCAGGCGCAGCGATTTCTCGCGCAGGTCCTGGGGCGCCCGCGGGTCGCGTTCCAGCACCCGCATCACGTCGCGGGCCTCCAGCACCGGGCCGATGCCAAAACCGATGGGCTGGCGGCCGTCGGTGATGACCACGTCCAGCGACAAATGCAGGCGCCCCGCCACGTACTCGAACAGCCGGCGCAGGCGCTGGGCCTGGGCCATGGAGGTCACCTTGGCGGTGGGCCCGATGGGGATGTCCAGCACCAGATGGGTGGCGCCGGCCGAGATTTTCTTGGACAGGATGGAGGCCACCATCTGGGCCGGCGAGTCCAGCGACAGCGGCCGTTCGACCGAGATCAGCACGTCGTCGGCCGGCGACAGCCCGGCCGTGCCGCCCCAGGCCAGGCAGGCGTGTTGCTGGCGCACGATGTCCAGCAGCTGGGCTTCGGGCAATTCCACCCGGGCCAGCACCTCCATGGTGTCGGCGGTGCCGGCCGGTGAGGTGATGGCGCGCGACGAGGTTTTGGGGCACCACAGGCCATGGGCGGCGACGATGGGAATCACCAGCATGGAGGTGCGATTGCCGGGAATGCCGCCGATGCAGTGCTTGTCCACCACCAACGGCTGCTGCCAGTCGAGCCGGCGGCCGCTGGCCACCATGGCCTCGGTGAGGAAATACACCTCCTCGCGGTCCAGCTCGCCGCGGCTGGTGGCCACGACAAAGGCGGTCAGCTCGATCTTGGAGTAGCGGTGGCTGGCGATGTCGCCCACGATGGCGGAAAAGTCATCCTGGCTCAGCCGCTCGCCGGCCATTTTGCGGAACAGCGCGCCAATGGAGGCTGGCGGCTCGGCCTGTGCCACCGTCACCGCGTGCCGGGCGGGCAGGTCGAGCTGGGCAAACGCGTCTTCCGACAGGCCCAGCTCACCGCAGGCCACGATGGCCGGGTCATCGACCACGTTCAGCGTGGCCAGGATGCGCCGGCCGTTGGCCCGCACCTCGACCTTGGCCAAGGCCTGAAAGCCCTCGGCCCGGTAGACACTGCAGTTGCGGTTCAGGTAGGCCACGTTCTCGCGGTAGGTGTCGATGGCCACCCGGCGCAGGCTCAGTGGGGGCGAGGGTTCGCTGCGGGGAGAAGCGGTGTCTTCCATGGCTCCGCTAGCCTACACCGGAATGCCAGATCGCCGCCGTCCCGTGTGATACTCCCGCACCTCAACCCGACCGGGGCGCCAGCGCCCAGCACACAGGAGACGCGACATGGGCGCACAGTGGAAAGCAAAAGGAAAAGCGCAGGCGGCCGACGCCCGCGGCAAGCTGTTTGGCCGCCTGGCCAAGGACATCATGGTGGCTGCGCGCAGCGGCGCCGACCCGGCGCTGAATTCGCGCCTGCGGCTGGTGGTCGAGCAGGCCCGTAAGGTGTCCATGCCCAAGGACACGCTGGACCGCGCCATCAAAAAGGGCGCGGGCCTGACCGGCGAGACCGTGCATTTCGAGCGTGTGATGTACGAGGGCTTTGCGCCGCACCAGGTGGCGGTGATGGTGGAATGCCTGACCGACAACGTGAACCGCACCGCGCCCGAGATGCGGGTGCTGTTCCGCAAGGGCCAGCTGGGCACTTCGGGCTCGGTGGCCTGGGACTTTGACCATGTGGGCCTGATCGAGGCCGAGCCGGCCGCCGCCGGGGCCGACCCGGAGCTGGCGGCCATCGAGGCCGGTGCGCAGGACTTCGAGCCCGGCGAGGACGGTGCCACCACCTTCATCACCGACGCCACCGACCTCGACCTGGTGAGCCGGGCGTTGCCGGCGCAGGGCTTCACCGTGTTGTCGGCCAAGCTGGCCTACCGGCCCAAGAACCCGATCGACCCGGCCAGCCTGGCGCCTGAGCACCTGGAGGAGGTGGAAGCCTTTCTGGCTGCCATCGACGGCAACGACGACGTGCAGGCGGTTTACGTGGGCCTGGCCGGCTGAGGCTGCGCCCTAGGGCTCGGCCAGCAGCGTGCGGTCGGCCTGGTCCAGCGTGGCGATGCCACTCAGGGCCATGGCGATTTCCAGCTCGTCACGCAACAGGCGCAGCACATGGGCCACGCCGGCCGCGCCGGCGCAGGCCAGGCCGTGCACCGCAGGCTGACCCACCAGCACCGCCCGCGCGCCCAGGGCCACGGCTTTGAGCACGTCGGTGCCACGGCGGATGCCACCGTCCACCAGCAAAGGCAGTTGCTCGCCCACCGCGTCGGCGATGCGCGGCAGCACCGATGCGGTGGCCGGCGTGGTGTCCAGCGTGCGGCCACCGTGGTTGGAGACGATCAGCCCGACCACCCCCAGCGACGCCGCCTGTTGGGCGTCCAGCGGGTGAAGAATGCCTTTGAGCAGCACCGGCAGCCGGGTCTGCGTCTGCAGCCAGGCCACGTCGTCCCAGGTCGGGGCCTGGCACATCAGGCCGTCGAACAGGGCGCTCTGGTCGCGGCCGGCGGGCAGGGCGCCGGGCCGAGGCAGGCCTTGCAGGTGCACGGCCGACACCCCGGCCGGCAGCGTGAAACCGGCGCGGCGCTCGCGGTCGCGGGCGCCCTGTGTGGGTGCGTCCACTGTGAGCACCAGGGCCTCGAAGCCGGCGGCCTCGGCGCGCTGCACCAGCGCCAATGTGGCGCCGCGGTCAAGCTGCCAGTAAAGCTGAAACCACAGCGGGCCGTGGTTGGGTTCGCTGCGCACCGCCTGGGCCACGGCCTCCATGGGCGTGCTGGACAAGGTGCTCAGCACCAGGCCGGCCTGCAGCGCGGCGGCCGCGTGGGCGCTGGCCAGCTCGCCGTCGGGGTGGGCCAGGCGCTGGTAGGCCACCGGCGCCAGCATCACCGGGTGGCGCAGGGTGCGGCCCAGCAAGCGCACCCGGGTGTGGCCGCCCGCCAGCGGCCGCAACACGCGGGGCCACAGCGGCAGCCGGCCCCAGGCCTGGCGGTTGGCTTGCAGCGTCAGTTCGTCAGCGGCGCCGCCGCTGAGGTAGGCCCAGGCGCGGTCGTCCAGCCGCTGGCGGGCGCAGGCCGCATGATCGTCCAGCGTGACCACACCGGCGGGCACCTGCTCGAGGCGGGGAACGCCGCCAGCAGGGTGCCCGCCCGCGCTCACTGCGCGACCTCAGCGATTTTCTCGAAGGTTTTGGGGTTGAAGAAGACCTCGGCGCGGGCGCCCTTGGCGTCAAAGCCATAGACCTCGTAGCAGCCGTTTTCGACCTTGATGCGGCGCACTTTCCAGCCTTCGCTGGTGAGCTTGTCCTTCAGCGCCATCTGGGATTGCCATTCGGCCTTGGGCACGCTGCACCGGATGTTGTCGTGGGGGCCGGCATGGGCCAGGGCGCTCAGCGCCAGGCCCAGGGTCAGCAGCAGGGAACGGGGGGTCATGTCAGGTCCTTTCTGGGGGTGGTTGGAATCAGGTGTCGGCCCACTGGCGCAACAGGTTGTGGTAAACGCCGGTCAGGGCCACGGCTTCGGCGCTTTCGCCGTGTTTTTCGCGCAGGCGCAGCAGGGCCTGGTCCATCTCGAACAGCAGCCGGCGCTGCTCGCCGCTGCGCACCAGGCTTTCGATCCAAAAAAAGCTGGCCAGGCGGGCACCCCGGGTCACCGGGTTGACGCGGTGCACATGGCTGCCGGGGTAGCAGACCAGGTCGCCGGCGGCCAGCTTGAGGCTGTGCGCCTGCGGCCCGTCCTCGATGACCAGTTCGCCGCCGTCGTAATCGGTCGGGTCGGACAGGAACAGCGTGCAGGACAGGTCGGTGCGCACCCGCTGGCCCGATTCGGGCACATGGCGAACCGCGTTGTCGACATGGCTGCCATAGGTGTTGGTGTCGCCGCTGTAGCGGTTGAAGCCGGGCGGGTAGACCCGCTTGGGCAGGGTGGCCGAAAACAGCAACGGCTGGCGGTCCAGCGCCTGCATCACCACCGGGCGCAGCTGGCGGGCGGTGTCGCTGGCAAACGCCAGCTGCTGGTTGTTCTTCACCTGGGCCGCCTGGGGCCCGGCCGTGCCCTTGCCGTCCTGCCAGCTGGCGTCGCTCAGCTGCTGCTGGACCTGGCCCAGCAGCTCACCGCTCAGGACACCGGGGATGTGCAGGATCATGGCGGGCCCCCAAGCAACTCAGAACTTGGTGTTCAGAGACAGCTGGACCAGGCGGCCGGTGCCCGGCGTGTAATGGCCGGAGTACAGGCCGTCGGCGTACAGCTTGTTGGTGACGTTGGTCACGTTGAACTTCAAGGCCATGTCCGGGCTGAACTTGTACTCGGCCAGCAGGTCGGCGGTGACGAAGCTGTCGGCCACGATGCCGGCCGGGTTGCGGTTGGGCGTTTGCTCGCTGCGGAAGTTGAGGCCGCCACCGACGCGGATTTGCGGCGTGATCTGGTAGGTGCTGAACACCGTGCCGCTGTGTTTGGGGGTCAGCGACGAGCGGGTGCCCGCGCCTTCGCCGACACCGGCCACCGAGCCGGGCGCGCCGACATCGATTTTGGCCACCGGAATCCAGGCATAGGAGGCGAACATTTCCCAGGCTGGCGTCAGGCGGCCGGACAGGTCGATCTCGAAACCGGAAGCATGGCGCTTGCCCGACAGCAGGTTGGCCACGGCCGCGGAATCCGGGTCGCGGTTGCGCTCGTTCTTCTTGACCGAGTGGAACAGTGCCAGCCGGGTGGTGAAGCGTTTGTCGGCCGAGTCCAGCTTGGCCCCGATCTCGAAGTTCTCGCTGCTCTCCGGCGGGGTGTTGGCGGTCTGGTTGTCGTACTGGTAGGTGTCGCCCGAGGTGTTGAACGAGGTGCCGTAGGAGACGTGGTAGGAGTGCAGGTCGTTGGGCTGGTACAGCAGGCCGGTGCGTTTGCTCCACAGCGAGTCGCTGCGGCTGTTGTAGGCCGCCGCGGTGGCGGTGCCGGTGGGCGACAGGTACTGGCCACGGAAGTTGTCGTAACGCAGACCGGCGAGGAATTTCCAGGCCGGGGCAAATTGCAGCAGGTCCTGGCCGTAGAGGCCGATGTTTTTGGCGTCGAAGTTGCGCTGCAGCGTCAGTGTGCGGCTGTCCTCGTTGGCGCTGCCGCCGTCGTTGGGTGTGCCCAGCCAGGTTTGTGGCTTGGTCAGCGGGGTGGCGCCGTAGTTGTTGAACTGCTCGTGCGCCAGGTCCACACCGGCCAGGATGGCATGGGTGCCGCCCCAGCCCTTGAACTTGCCACTGAAATCGCTCTGCGCGTACAGCGTGTCGAGGTCCTGGATCTTGGCTTGGTTGGTGCCCCGGTTGAGTACCGTGTTACCGTTCAGGTTGGCCAAGGTGACGGCGGCCGGGTTGGTTAAGGGGTTGGTTGCGGTGGCGGTGGTGCCGGCAAAACGGATGGTGCTGGGCCGCAGGTCGCGGTCGTAGTAGCCCTTGCGCACCACGGTCTTGAGCTCGCTGCCGCCGTCAAAGCGGTGGGTGTGGCCCAGGGTCAGGAATTTGGCGCCGCCATAGTTGCGGTCGCTGCCTGCCCCGTAGTAGTTGGCCGGGTCGACCGGGAGAATGGTCGACCTGGTGTCGGTGCTGGAGCGGCGAATCCACGGCAGGCCGTAATTGATACCGTTCTTGTTGTCGAGGTAATACAGGCCGGCGTAGAACTCGTTGGCCGTACCGATGCCCACGCTGTAGCCGGCGGAAAAGCCCTGTTTGTTGATGCTGGAGCCGCTGCCGTTGTTCTCGGCCTCGGTTTTCATGGCATTGAGGCGCAGGGCCGATTCCTCACCGGTGCGGATGTTGAAGTCGCCCACCAGGCGGGCGTAGTTGTGGTTGCCCACGGTGGTGGTGATTTCGCTTTCGTCGGCCAGCTGGGGCAGCTTGGTGGCCTGGTTGGCCACGCCGCCGGTGGAGCCGCGGCCGAACAGCATGGAGGCCGAGCCGCGCAGCAGCTCGATGCGGTCCAGGCTGAAGGTGTCGCGGTCGTAGAAGGCCGGGTCGCGCACACCGTCGACAAAGATGTCGCCCGTGGTGGCCAGCGAGAAACCGCGCAGGCGGATGTCTTCTTCGCCGCCCTCGGCGGCCAGGAAGGACACACCACCGGTGTTGTGCAGGGCTTCCTTCAATGTGTCAATGTTGCGGTCGGCAATCAGCTTCTCGGTCACCACGGTGATGGACTGCGGGATGTCGCGCAATTGCTGCTTGCCTTTGCCGATGCTGCTGGTCTCGGCGCGGACCGAGTCCTTGCCCCGCAGTTCCTCCCGCTTGTCGGTCACCGTCACCTGCTGCAGGGTTTTGCCTTCGCTGGTGACAGCGGGGCCGGCCTCGGCCAGCATCAGCGGTGCCTCGGGCTGGGCGCGCTGGCTGTCGGTTACCGCGTCGGCGTCGTTGGCGATGGACGGGGTGTTTTCTCGTGCCCAGCCGGAGGCGGACGCCGCCAGCATCAGTGCGGCCAGCGGCAGCAGGGACGGCTTGGTGGCGGAACCGGTGTGTGCGCCGGAGCGACGCCGCTTGGAAAGAGCGCGGTGATGAGCCAAGGTGGAAACCTCCAAAAGAAGACCCGGTTCGGGTCTTGGTTGTTGTCAGAGGCTGGCTGGGCAGACCCCGGGGCGGGGTGCAGAAGTTGGCTTGCCTGAACTGTTCAGGCAGCAAGTATATCGCAAATGCGAATCCATCTCATTTATATTTGCTTTCTGCCGCGGGTCACAGGCAGGGGCGGCGGGTGGCCTTTCAGGCCGGCCGTGCCGGGGCGCTCAGCGGGGTTTGCGAACCTGCCAGTGCACCGTCTGGACGGCGGTGGGCTGGCCGCTGGCCAGGGGGCGGGGTTGGGAGGAGGCACAGCTGCCACAGCCGCCACAAGCCCCGGCAGCCCCATGCCGGCGGGCATAGGCTTCCAGCGCGCCGCGCAGTCCGGTGAGCAGGCGGGGGCTCGGGCCGGGCTGGCGCAACAGACGGGCCAGCGCGGTGGCGATGCCGACCCGGGCGCCGCGGGGCAGCAGCGTGGCCGCGCTGTAGAGCGCACAGGCGCTCACCAGCGTGTAGACGATCAGCGGTTGCAGCCAGGTGGGCATGGGTGTCAGGCGGTGAGCGCAAGCGCCACGCGGTAGGTGATGAAGGACGCCAGGTAGGCCAGTGCAAACAGGTAACCGGCCATCAGCAGCGGGTAGCGCCAGGAATTGGTTTCGCGCTTGACCACCGCCAGCGTGGAGATGCACTGCGGTGCAAACACATACCAGGCCAGCAGCGAGTAAGCGGTGGCCAGTGACCAGCCGTGCGAGATCAATGGCCCCAGCGCGGCGGCGGTTTCCTCGCCGCTGGCCGACAGCGCGTACACCGTGCCCAAGGCCCCCACCGCCACCTCGCGTGCGGCCATGCCAGGCACCAGCGCGATGCTGATCTGCCAGTTGAAGCCGATGGGCGCAAACACCACTTCCAGCCATTGGCCCAGCATGCCGGCAAAGCTGTACTGGATGGCCGGGCCCAGCGCGCCATCGGGCGGGCCGGGGAAGGTGGCCAAAAACCACAACACCACCATCAGCGAAAAGATGATGGTGCCCACACGCGACAAAAAGATCTGCACCCGCTGCCACAGACCCAGCACCAAGTTGTTGAGGTTGGGCAGGCGGTAGGGCGGCAGCTCCAGCATCAGCGGCTGGTAGTTGCTTTTGATCCAGGTGCGTTTGAAGACCCAGGCCACCGCCATCGCCGACAGGATGCCGGCCACATAGAGCGCAAACAGCGTCAGGCCCTGCAGGCTGACGAAGCCCACCGTGCGCTCCGGCACAAAGGCGGCGATCAGCAGCGCGTACAGCGGCAGGCGGGCCGAGCAGGTCATCAGCGGGGCGATCATGATGGTGGCCAGCCGGTCGCGCCAGTTGGGGATGGTGCGGGTGGCCATGATGCCGGGAATGGCACAGGCAAAGCTGGACAGCAGCGGAATGAAGGCCCGGCCCGACAGGCCCACCTTGCCCATCAGCGTGTCGAGCAAAAAGGCGGCGCGGGGCAGGTAGCCCGAGTCTTCCAGCAGCAGGATGAAGAAGAACAAGATCAGGATCTGCGGCAGAAACACCAGCACGCTGCCCACGCCGGCAATGATGCCGTCGATCAGCAGGCTGCGCAGCAGGCCCTCGGGCAGTTGCGCCTTGGCGAACTCGGCCACGCTGGCCACGGCTTCCTTGATCAGGTCCATGGGCACGTTGGCCCAGGAAAACACCGCCTGGAAAATGAGGAACAGCAGCACCCCCAGCAGCGCCAGGCCCCACACCGGGTGCATGACCACGGTGTCGATGCGGTGGTTGAAACGTTTGACCTGGGCGCCATTGGGCACGGCCACCGCCAGGATGCGGCGGACCTCGGCCTGCAGGGTCAGCATCTGTTCGGTGCTGGGGCCGGTGGCCGGGGTTTGCACCGCGGCCGGCAAGGGGCCGGGCGCAGGATGGGGGGCGTTGAGCAGGCCCTGGGCGGTTTGCAGCAACTCGGCACGGCCGTTGTCGGTGGCCTGGCCCAGCCAGGCGCTGAAGCGGTTGTTGTGCACCGCCACGGTTTCCACCACCGGCAGGCCCAGCTCGGCCGACAGCTGCGCCACGTCAATCTGCAGGCCGCGGGCCCGAGCCACGTCCATCATGTTCAGGGCCACCAGCATGGGCATGCCCAGCGCGCGCAGTTGCAGCACCAGGCGCAGGTTCATGCGCAGGTTGGTGGCGTCCACCACCGCGATGATGCCGTCGGGCCGGCGCTCACCGTCACGCAGGCCCATCACCATGTCGTGCATCACCAGCTCGTCGGCCGTGGTGGGGTTCAGGCTGTAGGCGCCTGGCAAATCCATCACCGACACTTGCCGGCCATCGGGCAGCTGGGTCCGGCCTTCCTTGCGTTCGACCGTCACGCCGGCGTAGTTGGCCACCTTCTGGCGGGCCCCGGTCAGCAGGTTGAAGAGGGCGGTTTTGCCGCAGTTGGGGTTGCCCACCAGCGCAATGCAGGGCAGCCGGCCGTGGTTCAGGCTGGCTTCTCTCATGCGATGGCTCCCGCGGTCACCTGAACACAACCTGCCTCGATGGCGCGCAGTGCGAACACGGTGTCGCCAATCTGTACCGCAATCGGCTCCCGGCCGCCGGGGCCACGGCGCAGCACGGTGAGGGTTTCGCCCGGCAGAAAACCCAGCTCGGCCAGGCGGGCCAGCATGCCCGGCTCGGCCGTCTGGCCGCCGGGAAGCTGCAATTGCAGCACGGTGGCGGATTGCATGGCCGGCAGGCCCAGCAGCGTGCTGTCACTCACGGTGGCACCTGGGTGTGGCTGGCAAACCTTGGATGGGAATCACTATCATTTGTATTGGATTCTATCGGTTCCGACCGTCCTCGGGGGCGGTGGGGTCGCGGCGTCGACCTCGCCGGGTCAAGCCCGCACGGCCGCCGGCCTGGCCTGCCGGGCCAGCATGTCCGTGCCGATGGCGCGGAAAGCCGGGTGCGGCGAGGCAAGCAGCTGTTGGCCGGCCTGTTGCAGGTAGGCGGGGGTGGCGGTTTCGGGCACCTTGCGCAGCCATTCCAGCGCCTGGGCCAGGTCGCCACGGGCGGCCAGCATGCCGGCGTAGCAGAACTGGCCACGGAAATCACCGCCCTCGGCGCCTTCTCGGTAGCAGAAGAAGGCCGCCTCGGGGTTTTGTTCCACCACCAGCCCGTCTTCGTAATAGCGGCCGATTTTGGTCATGGCCTTGGCATACCCCCGATCGGCCGCCTGGCGGTACCAGGCCAGCGCGGCGGCAGGGTCTTGGGCCAGGCCCTTGCCAGCGGCCAGCAGGTTGGCCAGGTTGTACATCGCGGCCGGCAGGCCTTTGTGTGCGGCCTGGCGGTACCAGTGGCCGGCGGTTTCAAAATCCTGGCCGGTGCCCCAGCCCATTTCGCAGCAGCGCCCGGCCATGTTCATGCCCATGGGGTGGCCCAACCGGGCGGCCTTGATGAAGCGGGCCAGCGCCTCGGCCGGGTTGCGCGCCAGGCCATGGCCGTCCAGCAGCCACTGGCCCAGCGTGGCCTGCGCCCCGCTGTGGCCCAGCTCGGCGGCCGCCCTCATCCACCGCACGGCCTGACGGGGCTCGGCCGCCAGCAGCGCCGCCCAGTCGGCCGGGCTGGTGGCCGCGCACTGCGCCAGGCTGGTGGGAATGGGGGGAAGGGCAGAGGTGGGAGCGGCGGCCATGCGGCATTGTAGTGAGAATGATTCTCAATTGCTGCGCTGTGGCCGGGTGTCCTTGTCGCCCGGGTGGCATGGGCCGGGGGCGCCTCAGTAGACCAGCCGCTCGGGCCGGATTTCCTGCAGGATGGTGGTGGCGATCTCTTCGATGCTTTTGGTGGTGGTGGACAGCCAGCGGATGCCGGAGCGGCGCATCATGGCCTCGGCCTCGCTGACCTCGGCGCGGCAGCATTCCAGGCTGGCATAGCGCGAGTTGGGCCGGCGCTCGTTGCGGATCTCGCTCAGGCGCTCGGGCTGGATGGTCAGGCCGAAAATCTTTTTGCGGTGGGGCAGCAGCGCCGGCGGCAGTTGGCGGCGCTCGAAGTCTTCCGGAATCAGCGGGTAGTTGGCCGCTTTCAGCCCGTACTGCATGGCCAGGTAGAGCGAGGTGGGGGTTTTGCCGCTGCGGCTGACACCGACCAGGATGACGTCGGCGCCCTCGAGGTCGCGGTTGGACTGGCCGTCGTCGTGGGCCAGGCTGAAGTTGATGGCCTCGATGCGGTCGTGGTATTCCTTGCTCTTGCTGGCGTCGCTGAAGCGGCCCACGCGGTGGTTGGAGGTCAGACCCAGCTCGCTTTCCAGCGGCCGCACAAAGGTGCTGAACATGTCCAGCAGCATGCCCTGGCAGCTTTCCTGGATGACTTGCAGGATTTCGGTGTTGACCAGCGTGGTGAAGACGATGGGCTTTTTGCCCTCGACGACACCGGTGTGGTTGATCTGCCGCACCGCCTGGTGGGCTTTGTCGATGGTGTCGATGAAAGGCAGCCGCACATGGCGCGGCTTCATCTCGAACTGCGCCAGGATGGCGTTGCCAAAGGTCTCGGCGGTGATGCCGGTGCCATCGGAGACGAAAAACACGGTGCGGTTGGACATGGTGAACGCTTGGATGTCAGACAGGCCGCCAGTGTAGAACGGGCCCTGCCGCGTCCCGGGCGCGGCCTAAAATGGCTTGCAGTCGGCAATTGCCTTTAAATTGCCCAGAGATTCAGCCGCGGCGGCGTCCCCACAAGCACAACAACATGGGCCACCGATCTGCGCCAGCGCCCCGCCATCGCGGGCACTGACCGGTTTAACTTTTGGAGTGTCACGATGTCTCAACGTTTTCCGGCCGACGCGCTGGTGGTTGCCTTTGAACAACTGAGAATGGCCGATGTGGAGGTGGTGGGTGGCAAGAACGCCAGCCTGGGCGAGATGATCTCGCAGCTGCCCACCGGCGTGCGGGTTCCGACCGGTTTTGCCACCACCGCCCACGCCTTCCGCCAGTTCCTCCAGTTCGATGGCCTGAGTGAGCGCATCAACGCCCGCCTGGACGCACTCGACACCGAAGACGTGCGTGCGCTGGCCGCCGCCGGTGCCGAAATTCGCGCCATGGTCGAGGCCCAGCCTTTCCCCGCCGACCTGCAGCAAGCCATCACCGAGGCCTTTGCGGTGCTGAGCGCGGGCGTGCCCGAGGCTTCGTTCGCGGTGCGCTCCTCGGCCACCGCCGAAGACCTGCCCGACGCCTCGTTTGCCGGCCAGCAGGAAACCTTCCTCAACGTGGTGGGCATCGACGAGGTGCTGCACAAGATGAAAGAGGTGTTTGCCTCGCTGTACAACGACCGCGCCATCAGCTACCGGGTGCACAAGGGCTTTGCCCATGCCGAGGTGGCCTTGTCG
Source organism: Rhodoferax sp. SPJ4 (assembly GCF_058216275.1). Lineage (NCBI taxonomy): Bacteria > Pseudomonadati > Pseudomonadota > Betaproteobacteria > Burkholderiales > Comamonadaceae > Rhodoferax > Rhodoferax sp. SPJ4. The sequence goes on from NZ_JBYZMN010000001.1 coordinate 1,078,774, forward strand.
GCCGGCGTGCAGCGCATGGTGCGCTCCGACCTGGGCTCGGCCGGCGTGATGTTCACCATCGACACCGAGTCGGGTTTCGAGGACGTGGTCTTCATCACCTCCAGCTACGGCCTGGGCGAAACGGTGGTTCAGGGCGCGGTGAATCCCGACGAGTTCTACGTGCACAAGCCCATGCTGCAGGCCGGCAAACGCGCGGTGATCCGGCGCAACCTGGGCAGCAAGCTGCTGCAGATGCAATTCAGCACAGCGGCCGAGAAGGCCGCCAGCGGCAAGCTGGTCAAGACCACCGAGGTGCCCACCGAGCAGCGCAACCGCTACTCGCTGACCGACGCCGAGGTGGAGCAGCTGGCCCGCTACGCGCTGGTGATTGAACAGCACTATGGCCGTCCGATGGACATCGAGTGGGGCAAGGACGGCATTGATGGCCAGCTTTACATCCTGCAGGCCCGTCCCGAAACCGTGAAGAGCCAAGCCAAAGGCATGCCCGAGCAGCGCTACAAGCTGATCGGCAAGGGCTCGGTGTTGTCCGAGGGCCGCGCCATTGGCCAGAAGATCGGCACCGGGCCGGTGCGCCTGGTGCACAACATCAGCGAGATGGACCAGGTTCAGCCCGGTGATGTGCTGGTGACCGACATGACCGACCCCAACTGGGAGCCGGTGATGAAGCGGGCCAGCGCCATCGTCACCAACCGCGGTGGCCGCACCTGCCACGCCGCCATCATTGCCCGCGAGCTGGGCATTCCGGCCGTGGTGGGCTGCGGTGACGCCACCGAGCGGCTGAAAGACGGCACGCTGGTCACGGTGAGCTGCGCCGAGGGCGACACCGGCCGCATCTACGACGGCCTGCTGGAGACCGAGGTCACCGAGGTCCAGCGCGGCGAGATGCCCGAGATCAAGACCAAGATCATGATGAACGTCGGCAACCCCCAGCTGGCCTTCGACTTCTGCCAGCTGCCCAACCACGGCGTGGGCCTGGCGCGGCTGGAGTTCATCATCAACAACAACATCGGCGTGCACCCCAAGGCCATCCTCGACTACCCCAACGTCGACGCCGATCTGAAAAAGGCGGTGGAGTCGGTGGCCCGTGGCCATGCCTCGCCGCGTGCCTTCTATGTCGACAAGATCGCCGAGGGCGTGGCCACCATCGCGGCGGCCTTCTGGCCCAAGCCGGTGATTGTGCGGCTGTCGGACTTCAAGAGCAACGAGTACCGCAAGCTGATCGGCGGCTCCCGCTACGAGCCGGAAGAAGAAAACCCCATGCTGGGTTTCCGCGGCGCGGCACGTTACCTGAGCGCCGATTTCGGCGAAGCCTTTGCGATGGAATGCCAGGCGCTGCGCCGGGTGCGCGACGACATGGGCCTGACCAACGTGCAGGTGATGGTGCCTTTTGTGCGCACGTTGGGCCAGGCCGAGCAGGTCACCCGGCTGCTGGCCCAGCATGGCCTGAAGCGCGGCGAGAAGGAGCTCAAGGTCATCATGATGTGCGAGGTGCCCAGCAACGCCATCCTGGCCGACGACTTCCTGCAGTTCTTCGACGGTTTCTCCATCGGCTCCAACGACCTGACCCAGCTCACGCTGGGCCTGGACCGCGACTCCGGCCTGGAGTTGCTGGCACATGATTTCGACGAACGTGACCCGGCCGTCAAGGCGCTGCTGGCCAAGGCCATTGCCGCCTGCCAGGCCCAGGGCAAGTACGTGGGCATTTGTGGCCAGGGCCCCAGCGACCACCCGGACTTTGCGCTGTGGCTGGCCGGCCTGGGCATCGCGTCGATCTCGCTGAACCCCGATTCAGTGATCGCCACCTGGCAGCGGCTGGCCGCGGGCGCCTGAGGCGCACCGTCGGCGCATGAACGCGATCGGCACCGCCCTGTCCTGGCTGGCCGATGGCCTGGCCCGCCACCACGGCAAGTTCACGCTGGCCTTGCTGCTGCTGTGGGCGCTGCCGACCTTCGGGCTGATGTACGGTGCGCGGGACCTTTCCTGGACGGTGGCCGGCTGGCCGGTGAATTTCTGGTTCGCTGCCCAGGGCTGCCTGGTGCTGTTTGTCGCCATCGTGGTGCTCAGCGCCTGGGTGGGCAATCGCAGCGACAGCCCGCCGTCGCCGGCCTTCGTGGCCAGCCTGGGCCGGCAGTCGCGGCGCCTGCACCGGGTGTTTGCGCTGTACGCGCTCGGGCTGTGTGGCTTCATTGCCCTGCTGGCGGTGGCCGAGCGGCTGGGCCTGTCGCGCCAGTGGCTGGGGGCGATCTTTTTGTTTGCCACGGTGGTGATGTACGCCGCCATCGGCATCTACAACCGCACCACCGACCCGGCCGAGTACTACGTGGCTGGCCGGCGTGTGCCGGCCATCTACAACGGCATGGCCACCGCCGCCGACTGGATGAGCGCGGCCTCCTTCATCAGCCTGGCCGGCGGGCTTTACCTGCAGGGCTTTTCTGGCACGCCCAACCAGCCGGGCGGCCTGGCCTACATCCTGGGCTGGACCGGTGGTTTTTGCCTGGTGGCGCTGCTGGTGGCGCCGAACCTGCGCAAGCTGGACCTGTACACCGTGCCCGACTATTTCGGTCACCGTTTCGGCGGCCGCTGGCCACGCCTGATTGCCGCCGGTGCCGCGGTGCTGTGCTCTTTCATGTATTTGGTGGCGCAGATCTACGGCGTCGGGCTGATCACCTCCTGGCTGACCGGCGTGCGTTTCGAGATCGGCATTCTGCTGGGCCTGGGCGGGGTGCTGGTCTGCTCCTTTTTGGGTGGCATGCGGGCCGTCACCTGGACCCAGGTGGCGCAGTACCTGATCATCATGCTGGCCTTTCTGGTGCCGGTGTCCTGGATGGCCTACAAGCAGCTCGGCAACCCGCTGGCGCCGCTGGTCTATGGCCAGCAGATCCCGAAGATCACCGCGCTGGAGAAGGAACTCACCGAGTCCCGCGCCGAGCAGGCGGTGATTGCGGAGTACGAGCGCCGGGCCCGCAGCTACGAACACAAGCTGGAGAACGTGGACGCCGCGCTGACCAAGGACAAGAAAGCGCTGATTGCCCGCCAGCGGGCGCTGAATGCGCAGCCGGCCGACCCGGTGGAGATTTTTGCGGTCAACCGCGACCTGGCCAATCTGCCACGCGACGAACGTTCGGCGCGTGACAAGTGGGCCCGGGCCATGACCGACAACCAGGAGCGGGCCAAGCCACTGGCGGCCATGCCGCCCCATGCCCAGGCCTTTGCCGGCAACCCCGAGGGCAGTGCGGCCGAGCAGGCGGCGTTCGACACCTCGCGGCTGAACTTTCTGGCGCTGATGTTTTGCCTGATGGTGGGAACGGCCGGCCTGCCGCATTTGCTGACCCGCTTCTACACCACCGCCAGCGTGGCCGAAACCCGCAACTCGGTGGCCTGGTCGCTGGTCTTCATCGGCCTGCTGTACGTCAGTGCCCCGGCGCTGGCGGTGATGGTCAAGTACGAGGTGCTGCACAACCTGGTGGGCAGCAGTTTCGACAGCCTGCCGTCCTGGCTGAGCCAATGGGCCAAGGTCGACACCTCGCTGCTGGCGGTGGCCGATGTCAATGGCGACCGCACGCTGCAGCTGGGTGAGTTGCGGCTGGGCGCCGACATCGTCATGCTGGCGGTGGCCGAGCTGGGCGGCTTGCCCTATGTGGTGTCTGGCCTGGTGGCCGCCGGCGGGCTGGCGGCGGCGCTGTCCACCGCCGACGGGCTGCTGCTGACGATTGGCAACGCCTTGTCGCACGACATCTATTTCCGTTCCATCAACCCGGGGGCGGCGGCCTTGCGGCGGGTGATGCTGTCCAAATTCATCCTGCTGCTGGTGGCGTTGGCCGCCGCCTATGTGGCGGCGCAGAAGCCGGCCGGCATTCTCTACCTGGTGTCGTCGTCGTTCTCGCTGGCCGCCTCGGCCTTTGTGCCGGCGCTGGTGCTGGGCATTTTTTGGGGTCGGGCCAATGGCCCAGGCGCCATGGCCGGCATGCTGGCTGGCCTGGGGCTGGCGCTGTACTACATGGTGGTCAATGTGCCGGCGCTGCGCGCCCACCTGGGTCTGACAGGCAGCGGCCTGTGGTGGGGCATACAGCCGATTTCAGCCGGCGTGTTCGGCGTGCCGGCAGGGCTGGCGGTGACCGCTGTGGTGAGCTGGTTGAGCTCCACGTCGCCGAAGGCCAGACTGCACCCCATCGAATAGGTATAATGCCGGGTTCCCTTGCTGCACCACCACCGACGCGGTGGGCAGCTTCAACCCGTAAGGAGTGCCTATGCGTCATTATGAAATCGTGCTGTTGATCCACCCGGATCAGAGCGAACAAGTTCCCGCCATGCTGGAGCGTTACAAGGGCATGATCACCGCTGGCGGTGGCAAGATCCACCGTGTGGAAGACTGGGGCCGCCGTCAACTGGCGTACCAGATCAACAAACTCGGCAAGGCCCACTACCTGTGCATCAACATCGAAGCCGAACAGGCCGTGATGCAGGAACTCGAGCATGCGTTCAAGTTCAACGACGCCGTGCTGCGCCAACTCACCGTGCTGCGCAAGAAGGCCGAGACCGGCCCGTCGGTGATGATGCGCACCGTGGAGCGCGAAGAAGCGCGCAAGGCCCAACAGGCCGAGTTCGCCAACAACTGACAAAGACGTGCCGCAAGGCATGAACCAGGTCGTGCTGACCGCCTGTGTCGTGGAGCAAAAAGCGCTGCGATACACCCCCGCCGGGTTGCCCGCGCTGGACTTGATGCTGGAACATGCTTCGGAAGTCCAGCAGAACAACCAGACGAGGCAGGTCAAGCTGGTCATCAAAGCCACCGGTTTTGGTGCACTGGCCGAGCGACTGGCGGTTCAGCCGGTGGGCAGTTCATGGCGGTTTAAAGGCTTTCTGGCCACCCCGATGAACGGCAAACACCCGGTCTTGCAGCTTCAAGAGTTTCAACCGATTTAATTTCAGGAGTCCACCATGCCCGGACCAAAACGTTTCAACAAAGACAAGCGCCCCAAGCGCAACACCCAATCGCTGCTGTTCAAGCGCAAGCGCTTCTGCCGCTTCACCGTCGCCCATGTCGAAGAAATCGACTATAAGGACGTCGACACGCTGCGCGATTTCATCGCTGAAAACGGCAAGATCATCCCCGCCCGCCTGACCGGCACCCGCGCCATTTACCAGCGCCAGCTGAACACCGCCATCAAGCGTGCCCGCTTCCTGGCCATGGTGCCGTACAGCGACCAGCACCGCATCTAAGGAGCCGACCATGCAAATCATTCTGCTCGACAAGGTCGTGAACCTCGGCAACCTCGGCGAAATCGTCAAGGTCAAGGACGGCTACGCCCGCAACTTCCTGATCCCGTCCGGCCGTGCCCGCCGTGCCACCGAATCGGCCAAGGCCGAATTCGAAGCCAAGCGCGCCGAACTGGAAAAGGCCGCTGCCGCCAAGCTGGCCGAGTGCCAAGCTCAGGGCGAGAAGCTGGCTGGCAAGACCATCAAGCTGACCCAGAAGGCCGGCGTGGACGGTCGTCTGTTCGGCTCGGTGACCAACGCCGACATCGCTGAAGAAGTGACCAAGCAAGGCTTCAAGGTCGCCAAGGCCCAGATCCGCATGCCCAACGGTCCGATCAAGACCGTCGGCGACAGCGCGGTCAGCGTGGCCCTGCACACCGACGTGGTGGTGGAGATCAACGTGACGGTCTACGGCGAAACCGCCTGAGCCCCCGCGCTGGTTCAGAAAAGCCGCCTTCGGGCGGCTTTTTGTTTTCCACAGTGAATCACACGGCAATCCACAGCTTGAATTTGTAACTGCACGGATTTTCCACAGAGATATCCACAGTTGTCTCGCTACGATGGTTGGCTACAAGGAGCTTCATGTCAGCAGTTTTCTCCGGTCTCAGTGACGGTTTTCCGGTGGACCCACAGGTCACCCAGTTGCGCATTCCGCCCCATTCCATCGAGGCCGAATCCAGCGTGCTGGGCGGCCTGTTGCTGGACAACGGCGCCTGGGACCGGGTCGGTGACCTGCTGACCGACGGCAATTTCTACCGCTACGAGCACCGGTTGATCTACGCTGCCATTGGCGAGCTGGTCAACGCCAGCAAGCCGGCCGATGTGATCACCGTCTTTGAGCAGCTGCAGAACCAGGGCCGGGCCGAGGAGGTGGGTGGGCTGGCCTATTTGAACGCGTTGGCCCAGTACGTGCCCAGCGCCAGCAACATCCGCCGCTACGCCGAGATCGTGCGCGAGCGCTCCATCCTGCGCAAGCTGGTGTCGGCCAGCGACGAAATCGCCACCACCGCCTTCAACCCCCAGGGCAAGGCGGTCGACAAAATCCTCGACGAGGCCGAACAGAAGATCTTCAACATCGGCGAGGAAGGCTCGCGGATGAAGCAGGGCTTCCAAGGCCTGGACACGCTGGTGGTGGACCTGCTGGACCGGGTCCAGGAGATGGCTGAGAACCCCAACGACATCACCGGCGTGCCCACCGGCTTCCATGACCTGGACCGCATGACCTCGGGTTTCCAGGCCGGTGACCTGGTGATCCTGGCGGCCCGACCGTCCATGGGCAAAACCGCGCTGGCCATCAACATCGCCGAGCATGTGGCGCTGCACGAGGGCCTGCCGGTGGCGGTGTTTTCCATGGAAATGGGCGCCTCGCAGCTGGCGGTGCGGGTGGTGGGCTCAATCGGCCGCATCGACCAGTCGCATTTGCGCACCGGCAAGCTGACCGACGAGGAATGGTCGCGCCTGTCGGAAACCATTGAGAAGCTGCGCGACGTGTCGCTGCACATCGACGAGTCGGCCGGTCTCACGGTGAGTGAGCTGCGGGCCAACGCCCGCCGGCTGGCGCGGCAATGCGGCAAGCTGGGCTTGATCGTGGTCGACTATTTGCAGCTGATGGGCGTGTCCAGCAGCATGAACGACGAGAACCGTGCCACCGCGGTGGGCGAAATCTCGCGTGGCCTGAAGATGCTGGCCAAAGAATTGCAGTGCCCGGTGATTGCGCTGTCGCAGCTCAGCCGGGGCGTGGAGTCGCGCACCGACAAGCGGCCCATGATGAGCGACCTGCGTGAGTCTGGCGCCATCGAGCAGGACGCCGACATCATCATGTTCATCTACCGGGACGAGTACTACACCAAGGAAGCCTGCAAGGAGCCGGGGGTGGCCGAGGTCATCATCAGCAAGCAGCGCAATGGCCCCACTGGCACCGTCAAGCTGGCTTTCATCAAGCCGCTGACCAAGTTCGAAAGCCTGGCCTCGAGCTCTGACGATTTTTGACGCTGGGCCTTGGCCCTGGCGAAAAAAAAGGCCCGCAACTGCGGGCCTTTTGCTGTCCGCTGGCCGGCCTGGCTCAGGGGAAGTTGGTCACGATGTTGGCACCGGTCGTCAGCGTGGCGGGGGTCTTGGCGGTGCTGACGCCATTCACCGTGGCCTGCAGTGTGTACTTGCCTGCCGCGGCGGTGTCGGCACTGAACACCAGTGGCGATGGGGCCACCGCGTACGGCGCCACCAGCGGTGCCGCGGTGGGCAGCGTGAAGCTGTAGCCGCCGGTGACACCGTCGACAAAGCGGCCAGTGATTTCCACGCTGCCGCTGGTCAGCGGCTGCAGCGCCCGCACCAGGGTGTTCAGGTCGGTGGCGGTGCCCGACAGCACGCCAGTAGTGGACACCGGTGGCAGCAGCGGGGTGGTGCTGGCGTTCAGCGGGGTCACCAGGTTGGCGGCCACGGTCACGCCAGTCACCACCTGGGTGGTGCGGCCCGGCGCGGTGAACACCAGCGTGTAGGTACCGGGAGCGACAGGTTGCAGCGTCACCTTGCCGGTGCTGTCTGGCGTCGAGGCTTTGACCACCACACCACTTTGCTGCAACGACACCGTGGCCTGGCCAGCCAGCGTGGGATCGACATACCCCACCACGCCCGAGACGTAGCGCGGAATCACCGACACCACCGGCTTGAGCAGGTAGTTGCCTGAGGCGCCGGCCAGCACCACCGACTTGCAGGCGTCAAAGTCCACCACGAAGTCGGCCAGCTGGTTGGCCGCGATGCTGATGTTGATGTTGGCCTTCACGCCCGACTGCTGGCCACTGGGGGTTTTCAATGCCACCTCGCTGCCGCCGGTGGGGATCACCGAGTTGGTGAACGGTGCGCTGTTGGTGCTGTCGGCCAGAATCAATCGCATCTGGCTGTAGGTGCCCACCGGCAAGGCGGTTTGGCCCAGTTCTTCCAGCACGCCGTTGGTCAGGCCCAGCAGGTCGATCTTTTTCGGTGTGGCCAGCACAATTTCAGACCAGCCGGCGTCGTTGTCATTGGCGGTGCCGCTTTGGTGGACCCGCACTTTTTGCACGGTGACGTTCACCTTGTCATAGCCGCAGGCTGGCGCATCGGTCATTGCCACCTTCAGCGAGCCGGTGGCGGCGCCGCCACCGCCCCCGCCGCAGGCGACCAGGGTCGCCAGTGCGGCCGCGGGCACGGCCAATTTCAGTGTGTTCAAGGGTGTCATGGTTCCTCCAAGGAGACATCGACCCCGGGAGCGCAGGAAGCGTGCAGGGCCGAGCGACGAGTATGGGCGCCATCCGCGCGTGGCCTCGCCGCATTTGTAACAAGCTGCCTTTGGCGGTCCCTTTGCTTGCATGCGCACACAAAAAAGCCCGCTGGGGCGCAGCGGGCTGGGTGGGTGAGGGCGGAGGCGCTCAGGGCTTGGCGATGGTGATTTGGTTCACCGCGTTTGCCGCCGCGTTGTAGGTGTAGCTCGAACCCGCCACACCGGTGACGGTGAAGGTGGTCGACGCAGTGCTGTTGTTGAGCTTGGGGCCGCTGATCAGACAGGCGCCCGTGCTGCCGGTCAGGCAGGAGCCGGTGGCCCCGTTGCCGAAGCGGCCGCTGACCGTGGCATTGGGCAGGCTGCTGCTGCCGGTGGCCGGGTCATAGACGGTGGTGGTGGCCTTGGCGCTCCAGCCGTTGCCGGTCTTGACGCTGCTGCCGGTGATGGACTTGACGGCCACCGTGACGTTTGGCGCTGGGGCGGTGGTGGCCGGCAGTGAGTAGGCCAGCAGGTTGGGCGAGCCGGTGCCCAGGCCGGTGACCTTGCCTGGGGTGGCGTTCTGGGTGACGGTGCTGGCCACCTGCGCCGGTGTGAAACCCGGGTTGGCCGCCATCACCAGGGCCGCCATGCCGGCGACATGGGGCGAGGCCATGGAGGTGCCGCTGAGCACCGCGGTGGCGGTGCTGCTGGTGTACCAGGACGAGGTGATGGAACTGCCAGGCGCAAACAGGTCCACACAGGTGCCGTAATTGGAGTAACTGGCCATCGCGTCGCTGCTGGTGGTGGCGCCCACGGTGATGGCGCTGGGCTCGCTCGCTGGCGACGAGTTGCAGGCATTGGCACTGCTGTTGCCGGCTGCCACCACCACGGTGATGCCTTTGCTGACCGCGTTGGCCACCGCCGCGTTCAGCGCGGACGACGAACCGCCCCCCAGGGACATGTTGGCCACCGAGCCCGCCGTGGCCACGCTGACCATCCAGTCGATGCCGGCAATCACGCCGCTGGAACTGCCCGAACCGGCGCAGTCCAGCACCCGCACCGGCACCAGGCTCACGCCCTTGGCCACGCCATAGGTGCTGCCGCCCACGGTGCCGGCCACATGGGTGCCGTGGCCGTTGCAGTCGGTGGTGCCTTTGCCATCAGCAATCGCGGTGTAGCCGGTACCGACACGGCCGGTGAATTCCTGGTGGCTGGCCAGAATGCCGGTGTCGATCACATAGGCGGTGACGCCGGCACCGGTGGTAGCGTAGGAGTAGGTGCCGTCCAGCGGCATGTTGCGCTGGTTGATGCGGTCCAGGCCCCAGGTGGCATTGCTCTGGGTGGTCAGCGCTTGGTCGGAGAAAACGGTTTGGTCGTACTCGATGGACGCCACATTCGGGTTGTTACGAACCCCGTTCAGGGCCTTGGCCGGGATGGTGGCCGCAAAGCCCTTGATGGCGTTCTTGTACTTGAAGTGGATTTGTCCGCCATTGCCCTTCATGGTCGCGTCGGCGGCTTGCTCGGGGTCACCCACGCTGTCCTTGAAGACCACCACGTAGCGGTCGGGAATCACGCTGGTGCTGCGAACGGTCGGCGAGCTCTGGGCTTGGGCCAGGGAGGCAAGCGAGAAGCTCAGCGGCAAGGCCAGAATCATGGCGATGGCGGATCGATGGGTCATGCGGTCTCCGTGAACAGTACAAAAGTTTTCAACTGTAGGGGGCGCACCCCCGGCTCTCTCGGTTTTTCGGCTGGGCATGCCGGTTCTTGAACGCTTTGTTCATTCGCTGTCGCATGGGCGAGACAAAGTGCAGGCCATGCGCGCAAGAAAAAAGCCCCACGGCATGGGCCGTGAGGCTTTCAAGGGATGCCGGGGCAGGGCTCAGGCCCGGGCCACCGGGGCCCCATGCCAGCGGTTGGCGCGCCGGAAACTGCCCAGGTCGTTGAAGCGCACGCCCATTTGCCGCATCACCGCGTGGGCTGGCCCAGCCACCAGCTGGCGGATGTAGAAGGGCTGCGACACCACAAAATGGTGGATGGCGTGGGTGCTGCCGAAGTTGCAGCAGAACAGCTGCAGCGGCGCCAGCCACCAGGCGTTGAGCACCTGGCATTGCTGCATCACGTTGCGGCTTTCGATGTCGCCGAAGTAATGCATGTTGCTGCTGATGAAGTGCAGGCAAAAGGTGCGCAGCGCACTGGGCGCCAGCCACACCACCGCCAGCAGGTCCAGCACCGAAGCGGCCGACAGCACCGCGGGCGGCCAGGCCAGCGGCTGGCCCAGCAAACGGGCCAGGCCGTCCACCGCGTGGAACACGATGAAGCCATGCCAGGCCGTGTAGTGCAGCACGGCCAGCGGGAAATAGCCCAGCCGCTGCTCGCGCAACAGGGCCGCTTTTTCGGCTGCGTCGCGCGGTTTTTGCGCGGCAATGTAGCGCTTCAGCATCTGGTGGGTGGCCAAGGGCCGCAGGTAGACCGCCAGCATGTTGTCGCCCGTCATCAGCAGGCGGCGCAGGCCCCAGCGCTCGCCGTTGGTGATGCCACGCTCCTCCAGGTCGGACTCGGAGCCCGAATGCTTGTGGTGGTGGAAATGCAGCTTGCGGCGCACCAGCGGGTTGATGGTGCTGGGGCGGGCGATCCAGCCCAGGATCAGCAGCAGCCGGTTGATGGCCGGCCGCTCGCGGAAATACATCAGGTGGATCAGGTCATGTTCCAGCTCGTGGATGAAGGACGCGAAGATGGCCACCAGCGGAATGCACAGCCACCAGGCGATCAGGCCCTGGCCATAGGCCAGGCCGGTGCCCACCATGCCGGCCAGCGACAGCGCCATGATGGTGGCGCCAATGGCATCCTGGTGCTGCAGCACCGAATGGCGGGCCTTCAGGGCCTGGCCGGCCTGCTCGATCACCTGCTTGATGCGGGCGGCCTTCTGGGCGTCTGTCATCTCGGTGCTCGCGTGGGGGGGAGGGGTCACGTCATACTCCGGCTTGTTTTTGTCATGCCCGCATCGTAAGAAGCGGCGGCCCCAAACCCACTGTCCCAACACGCCAATCGCTAGACCGAGCACGCCAATGCCTTCCGCCACCGTCCTGACCAGCTGGTCCCGCGCCGTGCGGCGGGCACTTGACCGCAGCGGCTGCGACAGCGCCGCGCTGTTTGCCGCCGCCGGGCTGGACATGGCGGCGCTGGACGACCCCAATGCCCGCTACCCGCTGGCCGCCACCACCCGCTTGTGGCGGCTGGCCAGCCAGGCCACCGGCAACCCCTGCTTCGGGCTGGCGGTGGCGGGTGAGGTCACGCAGACCACCTTCCATGCGCTGGGCTACTCGCTGAGCGCCAGCACCACCTTGCAGGAAGCCTTCGAGCGCATCGTGCGCTATTTCCGGCTGGTGACCGACGCCGCCGATTTGGCATTCACCCGCGAGGCCGACCACTACCGTTTTGTCATCCGGCCCCGCCTGGGCCCGGAGCCGCCGGCCGACGAGGCCATCGATGCCTTTGTGGCCTTGTTCGTGCGTTTTTGCCGGGCCATGCTGGGCCGGGATTTTTCGCCGCTGCAGGTGCGGCTGGCCCGCCCCGCACCCGAGGCCCCAGGTCTGGAAGGCTTTGCGGCGGTGTTTCGTGCGCCGCTGGTGTTTGGCTGCGCCCAGAGTGAGCTGTGGTTTCCTGCCGAGGCCTTCGAACGCCGGCTGGAAAGCGCCAACCCCGAGCTGGCCCGGCTCAACGACGAGGTGGCGCTGCGCCACCTGGCCCGTTTTGACCGCGACAACCTCAACGTCCGGCTGCGCGCCGCACTCATCGAGCAATTGCCGCTGGGAGAGCCCTCGGCCGCCAAGCTGGCGGCGCTGCTGCACCTGTCGCTGCGCAGCCTGCAGCGCCGGCTGGCCGAGGAAGGCACGAGCTACGAGGACCTGCTGACCGCCACCCGGCGCGAGCTGGCCCTGTCCCACCTGGCCGACCGGCGCTACAGCCTGGGCGAGGTGGCCTATTTGCTGGGCTTTGCCGATGCCAGCAGCTTCAACCGGGCCTTCAAGCGCTGGACCGGCCTGACGCCGGGCCAGTACCGCGAGCGCTGATGGAGCGCAGGCGAGAGGACAAAGAAAAAGGCCGCCAGATGGTTATTCCTGGCGGCCTTTAAACAGTGTGGTGGTGGAGCTGGGGGGATTTGAACCCCCGTCCGCAAGCCATCCTCGAGCAGATCTACATGTTTAGCGGTCTGATTTGAGTCTCGCCTTCTGGGTCGCGCAGTCGCACGCTACACAGAACGCCAGTGCCCTATTGTCTCGCTTCGAACCAAGGCACCCGGTCCAAAGCCAGCCGATGTGAATAACCTCACAGCCGGGAGCATCAACTTGCGCTGACACCCCTTGCCCAGCCCATCGGCCTGCTGTTGTGAGGCTCACTGGTGTTTAAGCAGCGAGTGCGAAACGTTCGTCGTTTGCAGTTAGTTTGTTTGAATCTGTTTTACGAGCGCATTCAGCTCGACATGCACCACAGCGATTCCGTACCCACGTCGAAACCAATGCAGCCCCTCAACCCCCATTTTAGGCGCTGGGCAGCAATTGCAAGAGCGCGTGGGGAGAATTAATCTGCGCATGGGCGCCCCACTGGTCCACATCGGACCGGGCGCCCAGGTAGCCGTAGGTGGCAGCCACGGTGCGCATGCCGGCGGCCAGGCCGGCCACGATGTCGCGTTCGTCGTCACCCACGTAGACGCAGTGCTCCGGGGCGACCTGCATGCGCCGTGCCGCCTCGAACAGCGGCTCCGGGTGGGGTTTGGCGTGGGGCGTGGTGTCGCCACCGACGATGGCCGCGGCATGGGCAAACAGCGGCATGGCGCGGGTCAGCGGCGCGGTGAAGCGCATCGCCTTGTTGGTCACCACGCCCCAGGGCAGGGCCATGGCCTGCAGGCGGGCCAGCATCTCGGCCACGCCGTCAAAGGCAAAGGTGCGCTCGGTCAGGCAGCGTTCGTAGTTGGCCAGGAACTCGTCGCGCAGCGGCAGAAACTCGGCGTCTTCCGGCGTCAGGCCAAAGGCCACACCCACCATGCCACGGGCGCCGGCGCCGGCCATGGGCCGGTAGGCCTCGTAGGGCAGCGAGGGCAGGCCGCGGTCGGTGCGCAGCTTGTCGGCGGCAGCGGCCAGGTCGGGCGCGCTGTCGACCAGCGTGCCGTCCAGGTCGAACAGCACCGCCTGCACGCCTTCAAACGGGCCGCTCATGGCTTGCGGGTGGCGAACAAATAGTTCACGCTGGCGTCGCCGTCCAGCCAGTAGCGCTGGGTGAAGGGGTTGTATTGCAGGCCGCGGGTGTCGGTGAGCGTCAGGCCGGCGTTGCGCACATCGCGGGCCAGTTCGCTGGGGCGGATGAATTTGGCGTACTCGTGGGTGCCACGCGGCAGCATGTTGAGCACGTACTCGGCGCCGACGATGGCGAACAGAAACGACTTGGGGTTGCGGTTGATGGTGGAGAAAAACACCCAGCCGCCAGGCTTGACCAGCGTGGCGCAGGCCTGCACCACCGAGGCCGGGTCGGGCACATGCTCCAGCATTTCCATGCAGGTCACTACGTCAAACTGGCCAGGCATTTCGGCGGCCAGCGCCTCGGCGCTGGCTTCGCGGTAGCGCACATTGGGTGTTTGCGCCTCCAGCGCATGCAGCTGGGCCACTTTCAGGGCCTTGGTGGCGAGGTCGATGCCCAGCACCTCGGCGCCGCGCCGGGCCATGGAATCTGACAGGATGCCGCCGCCGCAGCCGATGTCGACCACCTTCTGGCCTTGCAGCGGTGCCATGGACGCGATCCAGTCCAAGCGCAGCGGGTTGATCTGGTGCAGCGGCTTGAACTCGCTTTGCGGGTCCCACCAGCGGTGGGCCAGGTCGGAAAATTTGGCCAGTTCGGCCGGGTCGGCGTTGGTGAAACTCATGGACCGATTATCCGGCCTGGCCGCCGGGCGCGCTGGCCGCTCAGTGGGCGGCCATGGCGTCGGCGCTGGCGGCCCCGGCCGATTTCACCGGCCGGGCCAGCCAGACCACGCCGATCAGCAACAGAAAAATGAAGGCCGAGGCGTAAAAGATGTCGTTGGCGCTGAGCATGAAGGCCTGCTGGTCGATCAGCCGGTTGACCAAGGCATGGGCCTGGTCCAGGCTCAGGCCCTGGGCCTGCAGGCCATTCAGGGCCTGGGTGGCGTTGGGGTTGGCCAATGTCATGTTCTCGGCCAGGTGGGCGTGGTGCATGGCGGCGCGGTCGTCCCACAGCGTGGTGGCGATCGAGGTGCCAAAGCCGCCGGCGGTGATGCGCACGAAGTTCGACAGGCCCGAGGCGGCCGGAATGCGGTCTGGCGTCAAGCCCGACAGCGTCAGGCTGACCAGCGGGATGAAGAAAAACGCCATCGCAACGCCTTGCACGATGGTGGGCAGCAAGATGGTGTTGAAGTCGGCCTGGGTGTTGAACTGTGAACGCAGCCACAGCACCAGCGCAAAGGTCAGAAAAGCCACCGTGGCCAGCCGCCGCGGGTCGGTGCTTCCCACCAGCTTGCCCACCACCGGCGACAGCACGATGGCCAGAATGCCCACCGGCGCCAGCACCATGCCGGCCTGGGTGGCGGTGTAGCCCATGTACTGCTGCAGCCACAGCGGCAGCAGCACCACGTTGCCAAAAAACACGCCATAGCCCAGCGAGGTGGCGAGCACGCCGGTCCAGAAGTTGCGGCGGACGAACAGCCGCAGGTCCACCACCGGGTGGGCGTCGGTCAGCTCCCACACCAGGAAGAAGGCGAAACCCACCACCGCCACCACCGCCAGCAGCACGATCTGCCCCGAGGCAAACCAGTCCAGCTCCTTGCCCTTGTCCAGCATGACCTGCAGCGCGCCCACCCACAGCACCAGCAGCGCCAGGCCCACCTTGTCGATGGGCAGGATGCGGATGGTGGATTCACGCTGGGCGTAGATGCGCCAGGTGCACAGCGCGGCCACCAGGCCGACCGGGATGTTGATGTAGAAGATCCAGGGCCAGCTGATGTGGTCGGTGATCCAGCCCCCCAGCAGCGGGCCCATCACCGGCGCCACCAGCGTGGTCATGCCCCACAGCGCCAGCGCCATGCCGGCCTTGGCCTTGGGGTAGCTGGCCAGCAGCAGGGTTTGCGACAGCGGGATCATGGGCCCGGCCACCGCGCCCTGCACGATGCGGAAAAAAATCAGCGCCTCGATGCTGGGCGCCAGGCCACACAGCCAGGAGGCCACGATGAACAGCAGCACGCTGGCGGTGAACAGCCGCACCTGGCCGAAGCGCTGGGTCAGCCAGCCGGTCAACGGCACCGAGATGGCGTTGGCCACCGCGAACGAGGTGATGACCCAGGTGCCTTGGCCCGGGCTGACCCCCAGGTCGCCCGAGATGGCAGGGATGGACACGTTGGCGATCGACGAGTCCAGCACGTTCATGAAGGTGGCCAGCGACAACGCCACCGTGCCCAGCACCAGCGTGGCGCCTTGCAGTGGCGCGTGTTCCACCGGCGCGCCGGCGGGGCGGTCGGCCGGGCTCTGGCCTGGCGCGGCCGGCAGGGTGTCGGTGGCCATGCTCAGGCGCCGGGCTGGGCCACCATGGCCACGCGCTTGGCCGTGGCCTTGTGCGCGGCATGCGCGGCCTCGTGGGCGGGCGCGTGCCCCAGGTTGGCCGCGATGATGTGCTGCACCCTGGCCTCGGCGCCGGCATCACCGGCGGCATGGGCTTCGGTGGTGCTGGCCGTGGCGGGGCTGCCGGCATCGGCCAGCAGCTTGCCCGACTGGTCTTGCACGTCGACCTCGGCCTCCATCGACAGGCCGATGCGCAGCGGGTGTTCGGCCAGCTCTTTGGCGTCCAGCGCGATGCGTACCGGCACCCGTTGCACCACCTTGATCCAGTTGCCGGTGGCGTTTTGTGCCGGCAGCAGCGCAAAGGCCGCGCCGGTGCCAGCACCCAGGCCGGCCACCGTGCCGTGGTAGCTGACCTTGTTGCCGTAGACATCGGCGCTCAGCGTGACCGGCTGGCCGATGCGCATGCCACGCAACTGCACTTCCTTGAAATTGGCGTCGACCCAGACCTGGTCGAGCGGCACGATGGCCATCAGCGGCGCGCCGGGCGCGATGCGCTGGCCCACCTGCACGCTGCGGCGGGCCACCAGGCCCCCCACCGGTGCCACCAGCGCGGCCCGCTGGGTGGCCAGCATGGCCTCGCGCACCCGGGCGGCGGCCCGTTGCACGCTGGGGTGGTCTGGCACCGCCACGCCTTCGGTCAGGGCCTTGTTGGAGGCCAGCGACTCCTGCGCGGCCGCCACCGCCGCCTGGGCCGAGCCCTGGGCGCTGCGGGCGGCCGCCAGCGCGGTGCGGCTGTGGTTCAACTCCTCGCCCGACACCGCGCCGTTGGCCACCAGCGGCTCGCGGCGGGCCAGGTCGTCCTGGGCCCGGGCCACCTCGGCACTGCTGCGGGCCAGCTCGGCCTGGCGCAGCGCCACGGTCGAGGCCAGCGTGGCGTTGTTGGCGTACAGCGTGCGCACCTCACGCACCGTCTGGGCCAGCTGGGCCTCGGCCTGGTCGAGCGCCACCTGGGCGTCGGCCGGGTCGAGCTGCACCAGCGCCTGACCGGCCTTGACGAAGTCGGTGTCCTGCGCCAGCACGGCCAGCACGGTGCCGGCAATCTGCGGCGTGATCTGCACCACATTGCCTTGCACGTAGGCGTTGTCGGTGCTCTCGATGTGGCCGTGGGTTGCCCAGTAGGCGCCATAGCCGATGGCGCCGAGCGCGAACACCGCGCTCAGGGCTAGCAGCAGGGGCTTGCGGCGGGCGTTGGGGGCGTTGGAAATGGAAGCGGCGGAAGCGGTCATGGCGGTGTTCCTGGCAAGGGGAGGGCGGTCAGCGGGTCTGCGCCAGCGCGCTGGGGGGCTCGGCAAAGCCGCCGCCCAGGGCTCGGTTCAGTGCCACGCTCAGGTCGAGGGCGCGGGCCTTCAGGTCGGTGGCGGCGCGGCGCTGGGCCAGCACCGCGTTTTCAGCGGTCAGCACCGTCAAATAGGTGGACAGGCCGGCCTGGTAGCGCTGCAGTGCCAGCGCATAGGCCGCGTCGGCGGCGGCATGGGCGGCCTGCTGTTCGCGGGCCTGGTCTTGCAGCGAACGCAGCGAGGCCACCTGGTCGGCCACGTCGCGGGCGGCGTCCAGCAAAGCCTGGTTGTAGCTTTGCACCGCCTCGTCGGCATCGGCGGTGCTGGCGCTCAGGGCGGCCCGCAGGCGGCCGCCCTCGAAGATGGGCAGGTGCAAGGCCGGGCCCACGCCATAGGTCTGGCTGCCGGCGTCCAGCCAGCGCGACAGGCCCAGGCTGGCAAAACCGGCGAAGGCGTTCAGGTTGATGTTGGGGTAGAACTGCGCCTTGGCCACCGCCACCTGGCCCAGTGCGGCCTGCACGCGGGCCTTGGCGGCGCTGATGTCGGCGCGGTGGGCCAACAGGTCGGCGGGCAGGGCGTCGGGCCACACGGGCGTGGCCACCGGACTCAGCCGGGGCGACAGATTGGCGGTGGCGTCGGGGCCCTGGCCCAGCAGCGCGGCCAGGGCATGGCGGCTGAGCGCTATCTGCTCGTCGATTTGTGCCGCCTCGCCCCGGGCCAGCGGCAGGTTGCCCTCGGCCTGGCGCAATTCCACCTGGGTGTCCAGCCCGGCCTGCAAACGCTGCTGCACCAGGGCCAGGGTCTGACTGCGCTGCTGCAGGCTGGCCTGGGCCAGTTCACGCAGCTCGACCAGCCGCGCCAGTTGGAAATAGCCGCGGGCCACCGCGGCCGACACCAGCACCCGGGCCGCCTGCTGCTCGGCCTCGGCGGCCCGCACCTGGCTCAGCGCGGCTTGCAGCGCCGAGCGGTTTTTGTCCCAGAAATCGACCTCGTAACTGGCGCTCAGAAGGGCCTGGCTGCTGGTCTGCATGGCGCCGGCCAGCGGTGGCGGGTACAGGCCGTTGGCGGTGAAGCGCTGGCGGGTGCTGTCCACCGCCAGGCCCAGCTGAGGCTGGCGCGCGGCGTCGGCCAGGCCGGCAGCGGCCTGGGCCTTCTGCAAACGGGTCTGGGCCAGCTGCAGGCTCAGGTTCTGGCCCAAGGCCTGCTCGATCAGGCCGTTCAGCACCGCATCGTTGTACCGTGTCCACCAGTCGGTCTGTGGCCAGTCGGCGAAGGCGGCGCTGGCGCCCAGGGCGGTGGCGGGCAGTTCGCGTGCCTGTGGCGTGATGCCTGAAAAATTGGCGCAACCGGCCAGGGCCAGCGCCGCCACCAGCGGCGCCAGGCGCCGGACGGGAATGGGGAAAAAGTTCATGGCGGGTTGCCTTCGGAAGCGCTCGGGGCGCAGGGGCTTTGCTGGCCGTTGCGGATCATGCGGCGCAGCAGGTCTTTGAGCTGGTCCAGCTCGCGGGGGCTGATGCCTTGCAGGTGGTGGTTGAGCACGCTGCACAGGCCCTGGGGAATCTGTTGGGCGGCGCGCTGGCCGTCGGCGGTGAGTGCCAGGTGCACCACCCGGCGGTCTTGTTCGCTGCGGATGCGGCGCACCAGGCCCTTGGCCTCCAGCCGGTCCAGCATGCGGGTCATGGCGCCGGCGTCGGTGCCGGCCTCGCGGGCCAGCAGGGCGGCGGTGTCGCCCTTGCCCTGGGCCATCAGGAACAGCGGCCCCCATTGCATGGCGGTCAGGTCCTGGGGTTGCATGCAGACGTCGATGTGGCGCTGCAGCGACTGGTGCAGCACCCGCACCAGGTAGCCCACCGACTCGTCGGCGCAGTAATGCTCGGGCTGGTAGCGGGCCTGGCCGGGGGCGGTGGTGTCGGGGCCGGATGCGGGCTGGGTTTTGCGCATGGTTGGGATAATAGTTGCCTATGCAATCATTGTCAAGGCACCCATATACCCCGGGGCATCGCTGGGTGTCAGCTTGCGGACGCGCCGACCGCGTTAGGCTGTGACCATGAACCTGCCGACCCCACCGCATTCACCCCCGGTCCACCCGGACGCGCCACGACCGGTCAACCTCGCCCTGCAGGGCGGCGGCTCGCACGGGGCCTTCACCTGGGGGGTGCTGGACGCCTTGCTGGAAGACGGGCGGCTGGACTTCGAGGGCATCAGCGGCACCAGTGCCGGGGCCATGAACGCGGTGGCGCTGGCCCATGGTTTTGCCCAGGCCGAGGGGCAACCGGCCGCGGCGGCGCGCGAGCGGGCGAGGGCCTCGCTGGCGGATTTCTGGGAGGGCGTGATCGCCATGGGGGCGCTGACCTCCAGCCTGGCCACGGCCCAGCGGGCCCCGTTCGACCTGCTGTTCGGCGGGCTGTCGGCGTTGGCTGGCCAGGGCTCACCGGGCCAGATGATCACCGACGCCTTGACCAGCTTCTGGGCCAGTGCGGTGTCGCCCTACCAGAGCAACCCGTTCGACATCAACCCGCTGAAGCGCTTTCTCGAACAGCAGATCGATTTCGAGCGGCTGGGCGCGCACAGCCCGCTGAAGGTGTTTGTGGTGGCCACCAAGGTCAGCACCGGCAAGGCGGAAATCTTCACCGGCAAGCGTTTGACGGCCAACGCGGTGATGGCCTCGGCCTGTCTGCCCACGGTGTTCCAGGCGGTGGAGGTGGAGGGCGAGCGTTACTGGGACGGCGGCTATGCCGGCAACCCGGCCATCCATCCCTTGATTTACCAGTGCCACAGCCGCGACGTGGTGCTGGTGCAGATCAACCCGCTGCGGCGCGACCGCCTGCCCACCTCGGCGGCCGACATCCTGGACCGGCTGAATGAAATCACCTTCAATTCGGCGCTGATTGCCGAGATGCGGGCCATTGACTTTGTCAAACGCCTGCTGGCCGAGGGCCGGCTGGACCCGGCACGCTACAAGGATGTGCTGATGCACCGCATCGATGGCGGCGAGGCGCTGGAGGCGTTTGCGGCCTCAACCAAGGCCGACACCGGCGCCGCGCTGCTGCATCGGCTGCGCGATCTGGGCCGAGCCTCGGCCAAACACTGGCTGGCGCACAAGCTGGGCGCGGTGGGCCACAGCTGCAGCATCAACATCGCCCGCGACTACCTGGACGACCTGCGGATGCCCCTGTCACCGGCGGGCTGAGGCGCTCAGCTGTCCCAGTCACCGCCGCCAGCGTCGGCCGAGCCGCCACCGTCGTCCCAGGAGCCGGCGTCGCGCAGGCCGAAGTCCTCACCGCCCATGTCGGTGTTGGTGGCCACCGGCTGGAAGCCGTCCCGCGCTGCATGGTCGGTGGCCTGTGGGGTGGTGTTGTGGTCGCCCATCAGCCGGCGACCGATGGCCTCGGCGGCCACCACGCCCGCTCCCACCGCCAGGCCGGTGGCCAGCCCCCCCATGACCTTGCCCCCCAGGCCAGCACCTGCCGCCGGGCTGGCGCCGTAGGCCGGGTTGGCATAACCGGGCTGACCGAAGCTCTGCGGCCCTGACAGCCCGCCCGAACCGCCTTGACCGTTGTCATAGGCCGGCACGGCCGCCGGGGGGCGGCGGCGGAACAGCCAATACCCCAGGCCGATGACGCCCCCGGCCAGCAGCAGCGGCAGGCCCCAGGACAGGGGTGCGGCCGGGCTGGTTTGGTGCGTGGCCTGGCCGGTGGGCGACAGGCTGACGGCCGGTGGGTTGCTGCGGGCGGCCAGCTGGGCCCGCAGCGCCTGCACCGCCTCTGGCTTCGCAAAGGGCAGGCCAGGGGCCAGCTTTTCAGCCCGGGCCAGTGCCTCGCGCGCCTGTGGCAGCTTGCCCTGGCGGGCGAACAACTCGCTTTGCACAAAGTGGGCCTTGCCACTGTTGGGGTGGGACACCAGCACCTGCTGCATCATCACCTGGGCCTGGTCCAGCTGGCCGGCCTTGGCGGTGGCATAGACCTCGTGCAGGCTGGGTTCGGCCTGGGCCATGGCCAAGCCGGTGCCCATCAGGCTGGCTACCAAAATCCATTGAAAAAGTCGCTGAATCATGTTGTTTGCGGTTCCGTCGTGGTTGTCAGCAGGGCCCGATGCCCTGTTCCCGCGAGGTGATGCCGTGCGGGCCGATCTCAAGGGCCAAAGTGTGTCTGCGAGGTAACAGTGCGAGCGGAGCCCAGTGCGCTGTCGCGTTGCAGGGCGATGGAGGTGATGGGCAGGTGGTGCATGCATTCGCGCAGCACCAGCAGGGTGGCGGCGAATTCGGCGCTGGTGGGCAGCGCGTCCTGGATGGCGGGCCGGCCCTCCACGAGCGCCACCCAGCGGTTGAACAACCCCTCCATTGCCTCCAGGCCGAGCCGGGTGCCCGGCCCAGGGTCGGCACCGGCCAGCAGCGCCAGCGCGTGCAGTGCGGGGTCGGTGGTCACCCAGTGCAGCGGGCTGGGCAGCTGGGTCCGCATCGGCATCACC
This sequence comes from Rhodoferax sp. SPJ4, assembly GCF_058216275.1. Taxonomy (NCBI): domain Bacteria; kingdom Pseudomonadati; phylum Pseudomonadota; class Betaproteobacteria; order Burkholderiales; family Comamonadaceae; genus Rhodoferax; species Rhodoferax sp. SPJ4. The sequence continues at coordinate 1,100,625 of NZ_JBYZMN010000001.1, forward strand.
ACGTCTTCCACCGCGGCGATGGCCTGTTCCACCGCCAGCGGGCCGAGGCGGTGGCCCGGAAAGAAACGCCGGGCCAGGCCATCGGTGCCCAGGGCCAGCGGCAGGGTTTGTTGGCCCTGGGCGGTGTCCAGCCGCACCCAGCCGCTGTCTGGCCCCAGGTGCAGCTGCGCCTGGGGTTCGGTTGGTGTCGGTGGGATGGCGGTCATGGGGAGGCCAGGCTGGTGGGACAGATTGTGGCGGTTCAGGGGTGGCCCGGCCCCCGGCCAGCCCGCGTCCAGGGGCTTGGCACCCGCCATGGGCGCGTCAGCGGCCGCTGTGGAAAAATCGCCGCCTTCTTCAGCTTCCCCCTTGGTCGCCCCATGCGCATGCGAAAAAAAGCTGACCTGCCCAGCAAGCCCTGCCTCACCTGCGGCCGCCCCTTTGCCTGGCGCAAAAAGTGGGAAAAGGTCTGGGACGAGGTGAAGTACTGCTCCGAGCGTTGCAAGCGCGAACGGACGGCCGCATGACGGCCGGCACCACCGTCCGGCTGGTGCTGGGCGACCAGTTGAACCCACAACACAGCTGGTTCCGCGAGGTGCGCAGCGATGTGCTTTACCTGATGATGGAGGTGCGGCAGGAGACCGACTACGTGCTGCACCACGCACAGAAAATCCTGGCCATTTTTGCCGCGATGCGCGATTTCGCTGTCCGGCTGGCCCAGGCTGGCCACCGCGTGCACTACCTGGCCATCGACGACCCGGCCAACCAGCCCTCGTTGACCGCCAACCTCGACGCGGTGCTGGCCGCCCACGACGCGGTGGCCTTCGAGTACCAGGCGCCGGACGAGTGGCGGCTCGACAGCCAGCTGCAAGACCATGGCCGCCGGCTGGCCGTGCCGGTGCAGATGGTGGACACCGAGCATTTCTACACTGGCCGCAAGGAGGCTTTGCAGCTGTTCGCCGGCCGCAAACAGTGGCTGATGGAGCATTTCTACCGCCAGATGCGGACCCGCCACCGGGTGCTGCTGGCGGCCGATGGCCAGCCCGAGGGCGGACAGTGGAATTTCGACGCCGAGAACCGCAAGCCCTGGCCGGGCCTGCCAGCCGAGCCGGCCGATCGGCGGCCGAGGCATGACCACCGTGTGCTGTGGGCCGCCATCCAGCAGGCCGGTGTGCAGAGTTTTGGCGACCCGCAGGCCGACCGCCTGGCCTGGCCGCTGCACCGCGGCGAGGCGCTGGCCCAGCTCGACGCCTTTGTGGCCCACGCGCTGCCGCATTTCGGCGATTTCCAGGACGCGCTGAGCAGCAAGGCCACGCGCTTGTTCCACTCGCTGCTGTCGTTCGCCCTCAACGTCAAGATGCTGGACCCGCGCGAAGTGGTCGACCGGGTGGAGGCGGCCTGGCGCGCTGGCCAGGTGCCGCTGGCGGCGGCCGAGGGCTTCATCCGGCAGATCCTGGGCTGGCGGGAGTATGTGCGCGGGGTCTACTGGGCCCACATGCCGCACTACGGCCAGCACAACCACTTTGGCCACCAGCGGCCGCTGCCCGAGTGGTTCTGGACCGGCCAGACCCGGATGCGCTGCCTGGCCCAGGCCATTGGCCATTCGCTGGACCACGCCCATGCCCACCACATCCAGCGGCTGATGGTGATCGGCAACTTTGCCTTGTTGGCCGGGCTGGACCCCGATGCGGTGCACCGCTGGTATTTGGGTGTGTACATCGACGCTTTCGAGTGGGTGGAAATGCCCAACACCCTGGGCATGAGCCAGTTCGCCGATGGCGGCCTGCTGGCCACCAAGCCCTATGTGTCCAGCGCCGCCTACATCGACCGCATGGGCGACCTGTGCAAGGGCTGCCATTACGACAAGAAGCAGCGGGTGGGGGAGACGGCCTGCCCGTTCAACGCGCTGTACTGGGACTTCTTCGAGCGCAACACCCCCCACTTGGGCGGCAACTTCCGGCTGGCCATGGTGTATCGCCAGTTAAAGAAGATGGACCCTGCGGCCAAGGCGGCCTTTGCCGCGCGCGCAGAGGCGTTGCGAGAAAACATTGAAAACTTATAAAAATCAATGAACTTTCAATTAAATTGAATCTTTTGCTTTAGGTTTTATTGGGTTGCCCGCCCGGCTGACGGCAGCAGGCCCCCGATACACTGACGCGATGCAACTGCAAGAGATTCTTTACAGCCAGGGCTTCGGCACCCGGCGCGTCTGTGCCGGCCTGGTGCAGCAGGGCTTGGTGACGGTGGCTGGTGCCGTGGTGGACGACGCGGCCATGGAGTTTGAAGCGACTGGGCTGGCCTTCAGCGTCCAGGGTGTGGCCTGGGAGTACCACCAACCGGCCTACGTATTGCTGCACAAGCCGGCCGGCACCGAGTGCTCGCAAAAGCCGTCCACCTACCCCAGCATCTACACCTTGCTGCCGTCGCCGCTGCGCATGCGGCCGCAAAAGGGCCCGGTGCAGGGCGTGCAGGCGGTGGGTCGGCTCGACCAGGACACCACCGGCCTGCTGCTGTTGACCGACGACGGCAAGTTCATCCACCGGATGAGCTCACCCAAACACCATGTGCCCAAGGTCTACGAGGTCACCACCAAACACCCGCTGGACGAGCGCCAGGTGCAGCGCCTGCTGGACGGTGTGGTGCTGGACGACGACCCCAAGCCGGTGCGTGCCGCTGCCGCCGTGGCGCTGGCCGAGCACCACCTGCAGCTCACATTGACCGAGGGCAAGTACCACCAGGTCAAGCGCATGCTGGCCGCGGTGGGCAACCGGGTCGAGGGCCTGCACCGCTCCCGCATCGGCGGTTTGGCGCTGCCGGCCGACCTGCCGCCGGGCGGCTGGCGTTGGCTGCGGCCAGCCGATCTGGCCGCGATCGCTGGCTGAGGCTGCCGGGCGGGTTCAGGGCGTGCGAAATACCCGGTCCGGCCCGGGCTGCGTCAGGCCGGTGCAGGGTGGCCAAGGCTACACTTCCAGGCTAGACCAACAGGCGTTTGCTGTGAACCTTTCTCTCCCCCGCGCGGCCCTGGCCGCGGCCACCGTGCTGGCCAGCCTGCTGGTTGCGCCCTTGGCCCAGGCCCACCCGGTGTTTGTGTTGAACTCGCTGGACGCGTCGGTCAGCGTGATCGACCCCGTCACCTGGCAGGAAACCCACCGCATCCCCACCGGCAAAGAGCCGCACCACATCTACCTGACGCCGGACGAGAAGTCGCTGGTGGTGGCGAATGCGCTGGGCGACTCGCTGACCTTTGTCGACCCCCGCACGGCCGAGGTGCAGCGGGTGGTGCGCGGCGTGCTGGACCCCTACCAGCTGCGTTTTTCACCCGACATGAAGTGGTTTGTCACCGCCGCCAACCGGCTCAACCACATCGACATCTACCGCTGGGACGGCCAGTCGCTGAGCCTGGCCAAGCGGGTGTCCACCGCCAAGACCCCCAGCCACTTGTGGATAGACAGCACCAGCCGCACCATTTACTCGACCATGCAGGACAGCGACGAGTTGGTGGCGATCGACCTGGCCACCCAGTCCATCAAATGGCGCGTCCCCACCGGCCCGATGCCGGCCGACATCTTCGGCACGCCCGATGACAAGCTGCTGCTGGTCGGCCTGACCGGTGGCGACGGCGTGGAGGTCTATGACGTGTCGGGCAAGGCCCCGGCGCTGCTGCGCAAGATCAAGACCGGCGAAGGTGCCCATGCCTTCCGCAGTGCCGGCGACCGCCGCCATGTGTTCGTCAGCAACCGGGTGGCCAACACGGTGAGCAAGATCGACCACCAGACGCTCAGCGTGGTCGAGAGCTACAAGGTGCCCGGCGGCCCCGACTGCATGGACGTGTCGGCCGACGGCAAGACCCTGCTGGTCACCTCGCGTTGGGCCCGCAAGCTCACGCTGGTCGACCTGGACAGCCGCAAGATCAGCCGCCAGGTGGTGGTGGGCCGGTCGCCACACGGGGTCTGGACCCTTGACCACGCACCGCGCCAGTGAGGCGCCGTCCAACCTGCGGCGCGGGCTGGTGGGCCTGCTGGCCCTGGTCACCCCGCTGGGCTGGGCCGCCTCCTGCCCGCAGCCGGTCTACCTGACGCTGGACACCGGCCACATGGGCGTGGCCCCGCTGGTCGCCGAGGTGCTGCAACGGCAGGACGTCAAGGTCACCTTCTTCATCGCCAACGAGCCCACCCAGAGCGGCGGCCGCTCGCTGGACGACCAATGGGCACCCTGGTGGAAAGCCCGCGCCGTCGAGGGCCATGCCTTCGGCTCCCACACCTGGGACCACGGTTACTGGCTGGCCGATCTGCCGGCGGTGGCCGGTGAGCCCCGTTTCCGCGTCCGGCCGACCTTTGGCCCCGACGCGGGCAAGCCCCAAACCTGGACCACCGCCCAGTACTGTGCGGAACTGCGGCGCCCGGCCGAGCGTCTGAAAGCCATGACCGGCACCGACATGCTGCCCCTGTTCCGCGCGCCCGGCGGCAAGGCCTCGCCCGCGCTGCTGCAGGCGGTGGAAACCTGTGGCTTCAAGCATGTGGCCTGGGCGCCGGCCGGTTTCCTGGGCGACGAGCTGCCTAGCGACAAATTCCCCAATGCGGCGCTGCTGGCGCGGGCCTTGCGAGACATCCGGGCGGGCGACATCCTGGTGGCCCACCTGGGCATCTGGTCGCGCCAGGACCCCTGGGCGCCGGCGGTGCTGGAGCCGCTGATCCAGGGCCTGAAGGCCAAGGGTTTTTGTTTTGCCACGCTGCGCGAGCACCCACAGTTGCGGCCCTGGCTGTTGACCCATGCCAGCGCCACCCCTTCCCACTGATTTTTCGCCATGGACTTTCTGATCGATCTGTTTGCAAACGCCCAGCAGCACCTGTTTGAGGCGGTGGTGCAGCCGCTGGTGTTTGCGATGGGGGAGGGCGGCCGCCTGGAAGAGGCCTACGACGGCACCGGCTGGCTGCTGGTGGGCCTGCTGCAGATCGCGGTGCTGCTGGCGGTGGTGGGGCCGCTGCAGCGCTGGCGGCCGGTGGACGCGGTGGTGGACCGCGTGGCCATCCGCACCGACATGGTCTACACCATCGTGCACCGGCTGGGCCTGTTCCGGCTGGCCCTGTTTTTCACGCTGGACCCGGTGGCCGACGAGGCGCTGGGCCATTTGCGCACCCTGGGCCTGGGCACTTTCCACCTGGAGCAGCTGTGGCCCGGTGTGACCGACATCGCGCTGGTGGCTTTTGTGATTTACCTGGTGGTGTTTGATTTCTTCGACTACTGGGTGCACCGGGCCCAGCACCAGTTCAACTGGTGGTGGTCGCTGCACGCGCTGCACCATTCCCAGCGCCAGATGACGATGTGGAGCGACAACCGCAACCACCTGCTGGACGACCTGATCCGCAGTGTCATCGTGGTCGTCGTGGCCCAGATGGTGGGTGTGGGTCCGGGCCAGTTTGTGGCGTTGGTGGCCTTTACCCAGCTCAGCGAAAGCTTCCAGCACGCCAACCTGCGGCTGTCGTTTGGCTGGCTGGGCGAGCGGCTGTGGATCAGTCCGCGCTTCCACCGGCTGCACCACGCCATCGGCATCGGCCACGAGTCGGCCGGCAAGAACACCCTGGGCGGGTGCAATTTTGGGGTCTTGCTGCCCTGGTGGGACATGCTGTTCGGCACCGCCAACTTCGAGCAGCGCTTCGACGCCACCGGCGTGCGCGACCAGGTGGAGCAGGGCCGCGACTACGGCCAGGGCTTCTGGTCCCAGCAGTGGCTGGGCCTGAAGCGGCTGGGTGGCTGGGCCTGATTTTCCGCTGCTGCGGCGGGCGCCATCGGCGCACCAAGGGCTTTACCCGGGCCGGTTATGCTTTGGCCCATGGCTTTGATCTTTGATTCCTTCTGGCGGGCGACGGCGTACTGCCTGCACCCCCGGGTGATCGCGCTGTCTTTCCTGCCACTGCTGCTGACCGCCGGTCTGGCGCTGGGCCTGGGCTACTTTTTCTGGGAACCGTCGACCGCCTGGGTGCGCGAAGGCCTGGACGATTCCGCGCTGCTGGGCACACTGCTCAGCTGGCTGCAGAACATGGGCCTGACCAATTTGAAAACCGTGCTGGCCCCGCTGGTGGTGATCTTCTCGGTGACGCCGGCCATCGTCGTGCTGTCGCTGCTGGTGGTGGCGGTGCTGATGACGCCCACGCTGGTCAGCATGGTGGCCGAGCGCCGCTTCCCCCTGCTGGCGCGCAAGCGCGGCGGCTCGGTGCTGGTCAGTCTGGTCTGGTCACTGGGCTCCACGCTGCTGGCGGTGGTGGCCCTGGTGGTGTCCATGCCGCTGTGGCTGGTGCCGCCACTGATTCTGATCCTGCCGCCACTGATCTGGGGCTGGCTGACCTACCGGGTAATGGCCTTTGACGCGCTGGCCGAACACGCCAGTGCCGACGAGCGGCGCGAACTGATGCGCCGCCACCGCGGGGCCCTGCTGGGCATCGGCGTGTTGACCGGCTACCTGGGCGCGGCCCCCAGCGTCATCTGGGCCTCGGGTGCGCTGTTTGCCGCCGCCTTTGTGATCCTGGTGCCGGTGGCGATTTGGATTTACACCCTGGTGTTTGCCTTTTCGTCGCTGTGGTTCTCCCACTTCTGCCTGGCCGGCCTGGACCGGCTGCGCAGCGAGCAGGCCACCGCCGTCGCTGCAACCCCTGCCACCCCCGTGGCCGAACCGCCCGCGCTGACCCATGACCGTGAGCCCACCCTCGAGCCCTTTGCCGCCGAACGCCCCCCCGCCTGAGACGACGCCGGCCATCGGCCTGGTGATCATTGGCGACGAAATCCTGTCCGGCAAGCGGGCCGACAAACACCTCGCCAAGGCCATTGAGCTGCTGGGCGAGCGTGGCCTGGCGCTGGCCTATGCCGATTACGTGGGCGACGACCCGGCCCGCATCACCGCCACGCTGGGCCGGGCTTTCGCGTCGGGCGACATCGTTTTCTCATTCGGCGGCATTGGCGCCACCCCCGACGACCACACCCGCCAGGCCGCGGCGCGGGCACTGAGCCGGCCCCTGGTGCTGCACCCGCAGGCGGCCGTGCTGATCCGTGAGCGCATGCAGGACCTGGCCCGCGAACAGGGCACGGTTTACCAGCCCGAGCACCCGGACAACCTGCACCGGCTCAACATGGGTGTGTTCCCTGAAGGCGCGGCCATCATCCCCAACCCCTACAACAAGATCCCGGGTTTCAGCTGCGCCGGTGCGGGCGGCGGCCAGGTGCATTTTGTGCCCGGCTTTCCGGTGATGGCCTGGCCCATGCTGGCCTGGGTGCTGGACACCCAGTATGCCCATCTGTTCCACCGCCAGGCGCAGCGGGAGAAGTCGGTCATCGTCATGGGTGCGATGGAGGCCACGCTGACCCCGTTGATGGAGGCCATCGAGCGCGACTTCGCCGGCGTCAAGGTCTTCAGCCTGCCCAGCGTGGCCCATCCCGAATGGGGCCGGCACATCGAGCTGGGGGTCAAGGGCGCGCCAGCGCTGCTGGACGCCGCCTATGCGGCGCTGCTTAGCGGCCTCCACCATCATGAGGCGAAGCTGGGCCCTGAGTTGGTGCGCTAGATGGCATGCACGGTCCTGGTGCGGGCCGCATAGCACCAAATTCGTGCATCATCGGCCGCAGTGGCGCCAAGACTTTTGCACCAAGCCTGCGCAGGTGGCGGGAATCCGCCGCATCTCAGGGCAAAATACGGGGCGCTGGAAAGATGACACCCACCGACCGTGGCACAAAAACTGCATCTTGAGCCTGTTCTTTTTTCAACGATGACCCCAACCAGGAGAGCTTGATGGCAAAGACCGTCGCAGACGTGATGAAGATGGTGAAAGAAAACGAAGTCAAGTTCGTTGACTTCCGTTTCACAGACACCCGTGGCAAAGAGCAGCACGTGACCGTGCCGGTGTCGCATTTCGATGAAGACAAGTTCACCTCCGGCCACGCCTTCGACGGTTCGTCGATCGCCGGCTGGAAGGGCATTGAGGCCTCGGACATGCAACTGATGCCCGACCCCAACACCGCCAACATCGACCCCTTCTTCGAAGAAACCACGCTGTTCCTGCAGTGCGATGTGGTCGAGCCCAGCGATGGCAAGGCCTATGACCGTGACCCCCGCTCGGTGGCCAAGCGCGCCGAAGCCTACCTGAAGGCCTCCGGCCTTGGCGACACCGCCTTCTTCGGTCCGGAACCCGAATTCTTCATCTTCGACGGCGTGCGCTGGAGCAACGAACCTGGCCGCGTGTTCAGCGAAATCGAGGAATACGAAGCCCCCTGGAACAGCGGCGCCAAGCTCGAAGGCGGCAACCGCGGCCACCGTCCCACCGTGAAGGGCGGCTACTTCCCCGTGCCCCCGGTCGACAGCACGCAGGACATGCGCGCCGAAATGTCGCTCATTCTGGAATCGCTGGGCATCCCGGTCGAAGTGTTCCACCACGAAGTGGCGGGCGCCGGCCAGAACGAAATCGGCACCAAGTTCTCCACGCTGGTGCAACGCGCCGACTGGACCCAGGTACTGAAGTACGTGGTGTGGAACGTGGCCAACGCCTACGGCAAGACCGCCACCTTCATGCCCAAGCCTTACGCCGGTGACAACGGCTCCGGCATGCACGTGCACCAGTCGATCTGGAAGGACGGCAAGAACCTGTTCGCCGGTGACGGCTACGCCGGCCTGAGCGATTTCGCGCTGTACTACATCGGCGGCATCATCAAGCACGCCCGCGCACTGAACGCCATCACCAACCCCGGCACCAACAGCTACAAGCGCCTGGTGCCTGGCTTCGAAGCCCCGGTGAAGCTGGCCTACTCGGCCCGCAACCGCTCGGCCTCGATCCGCATTCCGTTTGTGGCCAACCCCAAGGGCCGCCGCATCGAAGCGCGTTTCCCGGACCCATCGGCCAACCCTTACCTGTGCTTCTCGGCCCTGATGATGGCCGGTCTGGACGGCGTGGAAAACAAAATTCATCCGGGCGAAGCGGCCACCAAGGACCTGTACCACCTGCCGCCGGAAGAAGACAAGCTGGTGCCCACCGTGTGCCACAGCCTGGACCAGGCGCTCGAGTACCTCGACAAGGACCGCGCCTTCCTGACCAAGGGCGGCGTGTTCACCGACTCCATGCTGGACGCCTACATCGAGCTGAAGATGGGCGAAGTGACCCGCTTCCGCATGGCCCCGCACCCGGTCGAGTTCGACATGTACTACAGCCTGTGATCGCGCTGCGATGACAACCCAAAAGGACGGCAGCTGCCGTCCTTTTTTTTGCCCCCACATTCCCTGCCACTTTCACAGCGACGGTGGCTGACCGACAATGCATTTTTGATTTGCGGGCGAGCGAATGTCGAAAACCACCCCATTGATCATGCTGACGCTGCTGGCCCTGGCCGGCATGGGCAGCAGCCAGGCGCAAGAGCGCGTCTACCGTTGCGGCAACGAATACACCAACAACCCGTCAGCGGCCAAATCCAAGGACTGCAAGCCCATTGAAGGCGGCAACGTCACCGTCATCCAGGGCACCCGGGTGCAGAACGGCAAAGGCGCCGCCCCGGCGGCCAGCGGCACCGCGGCCCAGAAGGTGGGCAATGACGAGCAGCGGGCCCGCGACAGCGATTCGCGCGCCATCCTAGAGGCCGAACTCAAGCGCGCCGAGGCCCGTCAGGCCGACCTGCTGCGCGAGTACAACAACGGCGAGCCGGAGAAGCAGGGCGGTGAGGCCCGCAACTACCAGAAGTACCTTGACAGGGTGGCCGAGATGAAGGCCGCCATTGCCCGTGGCGACAGCGACATCGCCGGCATCAAACGCGAACTGGCCCGGCTCGGGACCCCCGGTGGCCGCTAAGCCGGCCGCCAACGGCGGGGTGAAAAAGGCCGCTTCCGCCCACAGCTGGTTTCAGCCGCTGGACCTGCTGGCCACGCTGGTGGCCGTGGTGCGCACCGACGGCCAGGTGCTGTTTGCCAACGCCGCGCTGGAAGACGCGCTGGGCACCTCGCGCCGCACCATCGAGGGCTCGCAGCTCACCGAGTGTTTCACAGAGCCCCAGCTGCTTCGCAACGCCTTGCAGGGCGCCGGCAGCAACGAGTTTGCCGCGCTGCGCTACGACGCCTGGCTCAAGCGCCACCACCATGAGCCCTTGCCGGTGCATGTGATCGTGGCCCAGACCGAGCGGCCGGGTGAGATCGTCGTCGAGCTACTGCCGCTGGAGCAGCAGGCCAAACAAGACCGCGAGGAGCGGCTGATCGACCAGGCCCAGGCCAACAAGGAGCTGATCCGCAACCTGGCCCACGAGATCAAGAACCCGCTGGGCGGCATCCGCGGCGCGGCCCAGTTGCTGGAGATGGAGATCGACTCCAAGGACCTGAAGGAGTACACCCGGGTCATCATCCACGAGGCCGACCGGCTGCAGACCCTGGTCGACCGCCTGCTGGCGCCGCACCGCCGGCCGCATGTGGTGGGCGACGTCAACATCCACGAGGTCTGTGAGCGGGTGCGTTCGCTGATCACCGCCGAGTTCCCGCGCGGCCTGCGGGTGGTGCGCGACTACGACACCTCCATCCCCGAGTTTCGCGGCGACCGCGAGCAGCTGATTCAGGCGGTGCTGAACATCGCGCACAACGCCTGCCAGGCCCTGGCCGACCAGATCGCCACCGGCGAAGGGCAGCTGATTTTTCGCACCCGCATCGCGCGGCAGGTGACTTTCGGCAAGCACCGCTACCGACTGGCACTGGAATTGCATGTGATCGATAACGGGCCCGGCGTGCCCGACGCGATCAAGGACCGCATTTTCTACCCGCTGGTGTCGGGCAGGGAGGGCGGATCGGGGTTGGGTCTGACGCTCGCGCAAACCTTCGTGCAACAGCACCATGGCTTGATCGAGTGTGAAAGTGTGCCGGGGCGAACAGATTTCAAGCTGTTGATCCCATTGCCATAACCGAGACACACCCGAGGTGACCACACACATGAAGCCGATTTGGATCGTTGACGATGACCAGTCCATCCGCTTCGTGCTGGAGAAGGCCCTGCTGAGGGAAGACCTTCCCACCCGCAGTTTCACCAACCCCCGCGAGGTGCTGCAAGCCCTCGAGGCGGTCAGCGATGACGACCCCGAGCACTACGGCCCCCAAATCCTGGTCAGCGACATCCGCATGCCCGGTGGTTCCGGTCTGGACCTGCTGGCCAAGGTGAAGGAAAAACACCCCGGTCTGCCAGTCATCATCATGACCGCCTTCTCCGACCTCGACAGCGCGGTCTCGGCCTTTCAGGGCGGGGCCTTCGAGTACCTGCCCAAGCCCTTTGACCTGCCCAAGGCCATCGAGCTGATCCGCCGCGCGGTGGAAGAAAGCCAGCGCGAAGAGGTGGCCGAGGAACGCATGGCCGCCGCGCCCGAGATGCTGGGCCAGGCGCCGGCGATGCAGGACGTGTTCCGTGCCATCGGTCGGCTCAGCCAGAGCAACGTCACGGTGATGATCACCGGCGAATCCGGCTCGGGCAAGGAGCTGGTGGCGCGTGCGTTGCACAAGCATTCGCCGCGCGCCAACGGGCCGTTCGTGGCCATCAACACCGCCGCCATTCCCAAGGACCTGCTGGAGAGCGAGCTGTTCGGCCACGAGCGCGGCGCCTTCACTGGCGCCCAGACCATGCGCCGCGGCCGCTTCGAGCAGGCCGAAGGCGGCACGCTGTTCCTCGACGAAATCGGCGACATGCCGTTCGACCTGCAGACCCGGCTGCTGCGGGTGCTGAGCGACGGCCATTTCTACCGCGTCGGCGGCCACAACGCCGTCAAGGCCAATGTGCGGGTGATTGCCGCCACCCACCAGGACCTGGAGCAGCGCGTCAAGGAAGGCGTGTTCCGCGAGGATTTGTTCCACCGCCTCAACGTGATCCGCCTGCGCCTGCCGGCGCTGCGCGAGCGCCGCGAAGACGTGCCCATGCTGACCCGCCATTTCCTGCAGCAAAGCGCCAAGCAGCTGGGGGTGGAGCCCAAGCGCATTTCCGACGCGGCGCTGGCCCAGCTGGGGGGCTTTGGTTTCCCCGGCAATGTGCGCCAGCTGGAAAACATCTGCCACTGGTTGACCGTGATGGCGCCGGCCCAGGTGATCGAACGCAAAGACCTGCCGCCCGAAATCCAGGCGCTGCCCATCGAGCCCGGGGCACGGCCCGACGCGGTGGAGGCTGCGGTGCTGGCCACCGAGGGCCCCACGCTGCTGGGCCGCACCGAAGAGGCCGCCCTGGCCGACCCGCTGCACGCCGCGGTGGTGGCGCTGCGCAGCCCGGTGGGCGGTGCCAGCACGGGCTGGGAACTGGGCCTGGAAGCCGAGGCGCTGGAGTTGCTGGCCACCGGCCGGCACGATGTGTGGGACGAGTTGACCCGGCGCTTCGAGTCCAAGTTGATCCTGACCGCCTTGTCCAACACCCGGGGCCGCCGCATCGAGGCCGCTCAGAAGCTGGGCATCGGCCGCAACACCATCACCCGTAAGATCCAGGAACTCGGTCTGGAGTGAAAAAAAAGGACGCTGGCCAGCGTCCTTTTTTTCTGGCTCCTGCCTGAGCCAGGCACCCAGCCTTAAAACGTCACCACCACCGGCGCGTGGTCGCTGGGCTTTTCCCATTTGCGCGGCGCCCGGTCCACCGTGCAGGCCTGCAGCAGCGGTTTCAGTGGCGCGCTGACCAGGATGTGGTCGATGCGCAGGCCGCGGTTTTTTTGGAAGCCCAGCATCCGGTAATCCCACCACGAAAAGCTTTTGGGCGGCTGCTCGAAGGCGCGGAAGGCGTCGTGCAGGCCCAGGTCCAGCAGGGCCTGGAAATGGGTTCGCTCCTCGGTGGTGTGGTGGATGGTCTCGCGCAAACCCTCGGGGTCGTAAGAGTCGCGGTCTTCCGGGGCGATGTTGAAATCGCCCAGCAGCACCAGATTGGCGTGCTGCGCCATCTCGCTGCGCACCCAGTCGTGCAGCGCGGTCAGCCAGGCCATCTTGTAGGCAAACTTTTCCGAACCCGGCTCCTGGCCGTTGACGAAATAGCCGTTGATCACCCGCAGCGGGCCTTGCGGCGTGGCCACGGTGGCGGCGATCACCCGGGCCTGCTCGTCGGCAAAACCGGGGATGTTGCGCACCACCTCGGTCATTGGGCTGCGGCTCAGCATGGCCACGCCGTTGTAGGTCTTCTGGCCCAGCCACACGGCCTGGTAGCCGGCAGCGGCCAGCTCGGCCTGCGGGAACTTCTCGTCGGGCAGCTTCAGCTCCTGCAGGCACAGCAGGTCCACCGGGTTGGTGGCCAGCCAGTCCAGCACCTGCGGCAGGCGCACGCCCAGCGAGTTGACGTTCCAGGTGGCGATTTGGGTCATGGCGCCGGCCTCAGATGTGCAGTGCGGCCAGCACGCCCACCAGCACGCCCACGCCGCCGGTGACAAACATCGCGTACTCCAGCCATTTCTTGTGGCTCAGCAAGGCGATGGCGGCCAGCGCGATCGCCACCTGCAGCACGGTGGTGGCCTGGGCCCAGCGGTGGTGCTGGTGAATCTGCTCGTCGCTTTTCTTGTCCCACTCGGTGGCCTCGGCTTCGAGCTTCTCGGCGGCCAGCTTGATCTCGGCCTTTTCCTTCTCGTAGCGTTCGGCCTTGCCCTGGTAAGTGGCCTTTTTGTCCTCGGGCGACAGGTCACGGGCCAGTTCGGCCAGCGACTGCTTGGTGCTCTTGGACTGGTAGTAATTCCACTGGTTGGAGGCCTCGGTTTTCTTGATGGCCGCGTTGTTCTTGAACAGGCCGGCGTTGGCCTGGGTGGCGCCCCCCATGTAGGCGAACAGCGCGCCCACGGTGGCGATGATGGCGGTGAACATCGCGATCTGGTTCACCATCTTGCCGCCGCCAGACTCATGGGCATGCTGGGCGGCATGCTCCAGCTCGTGGTCGTGCGGGCCGTGCACGTGGAAACCTCCTCCGGACATCTCACTCTCCTCGTTTGTCGTGAATCACAAAATGGCAGGTCAGGCCATTGGCCGTCTGTAGGGTCTGGCGCGCGGTTTCCCGCCACTCGGGGCCCAGCACCGGGGCATGGGCGTCGCCGTCAAAGTCGGCATCGATCTCGGTCACCACCAGCCGCTGGGCCAGCGGCAGCGCCTGGGCATAGATGTCGGCGCCGCCAATCACCCAGGCCACCGCGTCGGCCGGGCACAGGGCGGCGGCCTCGGCCAGCGAGCCGGCCCGCTGCGCGCCTGCGGCCTGCCAGTCGGCCTGGCGGGTCACCACCACGTTCAGCCGACCGGGCAGGGGCCGGAATTTGGCTGGCAGCGAGTCCCAGGTCTTGCGGCCCATGATGACCGGGCTGCCCAGCGTGGTGCGCTTGAAATGCGCCAGGTCTTCCGGCAGATGCCAGGGCATGCCGCCGTCCTTGCCGATGACACGGTTGCGGGCCTGTGCCCAGATCAAATGAAGGGCCATGCTCACACCGCCACCGGCGCCTTGATGGCCGGATGGTGCTGGTAGTCCAGCACCTCGAAGTCGTCGAACTCGTAGTCGAAGATGGACGCGGGCTGGCGCTTGATGTGCAGTGTGGGGTAGGGCAGGGGCGCACGGCTCAGTTGCAGCGCCACCTGCTCGCTGTGGTTGCTGTAGATGTGACAGTCGCCACCGGTCCAGATGAAATCGCCCACCGCCAGGCCGCATTGCTGGGCCACCATGTGGGTCAGCAGCGCGTAGCTGGCGATGTTGAAGGGCACACCCAGAAAAATGTCGGCGCTGCGCTGGTACAGCTGGCAGCTCAGGCGGCCCGGCTCGCCCGGGGTCTGCGACGGCGCCACGTAGAACTGGAAGAAGGCATGGCAGGGCATCAGCGCCATCTTGTTCAGCTCGGCCACGTTCCAGGCGCTGACGATGATGCGGCGCGAATCGGGGTTGGTTTTCAGGGTCTGGATGACCTCGGCGATCTGGTCGATGTGGCCGCCGCCTGGCGTGGGCCAGCTGCGCCATTGCACGCCGTAGACCGGGCCCAGGTCGCCGTCCTCGCGTGCCCACTCGTCCCAGATGGTCACGCCGCGTTCCTTGAGCCAATTGGCGTTGCTGTCGCCGCGCAGAAACCACAGCAGTTCCAGGATGATGGACTTCAGGTGCACCTTTTTGGTGGTGACCAGTGGAAAGCCTTCGTTCAGATCGAAGCGCATCTGGTGGCCGAACACGCTGGTGGTGCCGGTGCCGGTGCGGTCGGGCTTGAACACGCCGTGGCTCGCCACATGGCGCATGAAGTCCTCGTATTGGGAGCGGACGGGACGGGTGGTCATGGGGTGTTGGACAAAGGCGAAAAATCGGGTGGCCTGCAGGCTGCTGGGTGAAGTGTAGTGTGCCGCCGCGTCCCGCCGGCGCCCCAGGGCAAGGCCTTGCTGCATCGCACCAAACCCCGCCGGCCGAGTCCTGCGACAATCCGCCCCTTGCTTTTTTCGCCGCGCGGGCCATCTCGCCCTGAATGCGCGCCATTCCGACCGCCATGACCGACCAAATGAACGCCAGCCGCCCCGAGGCTGGCCCAGCCGCCCAACAACAGCAATTCCAGCCCGCCGCCGACCCGCTGACCGCCCTGCAACAGGCCGCACTGGCCTACCACCGGCCCCAGCATGGCGGCGACACCGCCGGCAAGCTGGCCATCGCGGTCACCAAGCAGGTCGCCGGCCAGGACGACCTGTCGCTGGCCTATTCGCCCGGCGTGGCCGCGCCCTGTGAAGAAATTGCCCGCGACCCCGCGCTGGCCTACGAGTACACCGCCAAGGGCAACCTGGTGGCCGTCATCAGCAACGGCACCGCGGTGCTGGGCCTGGGCGCCATCGGCGCGCTGGCCAGCAAACCGGTGATGGAGGGCAAGGCGGTGCTGTTCAAGCGCTTTGCCGGCATTGACGCCTTCGACATCGAGATCGACGAGAACGACCCGCAGAAGCTGATCGACATCGTGGCCAGCCTGCATCCCACCTTTGGCGGCATCAACCTGGAGGACATCAAGGCCCCGGAATGCTTCCACATCGAGCGGGTGCTGCGCGAGCGGCTGGACATCCCGGTCTTCCATGACGACCAGCATGGCACGGCCATCGTGGTGGCCGCCGGCCTGATGAACGCGCTGCACCTGCAGGGCAAACGCCTGCAGGACGTGCGTCTGGTCTGCAACGGCGCCGGTGCCGCGGCCATCGCCTGCCTGGAGCTGCTGGTGGGGGTGGGCCTGGACCCGGCCAAGACCCTGGTCTGCGACTCGCGCGGCGTGATCTTTGAGGGCCGCCACGCTCCCGGCGACGACGGCGAGAAGGGCGCCTGGGCCCGGCCCACCGCCGCCCGCACGCTGGCCGACGCCCTGGTGGGCGCCGATGTGTTCCTGGGCCTGTCCGGCCCCCGCCTGGTGGACGAGGCCATGGTGCTGAGCATGGCCCAGCCGCCGGTGGTGTTCAGCCTGTCCAACCCCGAGCCCGAGATCCGGCCCGAGCGGGTGGCCGCGGTGGCGCCCCTGGCCATCACCGCCACCGGCCGCTCCGACTACCCCAACCAGGTCAACAACGCCCTGTGTTTCCCCTATTTGTTCCGTGCCGCGCTCGACACCGGCGTGCGGCAAATCAACGGCGCGATGAAGCAGGCCGCGGTGCGTGCGCTGGCCGAGTTGGCCCGCAGCGACGCCGACTTCGGCCCCGCCAAGCTGCTGCCCACGCTGCTCGACCCCAGGTTGCTGGAAGCGGTGTCGCTCTGCGTGGCCCAGGCTGCGGTCGACAGCGGTGTGGCCCGCCGGCCCTTTGACGCCAAGGCCTACCGCCAGCGCCTGCAGCGGCTGGCCGCCCAGACCCAGGCCTGAACCCCCTCCACCCGGGCTGCGGCAGGCGGGGTCTGCCGTTCGCCACCGCTTTCCATTGCACATGAACACATTGCTTCTGTTGGCCCCCTTGCTGGTGGGCGCCTGGGTGCTGAAAACCCGCCAGCAGCGCCAGCGCATCGCCCTGCTGGGCCATTTCCTGGGCCGCCACCGGCTGGAAAAACTGATGGAAACCGTGATGGACGGCTACCAGCGCGCTTTGGGCGAGGCCGATGCCGAACGCCAGCGCGCCGTTCTGGCGCTGATGCGCAGCGCCGAGCGCGACCTGGCCAGCCAGCTGGGCCAGGTCGCGGGCGACTTTGCCAAGGTCGACGTGTTACACACCCGCGTCAGTCGCCTGCCGGTGGCCATCGCCTACGCCGACCGCTTGTTTCCCAGCCAGACCTTCGACATGCGCGACCTGCTGCGCCTGCACGCCACCGGCCTGCAAAGGCTGGCCGACGCGCCCGAGGACGTGGACCCCAAGGCCCATGCCTTCGGCTTTTCTGCCGAGCTGCTGCTGTTGCAGCACAGCTGCCACTGGTTTTGCCGCTCGCAGGCCACCGCCTCGGCCCGGCTGCTGGCCCGCCACCAGAGCAGCCATGAGCAGGTGCTGGCGGCGGTGTCGGCGGACACGCGAGCGGGCTACAGCCGGCTGACGGGCGGCTGAGGGCCGGCCCCGGCCCGGTCTAGCCCAGCACCCGCCCCGGGTTCATCACGCCCCGCGGGTCCAGCGCGCCCTTGATCGCGCGCATCATCGCCAGCGCCTCGGGGGCTTTGTAGCGGACCAGTTCATCGACCTTCAGTGCGCCCACCCCATGCTCGGCGGAGAAGCTGCCGCCATGGCGGGCCACGGCCTCGTAGACCAGGGCATTGACCTGGCCCTCGTGCTGGCGCAGAAAGGCCGCGGCGTCCTGGCCTTCGGGGGCCTGCACGTTGTAGTGCAGGTTGCCGTCGCCCAGGTGGCCAAAATTCACCAGGCGCACGCCAGGCAGCCGCTGCTGCAGCAGCACGTCGCACGCGGCGCAAAAGGCCGGGATGCGCGAGACGGGCAGGGCGATGTCGTGTTTGATGTTCAGGCCCTCCTGGGCCTGGGCCAGCGGGATGCCTTCGCGCAGGTGCCAGAAGGCCTGGGCCTGGGCCAGGCTGTCGGCCACCACCGCGTCACTCAGGCAGCCGCGGTCCAGTGCGGCCTCCAGCAGCGATTCCAGCCGTTCGCGGGCATGGGCTTGTGATTCGCTGTCGGCCAGGTCCAGCAGCACGCGGTAAGGCGCGTCAGCGCCCGGCGGCAGGTCGGCGAAGGGCATGCGCAACTGCGGCAGGTGGCGGCGCACCAGGGCCAGGGCCTGCGCGCCCATGACCTCGAAGCCGGTCAGGCCGGCGCCCAGGTGCTGGTGGGCCAGGCCCAGCAGGTCCACCGCGGCCTGCAGGCTGGGCACCACCGCCCAGGCGGCCAGCGTGGCGGCGGGTTGGGGAAAGAGCTTCAGCGTGGCGGCGGTAATCACGCCCAGCGTGCCTTCGCTGCCAATGAAGAGCTGCTTCAGGTCGTAGCCGGTGTTGTCCTTGCGCAGCCCGCTCAGGCCGTGCCAGACCTCGCCCTGGGCCGTCACCACCTCCAGCCCCAGGCACAGCTCGCGGGCGTTGCCGTAGCGCAGCACCTGGGTGCCGCCGGCATTGCTGGCCAGGTTGCCGCCAATGGTGCAGCTGCCTTCGGCGGCCAGACTCAGCGGGAACAGCAGGCCGGCGTCCGTGGCGGCCTGCTGCACGGTTTGCAGAATGCAGCCGGCCTCGGCGGTCAGCGTCAGGTTGGCGGCGTCCAGGCCACGCACCCGGTTCAGGCGTTGCAGGCTCAGCACGATCTGGCTGCCGCTGGCATCGGGGGTGCCGCCGCCCACCAGGCCGGTGTGGCCGCCTTGGGGCACGATGGCCACGCCGGCCTCGGCACAGGCCTGCACCACTTGGGCCACCTCGGCGGTGGACGCCGGCCGCAGCACGGCCAGGGCCCGGCCGTGGTAGCGCTGGCGCCAGTCGGTTTCCCAGGCCGCCAGGCCGTCGCCGGTCAGCACATGGGCCGCGCCCACGGTCTGCCGCAGCCGGTCCAGCAGCGGGTTCATGGGTTCAGGCGCTGGGGGCGGGGGTGGCCGCCGCCGCCCCTTTGAGGCGCAGCCGCACATGCAGGGCGCAGGCGGCAAACAGCACCAGGCACAGCACCACCTCGGCCATCGCGTAGTAGGCGCTGGGGGTGCGGTCGCTGGTGGCGCGCACCGCGCCTTCGATGAAGTACAGCCACACCAGCAGGCTGACCCAGCGGTAGGTGTACATGCGGTTTTTCAGCAGGCCGGCCAGCGGAATGCACAGCGGCAGCACCTTGAGCGCCAGCAGCGAACCACCGGGCCGCACCGGCGCCAGCAGCATTTCCCAGGCCAGTCCGAGCACGATCAGACCGACCAGGCTGCCCACCGCCATCCGGCGTGTGGCCGCCACCGAGAAAGAGAGATGTGTCATTGCGATGGCATCATAGCCCGATGATTTCAAAAGATTGGTTGGCTGAGCTGTCCCGCTTCCCCTGGAAAACCACCCTGTTCACGCTGCGTGAGCGCTTTCGCGAGGACAGCCTGGGCGTCACCGCCAGCAGCCTGACCTTCACCACCACCATGGCCATGGTGCCGTTTTTCACCGTGGCGCTGGCGCTGTTCACCGCCTTTCCCATTTTTGCCAAATTGCAGGTGGCCCTGCAGACCTGGCTGATCCAGAGCCTGATTCCCGACAACATCGCCCGCCAGGTGCTGGGCTATTTGACGCAGTTCGCCGGCAAGGCCAACAAGCTGGGCGTGGCCGGTCTGGCGTTGCTGTTGTTCACCGCGGTGGCGCTGATGCTCACCATCGACCGCACGCTGAACCGCATCTGGCGGGTGCGCCAGGGCCGGCCGCTGGGTCAGCGGGTGCTGATTTACTGGGCGGCGATGACGCTGGGGCCGCTGGTGCTGGGCGCCAGCCTGGTCATCACCTCCTACGCCATTTCGGCCTCGCAGGACGTGGTGGGTGGCCTGCCGGGCGGCGTGCGTTTTCTGCTCGACCTGGTGGAGTTTTGCCTGCTGGCCGGTGGCCTGGCGGCGATGTACCGCTATGTGCCCAACACGCATGTGAAATGGGGCCATGCCGGCGCCGGCGGTGTGTTTGCCGCGGCCGGCATCGAGCTGGCCAAGAAGCTGCTGGCGGTCTACATCACCTCGGTGCCCACTTACTCGCTGGTGTATGGCGCGTTTGCCACCGTGCCCATCATGCTGGTGTGGATTTATGTGGGCTGGGTCATCGTGCTGCTGGGCGCGGTGGTGGCGGCCTACTTGCCCAGCCTGCTCAGCGGGGTGGTGCGGCGCAGCGCCGCCCATGGCTGGCAGTTCCAACTGGCCATCGAGGTCTTGCAGCAGCTGGACCGTCCCAACGGCCAGGCCTTGCATGGGTTGACCTTGTCCAACCTGGTGCGGCAGCTGCAGGTGGACGCCCTGCAACTGGAGCCGGTGCTGGAAACGCTGATGGCACTCGACTGGGTGGGCCAGCTCAGCACCACCAGCGGCGCCGAGGAGGCCCGCTTTGTGTTGCTGGCCAACCCGGACGAGACCCTGCTGGCGCCACTGGCCCGGCGCCTGCTGCTCGACCCGTCCGAGGCCACCCGCCGGCTGTGGTTCGGCAGCCGCCTGCCCGAATTGAAGCTGCGCGAGGCGCTTTGAGCCGCTGTCACCCCCCAAGCGGCCAAAGAGCGGGGTAAAAGCCCGTCATTTCGGCCTTTGCACCGCCGGCGGGCGGCCTATGCTCGAGTCAAACCCATGCCCTGCACGCCTTGACCGTCCCCCAAGGCGGCTGGGTGTGGGCATTGGCGTTGTCCAGCGCCCGAAAGGCCCCGATGTCCATCCCTGCCCTGCTGAGGCTCTGCATTGCGAGTGTGGTGCTGTTGTGTCTGGCCGTTTGGGGTGCCGGTGTGCATGCCGGCCTGAACGGGCTGTGGCAATGGCTGGTGGTGCTGTTGCCGCTGGTGGCCCTGGGCCTGGGCGGTGCGGCCTTGTGGCAGGCCACCCGCCGGCTGCAGCCCTCGCTGGTCGAACTGCAGACCGCGCTGCGCGCCGTGGGCCAGGGCGACCTGAGCACCCGCTGCGAACCCCAGGGCCCAAGGGCGTTGGTGGGGGTGCAGACCGATTTCAACCACATGGCCGAGTCGGTTCAGCGCCGCACCCAAACCCTGCAGCGCCGCAAGGCCCAGCTGCGCACCCTGACCGAACACCTGCCGGCCTTCATGGCCTATGTGGACCGCGACCTGCGCTACCAGTACTGCAACACCGCCTACGAGCGCAGCACCGGCCGGCCGATGGACCAGCTGGTGGGCCGCACCCTGGACGAGGTGCTAGGCCCACGCGATCACGCCCGGGTGGCCCCCTATGCCGAACGGGCGCTGGCCGGCGAGACAGTGCGTTTCACCGCCCGGCTGGCGGTGGCCGGCCAGGACACCGACTTCCAGCTCGACTACGTGCCCGACCGCACCGAAGACGGCCAGGTGCTGGGCTTTTACGTGATGCGGGTCGACATCAGTGCCCACCTGGCGCTGGAGCGGCAGCTGGCCCAGGCGCTGGCCTGGCAGAGCGCCATTTTCGAGAGCACCACGCTGGCCGTGATCGCCACCGACGTGTCGGGCCGCATCCAGAACATCAACCCCGCTGGCCTGCGCCTGCTGGGCTACCGCGCCGACGAGCTGGTCAACCAGTTCACACCGACCCGCTTTCACGACCCCATCGAACTGGTGCGGCAAGGCATCCAGCTCTCCGAGGCCCTGGGCCGCAGCGTCAGCGGCTTCGAGGTGCTGGTGGCGCGGGCCCGCGAGGGCGTGGCCGAGGAGCGGGAGTGGACCTATGTGCGCAAGGACGGCTCGCATGTGCCGGTCAGCGTGGCCATCACCGCCATCCGCAACACCGAGCAGGAGATCACCGGTTTTCTGGCCATTGCCTGTGACATCACCGAGCGCAAACAGACCGAGGCGTTGATTCGGCATCAGGCCTACCACGACCCGCTGACCCAGCTGCCCAACCGCGCGCTGCTGGACGACCGGCTCAAGCAGTCGGTGGCGCGCTCGCTGCGCAGCGGCAGCCGGGTGGCGGTGATCATGGTCGACATCGACCATTTCAAACGCATCAACGACTCCTACGGCCACCATGTGGGCGACCGCGTGCTGCAGACCGTGGCCCAGCGGCTGCGTTCTTCGGTGCGGCCGTCCGACACGGTGGCGCGCATGGGCGGCGACGAGTTTGTGGTGCTGCTGGACGGCATGGGCAACGCCATCGACATCGAACGCATCACCCGGCTCATCAAGCACCGGCTGGAAGAGCCGCTGGTGGAGGGCCCGCACGAGCTGCAGGTGACGGCCAGCATCGGCGTGGCCGTGATGCCCAACGACGGCACCGACAACGCCGAGCTGCTGAAAAACGCCGACGCCGCGATGTACGAGGCCAAGGCCGCCGGCCGCAACACCTACCGCTTGTTCGACAAGCAGATGATGCACCGCAACACCGACCGCATGGTGGTGGAGGCGGCACTGCGC
The DNA here is from genome assembly GCF_058216275.1 of Rhodoferax sp. SPJ4. Lineage (NCBI taxonomy): Bacteria > Pseudomonadati > Pseudomonadota > Betaproteobacteria > Burkholderiales > Comamonadaceae > Rhodoferax > Rhodoferax sp. SPJ4. The sequence continues at coordinate 1,122,970 of NZ_JBYZMN010000001.1, forward strand.
CAGGCCATGGAGCGGGGCGAGCTGTCGCTGCAGTACCAGCCGCAGTTCGACCTGGAGAGCGGCGACATCATGGGCATGGAGGCGCTGCTGCGCTGCCAGAACGTCGACCTGGGCCCGGTGTCACCGGCCCAGATGATCAGCGTGGCCGAGGAATGTGGCCTCATCCAGCCGCTGGGCCGCTGGGTGTTGAACACCGCCTGCCACGAGGCGGCCGAGATCCAGCGCCGGCTGGGCCGGCGCCTGGGCGTGGCCGTCAACCTGAGCCCGGCCCAGTTTGCCCAGCCCGACCTGCCCGACCTGGTGGCCGAAGCGCTGCGCGACAGCGGCCTGGAACCCAACCTGCTGGAGCTGGAGATCACCGAGGGCATCTTCATGCAGGACTCGGACAGCACCGCCAACACCTTGAGCACGCTGCGGGCCATGGGCGTGTCGCTGTCCATCGACGATTTCGGCACCGGCTATTCCAGCCTGTCCTACCTGACCCGCTACACGGTGGACTGGATCAAGATCGACCAGTCCTTTGTGCAGGAACTGCCGCATGGCCGCAACGCCTCGGTGGTCAGCACCGCCATCATTTCCATCGCCCACAGCCTGGGCATGATGGTGATTGCCGAGGGCATTGAAAACCAGGCCCAGCACGACTACCTGATGGCCCACGGTTGCGACCTCGGCCAGGGCTATCTGTTCAGCCAGCCCATGCCCAAGGACGCGCTGGTGGACTGGGTCAACGACCACATGCCCGCACCCGCACGCCCCTTGCTGGCCGACACCGCCACCGCGGCCGGCTGAGGGCGGGCGGCCCGCTCAGCGGGCCAGAAAATCCGTCAGCGCGAACAATACCCCGTCAGGGGCCTCGGTCATCAGTGAATGGCCAGCGTTCAGCAGCACGGTCTGGCCATTCTTGGCGGCTTTTTGCAGGGACTGTGCGGCCTTGGGCGGCGTCATCTGGTCTTGCCGGCCCAGCACAAACAGCACCGGGCAGGGCACCTGGGCCATCGCGGCGTCGCCCCCTTGGTAGCTGTCGCAGGCCAGAAAGCCGGTGTGGAACACATTGACCTGGGTGTTGCTGGCCAGCACCCGGCGCATCAAGGCCCGTGAGCCGCCCTTGAGCCAGGTGCCCGGCCCCAGCGCCGACGGCGGCGGCGCCAGCATCGAGTGCGAGAAGGTGTTGACCATGTCGATGGCCTGCAGCGGTGCCTTGACCGCGTTCTCCAGCAGCGCCGGCGAGACCCGCATCGGAAACGCCGTGCCCACCATCACCAGATGGCTGACCCGCTCGGGCGCCTGGGCCGCGGCGGCCAGCGCGATCAGCGAACCCCAGCTGTGGCCCACCAGTGCGGCCTTGACCACGCCGGCGGCGTCCAGCAGGGCCAGCACCGCCTGGGCGCCGTCCTCCACCGAGGCCGGCGGCGCACCGGCGCTGCGGCCATGGCCGGGCAGGTCGATGGCCAGCACGTTCCAGCCATGGTGGGCCAGCGAGCGGCTCTGCAAGCCCCAGACGCTGTGGTCGTTCAGCACACCGTGGACGAAGACCACCGTGGGCTGGGCCGGGTCGAAAGCTTTGCCGCCGGTGTAGGCGTACAGGGAATGGCCTTGAACGGTCAGCAGCATGGGGCAGGGCTCACTTGGCCAGGAAGTTGCGGATGGCTTCGCCGGCCTTGGCGACGTTGAGCACACCGTCCAGGTGGCCGCCGTCGCCCTCGATCTCCACCACCTCGGCGCTCTGGCCCAGGGCCCGGTAGCGCGCCGCCGCCTGGCGGCTGAACTCGGGCGGAAACACCAGGTCGCTCTGCGCCGGCACAAACAGGATGCGGGCCCGCATGGCCGGCAGCTCCGCCTCCACGTTGTAGAGCTGGTTGGCCTTGGCCATGTAAAGGAAATGGTTGGCGTCGGTGGTGGCGGCGCGGGCAAAGCCGGCCTTGGTCAGCCCGTCTTCGATGGCGAAGCGGTTGTCCAGCGCGGCGGCCGGTGGCTTGACCGGGTCGGCGGGTTTGGCGCCAAAGGTTTTGTCGGCCCAGCCCCAGTGGCGGGCGGTCAGCGTCACCAGCTTGAGCGCCTGGGCCACACCCTCGCGTGGCTCCTCGCGGCCGTAGTAGTCGCCGCCGTTCCACTTGGGGTCCTGGCGGATCGGGGCGGCCCAGGCCTCCAGCAGGCCCAGGGTCCAGGCGCTCATCGCAAAGCCGGGGCCGATCACATGCACCACGCGGTCCACATAGCCGGGGTAGAGCGCCGCCCAGTCCATGGCCTGGATCGCGCCGCCCGAGGCGCCGGCCGCGGCCTGCAGTTTCTTCACGCCCAGCGAATCCAGCAGCGCGCGGTGCACCCGCACCGAGTCGCGCATGGCGATGGCGGGAAAGGCCAGGCCATAGGGCTTGCCGGTGTCGGGGTTGACGGTGGACGGCCCGGTGGTGGTGACCCGGGGGTCTTTGGTGTTGAGGTTGGACAGGGTGTCGGCGCTGACCACGAAGTACTTGGTGGTGTCGATGGGCTTGCCCGGGCCGATCAGGCTGTCCCAGTAGCCGGGGGCGGCGTCGGCGGCCGCGTAGCGTCCGGCGGCGTGGGAATTGCCGCTGAAGAAATGGGCCACAAAGACGGCGTTGTCGCCGGCCGCGTTGAGCTGGCCGTAGGTCTCGTAACCCACCTTGACCTGCTTGAGCGTGGCCCCGCCCACAGTGGTGTAGCTGGACAGGGTGAAGACCTTCTTTTCGGTGAGCAGCGGCGCGGCGGCCGGGGCGCTGGTCTGCGCGTGCAGCACCGGCACGGCAGCGGCCGAGAACAGCACCAACAGCAGGGCGCAGGCGCTAGGGAGCAGGCGGTTTCGCATCGGGGGTCTCCTCGTCGGTGGTGGATGGGGGCGGGTTCAGGCGGCTTTTTCAGCCGCTTTCAGGGCCCGTTTCAGGTCGTCGATCAGGTCGGCCGGGTCTTCCAGGCCGATGGACAAACGGATGGTGCCCTGCGAGATGCCGGCACCGGCCAGGGCCGCGTCGTCCATGCGGAAATGGGTGGTGCTGGCCGGGTGGATGACCAGGCTGCGGCAGTCGCCCACATTGGCCAGGTGGCTGAAGACCTGCAAGGCCTCGATGAAGGCCTTGCCCTGGCCGCGGTGGCCCCGGATGTCGAAGCTGAACACCGAGCCCGCGCCCTTGGGCAGCAGCCGCTGGGCCAGCGCGTGGCTGGGGTGGCTGGCCAGCAGCGGGTGACCGACCCGGCTCACCAGCGGGTGGCTGGCCAGGAAGTCCACCACCTTGGCGGTGTTTTCCATATGGCGGGCCATGCGCAGCGGCAGGGTTTCGATGCCTTGCAGAATCAGCCAGGCGGTGTGCGGGCTCATGCAGGCGCCAAAGTCGCGCAGGCCCTCGCGGCGGGCCCGCAGCGTGAAGGCGCCCACCGTGCTTTCCTCGCTGAACACCATGCCGTGGAAGCCCTCGTAGGGCGCGGTCAGCTCGGCGAATTTGCCTGAAGCCTCCCAGTCGAAGCAGCCGCCGTCGACCACGATGCCGCCGATCACCGTGCCATGGCCACTGAGGAACTTGGTGGCCGAGTGGTAGACCAGGTCGGCGCCATGGTCCAGCGGCTTCATCAACCAGGGCGAGGTCAGCGTGGAATCCACCAGCAGCGGCAGGCCGGCCGCGTGGGCGATGGCGCTGACCGTGGGGATGTCCAGCACGTCCAGGCCGGGGTTGCCCACGGTTTCGCCGAACAGCAGCTTGGTGTTCGGCCGGATGGCGGCGCGCCAGCCGTCGATGTCGTGCGGGTTGACGAAGCTGGTTTCGATGCCAAAGCGGCTCAGCGTGTAGTGCAGCAGGTTGTGCGAGCCGCCGTACAGCGCGGTGCTGGCCACGATGTGGCTGCCCGCGCCCATCAGCGTGGCGATGGCCAGGTGCAGCGCGGCCTGACCACTGGCAGTGGCGATCGCCGCCACCCCGCCTTCGAGGGCGGCCACCCGCTGCTCCAGCACCGCGTTGGTCGGGTTGCTGATGCGGCTGTAGACATGGCCGGAGCGTTCCAGGTTGAACAGCGCCGCCGCATGGTCGCTGGACTCGAAGACAAACGAGGTGCTGAGGTGGATGGGCACGGCGCGGGCGCCGGTGGTCGGGTCGGGCGCGGCCCCGGCGTGCAAGGCCAGGGTGTCGAAGCCGGGGTCGGCGTATCCGGGCATGGGGCAGGTCTCCAGGGGCACAGGGCAGTCCGGCGCTTGACCGACCCACCCGACGGGCGTTGAATGAACGACGTGGCCTGTTTATTGTGGGCTATATTTGAGACACCACACCCGTGGCGCCGTCGCGTCCGGGTCACCAGACCGAGGAGGACACCCATGAAAGTCATCGACATCCTGCGTGTGAAGGGCAACACCCTCTACACCGTCACCCCCGAAGAGCCGCTGATGCAGGCCGCGCAGACCATGGCCGACAAGGACATTGGCTCGCTGGTGGTGATGGCGCATGGTGACCTGGTGGGCATGCTGACCTTCCGCGAGGTGATTCAGCAGACGGTGAAGAACGGCGGCGTGATCGGCAGCACCGTGGTCCGCACCGCGATGGACGACGCGCCGCTGACCTGCACCTCCGAGACCGAGCTGGACGAGGTGCGCCGCATGATGCTGGAGCGCCATGCCCGCTACATGCCGGTGATGAACCAGCGCATGCTGATGGGCGTGATCAGCCTCTACGACGTGGCCAAGGCGGTGGTGGACAGCCAGAACTTCGAGAACAAGATGCTCAAGGCCTACATCCGCGACTGGCCCACCGAGGGCGAAGAAGCCGCGCCAGCGGCCTGACAAGGCCGGGCGCCGGCCGGCTCAGCCGAGCTCGGCGCTGGTGTGCACCACTTCCCGCAGCCGCGGGTAGATCTGCTGGTGCCATTTGCGGCCACTGAACACACCGTAGTGGCCCACCCCGACCTGGATGTGGTGGGTTTTCAAGTACGGGCGGATGCCGCTGCACAGGTCTTGCGCGGCCACTGTCTGGCCCACCGCACAGATGTCGTCGCGCTCGCCTTCCACGGTGAGCAGCGCGGTGCGCCGGATCGCCGCCGGGTTGACCAAGCGGCCGCGGTACCGCAAGCTGCCGCGCGCCAGGTCATAGGTCTGGAAGACCTTTTCCACCGTTTCCAGGTAGAACTCGGCCGGCAGGTCGTTGACGGCCAGGTACTCGTCGTAGAAGACCCGGATCACGTCGGCCTTGGCGGTGTCGCCGTCCACCAGGTGCTGGTAGAGGTTGCGAAACTGCTGCTTGTGGCGCTCCAGGTTCATGTTGAGGAAGGCGCTCAGTTGCACAAAGCCGGGGTAGACCCGGCGCATGTGGCCGGCGTGGGGAAGCGGCACATGGCTGATCAGGTTGTTTTCAAACCAGCGCATGGGTTGGCTGGTGGCCAGCCGGTTGACCTCGGTGGGGTTGACCCGGCAGTCCACCGGCCCGGCCATCAGCGTCAGGCTGCGCGGCGTGGCCGGGTGGTCGTCCTCGGCCATCAGGGCGGTGGCAGCCAGTGCGGCCACGCAGGGCTGGCACACCGCCACCGCGTGCACACCCGGCCCCACCTCGGCCAGGAAACGCATCATGTAGTCGATGTAGTCGTCGAGCGAAAAAGCCCCATGGCGCAGGCTGACGTCGCGCGCGTTGTGCCAATCGGTGATGTAGACGTCGTGGTCTTGCAGCAGGGTGCGCGCGGTGTCGCGCAGCAGCGTGGCGAAATGGCCTGAAAGCGGCGCCATCAACAGCACCGGCGGCTGGCCTTGGATGCCTTCCTTGCGGAAATGCAGCAGCGTGCCAAAGGGCAGGCTGAGCTTTTTTTCCTCCACCACCGCGACCGTCTGGCCGTCCACCTCCACCGAGGGGATGCCGTAAGCCGGCCGGGTGTGGGTGAGGCGCAGGCGCGACATCACCTCGCAGGCGGCCGACACTTTGCGCAGCAGCGAACCCTCGGTCTGGCGCCACCACAGGGCGGGGCTGGTCGCCTGCGCCATCAGTCGCAAGGGGGAGACCAGGTCGGTCTGGGCTTGGTAGGCGTGGTACAGCAGCATGGGTGTCCTTGAGCGGGGGCCCGCGGGGCTTGTGGCCCCAGGGCGGTGCCAAGGCACAGGCAAGTTGTGGGCCAAGCGGTGCATGGCGCGGCGCGGTGCACCGCACTGGCACAGCCCTTGCTCAAAGACGGGGCACCACCAAGGAAGCCCCATGGCCAAAGCCGTTCTCACCATCAGCAGCAAAAACTACGGCGCCTGGGCTTTGCGAGGCTGGCTGATGGCCCGCCTGGCCGGCCTGGACTTCACTGAAAAGGTGATTCCACCGGACGACCCGGCGATGAAGGCCGAGATGCTGCTGCTGGCACCGTCCATGTTGGTGCCCTCCTTGCAGCACAACGGCATCAAAGTCTGGGATACGCTGGCCATTGGCGAGTATTTGCACGAGGTCAAGCCTAAGGCCGGACTGCTGCCGGGCGATGCCAAGGCGCGCGCCCATTGCCGGGCCATCTGCGGCGAAATGCATTCGGGCTTCAGCGCGCTGCGCGGGGCCTTGCCGATGAACCTCAAGGCCCATCACCCGAACTTCAAGGTCTGGTCACGCGCCCAGGCCGACATCGACCGGGTGGTGGCGATCTGGCAGGACTGCCTGACCACCTATGGCGGCCCTTACCTGTTTGGCAAAAAACCCGGCATGGCCGATGCGATGTACGCGCCGGTGGTGACGCGCTTCCTCACCTACGCGGTGCCGCTGGACCCGGTCTGCGCCGGCTACGGCCAAACCATCATGGCCTTGCCGGCGATGCAGGAATGGGTGGCCGCAGCCCGGCTGGAGCCGGACGAGATCGACGAACTCGACGCCGAGTTTTAACAAACACCCCCGAAACGGCCTTTGGCCGTCTCCCCCTCCAGGGGGCGACACCAGCAGCCCGGCCAAGCCGGATCTGCGGTGTCCCTGGCGAAGACACCAGCGCTAGGAAGTCCAGGGCGTGGGCGGCGGGATCTCGCAGACCGGCTCCACTTCGATGGTCTTGAAATCGGCTGGCGAGACGATCTCCAGGTACTCCATGTCGGGCGAGTAGTCGAACAGGTAGTGGCGGATGCCGGGGCGCTGGTGCACCACGTCACCGGCCTGAACCAGCGTGACCTGGTCTTCGTACATGAAGCGGGCCCAGCCCTTGACCATGATGACGATCTGGAAGTCCGCCTCATGGCGGTGCCATCCGGTGCCCCCATCCGGTGCCATGTTGGCCTTGACCAGGTGGGCGATCACCTGGCCGTGGGTGGCCTCGGCAATGCCAAGGTCGCGGTAGAGAAAAAAGTCACGCAATCCGCCAGAAACATAGCCGGTGTCGCCGGGTCTGACATGCGAGAACTGGGTGGTGGTTCGGTCCAGCATGGTGCGCTCTCCTGGGTTCAGCCTCGGGTCGATGCTGCACTGCGGCATGAAAGCATGAACCGTTCCAAAAGGGCAGCGGCCGTCGGGGATAATTGGGGCATGAGCGGCAACACCTTCGGCACCCTTTTCGCAGTCACCAACTTCGGCGAGTCCCATGGCCCGGCCATCGGCTGTGTGATCGACGGCTGCCCCCCCGGCCTGGCCCTGAGCGAGGCCGACATCCAGCCCGACCTGGACCGCCGCCGGCCCGGCACCAGCCGCTACGTGACCCAGCGCAACGAGCCCGACGCGGTGGAAATCCTGTCCGGCGTCTACCAGGGCCAGACCACCGGCACGCCGATTTGTCTGCTGATCAAGAACACCGACCAGCGCAGCAAGGACTACGGCGACATCGTCCAGACCTTCCGGCCCGGCCATGCCGACTACACCTATTTGCAGAAATACGGCCTGCGCGACCCGCGCGGCGGCGGCCGCTCCTCGGCCCGGCTCACCGCGCCCATGGTGGCTGCCGGCGCGGTGGCCAAGAAATGGCTGGCCGCCAAATTCGGCACCCGCTTTCACGGCTGCATGACGCAGATCGGCGAACAACCAATCGGCTTCGAGTCCTGGGACCATGTGCCCAACAACCCCTTCTTCGCCCCGGTGGCCGACACCTCGGCCCTGGAGGCCTACATGGACGCGCTGCGCAAGGCCGGCGACTCCTGCGGCGCCCGCATCCGGGTGGTGGCCAGCGGCATGCCGGTGGGCCTGGGCCAGCCGCTGTTCGACAAGCTGGATTCCGACATCGCCTTCGCGATGATGGGGATCAACGCCGTCAAGGGCGTGGAGATCGGCGCTGGTTTTGCCAGCGTGGCCCAGCGCGGCAGCCAGCACGGCGATTCGCTGTCGCCACAGGGTTTCCGCTCCAACAACGCCGGCGGTGTGCTGGGCGGCATCAGCACCGGGCAGGACCTGGAAGTGAGCATTGCCATCAAGCCCACCAGTTCCATCCTGACGCCGCGCGAAAGCATCGACATGGCGGGCCAGCCCACCGAGGTCATCACCAAGGGCCGGCACGACCCCTGTGTGGGCATCCGTGCCACCCCGATCGCCGAGGCCATGCTGGCCCTGGTGGTGATGGAGCATGCGCTGCGCCACCGCGCCCAGTGCGGCGACGTGGTGGCCCCGCTGGCCGCCATCCCTGGCGCGGCCTGAGGCCATGGGCCCGTCCGGGGCCGGCCGCGGCGGGCTGCTGCCGTTCGCCGCGCTGTCGGCGAGCTACTTCGCCCACATCGGTTTCTTCAACCCGTATTTGCCGCTGTGGCTCAAGGAGCTGGGCTTTGGCATTGTGGCCATCAGCCTGTTGACCTCGGTGCAGTCGGCCACCCGCATGGTTGCGCCCTATGCCTGGGGGGTGTTGAGCGACCACACCGGTGAGCGTGTCAAGCTGCTGCGTTTTGGCGCCACGGTGGCGCTGCTGGTGTCTTGTTCCCTGTGGCTGCAGCCCGGACCGTTGGGCCTGGCGCTGGTGCTGGTGCTGATGTTCAGCCACACCAGCGCGATGATGCCGATGAGCGAGGCCGCGCTGGCCCACCGCGTCACGGTGAACGGGGTGTTCGACACCAAACGCTACGGCCGGGTGCGGCTGTGGGGCTCGCTGGGGTTTCTGGTCACGGTGTTTGTGGCCGGGGCCTGGTTCGAGCGTTTCGGCATGGGTGATTTCCCGGCCTGGACGGTGGCCACGCTGGCCGCGGTGGCCCTGAGCGCCTGGCGCCTGCCCGATGTGAAAGAGGTGCCGCCGACCCGCGAGGCCAGGCCACCGGTGGGGCCGGTGCTGCGCCAGCCGGCGGTGCGCTGGTTTTTTGCGTCGGTGTTCTGCCATGTGCTGGCCCACATCGGCATCTACGTGTTCTTTTCGCTCTACCTGGACGCGCTGGGCTACAGCAAAACCATGATCGGTGTGCTGTGGGCGGTGTCGGTGCTGGTGGAGATTGCCTGGTTTTATTTCCAGAGCCGCTGGCAGCACTGGCTCAGCCTGCCGGGCTGGCTGTTGCTGTGTGCACTGGCCATGGTGTTGCGCATGGCACTCACCGTGGGCTGGGCCGATGTGCTGTGGGTGCTGCTGCTGGCCCAGGCCCTGCACGCGCTGACCTTTGCCGCCCACCACACCGCCTGCATCGCGCTGCTGTCCGAGCATTTCCCGGGCCGGTTGCGTGGCCGCGGCCAGGCGCTCTACACCGTCATCGGCTACGGCATGCCAGGCGTGCTGGGCGGTGTGCTGGGCGGCCTCTTGAGCCAGCGTTTCGGCCTGGTGGCGGTGTTCTGGCTTTCGCTGGCGGTGGCGCTGCTGGCCTCGGCCTGCGCCTTCAGTGTGTGGCGTCGTCAGCCGCGCCCCGCCAGCGCAGCGGGTTGAAGCCGCTCACCAGCGCCGAAGCCACCAGCACCAGCGCCCCGCCGGCCAGCACGCCGGGGCCGATGGCCTCGCCCAGCACCAGCGCGCCCCAGCCCACACCGAACAGCGGGATCAGAAAGGTCGGGCTCATCGCGGCCATCGGCGTCAGGTGGCGGATCAGCCGCAAATGCATCCAGTAGGCCAGGCCGGAGGCCACCACGCCCAGCACCGCCGTGGCCAGCAGTGCGCCGGGCGTGAAGCGGGCCTCGGGCCAGGCCCACAGGCCACCGGGCAGCACCATCAGCACCGCGCCCAGGTGCACACCGGCGGCCAGCGGCAAGGGGGCGATGCGGGTGGTGGCGCGTTTCATCAGTGGCAGGCACAGGCCGTAGCAGGCGGCCGCGCCCACACAGGCCAGTGCCGCCCACAGCACCTCGGGCGTGGGCTGGACCGGCCCCAGCCGCACCACCAGGCCCACGCCGGCCACGCCAAAGGCGCAGCCCAGCCACTTGGAGCGGGTCAGCGTGTCCTGGCCCAGCCAGCTGGACGCCACCGCGCCAAACAGCACCGAGGTGCAGTTCAGCAGCGCGCTGTAGCCGGCCGGCAGCCGCAGTGCCGCCCAGGCGTAGAGCGAGAAGGGCAGGGCCACCGACAGCAGGCCCAGGCCGGCCAGCTCCAGCGCATGGCCGCGCGGCCAGGGTTGGCGCAGCAGCCCCATCAGCGTGCACAAGGTGAGGGTCGCCAGCGCGATGCGCAGCACCGCCAGCACCGGCGGCCCCAGCACCGGGCTGGCGATGCGGATGAACATGAACGAGGCGCCCCAGACCGCGGACAGCAGCAGCAACTGGAAGAAATGGCGGGCCTTCACCAAACGATTGTGGCCCAGCAACCCCAACCCGTGGGCAGGCCTGCGCCAATTTGCTACCCTTGGGACTTCATTGCAGCCACCACCATGACCACTTCTTCCGCGCCCACCGTCCTTGTGCTCAACGGCCCCAACCTCAACCTGCTGGGCACCCGCGAGCCCCAGGTCTATGGCTCGGCCACGCTGGCCGACGTGGAGGCGCTGTGTGCCAGCGCCTGCGCCAGCCACGGCCTGACGCTGGATTTCCGCCAGAGCAACCACGAAGGCCAGCTGGTCGACTGGCTGCACGAGGCCGGCCGTGCCCAGGCCGCCGGCCAGCTGCTGGGCGTGGTGTTCAATGCCGGCGCCTACACCCACACCAGCGTGGCGCTGCACGATGCCATCAAGGGCACGGGGCTGCGGCTGATCGAGTTGCACATCTCCAACGTCCATGCCCGCGAGGCCTTTCGCCACCATTCCTACATTTCGCCGGTGGCGCAGGGCGTGATGGCCGGCTTTGGTGTGCAGGGCTATGCCTTGGCCATTGCGGGACTGGCCGCGCTGGCAGGTTAGGCGCCATGCTGCGGCCGCCGGCGGTCGACGCCTCGGAGGTCGAGATCAGTGCCATCCGGGCCCAGGGCGCGGGCGGGCAAAACGTCAACAAGGTGGCCACCGCCGTCCACCTGCGCTTTGACATCGCGGCCTCGTCGCTGCCCGAGGACGTCAAGGCCAGGCTGCTGGCGCTGCGCGACAACCGCATCACCGACGAGGGGGTGCTGGTGCTCAAGGCCCAGCAGTACCGCACCCAGGAGCAAAACCGCTGCGACGCGCTGGCGCGGCTCAACGCGCTGGTGGCCACGGTGGCACTGCCGCCCCGGGTGCGGCGCCCCACCAAACCCACCTATGGCTCTAAACAGCGCCGTCTGCAGGGCAAAAGCCTGCGTTCCGAGGTCAAGTCGTCGCGCCGCCGGGTGGATGAGTAGCGCAAAGGCCCCCGCCAGCAGCGCCAAGCAAAGCCGCCTAGCATGGGCTTCATTCCAGTTTTGCTGAAATCACCATGTCCCAGCCTGTGTCTCTCTCCATCGATTTCGTGTCCGACGTCTCCTGCCCCTGGTGTGCCATCGGCCTCAGTGCGCTGGAACTGGCCCTGGACCGGCTGCGCGACCTGGCCACCGCCACCATCACCTGCCGGCCCTTCGAGCTGAACCCGCAGATGCCGCCGGGCGGCCAGGACATCACCGAGCACCTGACGCAGAAATACGGTTCCACGCCCGAACAGCAGGCCCAGATTCGCGAGACCATCCGCCAGCGCGGTGCCGAGGTGGGTTTTGTGTTCCGTGCCGAGGGCCGGGGCCGCATCTACAACACCTTTGATGCCCACCGGCTGCTGCACTGGGCAGCCGTGGTGGATCAGGGGCAGGGCGGTCAGCAGCTGGCGCTGAAGAAAGCCTTGCTGCGGGCCTATTTCACCGAGGGCCAGCCACCGGAATCCCACGCGGTGCTGGTGGCGGCCGCGGTGTCGGTGGGGCTGGACGGGCCCCAGGCCCACGAGGTGCTGGCCAGTGGCGCCTGGGCTGCCGAGGTGCGCGAGGATGCCCAGGTTTGGCGGCAGGCCGGCATCCAGTCGGTGCCGGCCACCGTCGTCAACCGCCGCCATCTGATCTCCGGCGGTCAGCCGGTTGAGGCCTTCGAGCAGGCCCTGCGGCAGATCGCCGCCAGCCTGCAGACGGCCTGAGTCCTGCCTCAGGGCGCAGGGCTCAGGCGCGCACCTGCAAAGCCGGTTTGCCAGCGCCGCCGGCACTGGCGTGTCGCAGCTTGTCGGCTGCCGGGGCCGGGCCGAACACGATCTTGCCCGACAGCTGGCCCCCTTCCTCGATCACCACCCGGCCGTAATGCACCGTGCCGGTGACCTTGCCGGTGGCGTGGATCACCAGCTTTTCGCGCACCGTCAGCTCGCCATCGAACAGGCCGCGGATTTCGGCGAAATCGATTTCTGCCGAGCCCTTGAAGGTGCCGGTCTCGGCAATCCGGATCACCCGCGAGTCCATCGTGGCCTCCACCGTGCCTTCGACCACCAGGGTGTCGCAATCGGTGATCTCCACCCCTTTGAGCTTGATGTTGGGCCCGACCGTGAGCTTGCTGCCTTCGGTCGGCGGCGCGGCCTTGTCCACGGCCGCAGGCTGGGTTGCTTGTGGGGCCGGGGCGGGCGACGTGGACGGGGCCGAAGCGGGTGTCGTCGCCATGCCGCCGATGGGGTGGCCACGCAGCCCAAAACCGTCGTTGTCGCGCTTGTTGAAGAAGGGGGTTTGCAGTGCCATCGGTGGTCCTTGGTTGAAAGGACCGATGGTAGGCAGGACCTCTGTGTGAAGCTGTGGGTGGAATGCAAGAACTGTAATGAGCTGTGTGCCCCGGTTAGGGTGTGGAATGGCCCTGGCCGTCTGCGGCCTCTGCGCCATGGCCACCCCTCCGGGTGTGGCTTGGACCGACAATAGGAGGCGTTGCGGCCGCGCCTGTGCAGGGTGTGGCTTGCTGAAAGGATTGTTGCCATGACCGTTCCCTCCGCCACCGGCCCCACCACTGCCCCGTTGCCCGCGCTGTTTGTCTCCCACGGTGCACCGCTGTTCGCGGTGGACAAAGGCAGCAGCGGCCCCGCCTTGCAGGCCTGGGGCACGGCACTGCGGGCCCGCCACGACTTGAAGGGCGTGGTGGTGATGTCGCCGCACTGGATGCCGCTGCGGCCCACCGTCATGGCCCATCCCCAGCCCGACACCTGGCACGACTTCGGCGGCTTCCCGCCGGCGCTCTACGAGTTGCAGTACCCGGCCCCGGGCAGCCCGGCGCTGGCCGAGCGGGTGCGTGCGCTGCTGGACGCCGACCAGATCCCGGTGGTGGTGGACGACCAGCGCCCGCGCGACCATGGGGCCTGGGTGCCGCTGATGCATTTGTTTCCGCAGGCCGATGTGCCGGCCATCCAGCTGGCGCTGCCCCGGGGCGCCAGGCCGGCCGATGTGTTCCGCATGGGGCGGGCGCTGCGGGGCTTGCGCGACGAGGGCATTCTGCTGATGGGCAGCGGCAGCATGACCCACAACCTGCGCGAGTTTTTTGGTGGCATGCCCCCCATCGACAGCGAGCCCGCGCCCTATGTGGTGGCTTTCGCCCGCTGGGTGGAGGCGCTGATCATGCTGAACGACCAGAACGGCCTGTTGCGCTACGAGCAGATCGGTCCGAACGCCAAGCGCGCCCACCCGGAAGACGACCATTTTCTGCCGCTGTTTTTCGCGCTGGGCGCCTCCGACTGGGCCGAGGGCGATGGCATCGACCCCGAGTACATCACCCGCGAGGTGATGTACGGCATGCTGGCGATGGACGCGCTGGCTTTGCCGCCGGCCAGCGCCACGGCTCAGGCGTAATCCGCCACCGGGATGCAGCTGCAGAACAGGTTGCGGTCGCCGTAGACGTTGTCGATGCGGCCCACCGGCGGCCAGTACTTGCCCCGCTTCAGGTGGGCCAGTGGGTAGGCCCCCAGCTCACGCGGGTAGGGCCGGTCCCAGGTCTCACCCAGCAGGCTGGCCGCGGTGTGGGGCGCGTGTTTCAGCGGGTTGCTGAGCTGCGGCCATTCGCCGCTTTCGATGCGGGCGATTTCGCCACGGATGGCCACCATGGCGTCGATGAAGCGGTCCAGCTCGGCCAGGTTCTCGCTTTCGGTGGGTTCCACCATCAGCGTGCCCGGCACCGGAAAGCTCAGCGTGGGCGCATGAAAGCCGTAGTCCATCAGCCGCTTGGCCACGTCCTCGGCGGTCACGCCGCTGGTCTCCTTGAGCGGCCGCAGGTCCAGGATGCATTCGTGGGCCACGTCGCCGCGTTCGCTGGCGTACAGCGTGGGGTAATGGTCTTTGAGCCGGGCGCTGATGTAGTTGGCGCTGAGGATGGCCACCTCGGTGGCTTGTGTCAGGCCCTCGGCACCCATCATCCGGCAGTACATCCAGCTAATGGGCAAGACGCTGGCGTTGCCCAAGGGGGCCGCAGAGATGGCACCCACTGCCGGGCTCTGCATCGCCGAGGCCGAGCCACCGGCCGTGGCGTGGCCGGGCAGGAAGGGCGCGAGGTCGGCCACCACACAGACCGGGCCCACGCCGGGGCCGCCGCCGCCGTGGGGGATGCAAAAGGTTTTGTGCAGGTTCAGGTGGCTGACGTCGCCGCCAAACTCGCCCGGCGCGGCCACACCCACCATGGCGTTCAAGTTGGCGCCGTCCACATAGACCCGGCCGCCATGGCGGTGCACCAGCGCACACAGCTCGGACACGCTGGCCTCGAACACACCGTGGGTGCTGGGGTAGGTCAGCATCATCGCGGCCAGGTGGGCGCTGTGCTGCTCGCATTTGGCCTGCAGGTCGGCCATGTCCACATTGCCCTGGGCGTCGCAGGCCACCACCACCACCGTCATGCCCACCATCTGGGCACTGGCCGGGTTGGTGCCATGGGCGCTGCTGGGAATCAGGCAGATGTGGCGGTGGCTTTCGCCGCGCGAGGCATGCCAGGCGCGGATGACCAGCAGGCCGGCGTACTCGCCCTGGCTGCCGGCGTTGGGCTGCAGGCTGATGGCGGCGTAGCCGGTGGCCTGGCACAGCCAGTCGCGCAGCTGGCGGTCGAGCTCGGCATAGCCTTGCAACTGGTCGGCCGGCGCGAAGGGGTGGATGTGGGCGAACTCCGGCCAGGTGATGGGCAGCATCTCGCTGGTGGCGTTGAGCTTCATGGTGCAGCTGCCCAACGGGATCATGCTGCGGTCCAGCGCCAGGTCCTTGTCGCTCAGGCGCCGGATGTAGCGCAGCATCGCGGTTTCGGAATGGTGGCGGTGGAACACCGGGTGCGTCAGGAAGTCGCTCTGGCGGCGCAGCGCGGCCGGGATCAGCGGTTCGGCGCCCTCGGCCATCGCGTCCCAGCGCGGCATGGGCCGGCCGGGCTGCACAAAGAACGACCACAGCATTTCCACGTCGCTGCGGGTGGTGGTTTCGTCCAGTGCAATGCCCAGGTGGTGGGTCAGCCGGTGGCGCAAATTGGCCCGTGAACGCAGCGCGCGGCCCAGGATGGCGTCGGTGGCCTGGCCGGTGTGCACCGTCAGTGCGTCAAAGGCGCTGGCATGGCTCAGGCCATAACCCATTTGCTGCAGACCACGCGCCAGCACCGCGGTGTAGGTGGCCACACGGCGGGCAATGCGGCGCAGGCCGTCGGGGCCATGGTAGACCGCGTACATGCTGGCCAGCACCGCCGGCAGCACCTGGGCGGTGCAGATGTTGGAGGTGGCTTTTTCGCGCCGGATGTGTTGCTCGCGGGTTTGCAACGCCAGCCGGTAGGCCGGGTCGCCATGGGCGTCCACGCTCAGGCCCACCAGCCGGCCGGGCAGTGAGCGCTTGAAGGCGTCGCGGCAGGCCAGGTAGGCGGCGTGCGGCCCGCCGTTGCCCATGGGCACACCGAAGCGCTGGGTGGTGCCCAGCACGATGTCGGCGTCGAACTCGCCCGGTGGCAGCAGCAGCGTCAGCGCCAGCAAATCGGCCGCCACACACAGGGCCGCGCCCACCGCATGGGCCTGGGCGGCCAGCGGCCGCAGGTCGTGCACCATGCCGGTGGTGCCGGGGTACTGGGCCAGCACGGCGAAGTAGTCGCCCCCGGCCATCAGCTGGGGCACGGTGGCGCTGGCCGAACTGACCTTGACGGTGATGCCCAGGGGTGCGGCGCGGGTCTGAATCACCTCGATGGTTTGTGGGTGGCAGTCGCCGGCGACGATGAAGACGTTGCTGGGGCTCTTGACGCTGCGCTTGGCCAGCGTCATGGCCTCGGCGGCGGCGGTGGCCTCGTCCAGCATGGAGGCGTTGGCGATCGCCATGCCAGTCAGGTCGCAGACCATGGTCTGGAAATTGACCAGTGCCTCCATGCGGCCCTGCGAAATCTCGGCCTGGTAGGGCGTGTAGGCGGTGTACCAGGCGGGGTTCTCGAGGATGTTGCGCTGGATGACGCTCGGCATGTGGCTGCCGTGGTAACCCATGCCGATGAAGCTCTTGAAGACCTGGTTGCGGGCCGCAATGCCGCGCAGTTCGGCCAGCGCCGCCGGCTCGCCCACCGCCGGCGGGATGGCCATGGCCGAGCGCCGGGCAATCGACGGCGGCACGATGCGGGCCACCAGCTCGGCCCGCGAGACCGCGCCCACGGCCTGCAGCATGCGGGCCTCGTCGGCCGGGGTGATGCCAATGTGGCGGGCCACAAAAGCTTGGGTGTTGTCGAGTTCGGCCAGCGAGTCGCTCATGTCAGGGGCAGGGCAAAGAGGAAAGAAAGAACAGAGGCAGGGGTTGGGCTCAGGCGTCCTGGGCGAAGGCGGAATAGCCGGTTTCGTCCATCAGGTTGTCGAGCTGGGCCGGCTGGCTCAGGCGTACCTTGAAGAACCAGCCGCTGCCCAGCGGGTCGGTGTTGGCCAGGCCTGGGTCGGCGCGCAGGGCTTCATTGACCTCGACGATCTCGCCGTCCACCGGCATGTAGACGTCGGCCGCGGCCTTGACCGACTCGACCACGCCGGCCACGTCTTTCTGCGCCAGGGCCTTGCCGACTTCGGGCAGATCGACAAACACCACGTCGCCCAGCGCGTCCTGGGCATGGTGGGTAATGCCCACCACGGCGGTGTCGCCGTCGATGCGCAGCCATTCGTGGTCGGGGGTGTATTTGACGGTCATGGGGTTCTCCAGAGACGAGGGTTCAAACAGGGCTGGCCGCCAACGCGGCGGCCGCAGGACAAGCTCAGCCGCGGTGGTAGCGGTGGGGCACAAAGGGCAGGGCACAGACTTCCATGGCCACCGCCTTGCTACGCACCATGGCGTTCAGCCGGCTGCCCAAAGGCGCCCATTTTGCCTGCACCCGGGCCAGCGCCACCGGCTGATCGAGGCTGGGCGACAGCAGGCCGCTGGTGACTTCCCCAACCACCGTGCCGTCGGCGTCGTGCAGCACCACATGCTCCCGCACCGGCACCCGATCCAGGGCCTTCAGGCCCACCAGCCGGCCGGGCAGCGTGTCCACGGGGCCGGCGAGCTGGGCCAGCACATGGTCAGCCCCGGGGAAACCGCCGGCCCGCGCGCCGCCCGGGCGACGCAGCTTGGGGATGGCCCAGCCCAGGGCGGCTTCGGCCGGCGTGGTGGCGCTGTCCATGTCCTGACCGTACAGGCAAAGGCCGGCCTCCAGCCGCAGCGAATTGCGGGCACCCAGGCCGGCGGGCTTGACCTCGGGCTGGGCCAGCAGCGCGCGGGCCAGGGCCTCGGCCTGGTCGGCCGGCACCGAAATTTCGAACCCGTCTTCGCCGGTGTAGCCGCTGCGGCTCACCGTGAGCGGCACGCCCTGCCAGTCGAAACGGCCGCCGGTCATGAAGACCAGCGCGGCCACGCCGGGCAGCAGCCGGGCCAGCGCGTCCACCGCGCGCGGGCCTTGCAAGGCCAGCAGCGCCAGTTGCGGCTGCGGTGCGACGCTGCAGCGCGCACCGATGCGGGCCTGCAAATGGGCGATATCGGCGGCCGCGCAGGCGCCGTTGACCACCAGAAAGTAGCAGGGGGTGGCGCCGGGCAGGCGCAGAAACATCAGGTCGTCGAGGATGCCGCCGGCCTCGTTGAGCAGCAGGCCGTAGCGCTGCTTGCCCTCGGGCAGGCCCAACACGTCCATGGGCATCAGGCTCTCCAGCGCTGCTGCCGCGTCCGGGCCAGATACCAGGATCTGGCCCATGTGGGACACGTCGAACAGGCTGGCCGCCTGCCGGGTATGCAGGTGTTCGGCCATCAGGCCGGCGCCGGGGCCGCTGTACTGCACCGGCAGGCTGTGGCCGGCAAAGGGCACCATGCGGGCGCCCCGTTCCAGGTGCAAGGCGTTGAGCGGGCTGAGCCGCAGGACGGCTGCCGGGGAAGAGGGGGGTGGGTTCAAGGCGGCTCCAGCAGGGGTCCTGCGCCCGCATGCGGGGGCGCGGTTCACCCGCTTGCGGGTGGGGCCCTGATTTTAGCCGTTGGCCTCAGCGGTCTCGGGCGGCAGCAGCATGGCCAGGCGTTCGCCGATGGCGTCGGCCCGGGCGAAGCCGGCGATTTTTTCCACCTCGTCCATCAGGGTTCGGGCCGCGGCCAGCATGGTGTCGCGGTCACGGGCCTGGCGCAGGCCCTCCCGCAGCCGCTCGGCCAGCACCGGATCGCGGCGGGCGAACAGGCGTTCGCAGAGGTCGAACAGAAACATCCGGGCGGTGGCCAGCGAGCGCCGACCCTCGAACGGGTCGCTGCCGCGAGCCACTTGCTCCAGAGGCGCCACCGCCGGGCCAGGGGCTGCCTGCGGTGGCGGGGTGGGCACCGGTTCCAGGTAGCCGTCGGCCAGCAGGCGCAAGGCCAGCGCAGCGGTGTCGTTGCCGCAGACCGTGCCCATGGCCGCCACGGTCTGGCGGCCGTTGGCCATCAGCAGCAGACTGCGCTCGCGCAGGCTCAGGGTGCGCATGCCGGGCAACAGCTCGGCTCGGCCTTTGTCGGTTTTTTGCAGCAGCATGGTGGGCATGAAATGACCCATCACTGTGCCCGTCGACTGTGACGTGGTGATGAAGCACCGAGGCCGAAAGGGCGCGCAAAGGCGCCGCTACACTGGTTTGGCCTTGCCATAACAACACCCGGAGACAACATGAACGACCAGAACGGTTACGACATCGAAGACCTGAGCGAGGGCATGACGGCCAGCTTTGCCAAAACCATCACCGAGGCCGACATCGTGTTGTTCGCCGGCGTGTCGGGCGACAACAACGCCATCCACATCAACGAGGAATTTGCCGCCAGCACGCCCTTCGGTGGCCGCATTGCCCATGGGTTCCTGACCGCCAGCGTGATCTCGGCCGCCATTGCCAACCGCCTGCCCGGCCCGGGCACGGTCTACCTGAGCCAGCAGATGTCGTTTCGTGCGCCGGTACGGCCCGGCGACACGGTGCATGCCACCGTGAGCGTGAAGACGGTGGACGCCGCCCGCCGCCGGGTGACGCTGGAAACCGTGTGCCGTGTCGCGGGGGTGGTGGTGATCGATGGCGAGGCGCTGGTGATGACCACCTCGCGCGCCAAACGCGAGAAAAAAGCCCTGGCCTGAGGCCTGCCGGAGACGCGCGCCTGCCTCAGCCGGCCGCGGGCGGGGTGTCGGGCGGCGGGCTGTTGTCCGACCACTCGTGGCGACGGCAGCCGGGCTGCGGGCAACTGCCCTGGCCGTAGAAGGGGCAGCGTTCGTCGCTGCAAAGCAGGCTGGCCGCCACGTCCAGCACCACCTTGCCAAACGGCGGCTGCTGCAGCGGGTGAAAACCCATGGCCGCCATCATCGCGGCCGGGTCGGTGCGTGGCGCGGCGGCGCCGGCCACATGCATGTCATACACCGGTGTCAGCTGCGGGTTGAGCACCAGCAGGCCCAGCAGGCGCAGGTTGGGGCCGGAGGCCTGGGCGGCGGCCACGGCCGGGTCGCCCACCGAGGGCTCAACCTCGAAATGGAACACCGCCGACTGCAGTTGCTCGGCCGGTGCCTGGAAGCGCAGCGACAGCGGCGGCATCAGCGGGTGGCTGCCCAGCATGCGTGCCAGCACCGGTGACACCGTGGGCGGCACATGGGGCGCATCGGTCGAGCGCTCGGCGAACAGCTGCAGGCTGAAATCGACCTCGGGGGCGTTCTCCGGAAACACCTGGCCCTGGGCATGGAACAGCGCCCGGTCGGTGTCGGCAAAGGGCAGGTGGGCCAGTGGGGTGGTGGCGCTCGCGACAGCGGCCAAAGGCGCCGCAACGGAGGCTGGCGATGCGCTGGGCACGGGGCCACCCAGCGGCGGGCGCACCAGGGGTGTGCCGGGCAGGGGCGGTGGCAATTTCAGGCCGGTCAAGGCCTCCACCACCTGGTGGGCCCAGGCCAGCGTGGCCGGCGGTGGTGGGCCAGACAGCTGCCGGGCCGCCACCGACAGCACCAGCGGCGTGCCCACCACCGGTGGGCGCAGCGAGGGGTCGGTGCGGACCGGCGCTCTGAGCGCCTTGGGGTCGATGGGGGGCGCCCCCACCACCGCCCGGGTCGCGCCTTTGCCGGCCGAGGCCAGCTGGCCCTCGGTCGCGGTGATGGCCTGCAGGTTGGCGATCTTGGCCGCGGCAGCGTCGGGGGTGATCTTCATGCCAGGGGCCTGTGCGGCGGATGGGGCGGCCGGTGTGGCTTACATGCCGGCGTAGTTGGGTCCGCCGCCGCCTTCGGGCGTGACCCAGACGATGTTTTGCGTCGGGTCCTTGATGTCGCAGGTTTTGCAGTGCACGCAGTTCTGCGCGTTGATCTGCAGCCGGTCGCTGTTGTCGGCGTTCTTCACGTACTCATAGACACCGGCCGGGCAGTAGCGCGCTTCGGGCCCGGCGTACTTGGCCAGGTTGATGCTGACTGGCACCGAGGCGTCTTTCAACGTCAGGTGGGCGGGCTGGTGTTCTTCGTGGTTGGTGTTGCTGATGAACACACTGGACAGGCGGTCAAAGGTCAGCTTGCCATCGGGCTTGGGGTAGGCGATGGGCTGGCACTCGGCGGCCGGCTTCAGGTAGGCGTGGTCGGGCTTGTCGCGGTGCAGCGTCCACGGGATGTGGCCGCGCAGCACAAACTGCTCGAAACCGTTCATCAGCGTGCCCACGGCCAGGCCGTGCTTGAACCAGTTCTTGAAGTTGCGGTCCTTGTTCAGCTCGGTGTGCAGCCAGCTGGCCTCGAAGGCCGCGGGGTAGGCGCTCAGCTCGTCGTGCTGGCGGCCGGCCACCACCGCGTCATAGGCGGCCTCGGCGGCCAGCATGCCAGTCTTGATGGCCGCGTGGCTGCCTTTGATGCGGCCCACGTTGAGGTAGCCGGCATTGCAGCCCACCAGCGCGCCGCCGGGGAACACCGTCTTGGGCAGCGAATTGAGGCCGCTGGCGTTGATGGCGCGGGCGCCATAAGAAAGGCGTTTGGCATTGACCTCGCCTTTGTCGTTCTCGAAGTACCAGCGCACATTGGGGTGGGTCTTCCAGCGCTGGAGCTCTTCGAACGGGCTCAGGTAGGGGTTCTCGTAGCCCAGGCCGGTGACGAAGCCCAGCGCCACCTTGTTGCCCTCCATGTGGTACAGGAAGGCGCCGCCATAGGTTTTGGCGTCCATCGGCCAGCCGGCGGTGTGCATCACGAAACCGGGCTGGTGGCGGCTGGGGTCGATCTCCCACAGCTCCTTGATGCCGATGCCCCAGCTCTGCGGGTCTTTGCCCTCGTCGAGCTTGTACTTGGCAATCAGTTGCTTGCCCAGGTGGCCACGCGCGCCTTCGGCGAACACGGTGTACTTGCCCAGCAGTTCCATGCCGAGCTGGAAGTTGTCGGTGGGCTCGCCTTCCTTGTTGACGCCCAGGTTGCCGGTGGCGACACCTTTGACCGAACCGTCGTCGTTGTACAGCACCTCGGCGGCGGTGAAGCCGGGGAAGATTTCCACGCCCAGGGCCTCTGCCTGTTCGCCCAGCCACTTGGTCAGCGAACCCAGGCTGATGATGTAGTTGCCGTGGTTGTGGGCGAACGGTGGCAGCACCATGTTGGGCACACGGAAGGCCGACTTCTCGCCCAAGAACACGTAGGCGTCGTCGGTGACCGGCTGGGTCAGCGGAGCGCCCTTGGCCTTCCAGTCGGGGATCAGCTCGGTCAGGGCCTTGGGGTCCATGATGGCGCCGGACAGGATGTGGGCACCGGGCTCGGAGCCTTTTTCCAGCACCACCACCGAGACGTCGGTGCCCTTCTCGGCCGCCAGTTGCTTGAGTCGGATGGCGGTGGCCAGGCCACCGGGACCACCGCCCACCACCACCACGTCGTACGCCATGGATTCGCGGGGGCCGAACTGGGCCAGTATTTCTTGGTTGGTCATGCGGTGTCTCGCTGGATAATGGGCCGACGGCTGCCGGAGATCTAACGGATTTTATTCGGGGAATGGCGGCCCGCCGCCTGGCGGCACTGACGTTTTGTGGAGACGCTCTAAATGGCATACAGCATCGATTTGTCGGGCCGCGTGGCCTTCATCACCGGCGCGTCCGGCGGCCTGGGCGCGCAGTTCGCGCGCGTGCTGTCGCGCGCCGGGGCGGCGGTGGTGCTGGCCAGCCGCCGGGTCGAGAAGCTCAAGGACCTGCGCGCCGAGATCGAAGGCGAGGGCGGTGACGCCCATGTGCTGGAACTCGACGTGACTGACCACGACAGCATCAAGGCCGCGGTGGCCCATGCCGAAACCGAGGTGGGCTCGATCGACATCCTGGTCAACAACTCGGGCGTCAGCACCACCCAGCGCCTGCAGGACGTGAGCGAGGAAGACTACAACTTCGTGTTCGACACCAACGTCAAGGGCGCGTTCTTCATGGCCCAGGAGGTGGGCAAACGCATGCTGGCCCGGGCCCGTGGCGCCGCCCCCGGCAGCTACACCGGTGGGCGCATCATCAACATCGCCAGCATGGCCGGCCTGCGGGTGCTGCCGCAGATCGGCGTGTACTGCATGAGCAAGGCCGCGGTGGTGCACATGACCAAGGCCATGGCGCTGGAGTGGGGCAAGTACGGCATCAACGTCAACGCCATCTGCCCGGGCTACATCGACACCGAAATCAACCACCACCACTGGCAAACCGATCAAGGCCAGAAGCTGGTGCAGATGCTGCCGCGCAAGCGGGTGGGCCAGGCCTCGGATCTGGACGCCATCCTGGTCATGCTGGCCAGCAACGAAAGCCATTTCGTCAACGGCGCGGTGATTGCCGCCGACGACGGTTTTGGCGCGGCCTGAGCCCTTTTCACCTGGCCCTGAACCGATGAAATTTTCGCTGCCTGAGACCAAGAAGCAAGTCCACGAAATGGTGATCCCCATCCGCTGGGGCGACATGGACGCGATGAACCATGTCAACAACACCACCTATTTCCGTTACCTGGAAACCATCCGCATCGAGTGGTTCCGCGCCATCGGTGCGCCGGCCAACCCGATGGGGGAGGGGCCGGTGATCGTCAACGCCTTCTGCAATTTCTACAAGCAGCTGGAATACCCGGGCGATGTGCTGGCCCGCATGTATGCCAGCGACCCGGCCCGAACCACCTTCGAGACCTGGTGCACGCTGGAGCGCACCGACCTGCCCGGCGTCATCCACGCCGAGGGCGGCGCCACCACCATCTGGGTCGACTTTCCCAGGCAAAAGGCCGTGCCTCTGCCGGATTGGGTGCGCGCCGCAGTCACGCCAGAGGCGCGGGTCTGAGCGGTCGGCTCAGCAGGTTGCCAGTGCCTGTGCCACCTCGGAGAACTCCAGGTTGTCGATGTGTTGGCGAACTCTCTCGAATGACGACGGTCCGAGCTTGTGACGCAGCTGGGGTGCAAGCGACTTGAAGGATTCGATGGCTGCCAGATCGGCTGAGCGCAACTGGTCCAGCAAATGGGACAGGGACTTGGGATCCATGGGCTCCGCGGAGTCCTCCCACCGTTCCTGGACATTCAAGAACCCTGACACCAGCGACTGCAGCCGGCTTTGCTCCTCGCGCAATTCCCTCAGAACGGACGGGAACGAAGCCACATCCTGGGTCAGGCAAACGGTTTCCGCGCGAGCGGTGACGCTGTAAAGGGCGTCAGCACCCAAGGTGCCCGCACAACCCTTGAGGCTGTGCAATTGTGCGGCCAGCGCAGGTGTTGGGCCGTCGACCGCCTGTTTGTTGAACAGGGCTGACAGTTCGTCCATCAGGTTGCGCAACAGCGTGCGGAAAAGGGCAAGGTCTCCCTTGAGCCGGTTTCTCACCACCGGCATGTCAATGCCTTCAAGGGATGGCCAGGCGTCGCCATGCTTGGTCTGGTCGGTGCGGGCGGCGATGTGCCGCTTCAGGTGTTTGCCCATGACCTGCACCAAATGGTCCGGGTCAAAGGGCTTGGCCAGCACATCGTCCATGCCCGACGCCAGGGCCCGAGAACGCTCGCTGGTGGTGTTTCCCGCGGTGAGCGCCACGATGGGGAGAGCCTGGAGTCCCAGACCGCTGCGGATGCGGCGGGTGGCATCGCAGCCATCCAACACCGGCATTTGCACGTCCATCAACACCAAATCGAAGCGGGCATCCGGGTTGGCGAGGGCGTCGACGGCCTGTTGACCGTTGTCCACCAATGTGACGATGGCGCCTTCGTGCTCGAGGATGCGCCGTGCCACCTCCAGGTTGATCTTGCTGTCGTCAGCCACCAGCACCCGCACATTCCGGATGTCGACGGATCCGCTGTCGCCGTCCGTCGCTGCGTTGTCTGACACCTCACCCGGCATGCACAAGGGCATTTCCAACTCGACCGTGAATTCGCTGCCACTGTGCGGGGTGCTGGTCACATGGACCTGACCGCCCATCATGGTCACCAGCTCTTTGACGATGGACAGCCCCAGGCCCGTGCCGCCGAAGCGCCGGGTGGTGGTGGAATCGGCTTGGACGAAAGGGGCGAAAAGCTTGGGCAGGACATCGCTTGCAATACCGATACCGGTGTCCTTGACACTGAATTGCAGCAACGCACGCATCCCGTCGTTGCGCAGCACCTGGGCGCTCAGTCTCACGGTGCCATGGTCCGTGAATTTGATGGCGTTGCCCAACAGGTTGTGCAGAATCTGCTGGAGCCGGGTCTCATCCCCACGGACATGGCAGGGCATGTCGTCAGAGAGAACCAAGTCCAACCGAAGGCGCTTCGTTTCAGCCTGGACCCGAAAGAGGTTTTCGACCTTCTTCAGCAGGCCGCACAGGGCAAACGGTCGCCTTTCGAGGTGCATTTCCTCAGCCTCGATTTTGGACAGGTCCAGCACGTCGTTGAGCAGGTTCAGCAAGGATTGGCTGGACAGCTTCATTTTTTGCAGCAAATCGGCCTGGTTGGCGTCCAACCGGGTTTTCTCCAGCACATGGGTCAGGCCGATCACCGCGTTCATGGGTGTGCGTATGTCATGGCTCATGTTGGCCAGGAATCGGCTTTTGGCCAGGTTGGCCGCCTCCGATTTTTGCACCGCATGGCGCAGCGAAGCCTCGTACTTTTTGCGCTCACTGATGTCGTGTGCCACGGCCAGGTAGCCCAGCAGCACACCAGCGCTGTCGGTGATGGCGGTCATGCCCAGTGACACGGGGACTTTGTGCCCGTCCTTGTGCACATAGTTCCATTCCATGGGCCGATTCAAGTACTCGGCTTCCGTCAGCACATACGCTCCCCGGACTGTTCTGCCCAGTCGCTTGCCGAGCTCGGTCGCCCTTTGCGAGAGTTGTTCTTTGTCCAACAACACACGTCCTGGCAAGCGCCCCACCACATCCTCTGCTCTGTACCCGAGCATGTTTTCGGCCCCCCGGTTGAACAGGTTGATCATTCCCTCCGGATCGACGGCCACAATGGCCACCTGGGTGGACGTCGCCAAAACCGAGTTCAACAGGGTCAGGGTGCGCTTGAGGTTGTTCTCGAACGCCTTGCGCTCCGTGATGTCGGTGCCAATGGAGAACAGACCGTTTGTCCTGTGGTCTTCGTCCAAATCAGGCACCAGGCGAACTTCCTGGATGCGCTGCTCCACAGAGGACTCAAACGTGAGCCCCTGGCTCGCAATGCCGTCTGCAAAACGTTCTGCGAGCTCGCGCCCGTTGGCACTGTCCACATCCGATGCGGCATGACCAAGCAGGTCCTTTTTGGCCAGCCCCAGCTGGCGGCAGAAGGCCGAGTTGACAAAGCGGTAACGCAGTTCCTGGTCGAGGTAAGCGATGGACAAGGGAAGCTTGTCCGTCACTTGGCGCAGAAAGCGGTGCGCGGTTTCTGTTTCCTTGCGCGCCAGTTCGGCACGCAGCAGGAGCTGGTCATTCTCCTCCAGGGAGCGGGCCAAAGCCTGCCGGCTCTCTACCAATTCGCTGACGTCGTGAACCAGCACATAAAAACCCCGCACCTGGCCGTCCACAATGTCTGGCAGGTAATGTGCCAGGGAATGGCGATTGCCCTGACCATCCGGCCTGGGGATGGACCGCTCGAACGTTTGCGCTTCGCCACGCAGCGCGGCTTCAATGTGAACGCGGTTCTTTTCAAACAAGGTTGCCCCGAGCAGGCTGGACATGGTCCGCCCCGGCAGCTGCTCGTGGTCCACACCAAACCATTTGGCGTAGGCCTGATTGGCCATGCGATTGACGAGGTCATGGTCCCAATAGCCAATCATGGACGGCACGGCATCCAAAACCGCACGCAGGTCGTGGCTGGTGGCACGGAGTTGTTCGGTGCGCTCCAGCACCAAGGCCTCGAGGGAGGCATTCATGCTGGCCAGGCGGTTTCGGTCCTCGATGCTCTGACGGATGTCACGCAGGAACTTCGTGTAACCGACACAATCCCCGTTTTCCCCCTGGATGGGTGCGGTGGTGATGGACACATCGATCAGTTCACCCGATCGATGGCGGCGTTTGGTTTCCAGTGGACTGTGGCGTTTGCCTGCCTTCGCCGCAGCGGCCAGCTTGTCCTCTTCCGCTTCCAACTCCGGCGGTAGCAAGAGGAACTTGACGAACTGACCGATCGCTTCGGTGCCAGAGTAGCCGAACAGGCGTTCGGCACCGTCGTTCCAGTCCGTGATCTGGCCGTCCAATGTCAGGCTGATGATGGCGTCGTCAGACGACTCCACAAGGGCGGCGCGCCGGGCTTGATCCAGCCGCTGGCGGCGGGACTTTTCGCGAAGTTGGGCCAGCATGGTGGCCACCGCGGCCAGGAGCACCGTGATCAGCCCCGCCGTCAACCCGACCTGAATCGGTGACTGAAGCCTCAGCGAGGCCATGAACTGCGGTGTGGCCGTCACTGTGGCCACCCAGGTACGGCCGAAGATGGGCAACTCCATCCGCTTCTGTGGCAGGACGTCGGGCGAGACGCCACCCTCGGCCATCTGGAAAAAGGGCTGCTGCTCTGGTGAGCCCTTGTCTTGCAAGGTCAGCTTGAAACGCTGGGGGTCTTTGAACAGGTCTTTCAGCACCTCGTCCGTCACCAGGGCCGCGTAACTCCACGCAATGGTTTGGGACAGTCGCTCCTCGGCGAGTTGGCTGGGCTGGTCGGTGTTGTACACCGGCAGCATCAGCAGAAAGGAGCGCATGGCCAGCCCGGAGGCCTGAACCAGCGTGATGGGTGCGGTGAGGGTGGCCCTGCCCGTCTGCGCCGACTGCAGCGCCGCCTCGCGGCGGTTGGGCTCAGAGGCCACATCGAGGCCGACCGCGGCGCGATTCGGCTCGATGGGCTCGATGTACTGGATCACAAAGCGGTCGCCGTCGTGTGGCTCCAACTGCCGGACGGCGAACGATGGCCAATCGTCAATTCGGGCGGCACGCTCAAAGCGGGCTTGGTCCTGCTTGGGCACGCGGTATATCAGGCCAAAACCATGGGCGCCAGGGAACTCGATCGGGAGATCCCGGGTCAAGCTGTAGGCTTTGAAATCCTGTCTGGTGATGCGGTTGGGGTTTGCCACGACGGCGCCGCGGCCACCACGCAGACCGTATTCGTACCGCGCCATTCTTTCTTTGATGCGGTCGGTCACTTCCAACGCCATGGTGTCGAAATGCCGCTGCGCCTCGTTCTGGTTGGCCTGGAATCGCCACCAGGCACTGAACGCGGTCACCAGCAGGCCCAGCAGCAGCGTAATGCCGCCGACCCAAGGCACGAGCCTGGGTCGATTCAGGCGCTCAGTCGGCATGGTGGCGTGGATGAAAGGTGCACCAATTGGGGCGCCGGTGACGCCGGGCGGTGGCGCGTCACGGGCTGGAAGCATGCCCGGGCCCGGCCGGCGGCTTTGGCCATGTAGAGCGCGCTGTCGGCCGCCTGGATCAGGTCGCTGGCCTGGATGTCGCGGTCGAACCCGGCGTCAACGGCCTCATCTCCGGGGATGGCCAGCAGGTGGTCTTGGCAGGCCACGCCAATGCTGACCGTGACGTGGCTGGCGACCGGCGACGTCGCATGGGGAATTTGCAGCGCGGTCACGGCCTCCAGCATTTTGGCCGCCACGTGCATGGCACCCTCTTGGCCGGTGTGCGGCAGCAACACGGCGAATTCCTCACCGCCGAAGCGTGCCACCAGGTCCGCAGGCCTCATGACCGACTGCCGCATCGCCATGGCGATCTGGCGCAGACTGGCATCACCGGCCGGATGGCCATAGTGGTCGTTGTAGTTCTTGAAATGGTCCACATCCACCATCAGCAAGGCGATGGGATCCCCGGCGCGCTGGCAGCGAAGCCACTCCTGCGTCAGGGCCGCATCGAAACCCCGTCGATTCGTGGTTTCGGTCAGCGCATCGATCAAGGCCATGCGACGCAATTCGTCGGTCAGGTGTTTGATGTGCAACTGGGTTTTCACCCGTGCCAGCAGCAGGGGCTCGCTGACCGGTTTGGACAGGAAATCCGCGGCGCCCAGGTCCAAACCACGCAACTCGTGTTCCTGGTCCTTGTGGCTTGTGACAAAAATCACGGGGATGTTGGCCAGGGTGACATCCTTTTTCAGGGCCACGCAGACCTCGTAACCGGTCATCCCCGGCATTTCGGCGTCGAGCAGGATCAGATCGGGGCGTGTGTTCCTTGCCTGGTCCAATGCGGCCTGGCCGGACGTGGCGAAGGTCAGTTGCCCCACGTTGGACAGCGCTTTGGCCATGACCTGAATCATCCCGGGTTGATCGTCAACCAGCAGAATTTTGGGTTGGGGCGTCATGTGGTGTTGTTCTGTGTTGTGGGGGATGGCACATCCTGGACGTGCCTGTGTCGGTGTTATCGGTGCGTTGGGCACAGACTTGAATGGCGGCAGCCTGGCTGTGGTGAAACCACAGCGGGACGCCTGGACACCTTTGCCCCGCCAAGGGGGCCTGGCCTTGCAACAGACCTTGTGCGGGGTCACAAGCTCGCTCGGGCATGGCCCGAGGAGGGCAATCAGGGCTTGGGGATCACCTGAGAGGCAACCCAGTCACCGTAGGGGGCGTGGATTCTGGCCACTGGCAACGCGTGTATCGCTGGCAGTTGGTAGGGGTGCTGGGCCAAAATGGCCTGTTCGACCAAAGTCCACTGGCCGGCTGTGGTCTTGCACACCAGCTGGAATTCTGCTTCCTGTTGAATGGCGCCATCCCAGCGGTAGACGCTGTCGATGGCCGACACCTGGGCGCAGGCCACCAGCCGCTGCTCCACCAAGGTCCGGCCCAGCGCAAGGGCCTGTTCCCGGGTGGGCAGGGTGGTGACCACGGCGAGTGCGTCGGCGGCTGCCATGTCAGGCCGGACTGCTGGCTTCCACCAGTTGGGCCAGCTGCACCAGCGACTCCTGCCAGCCCAGGTGGCAGGCTTCCAGTGGAATCACCACCGGAATGCCCTCCTGCACGATGTTCACCTCGGTGCCACAAGACACCTCGGTGAGGGTGACGGTGGTCAGCATCTCACCCGGCAGGTGCGGGTCATCGAACAGCGAGCTGTAGCGGATGCAGGACGAGGGCAGCAGCTCGTGGTAAGTGCCGCCAAAAGCATGGCTGTGGCCGGTGCCGAACTGGGTGAACGCCATCCGGAAGCTGCCGCCCACCTCGGGCGTCATGTGCTCCACATGGCAGGTGAAGCCGAACGGCGGCAGCCATTTGGCCATGGCGCCGGGGTCCAGAAAGGCACGGTAAATGCGTTCGGCAGGGGCGCGCAGCACGCGGTGAAAACGGACGGTGTTGTTGGGCATGAAACATTCCTTGGCGCGGACGACTACCCGCTGTTTCGCAGGCCATGGTAAGGGAAGTGCAGCGCCCCCTGCGCAGACAAAAACCCGCGGCTGTCAACGATTTGGCACAAGCCCGGGGGAGCCCAGCACGGTCTGCAGCCGGTCGAGGTTTTCCTCATTGGCCGGCTCCACGATGTGGCGCACGCTTTGCGCCACGCTGGCACTCTCGAAGGCCTGGGTCCAGGCAATCACGGTGTCGGGGCCTTCGGCGGTGAGCACCACCGTCAGGGTGAAGTGCGGCTGTGAGCGGTGTTCGATGACGACACGCTGTGGCGGGCGCAGTTCAGCAAACACGCTGCGGTTGGCGTACTCGGTGCCGTCCGGGCCCACCATCACAAACTCCCAGCGCCCGCCGGGCTGGAACTCGAACACCTGAAAGCGGTTGCTGAACCCCGCCGGCCCCCACCAGCGGGCCAGCCGCGTGGGATCGGCAAAGGCGGCGAACACCTGCGCGGGCGTGGTCTGGGGCAGGCGGCGTTGGGTGAAGAAACTGGCGTTGTCCATGGTGAATTGGGGGAGGAATGGGGGAGGGGCCGGGCCGCCGCTCACTTGTAGGCGATGGCCGCGCTGGTCGGGCCCGCCAGCGGGATGAACTCAAAACGCTGGAAGCCGGCCTCGCCACACCAGTTGCGGAAATCCTGGGCTGTGTAGTCAAAGGCGTCGCCGAATTCAATCAGCATGTTCAGCGACATCAGCAGGCCGAAGGCGTTTTCCCGGCGTGCATCGTCGATGACGTTTTCGATGGCGATCAAGGCCCCTCCCGCAGGCAGCGCCTCGTAGGCTTTCTGGATGAGGATTTTCTTCTTCTCCAGATTCCAGTCGTGCAGGATGTTGCCCATGGTCACGACGTCGGCCTTGGGCAGTGGGTCTTTGAAGAAGTCACCGGACACCACCGCGATCCGACCGTCGAGGCCGGCGGCCTTGACATGCTGCTCGGCATGGGGCCTGACCACTGGCAGGTCAAAGCTGGCCAGGCGCAGGTGGGGGTGGCGACCGCCCACGATGCGTGACAGCAGGGCCAGCGCCCCGCCGACATCGCAGACCGTCTGGTACCGGGAAAAATCGAACTTCTCCGCCAACAGCTTGAAGTTGCCGGCCTGAAACCCCGTCATGGCTTCGAGGAACTGGCCCAGCCTGGCCTCGTCGGCATAAAGCTCTTCGAACATGCCTTTGCCGCCGTTCTTCATCTCGTTCTGTGGCTGGCCTGTTTTCAGCGCCGTCCCCAGGTGGTTCCAGAAGCCAAAGAGGCGGCTGTTCAGCATGTGCGCCAGGCCACCGATGTAGGCAGGGCTTTTCTGGTTCAGGAAAGCGCCAGTTTCAGGTGTGTTTCGGTAACGGCCTGCCGGCCCATCGCCGTCGCGCTGCAGAAACTTCAAGGCCACCAGCGCATCGAAGAAGTCGAAGGTGCCACGCGGGTGCAGACCCAGCGTGCTACCCAGTTCCGCGGCTGTTGCCGGGCGGTCGGCCAGGGTGGTGAACACATCCAGTTCCACCGCTGTCAACAGCACCTTGGAGGCCCAGAAGGCCGTGACCGTTTGCATGATGGGGGTGGGGTCGAGCGGCTCATTCATGTCGTTTCCTTCCAGGTCAATGCTGAACCGTGGCTGTCACAACGAGGCAGGTCGCGCTTAACGCTGAATGGCTTCGACCGTGGATGAGTGCGCCTCAGCCGAGCGGGCCTCACCTGGATTGCGCTAAGGGCATTCTGAGGACGGGCCGCACCGATGTCAATTGGCCGGGTCTGCGACCGCCTCTTCAGGCGGTCGACGGCGGCCTCACTTCTGCTTGGGCACCCGGCCCATCAGGTAGAACTCCGGATTCGGTTGCATGCCGCTGAAACTGGCCATGCGGTTGGACAGGCCGAAGAAGGCGGTGATGGCGGCGATGTCCCAGGCGTCTTCGTCGCTGAAGCCATGGGCGTGCAGGGCGTCGATGTCGGCATCGGTGATCTCGGCCGAGGCGTTGCAGACCTTCATCGCAAAGTCCAGCATGGCTTTCTGGCGGGGGCTGATGTCGGCCTTGCGGTGGTTCACCGCCACCTGGTCGGCCACCAACGGCTTCTTCTCGTAGATGCGCAACAGCGCGCCATGGGCGACCACACAGTAAAGGCACTGGTTGGCCGCGCTGGTGGTGGTGACGATCATCTCGCGATCGCCCTTGCTGAGGCTGCCATCCTCCTTGAGCATCAGCGCGTCGTGGTAGGCGAAGAAGGCCCGCCACTCGGCGGGGCGGCGCGCCAGCGCCAGAAACACGTTGGGGATGAAGCCGGCTTTTTCCTGCACCGCCAGCACCTGGGTCTTGATGTCGTCGGGCAGGCTGTTCAGGTCTGGGAAGGGGTAGCGGCTCATGGGGTCTCCAATGTCGTGGGGCGGGTCTTCGTGGCGGCAAGGCCGGTGATCGGTTGTCATCGTACTGCCATCGGACGGCCCCCGAATCGTCACCGCAGCCCCGCGAGTGGCCGGCTATCGGGGTCATTGGCAAAACCATGTTGATGGATGGGAGGGGACGCCCTAGACTGCACTCGGTCAGCCATTCCAACAACCAAGGAGATCATCTTGTCCACAGAAGCCAAGTGCCCATTCGGCGCCCATGCCGCCCCCAACGCTGTGACCGGCACACGCGGCAATGCCGGCTGGTGGCCGAATCAGCTGAACCTGAAAATCCTGCACCAGCATGGCAACGAGTCCAACCCCATGGGCGCCGACTTTGACTACGCCAAGGAATTCAAGACGCTGGACCTGGACGCGGTGGTGGCCGACCTGCGTGCGCTGATGACCGATTCGCAAGACTGGTGGCCGGCCGACTGGGGCCACTACGGTGGCCTGTTCGTGCGCATGACCTGGCACGCCGCCGGCACCTACCGCATCCACGACGGCCGCGGTGGTGCTGGCACTGGCAACCAGCGCTTCGCCCCGCTGAACAGCTGGCCCGACAACGGCAACCTCGATAAGGCCCGCCGCCTGCTGTGGCCCATCAAGCAGAAGTACGGCCGCAAGCTGTCCTGGGCCGACCTGCTGGTGCTGGCCGGCAACGTGGCCATGGACTCCATGGGCTTCAAGACCTTTGGTTTCGGCGGTGGCCGGCCCGACATCTGGGCACCGGAAGAAGACACCTACTGGGGCCCCGAGGCCGAATGGCTGGCCACCAGCGACAAACCTAACAGCCGCTACTCGGGCGATCGCGAACTGGCCAAGCCGCTGGGCGCAGTGCAGATGGGTTTGATCTATGTGAACCCGCAGGGTCCGGACGGCAACCCCGACCCGGTGGCCTCGGGCCGCGACGTGCGTGACACCTTTGCCCGCATGGCCATGGACGACGAGGAAACCGTGGCGCTGGTGGCCGGCGGCCACACCTTCGGCAAGGCCCATGGCGCCGCGCCCGATTCCAACTGCGGCCCCGAACCCGAAGGTGCGCCCATCGAGGCCCAGGGCTTTGGCTGGATCAGCCGCCACGGCAGCGGCAAAGGCGGCGACGCCATCACCAGCGGCATTGAAGGCGCCTGGAAACCCAACCCGACCAAGTGGGACATGGGTTACTTCGACATGCTGCTGGGTTACGAATGGGAGCTGAGCAAGAGCCCGGCCGGCGCCCACCAGTGGACGCCCAAGAACTGCAAGCCCGAGCACCTGATTCCCGATGCCCACGACCCGAGCAAAAAGCACCCGCCGATGATGACCACGGCCGATTTGTCGCTGCGCTTCGACCCGGCCTACGAGAAGATTTCGCGCCGCTTTCACAAGGACCCGCAGGCCTTCCACGACGCCTTTGCCCGCGCCTGGTTCAAGCTGACCCACCGCGACATGGGCCCACGCGCCCGCTACCTGGGCAAGCTGGTGCCGCAAGAGGCGCTGATCTGGCAAGACCCGGTGCCCGGCGTCAACCACCCGCTGGTGGACGCCAGCGACGTGGCGGCGCTGAAGGCCCAGGTGCTGGCCTCCGGACTGTCGATCGCCGAGCTGGTGGGCACGGCCTGGGCTTCGGCCTCCACCTTCCGGGGCAGCGACAAGCGAGGCGGTGCCAACGGGGCCCGCATCCGCCTGGCGCCGCAAAAGAACTGGGAGGCCAACCAACCGGCGCAACTGGCCAAGGTGCTGGCGGTGCTGGACGGCATCCAGAAGCACTTCAATGCGTCGGCCATCGGCGGCAAGAAGATTTCGCTGGCCGATCTGATCGTGCTGGCCGGCGGCGCGGCGGTGGAAGCCGCGGCCAAAAAGGCCGGCCAGGACGTGAGCGTGCCCTTTGCGCCGGGCCGCACCGACGCCAGCCAGGAGCAGACTGACGTGGAGTCTTTTGCGGTGCTGGAGCCGCAGGCCGATGGCTTCCGCAACTTCGTCAAGCCGGGTCTGGCAGCGGCCCAGGCCGAGTTGCTGGTGGACAAGGCCCAGCTGCTGGGCCTCAGCGCCCCCGAAATGACGGTGCTGGTGGGCGGCCTGCGCGCGCTCAACGCCAACGTGGGCCAGGCCGCACACGGCGTGTTCACCGCCCGGCCGGAGACGCTGAGCAACGACTTCTTTGTCAACCTGCTGGACATGCGCACCCAGTGGAAGCGCTCGGCGGCCGACGCCCAGGTGCTGGAAGGCCGTGACCGCCAAACTGGTGCGCTGAAGTGGACTGGCACCGTGGTGGACCTGGTGTTCGGCTCCAATTCGCAGCTGCGCGCGCTGGCCGAGGTCTATGCCACCAGCGACGCCCAGGGCAAGTTCGTCAACGACTTTGTGGCTGCCTGGACCAAGGTGATGAACGCCGACCGTTTCGACCTGGCCTGAGGCCCGCCAGGGTCCATCCCCCAAGCCCGGCCTCGGCCGGGCTTTTTTGTGCCCCGGCGAGTTTGGGTAAGCTGCCGGGCTGGAGAAAAAACATGAACAAAGACGCGCAATTCGAAGCCGGCCTGGCCCAACGCACCGCGGTGATGGGTGAGGCCTTTGTGGCCAAGGCCTTTGACGGCATGACGCCGTTTTCCGAGCCGCTGCAGGAGTACGTGACACGCAACGCCTGGGGCACGGTGTGGCAGCGCGACGGGCTGGACCTGAAGACCCGCAGCCTGGTGACGGTGGCCATGCTCACCGCGCTGGGCCGGCAGACCGAGCTGAAAGGCCACATCCGCGGCGCGCTGAACAACGGCGCCACGGTCAAGGAAATCCAGGAGGTGTTGCTGCACGCCACCGTGTATTGCGGTTTTCCGGCGGCAGTGGAGGCCTTTCGCAGCGCCGCCGAGGTGGTGGAGCCGCCCAAGGTCGTTTGAGTTGGCGTTACGGCTTGGCCAGTGACTGACCGCCGGCCAGCAGTTTGTTGACCAGCTCGGCGGTGGTGCCGGCCTTGTAGGCCTTCATCAGCCGGGCCCGGTAAACCTCCACCGTGCGGTGGCTCACGCCCAGTGTGCGGCCAATCTCCTTGGAGGTCTGACCGTCGGTCAGCAGCGTGGCCACCTCGCGTTCGCGCGGGGTCAGCGCGGCGGTCACCGGCCGGCGCTCGCTGAGGTCTTCAAAGGTCCAGATCCCGGGGCCCAGCGGGCGGTTGCGGTCCAGCGCCCGGCCGGTCACATGGCACCAGAAGGTTTCGCCCTTGAAGCGGCCATCCAGCCGCTTCATGATGCGGTCGTCGGCGTAGTTGCCACGGGTGTTCATGATGGGCGTGATGCGCTCGCCGGTGCGCTGGTATTCGGCGGCGCTGGGGTACAACACCAGAAACGACTGGCCCACCAATTGCTTGGCTGTGGCACCGAACATTTCGCACAGGCGCTGGTTGCAGTCCACAATCTGCCGGTTGTTGGACAACACCAGGCCGATGGGGTTGAGGTCAAAGGCCAGGCGGTAATCGATGTCCGGTGCTTCCATTACGAAATACTACGTAGTCCACTACGTAGTATCGTTCAGGCTCATTCGCAAGGAGACCCTTTCGTGAACAAGATTTTTCCCTCTGCCACGGCCGCGCTCGCCGGCGTGGTGCAAGACGGCCAACTGATGGCCGTGGGCGGCTTTGGCCTGTGTGGCATTCCCGAGGCGCTGATTGACGCGCTGCGCGACAGCGGCGTGCAAAACCTCACCGTGATTTCCAACAACGCCGGTGTCGACGGCTTCGGCCTGGGCAAGCTGCTGGAAACCCGGCAGATCAAGAAGATGATTTCCAGCTACGTGGGCGAGAACAAGGAGTTCGAGCGCCAGTACCTGGCCGGTGAACTGGCGCTGGAGTTCACGCCCCAGGGCACGCTGGCCGAAAAGCTGCGCGCCGGCGGCGCCGGCATCCCGGCCTTTTTCACCAAGACCGGCGTGGGCACCATCGTGGCCGACGGCAAGGAGCTGCGCGAGTTCGACGGTGAGACCTATGTGATGGAGCGTTCGCTGGTGCCGGCGGTGTCGCTGGTCAAGGCGCACCGGGCCGACAAGTCGGGCAACCTGCAGTTCCGCCTGACGGCGCGCAACTTCAACCCGGCGGTGGCCATGGCCGGCAAGGTCTGCATCGTGGAGGTCGAAGAGATTGTGGAAACCGGCGCCATCCCGCCCGACCAGGTGCACCTGCCCGGCATTTACGTGCACCGCATCGTGCACAACCCGAATCCTGAAAAACGCATCGAGAAACGAACCATCACTGAGAAGGCGGGGGTGTGAACATGGCCTGGTCCCAAGATCAAATGGCGGCACGGGCCGCCCACGAGCTGGAAGACGGTTTCTACGTCAACCTTGGCATTGGCATTCCCACGCTGGTGGCCAACTTCGTGCCGGCCGACAAGGAGGTCTGGCTGCAGAGCGAAAACGGCATGCTGGGCATCGGCCCCTTCCCGACCGAGGACGAGGTCGACGCCGACCTGATCAACGCCGGCAAACAAACCGTCACCACCATCCAGGGCAGCAGCATCTTTGGCAGCCACGACAGCTTCGCGATGATCCGCGGCGGCAAGATCAATTTGTCCATCCTGGGCGCGATGCAGGTCAGTGAACAAGGCGATCTGGCCAACTGGATGATCCCGGGCAAGATGGTCAAGGGCATGGGTGGCGCGATGGACCTGGTGGCCGGCGTCAAGCGCGTGATCGTGCTGATGGAGCATGTGGCCAAGAAGAAGGACGGCAGCGAGGACCTGAAGATCCTGCCGGCCTGCACGCTGCCGCTGACCGGCGTGGGCGTGGTCGACCGCATCATCACCGACCTGGGTGTGATGGACGTCACCCCCGAAGGCCTGACGCTGGTTGAACTGGCGCCGGGCGTGACCCGCGAGTTCATCCAGTCGAAGACCGGTGTGACCTTGCGCTAAGCCAACCAGGCCCCACCAACACCAACGCCCGCCCGGTGCTGCCGCGGCGGGCGTTTTTTTTCATCCACAGACAGCGCCGAGGAGGGCGCGCAAACCGTCAGGCGGGGGGGCGCTTCGAAGGCTCGTTGTCAAGCAGCTTCAGCTGGTCGCTGAGGTCGATGTCCAGTGCCACCGGTGGCGACCCTGCCGGCATGCCGGACTGACGCAGCGGTTCACTGACCACGCCGGTGAGCAAACCTCTGGCCACCGCGAACAGCAGCATCAGGTCGCGGTAGGCTTCCACCTCAAACATGTCGCCCTGAGGTTGGAAAGGGTCGCTGAACACCAGTTCTTCGATCAGCGCCAACACTTCGGGCCGTGGCCAGGCCCGGCTGATCTGGGCCAAGGTGTCGGGGTAGTCCATCAGGGAACGTCCCTTTTCGGTGAACTGGTCGAAAGCCGGAATTTGCACGCGGAAGTTCTTCCGAATGTCTTCGCGCAGGCGATCAAACAAGGCCCGGTTGTCCTGCTGGTGGTAGATGGCCAACAGGTCCAGGTAGGCCAGCGGGCTGGTGTCGGGATTTTTCTCGATGTGGTCGAGCAACAGGTCGATGGCCTTGTCGTGCTGGCCCAGCACCACGAAGAAGTCGGCCTGACGCTGGATGTCAAACAATTCCTCTGTGCTCACCGAATGCAGCGTGCTGCTGATGCTGTTGAGGAAGAAGTCAGGCACATCAACGGCTTTGGCTGCGGGTGCCACCGGCGCCCGCTTGAACGTCGGCGGTGTGGTCGGCGCCGGTTGTTTCGAGGCCAGCGGTGCGGCAGGCTTACTGGCGGGGCCTGTTCTGGCGGAATCGGGCTGCTCCGGCAAATCAGAGGTCCCGGTCTCGGCGTTCAGGAAAGAACTGGGGAAATTGGTCAGGCCAAAGGTGGTGTTCTCGCCGGCCCAATGCCGCTGGTCGAGGGCCTGGCGGCGACGCTGGACCACAAAGGCCGCTGCGGCCAGCAACAAGGCCGCCCCCAGCGCGTACACCAAGGGGTTGTTGTAACGCTCACCCTCCGCCAACTCCAAGCGGCTTCTCATCGCGGCAACCGCCGCCTGATTGCTGGTATTCAGTTCGACCAGGGTCTGGATCTTGGCCTCCAAGGCGCGCAGCCGGGCTTCGTCGGCAATCACCTCGTTGAGCGAGCGGGTCACTTCGACGTCCTTGCCCAGCGCCGTCGGCGCGGCGGCCAAAGCGCTTGCTGCCACCGCCGCCGATGCGGAACGCCCGGCCGCGGGTGCAGCGTCGATCAGGTCCAGCTTCAGCCGGCCGGCCTGTGTCGGGGGCGGTGTGACCGGCGCTTTGGAGGGAAAGGGCAGGGCGCTGGCAGCTGCCGAGGGCTTGGCCACCTCGGCCAACACCTTGGGCGGTGCCGGAGGGCGCTTGCGCGGCACGCTGGCAGGGGCCTTTTTGGCGGTCGGCGAGGCCAGCGGTACGGCCGCGCTGGTGTTGTTCGAAGGCGGGGCCGCCCTGGCGGGACTGGCCAGGGGCAGCGAGGGCGCCGAGGCCGTGGCCGCGGGCTGGAGAGCTGGGCCCTCGACCACGGGCACATTGGGGGCGGGCACGTCAGGCAGCAGCGTGTAGCGGCGGGTGGTTTCCGCGCCGCATGACGCTTTAACGACCAGCGTCACCACCGGCTCGTTGACGGCCACTGGCGATCGGATGCGCAACAAGGCCGCCAGCGGGTCATTGCCCGCCTCGACCGACAGGCTGATCTGGCCTTCCGAGAGGCGGGTGTCGGCGTGGTAGATCTCCACGCTGAAACAAGAGGCCGCCAAGGGCTCCGCGCTTTCCAGAGACACAGGAACGCTGAGGTCCAGCCGCTGGCCAATCAGCAGGTCGCCGCGCACCTTGCCCAGGGACATGGCCGACGCCGCCGTACCAACCGTTCCAAGAACGACCAGCACACACAGGCGGAAAACGACGCTGTTTTTATTCATGGTTCCCGTGGGCGGTCAAGGGCAAAGCGGAGTGCATGTCAATTCACAAGGAGCTGCGCATTCCATGAGAGCAGGTGTTTGCCAGATTGGACCACGCCACGCTTCAACGGGTTTCAGAGTTTTACAAATTTTGTCGGGTTCACCAGAAGCTAACACAAGCACACGCCATGCCGAGGGGGGATTCCTCGTTCCTTGGTAGGATTTTGTGGAAGATGCCAGGCCTGCAACCAGGGTCAGTACCGTCAAGTACCAATCCATCCGACCTTAACGGCTGAAACTGAATCGGAGCGGACAAACCGCTTTAATCGACAGAGTCGCTTAGGTAACCCGTGGGTCGGTTTTTGACCGCAGCCACCCTGCCAGGGTCAGCGACGGGCCATGGCCTGGTTCAGGCGCTTGGAGCGGGTGAAGGGAATCGAACCCTCGTATGAAGCTTGGGAAGCTGCCGTTCTGCCATTGAACTACACCCGCATGACCCTGAGGCAGCGCAGATTATAGGGACGGCCTCAGCGCTGAACGTCGCCCAGGCACAGGTACTTCATTTCCAGGTACTCGTCCATGCCGTGGCGTGAGCCTTCGCGGCCCAGTCCCGACTGCTTGACACCACCAAAGGGCACATGCTCGGTGGCGATCACGCCGGCGTTGATGCCCACCATGCCGTACTCCAGCGCCTCGGCCACACGGAAGATGCGGCCGACGTCGCGGCTGTAAAAATAGCTGGCCAGGCCGAATTCGGTGTTGTTGGCGGCGTCAATCGCCTCTTGCTCGGTGTGGAAGCGGAACACCGGGGCCAGCGGGCCGAAGGTTTCCTCGCGGGCACACAGCATGCCGGCGCTGGCGTCGGCAATCACGGTGGGCTCAAAGAACTGGCCGGGCAGGCGCTTCCCGCCCACCACCAGCCGGCCGCCCTGGGCCACGGCGTCTTCCACATGGCGCTGCACCTTGTCGACCGCCGCGTCCTCGATCAATGGGCCCTGGGCCACCCCGGCGTCGAAGCCGTTGCCGACCTTCAGGCCCCGCACTTTGGCGGCGAACTTGTCCACAAAAGCGTCGTACACGCCGTCCTGCACATAGAGGCGGTTGGCGCAGACGCAGGTCTGGCCGGCGTTGCGGTACTTGCTGGCCATGGCGCCGTCGACCGCGCTGTCGATGTCGGCGTCGTCGAAGACGATGAAGGGCGCGTTGCCACCCAACTCCAGCGAC
The DNA here is from genome assembly GCF_058216275.1 of Rhodoferax sp. SPJ4. NCBI lineage: Bacteria > Pseudomonadati > Pseudomonadota > Betaproteobacteria > Burkholderiales > Comamonadaceae > Rhodoferax > Rhodoferax sp. SPJ4. The sequence goes on from NZ_JBYZMN010000001.1 coordinate 1,163,690, forward strand.
AGCTTTTTCACCGACGGCGCGCTCTGCGCCATCAGGATGCGGCCGACCTCGGTGCTGCCGGTGAAGCTGATGTGGCGCACCACATCGCTGGCGCAGAACACCTTGCCGGCGGCGATCGAGTTGGCGCTGTCGGCGGTGATCACGTTCAGCACCCCGGCCGGGATGCCGGCGCGCACCGCCAATTCGGCGGCGGCGAGGGCGGTCAGCGGCGTCAGCTCGGCGGGCTTGATGACCACCGGGCAGCCGGCGGCCAGCGCTGGCGCCACCTTGCGGGTGATCATGGCCAGCGGGAAGTTCCACGGTGTGATGGCGGCGCAGACGCCGATGGGCTGCTTCAGCACCAGCAGGCGGCGGTTGTTGTCAAAGGGCGGCAGGGTTTCGCCGTTGACGCGCTTGGCCTCTTCGGCAAACCATTCCACGAAGCTGGCGCCATAAATGATTTCTCCACGGGCCTCGGCCAGCGGCTTGCCCTGCTCGGCGGTGAGGATGCGGGCCAGGTCGTCGGCGTGTTCCACCAGCAACTGAAACCAGCGCATCAGCACCGCATGGCGTTGCTTGCCGGTCTGGCTGCGCCAGGCCGGCCAGGCGGCGTTGGCGGCGGCAATCGCTTGTTCGGCCTCGGCCGGCCGGAGGTTGGCCACGTCGGCCAGGTGCTGGCCGGTGGCGGGGTCAAACACACCAAAGCGGCTCGGTCCAGCCAGCCAGGCGCCGTTGATCAGGCCGTCGGTCTTCAGCAGCGTCGGGTCTTTCAGCAGCGCCAGCGGCGAGGTTTTCATGTCCATGGTGGGGTCTCCGTGAGGGGTGGGGCAGGCGGCCGCTCGGCCCCCGCGTCCAGGCGCAAGGGCCCGGAAAACAGCGGCCAAGGATAGCGGTTTGGGGCGCTGGCCGCTGCACCCGCGCGACAGGTTGCCAAACCTATAATCTCGGGCTATCCCGCACAGGCCCTTTGCCTGTGTTGCGCGGCACGCCGCCGCACCGGGACAACCGCTGGCCCACCATGAGCAATCCCACCTTTTCCGTCGCCGAAATCCGCAAGACCTTCCTCGATTTCTTTGCCGCCCGGGGCCACACCGTGGTGGCGTCCAGCAGCCTGGTGCCGGGCAACGACCCCACGCTGATGTTCACCAACTCCGGCATGGTGCAGTTCAAGGACGTGTTCCTGGGCACCGACAAGCGGCCCTATGTGCGTGCGGCTTCGGTGCAGTCGTGCCTGCGCGCCGGCGGCAAACACAACGACCTGGAGAACGTGGGCTACACCGCCCGCCACCACACCTTCTTCGAGATGCTGGGCAACTGGAGCTTTGGCGACTACTTCAAGCGCGAAAGCCTGAAGTGGGCCTGGGAGCTGCTGACCGAGGTCTACAAGCTGCCACCCGAGCGCCTGCTGGCCACGGTCTACCTCGAAGACGACGAGGCCTACGACATCTGGACCAAGGAAATCGGCCTGCCGCCCGAGCGCGTGATCCGCATCGGCGACAACAAGGGCGGCCGCTACAAGTCCGACAACTTCTGGATGATGGCCGACACCGGCCCCTGCGGCCCCTGCAGCGAGATCTTCTACGACCACGGTGCCCACATCCCCGGCGGCCCGCCCGGCAGCCCCGACGAAGACGGCGACCGCTTCATCGAGATCTGGAACAACGTGTTCATGCAGTTCAACATGGACGAGACCGGCGCCGTCACGCCGCTGCCCGCACCCTGCGTGGACACCGGCATGGGCCTGGAACGCCTGGCCGCCATCCTGCAGCATGTGCACAGCAACTACGAGATCGACATCTTCGACGCGCTGATCAAGGCTGCATCGCGCGAGACCGGCGAGAAAGACCTGGGCAACAAGAGCCTGCGGGTGATCGCCGACCACATCCGCGCCACCGCCTTCCTGGTGGCCGACGGCGTGATCCCCAGCAACGAAGGCCGCGGCTATGTGCAGCGCCGCATCGTGCGCCGCGCCATCCGTCACGGCTACAAGCTGGGCAAGAAGTCGCCGTTCTTCCACAAGCTGGTGCCCGACCTGGTGGCGCTGATGGGCGACGCCTACCCCAAGCTGAAAAGCGATGGCGAACGCATCATGGCCGTGTTGAAAACCGAGGAAGATCGCTTCTTCGAGACCCTGGCCACCGGCATGGACATCCTGGACGCGGCGCTGGCCGGCGGCCAGGCCGTGCTGCCTGGTGATGTGGCCTTCAAGCTGCACGACACCTACGGCTTCCCGCTGGATTTGTCGGCCGACGTCTGCCGCGAGCGCGGCCTGTCGGTGGACGAGGCCGGCTTCAAGCTGGCGATGGACAAACAAAAAGCCCAGGCCCGCGCCGCCGGCAAGTTCAAGATGGACAAGGCGCTGGACTACACCGGCGCGGCCAACCAATTCGTCGGCTACGAGGTGCTGCAGGCCCCTGCCAAGGTGGTGGCGCTGTACCTGGACGGCACGCCCAGCGCGGTGCTGAAGGCCGGGCAGAGCGGCGTGGTGGTGCTGGACACCACCCCCTTCTACGCCGAGAGCGGCGGCCAGGTGGGCGACCAGGGCCAGTTGACCAGCGGCTCGGCCTGCTTCGAGGTGGCCGACACGCAAAAGGTCAAGGCCGATGTGTTTGGCCACCACGGCGTGCTGGCCACCGGCACGCTGGCCGTGGGCGACCATGTGACGGCCCAGGTGAGCCTGCCGTTGCGTGCGGCCACGGTGCGCAACCACTCGGTGACCCATTTGATGCACAAGGCCTTGCGCGAAGTGCTGGGTGACCATGTGCAGCAAAAGGGCAGCCTGGTCGACGCCGACAAGACCCGTTTCGACTTCACCCACAACGCACCGGTCACGCCGCAGCAGATCGCCGAGATCGAGCGCCGTGTCAACGACGAAATCCTGGCCAACGCCGCCACCCAGGCCCGGCTGATGGACATCGAGTCGGCGCAGAAAACCGGCGCCACGATGCTGTTCGGTGAGAAGTACGGCGAAACCGTGCGGGTGCTGGACATCGGCTCCAGCCGCGAGCTGTGCGGCGGCACCCACGTGAGCCGCACCGGTGACATCGGCCTGTTCAAGGTCAGCAGCGAAGGCGGCGTGGCCGCGGGCGTGCGCCGCATCGAGGCCATCACCGGTGCCAACGCGCTGGCCTATTTGCAGCAGCTGGAGGCCACCGTGGGCCAGGCCGCCCAGGCCTTGAAGGCACCGCCCACCGAGCTGGGCGATCGCCTGGCCCAGGTGCTGGACCAGGTGCGCCAGCTGGAAAAGGAAATCACCGCGCTGAAGGGCAAGCTGGCTTCGGCCCAGGGCGACGAGCTGGTGGCCAGCGCGGTCGATGTCGGTGGCCTGAAGGTGCTGGCGGCCCGCCTCGACAGCGCCGACGCCAAATCGCTGCGCGAGACGGTGGACAAGCTCAAGGACAAGCTGAAAACCGCCGCCATCGTGCTGGCCGCTGTGGACGGCGGCAAGGTGCAGATCGCCGCCGGTGTGACCGCCGACAGCATTGGCAAAGTCAAGGCCGGTGAGCTGGCCAACTTTGTGGCCCAACAGGTGGGCGGCAAGGGCGGCGGCAAGCCCGACTTTGCAATGGCCGGTGGCACCGATGCCAGCCAGCTGGGCAGCGCGCTGGCCTCTGTAGCCGGCTGGGTGGGCGCCAAGCTCTGAGGCCGGGCGCGGCCTTCAGCGCGCCACGGCGGCCGGGACGCTGAGGGCCAGGCTGCCCGGTGCCCGCTCCAATGCGGGCACACGCCGGGCGCCATTGAAACGGCTGTCCCAGTATTCCAGCCGCAAATCGGCCATGCGAATGGCGCTGCCGGCGGTGGGGGCGTGGATGAAACGGTGATCGCCCACGTAAATGCCCACATGGCTGAACTCGCGGTGGCCGGTGTTGAAGAACACCAGGTCGCCGGGCATCAGTTCGTTGCGCTCGATGGCCACGGTGGCCGCCGCCTGTTCGGCCGCGCTGCGCGGCAACCGCACCCCTGCCGACTGGCGGTGGATGGCCTGCACAAAACCGCTGCAATCGAAACCGGTCTGCCAGTCGCTGCCGCCCCAGGTGTAAGGCCGGCCCAAAAAGCCCATGGCCGCCACCACCATCTCGGTGGCCTTGTCGGCGCCCGAGGGCAGCACAAAGCCGCTGGGCGGGCGCAACAGGCCGCGGTTTTGCAGCAGCAGTTCCAGCTCGTCGGGTTGGTGAGTGGCCATCGCAGGCGCGCGTGGCGCAGCGGCCGGCCGCTCCAGGCCACGCAACCACAGCTCCATGGCGTCAGGCTCGGCGGCCAGCGCCGGGGCTGCGGCCAGTGCCAGCAGCACCGGTATCCACACGGTGCGCAATGAGGGGGGCAGACCAGACATGCCAGCACCTTAACCGCGCCGCGCGGCTTTTTCAATGAATTAAGCCCCGGTGCGCCGAGAAATGGTGCTTTTGCGCTACAGCTTTGGTAGCGGCCAGGTTCAGCGGGTGGGCGGCGCCGGCGCAGCATCTGGCGAACGCGGGGCCTGGGCTTCATTGGCCCGGGCCAGCGCGGCCTTCACCTCCTGGCCCAGTTCGATCACCGCCATCGCGTAATAGCTGCTCTGGTTGTAGCGGGTGATGGCGTAGAAGTTCTGGGTGCCGGCCACGTAGCTGGGCGGCTCGCCGCCGTTCTGCAGCTCGACCAAGGCCAGCTGGCCCTTGAAGTCCAGCGCCGGGCCCGACAGCACCGCGCCCTTGGCGCTGAAGCGGGCCACGCTGAAGCTGGGCAGGATGTCGGGCGCCAGCAGGGCGTCCATGTCGGGCTTGTCGCCAAAGCCCACACTGAAATGGGTGGGCAGGCCGGGTTCCCAGCCATGGGCGCGGAAATAGCCGGCCACCGAGCCGATCACGTCGGCCGGGCTGTTGAACAGATCGACCTTGCCGTCGCCGTCGAAATCGACCGCGTGGCGGTTCCAGCTCGACGGCATGAACTGCGGCCAGCCCATGGCGCCGGCGTAGCTGCCCTTGGGCGCCAGCGGGTCCACGTTGCTGCGGTTGCACAGGCTCAGAAACTGTTCCAGCTCGCCGCGGAAATAGGCCGCGCGTTCGGCCGCCCGGGGGTGCTCGGGCGGGAAGTCAAAGGCCAGTGTGGTCAGGGTGTCCATGACGCGGAAATTGCCGGTCTGCTGGCCGTAAATGGTTTCCACGCCCACGATGCCCACAATGACCTCGGCCGGCACGCCGTACTCGCGCTCGGCGCGCTCCAGGCTGGCCTGGTTGGCCTGCCAGAAGGCCACCCCGGCGGCGGTGCGAAAGCGGTCGATGAAGCGGCTGCGGTAGACCTGCCAGTTCTTGGGCGTGCCGCTGGGTGCCGGGGTCATCAGCTTGGGCACGATGGGCAGGTAATTGGCCTGACCAATCGCCTCGCGCACCCAGGTCCGGTCGAGGTTGCGGCGCTCGGCCAGGTCGTCGGCGAACTGCATCGCGTCCATGCGGGTGCTGTAGGCCGGGCCGGCCACGGGTGGCTTGGGGGTGGCGCGGTCAGCGGTTTTCTTTTTCAGTGCCTTGTCTTTTCTGGTGGACGGGGCCTTGGCTTTTTCTTTGGCCTTAGTTTTGGCCTTGGCTTTCTGGCTGTTTTTGGCGGTGGGGGGCGGGCTGGACGTGGCCTGAGCGGCCAAGGGCAGGGTCAGCGCGGTGGCCAGGGCCAGCGTGTGCAGCAGGGAAGGGGAGAAGAAAGAGGTCATCAGGGGCGGCCCTCGGCGGGCCAGCGCAATTGGTGGAAGTCGCGCCGCAGTGTACCCAGCCGGGCCAGGGGGTGCGGTGCATAGCGTTGTGATTCCAGGGCCAGCAGCCAGTCGTGCAGCGGCTGGGCTGCCGGCCCGAACCGCCGCAGCGCGGCCTCGGCCATCTGGCGCGGCGGGCTGGCGGGGGGCAGGTCCAGCCCCCGGCGACGCAGCTTTTGCCGGGTGTGTTCGAGCAGACGCAGCCAGGGATCGTGCTGGCCACGCTCCCACCAGGCCCACAGCGCGCCGGCCAGGCTGACCACGACGATCACACCAATCAGCAGGTAGCTCAGGTCTTGCCAGCTCGGGGTGTCGAAGCCCAGGTTTTTCAGCAGGCCGAACTGACGGCCCTGGGTGTAGTTGAGCACCCACTGGTTCCAGCCGTTGTTCAGCGCCTCCCAGCCGGCCCGCAGCTGGCCCAACAGGCCCGGGCTCAGCGTGCCCAGCGCCGTGCCAAAGGCCGAGGCGATCACGCCGCGTGGCAACTGCAGCCGCTGCAGGGCCCCCACCCGGCTGGGGGCCACGGCAGCGGTGGGGTCGACCCGCACCCAGCCGCGCTCGGCCACCCAGATTTCGGTCCAGGCATGGGCGTCGCTCTGGCGCACCGTCCAAAAACCGTCCACCCCGTTGCGTTCGCCGCCCTGGTAGCCGGTGACGACGCGGGCCGGCACGTCCAGCGCCCGCATCAACACCACAAAGGCCGAGGCGATGTGTTCGCAAAAGCCGGCCTTGGTGTCGAACCAGAACTCGTCGGCACTGTGCTGGCCTGCCACCCCGGGCTCCAGCGTGTAGACATAGCCGCCGCTGCGCAGCCGGTCCAGCACCGCCTGGGCCAGCTGGTCGTGGCTGGCGTTGGCCAGCGCCGGGTCGCGCCGCATCTGGGCGGCCAGCGCCAGCGTGCGCGGGTTGAAACCGGCCGGCAGCTCGATGTCGTCCTGCAGGCGCAGGTTCATCTGGCGCGGGCCGTGGCGGAAGCTGGGGTAACTCTGGGCACGGTAGCGCACCAGGTCGGTCACCGGCCGGTCGGTCAGCCATTGCAGGTCGCCGGTCATGCGCAACTCGTGCCCCGGCACCACCGGGGCCTGGGGCGTGGCTTCCAGCACAAACACCCAGGGCCGGTTGTTGGGCTCCAGCGTCACCTCGTAGCCCACCGGTGCACCGCTCACCTGCAATGTGGCGGGTGCGGCGCGGCGGCCCAGCAGGGCGTCGGACGGCAGCGGCCGCCATTCGCGGCCGTCGAAGCCCGACAGCACCGGACCACGGAAATACAGCTCGGGTTGTGCGGGCGGGGTGCCGTCGAACTTGATGCGCATCGCAATGCCGTCGTCGAGCACCAGCTGGGCGATGTTGCCCACCACCATGCTGGACGACAGCCCGCTGCGCCCGCTCAGGCCGTCGCTGGGAATGCCCCACAGCGGCGCCATGCGGGGAAACAGCACAAACATCACCGCCATGATGGGTGCGCCCAGCAGCACCATCCAGCCGGCGGTGCGGGCCGCCTGCCACAGCGAGGGTTTGCCCACCACCATGTGGGCATTGACCAGCGCCGTCAGCAGGCCCAGCAGGCCCAGCAGCATGGCGGCCGCGGTGAGCAGCGACTGCGAAAAGAAGAAATTGGTGAGCATGCAGAAAAAGCCCAGGAAGAACACCACAAAGGCGTCGCGCCGGGCGCGCAGTTCCAGGGTTTTCAAGGCCAGCAGCACCACGGTGAGGGTGACACCGGCGTCGCGGCCCAGCAGGGTCTGGTGGGTGGCCAGCGTGGCGGCGATGGTCACCCCCAGCACCACCAGCAGCCACCACTTGCTGGGCAGCGGCCGGGCGGTCAGTGCCAGAAAGCCGCGCCACAGCAGCACACTGGCTGCCAGCAGCGTGCACCACAGCGGCAGGTTGCGCACCTGGGGCAGCACCACCCAGGCCACCACGGCCAGCAGGAACAGGGTGTCGCGGCTGTCCCGGGGCAGGTTGCGCAACCAGGGTGGGAGGGTCAGGGCCATGGCTCAGGCCAGCGCGAGGGTTTCCAGGCAGCGCCGCTTGTGGGCCTCGCCGCTGGACGGGGGGATGGCGGTGGCCTGCAGCCGCAGGCCGTAGTCCAGACCCAGGCGGTCGGCCATCAGCACCCAGGCGCATAGCCGGGACAGCCGCTGTTCGGGGTTGTGCAAGCCGGTCTGCTGCCAGTCCAGCCACAGCTCGTGGCGCTGGGCCTGCTGGCTGTCGCGGCTGACCAGGGCGTTGTTGCCACCCTCGGGCGTCTTGGCGGCTTTTTTCCAGACCACCAGCTTCATGGGGTCACCGCGCCGGTAGGCCCGCACACCGTCGAATTCGCCGCTGGCGCTGGTGCGGGCCCCACCCGCGGTGCCGCCGCGCGGCTCGCCGGGGGGCAGGGGCGGTGGTCGCAGCTCGGCCTGCGGGTAGACCAGCAGCTGCGCGGCCGGCCGCCAGACCGTCCAGACCCGGAAGGTGCCCAACGGAAACCGGGTTTCCGCGGTCAGCGTGGGCAGCCGGTGCCGACCGCGGCGCGGCGCGGCGCAGGCCACCTGCAGCGTGGCCTGGCCCTGGGCTGGCACGTCGGTCCAGGTCCAGTGGTCGGCGCCCAGCACGCTGAAGCCGATGGCGTGCCGCACCGCGCGCTGGGGGTTGTGCAATTGCACCGTCACCGGCGCGGCGCTGCCGGCAAAGGTGGGTTCGGGCGGCGACAGCGACAGGCTGAGGCCACGCAAGGTGCCATGGCAGACATGCATGCCCACCACCGCGCTGCCGGCCAGCATGAAGGTCAGCAGATAGCCCAGGTTGAGCTGGTAGTTGATGGACGCCACCAGCAACACCCCCAGCGTGGCGGCCAGCATGAAGCCGGGCCGGGTGGGCAGGATGTAGACGTTGCGCTGGGTCAGCGTGAGGCGGTCTGACAGTGGCAGCCGGGACTGCCACCAGCGGGTGAAGCGCCGCTGGACGAAGCCTTCGCGCTCCCCGGCGGGGCGCGTTTCGCCCTGGGCCGGCCCGGCGGCGAAACCGGGGCTCGCAGAATCGAGCGACTTCGCAGCCATGGGCTATGGCAAAGGAACGGCGTCGATCATCGCGCGCACCTGCTCCACCGCGCCCCGGCCGGCGTCGCCCACCGGAATGAGGCGGTGCGCCACGGTCTGCGGCAGGATGGCCTGCACGTCGTCGGGGGCCACATAGTCGCGGCCGCTCAGCAGCGCCTGGGCCTTGGCGGCGCGCAGCACCGCAATGCCGGCACGCGGGCTCAGGCCTTGCACAAACCAGCGGCCCGAGCGGGTGGCGGCCATCAGGTCTTGCACGTAGTGGATCAGCGGCTCGGCGGCGTGGATGGCCAGCACCTGCTGCTGCAAGGCATGCAGTTCAATCAGCGACAGCACCGCGGGCAGCTGGTCGGCCATCTCGCGGTGGTCTTGCCGCTGCAGCAGCAGCCGTTCGGACGCCCGGTCGGGGTAGCCGATGGAGATGCGCATCAGAAAGCGGTCGAGCTGGGACTCGGGCAGCGCAAAGGTGCCCAACTGGTCGTGCGGGTTCTGGGTGGCGATGACAAAGAAAGGCTGGGGCAGCGGCCGGGTCGCGCCTTCCACCGTGACCTGTTTTTCCTCCATGGCCTCCAGCAGGGCGCTCTGGGTCTTGGGGCTGGCGCGGTTGATCTCGTCGGCCAGCAGCACCTGGGCGAACAGCGGGCCGGGATGGAACACAAAGGCCTCTTTGCCCCGCTCGTAGATGGAGACACCCGACAGGTCGCTGGGCATCAGGTCGGCGGTGAACTGAACCCGCGAGAACTGCAGGCCGAAGCTGCGGGCCAGCGCGTGGGCGAGGGTGGTTTTGCCCACGCCGGGCACGTCCTCGATCAGCAGATGCCCCCCTGCCAGCAGGCAGGCCACACAGTCGCGCACCTGGGTGGGCTTGCCCACAATCACCGTGTTAAGCTGATTCAACAGGGCCGCGAGCCTCGGCTGGGCGTCAAGGTTCGGGGTCGACTGGGTGTTCATGGCAGGACGATAACTGAAAACATTTTCAACATGGGACCGACGGGTTACTTCACGCACAGCGACTGCCTCAAACACGACATGGGCGAGGGCCACCCCGAATGCCCGGCCCGGCTGCACGCCATCGAAGACCGCTTGCTGGTCTGTGGTGTGGGTGACGCGCTGGAGCGGCGCGAAGCCCCGGACGCGCCACTGGCCGACCTGGAACTGGCCCACACCCGCATGCACATCGCGGCGCTGCGCGGCCTGAGCGACCAGCTGAGTGAAGACCAGCAGTCCGGCGGGCCGGCGCTTTCTTACATCGACCCCGACACCGCGATGAATGCCCACACCTGGCGCGCGGCCTTGCGCGCCGCCGGGGCCACCATCGCGGCCACCGACGCGGTGATCGCCGGTGAGCTGGAAAACGCCTTTTGCGCGGTGCGTCCGCCCGGCCACCATGCCTGCCATGACCACGCGATGGGCTTCTGCTTTTTCAACAACGTGGCGGTGGCCGCGAAGTACGCGCTGGAGCGCCATGGCCTGAAGCGGGTGGCCATCGTGGACTTTGATGTCCACCATGGCAACGGCACCGAGGACATCGTGGCCGGTGACGAGCGCATCCTGATGGTGAGCTTTTTCCAGCACCCCTTCTACCCGCACTGTGGCGACCGCTCCACCGCGCCCAACCTGGTCAACCTGCCGGTGCCGGCCTACACCCGGGGCATGGACATTCGCGAGATCATCGATGTTGGCTGGATGCCGCGGCTGGAGGCTTTCAAGCCCGAGATGATTTTCATCAGCGCCGGCTTCGACGCCCACCGAGAGGACGACCTGGGCCAGCTGGGCTTGGTGGAGCAGGACTACGCCTGGATCACCCAGCGTGTCAAAGACGTGGCCGACCGCCATGCCCAGGGCCGCATCGTCAGCAGCCTGGAAGGCGGCTACAACCTCAGTGCCCTGGGCCGCAGCGTGGAAGCCCATTTGCGTGTGCTGGCCGCGGTCTGAACCATGAACGAGCGCCCCATGAACACCTCCCCCGACTCACCGGTGCGCGCCGAGCGCGATGCCCGCGGTGTGCTGACCCTCACCCTGGCCAGGCCGCAGAACTTCAACGCCCTGGGCGAAGACATGCTGGCCGCGTTACAGGCGGCGTTGGACGGCGCCGCCGCCGACCCCACGCTGCGGGTGGTGGTGCTGGCCGCCGAAGGCAAGGCCTTTTGCCCGGGCCACAACCTGAAGGAAATGATCGCCCAGCCCGAAGACCAGGCCCTGGCCTATTACCAGTCGCTGTTCGCCCGCTGCGGCAAGTTCATGCTGAGCCTGCACAAGCTGCCGGTGCCGGTGATCGCCCGGGTCCAGGGCCTGGCCACCGCCGCCGGTTGTCAGCTGGTGGCCCAGTGCGATCTGGCGGTGGCCGCGCAAGACGTGCGCTTTGCCACCAGCGGCATTCACTACGGCCTGTTCTGTGCCACGCCCAGCGTGCCGCTGAGCCGCAATGTGGGCACCAAGCAGGCGATGGAAATGCTGCTGACCGGCGATTTCATCAGCGCCGAGCAGGCCTTGCAGCACGGCCTGGTGAACCGGGTGGTGCCGGCCGATGGTCTGGACGCGGCGGTCGAGGCGCTGGTGACCAGCATCCTGGACAAACCCCGGGTCGCGGTGGCCATGGGCAAGGCGCTGTTCTACCAGCAGCGTGAGCTGGGCATGGAAGCGGCCTACCAGTTGGCCGCACAGACCATGGCCGTCAACATGGTGGACCCGACCGCCCGCGAAGGTGTGCTGGCCTTCACCGAAAAGCGCGTACCCAACTGGCGCATGCCCACCGACCATGGATGAGTTGCGCGCGTTGTTGAGCGACCTGGGCTCGCCCCAGGTCTGGCTGGAACTGGCGGTGCTGGCCGGCTGCCTGGCGGTGGCCTGGCTGGTCAGCTGGGGTTTGGGCCGCAATTTCCAGAAGGACTCGGTCTGGTTCGGCACCAACACCTTGAACGGGGTGTTCTTTCCGGTGGCGGCGCTGGGCCTGATTTACGCGGCCCGGGTGGCGGTGGCCCAGCACCAGCATGGCACGGTGTTGCGGCTGGCCGTGCCGGTGTTTTTGTCTCTGGCGGCCATTCGCCTTTGTGCCCTGGTGCTGCGTGCGGTGTTCCCCCTGTCTGGGGGCATCCGGTTGGTGGAGCGCTTTGTGTCCTGGGTGGCCTGGATCGCGGCGATTCTGTGGATTCTGGGTTTGATGCCTGCGGTACTGACCGAGATGGAGGGCATCACGCTGGCCTTTGGCAAGACCAAGGTTTCTTTGCGCACCCTGGTCGAGGGGCTGCTGTCCAGTGGCCTGGTGCTGGTGCTGACGCTGTGGGTGTCGGCCACCATCGAACGCCGGGTGCTGTACGCCCATGTGACCGATTTGTCGCTGCGCAAGATTGCCGGCAACGTCACCCGGGCGGTGCTGTTGCTGATCGGCATCCTGGTGGCCTTGTCGGCGGTGGGGGTGGACCTGACCGCGCTGTCGGTGCTGGGCGGTGCCATCGGTGTGGGCCTGGGTTTTGGCCTGCAGAAGCTGGCGGCCAACTACGTCAGCGGTTTTGTGATCCTGCTGGAGCGTTCGCTGCGCATCGGTGACTCCGTCAAGGTCGACGGCTTTGAGGGCGTGGTCACCGACATCACCACCCGCTACACGCTGATCCGCTCGGCCGGTGGCCGCGAGGCCATCGTGCCCAACGAGAAGCTGATCAGCGAGCGGGTGGAGAACCTGTCGCTGGCCGACCCGCGGGTGTTGCTGACCACCACCGTCTCGGTGGCCTACGACGCCGAGGTGGCCCAGGTGCAGGCCATTCTGTGCGACGCCGCCGCCGCTTCACCCCGGGTGCTGAAAGACCCGGCGCCGGCCGCACTGCTGAGCGCCTTTGGCGCCGATGGGCTGGAGTTCACGCTGGCCTTCTGGATTGCCGATCCGCAGAACGGGCAGTTGGGTGTTCGCTCCGACCTGCACATCCGCATCCTCGCCGGCCTGCGTGCGGCCGGCATCGACATCCCGTTTCCGCAGCGGGTGGTGCATGTGCGGTCCGACGGCATGCCCTTGCCGGACGACGGCATCGCCAAGACCGTCGCCACTGCGGCCGCAGGGCCATGAAACCGCTTGGAATGGCGTGTCTGGCGCATGGTGCATTTATCGGCTTATAATCAATAAAAGCACGGTCGTTCTATTTTCCACTTTCCCTCGTGGAAACCCTCTGAATTGTCGTCAAGACGCCTTTTGACGACGAATACAATGACAGCCTGCAGTAAGCATCGTTTCAATTACCCAATGGAGACTCAGCAATGAAGGTCTTGGTCGCAGTCAAGCGTGTGGTGGACTACAACGTCAAAGTCCGCGTCAAATCGGACAACACGGGGGTGGACATCGCCAACGTGAAGATGAGCATGAACCCGTTTGACGAGATTGCTGTGGAAGAAGCCGTGCGCCTCAAAGAAAAGGGTGTGGTGACCGAAGTCATCGCCGTCTCCTGCGGCGTGGCCCAGTGCCAGGAAACCCTGCGCACCGCCATGGCCATCGGCGCCGACCGCGGCATCCTGGTTGAAACCGCTGAAGAACTGCAACCCCTGGCCGTGGCCAAGCTGCTCAAAGCCCTGGTCGACAAAGAGCAACCCGGCCTGGTCATCCTGGGCAAACAAGCCATCGACGACGACTGCAACCAGACCGGCCAGATGCTCGCCGCCCTGGCCGAGCTGCCCCAGGCCACCTTCGCCAGCAAGGTCGAAGTGGCCGACGGCAAAGCCAGCGTCACCCGCGAAGTCGACGGCGGTCTGGAAACCCTGTTTATCACGCTGCCCGCCGTCATCACCACCGACCTGCGCCTGAACGAGCCGCGTTACGTCACGCTGCCCAACATCATGAAGGCCAAGAAAAAGCCGCTCGAGACCCTCAAGCCCGAAGACCTGGGTGTGGACGTCTCGCCCCGGCTGAAGACCCTCAAGGTCAACGAGCCCCCGAAGCGCAGCGCCGGCATCAAGGTGCCCGACGTCGCCACCCTGGTGGCCAAGCTGAAGACCGAAGCCAAAGTCATCTGAGGAACCGACAAAATGACCGCACTCGTTATTGCCGAACACGACAACGCCAGCATCAAGGGCGCCACCCTCAACACCGTGACCGCCGCCATCGCCTGCGGCGGTGAGGTCCATGTGCTGGTGGCCGGTGCCAATGCCGGCGCCGCTGCCGCGGCCGCCGCCCAGATCGCCGGTGTGGCCAAGGTGCTGCACGCCGACGCCCCCGGCCTGGAACATGGCCTGTCAGAAAACGTCGCCGCCCAGGTGCTGGCCATTGCCGCCAGCTACAGCCACATCCTGTTCCCCGCCACCGCCTCGGGCAAGAACGTCGCCCCCCGGGTGGCTGCCAAGTTGGACGTGGCCCAGATCAGCGACATCACCAAGGTCGACAGCCCCGACACCTTCGAGCGCCCCATCTACGCCGGCAACGCCATTGCCACCGTGCAAAGCAGCGACGCCACCAAGGTCATCACCGTGCGCACCACCGGCTTTGACCCTGCCGCAGCCAGCGGTGGCGCAGCCGCGGTGGAAGTGGTGGCTGCCACCGTCGACAACGGCCGCTCGGTGTTTGTGGGCAGCGAGATCGCCAAGAGCGACCGCCCCGAACTCACCGCCGCCAAGATCATCGTCTCCGGTGGCCGGGCCCTGGGCAGCGCCGAGAAGTTCAACGAAGTCATGACCCCGCTGGCCGACAAGCTGGGTGCGGCACTCGGTGCCAGCCGCGCCGCGGTGGACGCAGGCTACGCCCCCAACGACTGGCAGGTGGGCCAGACCGGCAAGATCGTCGCCCCGCAGCTGTACGTGGCCTGCGGCATCAGCGGTGCCATCCAGCATCTGGCCGGCATGAAGGACAGCAAGGTCATCGTGGCCATCAACAAGGACCCCGAGGCCCCGATCTTCTCGGTGGCCGACTACGGCCTCGAGGCCGACCTGTTCACCGCCGTGCCTGAGCTGATCAACGCCCTGTAACCCCTGACCATTCGGGCGTCCTTGTGGACGCCCTTTTTGTATCTGTTTTTGGAGACACCCATGAGCTACACCGCCCCCGTCAAGGACATGCTGTTCGCCATCAAGCACCTGGCCGACATCGACCAGGTGGCCCAGATTCCCGGCTTTGAAGACGCCGGCTTCGACACCGCCCAGGCGGTGCTGGAGGAATGCGCCAAGTTCAACGAAGGCGTGGTGGCCCCGCTCAACTGGGAAGGCGACAAGAACCCGTCCAGCTGCAAGGACGGCGTGGTCACCACCACCGCCGGTTTCGCCTCGGCCTATCGCCAGTTCGCCGAAGGCGGCTGGCAAGGCCTGCAGCACCCGGTGGACTTTGGCGGCCAGGGCCTGCCCAAGACCATTGGCGGCCCTTGCGGTGAAATCCTCAACGCGGCCAACCTGAGCTTCGCGCTGTGCCCGCTGCTGACCGACGGTGCCATCGAGGCCCTGATCACCGCCGGCTCCGACGAGCTCAAGGCCACCTATCTGGAAAACCTGATCACCGGCAAGTGGACCGGCACGATGAATTTGACCGAGCCGCAGGCTGGCTCCGACCTGGCGGCCGTGCGCAGCCGTGCCGAGCCCCAGCCCGATGGCACCTACAAGGTGTTTGGTACCAAGATCTACATCACCTACGGTGAACACGACATGGCCGAGAACATCGTTCATCTGGTGCTGGCCCGGGTGACTGGCGCACCCGAAGGCGTCAAGGGCATCAGCCTGTTTGTGGTGCCCAAGTTCCTGGTCAATGGCGACGGTTCGCTGGGGGCCCGCAACGACGTGCACTGCGTCAGCATCGAGCACAAGATGGGCATCAAGGCCTCGCCCACCGCGGTGCTGCAGTACGGCGACCATGGTGGTGCTGTCGGCTACCTGGTGGGCCAGGAAAACCGCGGCCTGGAGTACATGTTCATCATGATGAACGCCGCCCGCTACGGCGTCGGCGTGCAAGGCATTGCGGTGGCCGACCGGGCCTACCAAAAGGCCACGCAGTACGCCCGTGACCGCATTCAGAGCCGGCCGGTGGACGGCTCGCTGCCAGGCGCCGGCCCCATCATTCACCACCCGGACGTGCGCCGCATGCTGATGACCATGCGCGCCTACACCGAAGGCTGCCGCGCGATGGCCATCACGGGCGCCGCCGCCTATGACGCCGCCCATGCCCACCCCGATGCGGACGTGCGCAAGCAAAACCAGGCCTTCTATGAATTCCTGGTGCCGCTGATCAAGGGCTACAGCACCGAGATGAGCCTGGAAGTCACCTCGCTGGGCGTACAGGTCCATGGCGGCATGGGTTTCATCGAAGAAACCGGTGCGGCCCAGTACTACCGCGACGCCAAGATCCTGACCATCTACGAAGGCACCACCGCCATTCAGGCCAACGACCTGGTGGGCCGCAAAACCGCCCGCGACGGTGGCCAGACCGCCAAGGCCATTGCCGCCCAGATCGCCAAGACCGAAGCCGCCCTGGCCAGCCGCAGCAGCGCCGCCGCGCAGGCGGTGCACAAGCGCCTGAAAGCCGCCCGTGAGGCCTTCCTCGACGTGGTGGATTTCGTGGCCGGCAACACCAAGGCCTCGCCCAACGCGGTGTTTGCCGGCAGCGTGCCGTATTTGATGCTGGCCGGCAACCTGATCGCCGGCTGGCAGCTGGCCCGCTCGCTGCTGGTCGCCGAAGACGAACTGGCCGCTGGCAACGACGCCGAGTTCATGAAGGCCAAGATCACCACCGCCCGCTTCTACGCCGACCACATCCTGAGCAAGGCCCCGGGTGTGCGCGACAGCATCGTCGAAGGGGCGGACAGCGTGACCGAACTGGCGCTGGAAGCGTTCTGACCCGGCCGGGCCGCGGTGCGCCGCGGCCCGTTCTCAGGCTGATTTTTGCGTGCGCCCCAAGCGGCGCAGGCGTTGTGGAAAAGACGCCGGGCCCAGGCCAGCATGGTCTGAAGCAGCCCGGCCACTGGAGACCTTGATGTCCAAACTCCCCCCTGTGCTGCAGAACCTCGCGCTGCCGGTGATCGGCTCGCCGCTGTTCATCATCAGCAACCCCAAGCTGGTGATTGCCCAGTGCCAGGCCGGCATCGTCGGTTCCATGCCGGCGCTCAACGCCCGCCCGGCCGCGCAGCTGGAAGACTGGCTGGCCGAGATCACCGAGACGCTGGCGGCCTACAACAAGGCCAACCCCGACCGGCCGGCCGCGCCTTTTGCCATCAACCAGATCGTGCACAAGTCCAACGACCGGCTGGAGCACGACATGGAGGTCTGCATCAAGTACAAGGTGCCGATCTACATCACCTCGCTGGGGGCGCGCGAGGACATCAACGCCGCCGCCCATGCCAGCGGCGCGGTGGTGTTGCACGACATCATCAACAACAAGTTTGCCCGCAAGGCCATCGAGAAGGGCGCCGACGGCCTGATTGCGGTGGCTGCTGGAGCTGGTGGCCACGCCGGCGTGAAAAGCCCGTTTGCGCTGATTCAGGAAATCCGCCAGTGGTTTGACGGCCCGGTGGCGCTGAGCGGCGCAATCTCCACCGGCGGTGCGGTGCTGGCGGCCCAGGCCATGGGCGCCGACTTCGCCTACATCGGCTCGGCCTTCATCGCCACCACAGAGGCCCGCGCGGTCGAGGGCTACAAGCAGGCGATTGTGGACGGCAACAGCGACGACATCGTTTACAGCAATTTGTTCACCGGCGTGCATGGCAACTACCTGGCGCCCAGCATCCGCGCCGCCGGCATGGACCCGGACAACCTGCCGGTCAGCGACCCCAGCACCATGAACTTCGGTGGCGACAAGCCCAAGGCCTGGAAGGAGATCTGGGGCTGCGGCCAGGGCATTGGCGCGGTCACGCAGGTGCAGGGTGCTGGCGAGTACGTGGCCCAGCTGCGGCGCGAGTACGAGGCCGCCAAGGCCAGGCTGTTGCAGCCCGCCATGGCCTGAGGCCGCGGCACGACCCATTCTGCCAACGCGCCTTCGGGCGCGTTTTTCATGGGCGCGGGCGGTCGGGTGCCCTGGCTTGGCAACGCCGGCAGCCCGTCATATACTGTTTAAATGAACAGTATTCCGAGGCCGATCGTTCCACTCAAAGGCCGTGGCAGCGCCACCCGGTTGGCCCACCGCTTTGCGGTGGCACAGCGCGAGGCCTTTGACGACGGCTGGCCCGCAGACGACGGCGACGCGACCGCGCTGCCACCGGCCACCACGGTGACCTTGGAAGACGCCAAAAGCGCGCTCAGCCACAACGATTCACCTGACTTGTACTTCACCCATGGCCTCAACCCCTACCGCGGTTGCGAGCATGGCTGCAGCTATTGCTACGCCCGGCCCACCCACAGCTACCTGAACCTGTCGCCGGGGCTGGATTTCGAAACCCGCATCATCGCCAAACACAACCTGGCGGCCCTGCTGGCCGAGGAGCTGCAAGCCCCTTCCTACCGGCCGAGCGCCATCGCCATTGGCACGGCCACCGACGCTTACCAGCCCGCCGAGCGCGCGCTGGGCATCACCCGTGCGGTGCTGCAGGTGCTGCAACGCTGCCACCACCCCTTGGGCATCGTCACCAAGGGCAGCGGGGTGGAGCGTGACATCGACATCCTGGCGGACATGGCGCAGCGCCAACTGGTCACGGTGGTGGTCAGCCTGGGCACGCTGGACGCCACGCTGGCCCGCACGCTGGAGCCACGCGCCGCCGCGCCCCACCGGCGTTTGCGCACCATCCGCACGCTGGCCCAGGCCGGCATTCCGGTGGGTGTGAGCCTGGCGCCACAAATTCCCTTCATCAACACCGACATGGAGCAGGTGCTGGCCGCTGCCGCCGAGGCCGGCGCCTGTCGGGCCTTCTACACCGTGGTCCGCCTGCCCTGGGAGGTGGCGCCGGTGTTCCGTGCGTGGCTGCAACAGCACCACCCCGACCGCGCGGCGCGGGTCATGGCCCGCATCGCCGACCTGCGCGGGGGCAAAGACAACGACCCACGTTTTGGCAGCCGCATGAAAGGCGAAGGGGTCTGGGCCGATCTGCTGCAGCAGCGCTTCACCAAGGCCTGTGCCCGGTTTGGCCTGAACCGCGAGCGCCTGGCGCTGGACAGCAGCCAGTTCCAGCCGGCACTTCTGCGCGGCCAGGCCAGCCTGTTCTAGCCCCCTGGCGGGTACCAGAAAAAAGCGCGCCCTGGAGCGCGCTTTTTATGGGAGCGGAGGAAAAGCCGTCAGCGCTTCTTGCCACCGCTGGTGGTTGGGCAACTGGGCTTGTGCAGTTGGAGGTTGCCCTGGGCGATGGTGGGGCCGGTGGCGGTGTAGCTGCCGGCGCCGATGGTGAAGGTGTCCACGTTCTTGCCGGGCTCACCGTTGTCGGCCACGTTGATGCTGCAGGCACTGGCGCTGCCGTTCACCGTGCAGTTGTAGCCGATGTTGCGGGCCGTTCCGGTGCCCGAGTAGCTGACCACCGCACTGCCAGCGATGTCGGGGCCGGTGCTGCTGTGGTCCACATACTGCAGGTGGCCTTGCAGGCCGTTGGCCTTCTTGCCACCGACGAAGCCAAAGGTGCCTTTGGCCCCGCTGGGCAGGTTGATGTAACCGCCGCCGGTCATGAAATCGGTCACCGGGCAGTTGGGCACGGTGGTGGTGCCGCAGGAAATGCCCGCCTCGGCACGCGAGACCACGATGTCGGCGCGGGTGGTTCCGGCCAGCGAGCCCTCCACCTTGATGTGCAGCGCGTTGACCACCTGGCGGCCGTTGGCCTGGTACTGCTCATTGACGATGATGGTAGCGAGGTTGTTCACGGTGATGGTCTGGTTGGGGGCACCGGTCACGACGACCGCATTGCCCTGAACCACCAGGTCGGCCACGTTGGCCGAGGCCGAGTAGGCCGCGTTGCCGTTGTTGCACTGCGCCACAGCACCGGCTTGCAACACCCCAGCGGACACCCTCAGCCCGGCCAGGTTGAGGGTCAGGCCGGCAGTGGAGGCCGACGAATCGGTGGTGTTGCCCGAGCCCACCGTCACCCCGCTCAGCACGGCCAGGTCCAGCCCCAGTGAGCCGTTGACCAAGTTGATGAAGCTGCTGTCCCGCATGCCCCCGGTGGTGGCATCCAGCTCGCCGGTGTCGCCGGTGGTGACGTTGACTGTGGCGGTCAGCCCCAGCAAAGAGGTGGTCACCGAGGCCGTCAGGGCGGTGGCGCGTCCGGCATAGGTGTTGTCGGTGGGGGTGGCGGTGCCGCCGGTGGAACTGCCTCCGCCTTTGGGGCCGCCCGCCCAGTTGAGCGGTGAGGTGCCCAGCGCCGCCACAGCAAGCGCCAGCGCGGCAAATTGTTTCCAGGTCTTGGCAGTCATCGTGCTTTCTCCTTCGGGTTGTCCGTTCACATCACTGTGCTGCGGTGTTTCCGAATCGGCGCCGCGCTCGCCGCATCGCAAGCTGTTTCAGCTTGTTACGAGTACCAATTTAGTACTCGAAATGCCATTTTTCTCACGGGTTAACCCGTGAGTAATGGCTTTTCATTCGTTTGGTGGAGCGCGCAGGACCGTGGTTTGGCGGTCCCAGCGCCCGGCCCCGGGGTGGGGCGCTGCGGTGCTCAGCGGGCGCTGCCAGGCTGGCTGCAGCGTGCGTAGAGGTCCAGCGGCGGCTGGTACAGGGTGGTGGACAGGTCGAGCAGACCCAGCACCGAGTGGAAGTAGTTGTCGTGGCTCAGCGGCACATCCCGCTGCTGCTGCAGGCAGCTGGTGCGCAGGCCACGCTGGGCCTCAAAGCTGGGCGACAGCCAGGTGATCCAGGGCACCTCTTTCTGCACCGCCGGGGCAATCGCATAGGGCAGGCCGTGCAGGTAGAGGTTGTTCTCGCCCAGTGACTCGCCATGGTCGGCCACGTACAGCATGGCCGGTGCTGCCCAGCGCTCCTGGGCCTTCAGCCAGGTCAGGGTGGCATTGAGGAAATGGTCGGTGTAGGCAATGGTGTTGTCGTAGGCGTTGAGCAAGGCCTCCGGGCTGCAGTCCTGCAGGTTGTTGCTGGTGCATTCCGGCAGGAAGCGCTTCAGCGCCGCCGGCGAGCGCCGGTAGTAGGCCGGTCCATGGCTGCCCATCTGGTGCAGCACCAGCACGGTGCCGCGGGCGCGCCGGGCCGGGTCCAGGGCCGCCAGACGTTGGTCCAGTTCGTGCAGCATCACCTCGTCAAAACATTCGCCGCCGGCGCACAGCCCTGGCACATTCAAGGCCACGGTGTTGGCGTTGGGCGTGCGGTCGCACACGCCTTTGCAGCCGGTCTGGTTGTCCAGCCACAGCACGGCCAGGCCTGCGTGCTGCAACACGTCGAGCAGGTTCTCGTAATTTTGTTTGCGTGACTCGAAACCTTCTTTGCCCAGGTGCGAGAACATACAGGGCACCGAGGCCGCGGTGTTGGTGCCACAGGACACCGCGTTGCGCTGGCTCACCACGTTCTGTTTTTCCAGCAGCGGCGTGGTGGGACGGCCATAACCATTGAGGGAGAAGTTGCCGCGGCGACCGGTTTCGCCCAGCACCAGCACCAGCAGCGGCGGCTTGGCCTGGGGGGCGAAGCGAGGGCCCAGCTTGGCATCCTGGCCAATCGGTCGCAATTCGCGGGTGTTCAGCCGCAGCGGGGCGGTGGCAATGTGGCCCAAGGCATAAAACGAGTTCAGCGGGTTGATCAGGTAGCGCAACTGGGTGTGGTTGCGCATGTTGGAGGCAAAGCTCTGAAAGCTCAGCACCAGCGCCAGCACCACCACCGCCAGCGACAGCAACAGCTGCAAGCCATTGCGCAGCACCTGCCGACCGGCCGACTGGAACTGCATCGGCCGCCGCCAGACCCAGATCGACGGCAGCACACCCAGCAGAGCGAGGGTGATGAAAAAGCGCGCGCTCAGCAACTCGTTCACTTCGCGGGCCTGGGTCTGCATCACGTTGACCATCATGGTCGGGTCGATCACCACCCGGTAGGCCATCATGAAATGGGCGCCGGAGGCGGCCGACATCAGGAACAGCACCGCCGCGGGCTTGAAGGTCCAACGCCAGGCCAGGAGCGTCAGCAGGGCGCAGGTGGCTCCGGCAATGATGACCCCCAGGGCCAGCGCGAACAGCAGGCCACTCGGGTTGGCCAGATCGGGCAGGTCCAGCAGCTGCTGCCACAGCGCGACATTGCCCACCGTGGCCAGCCACAGGCTGACCAGCAGCGTGGCCCAGTGCGACGACAAGCCGTCCGATGCCATCAGAGCCGACGAGGAGGTAGAGCGGGTTGCGGGCAAAGGATTTCCTGGTGAAAACGGTTCAAAAGGGCGGATTGGGCCGCCGCGCGAGTGCCAGCCCTGGGTCGGGATGGCACCGGCGAAGGCGGCGCGGTGTCAGAACCGCAAACCGGCCGGGTTGTTCGGGTTGGTGGCGGCTGGGGCCTGGGGTGACGGGGCGTTGACGACCGGCGCGGGCGCCGGGGCCACCACGGCCGCCCTGGGCGACGCCAGCGGGCTGGGCGCCGGGTTGCGGTAACCCACGGGCAACTGGCTGCGGGCCGGGTAGCCGGCCACGTCCAGGTATTGCGACCAGTTGGCGTCGGAATAGCCTTTCAGCTGCTGGCTGCCGATGGTCAGCACCGGCAGACCGGGCTCGCTGACCAGGCGCTTCAGTGCCTCCACGTCGTCGCTGGTGGAGACGGTTTTTTCGCTGAACGGCACGCCACGCGACAGCAGCAGCGAGCGGCCGGTGCCACAGGGCTCACAGTCGGGGCCGGTGTAGAGCACCACCGGAAATTTGGTGGCCACCTGGCGCAAGGCATAGGGCAGGGTGGCCAGCACGTTGCCCTCGCCGCCACCGGCGCCCAGCGGCACCACGGATTTGGCTTCCACCGGTGGCACGTCGGAGAAGGTGACCTTGCCATCTGGCCCGGTGATGCGGTACATCGTCTGGGCCCCCAAAGCACCGCAACCCAGAAGCAGTGCAGCGCAGAGAACGGTGTTTTTCATGGCGGGGGGGCAGGGTTGGGCGGTGGGTGAATCAGGCCATGCCCTGGTGGCGCAGCAACGCGTCCAGTTGGGGCTCACGGCCACGGAAGGCCTTGAACGATTCCATCGCCGGGCGGCTGCCTCCGGCTTCCAGAATCGCCTCGCGGTAGCGCTGGCCGGTGGCCACGTTGGGTGTGCCGTCGTCGCTGGCGGTTTCTTCAAACGCGGCATAGGCGTCGGCGCTCAGCACCTCGGCCCATTTGTAACTGTAGTAACCAGCCGCATAGCCACCGGCAAAGATGTGGCTGAAGGTGTGGGCGGTGCGGCTGTAGGCCGGCGGCCGCAGCACCGCCACCTCCTGGCGCACCTGGCGCAGCAGGGCCATGAAGTCGTCCGCCGGGTTGTGTTCGGTGTGCACCAGCATGTCGAACAGCGCGAACTCGATCTGCCGCAGCGTCTGCAAGCCGCTCTGGAAGTTCTTGGCCGCCAGCATCTTGTCGAACAGCGCGCGCGGCATGGCCTCACCGCTGTCCACATGGGACGTCATGTGCTTGAGCACATCCCATTCCCAGCAGAAGTTCTCCATGAACTGGCTGGGCAGTTCCACCGCGTCCCATTCCACACCGCTGATGCCGGAGACGTCGCGCTCGTTGACCTGGGTCAGCATGTGGTGCAGGCCGTGGCCGAACTCGTGGAACAGCGTGGTCACGTCGTCGTGCGTCAGCAGCGGCGGCTTGCCGTCCACGCCGCCGGCGAAATTGCAGACCAGTTGCGCCACCGGCGTTTGCAACGCACCGGTGTCGGGCCGAAGCCAGCGGGCCCGCACGTCGTCCATCCAGGCGCCGCCGCGCTTGCCGCTGCGGGCCGTGGGGTCGAGGTAGAACTGGCCCACCAGCTGGCCGGCCCGCTCGATGCGGAAGAACTGCACCGACGGGTGCCAGACCGGGGCGCTGTCTTCGCGGATGGCCACCTCGAACAGCGTCTCGATGATCTTGAACAGCCCGGCCAGCACCTTGGGTGCGGTCAGGTACTGGCGCACCTCCTGCTCGCTAAAGGTGTAGCGCGCTTCCTTGAGCTTTTCGCCGATGTAGGGCCAGTCCCAGGCTTGCGGGTCGGTGATCTGCAGTTGCTCGGCGGCAAAGGCCCGCAGGTCGGCCACGTCCTTGTCGGCATAGGGCCGGGCGCGGCGGGCCAGGTCGCGCAGGAAGGTGATGACCTGCTCGGTGGAGTTGGCCATTTTGGGCACCACCGACAGCGCGCCGAAGTGGGGGTAGCCCAGCAACTGGGCCTCTTCCTGGCGCAGGGCCAGGATTTCGCGAATCAGCGGGGTGTTGTCCAGCGCCGGGTCGCCCAGCTCGCTGGCCCGGGTCACGTAGGCCCGGTACAGGGTTTCGCGCAGCGCGCCGTTGTGGGCGAACTGCATCACCGGCAGGTAGCAGGGCATCTTCAGCGTCAGCTTGAAACCCGGTCGGTCTTCGGCCTTGGCCGCTTCGGCCGCCGCCTGCACCACATCGGCCGGCACGCCGGCCAGTTCGTCGGCGGTGGCGAAGTAGGCGTAATGGTCGGTGGCGTCCAGCGCATGCTCGCTGAACTGCTGGCTCAAGTGGGCCTGGCGTTCCTGGATGTCGGCGAACCGGATTTTGGCCGCGCCCTGCAGTTCGGCGCCGCTGAGCACGAAGTTGCGCACCGCCAGGGTGTGGGCCTGCTTTTGCTCGGCGTTCAGCGTGGCGGGGTCAATCGCCTTGTACTTGGCGTACAGCCGCTCATCGGCGCCCAGCCGGGTCCAGAACTCGGTGACGCGGGGCAGGGCGGTGGTGTAGGCCACCCGCAGCTCCGGCGTATCGGCCACCGCGTTGAGGTGGCTGACGCTGCCCCAGGCCCGGCCCAGCCGCTCGGTGGCCACGTCCAGCACCTGGGCGATGCCGGTCCAGCTGGCGGGAAATTCAGGCTGGGTCACGGTCTCCAGCGCGCGGTTGGCGTCGGCCAGCAGCACGTCGATGGCGGGCGCCACATGGTCTGGCCGGATCTGGTCAAACAAGGGCAGGCCGGCGGCGTCAAGCAAGGGGTTGTTCATGGCTGTCATTGTGTGGCTTTTTGGCGCCGCTTCAAGGGCTGGGGCGATTGGGAATGCCAATCTCCCCCATCGGAACCAGGCTCAGGCGCTGGCGGCATGCTCTGCCGCTTCCAGGGTGTTGACCAGCAGCATGGTGATGGTCATGGGGCCCACACCGCCGGGCACCGGGGTGATGTGGCTGGCGACCTGGCTGACGCCGGCGTAATCGACGTCGCCGCAGAGTTTGCCTTCGTCGTTGCGGTTCATGCCGACATCGATCACCACCGCGCCAGGCTTGACCATGTCGGCGGTGAGCACATTGCGTTTGCCCACCGCGGCGACGATCACGTCGGCCTGCAGGGTGTGGGCCTTCAGGTTGGCGGTGGCGCTGTGGCACACCGTGACGGTGGCGTTTTTCTGCAGCAGCATCAGCGCCATGGGCTTGCCGACGATGTTGCTACGGCCGATCACCACCGCGTGTTTGCCCCTGAGGTCGTAGCCGATGCTCTCCAGCATCTTCATGCAGCCATAGGGTGTGCAGGGCCAGAAGCCGGGCATGCCGGTCATCAGCGCGCCGGCGCTGGCGATGTGGAAGCCGTCCACGTCCTTGGCCGGGCTGATGGCCTCGATGACCTTTTGCGCGTCGATGTGCGCCGGCAGCGGCAGTTGCACCAGGATGCCGTGGATGGCCGGGTCGTTGTTCAGCGCCTCGACGCGGGCCAGCAGCGCTGCCTCACTGAGCGAGGCCTCGTGTTTTTCCAGCACCGAGTGCAGGCCGCAGTCTTCGCAGGCCTTGACCTTGTTGCGCACATAGACCTGGCTGGCCGGGTTGTCACCGACCAGAATCACCGCCAGACCGGGTACCAGGCCGCGGGCCTTGAGCGCGGCGGCGCGCCGGGCCACATCGCCCCGCAGTTGTTGGGACAAGGCGTTTCCGTCAATCGGCCGGGCGGTCATGGGAGGGTCTCCAGAAAGTCAAACGCCCGCCAGTGCCAACCGTGCGGGCGTGAGGGTGGGGTGGTTGAGAAAATCAGGCTTTGGCGGAGCCGGAACCGAGGGCGATCTTCAGCAAATCGGCCACGGTGTTGGCGTTGAGCTTTTCCATGATGTTGGCGCGGTGCGCCTCCACCGTCTTGATGCTGATGCCCAGGTCGTCGGCGATCTGCTTGTTCAGCCGGCCGGCGACGATGCGCTCCAGCACCTGGGCTTCGCGCGAGGTCAGCTTGCCCAGCAGCGCGTCGCGGCTGGCCGAACTCTGGTGGTCGTTGAAGGCGGCCTTGGCGTGCTCCAGCATGCGCTCGACCAGGTTCACCAGCTCTTCCTCGTTAAAGGGCTTTTGGATGAAATCCATCGCGCCTTTTTTCATCGTCGTCACCGCCATGGGCACGTCGCCGTGGCCGGTGATGAAGACGATGGGCAGCGGCGAGCGGCGCTCCATCAGCCGGTCTTGCAGCTCCAGCCCGGTCATGCCACCCATGCGGATGTCAACGATCAAACAGGCCACCTCGCGGGCGTCGTAACGGGAGAGAAAGGACTCGGCGGAGTCGAAGCAACGGACGCGGTAGTCCTTGCCTTCCAGCAGCCATTGGAGGGAATCACGCACCGCCTCGTCGTCGTCCACGACATAGACAGTGCCTTTTTTCGGAATCAAACTCATCCTTCGCCTTTACTCGATGGCTGCGACAGAGGTGCGGGTCTGGGGGGGCTGCTGAGCGCCTGAACCGGCAGCCAGAAGGAAAACCGGCACCCGGAGATCTCGTCCCCATTGTAAATGTTGTCCGCTTCCATTCGCCCCTGGTGGGATTCGATGATGGAGCGGCACAGGCTCAGGCCAATGCCCATGCCGTCGGCCTTGGTGGAGTAGAAGGCCTCGAACAGCCTTTCCTTGACCTCGGGCGACAGGCCTTCGCCGGTGTCCAACACGGTGAATTCGATCACCTGGCCGGTGTCCAGCTGGCGCGGCACCACCCGCAGCTCCACATTGCGGCGCGACGAGGGGCGCTGCGCGTGGTCGATGGACTCGGCGGCGTTTTTCAGCAAATTGAGCAGCACCTGCTCGATCAGGATGGGGTCGACCCGCAGCTGCGGCAGCCGGGCCGCCACATAGTGGCTGAGCCGCACATGGTGGCGGCGCAACTCGATTTCGGCCAACTCCACCGCCTCGCTGACCATCTGCGACACGTCGGACAGGCTGCGGTTGGGTTCGCTGCGTTTCACAAAGGAGCGGATGCGCTGGATGATCTGGCCGGCGCGCTGGGCCTGCTTGGCGGTTTTTTCCAGCGCGGTCAGCAGGTCGTCGTTGCTGATCTGGTTGGCGCGGATGCGCGACAGCATGCCGCTGCAGTAGTTGTTGATGGCCGTCAGCGGCTGGTTCAGTTCGTGCGCCACGCTGGAGGCCATCTCCCCCATGGTGATCAGCCGGCTGGCGGTGTGGGCCCGCTCGGCCTGGATCGCGGCCTGTTCCTCGGCGTGGCGGCGCGGCGTGATGTCGGTGGCAATCACCATCTGGGCCAAGCGGCCGTCGACCCAGTTGAGGTAACGCGAACGCACCTCCAGCCATTTGTTCAGCTCGGGGATGAAGATTTCGGCGTTCTCGGTCTGGGCATCGGTCAGCGGGTCGGTGGGCAGGCCCACCAGCGAATCCACATCGTCCAGCGCCACCTCGGTGGTGGGGGACTGGCGCACCCCGGCCTGGGCAATCAGGGCCAGGTGGCCGGCGCTGGCGCTGTCGAACCACAGCCGGTACAGGCGGTTGGCGAACAGCAGTTCCTCGCTGCCCAGCGGCGCCACCGACACCGCGGCGTCCAGCCCCTCCAGCACGGTGGTGAAGCGCTCGTAGGAGGCCGACAGCTGTTCCCGCACCCGGTTGGGTTCGGTGATGTCGGTCATCGAGGTCATCCAGCCGGTCTGCTGGCCGTCGGGGTCGACCAGCGGCGACACATAGAGCCGGGCGTCGAAGATGGACCCGTCCTTGCGCTTGACCCGCACCTGGAAGCCACCGGGCAGGGTGCGGCCATGGATCTCGTCGTCCAGCCGCGAGGCCAGCAGTTCGCGGTCGTCGTCAGGCCAGTAGGGGAAGGGGGGGTCACGGCCCACCAGTTCGGCCTCGGACCAGCCCGTCATCTGGCAGAAGGCCGGGTTCACATAGGTGATGCGGCCGTTGAGGTCCAGCGCCCGCATGCCGGTGAGCATGGAGTTTTCCATCGCCCGGCGGAAGTTGGTTTCCTTCAGCAGCGCGTTCTGCGCCTGCACCCGGCGCCGGGTGTGCTGCCAGGTGCCGATCAGCATCCAGGCGGTGAGCGCGCTGAGCGCAATCACCAGCAGGAACAGGCCGTTGCCCACCACGCCCAGCGAGGTGCGGTAGGCCTGGCCGCGCAACAGCAGGCTGTTGCCCACCGGCGTGACCGGCACCTCGTACTCGGTGCCCTGGTCGGACCAGGGCAGCAGCCGGCTGGCCGAGGGCCGGCTGGGGGTGTTGCTGCCGGCCAGCACCTCGCCCTTGTCGTCCAGCAGCGCCACCGCGTACTTGGCGGTGGTTTCCGAGGGCATGCTGAAGCGCAGCAGGCCGTCCACGCTGTACTCGCCCATGATGACGCCGTTGAACTTGCCTTGTTCGCTCAGCGGCACATGCAGCTGCAGCGTGGGGGCGGTGTTGGTGTTGGTCAGCGGGCGCGAGTAAATCGGCTGGCGCAGGTCGCGGGTCAGCGCAAAAGCGCCGCCGGTATCGCCCGGTTTCAGCGTGTCGTCCACGCTGCGCAGCTGGCTGTCCAGCACATTGGCCGAGGTGTAGTTGACGCGGATGCGGCGCTCCACATCGATCCAGTTCACCGCCAGCAGTTCGGGGTAGCGCGACACCAGGGCCTGGGCCTGGGCCACAAAGGCCTCGTTGTCCACCTCGTGGGTGGAGACATCGCGGGCCAGGCGCATGAACTGTTCCTGCTGCTCGATCAGCCGCAGCCGCAGCCGCTGCTGGGCGTACTCCATGTCGCGTTTGACGGTCTCCTGCTCGCGGTCAATTTCCTCCAAACGCAGGTAGGAAAAGGCCGACACGATGGCTGCCATGAACAGCAGCACCGCGGCCAGCGGCGTCAGCAGTGCGATGCGGTCTTGCAGCCCGGGCGGCTGGCGTCTCCACCAGCCACGCCACCAGGTCGACACGGGACGGAATTTGGTCGCCGCAGGGGTGGGTTTTGGTGACTGCGCAGACATGTTTTGGAGTGTAGGGTATGGCTCGGTCCCTTCTGTGGGGGGCCTGAAAATCGCTTGTTAATTCATGATATGAAATCAATAATCAGCATTTGAAATAATCTGTGGCTTGTGCGACACTTCGCGCCAGCCCACAAGGCCCCACCCTTCGATTTGCCCTCAGCCAGCAGGAGACACACCATGGCCGCGCTTCCCGATCAACCCTTCGGCGCCACCCCCCAAGACGCAGACGCCCAGGAAACCCGTGAATGGATGGACGCGCTGGCCGCGGTGATTGACCGCCATGGTCCGGACCGGGCCCACTTTCTGCTGGAGCAGTTGCTGGAGCACGCCCGCCAGCACAGCGTGGACATGCCGTTTTCGGCCAACACCGGTTACGTGAACACGCTCGAGCCCGACCAGGAAGAGCGTTGCCCCGGCAACCTGGAGGTGGAGGAGCGGCTGCGCGCCTACATGCGCTGGAACGCCATGGCCATGGTGGTCAAGGCGAATCGCCACCACCCGGAAGACGGCGGCGACCTGGGCGGCCACATCAGCTCGTTTGCCTCGCTGGCCACGCTGTTCGGCGCCGGTTTCAACCATTTCTGGCATGCCGAAACCGAAGGCCACGGCGGTGACTGCCTCTACGTGCAAGGCCATGTGTCGCCCGGCGTCTACGCCCGCGCCTTCCTCGAAGGCCGGCTCACCGAAGACCAGTTGCTGAACTTCCGCCAGGAGGTCGGTGGCCAGGGCCTGTCCAGCTACCCGCACCCCAAGCTGATGCCGGAGTTCTGGCAGTTTCCCACCGTGTCCATGGGCCTGGGGCCGCTGATGGCGATCTACCAGGCCCGCTTCCTGAAATACCTGCACGCCCGTGGCATCGCCGACACCGCCAAGCGCAAGGTCTGGGTGTTCTGCGGCGACGGCGAGATGGACGAGGTGGAAAGCCTGGGCGCCATCGGCCTGGCGGCCCGCGAAAAGCTGGATAACCTGATCTTTGTCGTCAACTGCAACCTGCAGCGGCTGGACGGCCCGGTGCGTGGCAACGGCAAGATCGTCCAGGAACTTGAGGGCGAGTTCCGCGGCGCCGGCTGGAACGTGCTCAAGCTGCTGTGGGGCAGCGACTGGGACCCGCTGCTGGCCCGTGACAAGGACGGCGCGCTGAAAAAACTGATGATGGACACGCTGGACGGCGACTACCAGTCCTTCAAGGCCAACGACGGCGCCTATGTGCGCAAGCATTTCTTCGGCCGTGACCCGCGCACGCTGGAGATGGTGGCCAAGATGAGCGACGACGACATCTGGGCGCTGCGGCGCGGCGGCCACGACCCGCAAAAGGTCTATGCGGCCTACCACTCGGCCGTGAACCACAGCGGCCAGCCCACGGTGCTGCTGATCAAGACCGTCAAGGGCTTCGGCATGGGCAAGAGCGGCGAGGGCAAGAACACCGCCCACCAGACCAAGAAGCTCACCGACGACGACATCCGCATCTTCCGCGACCGCTTCAACATCCCGATTCCTGACAGCGAACTGGCCAAAATCCCGTTCTACAAGCCGGCCGACGACACGCCGGAAATGCGCTACCTGCACGAGCGCCGTGAGGCCCTGGGCGGCTATTTGCCACACCGCCGCACCCAGGCCGACGAGCATTTCACCGTGCCCTCGCTGGAGACCTTCAAGGCGGTGCTGGAGCCCACGGCCGAGGGCCGCGAAATCTCCACCACCCAGGCCTATGTGCGCTTTCTGACGCAGTTGCTGCGCGACCAGGCGCTGGGCCCGCGCGTGGTGCCTATCCTGGTGGACGAGGCCCGCACCTTCGGCATGGAAGGCCTGTTCCGCCAGATCGGTATCTACAACCCCGAAGGGCAGAAGTACACCCCGGTCGACAAAGACCAGGTCATGTACTACAAGGAAGACAAGGCCGGGCAAATCCTGCAGGAAGGCATCAACGAGGCCGGTGGAATGAGCAGCTGGATCGCCGCCGCCACCTCCTACAGCACCAGCAACCGCATCATGGTGCCGTTCTATGTGTACTACTCGATGTTCGGCTTCCAGCGCATCGGCGATCTGGCCTGGGCCGCCGGCGACATGCAGGCCCGCGGCTTCTTGCTGGGCGGCACCAGCGGTCGCACCACACTGAATGGCGAAGGCCTGCAGCACGAAGACGGCCACAGCCACATCCTGGCCGGCACCATTCCCAACTGCATCAGCTACGACCCGACCTTTGCCCACGAGGTCGGTGTGATCCTGCACCACGGCCTCAAGCGCATGGTGGAGAAACAGGACAACGTCTATTTCTACCTGACGCTGCTGAACGAAAACTACGCCATGCCCGGCCTGATGCCTGGCACCGAAGCGCAAATCATCAAGGGCATGTACCTCAGCAAACCCGGCGTGGCCAATGCCGCCATGCCCCGGGTGCAGTTGCTGGGCAGCGGCACCATCCTGCGCGAGAGTTTTGCCGCGCAAACCCTGCTGGCCGCCGACTGGGGGGTGGCCGCCGACGTCTGGAGCTGCCCCAGCTTCAACGAGCTGGCCCGTGACGGCCAGGACGCTGCGCGCTGGAATTTGCTGCATCCGACCGAGGCGCCGCGGGTGTCCTTTGTGGGCCAGCAGCTGTCCGGCCACAGCGGCCCGGTGGTCGCATCCACCGATTACATGAAGGCCTATGCCGAACAGATTCGCGCCTTCATCCCCAAGGGCCAGAGCTACACCGTGCTGGGCACCGACGGCTTTGGCCGCAGCGACTTCCGCAGCAAGCTGCGCGAGCACTTCGAGGTCAACCGCCACTACATCGTGGTGGCGGCGCTGAAGGCGCTGGCCGATGAAGGGGTGCTGCCGCTGGCCAAGGCCGCCGAGGCGATTGCCCGATACGGCATTCGCAGCGACAAGATCAACCCGCTGTACGCCTGACCTGGGAGACCCACATGGCAACGATGGAAGTCAAGGTCCCGGACATCGGTGATTTCGAGTCGGTCACCGTCATCGAGGTGATGGTCAAACCCGGCGATGCGGTGAAAGCCGAACAAAGCCTGATCACGGTGGAGAGCGACAAGGCGTCGATGGAAATCCCGTCCAGCCACGCCGGCGTGGTCAAGGAACTCAAGGTCAAGCTGGGCGACAGCGTGGCCGAAGGTTCGGTGGTGCTGGTGCTGGAAACCGAAGGTGCCGCCGCCGCAGCAGCGCCCGCGGCTGCCTCTGTACCTGCGCCACCAGCGCCGGCCGCGGTCAGCGCCCCTGCCGCAGCACCGGCCGCCGCCGCCAGTGGCCCGGTGGAAGTTCGCGTGCCCGACATCGGCGACTTCAAGGACGTCGCGGTGATCGAGGTGATGGTCAAGCCCGGCGACACCATCAAGCTGGAGCAAAGCCTGATCACGGTGGAGAGCGACAAGGCCTCGATGGAAATCCCGTCCAGCGCCGCCGGTGTGCTGCGCGAGTTGAAGGTCAAGGTGGGCGACACCGTCAACATCGGCGACCTGATCGCGCTGCTGCAAGGCGAGGGCGTGGCCACACCCGCTGCCGCCGTGCCTGCGGCTCCTGCAGCGGTGGCCACCGCTGCCGTGGCCTCTGCACCGGTGGCCGCGGCATCCACCGCACCCGCTGCTCCGGCCCACAACCCCGGCGCCCCGGCCGCCGGCTTGCCCCATGCCTCGCCGTCGGTGCGCAAGTTCGCCCGCGAGCTGGGGGTGCCGCTGGCCGAGGTCAAAGGCTCGGGCACCAAGGGCCGTATCACCCAGGACGATGTGCAGGCCTTCACCAAGGCGGTGATGGCCGGCACCACCCAGACCCAGGCCATCGCCGCGGCGGCCAAACCGGCCGCAGCTGGCGGTGGCGAGGCCCTGGGCCTGCTGCCCTGGCCCAAGGTGGACTTTGCCAAATTCGGCCCCATCGAGCGCAAGGACATGGGCCGCATCAAGAAGATCAGCGGCGCCAACCTGCACCGCAACTGGGTGCTGATTCCGCATGTCACCAACCACGACGACGCCGACATCACCGAGCTGGAGGCCTTCCGTGTGGCCACCAACAAGGAAAACGAGAAATCGGGCGCCAAGGTCACCATGCTGGCCTTTCTGATCAAGGCCTGTGTGGCGGCGCTGAAGAAGTTCCCCGAGTTCAACAGCAGCCTGGACGGCGACCAGCTGGTGCTGAAGCAGTATTTCCACATCGGCTTTGCCGCCGACACGCCCAACGGTCTGGTGGTGCCGGTGATCAAGAACGCCGACCAGAAGGGCGTGCTGGCCATCAGCAAGGAAATGGGCGAACTCGCCGCCAAGGCGCGCGACGGCAAGCTGGGCCCGGCCGACATGAGCGGCGCCGGCTTCACCATCTCCAGCCTGGGCGGCATTGGCGGGCGCTATTTCACGCCCATCATCAACGCGCCCGAGGTCGCCATCCTGGGCGTGTGCAAGAGCCAGATGGAGCCGGTGTGGGACGGCAAGGTCTTCCAGCCCCGGCTGATGCTGCCGCTGAGCCTGAGCTGGGACCACCGTGTCATCGATGGCGCTTCGGCGGCCCGTTTCAATGCCTACCTGGGGCAGATCCTGGCCGATTTCAGAAGGGTGCTTTTGTGACCACGGTGGTCGTCGTCAAGAAAGGCCAGCAGGTCGCGATGGCGGCCGACACGCTGGTGACCTTTGGCGACACCAAGCTAGGCCACCGCTTCGAGGCCAACAGCAAGATCTTCCGTGT
This sequence comes from Rhodoferax sp. SPJ4, assembly GCF_058216275.1. NCBI lineage: Bacteria > Pseudomonadati > Pseudomonadota > Betaproteobacteria > Burkholderiales > Comamonadaceae > Rhodoferax > Rhodoferax sp. SPJ4. Next base: position 1,197,236 of record NZ_JBYZMN010000001.1, read on the forward strand.
GGCCACACCCCAGGGCCCCAGCCTGGTGGGCATGGCTGGCACGGTGGCGCATTTTCCGGCGCTGCGCAAGGCCATGCAGGCGCTGCCGCCCGAGCAGCTGACGCTGGGCAGCAAGGACGGGGTGTTCGACACCTTTGTGCGGCTGCACCCGTTGCTGAAAGACAGCTTCTTCCTGCAGACCAAGGAAGACGACAACGACCCCTACGAGTCCAGCCAGTTCAGCGTGCTGATCGCCAACGCCAGCGGCATTTATGGCCTGTACAGCTACCGCGAGGTGTTTGAGTTCAAGCAGTTTTGGGGCATAGGCACCGGCCGGGCGTTCGCGCTGGGCGCCATGCACGCCCGCTGGGACACGGCCAAGTCGGCCCGCGCGCTGGCGGTGCTGGGCGTGGAGGCCGGCTGTGCGTTTGACAAGAATTCGGCGGGCCCGGTGGACGTGGCCACGCTCAAACTGAAAGGTGTGCCATGAGTCTCCTCGAAATCAAGGTGCCCGACATCGGCGACTTCGCCGAAGTGGCGGTGATCGAGTTGCTGGTGAAGGTGGGTGACAGCGTCAAGGCCGAGCAAAGCCTGATCACCGTGGAAAGCGACAAGGCCTCGATGGAAATCCCGTCCAGCCACGCCGGTGTGGTCAAGGAACTGAAGGTCAAGCTGGGCGACAAGGTGGCTGAAGGTTCGGTGGTGGTGTTGCTGGAGGCCACTGACGCGGCCGCTGCCCCCAAGCCAGAACCCAAAGCAGCGCCCGCCCCCGTGGCGACTGCACCTGCGGCCGCAAAAGCCGAAGCGCCTCCCGCTGCCGCCTACGCCGGCACGGCCGACCAGGCCTGCGATGTGCTCGTGCTGGGCGCCGGCCCCGGCGGCTACAGCGCCGCCTTCCGCGCCGCCGACCTGGGCCTCAAGGTGGTGCTGGTGGAGCGCTACGCCACGCTGGGCGGCGTTTGCCTCAACGTGGGCTGCATCCCCAGCAAGGCGCTGCTGCATGTCGCCGCGGTGATGGACGAGGTGAAGCACTTTGCCGACCTGGGCATCACCTTCGCCGAGCCCACGGTGGACCGCGCCAAGCTGCTGGGCCACAAGAACAAGGTGGTGGGCAAGCTCACCGGTGGCCTCAGCGCCATGGCCAAGATGCGCAAGGTCACGGTGGTGCGTGGCCTGGGCCAGTTTGTCGGCCCCCACCACCTGCAGGTGGCCGAGACCGCCGGCGACGCCCAGGCGCCCACCGGCAAGACACAAACCATCCAGTTCAAACACGCCATCATCGCCGCCGGCTCGCAGGCGGTGCGCCTGCCCTTCATGCCCGACGACCCGCGCGTGGTTGACAGCACCGGCGCGCTGGCCATGGGCCACAACCCCAAGCGCATGCTGATCCTGGGCGGCGGCATCATCGGGCTGGAAATGGGCACGGTCTACAGCACGCTGGGTGCGCGGCTGGATGTGGTGGAGATGATGGACGGCCTGATGCAGGGCGCTGACCGCGACCTGGTCAAGGTCTGGCAGAAGATGAACGCGCCGCGCTTCGACAACATCCTGCTCAAAACCAAGACCGTGGGCGCCAAGGCCACGCCGCAGGGCATCGAGGTCACGTTCGAGGGCGAGGGCGCACCACCACCCCAAACCTACGACCTGGTGCTGCAGGCGGTGGGCCGCACGCCCAACGGCAGGAAGATTGGCGCCGACCAGGCCGGCGTGGCGGTGACCGACCGCGGCTTCATCCTGGTCGACATCCAGATGCGCACCAACGTGCCGCACATCTTTGCCATCGGCGACATCGTCGGCCAGCCCATGCTGGCCCACAAGGCGGTGCACGAGGCCCATGTGGCGGCCGAAGTGATTGCCGGGGAACAACAGGGCGACAAGGCCCTGGCCAGCGCCGCCTTCAACGCCCGGGTGATTCCCAGCGTGGCCTACACCGACCCCGAAATCGCCTGGGTCGGCCTGACCGAAGAGCAGGCCAAGGCCCAGGGCATCAAGGTGAAAAAAGGCCTGTTCCCGTGGACGGCCTCGGGCCGCGCCATCGCCAACGGCCGTGACGAAGGCTTCACCAAGCTGCTGTTCGACGATTCACCCGAGGCCCATGGCCACGGCAAGATTCTGGGTGGCGGCATCGTCGGCACCCATGCCGGCGACATGATCGGCGAGGTGGCCCTGGCCATCGAGATGGGCGCCGACGCGGTGGACATTGGCAAAACCATCCACCCCCACCCCACGCTGGGCGAGAGCATCGGCATGGCGGCCGAGGTGGCGCACGGCAGCTGCACGGATTTGCCGCCGGCGCGCAAGTGAGCCGGTACGCATCACCCCGGGGACAGGCTCACCGCGCTACGCTCACCACCAGCGCCTGGATCTTGCCGTCCACCGCGCCCTGACCGAAGCGCTGCGCCAGCGCCTCGGTGGCCAGTTCGGTGGCCTCGGCCAGCCGCGAGGTGTCACGCGCTTCGATTTCATTGCGCAGCGGCGTGCCCTGGCAATAGGCAAAGGCCACCACGGCCGCTGATGCGGCCCGGCTGCGTGCCGTCACGGTATTGAATTGCGGTGGGGCGGTGAAGCCGGCGTCGCGCAGGGCTTGTGCCAGCGGGGCCGGGTCGCCATGACCGTGCGGGGTGCGGGCCAGAAAGCGCGGTGGGTCGTCCGGAAACAGGCCGGCCAGCGCACGGGTCACCAGGTCGGCGAACTCGTTGTCTTCGATGCGGTCCCACACATTGAACAGAAACACACCACCGGGCCGCAACACCCGGCGCGCCTCGGCAAAGGCCTGCGCCTTGTCAGGGAAAAACATGGCGCCGAACTGGCACACCACCGCGTCGAAGCTGCCGTCGGCAAAAGGCAGTTGCATGGCGTCGGCCTGGCGCCAGGTCACTGGCCGGCAGGTCCCGACGGCTTGGGCCTGGGCCAACATGGGTGGGTTCAGGTCAGTGGCGACGATGGCCACCGTGGCCGGCAACCGGGCGGCCAGTTCGCGGGTGACGACGCCGGTGCCAGCGGCCACCTCCAGCACATCGGCCAACGGCCGCAGCAGCAAGCGGTCCACCAGGTCCACCGCATAAGGCGCGAAGATCAGCGGCACCAGCTGGGTGTCGTACAGCGCCGGGATGGCGCCGGCGAAGACCTTGTCCGGGGCGGTCTCGTTCATGGCTGGGTCTCCTGTGCGGGGGATTCCGCCCATCAGACGCCGCTTCGCCGCCGCGGTCAAGCCGTCGATGCGGTGCTCATCGGTCGCTGCCGGCCTGCCAGCGTGCCATCAGCCGGGCCCGGGCCCCGGGCTGCATGTTGATGCGGGACACATCCCCCTGGTAGTGCCGCACCACCCGACGGTCCATCAGCCAGTACCACAGCGGGGGAAAGTAGGCGACAGTGATCATGGCCGCGTAGCCGCTGGGCAGCTGGGGTGCATCCGAGAAGTGGCGCAAGGCCTGGTAGCGCCGGGCCGGGTGGGCATGGTGGTCCGAATGGCGCTGCAGGTGGTAGAGGATGATGTTGCCGGTGATGTGGTTGCTGTTCCAGGAGTGCTCCGGCTGGCAGCGCACATAGCGGCCACTGGCATCCTTCTGGCGCAGCAGACCGTAGTGCTCCACATAGTTCACCACCTCCAGCATGGAGGCGCCGTACACACCCTGCAGCAGCAGAAACACCAGCACCGGCCAGCCCAGCCAGGCCACCAGACCGCCAAAGAACACCACACTCATGGCCCAGGCCTGCAGGTTTTCGTTGCTGGGATGCCAGACGCTTTTGCCCTGCAGGTTGAGGCGGCCTTTTTCCAGTTCCCAGGCCGAGCGCAGGCTGCCGCCCACGGTGCGCGGCAGGAAGGCCCAGAAGCTTTCGCCCATGCGTGAGCTGGCCGGGTCTTCCGGGGTGGCCACGCGCCGGTGGTGGCCGCGGTTGTGCTCCACAAAGAAGTGGCCATACATCGTGGGCGCCAGCGCGATCTTGGCCAGCCAGCGGTCCAGCTTCTCCCGCTTGTGGCCCAGCTCGTGGGCCGTGCCGATGCCCACGCCGTTGAAGGCGCCAACCGACAGCACCAGCCCGGCGTAGGCGTACCAGGAGAGGTCGTGGGTGGCGGCCAGCCAGGCCCCCAGCACCGTGCCCGCCAGCTGAGAGGGCACATAGGCCCAGACCAGCACACGGTAGTACAGGTCTTTCTCCAGTGCTTCCACGGCGTCTTCGGTGGGGTTGCTGTAATCCTCGCCAAAGGCCCAGTCCAGCACCGGCACCACCAGGTGGATGAAGGCCGGGGCGGCGATCAGCCAGGCCCAGTGGCCGGTGAGGGCGTAGGCCAACAGCGAGCCGGTGAACACCAGCGGGATGGCGGGGCTGAACAGCCACAGCCAGCGTTTGTCGCGCCATTCGTTGGCGGCGGTGGGGGAGGACAAGGTGCTCATGGGGCTCTCCTGAAACCGTGGAACAGATGCTGCGCATTGTTGTGGCACGGTGGCCCGCTGAACACCGCGCATAATGACAAACAGTCGTCATTTGCTGCCACTGCGGGTATACACCGAGGCCTTCCCACTTGAACGCTGCGTCCACCACGGCCTTGCCCGCCGTTCACCCCACCTACGCCCGCATGCTGTGCCTGACCCTGTTGGGTCTGGGCGTGGACGTGGAGGCGGTGTTGCGCCAGGCCGGTCTGCCGGACTGGGACCAACTGGCCATCGCCGACGTGGTGATCGACCAGCCGCTTGTCAACCGGCTGGTGAAGGCGGCGGTGGACACCAGCGGCTGCCCCTGGCTGGGGCTGGAGGTCGGGGCCTCGGTGCAGGTGTCGGCCCATGGCCCGCTGGGCTATGCAGTGGGCAGCAGCCGCCACCTGGCCCTGGCACTGCAAACCGTGGCCCGCTACGGAAGCCTGCGCTACGGCGCGGTGCAGTACGAGTACCAGGCCCAGCCCAGCGGCGGGGTGATGCGGCTGGTCGAGGTGGTGGACCTTGGCGAGTCCCGGGAGTTTGTGCTCTGCATGGTGTTCGCCACGCTGATGCGGTTGATGGAGGCCGTGGTGGGTCGGCCCCACCATCCGGTGGCCGTGGCTTTTCCTTTCCCTGAACCGCCCTGGCGTGACCGGCTGGAACGGCTGTGCCGTGGCCGGCTGCTGTTCAACCAGCCCGGCCTGTCGGTCCAACTGGACCAGGCCACGCTGGACCTGCCCTGCGTCACGGCCGACCCGCAGGCCCACGTCACTGCCGTGGCGCAGTGCGAGCAACTGGCCCGGCAGATGGGGTTGGGCCCGCTGACGCGCCAGGTGCTGGACGCCTTGAACGAGGCCGAAGGGGTGTACCCCTCGCTGTCGGACCTGGCCTCGGATTTGGGACTGTCGGAACGCACGCTGATGCGCCACCTGAAACTGGAGGGCAGCCGCTTCCAGGCCCTGCTGGACGGTGTGCGCCAGCAGCGCGCGGTCTGGCTGCTGACCCATTCCACCGCCACCGTGGAGGACATCGCCACCCGGCTGGGCTTCGAGGACAGCTCCAATTTCAGCCGCACCTTCAAGCGCTGGTTCGGCAAGCTGCCCAGCGATGTGCGGCGGGGGGCCAGCGTGTCCACCACCGGGGCGGCCTCGTGAACCCGCTGCCCCCCACCATGGCCCCACGTTTCGACCGTGTGGACGCGCTGCGTGGCCTGGCCATGCTGTGGATGACGGCCTTTCATTTCTGTTTTGACCTGAACCATTTCCGCTTCATCGCGCAGAACTTTCTCACTGACCCGTTCTGGACCTGGCAGCGCAGCGCCATCGTCAGCCTGTTTCTGCTGTGTGCCGGTCTGGGTCAGGCCCTGGCCTCGGCGCAAGGCCAGGGCTGGCCGCGCTTCTGGCGGCGCTGGGCCCAGGTGGCGGGGGCGGCCTTGCTGGTCAGCGCCGGCTCCTACCTGGTGTTTCCCAACAGCTTCATCTACTTCGGTGTGCTGCATGGCATCGCCGTGATGCTGGTGCTGGTGCGGCTGAGCGCCGGCGGGGGGCGCTGGTTGTGGCCGCTGGGGGCGCTGGCCATCGCCTCGCCCTGGCTGGCGGCGCCACTGCTGCAGGCCGCCGGGCTGACCGAGGCCTTCAATGCGCCCGGCCTGAACGTGCTGGGGCTGATCAGCCGCAAGCCCGTCACCGAAGACTATGTGCCGCTGCTGCCCTGGCTGGGGGTGGTGTGGTGGGGCCTGGCGGCGGGGCGCTGGGCGCTGATGCACCGGCCACTGTGGCTTTCTGGCGCCGTGCCGCCCGTGGCCTGGCCTCTGGCGGTGCTGGGCCGCTGGAGCCTCAGCTACTACCTGCTGCACCAGCCGGTGCTGATGGGTTTGTTGATGGCGGTGCTGCTGTTGCGCTGAGCTGCAAACGCCCATGAAAAACGCGGCCGAAGCCGCGTTTTTGCAAAGAAGGCCAGGCCTTACTCGATCTTGGCCTTGGCGCGCAGGTCGGTCTGGAACTGCGTCAGCTTTTGCTGCTGCATTTGCTGGGCGATCTGCGGCTTCACTTCCTCAAAGGGCGGCAGCTTGGCGTCACGCACGTCGTCCAGACGGATGATGTGGTAACCGTACTGCGACTTGACCGGCTTTTCTGTGACCTGGCCCTTTTTCAGCGCGGTCATGGCTTCGGAGAATTCCTTGACGAAGTTGCTGGGGTTGGCCCAATCCAGGTCGCCGCCCTTGGCGCCGGAGCCTGGGTCCTTGGACTGCTTCTTGGCGATGTCTTCAAACTTGCCACCCTTCTTCAGGCTGGCCAGGATGGCGGTGGCTTCGGACTCTTTGTCCACCAGGATGTGGCGAACACGGTATTCCTTGCCGCCGCTGGTGGCCACGAACTTGTCGTACTCGGCCTTCATTTCGGCGTCGGTGACCGGGTTCTTTTTCTGGTAGTCGGCGAACAGCTCGCGGATCATCAGGGTCTGGCGGGCCAGTTCCATCTGCACCTTGAAATCATCCGAGCTGGACAGGCCGCGCTTCTCGGCTTCCTGCATGAACACCTCGCGGGTGATCACCTCGTCCTTGATCTGGCCCTGCATCTCGGGGGTGATCTGGCGGCCGGCCTTGGTGAGCTGGGCCACCAGCGCGTCCACACGCGCCTTGGGCACCGGCTTGCCGTTGACCACGGCGATGTTTTGCGCCATCACGCCCTGGGCCGCGAGGGTCAGCGCACAAGACGCTGCCAGCGTCATCAGCCATTGCTTTTTCATCCGGATAAGTCCTTGCAATCGATCAAACAAAACGGCCTCCACATCGGGGTGGGGGCCGGGGAAAAAGTATCAAAGCGTTTCAATCGCCAGCGCGTGAACGCCCTGGTCCAGAAAATCTTGCAGGGCATCATACACAAGGCGATGCCGCGCCACGCGGGGCCGGCCCTCGAACAGCGGCGAGGCGATGCGGACCCGGAAATGGGTGCCAAAACCACTGTCGCCGGCACCGGCATGGCCGGCATGGGCAGCACTTTCGTCCAACACCTCCAGGTGCTGGGGAGACAGGCGTTCGCGCAGGCGCTGTTCGATCTTCAGAGCGGTGTCGGGCATGGGGTGTCAGGGTTTGGGGGTTTCCACCGGCGTGGTGACGTGGCGGGCGATGTAGAGGCCCTGGCCGATGATGAAGACCAGCGGGAACAGATAGCCCCAGAGCTTGAAATCCACCCAGGCCTCGGTGCTGAAGACAGCCGCCACATAGCCGTTGGCCGCCGCCATGAAGCTGCAGTAAATGATCCAGGCGATGTTCAGGCGGTGCCATACCGGGTCGGGCAGTTCCAGCTGGCTGCCCAGCAAGGCCTTGAGGAAGTTCTTGCGCAGGCCCCACACCGCCACCGCCAGGCCGATGGCCATGGCCGCGTACAGCACGGTGGGCTTCCATTTGATGAAGCGCTCGTCCTGCAGCACCAGGGTCAGCGTGCCGAACACCAGCACCAGCACCAGCGTGGCTTTCTGCAGGGTCTGCAAGCGACGCTCGGTCAGGTAGATGTAGCCCATCTGCAGCACGGTGACGGCCATCAGCACGCCGGTAGCGACGTAGATGCCATAGAGCTTGTAGGCGCCGAAGAACAGCAGGATGGGCAGGAAATCGAGCAGGAGTTTCATGGGAACCAGTGGCAGCGCGGTGGGCGCCGGGGCAGTTTAGCGGGGCTTGAAGTCCAGCGAGGCCGAGTTCATGCAGTACCGCAGGCCGGTGGGGCGTGGGCCGTCTTCGAACACATGGCCCAGGTGGGCACCGCAGTCGGGGCAATGCACCTCGGTGCGGGTGGACCAGAAGCTCTTGTCGATTTTGGTTTCCACCGCGTCGGCGCTCAGCGGCTGGAAATAGCTGGGCCAGCCGGTGCCGGAGTCGAACTTGGCGGCGGCGTCAAACAGCGGCTTGTCGCAACAGATGCAATGGTAGAGGCCGTCCCGGTGCTCGTCGGCGTGTTTGCCGGTGAAGGCGCGCTCCGTGCCTTCGTGGCGCGTCACCTTGTGGGCCATGGGCTCGGCGCCCTTGGCGCTCAGCAGGGCCTGCCATTCGGCATCGGTTTTCTGGATTTTGGGCATGGGGCTCTCCACGGGTCAGGATGAACAACTGATTTCGATGCCGGCCGCCCAATCGGGCGGCAAGGCGGCGTGCGACTCAAAGCCCGGGTGCTCGTCAAATGGGCTGGCCAGCAGTGTCAGCAGCGTTTGGACTTCGGAAAAGTCCTTGAGTTTCGCTTTTTGGATGGCCAATTCACCCAAATGGTTGCGCAGCACAAATTTCGGGTTGGTTTTCAGCATCCCATCGGCCGCCGCTCCCCACGCCTGTTTTGGCAGTCGCTCCGAATAAGTGAGCAGCCAGGCGTCGAAGGCAGGGCGGTCGAGGAACAGGTCGCGCACCGCGTCCACAGGCTGGCCGGCCACATGCTGGCTCAAGCCCCGCCAGAACAGCGTGTGGTCGACCCGGTGCTGGGCCAGCAGGCCCAGCGTGGACTCGATCAGTGCACGGTCGGTGTCGCGGCGGTCCGGCAGGCCCAGCTTGGCGCGCTGGCCGGCCTCAAAGGCCTCGGGGTAGGCGGTTTTGTAGGGCTCCAGCGCGGCGAGCGCCAGCGCTTCGCTGTCGATCAGCGGCATCAAGGCGTTGCCCAGACAGAACAGGTTCCAGTAGGCGACGTTGGGTTGTTTGTGGAAGGCGTAGCGGCCGCCGCTGTCGCTGTGGTTGCAGATGTGGCCGGGGTCAAAGGCGTCCAGAAACTGGAAGGGGCCGTAGTCGATGGTCAGGCCCAGCATGCTCATGTTGTCGGTGTTCATGACCCCGTGGCAGAAACCCACCGCCTGCCATTGCGCCAGCAGACTGGCGGTGCGCAGGCTCACCGCGTGCAGCAGCGCGGCGTAGGCATTGCCCTGGAAGCCGTCGCCAGCCCGGCATTCGGGGTAATACCGATCAATCACATGGTCAGCCAGCTGGCGCAGCTCGGCGTGCTGGCCGCTGTGGGCGAAATGCTCGAAATGGCCAAAGCGGATGAAGCTGGGCGCGACCCGGCTCACCACCGCCGCGGTTTCCACGGTTTCGCGCTGCACCGGCGCGTCCGAGCCCACCACCGCCAGCGCGCGGGTGGTGGGAATGCCCAGGCCATGCATCGCTTCACTGCACAAAAATTCGCGAATGCTGGAGCGCAGCACCGCCCGGCCGTCGCCGCCACGGGAGTAGGGCGTGCGGCCGGCGCCTTTGAGCTGCAGCTCCAGCCCGCCGCTGGTTTCGCCCAGCCAGATGGCCCGGCCGTCACCCAGCTGGCCGGCCCACTGGCCGAACTGGTGGCCGCTGTAGACCGTGGCCAGCGGTGTGGTGCCGGCAAAGGCCTGGTTGCCGGCCAGGCGCTGCAAGGCCTCGTCGGAGGCCATCCAGGCCTCGCTCAGGCCCAGCTCGCGGGCCATGGCCTGGCTGCGGCCCACCCAGTAGGGCTGGGGCAGGGGGCGGGGCATCAAGGGCGTGGCAAAGGCCGGCCCCAGCGCGGCAAAGCCCGGCTGCCAGCGCAGGCCGCCGTCGGCGGCGCAGGCCGGGGTTTCAGCGGGGGAAAGGGGGGCGGCGGTGTCCATGGACGCCATTGTCCCGCAGTGGCCTCGGCGGTGTCGCCAGAGGGCCATGGTTTGCGCTTCCCCGGGGGGCGGGCCGTTATTTTGCTGGTAAGCTTTCGGGTTACTTACACGGTGGCGCAGACAAGCCACTTTCCCGAGAGAACAGCGCCGCCGGCGCAAGAAAGGACCTCCCCCATGTTGGGTTTGATGCAAGACCAACCGCTGTTGATTTCTGGCCTGATCGAGTTCGCCGAACGCCACCATGGCGACGTCGAGATCGTGTCGCGCCGGGTCGAGGGCGACATCCACCGCTACACCTGGCGCGACGTGGCCTCCCGCGCTCGCCAGGTGGCCAATGCGCTGGACGGCATGAAGCTGGGCTTCAGTGACCGCGTGGCCACGCTGGCCTGGAACGGCTACCGCCATCTGGAGCTGTACTACGGCGTCAGCGGCTCGGGCCGGGTGTTGCACACGCTGAACCCGCGCCTGCACCCCGAGCAGGTGGTGTGGATCGCCAACCACGCCGAAGACCAGGTGCTGTGTTTCGACATGACGTTTTTGCCGCTGGTGCAGGCCATCCACAGCAAATGCCCCACCATCAAGCAGTTTGTGGCGCTGTGCGACGCCGACAAGTTGCCGGCCGACACCGGCATTCCCGGCCTGGTGAGCTACGAGGCCTGGATGGGTGGCCAGTCCACCAACTACGCCTGGCCCAGCTTTGACGAGAACACCGCGTCCAGCATGTGCTACACCAGCGGCACCACCGGCAACCCCAAGGCCGCGCTGTACAGCCACCGCTCGTCCATCCTGCACGCCTACGCCGCCTGTTTGCCCGACGTGATGTGTTTGAGCGCGCGCGACTCGGTGCTGCCCGTCGTGCCGATGTTCCACGTCAACGCCTGGGGCCTGCCTTACTCGGCGGCCATGGTGGGCTGCAAGCTGGTCTTCCCCGGCGCCGGCATGGACGGCAAGTCGGTCTACGAGCTGATGGAAAACGAGAAGGTCACCTTTGCCGCCGGTGTGCCCACCGTCTGGCAGATGCTGCTGGGCCACCTCAAGCCCAACAACCTGAAGTTCAGCACACTCACCCGCACCGTCATCGGCGGCTCGGCCTGCCCGCCGGCCATGATCAACGCCTTCCGCGACGACTACGGTGTGGACGTGCTGCACGCCTGGGGCATGACCGAGATGAGCCCGCTGGGCACGCTGTGCACGCTGAAGAACAAGCACCTGACCATGAGCGCCGAGGAGCAGATGAAGGTCCGCCTGAAGCAGGGCCGGGCCATCTTCGGTGTCGACATGAAGATCGTCGGTGACGACGGCGCCGAGTTGCCCTGGGACGGCAAGGCCTATGGCGACCTGATGGTCAAGGGCCCGTGGATCGTGGCCGACTACTTCAAGACCGAAGGCGGCCACCCGCTGGTGAAAGACGCCCATGGCGTGGCCTGGTTCCCCACCGGTGACGTGGCCACGATCGACGCCGACGGCTACATGCAGATCACCGACCGCAGCAAGGACGTCATCAAGTCCGGCGGCGAATGGATCAGCTCCATCGACATCGAGAACATCGCCGTGGCCCACCCGGCGATTGCCATGGCCGCCTGCATTGGCGTCAAGCACCCCAAGTGGGACGAGCGTCCCATCGTGGTGGTGGTCAAGAAGCCGGGCGCCGAGGTCAGCCGCGACGAGCTGATCAAGTTCTACGACGGCAAGACCGCCAAATGGCAGATCCCCGACGACGTGGTGTTTGTCGACGCCATCCCGCTGGGCGCCACCGGCAAGATGCTGAAGACCAAGCTGCGCGAACAGCTCAAAGACTACACCCTGCCGTCGCTCTGAACGGCCCGGCGCCAGGCAACCCCATGGCTTTGTCCCACCTGAGACAAAGCCCGGTTGCCCGGCCCCCACCACCCCCTACAATCCGAAAAAGAACGACCGTTCTTTTTCGGATTTTTTCATGGTCCCACCCCTCACCACAGGGCAGGCCGCTTATCCCCCTTCGAGGAGTTCGCGCATGACGGCTGAATACAAAGTCCACGGCAACGTGGCGGTGATCACACTCAACAACCCGCCCGTCAACGGCCTGGGTTTTGCCACCCGGCAAGGTGTGGCCCAGGGTCTGGAAGCTGCCTGGGCCGATGCGGCCGTGACGGCCATCGTCATCACCGGTGCCGGCAAGGCCTTCTCCGGTGGCGCCGACATCCGCGAGTTCAATTCGCCCAAGATGAGCGCCGAGCCCTCGCTGCACAGCCTGATCCGCATGCTGGAAGCCTCGCCCAAGCCGGTGGTGGCGGCCATCCACACGGTGGTGATGGGCGGTGGCCTGGAACTGGCGCTGGGCTGCCACTACCGCGTGGCCGCCCCCGGCGCCCAGGTGGCACTGCCCGAAGTCAAGCTGGGCCTGCTGCCCGGTGCCGGCGGTACGCAGCGCCTGCCGCGCGTGCTGGGTGTGGAAACCGCACTGAACATGATCGTCAGCGGCGAGCCGGTGAAGAGCGAGTTGCTGGCCTCACTGCCCGGCCAGCAGCTGTTTGCCAAGCTCATCGATGGTGACTTCATGGCCGGCGTGCTGGATTACACCCAGAGCATCGCCGCCGCCCGCCCGCTGCCGCTGGTGCGCGACCTGCCTTGCAAACACCCCAATGGCGACGCCTATTTCCAGTTCGCCCGCAACATGGTCAAGGGCATGGCCAAGAACTTCCCCGCGCCGGTGCAGTGCCTGGACTGTGTGGAAGCCGCCACCAAGAACAAGTTCGAAGATGGCCTGACCTTTGAGCGCGAGCGTTTTGTCGCGCTGATGATGGGCCCGGAGTCGCGTGCGCTGCGCCATGCCTTCTTTGGCGAACGCGCGGCCAGCAAAATCCCTGACGTGCCGGAAGACACGCCCAGGCGCGAGATCAAGGCCGTGGGCGTGATCGGCGCCGGCACCATGGGCGGCGGCATCTCCATGAACTTCCTCAACGCTGGCATCCCGGTCAAGATGCTGGAGATGAAGCAGGACGCGCTGGACCGCGGCGTCGCCACCATCAAGAAGAACTACGAAGCCCAGGTCAAAAAGGGCAAGCTCAAGCAGGACAAGTACGAGCAGCGCATGGCCTTGCTGAGCACCACGCTGAGTTATGACGAACTGAAAGACGTGGACCTGGTGATCGAAGCCGTGTTCGAGGAAATGGGCGTCAAGGAGAAGGTGTTCAAGGAACTGGACCGGGTTTGCAAGCCCGGCGCCATCCTGGCCAGCAACACCTCCACACTCGATGTGGACGTGATAGCCAACTTCACAAAGCGCCCGCAAGATGTTGTCGGGACTCACTTTTTCAGCCCCGCCAATGTGATGAAGCTGCTCGAGGTGGTGCGTGGCAAGGCCACCGCCAAGGACGTGCTGGCGACCATCATGGCGGTGGGCAAGAAGATCAAGAAGACGGCCGTGGTGTCCGGCGTGTGCGACGGCTTCATCGGCAACCGCATGATCGAGCAGTACAGCCGCCAGGCCGGTTTCCTGCTGGACGAGGGCTGCACGCCGCAGCAGGTCGACAAGGCGGTGGAGAAGTTCGGTTTTGCGATGGGCCCGTTCCGCATGGGCGACCTGGCCGGCAACGACATCGGCTGGGCCATCCGCAAGCGCCGTTACCAGGAAAAGCCGGACATGAAGTACAGCGCCTCGGCCGACAAGCTGTGCGAGCTGGGCCGCTACGGCCAGAAAACCGGCGCCGGCTGGTACGACTACATCCCCGGCAAACGCGACGCCATCCCCTCGGACGTGGTGCTGAAGATGCTGGACGAACACCGCAAGAGCCTTGGCGGCACGCCGCGCAAGATTTCCGACGAGGAAATCGTCGGCCGGCTGGTCTATTCGCTGGTCAACGAGGCCGCCCACATCCTGGAAGAAGGCATTGCCTCCAAGGCCAGCGACATCGACATGGTCTACCTGACCGGCTACGGCTTCCCGCTGTGGCGCGGCGGCCCCATGCTGTACGCCGACCAGGTGGGCCTGTTCAACGTGGTGCAGGCGATGAAGCGCTTTGCGCAGAACCCGCTGGACGACGCCAAGTTCTGGCAGCCCGCGCCGCTGCTGGCCAAGTTGGCCGCCGAAGGCAAAACATTCAACTAAGGACTTGTCATGACCAACGCCGTCATCGTCTCCACCGCCCGCACGCCGCTCGCCAAGAGCTGGAAGGGTGCTTTCAACATGACCCATGGCGCCACCCTCGGCGGCCATGCGGTGCAACACGCCATCCAGCGCGCCGGCATTGACGCCGCCGCAGTGGAAGACGTCATCATGGGTTGCGCCAACCCCGAGGGCGCCACCGGCGCCAACATTGCGCGCCAGATCGCGCTGATGGCCGGCTGCCCGGTCAATGTGTCCGGCCTCACCGTGAACCGCTTCTGCTCGTCGGGCCTGCAGACCATTGCGCTGGCCGCCCAGCGCATCATCGCCGGTGAAGGCGAGGTCTATGTGGCCGGTGGTGTGGAAAGCATCTCCTGCGTTCAGCAGGAAATGAACACCCACATGCTGCGCGACCTCGACCTGGCCAAGAAGAAGCCCGAGATCTACTGGAACATGCTGCAGACCGCCGAGCAGGTGGCCAAGCGCTACGGCATTGGCCGCGACGCGATGGACGAGTACGGCGCACAAAGCCAGCAGCGCGCCAGCGCCGCCCTGGCCGCCGGTCTGTTCGAAGCCGAAATCGCCCCCATCACCGTCACCGCCGGCGTCGCCGATCCGGTGATGGGCCTGCGCACCAAGCAGGTCACGGTCAGCCAGGACGAAGGCATTCGCGCAGGCACCACCAAAGAAGCCATCGCCGGCATCAAGCCCGCCGTGCCCGGTGGCGTGGTCGCGGCCGGCAACGCCAGCCAGTTTTCCGACGGTGCCGGTGCCTGCGTGCTGGTGGACGAAAAGTACGCCCAGCAAAAAGGGCTGAAGCCGCTGGGTCGTTTCCTCGGTTTTGCGGTGGCCGGCTGTGAACCCGACGAGATGGGCATCGGCCCGGTGTTTGCCGTGCCCAAGGTGCTCAAGCGCCTGGGCCTGACGGTGAACGACATCGACCTGTGGGAGCTGAACGAGGCCTTTGCGGTGCAGGTCCTGTACTGCCGCGACAAGCTGGGCATCCCGGCCGACCGCCTGAACGTGAACGGCGGCGCCATTGCGGTGGGCCATCCCTATGGCGTCAGCGGCCAGCGCCTGACCGGCCATGCCCTCATCGAAGGCAAGCGCCGCGGCGCCAAGCGTGTCGCGGTCACCATGTGCATCGGCGGCGGCATGGGCGCGGCCGGCATTTTCGAAGTCCTCTGACACCCGCTGCATGGGCAAACCGTCGATCTGGCTGAAGTTCGGTCGCGAGGTTTTGGCTTCGCAGCCCTTCAGCGTGCTGCTCGGCGCCGAGATGGTGGCTTTGTCCCCCGGCGACGCCGAGCTGCAGCTGCCCATCACCGCCCAGCTGCTGAGCCACGACGGCGCGGTTCACAGCGGCGTGCTGGCCTACCTGGCCGACAACGCCATGGCCTTCGCCGGCGGCACGGCGCTGGAAAGCCCGGTCACGCTGCCCAGCACCACCACCCACCACATCCGCCCCGCGGTGGGGGAACGATTGATAGCCCGTGCCCACACGGTGCAGCTGGGCGTGGCCCAGGCCCTGTGCCGCTGCGAGCTGCTGGTGGTGCAAGACGGCCAGGAGCGCCTGTGTGCGCTGGTACAAGCCCAGGTGGCCCGCAACGAGGCTGCCGCCGAGCCGCTGGCCGCCTGATTTCCCGGCCGCTCTGGCCCCACTTTTCCGGACCTCGCCATGCGAACCACCCTGGATTTCCTGCTGCACCACTGGCTGGACGTGGCGGCGCTGACCCGGCGCCCCCGCTTCGCCGACCACTCCCGCGAGACCTTCGACGCGGTGCTCGACACCTGCGAGCGCATCGCCCGCGAGAAGTTTGCGCCCTTCAACCGGCTGGTCGATACCCAGGAGCCGCAATTCGACGGCGACAAGGTCAACCTGCCACAGGCCACCCACGACGCTCACAAGGCCTATGCCGAGTCCGGCATGCTCAGCGCCGCGCAAGACCAGGACATCGGTGGCATGCAGCTGCCCTACACGGTGGAGGCGGCGGCCAACGCCTTCTTCTCCATGGCCTCGGTCAGCATAGGCTCGGGCATGTTGACCACCGGCAACGCCAATTTGTTGATGGCCCATGGCAGCGCGCTGCAAAAACAGGTGTTTGCGCTCAACGAGTTCTCCGGCCGCTGGTCGGGCACCATGTGTTTGAGCGAGCCGCAGGCAGGCTCCAGCTTGAGCGACGTGGCCACGCGGGCCGTGCCCGACGGCGAAGGCTTCGAGGCCGACCCGCTGGGCCCACGTTTCCGGCTCAAGGGCAACAAGATGTGGATCTCGGCCGGCGAACACGAGCTGACCGAGAACATCGTTCACCTGGTGCTGGCCAAGATTCCGGGGGCCGACGGCAAGCTGCCGCCGGGGGTCAAGGGCATTTCGCTGTTCATCGTGCCGAAGAAACTGGTCGACACGCAAGGCCAGCTGACCGGCGTGCGAAACGACGTGGCGCTGGCCGGCCTCAACCACAAGCTGGGCTGGCGCGGCACCACCAACACGCTGCTGAACTTCGGCGAGGGCAGGTACCCCGTTGATGGACAACCGGGCGCCGTGGGCTACCTGGTGGGCCGCCCCGGCGAGGGCCTGCGCTGCATGTTCCACATGATGAACGAGGCCCGCATCGGCGTCGGCATGGCCGCCACCATGCTGGGCATGGCCGGCTACCAGGCGTCGCTCGATTACGCGAAGAACCGGCCGCAGGGCAGGGCCATGGGGCCGGCCGGCAAGGACGCTGCCGCGCCGCAGATCCGCATCATCGAACATGCCGACGTCAAGCGCATGCTGCTGGCGCAGAAGTCCTACTGCGAGGGCGCGCTGGCCCTCGAGCTGTACTGCGCCCGGCTGGTGGATGAGCAACACACCGGTGAGCCGGCCGCGGCCGACGAGGCCAGGCTGCTGCTGGAGGTGCTGACCCCCATTGCCAAGAGCTGGCCCAGCGAATGGTGTCTGGAGGCCAACTCGCTGGCCATCCAGGTCCATGGCGGCTATGGCTACACCCGCGACTTTCCGGTCGAGCAGTACTGGCGCGACAACCGCCTGAACATGATCCACGAGGGCACCCACGGCATCCAGGCCATGGACCTGCTGGGCCGCAAGGTGCTGATGGAAAATGGTCGTGGCCTGCAGCTGCTGGCCGGCCGCATCAACGCCACGGTGGAGCGCGCCATCCAGCAGCCCGCGCTGGCGGCGCATGCCAACGCACTGGCCCAGGCTTTGCAGCAGCTGGGTGCGGCCACCAAGGCCGCCTGGGCCACCGCCAACCCGGCCGAGGCCTTGCCCAACGCCGTGCCCTATTTGCAGGCCTTTGGCCACACGGTGCTGGCCTGGGTCTGGCTGGACGTGGCATTGGCCGCACAATCGGCCACAGAGGGTGGGGCAGCCGTCGACGCCTTGTTGATCGAGGGCAAGCTCCGCGCCCTGCGTTACTTCTACCATTACGAACTGCCGAAAATCGGCGCCTGGCTGCAGGTGGTGTCGCAACGCGACATGACCTGTGCCGACATGAACGAGGACGCCTTCTGATGAGCACACCCAAGCCCTATGCCCGTTTGCACAGCCTGATCTGGGCGCTGATTTACCTGGGCCTGCTGACCCTGGGCCTGGGCCTGTACACCCAGCGCAGCGACGAGGCGCTGGGCACCACGCTGGTGGCGGTGGGTGGCCTGCTGGCCGCCGTGGGTGCGGTGTTGATCTACGTTCGCTCGCGGCTGCCCAACAAGGACTGAGGGCCCGGCCCCATATCGCCGCCGTGACATGGCGTGCCCAGGCAGCGCGCCACAATGGCCGACTGATTCCAACCCTGCACCCAAGGATTGCACCGCATGACCCGTACCGTCCAGCAACTGTTTGATTTGACCGGCAAAACCGCGCTGGTGACCGGCGGCTCGCGTGGCCTGGGCCTGCAGATCGCCCAGGCGCTGGGCGAGGCCGGCGCCCGCATCATGCTCAGTTCGCGCAAGGCGTCCGACCTGGAGGAAGCCACGGCCGAACTGCAGGCCGCCGGCATCGACACCCGCTGGATCGCCGCCGATTGCGCCAAGGAAGAAGACATCCGCCGCCTGGCCGACGACACCCTGCAGCGCATGGGCGCCATCGACATCCTGGTCAACAATGCCGGCGCCGCCTGGGGCTCGCCGGCCGAAGACCACCCGGTCGAGGCCTGGGACAAGGTGATGAACCTCAACGTGCGCGGCTATTTCATCCTGAGCCAGCAGGTGGCTAAACAAAGCATGATCCCGCGCCGCGCGGGCCACATCATCAACATCGCCTCCATTGCCGGCCTGGGCGGCAACCCCAGCGAGATGAAGACCATCGCCTACAACACCTCCAAGGGCGCGGTGATCAATTTCACCCGGGCGCTGGCCTGTGAATGGGGGCCTTACAACATCAACGTCAACGCCATCTGCCCGGGGTTTTTCCCCAGCAAGATGACGGCCGGCACGCTGGAGCGGCTGGGCGAGGAGAAGCTGGCTGCCGGTGCGCCACTGCGGCGGCTGGGCGGTGACGAAGACCTGAAGGGCTTGGCAGTTTTGTACGCGTCGGACGCAGGCCGACACATCACCGGTCAATGGCTGGCGGTGGACGGCGGCGTCAGCGTCATCACCGGTGGCTGAGCTGCTGCGCGGGCGTGATGCGGCGTTGGGCGGTGCTCGCCATCCTCACGTACAAAAGTACGTTCCGGTGGCTGCGCTCCGTCCGCCTTGCCTGACGCCCGCTCGCGACGCTCAGGGGAGTCATAAGGAAGCCATGAATGATGAATTTCGGCGTTGAGATTCCTTTTGTCCACCACCTCGGCTTCACGCTGGAGCGTTTCGATGGCGGGTTTTCCACCATCGCCTACACGCCCAAGCCCGAGCACCTGAACTCCTTTGGCGTGACCCATGGCGGCGCTTGCATGACGCTGCTGGACGTGGCGATGGCGGTGGCGGCGCGCAGTGTGGCCAAGGAAATGGGCGTGGTCACCATCGAGATGAAAACCAGCTTCATGCAGCCGGCCCGTGGCGCCTTGCAGGCCCAGGGGATTCTGAAGCACCGCACCGCCACCATGGCCTTTGCCGAGGCCACGGTGTTCGACGCGGAGGGCCGGGCTTGTGCCCACGCCACCGGCACCTTCAAGTACATCAAGCGGCTGCCGGTCGGGCCGCGCGCGGTGCAGCCGCTGCAAACCATTCCCACCGACTGAACCCGTCCCCGACGCCCGGTCCCGCGCAAGACAGCGGGGCGGGCAGGGTGGCCGGTTCTGGCCGAAAATGCACACAGCCACCCCACCCGGTGGGCCACTGAGGGACACCCCATGGAAGCCAACCCCGTCGTTCAGCCCGCTGCCGACACCGCCCGTGCCGGCGAAGAATTCCGCAACGACCTGCGGCCCCTGCACGCGGCCGTGGGTTCGCGCAACGCCGAGGCCAGACGCATCCTGAGTGCGCAAGAGCTGGCGCCGCTGACGCAGCTCTCCACCGCCCGCTCGCTGCTGGCGATCGGCCAGACGCTGGGCGTCATTGGCGCGGCCATCGCCCTGGCGGTGCTGAACTGGCCCAACCCCTGGATCGCCTCACTGAGTGTGCTGGTGATCGGCATTGCCCAGCATGGCCTGTTCATCCTGGCCCACGAGGCCGCGCATTACCGGCTGTTTGCCCACCGCAGCGTCAATGACGGGGTGGGCCGGCTGATTGGCATGAGCAGCGGGGTGTCCATGTGCACCTACCGCGTGACCCACCGGCTGCACCACAACAACCTGTTCGGCAAGCTGGACCCGGACACCGCCATCCACGGCGGCTACCCGCGTGGCAAGGCCTATTTGTGGAAAAAGCTGGCCGAAGACCTCTGTGGCCTCAACGCCTGGAAAACCTATGCCTATTTCTTTGGCTCGCCGGCCATCAACGACGACGCCCCCGGTGAAATCCGGCCGCTGAACGACACCTCGCCCGAGCTGCGCGCCGCCGCCCGGCAAGACCGCTGGATGGTGGTGGGCTTCCATGGGGCGGCGCCCTTGCTGGCGCTGGCCCTGGGCGGCTGGACCGGCCTGTTGATGTACCTTGTGCTGTGGTTGCTGCCCATGCTGACCGTGATCCAGCCCATCTTGCGGCTGCGCGCCATCTGCGAGCATGGCGCCACCACCGACCTGAGCTCGCCACTCACGGCCGCGCGCAGCAACAACACCAGCGGCACGCTGGGCAACTGGCTGGCCCGGGCGGTGTTGTTCCCCCACCATGTGAACTACCACCTGGAACACCATTTGTACCCGGCGGTGCCGCATTACCATTTGCCGCGGCTGCACCGCCTGCTGCAAGAGAAAAATGCCTTGCAAGGCGCCGAGGTGCGCGATGTGCGCGACACCCTGGGCCTGATCTTTGCCGAGAGGAAACCCCGTGTCTGAACTGATCCTGCACCACTACCCGATGTCGCCGTTCGCTGAAAAGGCGCGGCTGGCGCTGGGCCTCAAAGGCCTGGCCTGGCGCTCGGTCCATGTGCCCAACGTCATGCCCAAGCCCGACGTGCTGGCGCTGACCGGTGGCTACCGCCGCACGCCTTTCCTGCAGGTGGGAGCCGACATCTACTGCGACACCGCCTTGATCTGTGACGTGCTGGAGCACCGCCAGCCCACGCCGGCGCTGTACCCCGACAGCCACAAGGGCGCGGCCCGCATCGTGGCGCAATGGGCCGACAGCACGCTGTTCAACACCTCGATGGCGCACAACTTCAACCCGGCCGGCGCGGCATCGTTTTTCCAGATGCGTGGCATGAGCATGGACCAGGCCAAGGCCTTTGGTGCGGACCGTGCCGCGATGCGCGGCGGCACCCCCCGCATGCACCCTGGCGACGCGGCCGCGGCCTACAAAAGCTACCTGCGCCGCATTGCCAACATGCTGGATGGCCAGACCTTTCTGTTCGGCGACCAGCCCTGTGTGGCGGATTTGTCGGTTTACCACCCGCTGTGGTTCAGCCGTGGCATTCCGGCGGTCGCGCCCATTTTTGACGCCACGCCCCATGTGCTGGAATGGATGGACCGCATGGCCGCCATCGGCCATGGCAGCGCCACACCACTGACATCCACCGAAGCGATCGCCATCGCCGCCGCCAGCCAGCCCGCGCCGGTGAGCCCCGAGGTGTTCCAGGACGAGCATGGCATTGCGCTGGGCAGCCAGGTCAGCGTCACTGCCGAGAGTTTTGGCCTGGAGGCCACCGTGGGCGAGCTGGTGGCCGCCACCCGCATGCACTACACGCTGCGCCGCACCGACGAGCGCGCCGGCACCGTGCATGTGCATTTCCCCCGCATCGGCTTTGTGCTGAAAAAGGCCGAGGCATGATCACCGACTTCAAGGGCAAAACCGCGGTGCTGACCGGCGCCGGCTCGGGCTTCGGTCTGGAATGCGCCCGCATCGCCGCGCAAAAAGGCATGAACCTGGTGCTGGTGGACGTGCAGCAGGACGCGCTCAACGCCGCCGAGGCCGAACTCAGCGCCGCCGGCGCCACGGTGATGGCGCGCCGGGTCGATGTGAGCAATGCCGACCAGATGGAGGCCCTGGCCGCCGAGGTGGCCCAGCGGTTTGGCGCGCCCCACCTGGTGTTCAACAACGCCGGCGTGGGCACCGGCGGCCTGGTGTGGGAGAACACCGTCCAGGACTGGGAATGGGTGCTGGGCGTCAACCTGATGGGCGTGGTGCACGGCGTGCGCCTGTTCACGCCGCTGATGCTGGCCGCTGCTGAAAAAGACCCGGCTTACCGCGGCCACATCGTCAACACCGCCAGCATGGCCGGCCTGCTGGCGCCGCCCAACATGGGCATTTACAACGTCAGCAAACACGCGGTGGTGAGCCTGTCCGAAACCCTGTACCAGGACCTGGCGCTGGTGAGCGACCAGGTCAGCGCCTCGGTGCTGTGCCCCTTCTTCGTGCCCACCGGCATCAGCCAGAGCCAGCGCAACCGGCCCGACAGCGCCGCGGCCGACCGGCCCACCCGCAGCCAGAAAATTGGCCAGGCCATGATCGACAAGGCGGTCACCAGCGGCAAGGTCACCGCGGCCGAAGTGGCGCAGCTGGTGTTTGACGCGGCGGCCACCGGCCAGTTCTACATTTACAGCCACCCCCAGGCCCTGGCCTCGGTGCGCACCCGCATGGAGGACGTGCTGCAAGCCCGCAACCCCACCGACCCCTTTGCCGACAAGCCGGCGCTGGGCGAGTCGCTGCGGGCCTCGCTGCGCGGGCATTGAAGGGCGCCGATGTACGTTGATTTCAAAGACCTGAGCGCCCGCCAGGCCTACCACTGGCTGGCCTCCACCGTCACCCCGCGGCCGGTGGCCTGGGTCTCCAGCCTGTCGGCCGACGGTGTGGCCAACCTGGCGCCGTTCAGCTTTTTCCAGGTGGTGACCCACACCCCGCCCACGCTGATGATTTGCCCGCTGGTCAACAGCAACGGCAGCATGAAGGACACCGCCGCCAACATCGCCGCCACTGGCGAGTTCGTGGTCAATCTGGTGCCGTTCGCGCTGGTGAAAACCATGAACCAGACCTCGTTTGGCTACGACCAGGGTACCAGCGAGTTCGACGCCGCCCAGGTGGCCAGCCTGCCCAGCGAACAGGTCAAACCGCGCCGGGTGGCCGGCGTGCCAGCCGCTTTCGAGTGCCGGCTGGCCAGCCTCACGCCTTACCCGGCCGACCAACCGTCTTGCTACCTGATTCTGGGCGAGGTGGTGGCGGCCCACATCGACGAGGCCATCGTCGGTGCCAACGGCCAGGTGGACCCGGCCAAGCTGGACATCGTCTCGCGCATGGGCGCTGACTGGTACGGCCGCACCAAGGCCGAGGGCAATTTCGAGCTCACCCGGCCCGAGGGCTGGGCCCGCTGAGCCAGGCTCAGGCGGCGTGGCGCAGGGCCGCGTCCAGCTGGTCCACCAACTCGGCCCAGTCGGCGTCTTCCTGTTTTTTCTCACGCAGCAGGCTGGCCTGGGTGGGTGTCCAGAACGCGGCTTCGGACAGGTGGATTTCGGGGGGCAGGGGCGCATGCCGTTGCAGAAAGTGGGCAATGTCGGCCTCGCCACTGGGCAACCCCAGCTGGGCAAACAGTTCACAAAAGCGGTGGTGTTGGTGTTCCATGCAAATCTCCCGGTGGGCCTGGCGGCCAATGCCCCCAGTGTGTCAGGTCAGGCCGCCCGCTGGCGCCTTATTTTCAGCCGACTGAAGTTCAGCGCCACCCCCAGCACGCCCAAAGCGCCCAGCAGCAGCGCGCCGGTGGTGCCCAGCCAGGGAATCAGCCGGCCGTCCAATGCCACCCCGACCGACTGGCCGATGAAGAAGCTGGCCGCAAAGGCCGACACCGCCGACCCGCGCCGCTCGGGCGCCATCTGGGTGGCGTTGATCTGCAAGGTGTTGTGCAGCATGTAAAAACCCAGGCCGGCGGCAAAGGCCGCGGGCACGGCCCAGCCCCAGGGGCTGGCCAGCGCAATCACCAGGTAGGACCCACACACCAGCAGCCCGCCCCACAGCGCCAGGCCGGATTCGCCCAGCCGCGGCACCAGCTGTTTGGCGGCCAGCGCGAACAGCAGGCCCCCCATGCCGAACAGCATCACCACCTCGCCGGCCGTGGCCACCGGCAGGCCATGCTGCTGGTGCAGGTGCGACACCATGTAGGCAAACGCGCCGTACAAAAAAGCGCCTTCGGCAAACACCGTCAGCAGCACCACCCGGGCCCAGGGCAACCGACCGATCTCGGCAAACTCATGGGCCATGCGGGCCAGCGCCGAGCCCTCGGCATGGCGGGTCTGGCGGGCGTCGGCCGGCAGCCGGCGGTCCATCCACAGCAGGGCCAGACCGACCACGACAAACAGCACCGCAATCGACACAAAAGGCGTGCGCCAGTGCAGGTGGTCGGCCGCATAGCCGCCAAACAGCACTCCGGCCGAGATGCCCAGGATCTGGCCAATCAGAAAGCGGGCCAGCACCGGCTGGCGCCGGTCGTAGGGAATCACGTCGCCAATCCAGGCCATGGCCAAGGGAATCACCGCGGCCGCCGTGGCGCCGGCACAGGCCCGGGCCAGCAACAACGCGCCGAAGCCCGGCGCCAGCGCGCAGCTGCCCGTGGTGACGGCACAGGCCAGGCAGGCCAGCGCAATCACCCGGTACTTGCCAAAACGGTCCCCCATGGGGCCGAACAGAAGCTGCGAGAAACCGTAGGCCACCGAGAACACCGTGATCACCAGCGCCGCGTCACCCAGCGACAAGCCAAAGTCGCTGGCCAGCCGCGGCAGCATGGCGTCGGTGATGCGCAGCGAAATGCCGCTGGCAAAGGCCGCCACCGACAGGCCGGCCACCGCGCCGCGAGGCAGGGTCGGAGCGGCAGGGGAATCAGTCACAAGGGCAGTGTGCCATGCACATGGCGGGCTTGCTGGCGCCGGGTTGATCGGCGCCAAACAAACACGGTCGACCACCGTCTATGGGCGATTCAGTTTTTGCAGCAGGCGGGTCAGTTGCCCGGCTTCACGCCCTTGCTCATAGGCCATGCGGCCCGCGGCCTGCCGCACCACCTCGGTTTCGGCGTGTTCGGCGGCGTAGCGCAGCATGGGGCCGCCACCGGCGTGGTGGCGCAGCATCAGGGTCAGAAAAAGCCGGTCAAGTGCCGGGCCGGTGGTGGTGCGCAAGGCCTCCAACTCGTCGAGGGTGGCCAGGCCGGGCATGCCGCCCACGGCCGTGCGGCACTCGGCCACATAGGCTGGGTCGTAGGAGCTGGACTGCGGCTTGGGAACCATCCAGGTCATGGTCCGGTCGGTGGGCAGCAGCGGCTGGCCCCACAGCGCCAGCCAGCCCTTCATCTGCCCGATTTCCTGGGTCTGGGTGCTGGCGATGCTGTCGGCCAGTTGCGCGATGGTGGGCGAGGCCGTGCGGCGCACCAGCTGGGCCATGGCCACCGCCTGGTCATGGTGGGTGGCCATGCTTTGCGCAAAGCCCACGTCAATGGGGCCGGCGGCCTGCAGCGTGGCCGCAGCGGCGGCCGCCTGGTCAACCCAGCGCGTGACGCCGACGCCGGCGGCAAAGGCCAGCGTGGCGATGCCCAACAGCAGCGGCCAACGCAGCCCAGGCCGCGGCGGGCGTTGTGGCGTGCTCATGGGCCTGTCACTGCAGAGGGTAGGCGCCGTTCTTGAACTTCAGCACCATCACGCCGTTGTCCTGGCAGGTCACCCACAGCTGCTCGCGGCCAACGAACTTGGGCGGCGAACTGCAGTAGTCGGCGGTCATGTTGGCGGTGGTGGACGGGTTTCCCGGCGCGCGGGCCAACAGCGTGGGCAGCGTGGCCTGGTTGGCATTGACGGCGTCCGACAACGCCAGCGCGCCCACATTGCCCACCACCCCCGACACATGCTCGGAGCCGTGCAGGCGGTCGGCCTGGCCGACCTGGGCCGGCGGGTTGAAGTAAGCGATTTCCTTCACCGCCGAAGGGTCGCGGATGTCGAACACCCGCACACCGGACTGGAAAAAGCCGCAGGCCAGCGCGGTGGGCTCGATGCGGCGGTCCACCGAGCAGTAATGCGCCTCGTAGCCGAACAGGCCGTTGCCGGTGGTGTCTTTCAGCCGGGTGTCGGCATGCTGGGGGAGCTGGATTTCCAGTTGCAGCCTGGCCACCACCTTGGGCTTGGTTTCGTCCGAGATGTCGACGAACTTGACCGCCTCGGAGGCGAACTCGTCCACCGCCACCAAATAGGGCTTGCCCTTGAGGGTGACCGGGATGGTGTGCTGGCCCACGCCGCCGGTGTTCCAGAACACGCTGCCCACCTGACGCACCATGGGCACGGCCTTGCGGGCCTGCACGTCGCTGACGTCCAGGATGATCAGCCCGGCCGGGAAGGCGGTGGTGAGGTACATGCGGTTGCCGTCTTCGCTCAACTCGAAGCCGTGGTTGGTGACCACCGAGGTGCCGGTGTACACGATGCGCGGCTTCTTGGGGTTGGTGACGTCGATCGCGGTCAGCGAGCCGGCCGCCAGGCCCGAGGCCCAGTAGGTCAGGCCGTCGGGGGCCCAGTTGCCCTCGTGGCCCAGCACATTGGCCGGCAGCGTCAGGTTGCCGGAGAAGGCGTTGGTCAGCGTGGGTTGGGCGCAATCCTGGCTCAGGTCGTAGACGTCGAAGAAGGCTGCGGCCAGCGCCTCGCCCACCGCCACGCCGCCCAGCAGGCCGCGCTTTTCGTTGACCTTGAGCGACTCCCAGGTGCCGGCAAAGTAGGCCGGGCTGGTCAGGTGGGTGGACAGCTTGGGGCGGGCCGTGTTGGACAGGTCCACCACCTGAACGCCTTGCGAGCGCTTGTGGGGGATGCCGGCGAACGCGGTGGCCATGTAGGCGCATTGGCCGTAGAAGGGGTTGACCCAGGTCGCGCCTTCGCCCTGGTACTGGCCCACCAGGCCCATGTTGCAGTCGTAGCCCTGCTGGCTGCGCCCGCTTTGCCGGTCGGCCAGCGGCACCTGGCCTTGCAAGCCGGTTTCAGGCCGGGAGCCGGCACCGCAGTCAGCGCGCTGAATCTGCGCACTGGCCACCTTGGGGCCGGAGAGGAAGTTGCTGGCCGACTGCGTGAGTGTGTCGGTCACCGCGCCCATCACCCCCATGAAGGTGCTCAGGTAGCCGGCGTAGGCGTCGGGGCTGGCCCGCAGCGCCGCCGGCGAAACGGTGGGCGTGACCACCGACCCGTCCACCGCCACCGAGCTGGGCGGCGGGGTGCTGGCGGTGGCGCTGGCCTCGGCAGGCTTGTTGGCGGCCACGCCCGCCGCCCTTGGGGCGTCCTGGCCGCCACCGCAGGCCACCAGCGTGGTGGCGAGCAAGGCCGTCAGGCCACGGTGTTGGATGCTGTGCATGGTTTTCCCTATTCCTTGTGGGACGCTGAGCCCGCCCCGGTGACAGGGACGGTGCGGCTTGCGCGTGTAGAACTATTGGTCTACTTCAGTGTAGGGAGAGGCCAACGGCCGCGCTATCACCTGCGGGAAACCAAGCAGCGTTTTTGTGCATTTCGTTCACTGGGGTAATCCCTTTGTGTTCAGGGGCGGTGAGTGTTTCTAATGACACCACCGACACACCCCGCCCCCATTACCCCACACAGCCTGCAGGGCACCACAGACACCGATGCACGCCACGGAATCCTTGTTATCCAATGCACTGGTCCGTGACGCAGCCGGCCAGCAGACAGAGCGCTTTCTGGTGGCGCAGTCGCGCGATTGGGACGAAATCCTGGCGCTGACCCAACAGCTCTACACACCGTACAAACTCAAGGTTGACACCCGGGCCATCCCCTCGACCACGGTGTACGCCGCGCAGATTGGCACCTTCACGCTGAGCCGCTTGTCGTTTGGCGCGCAGATCGAGGCCTGCGTGGACCAGGTGGCCGCCGGCAACGGCCTGGCGCTGACGCTTCTGCAGGGCCACAACCGCTACAGCTCCCGCGCCACGCAGGATGTGGAGCTGGTGGCCGGCGACAGCTTTGTGGTGGACACCAGCTGCGCCAACCTCGACGCGCTGATTTCGCAGGACACGCAGTCGCTGAACCTGGTGTTTTCACACCAGCGCATGGCCGAGCTGCACGAACACTGGTACGGCATGCCGGCCGACCCGCGGATGTGGCAAACCGCCTTCAAGCTCGACACCGGCGCGGCCAGCCTGTTGCCGCTGCTCGACTACGCAGCGCGTTGTGCGATGGAGAAAACCGAGCAGGTGGCGCAGGGCCTACTGGGCCGGCACCTGGAGGAGCTGATCGGCATGCATTTGCTGTCGGCCTGGCGCCAGCAGGGGCCGGCACGCACGCTGCAGGAGAACGCCGCACCAGCCCACCTGCGGCTGGCCGAGGACTACATGATGGCCCACCTGCGTGATGTGCCCACACGGGAGGCGGTGGCCCGGGCCGCCGGTGTCAGCGTGCGCACCCTGACCCAGGCCTTTGTGAACGCGCGTGGCCAGTCGCCGATGGCCTTCCAGCGGGAGATGCGCTTGCGCGGCGTGCGCGAGGAACTGCGCACCGCGCCCAGCGAACACTCGGTGACCGACATCGCTTTTGGCTGGGGCTTTCAGCACCCCAGCCAATTCGCCAAGCTGTACCGACAGCGCTTTGGCGAACTGCCATCGCAAACCCGGCGCCGCACCAAGCCCTGACGCCGCCTCAGCAGCCCACCGTCACCGCCTGCACCGTCTTGCCGGTGGCGGGATCGAACACCACCAGGTTCACCTGGCGCGGGTGGCCCGGTGTGGCGGCGATGCTGCGAAAACTCAGCTTCTGCGGCTGGCCGGGCGTGCTGCGGTAGTCGCCGGCCGGGGTGTACTGGCGCACCACAAAGTCGTGGGCCAGGTTTTCGCCGGCGTTCTCTCCCGCCTTGACCTTGGAGCTGTGGCCATGTTCGGTGAGGGTCCAGTAGGCCGACCAGTTGGCCGGCGCCCCCGCAGCCGGCGTGACCACCGCCTCGAACTGGTCGGCACCCAGCTGGCGCAGGCTGATGCTGGCCTGGGCCACGGCGGCCGAAGCGGGCAGGGCGCCACCCCAGTTTTTCCAATCGGCCCCGTTCAGCACCGCCTGCGGGGTGTAGATGCTGCGCAGGCTGTTCCAGCCCGCCACCTGGCGCTGGCGGCTGGTGTGGGCGGGTGCGGCAAACCGGTCGACCCAGCCGATGTAGTCCCAATAGCCCACATGGAAGGCCTCGATCACCGCGCCGGCCGGGGCTTTGCCCTTGAAGGTGGACAGCCATTTGTCGGCCGGCGGGCAGGAACTGCAGCCTTCGGAGGTGTAAAGCTCCAGCACCGGCGTGACGGTGGCGGCCGACTGGGCACTGCACTGGCCGGCGGCACTCTGGGCCGCCGCCGAGCCAGCGGCCAGCAGCAAACAGGCGGTGGCCAGGCTGAGCGAGGGGAGGGAAGGACGCGACATGGTGAACCTTTCGGGCAGAACAAAGAAAAAGCGGGACGGCGAGCCAGTGCCCAAGAGTCGCTTGCCCGGCCCGCTTCTTACAGCCGGGTCCTGCCCCGTGCCCCGGCCCCAACCCCCAAACCCGGGGTTCGGGTCTTCCCCAGCCGCGTTCGGTCGAGGCCGCTGCCGCTTGCGGTGACAATGGTGTTTTCCGACCCGGCAGCCGACCCCGCATTCCCGACCCATGTACACCGAATTCTTTGGTCTCAAGGAAAGCCCCTTCTCGATTTCGCCCGACCCGCGCTACCTCTTCATGAGCGAGCGGCACCGCGAAGCGCTGGCCCATTTGCTTTACGGGCTGGGCGGCGGGGGCGGCTTTGTGCTGCTCACCGGCGAAATCGGCGCCGGCAAGACCACCGTCTGCCGCTGCTTTCTGGAGCAGATTCCGGCCAACTGCAACGTGGCCTACATCTTCAACCCCAAGCTCACGGTGATCGAGCTGCTGCGCTCGATCTGCGACGAGTTCCACGTCAGCTACCCCAAGCCCTCGCGCACCACGCCGCCCACGGTCACCGACTATGTGGACCCGCTGAACGCCTTTTTGCTCAAGGCCCATGCGGCCGGCAAGAACAACGTGCTCATCATCGACGAGGCGCAAAACCTGTCGGCCGACGTGATCGAGCAGCTGCGGCTGCTGACCAACCTGGAAACCAGCGAGCGCAAGCTGCTGCAAATCGTGCTGATCGGCCAGCCCGAGCTGCGCACGCTGCTGGCCCGGCCCGACATGGAGCAGCTGGCCCAGCGCGTGATTGCGCGCTTCCATTTGCCGGCGCTGTCCGAGACCGAGACCGCCCACTACATCAGCCACCGACTGGCGGTGGCCGGCCGGGTGGGCGAGGTGCCGTTCGACCGCAAGGCGGTGCAGCGCATCCACAAGCTGTCGCGCGGCGTGCCACGCCGCATCAACCTGCTGTGCGACCGCACGCTGCTGGGTGCCTATGCCACCGGCAAGGCCCAGATCGGCCGCGACATCGTCGACAAGGCCGCCCGCGAGGTGTTTGACGACGAGCCGTCGGCCGCGCCAGCCAAGCCAGCAGCGGCGGCTGCGCAGGCCTCGGCGGCCATGCCCTCGGTGCTGGTCCCGGCGGCCACCGATGCCGCCCCCGCCTCATTGGCCGCCCGCCTGGCCCAGACCCACCCCTATGCCTTGCTGGGTGCCGGCCTGGCGCTAGGCCTGCTGGTGTTTGGCCTGCTGAGCCTGGGCCTGCGTTCCGGTGGCACGGCCCCGGCGCCCGACGCCCTGGCCGCCGCCAGCCCGGGCGCCAGCGCACCGGCCAGCAGCAGCCCGGCCCCGGTGGCGCTGAGCAGCCCGCCGGTGGCCCCGGTCACCGCCGGTGGCAAGCTGGCGCCGAGCTTCGGCCAGGCCAGCGCACCCACCGCCGCCGCCACCCCCGCATCACCGCCAGCCACCGCGGCCGAAGCCGCGCCGACGCTGAAGGCCTTCCACCGCAGCGAGGCCGAGGCCTGGCGCGACCTGGCCGGCCTGTGGAAGCTGCAGCTGGGCCCAGGGGACCCCTGCACGCTGGCAGCGGCCCAGCAGGTCGAGTGTTTTGACCAGCAGAAAGCCACCCTCACCACGGTGCAGGCGCTGGACCGGCCCGGCATCCTGACGCTGTACGACAACAGCAAGAAGCCGGTGTACGCGCTGCTCAGCGGCCTGTCGGCCAAGTCGGCCACGCTGGTGGTGGGCGGGGTGTCGCAAACCCTGTCGTTGAACGCCTTGCTGCAGATGTGGCGCGGCGAATACTCCACGCTGTGGCGGGCGCCGCCCGAGTACCGCGGCAAGGTGCGGGTGGGGGCCTCCGGCCCACCGGTCGACTGGCTGGGTTCGCGGCTGGCCTTGCTGCAGGGCGGCCCCCAGCCGGCCGAGGGCAAGAAGGCCGATGCCTTGCTCAAATCACAGATCGCTGCCTTCCAACTCACCAGCGGCCTGAAAGCCGACGGCGTGGCCGGCGCCGAAACCTTCATGCAGCTGAACCGGGCCATTGGCGTCAACGAGCCCCGCCTCATCGTCGAGAAGTAAGGCCATGTCCAACATCCTGGATGCGTTGCGCGAAGCCCAGGCCCAGCGGCATGGCCGCCAGGCTGAACTGGACTTTGACACCATGCCAGCCTCCCCACCGGTGCCGCCGCCCCGGGCCGGGCGGATGTGGCTGTGGCTGCTGCTGTCCGCCCTGGGCGGCCTGGCCGCCGCCTGGGCCTGGTTTGCCTTCGGCCCCAGCGTGACGGTGGTGGCCCGCACTCTGGCACACTGCCCACCTTTTCAAGGCTAGCCCACCGGCTGGCCCCCATGCCCGGCGCCCCATGGGCGCGGGCCTCCTTTCCATTGATTGCCTTGCCCATGTCTTCCGTGATGTCCCGTATCGAAGCGCAGATTGCCCAGGAACTGCGCGTGTCCGTGGCCCAGGTGCGCGCCACCGTCGAGCTGATCGACGGCGGCGCCACCGTGCCTTTCATCGCCCGCTACCGCAAGGAAGTCACCGGCGGGCTGGACGATGTCCAGCTGCGCGAACTGGCCTACCGGCTGGACTACCTGCGCGAGCTGGAAGACCGCCGCGCCACCGTGCTCAAAAGCATCGACGAGCAGGGCAAGCTGAGCCCTGAGCTGCGTGCCGCCATCGAGGCCGCGCCCACCAAGCAGGAGCTGGAAGACCTCTACCTGCCCTACAAGCCCAAGCGTCGCACCAAGGGCATGATCGCCCGCGAAGCCGGCATTGAGCCCCTGGCCGACAAGCTGTGGACCGACCCCACGCTGAACCCGCAGGCCGAAGCTGAAGGCTTCACCAGCCCGGCCGGCACGGTGGAGGGCGCCGATTTCAGCAGCCCGCTGGCGGTGCTGGACGGTGTGCGTGACCTGCTGAGTGAACGCTGGGCCGAAGACGCGGCGCTGGTGCAGGCGCTGCGCGAATGGCTGTGGACTGAAGGGCTGTTCAAGAGCACATTGGCCAGCGGCAAGAACGAAAACGACCCCGACACCGCCAAGTTCCGCGACTACTTCGACTACGACGAGCCCATCGGCCGCGTGCCATCGCACCGCGCGCTGGCCGTGTTCCGTGGCCGCACGCTGGAGATCCTGGACGCCAAGCTGGTGCTGCCCGAGCCGGAACCGGTGGCCGCAGTGCCCGGCGCCAAGCCGGCCCCGGCGGTGAGCCTGGCCGAGGCCCGCATCGGCCAGCACCTGGGCTGGCGCCACCAGGGTCGCGCCGCCGACGACCTGCTGCGCAAATGCGTGGCCTGGACCTGGCGCGTCAAGCTGAGCCTGTCCACCGAGCGTGATTTGTTCGCCCGGCTGCGCGAAGACGCCGAGAAGGTGGCCATCAAGGTCTTTGCCGACAACCTGCGGGATTTGCTGCTGGCCGCACCGGCCGGTCCCAAGGTGGTGATGGGCCTGGACCCCGGCATCCGCACCGGCGTGAAGGTGGCCGTGGTCGACGCCACCGGCAAGCTGGTGGACACCGCCACCGTGTTCCCCCACGAGCCGCGGCGCGACTGGGACGGTGCGCTGCACACGCTGGCCAAGCTGAGCGAAAAACACGGCGTGAACCTGATCGCCATTGGCAACGGCACGGCCAGCCGCGAGACAGACAAGCTGGCCGCCGACTTGATGAAGCGCGCCGAGTTTGCCGACCGTGGCATGCAGCGCGTGGTGGTCAGCGAGGCCGGCGCGTCGGTGTACTCGGCCAGCGAGTTCGCCAGCCAGGAAATGCCCGATGTGGACGTCAGCCTGCGTGGCGCGGCCAGCATCGCCCGCCGCCTGCAAGACCCGCTGGCCGAGCTGGTGAAGATCGACCCCAAATCCATCGGCGTGGGCCAGTACCAGCACGACGTCAACCAGAGTGAGCTGGCCCGCACGCTGGAGGCGGTGGTGGAGGACTGCGTGAACGCGGTGGGCGTGGACCTGAACACCGCCAGCGTGCCGCTGCTCAGCCGCGTCTCCGGCCTGAGCGCCAGCGTGGCCAAGGCGGTGGTGCGCTGGCGCGAGGCCAACGGCGCTTTCCGCACCCGCAAGCAGCTGATGGACGTCAGCGGCCTGGGCGCCAAGACCTTCGAGCTTAGCGCCGGTTTTCTGCGCATCCGCGGCGGCGACAACCCCCTGGACATGACCGGCGTGCACCCCGAAACCTATCCCGTCGTAGAGCAAATCATCGCCAAGACCGGCACTCCGGTGGCCGAGCTGATGGGCCGCGCCGAGATGCTGAAAACCCTGCGCCCCGAGCTGTTCGCCAACGAGAGGTTTGGTGTCATCACCGTCAAGGACATCCTGGGCGAGCTGGAAAAACCCGGCCGCGACCCGCGCCCCGACTTCAAGGTGGCCCGCTTCAACGAGGGGGTGGACGACATCAAGGATCTGCGCGAAGGCATGGTGCTGGAGGGCACGGTCAGCAACGTGGCGGCCTTTGGCGCCTTTGTGGACCTGGGTGTGCACCAGGACGGCCTGGTCCATGTGAGCCAGCTCAGCCACAAGTTCGTCAACGACGCCCGTGAGGTGGTCAAAACCGGCGACATCGTCAAGGTGCGTGTGACCGAGGTCGACGTGGCCCGCAAACGCATCGCACTCACCATGAAGCTGGGCGACGCTCCGGCGCGCCGCGACGGCCCACGCGACAACCGTTTTGAAGGCGCCGGCCGCCACCAGCAACACCGCGCCGCGCCCAGCCAGCCTGGCAACACCGCCATGGCCTCGGCCTTTTCCAAGCTGCAGGGCCTGCGCAAATAAGGCCCATGCCCGCCCTTCGCCTCTACGCCGGCCCCGCCGCCCGGGCCCACATTGCCCGCCATGGCCTGCGTCCGCAGGACGTGCGGGTGGTGCCCGCCGCGGCCGGTGGCCCCAAAGGCCTGATGCTGGGCCCGCTGGACCGTTTCATTTTTGGTGACTGGCTCACGCGAAGCAGCCAGCCCGTGAACCTGGTGGGCGCGTCCATTGGCGCCTGGCGCATGGCCACCGCCTGTCTGGACGACCCGGTGCAGGCGCTGGCCCGGCTGGAGCACGACTACATCCGCCAGCACTACGAATTGCCGCCCGGCCAAAAGCGGCCCAGCGCCGCCCAGGTGAGTCGCCAGTTTGGCCAGAGCCTGGTCGACTTTTACGGCGGCCGGGTGGACCAGGTGCTGAACCACCCGCGCTTTCGGCTGCACATCGTCACCTCGCGTGGCCGGCACCTGTTGGGCCGCGAGCATGGCCTGCGCACGCCGCTGGGCTACCTGGGCGCTTTTGTCACCAACGGCCTGCACCGCAAAGCCATGGGCTCCTGGCTGGAGCGGGTGGTGTTTTCAACGCCGGGCGCGGCCCTGCCTTTTGCCAGCACCGACTACCGCACCCGGCAAGTGGCCTTGAGCGAGGCCAACTTCAACCCGGCCCTGCAGGCCAGCTGCTCGATTCCCTTTGTGCTGCAGGCCGTGCACCACATTCCCGGCGCACCGCCCGGCGCCTACTGGGACGGCGGCATCACCGACTACCACCTGCACCTGAACTACCCGGCCCAGACGGCCGGCGGCATTGTGCTGTACCCGCATTTCCAGAAAGCGGTGGTGCCCGGCTGGCTGGACAAGGGCCTGAAGTGGCGCCACCGCGCCACGCCATTCCTCGACAACATGCTGGTGCTGGCGCCCGACCCGGACTGGGTCAAGTCACTGCCCAACGCCAAACTGCCCGACCGTAAGGACTTCACCCACTACGGCCAAAACCTCGCCGCCCGGGTGGCGGCCTGGACCACGGCGGTGGCGGCCAGCCAGCGGCTGGCGGAGGAATTTGCCGAGTGGCTGGAAAGGCCGGACATGGGGCGGGTGGAAGCACTGTAATGCCCCTGGGTCAAGGCACCCGCCACGACCCTGTCCCGCCCGCGAAATGCGCCCGGTGATGCCCGTCGCGCGACAGCAGCAGCCAGTCCAGCGTCTGTACCTGGGCCAGCAGCACTGCCAGCCGGTGGTCGGGCCGCAGTGCGTCGGTGTCCTCCGGTGACCAGGCCGCGCCGGGCGCGTTGGCCGACAAATAGTCGCGGGCCGCCGTGGTGTTGGCCACCTGGGCCCAGGCCTGGTCGACCAGGGGCCCCTGGCGGTGCACGGTCACCTGGGCCTGCACCCGCAGCTGCCATTGCAGGGCCGGGCTCCAGAACACCAGGCTGGCCAGCGGCTCGCGGGCCAGCTCGGTCACCTTGGGGCTGCGGGCGTCGGTGAACACCGTCAGCATGCCGGCCACCGGGTCGGCGCCGCGCAGCACCACGGTGCGGGCCTGAGGAACGTCGTCGCGGCCCAGGGTGGCCAGCACCGGGGTGCGCCAGCCATGCTGGCGGTCGGTGCAGGCCTGGGCCAGTTCGGCCCACAACCGTGGCAACAGGTCCATTGGGTCGTCGGGCAGGGGCATGGGGGTCATGGCGGCTCCGGGTTCAGCGGCCCCGCACACGCTGGCTTTTGCGCGGGGTTTCAAAAAAGTCGTCGGGCTTGGTCTGCACCCAGGCCACGAAATGGGCCACCTCGGGCTGGGCGCGCAAGGCCTCGGGCGTGGGGTAATGGCGGGCCAGCTCGGTCTCGGTGAACAGCGCGTGCAGTTGCCGGTGGCAGATGCGGTGCAGCAGCGCGGTGGCGCGTCCGCCCTTGGACTTGGGCACCCAGTGGTGGGCGTCCTGCTGCGAAGGCGGCACCGGGCGGTCGCACAGTGGGCACAGCACCGGCGTGGGTGTCTGCTGCGCCGGCAGGCGCTCGGCCATCAGCAAGCGGCGGATGCGGCCGGCCATGGCGGGGCGGTGTGGGGGCAGGGTGGGGTGCTCACCCAGGAGATTGTCCGCGCTCGCCGGTTTCTGTGTTGGGCCAGGAACATTCAGCGCACTTGATGCAGATCAAGCCCCAGGCCGCGGCACAGGGCCACACTGGCCCCAGCTTCTTCAAAAGCTGGTTTAAGGAACCTCAAAACCCACCGGTGCTCCCGGTGGGTTTTGTTTTGGAGCCTGGCTTGGCGGGCCCTCAGGGCTGGCGCTTGGCCAGGGTGTTGCGGGTGCAGGCCTGGTAGGCCGCTTCCTGGGTCTGCCGCGACAAATGGCCGCAGGCCACGCTGACCGCCAGCTGCTCGGCCGCCGTGGGCTCCTGGCTGCTGATGCGGGGCGAAGTGTCGCCCTCCAGCGCCAGCCCGCCCAGGCCACTGGCGGCCTGGGCCTGTTCCATCTCTTCGACCGCCTGGCGCAGCGCCAAGTGGGCCGGAATGCCCTGTTGCAAGCGGGCGTAGGCCCGGGTCTTGACCTCGTCCACCAGCGCCTTGCGGAACAGCGGCGACCGCGGATCCAGCGCCGGGTGTTTCAGCTCCACCTCGCGCACCGCTTCGGCGTACAGCTGGCGGGCCTTGTCGGACTCGGGCGTGGCGGGGCGGGCCGGTGCCACCGGGGCAGCCACCTGGGGTACGGCAGCGGCCACGGCCACCGGCGCCTTGTGAGACGGGCCGTTGGCCGGCGGCTGGCCCAGCCGCGTCCAGGCCCAGGCCAGGCTGGTCACCACCAGCACCGCGCCCAGACCCAACCACGGCCAGGGCTGACGTGCCCAGGCCGGCCAGGCGGGCCAGTGGAAAGGCAAGGCGCGTGGGCCGGCATCTTCCGGGCCATGCCAGTCGGCGGTGTGGGCCGGCCGGGCTGCAGGGCGGCGGGACGGCGTGCGGGTCAACGCCCAGGGGTCCTCCGAGGGCTGGACCGGCGGGGCCTTGCCGTCCGGGTGGGGCTGGGGCGGCCACTGCACGGTTTGCGAGAAATGCTCGGGGCCCCAGACGGTGCTGGCGTCGCGCATCACCCGCTCGAACTTGACCTCGGGGTGGGGGTCCAGTTCGGCGTGAACCAGGCCATTGTCGTAACCGGCCCGCAGCGCGGGGTCGGACAAGACCTTGTAGGCCTCGTTGATGCGCACCATCTGCCGCACCGCCTGCGATTCGTTGCCGGGATGCTTGTCGGGGTGGTTTTGTTGCGCCAGCGCCCGGTAGGCCACGCGGATCACCGCGTCGCTCGCGGTGCGGGCGACCTGCAGGGTGTCGTAGTGGGTGTGCGGGCGGGTCATGGAGCGCGCCCAGGCCCTCAGCGGGCTCGGCGCGGTTGAAATTGTTTCACAAACCGGCGCCAGGCCGCCGCGCGGGCGCGGCGGGGCCGTTCAAAGCGAGGCGTGCAGCATGGCCCGGTAGTCGTCGGCGCTGGCCAGGCGCGGGTTGGTCTTGTGGCAGTGGTCAGCCAGCGCGCCGGTGATCACCCGGTCAAACACCTCGGGCGTGACGCCCAACGCGGCCAGGCCGGTGGGCAGGCCCAGCCGAGCGTTCATGTCGCGGATGGCCTCGGGCAGGTCGCTGGCGGAGGCCAGGCCCATGGCCTGGGCCATGCGTTCCAGCCGGCGTTCGTTGCGGATGGACGGGGCCTCGGCGTTGAAACGGATCACCGCCGGCAAAAACATCGCGTTCAGCGTGCCGTGGTGCAGCCGCGGGTCAATGCCGCCCAGGCTGTGGCTCAGCGAATGCACCGCCCCCAGACCTTTCTGGAAGGCCATCGCACCCTGCATGGACGCGCTCATCAGGTTCAGCCTGGCCTCGCGGTCGGCGCCCTGGTGGGTGGCGCGCTCGATGTGGGCCCAGGCCCGCTGCAAGCCGTCCAGCCCGATGCCGTCGGCCGGCGGGTTGAAGGCCGGCGCCATGAAGGTTTCCATGCAATGGGCGATGGCGTCCATGCCGGTGGCGGCGGTGAGCTTGGGGGGCAGGCCCAGCGTCAGCTCGGGGTCGCAGATGGCGGCCTTGGGCAGCAGGTTCCACGAGTGGAAACCCAGCTTGCGGTGGTCGTCGACGATGAGGATGGCGCCGCGCGCCACCTCGCTGCCGGTGCCGCTGGTGGTGGGCACGGCGATCAGCGGCGCGGCGCGGTCGGTGATGCGGGGCGAGCCGCCTTCGATGGTGGCGTAATGGGTCAGCGGGCCGTCGTGGGTAGCGGCAATCGCCACGCCCTTGGCACAGTCGATGGCCGAGCCACCGCCCACGGCAATCAGGCCATCACAGCCCGCCGCCTTGTACTGCGCCACCGCGGCACGCACCGCCGCCTCGGTGGGGTTACTGGGGGTCTGGTCGAACACCGCCACCGCCATGCCGGGCAGGGCGTCGAGGGCTTTTTGCAGGATGCCGGCGGCCCGCACCCCGGCGTCGGTGACCACCAGCGGCCGGTTGATGCCGACCCGTTCGCACTCCTGTTTCAGCAGCTGGACCGCGCCAAAGTCGAACTGGATGTGGGTCAGGTAGTAGATGTAGGCCATGGACGCTCGCGGTTGTAGGATGCCACCACCACTTTAACGTCAGGAGACCGCGATGCGCCCCTTGTTCCCGTGGATTGGCGTCACGTTGGCGATAGCCAGCACCGCAAGTTCCGCCGCCTGCCTCAGCGACGCCGAGGTCACGGCGCTGGTGGCCCAATGGCAGGCCCGCACGCCGGCCGCCGTGGCCGGGCCCGACAACGCCGCCGAGGCCAGTTGCACCCGTGCCAAGTTCAACGCCCAACTGGCCCAGAAGCTGGGTCCGGTAATCGGCTACAAGGCCGGCCTGACCAACCCGGCGGTGCAGAAACGCTTCAACGCCAGTGAGCCGGTCTGGGGCAAGCTCTACCAGGGCATGCTGCTGGCCGATGGTGCCACGGTGGACGCCGGCTTTGGCTCGCGCCCGCTGTTCGAATCCGACCTGCTGGTGCGGGTGAAAAGCGAGGCCATCAACCAAGCCAGCACACCCATGGAGGTGCTGGCGGCGATTGACCAGGTGATCCCCTTCATCGAGCTGCCCGACCTGGTGGTCACGCCAGGCACGCCACTGAACGGCTTGTCCATCAGCGCGATCAACGTCGGTGCCCGCATGGGCGTGACCGGCACACCGGTGGCCGTGCCGGTCACGCGTGGCGAGCGCCACGCCATGCACGACGCCTTGCGCGACATGGTGGTGACACTGTCTGACGGCAGTGGCGCCACGCTGGGCCAGGGCAAGGGCAGCGACGTGCTGGGCCATCCGCTGAACGCGGTGGTGTTTCTGGCCCAGGCGCTGGCCAAGGAAGGTCTGGCGATGAAGCCCGGCGAGTTGATCAGTCTGGGCTCTTTCTCCCCCTTGCTGCCGCCCAAACCGGGGCAGAAGGTGGTGGTGCGCTACGACGGCCTGACCGGTGCACAGCCGGTGTCGGTGCAGTTCCGCTGAGCGTCATCGGCTTCGGCCACCGGCGGGATGAACGGGCGAACGGCCCGGCCAGCGCCGTGGTCAGCCGGCTTCTCCGGGCCATGGTGGGCCCTACCTGTGGCTTTTTACTCGCCCAGGTCATCAATGCCATCAAACACTGTCACATATTTGACAGAAAACCTCGAAACTTACAGCCGTGTAAGGGTATTCGAGAATGGTTCACCTTTAGGTCAAAGGCTATCATATTGAACATAACTGTTCAAATTAGATCACTGATATTTATCAGTTTCTAATGTCACTCTGACAGCCAAAACCCATTGCCTCAGCGCGGTGGGGCCGCAGCCAGGGACACAGTTGTGAACCAGTGTCCCTGCGCCGGGCGGGCTCCAAAGGAGGCCATCGGCGCATGGGGTGTTCCTTGACCTACTGTGAATCTGCACCATGGCCCGTCTCTCTCCAGTTTCTCCGTCTGCCCGCGGCCTGTCGCTGCGGTCCCGTCGCTTGCTGATGGCCACCTCGGTCATGGGCCTGGCGCTGCTCACCGGTTGCCAATCGATCCAGCGCGGCGCCACCAACATGACCCTGGGGGTGATGGAGCGCAACACCGTGCCGCCGGTGCTGCAGGTGCCCGACCTCGACACCGGCTGCACCCACGCCACCGCCATGGTGCCGCTGGTGGCCTCGTTCCGCTCCTTCCATGGCGACCCGTCGGGCCTGGAGTCCATTTTGTCCACCTCGTCCAGCCTGTGTGCCGAGAACGAGGCCAATGTCGAGGAGCTGCGTTACCTGCGGGCGCAGAAAGACCGCCGCACCAGCGACGCCCTAGACGCCCGCACCAACCACAAGCGCCTGCTGGACCGCACCGCCCGCCGCCAGCTGGCCGCCTTCGATTTGATGCGCGCGGCGCTGGAAAAGAAATACCGCTTCCAGTACGGCCAGACCTGCCCGATCGGCAAGTTCAAGCGCAAGGACGCCGAGTTTGACCAGCTGATTTACCTGCTGGGCACCATCTCCGGCCTGCAGGCGGTGGTCAACGACGTGGCGGCGCAGAAGGCCGTGGGCGTGCCCACCGACATTCCGCCCAAGGCCGAATTCGCGATGGGCTGCCTGGACAACACCAAGTGGTGGGGGGTGCCCCAGGCCATCCAGGCCACGGTGTGGAGCGTGGTGCCTGGCGCCTCGGCCGGCAAGGACATTCCCGGCACTTACAACCAGGCCATGACCCTGGGCGAGCGCCAGGGCATGCGACTGCCCCATGTGCTGGCAGCCATCGGCAGCGGCTTCTCCGACGACAAGCGCCGGGTGCGCGAGATCCTGCGCCGCTCGGCCACCGTCAGCGACTTCAAGCCCAGCCCCGAATACCGCTACATCGATGAAGCCGCCGCCACCTCGCTGCGCCACATGTCCGACCGCGACTGGACGCTGGGCACCGGCGCCCGCACCCCGGTCGGCGCCATGGGCAGTTTCTGGGACGAGCAGGCCACGGCCAGCAAAGACAACATCGATGCCAGCGAGTTCCTGAAGTGATTTGGTGATTTCCCCCTGTTTTTTCTTTTCCCTGTTTTCTGCGCCGCCGAGCGGTGGCGCCCAACCCTTTGAAGGAGAGTGTTCATGACCGCATTCAAATCCCTCCGCACGGCCGCGCTGATTGGCCTGGGCCTGGCCATTGGCGCCAGCGCCAGTGCTGGCCAGAAAGTCTGTGTTTACGACCTGCTGGGCAACAGCGGCGACGTCTTTGACCTGGCCAAGGACTACGCCCTGGAAATGCAGAAGCTGGGCGTGCAGCTGGAGCTCAAGGCCTACACCGACGAGCGTGTGGCCACCGAAGACTTCCGCACCGGCCAGTGCGACGGTGTGATCGCCATGGGTTTCCGCACCCGCCAGTTCAATGCGGTGGCCGCGTCCATCGACACCCTGGGCTCCACGACCATCCTGCGCGGCGGCAAGATCGATTTGCCGGCCAGCTACGAGGTGGTGCGCCGCACCATCCAGACCTTTGCCCGTCCGGAAGCCGCCAAGCTGATGGTGGAAGGCAACTACGAGGTGGCCGGCATCCTGCCCATGGGCGCGGCCTATCCCATCGTCAACGACCGCAAGATCAACTCGGTGGAAGCGCTGGCCGGCAAGAAGATGGCCGCCTTCGACTACGACAAGGCCCAGGCGGTGATGATCCAGAAGATCGGCGCCCAGCCGGTGTCGGCCGACATCAGCAACTTCTCGACCAAGTTCAACAACGGCTCGGTGGACTTTGTGGCCGCGCCCGCGCTGGCCTACAAGCCGCTGGAACTGCACAAGGGCGTGGGCAAAAAGGGCGCCGTGGTGCGTTTCCCCATCCTGATCCTGACCGCCCAGATGATCATCAACCAGAGCAAGTTCCCGGCCGGCTACGGGCAGAAGTCGCGCGAGTACTGGCTGAGCCAGTTTGACCGTGCGAAGAAGTCCATCGACGCCGCCGAACTGAGCATTCCCGCCGAGACCTGGATGGACCTGGGCTCGGCCGACGGTGGCAAATACACGCTGATGCTGCGCGAGTCGCGCATCGACATCGCCAAGCAAGGCCTGTACAACAAGACCGGCCTGAAGGTGCTCAAGCGCGTGCGCTGCAGCCTGAACGCGGCCGACTCCGAGTGCGCCTCCAAGTCCGAGGAAGAGTGGAACTAAATGAGCACGGTTGACGGAGGCGGTCGATTCCTGAACCGCAGCGGCCTGGAGTGGCTGGCCAGCCTGCCAGTTTTCCTGCTGTTGGTGCTGACGCTGGTGATCAGCACCGGCGAGATGCTGCATGGCCGCATGCTGCAGCTGGGCGAAACCATGTTTGGCGACCCCGCGGCGCAGGTGCAGTACTTCATGCTGCGCGGCGACCCGCAGAAGCCAAGCTGCGACCCCAACCCCGACCTGGAGGCCTTGCTGGCCTCGGGGCAGGGCGGGACGGCGCCCAAGGCCAAGGCGCCGGCCGACGCGGTGGACGCGCTGTTTGGCGACGCCCCCAGCGGCGCTGGCACCGACCAGCGTGCCGCGCTCGAAGGCGCGCGCGACGAATGCCGGCTGAAGCAGGGGCTGTACGAACGGGTGGTCAACCACATCACGCCGGCGGTCAAGGTTTTCCGCACGCTGGAAACCGGCTTCTTCGCCTTGTTTCAGGTGGGCACCGACAACCGGCCGCTGATTCTGCTGCTGATTCTGGCGCTGGCTGCGGTGACCACCAC
Source organism: Rhodoferax sp. SPJ4 (assembly GCF_058216275.1). NCBI lineage: Bacteria > Pseudomonadati > Pseudomonadota > Betaproteobacteria > Burkholderiales > Comamonadaceae > Rhodoferax > Rhodoferax sp. SPJ4. The sequence continues at coordinate 1,239,577 of NZ_JBYZMN010000001.1, forward strand.
CCTGGGCCACCACCACATCAGCATCCGGCCGCCGCGCTACACCCGCGACTACCTGCTGCAGAACCTGTCGATTGCCATCGCCTCCGCGCTGCTGCTGTTCTCCAGCATCCGTTACTACCAGATCACCCGTGACACCGGCCTGGTGATCGAGCATCCGCTGCTGCACCTGTTGTGGTGTTTGATGTTCGTCGTCATGCTGGGCATTTCGGTGGTTCGCCTGGTCAAACCGCCGGCGGCCACGGCGGGCACCGGCAGCTGGGGCCTGGCCCTGTTGTCTGTGCCGCTGTTTGCCTCCATGGGCATTCTGTGTGGCCTGTACTTCATCACCCACGGCCACCCGTCAGGCCTGGCGATCTACATCAACCAGTTGATGGAGCTGCCGACGATTTTCCTGAACCTGGGCCTGTTCATCCTGGCCGGCATGCTGCTCAAGCAGACCGACATCGTCGACCGCTTCATGAATTTGCTACGGCCCTGGCGCCTGTCGCCCGAGCTGCTGACCTACATCATCCTGCTGGCCGCGGCGGTACCCACCGCCTACACCGGCGCCTCGGGCATCTTCGTGATCGCCGCCGGCGGCATCATTTACCGCGAGGTCTTGCATGCCGGGGGCACGCGCCAGTTCGCGCTGGCCGCCACCGCGATGTCGGGCTCGCTGGGCGTGGTGCTGCGGCCCTGCCTGCTGGTGGTGCTGATTGCGATGCTGAACAAGCAGGTCACCACGGCCAAGCTGTTCCACTGGGGCCTGTTCGTCTTTTTGCTGACCTCCACGCTGTTCTTCCTGGCGTCGCAGCTGCGCCGCACCCAGCGCGAGCAGGTCGAGGTGCCCATGGTCGCCATCCGCGCCATGCTGCGCGAGAGCGTGCATGTGCTGCCCTATGTGGCGGTGACCTTTGCCATCATCCTGTTCTACGCGCTGGCGCTGGACACCTCGCTGAACGAGATCAGCGCACCCACCATCATGCCGGTGCTGATGCTGCTGTTGCTGATTCTGGACAAGTGGCTCAACAGCCGGCGCAAGACGGCCCCGGCGCCGGTGGTGGCGCCCAAGACGGCGACCCACGAGGCCCATGTGCCGGCCGAAAAGCTGGAGCCGGCGATCCGTTTTGCCACCAATGAGACCATTGGCCACATCGGCTCGCTGATCACGCTGATGGCGCTGTCGATGGCCGTGGGCGGGGTGGTGGAGCGCTCGGAAATCATGAGCCATGCGCCCCAGACCTTCGCCAACGTGTGGATCGCCATGGCCTTCCTGCTGGTGACCAAGGTGTTGCTGGGCATGATCATGGACCCGTTTGGCGCGGTGATTCTGGTGTCCAGCACGCTGGCACCCATCGCCTACAACAACGGCATCGACCCGGTGCATTTCTGGATGATGGTGCTGGTGGCCTTTGAGCTGGGCTATTTGCTGCCACCGGTGGCGCTGAACCAGCTGCTGACCCGACAGGTCATTGGCGAGGCGGAAATCGACGCCGCCGATGCCGAGGTCAAATCGCTGGGCTTTTACCAGCGCTACGAGCGGTGGATTCTGCCCTCGGTGGTGATGACGGTGGGCCTGGTCATCGTCGCCTTCCTGCCGCTGGCGGTGGAACAGTTCGAATGGCTGTCGCCGGTCAAGCAGATTTTCCTGCCAGGCAATTGACGCGCTGGCGGTCAGACCGGCAACGGTCTGGCCGCGGCGACTACACTGCGCACCCTGAATGAACAAAGCAGCCACCAGCACCGAAGAAGCACCGGCCCTGAACCCGCGCATGGCCCGCATCTACAAGGCGGCCATGCAGCTGTTTTCCGAGCGCGGCGACCCCGAGGTCAATGTCAGCGAGCTGGCGCAGATTGCCGGGGTGGCCCGCGGCACCATCTACAACAACATCGGCGACCTCGACACCTTGTTCACCGACGTGTCCAGTCATGTGGTGGCCGAGATGAGCGAGCGGCTGGGCCTGGCGCTGGCCAGTGTGGCCGCGCCCGAGCGCCGGCTGGCGCTGTCCATCCGGCTCTTCATCCGGCGCTCCCATGAGGAGCGCTACTGGGGCCATTTCATGATGCGCTACGCCCTGTTCACACCGTCTTTCGAGGCCTTGCTGATCGGCCTGCCGCAGCACGATGTGGAGCAAGGTCTGGCGGTGGGCCGGTTCCAGGTGCGACCCGAGCAGATGCCGTCGGTGCTGGCCATGATCGGCGGCACGGTGCTGTCGGCCATGCGCATGGTGCACGAAGGCCACAAGACCTGGCGCGACGCCGGCAGTGACGCCGCCGAGCTGGTGCTGCGTGCCGTGGGTGTGGCCGCCGACCAGGCCCAGACCATCAGCACCGCCGATTTGCCCGTCTTGCCCGCGCTGGAGTGAGGCCCAGGGCCGCCCAGGCCCCGGCCTTGTGGTCGAATACCGCCATGTCCCCCACCGCACCTGGCCCGAGCCCGAGCCCCAGCCTGTTGACTGCCGCCATGCGTGGCGTGCTGGACCGCATGGCGCGCGCCAACCGTCCCCCGCTGCACAGCCTGTCACCGGCCCTGGCCCGCGCCGCCTACGAGGCCGGCGCCGGCGTGCTGGAACTGAACGCGCCCGCCATGGCCCGGGTCGAGCCCCTGACGCTGACCGCACCGGACGGGCACGCCATCCCAGCCCGGTTGCTGGCCCCCAGCACCGAGCGCCTGCCGGTGCTGGTGTATTTCCACGGCGGCGGCTTCACCGTGGGCAGCATCGCCTCGCACGACACCCTGTGCCGGGTGCTGGCCACCCAGGCCCACTGCGCGGTGGTGTCGGTGGACTACCGGCTGGCGCCCGAGCACCGTTTTCCGGTGGCGGTGGACGACGCCTGGGCCGCCTTGCAAGGCGTGGCTGCGCAGGCCGATGCCTGGGGTCTGGACGGCCAGCGCCTGGCGGTGGGCGGCGACAGCGCCGGTGGCACGCTGGCCGCCGTGTGTGCGCTGCTGGCCCGCGACGCCGGCCTGCCGCTGGCGCTGCAGCTGCTGTTCTACCCCGGCACCTGCGCCCACCAGGACACGCCGTCCCACACCCGCTTCGGCCACGGCTTTGTGCTGGAGAAAGCCCATGTGGACTATTTCTTCGACCAGTACATCCCGCGCGAACAGCGCAGCGACTGGCGTTTTGCCCCGTTGAACGCGGCCGACCACGCCGGTGTGGCGCCGGCCTGGCTGGGCCTGGCCGAATGCGACCCGCTGGTCGACGAAGGTGTGTTGTACGGGGACGCACTGCGCGCCGCCGGCGTGGCGGTCGATCTGGAAATCTACCGCGGCGTGGTGCACGAATTCATCAAGATGGGCCGGGCCATTCCCGAGGCCTTGACTGCCCATGCCGACGCCGCGCGGGCGCTGCGCGAGGCTTTTGCCCGCGCCGCCTGAGCGGCACCATTCTGTCAACCTGACCCTTGCCAACGCCATGCCATTGACCCGCGACGACTTCCGTTTCTTCCACCGCCTGCGTGTGCGCTGGGCCGAGGTGGACATGCAAAAAATCGTCTTCAACGGCCATTACCTGATGTACTTGGACACCGCCGTTGGCGACTACTGGCGCGCCATGGCCCTGCCTTACGAGGCCGCGATAGTTCAGCTGGGCGGTGACCTCTACGTGAAGAAAGCCACGCTGGAGTACCACGCCTCGGCCCGCTACGACGACCAGCTGGACATCGGCATGCGCTGTGCGCGCATCGGCCGCTCGTCGCTGGTGTTTTCGGCCGCCGTGTTCCGCGGCGCCACCGAGCTGGTGTCGGGCGAGCTGGTCTACGTGTACGCCGACCCGGCCACCCAGACCTCGCAGGCTGTGCCCGATGCGCTGCGAGGGGCCATGCAAGGTTTCGAGGCCGGCGAGGCCATGGTCACGCTGGACGGCGGCGACTGGACGGCGCTGCAGGCTTTGGGCGCGCCGCTGCGCCGCGACGTTTTTGTGGCCGAGCAGGGCGTGCCCGAGGCCATGGAATGGGACGAGGACGACGCCCGCGCCTGGCACCTGGTGGCCCGCAACCGGCTCGGAATGGCGGTGGCCACCGGCCGGCTGCTGCCGGCGCTGGATGGCGTGGCCAGACTGGGCCGGATGGCGGTGCGCCACGACCTGCGCGGCAGCGGTCTGGGCCAGCAGGTGCTGCAAGCCTTGTTGGCCCAGGCCCGCGCGCGCGGCGACCAGGCCGTGGCCATCCATGCCCAACGCAGCGCCGAAGGCTTTTACCGCCAGGCCGGTTTTGTCGCCCATGGCGAACCTTTCGACGAGGCCGGTATTCCCCACATCGGCATGCGGCTGGCGCTGGCCTGAGCGCGCCCCGCTACCAGACCAGGCTGCAGTGCGCCTCGGTGGAGGCCGAGGCATAGCTGCGTTCGCGCAACGCCACCCGGGTGGTGGTGCCTTCGGCCGTGGCCACCAGCACCGTGCTGCAGCGGGTGCCGTAGCCGGCCTCGGGCAGGTCAACCCAGACGCTGGACAGGCCCCACTCCATGGCCAGCGGCACGCCGGTCTGGGGCAGGGCGTCGGTGGAGGCACGGGCCGGGTCTTGCAACGCGGCCATCAGCGCATCGGCCAGTGCGCTGTCGCTGGTGCTTTCGGCCAGGGCCTCGGCCAGCCGCTGTTTCAGCCTCAGGGTTTTGGGCCAGGGGGTGTCGAGCGCGGCATTCGACAGGCCGTACAAGCCCGGCGCCAGCGCCCGGCTGGCCGGCGCCAGGCCATTCGACACATAGCGCCAGTCGCCGCGGTGCACATCGCCCACCACCAGGTTGAAGCCGGCGTAGTCACGGTGCTCCAGCGCGGCGGCGAAGGCCGCCGAATCACCGTCACCGGCCAGCCAGCGGGTGACCAGTTCGCCCCGGCTGCGGGCACCGCGCTCAGGCTGGCCCTGGCGCACATTGGTCAGCAGGGCCAGGCGGCCACTGGGCGTGGTGCCCAGCCAGGTGCCGCCGTCCTGCAGGTCGCGACCGGCCACCACCACCCGGCCGTTGGGCAGTGCCCATTCGGCCAGCGCTGCGGCCGGCCGGCTGCGGTACTCGTCGCGGTTGGAGGCCAGCACCAGCGGCCAGCGGGGGTGGACGCCAATGGCCAGCGCACTCAGGCACATGGGGCCGCCTGGGTGCTCAGATGTCGTCGAGCAGGGCGTAGGGCAGGGCGCGCAGCGCCAGCGCCGGCCCGTCGGCAGCGGCCAGGTGCAGCGGCGGGCCCTCGGTGGCGGCCACCTGCAGCGAGGCGATGGCGTCAAAGCCGCCCAGCGGGGAGGGTGCGGCCAGCGCAATGGTTCCGGCCGGCTGGGTCGGGTCGGCCGCGGCAAACACCGCCTGGCCGGCCACCATGGCCACCTCGCCATGCAGGATGAAGCCGCGGCGCTTCAGCGTGCCACGGAACTGGCTGCGGGCCACCACCTCCTGCCCGGGGTAGCAGCCCTTTTTGAAATTCACGCCGCCCACCGACTCGTAGTTCAGCATCTGCGGCACAAAGGCCTCCACCGTGGCCGCGCTCACCGGCGCCACGCCGCTCAGCACCTCGCCCCATTGCCACAGGTCGGTCGACAGCGCGGCGCCAGCGGGCGCCGGCTCGCTGGCCGGGCCCACCCACAGCGCCCGGGCCACATCGCCGGCCGCAGGCAGCCGGGCCAAGGTGGCCGCGCCCAGGTCGAGCTTGGTGGTTCCAGCCGGCCAGTCGGCGGCCAGCGCCAGCAGCGCGTCGCCGGCCAGGCCATAGACGGCCAGATCGTCGCTGGCGTCGCGCAGCTGGGCCTTGGCACGCAGCACAAACATGCTCAGCCGCTTCAGCGTGGGGGCCAGCAGGTCGCGCTGGCAAACCAGGCGCACGCCCTGCGGGCCCTGGCGGGTCATGACAAAGCTGGCCAGCATCCGGCCCTTGGCCGAACAGAAGGCGGCCAGCCTGGCCTCGGCCTGGCCCATCAAGGCCACGTCCTGGGTCAGCTGGCCGTGCAGGAATTTGGCGGCGTCCTCGCCGCTGACCTCGATCACGCCCAGGTGGGTCAAACGGGCCACACCATTCAGGTGGCTGGCCAGGGCAGGGTTCAGAGAAGCACTCATCGGTGAATTATCATGCCCCGATGATGGACATGCAGGAGACGGCCCGGTGACCCGGTGGATGGTGCGGATGCTGGGTTGGGGCCTGGCCCTGGCCTTGCTGGCCGGCGGTGGTGCGGCCTGGTGGCTGCAAACGCCGGTGGTGGCTGGCAGCCAGCCGCTCGATCTGGCCATCGAGGCCGGCACCACGCCCCGGGCGGTGGCCAAGCTGGCGGTGGACAGCGGGGTGCAAACCAACCCCTTGCTGCTGTACGCCTGGTTCCGCCTGTCCGGCCAGGACCGGCAGATCAAGGCCGGCAGCTACGAGCTGGACCCCGGCACCACGCCCTACAGCCTGCTGCAAAAGCTGGTTCGGGGCGACGCCTCGATGCGTTCGGTGACGCTGGTCGAAGGCTGGAACATCCGCCAGCTGCGCGCCGCGCTCGCCAAGGCCGAAGCCCTGAAACCCGACAGCGCCACGCTGGGCGACACCGAACTGATGGCTCGGCTGGGCCGGCCCGAGCAGATGCCCGAGGGCCGGTTTTTCCCCGACACCTACGCCTATGCCAAGGGCAGCAGCGACATCGCGGTGCTGCAACGCGCGCTGCGGGCCATGGACAAGCACCTGGCCGAAGCCTGGGCCCTGCGCGCTGCCGACACGCCGCTGCGCTCGCCCGACGAGCTGCTGACCCTGGCCAGCATCGTGGAAAAGGAAACTGGTCAGCCGGCCGACCGGCCGCTGATCGCCGGCGTGTTCACCAACCGGTTGCGCAACGGCATGCTGCTGCAGACCGACCCGACGGTGATTTACGGCCTGGGCGCGCAGTTTGACGGTAACCTGCGCAAGGCCGACCTGCAGACCGACACCCCCTACAACACCTACACCCGCGCCGGCCTGCCACCGACACCGATCGCCATGCCCGGAAAAGCCGCGCTGCGCGCCGCGGTGCAGCCGGCCGCCACCCGGGCGCTGTACTTCGTGGCCCGCGGCGACGGCTCCAGCGAGTTCAGCGCCACGCTGCAGGAGCACAACCGCGCGGTCAACAAATTCCAGCGCGGCCAGTGACCGACAATCGGCCAATGGCGGGACTTTTCATCAGCTTCGAGGGCATCGACGGTGCCGGCAAATCCAGCCACATCGACACCCTGGCCCAGGCGTTTCGCGCCCAGGGCAGGGCGATCACGCTGACCCGCGAGCCCGGTGGCACGCCGCTGGCCGAAAAGCTGCGCGCCCTGGTGCTGCACGAGGCCATGGACCCGCTGACCGAGGCCTTGCTGATTTTTGCCGCCCGCCGCGACCACATCGAGCAGGTCATCCGGCCGGCGCTGGCCCGCGGCGAGGTGGTGTTGTGTGACCGCTTCACCGACGCCAGCTTCGCCTACCAGGGCGGCGGCCGTGGCTTTGACCTGGCCGTGTTGGCCACGCTGGAGCAATGGGTGCAGCAGCAGGGCGACGACGCTGCCGCCGGCCTGCTGCAACCCGACCTGACGCTGTGGTTTGACCTGCCCCCGGCCGTGGCCGCGGTGCGGCTGGCCGACGCCCGCCTGCCCGACCGCTTCGAGGGCCAGCCCCAGGCCTTCTTCGAGCGGGTGGCCGAGGGCTACCGCCAGCGTCTGGCGGGTGCACCCCAGCGTTTTTCCCGCATCCATGCCGACCAGGCCCGCGACAGCGTGGGCAACCATGTGCTGGCCGCGGTGCGCCAGCGGGGCTGGCTGGCATGAGCGCCGCCACGCCCTGGCTGGTGAGCCAGCTGGGCAACTTGAGCCGACAGCGCGGCCACGCCTGGCTGCTGCAAGGGCCATCCGGCCTGGGCCAGTACGAACTGGGCCTGGCCATGGTCAGCACCTGGCTGTGTGACCAGCCGCAAACCACCGCCGACGGCGGCCAGGCCGCCTGCGGCCAGTGCGCCAGCTGCCACCTGATGGGCGCCCACACCCACCCCGACCTGGTTTTGCTGATGCCAGAGACCGACATGCTGGCACGCGGCTGGGCGCTGAGCGAAAAGGCCCAGCGCGAGATCGACGACAAAAAGCGCAAGCCCAGCAAGCAGATCCGGGTCGAGGCCATGCTGGAGGCGGTGGAGTTCTCGCAGCGCACCAGCGCCCGCGGCCGCGGCAAGGCCATGCTGGTCTACCCGGCCGAGCGCATGAACGTCATCACCGCCAACGCCTTGCTCAAGACCCTGGAAGAACCACCCGGCGACATGCGTTTTGTGCTGGCCAGCGAAAGCGCCCATCAGCTGCTGCCCACCATCCGCAGCCGCTGCCTGGGCCATGCCATGGTCTGGCCCGAGGCCCAGGCCGCTGCCGACTGGCTGGCCGGGCAGGGCCTGGACGTCCCCACCGCCCAGGCCTGGCTGCGCGCCTCCGGCGGCCGGCCGGAGGCCGCGCTGCAGATGGCCCAGGCCGGCCTGCCGCTGGCGTTGTGGCAAAGCCTGCCCAAGGCGGTGGCGCGCGGTGACGCCAGCCCCATGGCCGACTGGGCCCCGGCCCAGGTGGTGGACGCATTGCAAAAGCTCTGTCACGACCTGATGGCGGTGCAGCAGGGCGCGGCCCCCCGCTTTTTTGAAGCCAGCCAGTTGCCACCGGCCCCGGCGATGCGGCCGCTGGCCCGCTGGGCCAAGGACTTGATGGCCGCCGCCCGCACCGCCGAACACCCGTTCAACCCCGGCCTGATGCTGGAAGCCCTGGTCAGCGAGGCGCGCCGGGTGCTGGCAGCCGTTGCCACCTGAGCCCCACGGTGGCAAGCCTTCCCGTACACTGGCAGCCATGAGTTTGTCCACGCCGCGCCCCAGCGTCATCCAGCTCGCCATCAAGGAGAAGGCGGCGCTGTACGCGGCCTACATCCCGTTGTTTGCCCAGGGCGGCATCTTCATCCCCACCCAGCGAGACTACCGGCTGGGAGACGATGTCTATGTGCTGCTGTCGCTGCCCGATGACGCCCAGCGCTACCCGATCGCCGGCAAAGTGGCCTGGGTGACCCCACCCCATGCGGCCAACAGCCGCACACAAGGGGTGGGCATCCGCTTCCCCAGCGACGAAAAATCGCGGATGCTGAAGTTCAAGATCGAGGAAATCCTCGGTGCCCACATGGCGTCCAACCGCCCCACCCAGACCATCTGAGGTCGTTGCCGGCGGCAGCGGCTTTGAGACCCGCGACGTTTCCCCATGTTTGTTGATTCCCACTGCCACCTGAACTTTCCCGAGCTGGTTTCCGACCTGCCGGCCATCCGCGCCGCCATGGCCGAGGCCCAGGTCGACCGGGCGCTGTGCATTTGCACCACGCTGGAGGAATTCGACGCGGTCCATGGCCTGGCCCTGGCCCATGACAACTTCTGGGCCACAGCCGGCGTGCACCCCGACAACGAGGGCGTGACCGAACCCACGGTGGCCGATCTGGTGGAGCGGGCAGGGCGGCCGCGGGTGGTGGGCATTGGCGAAACAGGCCTGGACTACTACCGGCTGGGTGAGCGCAGCGTGGCCGACATGGCCTGGCAGCGCGAGCGGTTCCGCACCCACATCCACGCCGCCCAGGCGGTGGCCAAGCCGCTGGTCATCCACACCCGCAGCGCCTCCGACGACACCCTGGCCATCCTGCGCGAACTGGGCGAAGACGGGCGGGCCGGTGCGGCCGGCGGGGTGTTCCATTGCTTCACCGAAACCCAGGCTGTGGCCAGGGCGGCGCTGGACCTCGGCTTCTACATCTCGTTTTCCGGCATCCTGACCTTCAAGACCGCCAGCGACCTGCGTGAGGTCGCGGCCTTGGTGCCGCTGGACCGGCTGCTGATCGAGACCGACAGCCCCTATCTGGCTCCCGTGCCTTACCGCGGCAAAACCAACAGCCCGGCCTATGTGCCCTGGGTGGCCAAACAGCTGGCGGCGCTGCGTGGCCTGTCGGTCGAGGCCGTGGCCGAGGCCACCAGCCGCAATTTCGAGCGGCTGTTCAAGGGTGTGATGGCCCCTGCCCAATGACGGAAGCATGATGAGAAATTACCTGAAGTTTCTTGTCCATCTGGTTGTTGCAACTTCTGTTTTTTCCGCTGATGCGGGGTCATTCGAAGGTTTTTTCGATGCCATCCGGCAAAACGACAGCAGCGCCATGGCGCAATTGCTGAAGCGGGGCTTTGATCCCAACACCCGGGACGCCAAGGGCCAGGCCCCGCTGGTGATGGCCATCCAGGAAGGGGCAACCCGCATCGTCGATGTGATGCTGGCGTCGCCGCGAACCAATGTGGAGTTCCGCAACCTGAAAGACGAAAGCCCGCTGATGATGGCGGCGCTGAAAGGCCAGACCGAGCTGGCCCAGCGCCTGATTGCCCGTGGTGCCGATGTCAACAAGCCCGGCTGGGCACCGCTGCATTACGCCGCCACCAGTGGCAACCTGGCCACCATCCGGCTGCTGCTGGAGCAAAGCGCCTACATCGACGCCGAATCCCCCAACGGCACCACGCCGCTGATGATGGCCGCCCAGTACGGCACGGAAGACGCGGTGCGGCTGCTGCTGACCGAAGGTGCCGACCCCACGCTGCGCAACCAGTTGAAGCTCAGCGCCGCGGACTTTGCCGGCCAGGCCAATCGGCCCGAACTGGTCACGCTGCTGCAGAACGCCCAGCGCGCCCGTTTGCCCAAAGGCAGCTGGTAGCCTGGCCGCGGCCTGCGCCGCCGCTCAGAGCTTGCCGGCCGCGTACAGCGCCTCAAAATTGCGCCGCGCCCGGATGTGCTGGTTGGCGCATTCAACAAAGCCGCTGCCATCGGGCTTGTCGCACAGCGGCGGCCGCTTGTAGTATTTCTGCCAGGCCGCTTCCTTGCGCGCATCGGTGAAGGCGGCGTCACCGGTGCCCGAGGCCGTGGCGGTCGCGGCAGAGGCTGGTGCGGCCAGCACCACCACCACAGGCTGGCTCGGTGCCGCTGCCGCGAGTGGTTTGTTTTCCTGTGGCTTGGGTGGTGTGACGGCCACCGGTTTCGCCGGAATGCTGCGGTTCATTTGGCCCATCAGCTCACGCGGGTGCATGCCCGCCGGCGCGACCAACAAACAGACCCCGTAGACAATGGCGGCGGCGATCAGCACCCCCAGGGTGGTGGCCAGCACGGTTTTCCAGAAGCTGTTGTCCATGGGCAGGATCTCCATCGGGCGAAAGCGCGGGGCGCGATGAGGTGGCACGGTAGCACAGAGCGTGGCGATTCCGCAGCCTGTTCATGGGCCATTTATACTTTATACGATGTATATTATGTTAATAAAAAGACAAGGGGAAACGAAACCGACGTCGGTCGTGGCGCTTGTGTTGGCTCAAGCACTGGCCTGCCATCCTGGGTTCACAATGTTGGAAAGCACGCTGAGCCTGCCATGACGCCCTTTGATTCACCGTCCATTCCATCTACCGCGGCCCAGCTCGCCAAGCGGGTGGCGGAGTTGCAGGCCAAAGCCCAGAAAACGGCTCTGGAAAGTGTGGCCAGCGATCCAGGGGCGCAGGACTTCAAGCAGATCGCCGCCGAGCTGGGCACCCCGGATGCGGGTGCCGCCAAAGACCGTGCCGCGGCCGAGCTGGCCCAAACACTGGCGGCCCAGCGTCGGCCAGCTGACAGCCTGTTGGGCGTCTGCCAGACCTGCGGCAAGCCGGTGAATCTGGGGCCATTTGCCGGCCCATCGGAGCGGGTGCTGTGTGCCAGTTGCCAGACCGGCCCGTCCCGCTGAAGCGACTCACCAGGTCGCGCACCAGGCGCTGACACGCTGCGCCATGTCCATCCACAGCGCCCAGGTCGAGGCCAGCACCAGCAGCAGACCAGCCAGCCGGGTGCCCCAGTCCTGACGCCAGCGGTTGCCCAGGCCCTGCAAGCGCAGCACCAGGGCCGGCGCCAGCGCCAGCGACAGGCCGCTGCCCAGCGCAAACAAGGCCATGCAGGCCGCGCCAGCAGCCACACTGCCGGCCATGGAGGCCACCAGCAGCGCCGAATACAGCAGGCCGCAAGGCACCAGGGCCCACAGCGTGCCGGTGAAAAACACCCCGCCCCTGGCTTGGGCCAACGGCCGCACCCGCTGCCACAGCGAACGGCCGGTGTGGTCCACCCAGGCCGGTTGGCGGGCCAGCGCCAGCAGTGTCAGGCCCCAGACCAGCACGGCCAGATGGGCCAGGGTCCAGACCGGTTTGAGTGCCGCACTGTGGCTGCCCAGCCAGGCAACGCCCTCAACCGCGGCGGCCGCCACCGCGCCGGCAGTGGCATAGCCCACCACCCTGCCCGCCTGGAAAACCCAGGCGTTGCGCGCTGGCGAGCCGCGGCCCATCCGGCCCACACCGGCACAGGCCGCGCCACACATCACCGCGCAATGCGGCCCGCCGGCCAGGCCCATCAGCAAGGCGGTGAGCGCCAGCGTGGTGAACATGGGGCCTCAGAGGATGCGGGAAAACTGCGCCCGCTGGCGGTCGGCCTGCAGGTAGCGGTCAAACACCATGGCCACCGCGCGCACAAAAGACCAGCCCAGAGGCGTGACCTGGATGGCCTCCTCGCTGAGTTCCACCAGGCCGTCGTCCTGCAGGCGCTGCAACTGGGCCATCTCGGCCTCGAAGTAACGCCTGAAATCGACCAGCCAGGCCAGCTCCATCGACTCAAACACCACCCTGCCCTGGCACATCAGCGCCGAAATCACTGCCCGCCGCACCAGGTCGTCACGCGACAGCGACAGGCCACGTTCCACCGGCAGCCGGCCCTGGTCCAGCAGGTCGCAGTAGGCCTCCAGGGTTTTGACGTTCTGGCTGTAGGCCGCGCCGATCCGGCCGATGGCCGACACACCCAGGCCCAGCACATCGCCGTCGGGCTGGGTGGTGTAACCCTGGAAATTGCGGTGCAGCCGGCCCTGGCGCTTGGCCACGGCCAGCGCATCACCCGGCAAGGCGAAATGGTCCATGCCCACCGACACATAACCGGCCTCTTGCAGCACCGCCAGCGACTGCGCCAGCATGCTGATTTTCTGTGCCGCCGCGGGCAGTTCGGTCTGCAGGATGCGGCGCTGCGGCTTGAAGCGTTCGGGCAGGTGGGCATAGCCGTACAGCGCAATCCGGTCCGGCCGCAAGTCGGTCACCAGGGCCAGCGTGCGTGAAAAAGACTCGGGGGTTTGGCGCGGCAGGCCGTAGATCAGGTCCACATTGACCGACTGGAAACCCAGCCTCCGGGCCTCATCCACCAGACCCTTGACCAGGGCAAAGGGCTGGACGCGGTGCACCGCCTTCTGCACCTGGGCGTCGAAATCCTGCACGCCGAAGCTCAGCCGGTTGAAGCCCAGCGCGGCCAGGTGGGCCAGCCGCTGGTCGTCCACGGTGCGCGGGTCGACCTCGATGGCGTACTCGCCCTGGGCCAGCAGTTTGAAGTGCCGGCCCAGCATGGCCATCAGCTCGGCCAGCTCGGCGTCGGACAAAAAGGTCGGTGAGCCGCCACCCAGGTGCAGCTGCGACACCGGCTGGCCACTGCCGATGGCGGCGGTGAGCAGCCGGATTTCCTTTTCCAGGTAGCCCAGGTAGGCCGCGCCCCTGCTGTGCTGCTTGGTGATGATCTTGTTGCAGGCGCAGTAGTAGCACAGCGATTCACAGAACGGGATGTGCACATACAGCGACAGCGGCTGGGCCTGGCCCAGCGGGTGGGCGCGGCGCTGGGCCAGGGCCTGCTGGGTGTCGTGTTCGGTGAAGGCCTCGACAAATCGGTCGGCCGTGGGGTAAGAGGTGTAACGGGGCCCGGCCACATCGAAGCGGCGGATCAGTTCAGTGGAAATGGGCGTGCTCATGGGCGCGGTGGGTGGCTGCCTACATGGTGCGCCCTGCCGGCCTCGCCGGGCTTGCGCTGGGTCAAGCCGCGCGGCGGATGCAGGGCCCATCAGTGCAAACGGGTTTCAAGCACATGGGTCAGGCGCTCGGGGTTCACCACCCGGATGTGGCGCTTGTTGACCTCCAGCAAACCCTGCTGCTGGAAAGACGAGAAGGTGCGGCTCACGGTTTCCAGCGTCATGCCCAGGTAGCTGCCGATCTCGGCCCGCGACATGCGCAGATGGAAGTCGGTGGCCGAGTAGCCGCGCGCCTTGTAACGCTGCGCCAGGTTCAGCAAAAAGGCCGCCAGCCGCTCGTCGGCGTTCATGCTGCCCAGCAGCAGCATCAGGCTTTGCTCGCGGACGATTTCACGGCTCATCATCCGGCACACCAGGTTTTGCAGGCCGCTGTTGCCGGCCGACAACTCCATCAGGTGGGCATAGGGAATGGCGCAGACCTCGGTGTCTTCCAGCGCGGTGGCCACGCTGGCGTGCACACCATGGGCCAGGCCGTCCAGACCCATCAGCTCGCCGGCCATGTAGAAGCTGCTGACCTGTTCGCGGCCGTCACCGGCCAACAGGCTGACCTTGAACATCCCGCTGCGCACCGCGTAGATGAACTGGAAGCGGTCGCCCTCGCGGTACAGCGTCTGGCCGGCCTTGACCTTGCGCCGCGCGAACCGCAGCGCATCGAGACGGCTCACATCGGGGTCGCTCATGCCATCGGGCAAACACAGTTCGCGCAAATGGCAGGTCGAGCATTTGGTGGCCAGCGTCGGCGGGGCGGCCATGCGCAGCGTGGTGGCCGAGGGCTGGAAGTGGATCGGTGCCACGGTGCTGGGGGACAGGGTGTCGAACATAGAGGCTCCTTGGCTGCGAGGGTCTGAAATCAATGGGGATGTCAATGGGCGACGGCGTGGAAGGCGGCTTGCACCGCGCCGGCCAGGCGGTCGAATTCGCTGCTTTTGTCGAGAAACTCCAGCGCGCCGGCGCCCAGGTAGCGCTTGCGGTAGGCCGGCCCGGCGTTGTTGCTGAAGACCACAAAGGCGATCTCGGGGGCCGCCCGGCGCACCGCCTGCAACACCTGCAGACCGGTGCCGCCGTCGAGCTGGACGTCCAGCACCACCACATCGGGGTGGCTGGCCAGGATGGCGGCGATGGAGCTTTGCGGGGTGGCGGCTTCGCCCACCACCGTCACCGCGTCACCGGCCAGCAGGCCGGCCACCCGGGTGCGGATGGCCGAGGAGTCGTCGGCGAGGAAGACCTTCACCGGGTGTGCCGAAGAGATGGAATGGCGACCGCTGTGCATGCCTCTACTGTCGCCGTGACGGCCGGCGGGCGCCATCGGTCGGCGGCTGATATGGCGGGTCGGACAAGTCCGAAGCGGCTCCGCGGCGGGCGCTGAGCCGGCCTCAGAATTGTCTGATGCGTCTGGGGGATTGGGGGCGCGAAGGCCCCGGCTCAGGGTTCCAGCGAGTCGGCCACGCCGTGGCGGATGGCGTAGCGGATCAGATCGTTCTGGTTCTGCCAGCCCATCTTCTGCATCACATGGGCTTTGTGGGTGCTGACGGTTTTCACCGACAGGTGCAGCCGGTGGGCGATGTCGGTCACCGACAGCCCGGCGGCGATCCACTGAAAGACCTCGAACTCGCGGTCGGACAAGGCCTCGTGGGGCAAGGCGTTGGTGGCGCCAGGCATGGCCCCCAGCGCCAGCTGCTCGGCCACCTCGGCGCTGACGTAGGCGCCGCCGGCGGCGATCTTGCGCAGTGCCTGCACCAGCTGGCCGGGCGCGCTTTCCTTGGTGAGGTAGCCGCTGGCGCCCGACTTGATGGCCCGCACCGCGTACTGCAACTCCTGATGCATGCTCAGCACCAGAATGCGCAGCTTGGGTTTTTCGGTCTTGACCAGTTTGATCAGCTCCATGCCGCTGCGCCCGGGCATGGACAAATCCAGCACCAGCACATCGAAGTCTTGCTCACGCACCCTGGCCATCACCTCGGTGCCGTCGGCGGCCTCGTTGACCACCACCAGATCGTCGGCCTCGGCGACGATGCGCTTCAGGCCCTCCCGCACGATGGCGTGGTCGTCGGCAATCACGATGCGGGTCATGGCTGGCCCTCCGGCACCGGGATGCTCACTTCGACCCGGGTGCCCTGCCCTGCACCGCTGGTGATGGTCACCTCGCCATGCAGCAGGTGGGCGCGCTCGTGCAGACCCAGCAGGCCCAGCGACTGCGGCCGGCGTGGCTGGTCGGGGCTGAAGCCACGGCCGTTGTCCAACACCACCAGCCGCAGCCGCTCGCCCTCGCGCAGCAGCGTCACGGCCACCTGGCTGGCGCCGGCGTGTTTGGCCACATTGGCCAGCGACTCCTGGACGATGCGGAACACCGCGCTGGCGTGCGGCTCCTGCAGTTCCAGCGACTCGTCGGCCGAGAGGCTGCAGGCCACGCCGCAGCGCTGGGTGAAATTGCTCACCAGCCACTCGATGGCCGGCACCAGGCCCAGGTCGTCCAGCAGCAGCGGCCGCAGGTCGGCGGCGATGCGCCGGGTGGCGGCCACGGTCTGGTCCAGCAGGCCCAGCATCTCGGTCAGCTTGGCGTGGGCGGCCTGGGGCTCGGCGGGGTGGTCGCGAACCCAGAGGGTGTCCATCTTCAACGCCGTGAGCGACTGGGCCAGTTCGTCGTGCAGTTCGCGGGCCACCCGGGTTTTCTCTTCCTCGCGGATGGCATGGGCGGCAGCGGCAAAGGCGGTGCGCTCGGCCTGCGCCCGGACCCGCTCGGTCACGTCGCGCAGGATCACCGTGTAGAGCTTGCCGTCGGGCGTGTCGAGGTGAGAGATGGCCGCGTCGAGCGGAAACTCCTCGCCATTGGCGCGCAGGCCGTGGATCACGCTGCGGGACGCCATGCGCCGGGAACTGACACCGGTGTGGCCAAAGCGGTCCATGTGGTCCGGGTGGGCCGCGCGGAAACGCTCGGGAATCAGTTGGGCCAGCGGGTGGCCCAGCACGTCGGCGCGGGCCCAGCCAAAAATCTTCTCGGCCGCGCGGTTGTACAACACGATGCGCTGCTGCTCGTCCACGGTGATGATGGCGTCCATGGCCGAATCGAGCACACCGGCCAGCAGCGCCGCCGCATTGGTCTGCTTGCTGCCCAGCACCTGGGGGTGAACGGTCTCAAGGTAGGACAGCGGCATGGGGTGTCTGAAAATCCATGCCCGAATTTACAACAGGAACGACCGCTTTTCGGCGGGCCGCCCTGCAGCGCCTGAGGAACAGGCGCCAGCCGGTCAGCGCTGGGGACAGCCGTCCGGGCGTTCGCCGTGGGCGGCCGGGCAGGCGTTCACCGCCGCCGCCGGCTGGCCCAGCAAGGCGGTGAGCGCGCAGGCGCCGGCGCCGGCCAGCCAGAACACGAAAAAGGCGCTGGTGTAGACCGCCTGGCGTGGCAGGGCCAGCGGCTGACCCAGCCAGTGCATGTCTTGCGGATCAACCAGCGCAAACACCACCAGTTCCATCGCGCAGGCCATCAGAAAGGCCGGCCACAGCACCCGCATGACCTGGTTCATCGTTCGACTCCTTTCACTCTGCCGGCTTCAACGGCGGCCATCGAGGGGCGTGGCGGCGTGGTTGCGGCCCTGCATGGCCGGCAGTTGGGCTTTGTCCACCGCCCCGTCGCGCAGGTTCACCGTGCGGCTGGCTGGGCTGTCCAGGGGCAGCACCGGGTCGGTGTGGCGCACCGCGATCCAGGCCGTCACCAGGCCGGCCACCACCACCGCCACCGGGCCAGCCACCACCAGCCAGACATGGGCATAGCGCCACCAGGGACGGGACACCGGAACCAAGACGACGGACGGGATGGCCATTGGAAGCTCCTAACGGGTCACGAGAAAAGCGGATTTTTCACGCACCTGGGTGCGATCGGACTCCGCGGTGACGGTGAAATGGATGGGGTGGGAACCGGCGCTGGCGCTGCCGTCCGGGATTTGCACCCGGGCGGCGACCCAGCGCGACTCGGCCGGGCCCACGGTGACGGTGGTGTCCGAGGCCAGCGCCAGCGCGTCCAGGCCATCGACCGCCAGCCGGTAGGTCTGGGTCTGTTCGGTGGCGTTCATCACCTGCAGCCGGTAGACGTTTTCCAGCTTGCCGCCGGCCACCAGCCGGGACAAGGCCGCACGGTCACGCACCACGTCCACCTTCAGCGGTGAGCGTTGCCACAGGCTGAAGGACAGCCCCGTGCACAGCACCAGCAGCACCGCGCCGTACACCAGCACTCGGGGCCGCAGCACCCGGCGCCAGGTCTGGCGGCGGGTCCAACCCTGGGCCATGGCGTTGGCGGTGCTGAAGCGGATCAGCCCGCGCGGGTAGGCCATCTTGTCCATCACCGTGTCACACACGTCCACACAGGCGGCGCAGCCGATGCATTCGTACTGCAGGCCCTCGCGGATGTCGATGCCGGTGGGGCAGACCTGCACACACAGCGTGCAATCGATGCAGGAACCCAGCGCCAGGGTCGACAGGTCGGCCTGACGCGAACGTTTGCCGCGGGGCTCGCCGCGGCCACGGTCGTAGCTGACGATCAGCGTGTCGGCGTCGAACATCGCGCTCTGGAAGCGGGCGTACGGGCACATGTATTTGCACACCTGCTCGCGCATGAAGCCGGCGTTGCCATAGGTGGCAAAACCGTAGAACAGCACCCAGAACCACTCCCAGGGCCCGAAGGCCAGCGTGAAGGACTCGGCCCACAGCTTGTGGATGGGCGTGAAATAGCCGACAAAGGTGAAGCCAGTCCACAGCGCCAGCGCCAGCCACAGGCCGTGCTTGAGCGCCTTCTTGGCCAGCTTGGGGGCCGTCCAGCCGGCCGCGTCCAGCCGCATCCGGGCCGAGCGGTCGCCTTCCACCCGGCGCTCTATCCACAGAAACATCTCGGTGTACACCGTCTGCGGGCAGGCAAAGCCACACCACAGCCGACCGGCCATGGCGGTGAACAGAAACAGCGACAAGGCACTGACCACCAGCAAGGCGGTCAGGTAGATGAAGTCCTGCGGGTACAGCACCAGGCCGAAGAGGTAAAAACGCCGGGCCTCCAGGTCAAACAGCAAGGCCTGGCGCTGACCCCAGTCCAGCCAGGGCAGGCCATAAAACACCAACTGGGTCAGCCAGACACAGCCCCAGCGCCAGCGGGCGAACAGGCCCTGCACGGTGCGCGGGTAGATCTTGTCTTCCGACGCGTACAGCGAGCCACCGTCGTCGGCGGGGGCCGGCACGATGGGGATGACCTTGGGTGAAACAGCCACAGGCAGCGATGGAAAAGGCTCAGTGCTTGGTAGGTGCGGCGCGGTTGGACAGGCCCCACACATAGGCCGTCAGCACATGGATCTGGGCCTCGGTGAGCTTGTCGGCCTGGGCCGGCATCTCGTTGACCTTGCCCTGGGTGACCATGTTGACGATGGCCTGTTCGCCCCAGCCGTGCAGCCAGGTGTCGTCGGTCAGGTTGGGCGCACCGAGTGCCGGGTTGCCCTTGCCGTCGGCGCCATGGCAGCCCATGCAGGCGCCGAACTTGGCCTTGCCCAGCTGGGCACGCAGCGAATCGTGCGGGCTGTTGGACAGGCTCAGCACATAGTGGGCGACGTTTTTCACGTCGTCGGCGCTGCCCACCGCGGCCGCCATCGGCGGCATCTGGCCGACCCGACCCTTGGTCAGGGTTTCGCGGATCTTGTCCGGGCTGCCGCCATGCAGCCAGTCGCTGTCGGTCAGGTTGGGGAAGCCCTTGCTGCCGCGGCCGTCCGAACCATGGCATTGGGAACAGTTGTTCATGAACAGCCGCTCGCCCACCGCCATGGCGTTGGCGTCGGCGGCCAGGGCCTCCGGCGGCTGGGCGGTGAACTGGGCGTACAGCGGGGCCAGGCGATCGTTGGCCGCCTTGACCTCGGCCGCGTACTCGCCACCGGTGCTCCAGCCCAGCTTACCGGCATAGGCGCCCAGCCCGGGGTAGGCCACCAGGTAGCCCAGGCCGTAGACGCTGGTCAGCACGAACAGCCACATCCACCAGCGCGGCATGGGGTTGTTCATCTCGCGCAGGTCTTCGTCCCAGACATGGCCGGTGCTGTTGTCGGCCTGGGACACGATCTTTTTGCGGGCGGTGACGGCCAGCAGCACCAGGCAGGCGACGATGCCCAGCAAGGTGGCGGTGGCCACATAGACCGACCAGAGGTTGGCGTTGAAATCGCTCATGGGGGGCTCCGGGGCTCAGTCTTGTTCAAAGGGGATGCGGGCCGCCTGCTCGAAGTTCGCCCGGTTCCGGCCCGAGCAAGCCCAGACAACGATGCCGATGAAGACGGCGAAGCAAACCAGCGTGGTGACGATGCGAAGGGTGTTGATGTCCATGGCGGTGCTTTCTGCTTATTTCAGGGCCCGGCCCAGCGACTGCAGGTAGGCCACCAGGGCGTCGGCTTCGGTCTTGCCCTTCACCTCGGCGGCACCGGCGGCGATCTGGGCGTCGGTGTAGGGCACACCCACGGTGCGCAAGGCCTTCATGTGGGGGCCAATCTCGTCGGGATTGACCTGGGCCTTGGCCAGCCAGGGGTAGGACGGCATGTTGGATTCGGGCACCAGGTCGCGCGGGTTGTCCAGGTGCAGGCGGTGCCACTCGTCGCTGTACTTGCCACCCACCCGGTGCAGGTCAGGCCCGGTGCGTTTGCTGCCCCATTGGAAGGGGTGGTCGTAGACGAACTCGCCGGCCACCGAGTAATGGCCGTAGCGCAGGGTTTCGGCGCGGAAGGGCCGGATCATCTGCGAATGGCAGTTGTAGCAGCCCTCGCGGATGTAGATGTCGCGGCCGGCCAGCTGCAGCGGCGTCAAAGGCAGCACGCCCTTGACGGCCTCGGTGGTGGATTTCTGGAAAAACAGCGGCACGATTTCCACCAGGCCGCCAACGGCGACCACCAGCAGGATGAGCACGATCATCAGCAGGTTGTTGGTTTCGATCTTCTCGTGCGAAAAGCCGGTGGCGGCGCCAGAGGTGTTGTGGTCAGACATGGTGAATTCCTGTTCAGGCACGGGCCAGGGTGGTGGGCACAGCGACCTTGACCGAGCGGCCCGAGACCACCGTCATCCAGACGTTCCAGGCCATGACCACCATGCCGGTGAAGTACAGCAGGCCGCCCAGCACCCGCACCACGTAGAAGGGGAAGGTGGCCTTGACGCTTTCGACAAAGGTGTAGGTCAGCGTGCCGTCGGCATTGACACCGCCCCACATCAGGCCCTGCATCACCCCGGCGATCCACATCGCGGCGATGTAGAGCACGATGCCGATGGTGGCGATCCAGAAATGCAGCTCGATGGCGGGGATGGAGTACATCTTCTTCTGGCCATAGAGCCGGGGCACCAGGTAGTACAGCGCGCCCATGGAGATCAGGCCCACCCAGCCCAGCGCGCCAGAGTGCACATGGCCAATGGTCCAGTCGGTGTAGTGGCTCAGGGCGTTGACGGTCTTGATGGACATCATCGGACCCTCGAAGGTGCTCATGCCGTAGAACGACAGCGAGACGATCAGAAAGCGCAGGATGGGGTCGTCACGCAGCTTGTGCCAAGCACCGGAGAGCGTCATCACGCCGTTGATCATGCCGCCCCAGCTGGGCGCCAGCAGGATCAGCGAGAACACCATGCCGATGGACTGGGTCCAGTCGGGCAGCGCGGTGTAGTGCAGGTGGTGCGGGCCGGCCCACATGTAGGTGAAGATCAGCGCCCAGAAGTGGACGATGGACAAGCGGTAGCTGTACACCGGCCGCTCGGCCTGCTTGGGGATGAAGTAGTACATCATCCCGAGAAAGCCGGCGGTCAGGAAGAAGCCCACCGCGTTGTGGCCGTACCACCACTGGATCATCGCGTCCTGCACACCGGCGTAGGCCGAGTAGCTCTTCATCCAGCCGCCGGGCACGGCGGCGCTGTTGACGATGTGCAGCACCGCCACCGCCAGGATGAAGGCGCCGTAGAACCAGTTGGCCACGTAGATGTGACGCACCTTGCGCAGGCCGATGGTGCCAAAGAACACGATGGCGTAGGCCACCCAGGACACGGCGATCACGATGTCGATGGGCCATTCCAGTTCGGCGTATTCCTTGCCCTGGGTGTAGCCCAGCGGCAGGCTGATGGCAGCGGCCACGATCACCGCCTGCCAGCTCCAGAAATGGAAGGCGGCCAACTTGGGTGCGAACAACGGCACCTGGCAGGTGCGCTGCACCACGTAGTAGCTGGTGCCCATCAGCGCACAACCGCCAAAGGCAAAAATCACCGCGTTGGTGTGCAAGGGCCGCAGCCGGCCATAACTGAGCCAGGGGATGCCGAAGTTCAGCTCCGGCCAGGCCAGCTGGGCGGCGATGAACAGGCCGACCAGCATGCCCACCACGCCCCAGACCACGGCCATGATGGAAAACTGGCGCACCACCCCGTCGTGGAAATGGGTCGGTGGAGAGGGTGTTGTGGATGTCATGGGCAGATGCTGCTGTGGTTGTCCATCCAGTGTCCCGTGCCCCTGCCCGGCGGGTGTTGACGCAAGTCAATCGTCGCGAAGAATCCGCGCACCCTCGCCTTCCAGCGCGTCGAACTGGCCCCGCCATACCGCCCAGGCCAGACCGGCCAGGATCAGCAGGCCCAGCAGCACCGACAGCGGGATCAGCACAAACAGGATGTCCATCGCCCGCCCTCAGTCCAGCCGCGCCAGGCGGGCGGCATTCAGCACCACCAGCAGCGAACTCGCCGCCATGCCCAGGCCGGCCAGCCAGGGCGGCATCCAGCCCCCCACCGCCAGCGGCACGGCCAGCGCGTTGTAGGCCACCGCCCAGGCCAGGTTTTGCCGCACCACGGCCTGGGTGCGCCGCGCATGGCGCAGCAGCAGCGCCACCGAGGCCAGCTGGCCGCCAGGAATCACCACGTCGGCGCGGGCCTGGGCCAGCGGCACCGCCTCGCCCAGCGCCACCGACAGGTCGGCCCGCGCCAGCACCGGGCCGTCGTTCAGGCCGTCGCCCACCATCGCCACCCGATGCCCCTGCTGCTGGCGCTGGCGCACCTCGGCCAGCTTGTCTTCCGGGGTGCAGCCGCCCTGCCAATCGGCCACACCGGCCTGCTGGGCCACCCGCTGCACCGCCGCCGGCTGGTCGCCGGACAGCACCGCCACCGCCAGGCCCATGGCCTGCAGCGCGGTCACCGTGTCGGGGGCATCGGCCCGCAGGTCTTCCGCCAGCGAGAAACTGGCCAGCCAGCCCTGGCTGTCGGCCAGGTGAACCGCCGGGCCCATCTGGGCCGCGTTGGGCGCGTCACAAAACCGGGCCGAGCCCAGCCGCAGCAGGCCGGCATCGCCCTGCCCTGGCCGGCCCACCCGGCCTTGCACCCCCATGCCAGAGATCTCCTCCACCGCCTCGGCCACCCAGGCGCCGGCATCGCAGTGCTGGGCCAGGGCCCGGGACACCGGGTGCAGCGAGCCGGCGGCCAGCGCCGCGGCCTGCTGGTGCAGTGCCACCCCGTCTTGGCCTGGCCGCACGGTGACAGCCACGACCCGCAGGCGGTCCAGCGTCAGCGTGCCGGTTTTGTCAAACACCACCTGGTCGAGTGCCGCGCCCTGCTCCAGCGCCTGCAGCCGGCGCACCAGCACACCCCGCCGGGCCAGCGCACCGGCGGCGGCCAGGGTGGCGGCCGGTGTGGCCAGCGACAGCGCACAGGGGCAGGTGACGATGAGCACCGCCACCGCCACGCCAATCGCCCGACTGGGCCCTTCGGACCACCACCACCAGCCGGCGCCCAGTGCCGCCAGCAGCACCACGGCCAGAAAAGGTCCAGCCACTTGGTCGGCCAGCTGGGCCAGCCGGGGCCTGTCGACCGCGGCCTGCTCCATCAGCGCCACGATGCCGGCATAGCGGGTGTCGGGCCCGACCTGCTGCACCCGCAGCTGCAGGGCGCCGCTCAGGTTGTGGCTGCCGGCCACCACCGCCTGGCCGGGTTGGCGGCGCAGCGGGGTGGACTCGCCGGTGAGCAAGGCCTCGTCGACCTGGCTCTCGCCAGCCAGCACCTGGCCGTCGGCCGGCACCACCTCGCCGGGCAGCACCCGCACCACATCGCCCACCGCCAGCCGATGGGTGGCGACCCGCGCCCAGGCGCCGTCGGCGGTCTGGCGCTCCACGCTGTCGGGCAGGCGGCGCACCAGTGCCTCCAGCGCGCCGGCGGTGCGGTCGCGCAGCCAGTGCTCCAGCAGCCGACCCGACAGCAGGAAAAACACAAACATGGTGACCGAGTCGTACCAGACCTCGCTGCCCCAGGGGCCGGTGGGGTCGAAGGTGGCGGCGGTGCTGGCGACAAAGGCCACGCCAATGCCCAGCGCCACCGTGACGTCCATGCCCACCCGTTGCTGCCGCAGGTCGCGCCAGGCGGCGGCAAAAAAAGGCCGGCATGAAAACACCAGCACCGGCAGCGTCATCATCCACGAGGCCCAGCGCAGCAGGCCCTCGATGTCGGGGGTGATCTCACCGGCCTCGGCCAGGTAGGCCGGGGTGGCGTACATCATCACCTGCATCATGCAAAAGCCGGCCACCAGCCAGCGCCACAGCATCAGGCGCCGGGCCTTGCGGCGCTGCTCGGCGCCCCATTGGTCACCGGCCGGCACGGCGGTGTAGCCAGCGCGGTCCAGCGCCGCCAGCCACTGCGAGGGCTGGCTCTGGGCCGGTTGCCAGCGCAGCTGGGCGATGGCGCTGGCCCCGTTGACTTGCACCGACAGCACGCCGGGCAGCGCCTTCAGCGCCTGCGCCACCATCTCCGCGCAGCCGGCGCAGTGCATGCCGCCGATGGACAGAAAAGTCACCCAAACGCCGGGCGTGCTGGTGTCGGGCCGGCTGAAGTCCTGCCAGACGCTGGCGTCGTCCAGCACCCGCCAGCGCGCCTCGCGCAGCGCGCGCTCGCCGTCGTCACTCATTGCGGGCCAAACCATGGACATGCCCACAGGGTAAAACGGCCCCTGTCGGCACCGCTTGACCCAGCTCAAGCGGGCACCGAATCCCGGGCGTTAAGCTGGAGCCACCCAGCCACTGCAGGAGCTTTGACCATGTACCAACGCATTCTTGTGTCGACCGACGGGTCCACCCTGTCGAAAAAGGCCGAGCGCCACGCGGTGGCGCTGGCGGCGGCGGTGGGGGCCGACCTGGTGGTGCTGCACGTGGTGCCGCGCTACCCAATGGCCGCTTTCGAGGGCGGCATTTCCATCGCCACCCAGGACATCGCCCGCATCGAAAAGCAATGGGCCGACAAGGGTCAGGCGCTGGTCGACGGGGTGAACAAGAACGCGCTGGCCGCCGGCGTCAAGGCCAAGGGCGTGCTGATGAAGTCCGACCGGGTGTCCGACTCGGTGGTGGCCGCCGCGAAAAAGCACCGCTGCGACCTGGTGGTGATGGCCTCGCACGGCCGCCGGGGCCTGAAGCGGGTGCTGCTGGGCAGCGAAACCCAGCATGTGCTGACCCACAGCAGCGTGCCGGTGCTGGTGCTGCGCTGAGCGCTCAGGCCGGCGCCAGGCGCTGGCTGGCGGCCTGCAGCGCCGCCACCAGCTGGGCCACGTCGGCCTCGGTGTGGGCCGCCGACAAGGTGATGCGCAGCCGGGCCGTGCCGGCCGGCACGGTGGGCGGGCGGATGGCCGGCACCCACAGGCCATGCTCACGCAGGTCTTGCATCACCGCCAGCGCGTCGTGGTTGCTGCCGATGATCAGCGGCTGGATGGCGGTGTCGGACGGCAGCGTGGTCCAGGGCAGCGTGGCCAGCCCGGCGCGCAGCTGGGCGATCAAGGCCGCCAGGTGGCTGCGCCGCCAGCCCTCTTGTTGAATCACCCGCACGCTGGCCTGCAGCGCCTCGGCGATCAGCGCCGGCGCGGCGGTGGCAAAGATGTAGGTGCGGGCGCGCTGCAAAATCCATTCGATCACAGTGGCGTCGCCGGCCACAAAGGCGCCGGCCACACCGGCCGCCTTGCCCAGCGTGGCCATGTAGACCAGGCGGGGCGACTGCAGGCCGAAATGCGCGGCCGTGCCGCGGCCGTCCGGGCCCAGCACGCCAAAGCCATGGGCGTCGTCGATCATCAGCAGCGCGTCGTGCCGCTCGCACAAGGCCAGCAGCTCGGGCACCGGCGCGAGGTCGCCGTCCATGCTGAACACCGCGTCGGTGATGACCAGTTTGCGCTGGGCCTGGCTGTCGGCCAGCTGCCGGTCCAGCGTGGCCAGGTCGCCATGCGGGTAGGGCACGATCTCGGCCCGCGACAACCGCGCGCCGTCGATCAAGCAGGCGTGGTTGAGCGCGTCGGAAAACACCGCGTCGCCCCGCCCCACCAGCGCCGGCACGATGCCCACGTTGGCCGGGTAGCCGGCGTAAAAGTACAGCGCCCGCTCGCGGCCCACAAAGGCCGCCAGCGCCTCTTCCAGCGCCTCATGGGCGCCGGTGTGGCCGCTGACCAGCGGCGATGCCCCCGACCCCACGCCCCAGCGGTTGGCCGCCTGCTGGGCGGCGGCGATCAGGTCAGGGTGCTGGGACAGGCCCAGGTAGTCGTTGCTGCAAAAGGACAGCAGCCAGCGGCCGTCGATTTGGAGCCGCGGGCCGTCGACGGCCTGCACCACCCGGCGCACCCGGCGCAGGCCGGCCGCATCGAGTTCGGCGAGTTGGGCCTCGAAATCGGCCAGGGGGTCGTTCCACATGGGATTGGTCTCTTCAGGGCAAGGCCAACGTCACGGCCGCGCCGTGCGGCTGGGCCAGCCAGGGAATGTCGGCCAGCAGCGGCGCCTTCAGGCGGGCACGCAATGTGGCCAGGTTGTCGTCGGCCGAACGCATGGCCGGGTCGATGCGGTTGGCCACCCAGCCGGCCAGCGTCAGGCCGCGGGCCAGGATGGCTTCCTGCGTGAGCAGCGCGTGGTTCAAACAGCCCAGCCGCAGGCCCACCACCAGCACCACCGGCAAGCCCAGGGCCAGCGCCAGGTCGGCGCTGGTCTGCTGGTCGTTCAGCGGCACCAGAAAGCCGCCGGCGCCCTCCACCACCACCGCGTCGGCCTGGGCGGCCAGGCGCCGGTAGCGCTCGGCCAGCAGCTCGACCGAGATGGTCTGGCCAGCCTTGCGGGCGGCGATGTGGGGCGACACCGGGTCGTCGAAACAATAGGGGTTGTCGAGTTCGGGCGCCACGGCCAGCGTGCCGGCGGCGCGCAGCGCCAGCACGTCCTCGTTCTGCGGGCCTTGCGGCGTGGCCTCGGTGCCGGCGGCCACCGGCTTCATGCCCACCACCCGGGTGTGACGGCCGGCCAGCGCGCGCAGCAGCGCGCAGCTGACCAGGGTCTTGCCGACCTCGGTGTCGGTGCCGGTGACGAAATAAGACACAGCCATGGCTCAGAGCACCTCGTTCAAGGCGGCCAGCGCGCCGCTGGCCAGGGCCTGGCAGGCCTCGTCATCCACCACATAAGGCGGCATGAAGTACAGCGTGTGGCCCAGCTCGTTGGATATGGGCCGCAGCAGCAGGCCCTGGCGCAGCGCAGCCGCGTGGTAGTGGCGGGAGAACAGCGGGTTGTCGGTGGCGACGTCAAAGGCCCACAACATGCCCCGCTGGCGCACCCGCTGCACCGCCGGGTGGGCGGCCAGCGGCGCGCACAGCGCGGTGAGCTTGTCGGCGGTGGTGCGGTTGTGCGCCATCCAGTCGGTCTGGTCGAACAGGTCCAGCGTGGCCAGCGCGGCCCGGCAGGCCAGCGGGTTGCCGGTGTAGGAATGCGAGTGCAGAAAGCCGCGGGCGGCGCTGTCGTCGTAGAAGGCGGCAAACACCTCGTCGGTGGTGAGCACCGCCGACAGCGCCAGGTAGCCGCCGGTCAGGCCCTTGGACAGACAGATGAAATCGGGCCGAATGCCGGCCTGGTGGTGCGCAAACAGCGTGCCGGTGCGGCCAAAACCCACGGCGATCTCGTCCACCACCAGGTGCACGTTGTATTGGGAACAAAGGGTCCGGGCCCGACGCAGGTACTCGGGGTCGTGCATGCCCAGGCCGGCCGCGCATTGCACCAGCGGTTCCAGAATGAAGGCCGCCACCTGGCCATGGTGCTGAGCCAGAAAGGCCTCCAGCGCATCAGCACAGGCAATCGCATGGTCGCGCGCCGACACACCGGGCGGGGCCAGCCGGCTGTCGGGGCTGGGCACGACCGCGCTGACCCGCACCAGCGGGCTGTAGGCCTCGCGGAACAGCGGGATGTCGGTGACCGACAAGGCGCCGGCGGTTTCGCCGTGGTAGCCATGGGCCAGGCCGATGAAGCCGTTTTTTTCCGGGTGGCCGTGGTTGCGCCAGTAATGCGCGCTCATCTTCAGCGCGATTTCGGTGGCCGAGGCGCCGTCTGCGCCGTAGAAGGCATGGCCCAGGCCGGTGAGCTGGGCCAGCCGCTCCGACAGCTCAACCACCGGCGCATGGGTGCAGCCGGCCAGCATCACGTGCTCGATGCGGTCCAACTGGTCTACCAAGGCGGCCTTGATCTGCGGGTGGCCATGGCCAAACAGGTTGACCCACCAGGAGCTGACCGCGTCCAGGTAGCGCCGACCCTCGGGGTCGAACAGCCAGGGGCCTTCGCCGCGGGCGATGGCCAGCAAGGGCTGCGACTCGTGCAGCTTCATCTGGCTGCAGGGGTGCCAGACCGCGTCGCGGCTGCGCTGCAGCAGCGCGGCCGACGAGGCGTCCCAGCGTGGGCTGAAGGGTGCGCTCATGTGGCCTCGCTCCAGCGCGCCCAGGCGGCGCGGAAGGTCTCGAACACCAGCATCAGCGGCCCGCTGGGCTGGGCGATGCGGTAGAGCTTGGCGGCGTGCGGGTCGGGCAAGCCCACCACGTCCCACAGCCGGGCGGCGAGTTCGGCGGAGAACGGCAGGTCGTTGCGGCGGATGCACAGCGGGTCGAGCAGGTGGCCGATGGGCGCCTGGCCGGCGTCCAGCGCGGCCAGAAAATCGGCCGGCACGGCGTCCAGCCGGGTGTAGGAGAGGTTGTCCATCAGCACCTCGCCGCCCACGTGCAGCGTGGTGCCGCGTTCCAGCCAGGCCTGGCCACCCAACTCGGCATGAACCACTGCCGGCACGTCGGTGCTGCGACGCTGGAACTGCAGGCACACGCCCACGGCCTGGCCGGTCAGCGCCTCGCACAGCCGGGTGGCCGAGCCGTCCTGTGCCAGCAGCAAACGCAGCAAGGCGGCATGGCGGGCATCGCCGGGAAACAGTGCGCGTTGCAGGGAAAGGGATGGGGTGGTGGTCATCGTGGCGGGGGTGGGCGCGGGGCACGCCATCGGCGGCCCAGACGGCCGCGGCACAAAGTTCAGGCCCCCATTGTAGACCCGCGAAACGCTCTTAATTCAGGAGCAATGAATCCATATGGGGCAATGGAAAGGATTCGATTTGGCATGGGCCTGCGCCCTGCCCGGCCTCACAGCAGGCTGAAGGCGATGGTGGGCACGCTGAAGTCGCTGAAGGGGGCGCCCAGCGCGATCTCGCCTTTGCCGGTGAGCACGCATTCGCTGCGGCGCAAGGCCTGGTCGGTGTCGCTGCCGGCAAAACGCACCCAGGTGCCGAAGCTGCTGGCGTCCACCAGCACCAGGCTGTTGTGCCTGGCCTCGATGCGGGCGTGCAGGCGCGAGACCCGGGGGTCGTTGACCACAAACTCCAGCTCGGCCAGCCGGCCCAGGCGCACCGGCATCTGGTCGGTGCCGAACTGGGCCGCCACGTCCAGCCAGCGCAGCTCGATGCGGTGGCCGGCCTCCTTCAGCGTGCCCAGCGACGAGGGCAGCGCCCCGGGCACGGTCATGGAGTTCACGCCGTCATCCTGCCACTCGACCTGGTAGACCCGGCTGGCCTCGGCCTTGCCACGCATGGTGATGGCGCCCAGGCTGCGGAACTGGGTGCCGGGCGGCTCGTGCAGCTGGCGCAGCACCGCGTCGGTGGCCCAGATCTGGTCGGGACCCGACAGGTCGCTGAGGCGGGAGGCGACATTGACCGCGTCGCCAAACAAATCGGTGCCCACTTCTTCAACGTCGCCGCGCGCCATGCCCACCTTGATGCGCATGCGCAGCTTGGTGGGCCAGGTGAGGATGCGGGTCTGGTGGCTGCGCTGGATGTGGACCATGGCCAGCACCGCCTGCTGGGCGCTGGCAAAGGTGGCCAGCACACCGTCGCCCAGGGTCTTGACCACCCGGCCTTGGTGGGCCGTGCAAATCTGGCCGATCCAGTGGGTCAGCGTGGTCACGGCTTCGGTGGCCTTGGCGTTGCCCAGCGTCTCGAACACGCCGGTGCTGCCAGTCAGGTCAATGAAGACAACGGTGCGATCGACCCCCATGCCTGCCCAGTGTGAAAAAGTTGTGCGATGGCCGAAACTGTAACGTGCTGTAAATGCCTTGAACCCCGGAAATACGCCACAAAAATGGCCCACGCGGCCGAGCGACCTCCGGCGCCGCGGTCAGGCTGCGGGGGCCACGGCCGGCTTGAGCTGCAGCGACTTGAATTCGAGGAATTCCTCAAACCCGTATTTGCCGTTCTCGCGCCCATTGCCCGACTGCTTGTAACCGCCAAACGGCGCGCGGGCGTTGAAGGGCCCGCCATTGATGTCGACCTGGCCGGTCTTGATGCGGCGCGCCACCGCAATCGCATGGGCCTCGTCACGGCCCCAGACCCCGCCGCCCAGACCGTAGATGCTGTCGTTGGCCAGCCGCACCGCCTCGTCCTCATCGGCATAGGGCAGGATCACCAGCACCGGGCCGAAGATCTCCTCATGGGCCAGGGTGTGGCTGGGTTGGACCACCAGCGCGGTGGGATGGACGAAATAGCCCTTGTCAAAAGCCGGCTTGTCCGGCCCGCCGGCCAGCAGTTCGCCGCCTTCGGCGATGCCCTGGGCAATGAAGGCCAGCACCCGGTCGCGTTGGGCGGCGCTGACCAGCGGGCCCAGCTTGCTGCCCTCGTCCAGCGCCGGGCCGATGGCGAAGCGGGCGATGGCGGTTTTCACCAGCGCCTTGACCTCGTCCAGCCGCTCGGCCGGCACCAACATGCGGGTGTGGGCAATGCAGGCCTGGCCGCTGTTGAGCAGACAGGCGCTGAGCGTGCCCTTCACGGCCGCCTCGAAGTCGGCGTCGGGCAGGATCACGCTGGCCGACTTGCCACCGAGTTCCAGCGCCACCCGCTTGACGGTCTGACTGGCCAGCTCACCGACGCGTTTGCCGGCCCGAGTGGAGCCGGTGAAGCTCACCATGTCCACCTCGGGGTGGGTGGCCAGCACCTCACCCACCACCGGGCCCAGGCCGTTGACCAGGTTGAACACGCCGGGCGGCAGCCCAGCGGCGTGGATGATCTCGGCCAGAATCATCGCGTTGACCGGTGCGATCTCGCTGGGCTTGAGCACCACGGTGCAGCCGGCAGCCAGCGCCGGCGCGACCTTCAGCGTGATCTGGTTCAGCGGGAAATTCCAGGGCGTGATGCAGCCCACCACACCGATGGGCTCGCGCAGCACCAGCGAGTTGCCCACTTTTTCTTCCCAGACAAAGCCACGCGCCACCTTGGCGAAATTGCCCCAGTTCCAAACCGGTGCACCCACCTGCACCATCTTGGCCATCTTGAAAGGCATGCCCACCTCGCGGGCGATCGCCGTGGCCAGCTCGTCGGTGCGGGCTTTCAGGCCCTCCACAATCTTGTCGATGTAGGCGGCCCGGGTTTCCACCGGCAGATCGGCCCAGGCCTGCTGGGCGGCGCGGGCGGCCCGCACCGCGGCCTCGGCCTCGGCGGCCGTGCCTTCCGGCACCGTGGCCATGACCTCCTCGGTGCTGGCGTCGTGCACCGGCAGGGTTTGCCCAGAGCTGGCCTTGACCCATTGGCCGTTGATGTAGTGGGAGTCGTAGTGGGTCATTTGTGTCTCGCAAACAGCTTTAGAAAAACAAGAAAGTGCATTGATTTGCAATGACTTTCAATCGTGGCCCCAGAGCAAAAAGGCGTCCCGGCCGTCGACCGCCAGCGTCACCTTCTTGCCCACCGGCAACAGCACCTTGGTCGCCACATGGCCGAAGGGCAAACCGGTCAGCACCGGCACCTTGAGCTGGCTGCGCAGCCAGTCGACCACCGTGGCCAGCTTGAAGCCACGGTCGTGTGGCACGGCCTTGGCACCGGTGAACTGGCCCAGCACGATGGCCTTTTGCTTGGCCAGCACGCCGGCCAGCAGCAGCTGGGTCAGCATGCGCTCGACCCGGTAGGGGTGTTCGTTGACGTCTTCGAGAAACAGCACACCGCCCTTGGCCTGTGGCAAATAGGGCGTGCCGACCAGGCTGGCCACGATGGACAGGTTGCCGCCCCACAACAGGGCGTTCTTGGCGCTGACCACCTTGCCCCCTGAGCTGGCGGCCAGCAGCGTGGCGTCGGCCTTGGGCAGCTGCCAGCCGGCGCCCTCGCCATGCCCGCCCACCAAATCGTCAAAGCAGGCTTCCATGATGTCGTCAGCGCCTTCGGCGCGGCCAAAGTCCTCGCCCAGCGCCGGGCCAGCCCAGCTGATGGCGCCGGTTTGGGCCAGCAGCGCCAGCTGGAAGGCGGTGAAGTCGCTCAGGCCGACGAAGTGGGTGCCCTTGTCCACCGCCTTGGCCAGGGCCTTGTAGGGCAAGGCCGGCAGCAACCGGGTCAGGCCGTAGCCGCCGCGGGTGATCAAGGCCACGTCGGCGCCGCTGGCCGCGGCCCGGCCAATGGCCGCCAGCCGGGTCGCGTCGTCGCCGGCAAAACGCTGGTGGCTGGCCAAGGCGTCGGGGTCGATTTCCACCGCATGGCCCAGGGCGGTCAGGCGGGCGACGCCGCGTTTGAAGGCGGCCTTGTCGCGCACCGCGCCCGAGGGCGAGTAAATGTAGATGTGGCTCATGGGCGGCAAGTATCCCATCGCCACCCGCGGCCGGTGCGGCCAGGGCTTCAGCGGAAAAAAGCCACCGCCCGCTCGGCCACCGGCCCGCCGCGCTCCTGCACGAAATGCCCGCCCTCGGCCACCACCACCAGCGGGGGCCGACCGGCCGCGCCGCTGAATTCCAGCGTGCGCTGCAGCTCGCGCATGACCTCGGTGCCCAGCACCGGATCCTGCTGGCCCACCGCCAGCATGCTCAGGCCGTTCCAGCGGTGCTTCCAGAAATCGCGGGCCTCGCGTGAGGTGGCGGCGCCATCGGCGTCCGGGCCATCGGGCACCAGCCGGGGAAAGGCCCGCAGCGCGGCGCGGTGCCCCTTGTCGGGAAAAGGCGCGTTGTAGGCCGCGCATTCGGCCGGCGTCATCTGCGGGTTGCCGCGGGCGAACAGCCGGGCCACGTCGTACTCGGGGTTGTCGGCGTTCATCTGGCGCCAGGCGTGGAAGCCCGCGCTCAGCGGCGCGTCGCCGGTGGCCAGCAAGGTGTTCATGGCCAGCAGGCCGTGGTAGCGGCCAGGCGCGGCCATGGGCAGGGTCAGGCCCAGAATGCCGCCCCAGTCCTGCACCACCAGCACCACCCGGCCCAGGTTCAGCCGCTCCACAAGCTCCAGCAGCACCTGGCGGTGCCAGCCAAAGCTGTGGACCGCGTCCTTCTTGGGTTTGTCGCTTTTGCCAAAGCCCGGCATGTCGGGCGCAATGACCCGGTCACCGGCGGCCAGAAAGGCCGGGATCATCTTGCGGTAGACATAGCTCCACGAGGGGTTGCCATGCAGGCACAGCCAGGTCAGCGGTGCGTCCAGCGGGCCTTCGTCCAGGTAGTGCATGCGCAGGCCGTTCAGCGATGGCAGGTCGCTGATGTAATGCGGCGCCCAGGGGTAGTCGGGCAGATCCTGGAAGCGGGCCTCGGGTGTGCGCAGCGCGTCGTCGCGCAGCGGGTGGTTGGCCAGCCGGGCCTGGCGCTGTGCCGCCCGGCGGGCGCGGAAGAAGTTCTGCAACAGGCTGCCACATTCCTCAGCCATCACCCCGCCGGCCAGTTCGGTGTGGTGGTTGAGCAGCGGCTGCTGGAACAGGTTGACCACCGAGCCGGCCGCGCCGGTCTTGGGATCGCGTGCCCCAAACACCACCCGCTTGAGCCGGGCGTGCAGCATGGCGCCGGCGCACATCGGGCAGGGCTCCAGCGTCACATACAGCTCGCAGTCGCTGAGCCGGTAGTTGCCCAGCCGCCAGGCCGCGGCGTGCATGGCCGTCATCTCGGCATGGGCGGTGGGGTCGATGGCGCCGATGGGCGCGTTGCCGCCAGTGGCGATCACCTCGCCGTTGTGAACGATGACCGCGCCCACCGGCACCTCGCCATGGGCCTCGGCCTGGCGCGCCTGGTCCAGCGCGAGCTGCATGAAATGGGCGTCGTTCATGCCGGGGTGGGGCTCAGCGGTCGTCGGGCAGCGGGCGGGGCTGCTGCGCCTGCTCCACCGCCTGTTTCATCTGTTGTTGCAGCTGCTCGCTGCGTTGGCGTGGGGTGGCGCTGGCCGGGCTGCCGGGCAACACCACACCGGCCGCGGTACCGGCGGCCTCGGTGGTCTGGCCCAGGCTGGCCAGCTGCTTCTTGGCCAGCAGGCCGATCACGGCCACCACCAGCAACAAACTCAGCACCCCCAAAATCAGCCGCATGGTTCAGTTCTCCACTTTGTGGGCTGGCAGACCCAGCCGCGCCATCCAGCCGGCCAGCGCCTGCTCGTCGGGCGTGCCGGCGGCATAAGCGGCGTGCATGGCCGCATGGGCCTCGGGCCGGTGCTGGTTGAGCTTGACCTTGCACTGCAGCTTCAGCACCTGCAGCTCGAAGGCCACGATGCCGGCCAGCATCTTGTGCGCATAGTCTTCACCCAGGGCCCGCCACTGGGCGGCGTAGGCGGGTTCGTGGTCGGCTATCAAATGCTTGAGCAGGGCGTCCTTGTCCAGGGGCGCGTCGACCAGCCGCGCCTCCACCTCGCAATGCACGGCCACATAGTTCCAGGTCGGCACCCGGGCCAGGTCGGGGTAGACCGAGGGCGACATGTAGGCGTGGGGGCCGAGGAAAGTCACCAGCGCGCGGGGCCGGGCCTGCAGCATGCGCCAGTGTGGATTGGGCCGGGCCACATGGCCCAGCAACACCCGCGGCGCGTCGGGCGAGGCCCGCTGCTGCAGATGCAGCGGCAGGTGGGTGACATAGGGCAGGCCCTGGTCGTCCACCGACACCAGGCTGGCCAGAGGACATTCGACAATGGCGGCATCAACCAGCGTGTCATCGCCCGAACGGTCAAATTGCGGCGGCAAATACATGGAAGGGATTGTGTCAGGTCGCCACCCGGTCCGGGCTGCTCGGCTAGACTACCCGGCAGCTCTTGAACCCGTTGCCGTGACCGATTTCCCCACCCTGACGATTGCCTGCCTGTGCGCCGAATGGTGCGGCACCTGCCGCGAGTACCGGGCAGTGTTCCAATCGCTGCAAAACGCCCTGCCCGGCCACCAGTTCCATTGGATAGACATCGAGGACCAGTCCGAGCTGGCCGGCGACGTGGACGTGGAGACCTTCCCCACGCTGCTGGTCGCGCGCGGCAGCGAGGTGCTGTTTGCCGGCACCGTGTTGCCCAAGGAAGCCGACTCGCTGCGTTTGATCCAGTCGGTGGCTGATGGCCTGGCCGCCGGCCACCAGGCGCCGGCAGCCCGCATGCCGGCTGCCGAGCGCGCCACCTACCAGGCGGTGGCCGCCAGCCTGCTGGCCCTCTGAACCCTGGCCACTGCGGTGCAGGACGACCTGTTCGGCGACGCGGTGCCACCGCCGCCACCCGACAAAACACCGCCACCCAAAACACCCAAGCCCCCGCGCGCAACCGCAGCCCCCCTTCAGCCGGCGGCACAAGCCGCCGAGGTCCATGCGCTGGCCGCCCAGTTACCGACCGGTTTGCGGCTGGGCACCTCGTCGTGGACCTACCCCGGCTGGGCTGGTCTGGTGTGGGACCGCGAGCACCCGGACGCCACGCTGTCCAAACAAGGCCTGGCCACCTACGCCCAGCACCCGCTGCTGCGCGCGGTGAGCATCGACCGCTCGTTTTACCGGCCGCTCACCGCGGCGCAGTACGCCCGCTACGCCGCCCAGGTGCCGGACGACTTCCGCTTTGTGGTGAAGGCGCCCAGCGCGGTGAGTGATGCGCTGATCCGCAGCGAAGACGGCCGGGGCATGGAGGCCAACCCGCTGTTTCTGAACCCGCTGATGGCGGTGCAGGAGTTTGTGGCGCCGGCGCTCGAAGGCCTGGGGCCCAAGCTGGGCGCTTTGGTGTTCCAGCTCAGCCCCTTGCCCGGCGAGCTGCTGGGCCGGCTGCCCGAGGTGATGGCGCGGCTGCAGGCCTTGCTGCAGGCACTGCCGCCCTTGCGCCCCACAGCCCCAGACGCGGTGGTGGCGGTGGAGGTGCGCGATCCGGCATTGGTGACACCGGCCCTGGCCGCGCTGCTGAAA
This sequence comes from Rhodoferax sp. SPJ4, assembly GCF_058216275.1. Taxonomy (NCBI): domain Bacteria; kingdom Pseudomonadati; phylum Pseudomonadota; class Betaproteobacteria; order Burkholderiales; family Comamonadaceae; genus Rhodoferax; species Rhodoferax sp. SPJ4. The sequence continues at coordinate 1,275,770 of NZ_JBYZMN010000001.1, forward strand.
GCCGCTGGCGCCACCTACTGCCTGGGCCTGCACGCCAAGATGCCCCCGATTGCCGAACAGCTGCCCTTGCTGCGCGCGCTGTGGCCAGGACCGCTGGTGTGCCGCTGGAACCTGAACCCGCTGCACGGCGCCTATGGCTACGAAGACGCCCACCAGCGCTACAGCCCCTACAACCAGTTGATGGACCCCGACCTGGCCACCCGCGAGGCCCTGGCCCGGGTGATTGCCGGCACTTTGCGCGGCGGCCAGCCCGCTTTGGTGACCATCAGCAACAAGGCCGAGGGCTGCGCCCCGCTGTCGGTGTTGGCGCTGGCCGAAACAGTGATGGCGCTGGCGGCCCGCGACGGCTATGCTGGTTGATTCTTTGCTCTTCCCATCCCTCCAGGAGACCCCGCCATGAACACCGCCACCCTGCCTTCGCTGACCCGCGTCGGGATCCTGCTGGGCCTGCTGGCCGCGGCCGGCACCGCCCAGGCCCAGAGCGCCGAGTTCCGCCGGGGCTATGACCAGGGCTACCGCGACGGCGTGGCCGCCGCCCAAAGCGGCCAGGTGCAGGCGCCGATGCCGTCCTACCCGCCCCAGGTTCGGATCGAGGTGGCACGCTATGGCGTGGGCCGCAGCACCTGCGATGCCCGTAACGGCCTGGAGCAACGGCTGGCCAACCCGCAGCAGGGCTACCAGGTCCGTGTCGACAATGGCCTGTGTGGCGACCCGGCGCCCGGCCAGGTCAAGCAGCTGGTGGTGCGCTACCGCTGCATCGACGAGGGTGGCGGCCAGCGGCTGGTGGTGCCCGAGAACGGTGTCCTGAGCTTCAACTGCCGCTGAAGACTCTCAAGGGCCTTCGGTGGGCGGCGACAGCGGCAACTGGGCCGCCGCCTCCACCAGCCCGGCTGGCAGGCTTTTCGAGGGCTTGACGCCCAGCTCGCGCAGCATCTCGGCCTGCCGGATCACGTTGCCGCGGCCGCCGGTGAGCTTGCTGTGGGCAGCGTCGTAGTCTTTCTGGGCCTGCTTCAGCCGGGTGCCGACCGATTCCAGGTCTTCGACAAAACCCACCAGCTTGTCGTACAGCTCCGCGCCGCGGCGGGCGATGTCCTGCGCGTTGCGGTTCTGGGCTTCCTGGCGCCACAAATGGGCCACGGTGCGCACCACGAACAGCAGCGTCGACGGGCTGACCATCAGCACGTTTTTCTGCCAGGCCTCCATGAACAGCTCGCGGTCGCTGCTGACCGCCAGCATGAAGGCCGGCTCGATGGGCACAAACATCAGCACAAAGTCGAGTGACTTCAGCTGGTACAGGTCCTGGTAGTTGCGGTCGGACAGGCCACGCATGTGGGCGCGGATGGAGTCCAGGTGGCGCTTCAGCGCGGCCTGCCGGCCGGCCTCGTCTTCCAGGTTGGCAAAGGCCTCGTAGGCGTTGAGCGACACCTTGGCGTCCACCACCAGCTGCCGGCCTTCGGGCAGGTGGATCACCACGTCGGGCTGGGCGCGGGAGCCGTCCTCGCGGGTGTGGCTGTCCTGCACCGTGTATTCCTCGCCCTTGCGCAGGCCGGACGCCTCCAGCACCCGCTCCAGCACCAGCTCGCCCCAATTGCCCTGCGACTTGGCCGAGCCGGTCAGCGCCCGGGTCAGGTTTTTGGCGTCCTGGCTCAGCACCTGGTTCAGGTCCAGCAGCTGGCGCACCTGCTCGGCCAGCGCGCTGCGGTCCTTGCCTTCCTTGACGTAGACGTCTTCCACCTTGGCCTGGAACTCGTTGATGCGCAGCTTCAGCGGGTCCAGCATCTGGCCCAGCGAGGTCTGGTTCTGCTCGGCAAAGCGCTTGCTTTTTTCTTCCAGGATGTCGTTGGCCAGGTTTTTGAACTGCTCGGCCAGCGATTCACGGGCCGATTGCAGCAAAGCCAGTTTTTCGTCGGCCTGGGCCCGCTCGCCGGCCAGCCGGGCGTTGGCCTCGGTCAGTTCGTTGGACAAACGCAGTTGCAGCTGCTGGTCCTCGGCATGGCGGCTGTGCAGCGCCGCCAGCTCGGCCTCCAGCGCCGGCACCCGGGAGGCCCGCTCGGCCAGCTGGGCCCGCTCGTCGCGCGCCAGGTCCAGCGCGTCGCGCCACTGGCTTGCCTGGCTGTGGGTGGCCTCAAACTGGGCCAGCAGGCGCTGGTGATCGGCCTCCAGCGTCTGCACACGCTGCTGGGCCAGCGCCAGCGCCAGCTCGGACTGGCTGCGCACCTGGGCCAGGGCGGCAGCCGCACGGCCCCGCGCCAGCCAGGCGCCCAGCACCCCGCCCAGCCCCAGGGCGAGGGCCAGCAGCAGCCAGCTCAGCGGGGTCAAGGCGTCCATGGCCGGCCGCTCACTCCCACTCGATGGTGGCCGGTGGCTTGGAGCTCACGTCGTAGGTCACACGGTTGATGCCACGCACCTCGTTGATGATGCGGCTGGACACCTTTTTCAGCAGCGCATAGGGCAGCTCGGCCCAGTCGGCGGTCATGAAATCGCTGGTTTGCACCGCGCGCAGCGCCACCACGTAGTCGTAGGTGCGGCCGTCGCCCATCACGCCGACGCTTTTCACCGGCAAAAACACGGTGAAGGCCTGGCTGGTCAGGTCGTACCAGGTTTTGCCGGTGGCAGCGTCTTTGAAGTTGCGCAGCTCTTCGATGAAGATGGCGTCGGCCCGGCGCAGCAGGTCGGCGTAGTCCTTCTTCACCTCGCCCAGGATGCGCACGCCAAGACCAGGGCCGGGGAAGGGGTGGCGGTAGACCATTTCGGGCGGCAGGCCCAGGGCCACACCCAGCTCGCGCACCTCGTCCTTGAACAGATCGCGCAGCGGCTCGAGCAACTTCAGGCCCAGCTGCTCGGGCAGACCACCGACGTTGTGGTGGCTCTTGATGGTCACGGCCTTCTTGCTCTTGGCCCCGCCGGACTCGATGACATCGGGGTAAATAGTTCCTTGTGCCAACCACTTGGCGCCTTTTGTTGATGCACCACTTGAAGTGAGTTTGGCGGCCTCGGCCTTGAACACCTCAACGAATTCGCGGCCAATGATCTTGCGTTTGGCCTCTGGCTCGCTGACGCCCGCCAGGTGGCCCAGGAACTGGTCGGCCGCATCGACGCGGATCACCTTGGCGTGCAGCTGGCCGACGAACATGTCCATCACCATGTCGCCCTCGTTCAGCCGCAGCAGGCCGTGGTCCACAAAAACGCAGGTCAGCTGGTCGCCAATGGCGCGGTGGATCAGCGCCGCGGCCACCGAGGAATCCACCCCGCCGGACAGGCCCAGAATCACTTCTTCGTCACCCACCTGGGCGCGGATTTTCTCCACCGCCTCGGTGATGTGGTCGCGCATCACCCAATCGGGCTGGGCGCCGCAGATGCCCAGCACAAAGCGCTCCAGCATCGCCTGGCCCTGCACCGTGTGCGTGACCTCGGGGTGGAACTGCACCGCGTAAAAGCGGCGTTCCTCGTCGGCCATGCCGGCGATGGGACAGCTGTCGGTGCTGGCCATCAGCTTGAAGCCGGGCGGCAGCTCGGTGACCTTGTCGCCATGGCTCATCCAGACGTTGAGCATGCCAAAGCCTTCCGGCGTGGTGAAGTCGGCGATGTCCTTCAGCAGCGCGGTGTGGCCACGCGCACGCACAGCGGCGAAACCAAATTCACGCTGGTGGCCACTTTCCACCTTGCCGCCTAGCTGGTGGGCCATGGTCTGCATGCCGTAGCAGATGCCCAGCACCGGCACGCCCAGTTCGAACACCGAGGCTGGCGCCTTGTCGGTGCTGTCCTCGTAGACGCTGGCATGGCTGCCGGACAGGATCACGCCCTTCAGCGTGCCGTCGGCCGCGTAGGCTTTCACCCAGTCGTCGCTGACGTCGCAGGGGTGGACCTCGCAGTACACATGGGCTTCGCGCACCCGGCGGGCAATCAGCTGGGTGACCTGGGAGCCGAAATCGAGGATGAGGATTTTCTGGTGTTGCATGGCGGCGGGACGGAAAAGAAAAAAGGGGCGGCCCTGCGGCTGCCCCTGTGGGGAGCGCTGGACTTATTCAGCCCTGTAATTGGGCGCTTCCTTGGTGATCTGCACGTCGTGCACATGGCTTTCGCGGATGCCAGCGGTGGTGATCTCCACAAACTCGGCCTTGGCCTTCATCTCGTCGATGGTGGCGCAACCGCAGTAACCCATGGCGGCGCGCACGCCACCGGCCATCTGGAACATGATGGACACCATCGAGCCCTTGTAGGGCACGCGGCCCTCAATGCCCTCGGGCACCAGCTTGTCGGCATTCGGGTTGCCGGCGTTGGTTTCCTGAAAATAGCGGTCGGCACTGCCCTGCTGCATCGCGCCGATGCTGCCCATGCCGCGGTAGCTCTTGTAGCTGCGGCCCTGGTACAGCACGATCTCGCCCGGCGCCTCTTCGGTGCCGGCGAACATGCCACCCATCATCACGGTGCTGGCGCCAGCGGCAATGGCCTTGGCGATGTCACCCGAGTAACGGATACCGCCGTCGGCAATCAACGGCACACCAGTGCCTTGCAGCGCGGTGGCCACGTTGTCGATGGCGGTGATTTGCGGCACGCCCACACCGGCGACGATGCGGGTGGTGCAGATGGAGCCGGGGCCGATGCCGACCTTGACGGCGTCAGCCCCCACGTCGGCCAGCGCACGGGCGGCCGCGCCGGTGGCGATGTTGCCGCCGATCACGTCGATCTGCGGGAAATTCTGCTTGACCCAGCGCACCCGCTCGATCACGCCCTGGCTGTGGCCGTGGGCGGTGTCGACCACGATCACGTCGACCCCGGCCTGGGCCAGCAATTCGACCCGCTCCTCGGTGCCCTCGCCCACGCCCACCGCCGCACCCACCCGCAGGCGGCCAGAGGCGTCGCGCGCGGCGTTGGGGAAGCTGGTTTGCTTGGTGATGTCTTTCACCGTGATCAGGCCCTTGAGCTCGAAAGCGTCGTTGACCACCAGCAGCCGCTCCAGCTTGGAGCGGTTCAGCAAGGCCCGCGCCTCGGCCGGTGTGACGCCTTCCTTGACGGTGACCAGCTTGTCACGCGGCGTCATGATCTCGCTGACCAGCACGTCGTAACGGGTCTCAAACCGCAGGTCACGGTTGGTGACAATGCCCACCACCTTGCCACCGTCACAGACCGGGAAGCCGCTGACACCCAGTTGCTCCGACAGGTCAACCACCTGGCGCACCGTGTGGTGGGGGGTGATCACCACCGGGTCGCGCAGCACGCCGGATTCGTAGCGCTTGACGCGGGCCACTTCGGCCGCCTGCTGCTTGGCGCTCAGGTTTTTGTGCACGATGCCAAGGCCACCTTCTTGCGCCATGGCAATGGCCAGACGGGCTTCGGTGACCGTGTCCATGGCGGCGGACACCAGCGGCAGGTTCAGGGTGATGTTGCGCGACAAACGGGTCGCAAGAGACGTGTCCTTGGGCAGGACTTGGGAGAACGCTGGCACCAGCAACACATCGTCGAAGGTGAGCGCTTTTCCTAGCAGGCGCATTGTGAAAGCTCCAAAAGATGAATTGTACCGTTGCCATCCTGGGCCTCCTGGCCGGGCGCCAAAAGCCCTCGCACAGCGGGCCGGCGGCGACTAAACTCGCGGCATGACCGCATTGCAACGCTTCGCCATCGTGTTTTTTGTGACCACCGCCGGCCTGGCCCAGGCCCAGTGGGGATGGCGCGACGCCAGCGGCCGGCAGATTTTCAGCGACCAGCCACCACCGGCAAGCGTGCCCGACAAAGACATCCTTCGCCAACCCACCCCGTCCAAGCTGCTGGTGCCAGTGCCCTTGGCCGAAGCGTCCAAGGCGGCCAGCGCACCCCGCCCGGCGACGCAGGACAAGGAGTTGGAAGCCAAGAAAAAGCAGGCCGACGAGGCTGCGGCCGCCCAGAAGAAGGTGGCTGACGACAAGCAGGCCAAGGACCGGGCCGACAACTGCGCCCGCGCCCAGCAGGCCAAGGCCACCTACGACTCGGGGGCGCGGATTGCCCGCACCAACGCCCAGGGCGAGCGAGAGATCATCGACGACGCCACCCGCGCCACCGAGACCAAGCGGCTGGAAACCATCATCGCGTCCGATTGCAAGTGAGCCACTGAGGCGGACCGGTCTGGTGGTTACCCACCTCGGCGCAATGCCCACACCTCAGTAACCGGACTTGGCCCCGGGGCGGCGCTTGGCAAACAGGCCCGTGCCGCGCGCGCCCTGCTGCTGAAACCGCTCGCGCCGCGCCACTTTCGGGTCCACCTTCAGCGGGCGGTACAACTCCAGCCGGTCCTGGTCGGCCAGCGGTTCGGTGAGTGGCACCCCACGGCCCCACAGCCCCACATCGGGCGGCGTACCGGCCTGGACATGTTGCGCCACCGTCTGGCTGGCCTGCAAGGCGTCCGCCACCCGTGCACCAACCGGCAGACGAAGAACCTCTTCCACCGTCTGGCGCGGGCCGGGCGAGGCCACCAGCGTCACCGTGATCCAGCCGGGCTCAGCCATAGACCTGTTCGGCGCGCTTCACAAAGGCATCAACCAGGCTGCCGGCGATCTTGTCGAACACCGGCCCGACCAGCAGGCCCAGAGCGCCGTTGTCAAAGCCGTACTGCAGCGACAGCTCGACCCGACAGGCCCGCTCCGGCGGCGCGTCGGCGGCAGCGCCGGGGGCCACCAGGGGCACAAAATTCCACTGGCCTTCGAGCGACGAAAACGGCCCTTTGACCAGTGACAGATGCACCGCCCTGCCCTCGACATGGGTGTTGCGGGTGGTGAAGCTTTGCCGCAAGCCGCCAAAGCCGATGCCCACCTCGGCGGTGACACCATCGACCTCCTGCGACAAGACCCGTGCATGGTCACACCAGGGCAGGAATTCCGGGTAGCGGGGCACGTCGGTCACCAGCGCGAACATTTCGGCCGGGCTGTACCAGATGAGGACGGATTTTTGGACGGTTTTCATGCGCTCACTCAGCGGCAGCGCCCCGGGGCTGCTGCCGTGAGCCCCTAGAATACGGGGCTCGCGAGCCATTGTATGGAGGCCTTGCGCCCCCAACTCTTTGCCATGGCCAAAAAACCCGCATCCCCCGACACCAAGAACGCCCGCATCGCCGACAACAAGAAGGCGGCGTACAACTATTTCTTCGAAGAACGCTTCGAGGCCGGCATGGTGCTGGAGGGCTGGGAGGTGAAGTCGTTGCGCGAGGGCAAGGTGCAGCTGACCGACGGCTATGTGGTGATCCGCGACGGCGAGCTGTTTGTGCTGGGCTGCCAGATCAACCCGCTGAACACCGCCTCCAGCCATGTCAGCCCCGACAAGGTGCGGACCAAGAAGCTGCTGATGCACAAGGCCGAGATCAAGCGGCTGATCGGCAAGGTCGAGCAAAAAGGCTACACCCTGGTGCCGCTGAATTTGCACTGGAAAGCCGGCAAGGTGAAATGCGACATCGCGCTGGCCAAGGGCAAGGCCGAGCACGACAAACGCGACACCATCAAGGACCGCGAAGGCAAGCGCGAGGTGGAGCGCGCAATGAAAAGCCGCAACCGCTGACGGCCGCGGCAGTGGGCCTCAGCCCAGCTGGCGCAACGGGTGCTGGTCGGGTGCCCAGGGACTCTCAAAAAACGGTGCCACCATGGCCGGCGTGACGTCTTCAATGCGGGCCGGGTTCCACTTCGGCAAGTGGTCTTTGTCTATGGCCAACGCACGAATGCCTTCCACCGTTTCGCTGGCCGCGCCGGGCCGCAGGTGGAAGCAGCGGTAAACCAGCGTGCGCTCCATGCGCAGGCAGTCGGCCAGGCCCAGGGCACGGCCACGGCGGATCTGCTCCAGCACCACGTTCAGCATCAGCGGCGAGCGCTTGCGCAGCAAGGCGGCGGTGGCGCGGCCCCAGTCGCTGTCTTCGGCCTCCACCGCGTCGACGATGGCCTGCACCGTACCCAGCGCGAAGATGCGGTCGATGGCCTGGGTGGCCGGTTTCTTGCCGAGCGCGGCAAAACGCGACTGCACCCAGTGCTCCACCGCGTTGGCGCTCTCAAACGGGGTGCTGGCCAGCGTGTCCCACAACACCGGCAGCTGCACCGCGTCGATGTGGCCGTCGGCCAGGCCCCAGCACTGGGCTTCCAGGCTGCCGATGGTCAGGCCGGTCAAGGCCAGGTACTCGCCCAGCCGGCCCGGGCAGCGGCTCAGGAAATAGCTGCCGCCCACGTCCGGGAACAGGCCGATGCCGGTTTCGGGCATGGCCATCTGGGTGCGGTCGGTCACCACACGCAGGCTCGCACCCTGGCTGATGCCCATGCCGCCGCCCATGACCACACCGTCCATGAAGGCGATGTAGGGCTTGGGGTAGGTGGCGATCAGGTGGTTGAGGCGGTATTCCTCGGTGAAGAAGTCTTCCAGCGCCGGGTCGTTGGCCAGCGCGGCGGCATGGAAGAAACGGATGTCACCGCCGGCGCAGAAATGGCCAAAGGGGCTGTCCTTGCCAGCCCCGCGCACCACCACCGCCCGCACCGCCGGGTCGTCGCGCCAGGCATGCAGGTGCTGGGTCAGGGCCCGCACCATGGCCAGCGACAAGGCGTTCAAGGCCTTGGGCCGGTTCAGGGTGAGCATGCCCAGCTGGCCACGCCGCTCGGCGATCACATCCACGTTGTCCGTTTTCATGCTCTGCCTCTGCCTCGGTTGAAACACCCCTGACCGCGAACCCGTTCAGCGGCTGGCGCGCTTGCGGTCGCTTTCCGACAGGTGGCGCTTGCGCAGGCGGATCGACTTGGGCGTGATTTCCACCAACTCGTCGTCTTCGATGAATTCCACAGCGTACTCCAGCGTGGCGTCAATCGGCGGCGTGATCTTGATTGCATCTTCCTTGCCGGAGACGCGGAAGTTGGTCAGCTGCTTGGTGCGGGTGGCATTGACCACCAGGTCGTTGTCGCGGCTGTGGATGCCGACGATCATGCCTTCGTACACCGGGTCGTTGGCGCGCACAAACATGCGGCCGCGGTCGTCCAGCTTGCCCAGCGCGTAGGTGAAGATCTCACCAGCGTCCATGGAGATCAGCACACCGTTCTTGCGGCCACCGATCTCGCCCTTGTGTGGCTCGTAGCCGTCGAAGATGTTGGAGATCAGGCCCGAGCCACGGGTCAGGTTCAGGAACTCATTGGTGAAGCCGATCAGTCCACGTGCCGGGATGCGGTATTCCAGGCGCACACGGCCACGGCCGTCCGGCTCCATGTTGACCAGCTCGCCCTTGCGTTCGCCCAGCGCCTGCATCACGCCGCCCTGGTGCTGGTCTTCGATGTCGGCGGTGACCATCTCGATGGGTTCGTGCTTTTCACCGTTGATGTCGCGGTACACCACACGCGGCTTGCTGACCGCGAGTTCATAGCCTTCGCGACGCATGTTTTCCAGCAGGATGGTCAGGTGCAGTTCGCCCCGGCCCATCACTTCGAAAATGCCTTCCTCGTCGGTTTCCTTGACCCGCAGCGCCACGTTGTGCTGCAGCTCTTTTTGCAGGCGGTCCCAGATCTGGCGGCTGGTGACGTACTTGCCTTCGCGGCCAGCCAGCGGGCTGGTGTTGACGCAGAAGTTCATCGTCAGCGTGGGCTCGTCCACCTTCAGCATGGGCAGCGGCGCCGGGTTCAGCGGGTCGGTGACGGTGACGCCGATGCCGATGTCGGCGATGCCGTTGATCAGCACGATTTCTCCAGGGCCGGCTTCGGTGGCCTGCACGCGCTCCAGACCCTGGAAGGTCAGCACCTGGTTGATGCGGCCCTTGACGGCCTTGCCGTCCGGCCCTTCCATCACCACCACGTCCATCATGGGCTTGATGGTGCCGGCACTGATGCGGCCCACGCCGATGCGGCCGACGAAGGTGGAGAAGTCGAGGGCCGAGATCTGCAGCTGCAGCGGCGCGGCCGGGTCACCCTTCTGGGCCGGCACATGCTTCAGCACGGTGTCGAACAGGGCCGACATGTCGGGGCCCCACTGCTCACCGGGGGCGCCTTCTTCCAGCGACGACCAGCCATTGATACCGGAGGCATAGACCACCGGGAAGTCGAGCTGCTCGTCGGTGGCGCCCAGCTTGTCGAACAAATCGAACGCGGCGTTCACCACGTAGTCGGGGCGGGCACCGGGCTTGTCCACCTTGTTCACCACCAGGATGGGCTTGAGGCCCAGGGCCAGCGCCTTCTTGGTCACGAAGCGGGTCTGCGGCATCGGGCCTTCTTGCGCGTCGATCAGCAGCACCACACCGTCGACCATGGACAGCGCGCGCTCCACCTCGCCACCGAAGTCGGCGTGGCCGGGGGTGTCGACGATGTTGATGTGCGTGCCTTCCCAGGTCACAGCGCAGTTCTTGGCCAGGATGGTGATGCCACGCTCTTTTTCAATCGCGTTGTTGTCCATCACCGTGTCGACCACCTTCTCGTGTTCGGCAAAGGTGCCCGACTGGCGCAGCAGCTGGTCGACCATGGTGGTCTTGCCGTGGTCAACGTGCGCAATGATGGCGATGTTGCGAATCTGTTTGGTGCTCATGGTGGTTTCCTGAAAGGGTGTCACACGGTCGCGTGTGGTCGGTTTTCTAAAATCTGTTGGATGTCGATGGGGCTGAGCAGGCGGTCGGGAATCAGCTCCCGCGCGGTGATGTGGGCCACGCCCAGCAAGGCGTCGGGCGCCTGGCCGAACACCGCCACCGCAGTCGCGTCGGGCAAATCGACCCGGCGGCGCAGGCCGCTCAGAAAGCGCCCCGCATTGTCGGTGTCGAGTGTGACCCGCGTGTGGCTGGCCAGCAGCGACTCCACCGGCAGCAGGCCGTCCAGCCGCTGGTCCTCGCTCATGGCTTCCAGTTCGGCCATGGTCACGCACTGGGCTTCGCTGAAGTCTCCGGTGGCCACACGGCGCAGGGCACTCAGGTGGCCGCCGCAGCCCAGAGCCTCGGCAATGTCTTCGCCCAGCGTGCGGATGTAGGTGCCCTTGCTGCAGGCCACCCGCAGGCGCAGAAAGGGCGCATCGCATTGCAGGTCCACGTCCAGCAGTTCCAGGTCATGGATCACCACGGCCCGCGGCGCACGCTCGACGGTTTCACCCTGGCGGGCGTACTCGTACAAGGCCTTGCCATCCTTCTTGAGGGCGCTGTGCATGGGCGGCACCTGCTCGATCGGTCCCATGAAACGGTCCAGCACCTCGACCACCTGGCCCAAGGTGCAGGTCACTGGGCGGGTGTCAATCACCTCGCCCTCGGCGTCGGCGGTGCGGGTGCGCACACCCAGGCGCACCGTGGTTTCGTAGGTCTTGTCGGCGTCCAGGTGCAACTGACTGAACTTGGTGGCGGCGCCGAAACACAGCGGCAACACGCCAGTGGCCAGCGGGTCCAGCGTGCCCGTGTGGCCGGCCTTTTCCGCCCGCAACAGCCACTTGGCCTTTTGCAGCGCATCGTTGCTGGAGAATCCCAGCGGTTTGTCAAGCAACAACACCCCATGCACAGGGCGCCGCTGCACCCTTGTGCGTGGCGCGTTCATGCTCAGTCGTCCTTGGCGCGCGAGGAAACGGCCTTGGCGATCAAGGCGTTCATGTCGGCCGCACGCTCGGTGGTGCGGTCAAACAGAAAGTGCAGCGTCGGCACGGTATGGATGTGCAAGCGCTTGAACAGGCCGTTGCGCAGGAAACCAGCAGCCTGGTTCAGGGCCAGCTCGCATTCCTGCGGGTTGCCCACCAGCACGCTGAAGAAGACCTTGGCGTGGGCGTAGTCGGGGGTGACCTCGACCGATTGCACCGTGACCATGCCCACCCGCGGGTCTTTCAACTCGCGCGCGATCAACTCCGTCAGATCGCGCTGGATCTGATCGGCCACCTTGAAGCTGCGGTTGGGGGCAGAGGTCTTGCGGGCCGGCATCAGAGCGTTCTCGCGATTTCCTTGATTTCGAAGAACTCCAGCTGGTCATTGACCTGGATGTCGTTGTAGTTCTTCAGCTTGATACCGCACTCGAAGCCCTCCTTGACTTCGCGCACATCGTCCTTGACGCGCTTGAGCGACTCCAGCTCGCCGGTGTAGACCACCACGTTGTCGCGCAACAGGCGGAACTTGGCCGAGCGGTTGACCATGCCGGAGGTGACCATACAGCCAGCCACGGTGCCGATCTTGGAGGCCACGAACACGGTGCGGATTTCCGCGGTGCCGATGACTTCTTCCTTCTTGTCCGGCGTCAGCATGCCCGACATGGCGACCTTGAGTTCGTCCACCGCGTCGTAAATGATGCTGTAGTAGCGCAGGTCCACGCCATTGCTCTCGGCCAGCTTGCGCGCGCCGGAGTCGGCCCGCACATTGAAGCCGATGATGACGGCCTTGGAGGCGATCGCCAGGTTGACGTCCGACTCGCTGATGCCGCCCACCGCGGTGTAGACCATCTGCACCTTGACCTCGTCGGTCGACAGCTTCAGCAGCGACTGGGCCAGCGCTTCCTGCGAGCCTTGCACGTCGGCCTTGACGATGATGGGCAGGGTCTTGACCTCGCCCGCCGTCATGTCGGAGAACATGTTCTCCAGCTTGGCGGCCTGTTGCTTGGCCAGCTTGGTGTTGCGGAACTTGCCGGCACGGTAGGTGGCGATTTCGCGCGCACGGCGCTCGTCTGTCATCACCATGAACTCGTCGCCGGCCTGCGGCACTTCGGTCAGACCCTGGATTTCCACCGGGATCGACGGACCTGCGGTCTTGATGGAGCGGCCGTTCTCGTCCAGCATGGCGCGCACGCGGCCAAAGGTCTGGCCGGCCAGCACCACGTCGCCGGTCTTCAGCGTGCCGGACTGCACCAGCACCGTGGCCACCGGGCCGCGGCCCTTGTCGAGCTGGGCTTCGATCACCAGGCCCTTGGCCAGGGCTTCCACCGGGGCCTTCAGCTCCAGCACCTCGGCCTGCAGCAGCACCTGCTCCAGCAGCTCGTCGATGCCCTGGCCGGTCTTGGCCGACACCGAGACGAAGGGCGACTCGCCGCCGTACTCTTCGGGCACCACTTCTTCGACCACCAGTTCCTGCTTGACGCGCTCGGGGTTGGCATCGGGCTTGTCGATCTTGTTGACCGCGACCACGATGGGCACACCGGCCGCTTTCGCGTGCTTGATGGCTTCCTTGGTCTGCGGCATCACGCCGTCGTCGGCCGCCACCACCAGAATCACGATGTCGGTGGCCTTGGCACCGCGGGCACGCATGGCGGTGAACGCCTCGTGGCCGGGGGTGTCGAGGAAGGACACCATGCCACGCGGGGTTTCCACATGGTAGGCACCGATGTGCTGGGTGATGCCACCGGCCTCACCGGCCGCCACCTTGGCGCGACGGATGTAATCCAGCAGCGAGGTCTTGCCATGGTCCACGTGGCCCATGACGGTGACCACCGGCGCGCGCGGCAGCGACTCGGCCACCTGACCGGACACGTCGTCGTCGGTGAAGGCTTCCGGATCGTCCAGCGCCGCCACCACCGCGGTGTGGCCCATTTCTTCCACCACGATCATCGCGGTGTCCTGGTCCAGCGGCTGGTTCATGGTGGCCATCTGGCCCAGCTTCATCAGGTGCTTGATGACCTCGGAGGCCTTGATGGCCATCTTGTGGGCCAGCTCGGCCACGGTGATGGTCTCGGGCACATGGACCTCGATGACGCGGGCTTCCACCGGTGCCGCCACCTGGTGGTCGCTGCGGTCGTTGCGGTCGTTGGAGCGACGGCCACGGGGACCACCGCGCCAGTTGGAGCCGCCACGGCCCACACCACCGCTGCTGTCGCCGCGGGTCTTGATTTCTTTCTTCTTGGCCGGATCGCCCGCCCAGCTGGACGACAGCTTGGCCGACTTGACTTCCTTGTTGGCGTCGCCAGTGGCCGGTGCGCCAGGACGCGCCACGGTGCTGGTGGCCGACTTGTGCAGCGTGCCCTTCATGCCAGGCTTGGCCGGGTCGACCTTGGCCACCGGCTTGACTTCTTCCGGCTTCTTGGCGGTCAACACCTTCTTGGGCGTAGCCATCATGGTGCGGATGGCGGCGGCTTCGGCCTCGGCCTTGCGGCGGCGTTCCTGCAGGTCGTTGGCGCGCGCGGCTTCCTCGTCGGCGCGGGCCTTGGACTCGGCGGCAACCTTCAGGCGGGCTTCTTCCTTGGCGGCGGCCTCGGCCGCCTGGCGCTGGGCCCGGGCTTCCAGAATGGAGGCGTCGTTCTGCGAGGCCTGGTCGGCCTTGGCTTCCTTCTTCTGGCGCTCGGCGGCCTCGTAGGCAGCGGCGCGCTCTTCGGCTTCGCGTTCGCGGGACTCCAGGGCCTCGCGCTGGCGGCGCTTTTCGGTCAGCTCTTCTTCCTGGCGGCGCAGCAGCTCGGCCTGGCGGCGCGCGTCTTCCTCGCGGCGGGCCAGCTCAGCATCGTCCACAGAAAACGGCGCGGCGGGCGTCACCGCCGCGGGGGCGTCTTCGACGGACGGGGCCACGGGCAGGTCCAGCTCGTCATCGCGCTTGATGAAGGTGCGCTTCTTGCGCACCTCGACCTGGATGGTGCGGGCGCGGCCGGTGGCATCGGCCTGCTTGATCTCGCTGGTGGATTTTTTCACCAGCGTGATCTTCTTGCGGTCGGCGGCCACGGTGCCGTGGCTGGCCTGCAGATGGCTGAGCAGGCGTTGCTTGTCGACGTCGGTCAGCGGGTCATGGGCGCTGCCCTTGGTGACGCCTGCGGCCTTCAGCTGGTCAAGCAGGGTTTCGGGAGATTTTTTGAGTTCACTGGCAAACTCGGCGACGGTGGTGCTGGACATATCTGGCGTTCCTGGTGATGGCCTTCATGATCCGGACTCTTCGGCGGCGTCGCTGGCGAACCAGTGTGCACGCGCGGTCATGATCAGGGCGGTGGCCTCTTCCGCAGTCTGGCCGGTGATTTCAGAGAGTTCGTCCGTGGCCAGGTCGGCCAGGTCGTCACGGGTGTTGACACCCGCCTCTTGCAATTGGGTCGCCAACTCAGGCGTCATGCCCTCGATGTCGCGCAGGTCCTGCGACACGCCCTCGGCGTCTTCTTCGCGGGCGATTTCCATGGTCAACAAGGCATCCTTGGCGCGCGAACGCAGCTCGGTCACCGTGTCTTCGTCGAAACCTTCGATTTCCAGCATTTCCTGCAGCGGCACATAGGCCACCTCTTCGAGGCTGGTGAACCCTTCGTTGATCAGGATGTCGGCGACTTCCTGGTCCACGTCGAGCTTCTCGGTGAACAGCGCGCGGATGGAATCGGTCTCGCTGGCGTTTTTCTCGGCCGATTCGGCCGCGTCCATGATGTTGATCTTCCAGCCGGTCAGGTCGGAGGCCAGGCGCACGTTCTGGCCGCCACGGCCGATGGCAATGGCCAGGTTTTCCTCGTCCACCACCACGTCCATCGCGTGGCGCTCTTCGTCCACCACGATGGACGACACATTGGCCGGGGCCAGCGCACCGATGACGAACTGCGCCGGGTCTTCGCTCCACAGCACGATGTCGACGCGTTCGCCGGCCAGTTCGTTGGTGACGGCGTTGACGCGGGTGCCACGCACACCGACACAGGTGCCAATGGGGTCCACCCGCTTGTCGTGGCTCAGCACGGCGATCTTGGCGCGCGAACCGGGGTCACGGGCGCAGCTCTTGATTTCCAGCAGGCCTTGTTCGATTTCAGGCACTTCGTGGCTGAACAGCTCGACCATGAACTCGGGCGCACTGCGCGACAACAGGATGGGCGCGCCACGCAGCGTCAGGTCCACCGACATGATCATGGCCCGCACCCGGTCGCCGGTGCGCAGGTTTTCCTTGGGGATCATCTCACTGCGCTTCAGACGGCCTTCGACCCGGCCGCTTTCGACGATCAGGTCACCCTTGTCCAGGCGCTTGACGGTGCCGACAAAAATCTTTTCGCCGCGCGACATGAAGTCGTTGAGCAGCATCTCGCGCTCGGCGTCGCGGATTTTCTGCAGGATGACCTGCTTGGCGGCCATGGCGCCGATGCGGCCGATCGGCACCGACTCCACGCCTTCTTCGATGTACTCGCCCTCTTCCACGTCGGCGATGCGCTCCTTGGCGTCCATCAGCAGTTCTTCGGCTTCGGGGTTTTGCAGGCCGGCTTCGTCCGGCACCACCAGCCAGCGGCGGAAGGTTTCGTAGGCGCCGCTGTCGCGGTCAATCGCCACGCGGATGTCCACATCCCCCTGGTACAGCTTCTTGGTCGCCTGGGCCAGCGCCGACTCCACCGCCGCGAACACCACGTCACGTTCGACGTTCTTTTCGCGCGAGATGGCATCCACCAGCATCAACATTTCGCGATTCATGACACAACTCTCCTGTAATCAGTGGGGAACGGACGGGTCGGCATGGTCGCCGTCCGCTGTTCCGCCAGGCGCGCCGGCCGGGCCGGCGCTTTTGGGCTTGCGCCCCTTGAAATCCACAATCGGTGCCAGACGTGCTTCGCGCACCTCGTCCAGCGTGAAACCCAGTGCCTGCAGCGGGGCCAGCGCGCGCTTGGCACTGACTTTTTGCCCGGGCTTGGCCACCGGCTCGTCGCGCCAGACGATCTGCCAGCCTTCACCCGCCTGCTCCAGCGTGCCGCGAAATTTCTTGCGGTTGGCAGCCACCTGGCCCTGGGCGGCCGCGCCCAGCGGTGCCTTCAGCGTGATGTCCACCACCTCGCCGGCGAAGCGCAGGTAATCCTGTTGGTGCCGCAAGGGCCGGTCGATGCCGGGCGAGGACACTTCCAGGCGCCGGTAGTCCACGCCGTCCACCTCCAGCGCAAACTGCAGCTGCCGGGTGACTTTTTCGCAGTCTTCCACCGTCACATAAGGATCGGCTCCGGTGGCCGAAGCCACCCACGGCAGGTCGATGGTGATGCGCAGCAAGCCCCCGCCGGAGCGCTCGATCTCCACCAGGTCGTAGCCCAGACCGGCCACGATGTTTTCAACGATTTGCTGCAATGCCACTGCTCAGATTCGACCTAAAACCGCACGATTCAAAAAACGATCGACCAAAAAAAACGGGCGGTAGATACCCGCCCGTTTGGTCGTGAAGCCTGCATTGTACCGCGGGCAATCCCTGATATCAATGCCCAGAGGGCCATTCCAGGCCTGGAATGGCCGGTTTGACGCCCGCAACGCGGCTTTTTTGGCGAAAAACCGGCGCCAAACCCGCTCAGGCCGAGCTGGGCAGCAAAAAGTCGCGGCTGATGTGGCTGCCCAGCTCGTTGACCCGGTCGAGAAATTGAGTCAAAAAGGCGTGCAAGCCGGTGGCCAGGATCTCGTCGATGCGCCCGTACTGCAGGTCGGCCCGCAGCTTGCCGGCCCGGCGCTGGGTTTCGCTGGCCTGGTCGCTGGTGACCATGGCCAGGTTGGACACCACCTCGTTCAGGCTGGCGTGCAGCGAGCGCGGCATGTCGGGCCGCAAAATCAGCAGCTCGGCCACCCGCTCGGGCTTGATCACGTCGCGGTAGACCTTGCGGTAGATCTCGAAGCCGGAGACCGAGCGCAGGATGGCGCTCCAGTGGTAGAAGTCGTACTCCTGATCCTTCTCGCTGGCCACGCCGAAGAAGTCGCTCTGCAGCGCGTGGAACTTCACGTCCACCAGCCGGGCGGTGTTGTCGGCCCGTTCCAGGAAGGTGCCCAGCCGCATGAAGTACAGCGACTCGTCCATCAGCATGGTGCCGACGGTGACGCCGCGCGACAAATGCGAGCGGAACTTCACCCACTCGAAGAACTGCGCAGGCTCTTCCTCGAACTCGCCAGCCCGCAGCATGCGGTTGAGTTCCAGCCAGGTCTGGTTCTGGGTTTCCCAGACCTCGGTGGTCAGCGTGCCACGCACCGCCCGGGCGTTCTCGCGGGCCGCACGCAAGCAGGAAATGATGCTGGACGGGTTGCTCTCGTCGCGCACCATGAAGTCCATGACATGTTTGGAGCGGATGTCGCCGTGTTTTTCCATGTAGGTGGGCAGCAGCTCGCTGATGCTCAGCAAACCCTTCCAGCCCAGCTCGGCCACCGCGGTGGACTGCGGCAACAAGGCGGTCTGGTAGTTCACGTCCAGCATGCGGGCGGTGTTTTCCGCCCGCTCGGTGTAGCGGGACATCCAGAAAAGGTGATCGGCGGTGCGGCTCAGCATAGGGTTTCCTTTTTGTTCTTGGTGGACTGTCAGACTTCCAGAATCCAGGTGTCCTTGGTGCCGCCGCCCTGGGACGAATTCACCACCAGCGAGCCCTCCTTCAGCGCCACCCGGGTCAGGCCGCCGGGCACCATCTGCACCTCCTTGCCGCTCAGCACAAAGGGCCGCAGGTCGATGTGGCGGGGTGCGATGCCGCTTTCCACAAAGGTCGGGCAGCTCGACAGGCTCAGCGTGGGCTGGGCGATGTAGCCGGCCGGGTTGGCCAGCAAGGCCTTGCGGAAATCCTCGATCTCGGCGGTGGTGGCGGCCGGGCCCACCAGCATGCCGTAGCCGCCGGCGCCGTGCACCTCTTTCACCACCAGGTCTTTCAGGTTGGCCAGGGTGTAGGCCAGCTCGTCCTTGTTGCGGCACATGTAGGTGGGCACGTTGTTCAGGATGGGCTTCTCACCGAGGTAGAACTCCACCATCTTGGGCACATAGGGGTAGATGGACTTGTCGTCGGCAATGCCGGTGCCCACCGCGTTGCAGATGGTCACGTTGCCGGCCCGGTAGGCACCGATCAAGCCCTCACAACCCAGCGTGGAGGTGGGCCGGAACACCGAGGGATCGAGGAAGTCGTCGTCCACCCGGCGATAGATCACGTCCACCCGTTTCAAGCCGCGGGTGGTGCGCATGTAGACAAAGTCGTCCTTGACCACCAGGTCCTGGCCCTCGACCAGCTCGATGCCCATCTGCTGGGCCAGGAAGGCGTGCTCGAAATAGGCGCTGTTGTACATGCCCGGCGTCAGCACCACCACCGTGGGTTCTGCCGTGGCCGGCGGCGCCGAGGCGCGCAGGGTTTCCAGCAGCAGATCGGGGTAATGGGCGACCGGTGCCACCCGGTGCTGGTTGAACAGGTCGGGGAACAGCCGCATCATCATCTTGCGGTTTTCCAGCATGTAGCTCACGCCGCTGGGCACCCGCAGGTTGTCTTCCAGCACGTAGTACTCGCCGCTGCCATCCGGGTTGGCGGCGCGCACGATGTCGATGCCGGCGATGTGCGAATAAATCTGGTTGGGCACGTCCACGCCCACCATCTCCGGCCGGAACTGCGCATTGCCCAAAATCTGCTCGGCCGGCACGATGCCGGCCTTGATGATTTCCTGGTCGTGGTAGACGTCGTGGATGAAGCGGTTCAGCGCATTCACCCGCTGCGCCAGGCCCTTTTCCATGGACGCCCACTCATTGGCCGGAATGACCCGGGGAATCAGGTCAAAGGGAATCAGCCGCTCGGTGCCGGCGCCGTCCTCGTCCTTGGTGCCGTACACCGCGAAGGTGATGCCCACGCGGCGGAAGATCATCTCCGCCTCTTCGCGTCGCTTGCGCATCATGTCGCCCGGCTGCTTGGCCAGCCAGGCGTCGTACAGCTTGTAGTGGTCTCGGATCTCCGCGCCCTGCGTGAAAAACTTGTAGGGCAAGGCGGTGTACATCTCGTCAAACTTTTGCATAGGGCACCATTTTTCTGTCTACAGCTTAGCAAGTTACAGGCCAACTGCCATGGTCGTCGCGGTCAAACCGGCCCTGCAGGCCTCATTCTGGCGGACTGGCGTGTCGCCAGTAGCGCGGCGCCACCAGCCGCTCGCAGCGGGGTGGCGCCGACGCCAGCGATGACCACCGCAACGCCCCGCAATGGGCCGAGTCCAACAAGGCCACGCCCTGGCCGCGGTAGCGCGCCACCACCTCGGCCGCCGGATGGCCGAAGCGGTTGCGGTAGCCGGCCTGCACCAGCGCCCAGCGCGGCTGGACCGCCGCCACGAAGGCCTCGGTCGACGAGGTCTTGCTGCCATGGTGGGGCACCAGCAGCAAGTCGGCCCGCAGCGCCGCGCCGGCCGCCAGCAGACTGGCCTCCTGGGCCGCCTCGATGTCGCCCACCAGCAGCGCCGCCTGCCGACCGTTGGCAATGCGCAGCACACAGCTCAGCGCATTGCTTTTGAGACCACGGTCTTCGTCACCGGGCTGGGGGTGCAACACCTCCAGCTGCACGCCGTCCCACTCCCAGTGCTGGCCGGCCACACAGCGGCGGGCCGGGCGCAGCGCCTGCAGCGGGTGGCTGGCCTCGATGGAGCTGAGCAACCCGGCCTGCGGCTGCATGGCCAGCACCGCGGGCGCGCCGCCGGTGTGGTCGAGGTCGCGGTGGCTCAACACCAGCAGGTCCAGTCGCTCGTTCAGCGCCCGCAACAGCGGCACCAGCACCCGGTGGCCAGCGTCGCTGTCGACCGAATAGCGCGGGCCGGCGTCGTACAGCAGGCTGTGGGTGGCGGTGCGCAGCAGCACCGCATTGCCCTGGCCCACGTCGGCCGCCAGCAGCTCGAATTCGCCCGAGCCGGGCCGGGCGTTGTGCCACAGCAGCACCGGCAACACCAGCGGCAGGCCCAGCAGCCGCAGCGCCAGCGGCCAGCGCATCACCAGCAGCAGGCCACCCGCCACCCCCAGCGCGCCGGCCCACAGCGCCGGGGCCGGCCGCGACAGCGTGGCTCCCGGCAGGCTGGCCAGCCATTGCAGCCCCTGGCCCAGGCCATCGACCGCACCGGCCGCCACCGTCCACAGCGGCGCAAACACCACCCCCAGCAAGGCCAGCGGCGTGACCACCCCCGTGACCCAGGGGATCGCCACCAGGTTGGCCAGCAGCCCCACCACCGAGACCTGGCCAAACAGCAGCAGGCTCAGCGGCGTCAGCGCCAGCGTCACCACCCACTGCTCGCGCCACAGCGCCGCCATGCGTGCCCGCAGAGCGCGCTGGGGCAGCGGCTCAGCGCCGGCGTCGGACGCGAACAGCACCGCCACCGCAACAAAACTCAGCCAGAAGCCGGCCTGCAGCAAGGCCCAGGGGTCGGCCGTCACCACCACCGCCATGGCCAGCAGCGCCACCACCGGCCAGGGCCAGCGCGCGCCAGCCAAGCGCAGCAGGCCGGCGGTGGCCAGCATCAGCACCGTGCGCTGGGCCGGCACGCCCCAGCCGCTGAACAGCGCATAGGCGGTGGCCAGCGCCAAGCCCCCAGCCAAGGCCGCCTGCGGCGCCGGCCAGGCCAGGCACAGCCAGGCGCTGCGCCGCCACAGCGCGCCCACCAGCAGCGCCGCACCCCAGGCGAACATGGTGATGTGCAGGCCGGAGATGCTCATCAAATGGGCCACGCCGGTGGCGCGGTAAATGTCCCAGTCGGCCCGCTCGATGGCGTTCTGGTCGCCAGTGACCAGGGCCGCCACCACGCCGGCCAGCCGCCGGTCGGCCACGGTGAGAAAAATCGCGTCGCGCACCGACTGCCGGGCCCGCTCCAGCGGGTGCCGGCCGCTGTCGCCCAGCCGCTGTGGGACCATGTCTTTGGGGCCATCGCGCACCGCGCCGGTGGCCTGTATGCCCTGCTCCCACCACCACAGCTCCACGTCAAAACCATGTGGGTTGACCTGGCCGTGCGGCGCCTTGAGCCGCACCGTGAATTGCCAGCGCTCGCCGGCCCGCAATGCCGGCAGCGCCTGCGCCTCTGGCGGTACGGCAGCGGCCGGGCCCCAACCGCCGCGGGCATACCAGCCGAGGTCGATCCGGCTGGGCACGGCTACCGGCGCTGCCCCATGCCAAGCCTGCTCAACGTCAAAACGGAAACGCCAGCCCCACTCGGTGCGCTGCGGCATCGCGGCCACCGTGCCACTGAGGCGCAGGTCCTGGCCCTCCAGTTCGGGTGCCAGCCGCTGGCCATCGAAGGCCTGGGCGCGCAGGCCCACACTGGCAAAACCCAGCACCGCGGCGAACAGCGCCGCCCAGGCCATCGCCAGCCATGGCCGCACCGGGGCCGGCCGCAGCCCACCCCAGGCCGCGCCGGCCAGCCCGGTCAGCGCCAGCCCGGCGTACACCGGGCTGGGCCACAGGCTGGGCTGCTGTAATTGCAACGCCGAACCCAGCACCCAGCCCAGCAGCGCCAGCACACCGGCGCTGGCGACAACCGAGCCCTGGACGGCGCGCTGTGGCATGGCGGGATGCTAATCGCCCGGCGCTTTGTCATCAACGGATGGCTCAGGACTTGCTAGGATGGGACAGGCGCCCCCGCCCCACCGAGCCGAGACCGAGAACCCCATGCCCATTCATGCCGCGCTGAACCACGTCACCCATTACCAGTACGACCGCCTGGTGGCGCTGGGCCCGCAGGTGATCCGCCTGCGCCCGGCCCCGCATTGCCGCAGCAAGGTCTTGTCGTACTCGCTGAAGGTTGAGCCCGAAGGTCACTTCGTCAACTGGCAGCAAGACCCGTTCGCCAACTACCAGGCCCGGCTGGTGTTTCCGGAGAAAACCACCGAATTCAAGATCACGGTGGACCTGGTGGTCGAGATGGCGGTCTACAGCCCCTTCGACTTCTTCCTCGAACCCTACGCCGAGCAGTTCCCGTTCAGCTATACCGCCGAGCAAAGCCAGGAGCTCACGCCCTACCTGGCCACCGAGCCCATGACGCCGCTGGTCAAGGCCTACCTCGACAAGATCGACCAAACCAAGGGCCGCACCATCGACTTCCTGGTCAAGCTGAACCAGCAGGTGCAGAGCGACATCCGCTACCTGATCCGCATGGAGCCCGGCGTGCAAACGCCGGAAGAAACCCTGGAGCTGGCGGCCGGCTCCTGCCGCGATTCCGGCTGGCTGCTGGTGCAGCTGCTGCGCCATTGCGGCCTGGCCGCGCGCTTCGTCTCGGGCTATTTGATTCAGCTGACCCCCGACGTCAAGGCGCTGGACGGCCCCAGCGGCACCACGGTGGATTTCACCGACCTGCACGCCTGGTGCGAGGTGTATTTGCCCGGTGCCGGCTGGATTGGCCTGGACGCCACCTCCGGCCTGCTGGCCGGTGAGGGCCACATTCCGCTGGCCTGCACGCCCCAACCCTCGGCCGCCGCCCCCATCGAGGGCGCGGTGGACGAGGCCGAGGTTGAGTTCAGCCACCACATGGCGGTGAGCCGCATCTATGAATCGCCGCGCGTCACCAAGCCCTACACCGACGACCAGTGGGCCGCGGTGCTGGCCTTGGGCGACAAGGTCGACCAGGAGCTGAAAGCTGGCGATGTGCGCCTGACCATGGGCGGCGAGCCCACCTTTGTGGCGGTGAGCGACCGTGACGCCGCCGAATGGAACACCGACGCGCTGGGCCCGACCAAACGCGGCTACGCCACCGCGCTGGTGCACAAGCTGCGCGACGAGTACGGTCAGGGCGGCTTCCTGCACTTTGGCCAGGGCAAGTGGTACCCGGGCGAGCAATTGCCGCGCTGGGCCCTCAACATCTACTGGCGCGCCGACGGCCAGCCGGTCTGGAAAAACCCCGATCTGTTCGCCGACGAGCGGGTGCCCAGCCACTACACCAGCGCCGACGCCGAGCGCTTCACCACGCTGCTGGCGCAGAAGATGGGCCTGCCCACCGACTTCATCACCCCCGGCTACGAGGATGTCTGGTACTACCTGTGGCGCGAGCACAAGCTGCCGGTCAACGTCGACCCCTTTGATTCGCGGCTCGACGACGAGCTGGAGCGGGCCCGGCTGCGCCGCGTCTTCACCCAGAAGCTGGACGCGGTGGTGGGCTATGTGCTGCCGCTGCAATCACCGTCGGGCGACGGCAGCGGCCCGCGCCTGCAGGGCGGCCGCTGGAAAACCGGCCCCTGGTTTCTGCGCGACGACCGCATGTACCTGATCCCTGGCGACTCCCCCATGGGTTTCCGCCTGCCGCTGGGCTCGCTGCCCTGGGTGCGGGACAACGAGTACCCCTATCTGACCGAGCGTGACCCGATGGACCCGGTCTTCAGCAGCAGCCCGCTGCCCAACACCGACCTGCTGCACAGCCGCTACGCGCCGCAAGGCCCGGCCGGCGACGCCCGGCGCGAAGCCAGCCGGCTGATGCAAATGCGGGGCGTCGGCACTGCAACAGGGGCTGCCGGTGCGGGCACTGGCCCTGCAGGCAGCCAGGCCGCGGCCACACTGAACTCGCCGCCTTCCCGTTTTGTGTCGGCCAGCGACACCATACGCACCGCGCTGTGTGTGGAGGCCCGCGACCCGCGCCGCGCCAACGGCCCCAAGGCCGAACAGCAAGGCCAGGCCTCGTGCATGCTCTACGTGTTCATGCCGCCGCTGGCCGAGGTCGACGACTACCTCGACCTGCTGGCCGCGGTGGAAGCCACTGCGGCCGAGCTGGGCGTCAAGGTGGTGCTGGAGGGCTACCCACCGCCACGCGACCCGCGCCTCAAATTGCTGCAGGTCACGCCCGACCCTGGCGTGATCGAGGTCAACATCCACCCGGCCTACAGCTGGGGTGAACTGGTGGCCCACACCGAATTCCTGTACGAGGCCGCGTTCGAAACCCGGCTGTCGGCCGAGAAGTTCATGACCGACGGCCGCCACACCGGCACCGGCGGCGGCAACCACTTTGTGATGGGCGGCGCCACACCGTCCGACAGCCCGTTTCTGCGCCGGCCCGAGCTGCTGGCCAGCCTGCTGCTGTACTGGCACAACCACCCGTCTCTGAGCTATTTGTTCAGCGGCATGTTCATCGGCCCGACCAGCCAGGCGCCGCGGGTCGACGAAGCCCGCAACGATCAGCTGTACGAGCTGGAGATTGCGCTGGCCGAGATCCGCAAGGCGCGCCAAAAACATGGCCAGGCCATGCCGGCCTGGCTGGTCGACCGCAGCCTGCGCAACATCCTGATCGACGTCACCGGCAACACCCACCGCAGCGAGTTCAGCATCGACAAGATGTACTCGCCCGACTCGGCCACCGGCCGGCTGGGCCTGCTGGAGCTGCGCGCCTTCGAGATGCCGCCGCACGCCCGCATGAGCATTTCCCAGCAGCTGCTGCTGCGCGCGCTGGTGGCCCGCTTCTGGAAAACCCCTTACGAGGCGCCCGCCGCCCGCTGGGGCACCGAGCTGCACGACCGTTTCCTGCTGCCCACCTTTGTGCAAATGGACTTTGCCGACGTCATTGCCGAGATGAACAGCGCCGGCTACGCCTTCGACCCCTCGTGGTTTGCGCCGCATTTCGAGTTCCGCTTCCCGCTGGTCGGTGAGGTCCAGGTCAGCGGCATCGAGCTGACGCTGCGCAACGCGCTGGAGCCCTGGCATGTGATGGGTGAGGAGAGCACCGCCGGCGGCACCGCCCGTTATGTCGACTCCTCACTGGAGCGCATCGAGGTGCGCGTCACCGGCCTCAACCCCAGCCGCTACGCCATCACCGCCAACGGCCGCGCGCTGCCCATGCAGCCCACCGGCACCGTGGGCGAGTACGTGTCGGGCGTGCGCTACAAAGCCTGGGCGCCGCCGTCGGCGCTTCATCCCACCATCGGCATCCACGCGCCCATCACCTTCGACATCGTCGACACCTGGATGGGCCGCTCGCTGGGCGGCTGCCAGTACCACGTGACCCATCCCGGCGGCCGCAGCTACGACACCTTCCCGGTGAACTCCTACGAGGCCGAAAGCCGACGCATGTCGCGTTTTGTCCGCATGGGCCACACGCCCGGCGTGCTCAAGGTCCCGCCGGCCACCCTGCATGTGCCAGGCAGCCGCGAGTTCCCGTTCACGCTGGACCTGCGCACCTGACCGGGCTGGCGGGTGAGCACCGAGCACCCACCCCCGCGGCCGGCCGACCTGGACCAGGCAGCCCACCAAGGGCCCAAAAGCGCCAGCTCCACGGCGCTGATGGGCCCTTGGCCCTACTGGGGCCATGGGACAATCGAGTCCTTGCCTGCCATGGACCCCATGCCCCACCCGCCCCACCCGTCGCTGTTTGACGGCAGCCAACCCGCCAGCGCAGCCGACATGGCCGCCGCCCTGGCGCCGTCCGCGGTGGCTGGGCATTTTGACGAGCTGCGTGGCCACACCGCCTCCCCGCTGGTGGGCGTTGCCCCGGTGGCACCGCCGCCCGCACCGGCACTGACCGTGGCCACCCCGGCCTCGCAACGCCAGACCCAAAGCCAGTCGCAATCGCAATCCAGCCCGACAGCCGCGCCCTCGGCCCTCGGTGATGCGGCCGCATTGACGCCCGGCTGGAAGCATTTTTTCACCCACATCGGCACCGATGGCCTGCTGGATTTGAACCGCCGCACCGCGCTGCTGGGCCGGCAGATCCGCGACAACGGCGTCACCTACAACGTCTATGCCGATAGCCACGGCCCCCAGCGCCCCTGGTCGCTGGACCTGTTTCCGCTGCTGATCGACCCCGCCGGCTGGGCCCAGATCGAGGCCGGCGTGCGGCAGCGGGTGGGCCTGCTGGAGCAGGTGCTGGCCGACGTGTACGGACCCCAGCGCCTGCTGACCGAGGGCCTGCTGCCCACCGCGCTGGTGCAGGGCCACCCCGGCTACATCCGACCCATGTGTGGTGTCACGCCGCTGGGCGGCACCCATTTGCATGTGGCGGCGTTCGATCTGGCCCGTGGCCCAGACGGTAACTGGTGGGTGGTGTCGCAAAGCACCCAGGCCCCGTCCGGCCTGGGCTACCTGCTGGAAAACCGGCTGGCGGTGTCCCGGCTGTTCCCCAAGGCCTTCGAGGGCCTGCATGTGCAGCGGCTGGCCAGCACCTACCGGGCACTGGTCGACAGCCTGAAGCAGATGAGTGGCGCTGGCGCCGATGCGCACATTGCGCTGCTCACCCCCGGCCCCTACAACGAAACCTATTTCGAGCACGCCTACCTGGCCCGCTACCTGGGCCTGACCCTGGTCGAGGGCAACGACCTCACCGTGCGCGACCAGCGGGTCTACCTGAAAACCCTGCGTGGCCTGGAGCCGGTGCACGGCCTGCTGAAGCGCCTGGACGACCCCTTTCTCGACCCGCTGGAGCTGCGCGCCGACTCGCGGCTGGGTGTGCCCGGCCTGTTGCAGGCCATCCGCGCCGGCAACGTGCTGGTGGCCAACGCACCCGGTTCGGGTTTTCTGGAATCGGCCGCGCTGCTGGGCTTTTTGCCGGCACTGTGCCGCCAGCTCACCGGGCAAGACCTGCAACTGCCGGCCCTGCCCACCTGGTGGTGCGGCGAACGGGCGGCGATGGAAGACGCCCTGCCCCAGCTGCGCAGCAGCGTCATCAAGCCCACCTACAGCGGCTCGCGCCAGCAGGGTTCTTTCCATGCGGTGCTGGGGCGCAACCAGTCGCGCCGCCAGCTCGACGAATGGGCCGGCCGCATCATGCGCCAGGGCGACGAGCACACGGTGCAGGCCTATTTGCCACTGTCGCAAATGCCCACCTGGCGCCCTGACGCCAACGGCGGCTCGGGCGGCCGCATCGTGCCGCAGTCGGTGTTGCTGCGGGTGTACGCGGTGTCCGACGGCCCCCAATCCTGGCGCGTGCTGCCCGGCGGCCTGGCCCGCATTGCCGGCTCCGACGCCGGTGTGGCGTCCATGCAGCGTGGTGGCAGCAGCGCCGACTGCTGGGTCATGGCGCCCGGCGCGGTGGACACCACCACGCTGCTGCCCAGCCCGCAGGCCCTGGCCTCGGCCGCCCTGCCGCATGGCCGCCGGCTGGTCACCAGCCGCGCCGCCGAAAACCTGTTCTGGCTGGGCCGCTACACCGAACGCACCGAAAACAGCATCCGGCTGGCCCGGCTGACACTGGAGTCGCTGAACGGTGAAGACCAGTCCTCGCAGCCGCTGCTGCAGTGGCTCAGCGGGCTGGTCCAGTCCAACGGCCTGGTCGACCCGGCCGTGCCGGCCGCCACCGCGGCAAGGCGGGTGTTCGAGCGCTCGCTGGTGGCCTCGCTGGCCAACTCCGACGACTGCCGCAGCGTGGGCTACAACCTGCGCGCCACCAAACTGGCGGCCGCCGCGGTGCGCGAGCGGCTGTCGCAGGAGCAGTGGAAACTGATCGTCCGCACCGAGGCCGAGATGTTCGAGCGCGGTGCGGCGCTGCGCAGCCCCGGTGACTCCGGCACCAGCGCGGCGCTGCAGATGCTGGAATCGGCCAGCCTGAGCCTGGCCGCGGTGACCGGCGCCCAAACCGACCGCATGACCCGCGACGACGGTTGGCGGCTGCTGAGCCTGGGCCGCCACATCGAGCGGCTGGGCTTTTTGTCGGCGGCGCTGGCCTCGGCGGTGGAAGACGGCGCGGTGCACGACGAGGCCGCCTTCGAGGCCCTGGTGGCGCTGTTTGACAGCACCATCACCTTCCACGCCCAGTACCAGCAACGGCGCGACCTGCCCGCGTTGCTGGAGTTGCTGGTGCTGGACCGCGAAAACCCCCGAGCCCTGGGCTGGGTGGCGCAAAGCCTCAAGAGCCGTTTGGCCAAACTGGACGGCGCCGCGCCGGGCGAGTTGAGCCCGCTGGGCATGGCCGTGCCCGACCCCGGCCAGTGGGACATGGCCGAGCTGCTGTACCCCGATGCCGACGGCCAGCACACCACGCTGGTGGCCCAGCTGCGGCAATGCGGCAGCGGCGCCTGGCACATTTCCGACCGCATTGGCGCCCAGTACTTCACCCATTCCGGCGAAGCCGAAACCAGCGTGGGGGCCTGAGGTGAAGCTGCGGGTGGTTCATGAAACGGCCTACGCCTACGAGCCGGCGGTGAAAACCGCCCAGCACATGGCCTGTTTGCGGCCGGTGGACACGCCCTGCCAGCAGTTGCTGAGCCACAGCCTGCAGATTGAGCCGACGCCCCAGACGGTGACCGAACACACCGACGTGTACGGCAACCACCGCAGCTTTTTCTCGCTGCAGGCGGCCCACACCCGGCTGGTGGTCACCGCACACAGCGAGGTGGCCACGCTGGCCCCCGAGCCGGTGGACCCGGCCCAGGCCGGCCTGGCCTGGGAGCCGGTGCGCGAGCGCATGCGCTACCAGGCGAGCCACCCCTACGAGCCGGCGGCCGAGTTCGCACTGGCCTCGCCGCTGGTGCCGCGCCACGACGCCTTTGCCGACTACGCCCGGCCCTGCTTTGCGCCGGGCCGGCAGTTGCTGGAGGCGGCCCAGGCGCTGATGGCCCGCATCCACACCGACTTTGCCTACGACAGCGCCAGCACCGAGGTCCACACCCCGCCACTGGAGGCGCTGACGCTGCGGCGCGGTGTCTGCCAGGACTTTGCCCACATCATGGTGGCCTGCTGCCGCAGCCTGGGCCTGCCGGCCCGCTACGTCAGCGGCTACATGCTCACCGAGCCACCGCCCGGCCAGCCCCGACTGCTGGGCGCCGACGCCTCGCACGCCTGGGCCGCGGTGTATCTGCCCACCGGTGACGGTGTGGGCCGCTGGCTGGACTTCGACCCCACCAACAACCGCGCCCCCGGCCAGGACTACGTGACCCTGGCCACCGGCCGCGACTACGGCGACGTGTCACCGGTGCGCGGCGTGATCCACGGCGGCGCAGACCATACACTCACGGTGCGCGTCACCGTGGCGCCTGCCGATGCGCCGGAGATGGCCACCGCCGACAGCCAGTGAGGTGGTTTGGCGGCGATCGCGCCAGCCGGTGGCCCCACCCATTTTTTGACCTCCACCCTTTCGAGCCCGCCATGAGCGTCTACACCACTCTTGAACAGTTGCAGATCACCCTGCCCCCGGTCGCCACCCCGGCCGCCGCCTACGTGCCCTTTGTGCAATCGGGTTCGTTGGTTTATTTGAGCGGCCACATCGCCAAGCGCAACGGCGCGGTGTGGACCGGCCAGCTGGGCCGCACCATGGCCACCGCCGAGGGCCAGCAGGCCGCCCGCGCCGTGGCCATCGACCTGCTGGGCACGCTGCAGGCCGCGCTGCAGGCCACCGGCCGTGACCTCAACAGCGTGACCCGCATCGTCAAGCTCACCAGCCTGGTGAACTCCAGCCCCGACTACACCGAACACCATTTGGTGACCAACGGCTGCAGCGAACTCATTGGCCAGGTGTTTGGCGCCAAAGGCGCCCATGCCCGCAGCGCCTTCGGCGTGGCCCAGCTGCCGCTGGGGGCTTGTGTGGAGATCGAGATGATTGCCGAGGTGGCCTGAGCGCCAGGCTCACTCCACCCGCGTCACCGCCGTCGGCTTGAAGCCCAGGTCCGCCAGCTTGCCTTTGCGGCCGCGTGGGCTGCGGGCGTTGTTCAGGCTGCGGATTTCCAGGGTTTCGTCCCTGGCCTTGCCACCACGGCCGATGCCGTCGATGCGCACGCTGCGGGTGTAGGCGGCAGCGCCGGCCAGGCGGTCTTTGTCGTCCAGGTCGATCAGCATCAGGCCGCGGCCGCCGCCGGTCATTTGCTTGAGCTCGCTGATCTCAAAGGTCAGGAAGCGCCCGCCGGTGGACGCGCAGGCCACATGGGTGGCGGCCGCCAGCGGCGTGCCGCCACTGCCACCGCCCACCAGCGAGGGCGCACAGGGCACGTCGCCCTCGTTGCAGGTGAGGAAGGCCTTGCCGCCCTTCTGCCGCGACACCATGGCCTCCACCGCGGCCAGAAAACCGTAGCCGCCCGAGCTGCTGAGCAGCAGCACCGCGCTGGCCGGGCCGGCAAAGTAGTGCGCAATCTGGGTGCCGGATTCCAGCTCGATCAGCGTGGTCACCGGCTGGCCGTCGCCGCGGGCGCCGGGCAAGGCGGCCACGGGCACCGAATACACCCGGCCATTGCTGCCCCACACCAGCAGCTGGTCGACGGTGCGGCACTCGAAGGCGCCGTACAGGCCGTCGCCGGCCTTGAAGTTGTACTCGGTGGGGCCGCTGTCCTTGGCGTTGTCTTTGGGGGCTTCTTTCCAGCCCTTCATGGCCCGCACCCAGCCCTTTTGCGACACCACCACCGTGACCGGCTCGTCCACCACCTTGACCTCGGCCACGGCTTTCTTCTCGGCCTGGATCAGCGTGCGGCGGGCGTCGGCAAACAGCTTGGCGTCGGCCTCGATTTCTTTGACCATCAGCCGGCGCAGCGACGCCGGGTTGCCCAGGATTTCTTCCAGCTTTTGCTGTTCGTCGCGCAGGTTTTTCAGCTCCTGCTCGATCTTGATGGCCTCCAGCCGGGCCAGCTGGCGCAGCCGGATTTCCAGGATGTCTTCGGCCTGGCGGTCGCTCAATTTGAAGCGCTCGATCAGCGCGGCCTTGGGCTCGTCCGCGTTGCGGATGATGGCAATCACCTCGTCGATGTTGAGCAACACCAGCTGCCGGCCCTCGAGGATGTGGATGCGGTCCAGCACCTTGTCCAGCCGGTGGCGCGAGCGGCGCTCCACCGTGGTCTGGCGGAAGGCAATCCATTCCAGCAGCATCTGGCGCAGCGACTTCAGCATGGGTTTGCCGTCCAGGCCCACCATGGTGAGGTTGATGGGCGCCGAGGTTTCCAGGCTGGTGTGGGCCAGCAGCGCGGTGATGAGTTCGCTTTGCTGGATGCGGCTGGTTTTGGGCTCGAACACCAGGCGCACCGCAGCGTCTTTGCTGGACTCGTCACGCACCAGGTCCAGCACCGCCAGCATGCTGGCCTTGAGCTGGTTCTGGTCCTGCGTCAGCGCCTTTTTGCCGGCCTTGATCTTGGGGTTGGTGATTTCCTCAATTTCTTCCAGCACCTTCTGGCTGCTGACGCCGGGCGGCAGCTCGGTCACCACCAGCTGCCACTGGCCGCGGGCCAGCTCTTCGATCTTCCAGCGCGCCCGCACCTTCAGCGAGCCGCGGCCGTTGCGGTAGGCGTCGGCGATGTCGGCGGCCGGGCTGATGATCTGGCCACCACCGGGGTAGTCGGGGCCGGGCACCAGCGCCAGCAGTTCTTCTTCGGCCAGCTTGGGGTTCTTGACCAAGGCCACACAGGCGTCGGCGATCTCGCGCAGGTTGTGGCTGGGGATTTCGGTGGCCAGGCCCACGGCGATGCCGCTGGCGCCGTTCAGCAGCGTGAAGGGCAGCCGGGCCGGCAGTTGCTTGGGTTCTTGCGTGCTGCCGTCGTAGTTGGGGATGAAGTCCACCGTGCCTTCGTCGATCTCGTCGAGCAGCAGGCTGGTGATGCGGGCCAATCGGGCCTCGGTGTAGCGCATCGCGGCCGCGCCGTCGCCGTCGCGGCTGCCGAAATTGCCCTGGCCGTCGATCAACGGGTAGCGTTGCGAAAAGTCCTGCGCCATGCGCACCAGCGCGTCGTAGGCGGCCTGGTCGCCGTGCGGGTGGAAGCGGCCCAGCACATCGCCCACCACGCGGGCGCTTTTGACCGGCTTGGCGCCTGTGGCGCCGTTGGGTCCGCCAAAACCCAGGCCCATGCGCGACATGCTGTACAGAATGCGGCGCTGCACCGGCTTCTGGCCGTCGCAGACATCGGGCAGGGCCCGGCCCTTGACCACACTCAGCGCGTACTCCAGGTAGGCGCGCTGGGCATAGGTGGCCAGGTTGAGGTTGTCGTCACCGTCGGTGGGGCCGGCGGGCGGCGTCGGGGGCACGGGTGGTTGCGGCGGTGCGCCGTCGGGGAAATCCAGGGTGGCTTGGTCGCTCATGGCTTGTTCAATTGGGTGGGCGGGGGCGTCAGACGTCGATGTCGACCGCGTCGCCATGCAGTTCCATCAGTTCGCGGCGGGCGGCGGCTTCGCCCTTGCCCATCAGTTTGGTGATCAAGGCCTCGGTGCCGGCAAAGTCCAGGTCGCCCAGCTGCACCGGCAGCAGGCGGCGGGTGTCGGGGTTGAGCGTGGTGTCCCACAGCTGCTCGGCATTCATCTCGCCCAGGCCCTTGAAACGGCTGATGCTCCAGGCGTTTTCTTTCACGCCCTCTTTGCGCAGCTTGTCAAGGATGGCGGTGAGCTCGCCCTCGTCCAGCGCATAGAACTTGGCGGCCGGCTTTTTGCCGCGCGCCGGCGCATCGACGCGGAACAGCGGCGGCCGCGCCACAAACACATGGCCGGCCTCGATGAGCTTGGGGAAATGGCGGAAGAACAGCGTCAGCAGCAGCACCTGGATGTGTGAGCCGTCCACGTCGGCGTCGCTCAGAATGCAGACCTTGCCATAGCGCAGGCCAGTGAGGTCAGGGCTGTCGTTGGGGCCATGCGGGTCCACACCGATGGCCACCGCGATGTCGTGGATTTCGGTGTTGGCAAACAGCCGGTCGCGCTCCACTTCCCAGGTGTTGAGCACCTTGCCACGCAGCGGCAGGATGGCCTGGCTTTCCTTGTCGCGGCCCATCTTGGCGCTGCCGCCGGCCGAGTCGCCCTCGACCAGGAACACCTCGTTGTGGGCCAGGTCACGGCTTTCGCAGTCGGTCAGCTTGCCGGGCAGCACGGCCACGCCCGAGCCCTTGCGTTTTTCGACCTTCTGGCCGGCGCGCTGCCGGGTCTGCGCGGCCTTGATGGCCAGCTCGGCCAGCTTTTTGCCGTAGTCCACATGCTGGTTCAGCCACAGCTCCAGCGTGGGGCGCACAAAGCTGGACACCAGGCGCACCGCGTCGCGCGAGTTCAGCCGCTCCTTGATCTGGCCCTGGAACTGCGGGTCCAGCACCTTGGCGCTCAGCACATAGCTGGCGCGGGCGAACACGTCTTCAGGCAGCAGCTTGACCCCCTTGGGCAACAGGCTGTGCAGCTCGATGAAGCTTTTGACGGCGTTGAACAGGCCGTCGCGCAGGCCGCTGTCGTGGGTGCCGCCGGCGCTGGTGGGGATCAGGTTGACGTAGCTCTCGCGCACCGGTGCGCCGTCCTCGGTGAAGGCCACACACCATTGCGCGCCTTCGCCTTCGGCAAAGGACTCGTGGCCGCTGTCGGCAAAACCCTCGCCCTCGAACAGTGGAATCACCGGCTCGCCGTTCAGCGTCTGCGTCATGTAGTCGCGCAGGCCGCCCTTGTACAGCCAGACCTGGCTGTCCTTGGTTTTCTCCTGCGCCAGCGTGACCGTCACGCCGGGCATCAGCACCGCCTTGCTGCGCAGCAAATGCGTCAGCTCGGTCATGGGCAGGACGCTGGACTCGAAGTACTTGGCGTCGGGCCAGGCCCGCACGCTGGTGCCCTGCTTGCGGTCGCCCTCGGCGGCCGGCCGGGTGGAGAGCAGCTCCACCACATCGCCACCGGCGAACACGATGCGGGCCACCTGGCCTTCGCGGTGGCTGGTGACTTCCAGCCGCTTGGACAAGGCGTTGGTGACGCTGACGCCCACGCCGTGCAGGCCGCCGGAGAAGCTGTAGGCGCCGCCCTTGCCCTTGTCGAACTTGCCGCCGGCGTGCAGCCGGGTGAACACCAGCTCGACCACTGGCGCTTTTTCCTCCGGGTGCAGGCCAAACGGGATGCCGCGGCCGTCGTCGTCCACGCTGACCGAGCCGTCGGCGTGCAGCGTGACCTTGATCTTCTTGCCGTGGCCGGCCAGCGCCTCGTCGGCCGCGTTGTCCAGCACCTCCTGGATGATGTGCAAGGGGTTGTCGGTGCGGGTGTACATGCCTGGCCGCTGCTTGACGGGCTCCAGGCCCTTGAGCACACGGATCGAACTTTCAGAGTAGTCGCTGGGGGGTTTGGTGGCCATGGTGCTGTCGAGTGAAGCGGCGATTGTAGCCACGCGCCCTGAAAACCACTGGATACAACCACAGGCCACAAGCCTGTGGCCCGGATCGGCTGTCGTTGACGCGCCAGCGGCGCCACGGCGAATTGGCTACAGTCTTTGCATGACTGCTGTTTCCAAACCCCTTTCCATGGTCCAGGTGCTGGTGTGTGGCGCCGCGGTCGTCACGCTGTCCATGGGCATACGCCACGGCTTCGGCCTGTGGCTGCAACCCATCACCCAGGCCCAAGGTTGGACGCGCGAGAATTTTGCCTTCGCACTGGCCATCCAGAACCTGGCCTGGGGCGTTTCGGGCATTTTTGCCGGCATGCTGGCCGACCGTTTTGGCGCCTTCCGTGTCATCGTGGGCTGTTCGCTGCTGTACGGCCTGGGCCTGTGGGGCATGGCTTTTGCGCCGTCGCCGCTGCTGTTTGCATTGACCGCCGGCCTGCTGATCGGCGCGGCACAGGGCGGCACGACCTACGCCGTGGTGTACGGGGTGATTGGCCGCAACGTGTCGGCAGCCAAACGCAGCTCGGCCATGGGCATCACCGCGGCGGCCGGTTCGTTTGGCCAATTTCTGATGGTGCCGGTGGAGGGCATTCTGATCAGCGACTTTGGCTGGCAGCAGGCGCTGGTGCTGCTGGCCATGGCCGCGCTGGTGATGATTCCGCTGGCCTGGGGTCTGCGCGAGCCCGGCTTTGGCGGCAGCGCCGCGCCGGTGCGGGAGCAAACCGTGGCCCAGGCGCTGGCCGAGGCCTGCCGCTACCCGAGCTTCCAGCTGCTGATGCTGGGCTACTTTGTCTGTGGCTTCCAAGTGGTGTTCATCGGCGTGCACATGCCCAGCTATTTGCGCGACCATGGCCTGTCGCCGCAGGTGGCCAGCTATTCGCTGGCGCTGATCGGTTTGTTCAATGTGTTCGGCTCCTACCTGGCCGGCTGGCTGGGCCAGACCTGGCCCAAACGGCACATCCTGGCCTTTATCTACGGCGCTCGGGCGGTGGTGATTGCGCTGTTTCTGTGGGCGCCGCTGACACCGATGTCGGTTTATGTGTTCTCGGCCGTGATGGGGGTGTTGTGGCTGTCCACCGTGCCGCTGACCAACGGCCTGGTGGCGCAGATCTTCGGCATCCAGCACCTGTCCATGCTGGGCGGCTTTGTGTTCTTCTCGCACCAGATCGGCTCTTTCCTGGGCGTGTGGCTGGGCGGCCTGCTGTACGACCGCACCGGCAACTACGACGGGGTCTGGGCCATCACCATCGCGCTGGGCGTGCTGGCCGCCCTGCTAAACCTGCCCATCAAGGAAGCCACGCTGGCCCGCGGCGTGGCCAAGGCGGCATGACCCTGGCCACGGCACCCCTTCGCACCTGGCGCCGCTGGGTGGGTGGGGCTGTGGCGGTGGCGGCCCTGCTGGGCGCCTTCTGGCTCTACACCCGGCCGGATTTCCTGTTCACGCTGGCCAACCAGGCCTGGTCCTGCTTTTGAGCGTGGGGCCCCGGGATCGCTCCGCACCGGTGCTAAGCTCCCGCCGATGAAAATCTTTGTGATCACCGGTGCCTCGGACGGCATCGGCGCCGAGATGGCCCGGCAACTGGCCCATGCCCATGGCCCGCGCTGCGGCCTGGTGCTGGCGGCCCGCAACACCGACAGCCTGAACCTGGTGGCCCAGCAGTGCGAAGTGCATGCCGCGCAAACCCTGGTGGTGCCCACCGACGTGTCGGTCGAGGCCGCCTGCCGTGCATTGATTGACGCCGCCGTGGCCCGCTTCGGCCGCATCGACGCGCTGATCAACAACGCCGGTGTGTCGGCCCAGGCCATGCTGGCCGATGTCAAAGACAGCGACATGGGCTGGTACGAGCAGCTGATGCGGGTCAACCACTGGGGCGCGGTGTGGTGCACCCACCAGGCCTTGCCGCACCTGATCGCACGCCAGGGCTACATCGTCGCGGTGTCCTCGCTGGCCGGGCTGGTGGGCGTGCCGGGCCGCACAGCCTATGGCGCCAGCAAGTTCGCGATGAACGGTTTTTTCGAAGCCCTGCGCACCGAGCTGGTTCCCACTGGCGTCAGCGTCACCATCGCCTACCCCGGCGTGGTAGACACCCAGATCCGTTACCGCGGCTACAACGCGGCCGGCAAGGCCGCCGGTGCCAGCGGCCTGAAGGAAGAGCAGGCCATGCCGGTAGAGGAATGCGCCCGCCTGATTCTGGAAGGCATGGCCGCCCGCCAGCGCGACGTGGTGATGACCTGGCGCGGCAAGATCGGCCGCTGGCTCCGCTTGCTGAACCCTGCGCTGGTGGATCGCATGGCGCTGGCCGCGCTGAAAGACGACGTCAAACCCCGCTGAGTGTCCTCGGCCCAGGCGCCCGCCGCGCCGGGCCAGCGGCTTCGCCCCTCCCCTCGAACACATGACCGCCTCCCCGCAACACGGCACTGAGCCGCCTTCCCCCTGGATTCAACGCTGGTCGCACCTGGTGCCGGCCGGCGGCCGCGTGCTCGACGTGGCCTGTGGCCATGGCCGCCACCTGCGCTGGTTTGCCCAGCGCGGCCACCCGGTGGCGGCGGTGGATCGCTCGCCCGATGCGGTGGCGGCAGTGGCCCTGTTGGGCGATGTGCGCCAGGCCGACATCGAGAACGGCCCCTGGCCCTTCATGGCCGAAGGCGCGGTGCAAGGCTTTGCCGCGGTGGTGGTGACCAACTACCTGTGGCGGCCGCTGTGGCCCACGCTGCTGGCCAGCCTGGCCCCGGGTGGTGTGCTGCTGTACGAGACCTTTGCCCAGGGCAACGAGACCGTGGGCAAGCCCTCGCGGCCTGACTTCCTGCTGCAGCCCGGCGAATTGCTGCAGCGCTGTGCGGGCCTGCGGGTGGTGGCCTACGAGGACGGCTTTCTGGCCGGGCCCGACCGCTTTGTGCAGCGCATTGCCGCGCTGCGTGAGTCGCTGGCGCCCGCACCCGGGCAGCCGCCGGCCCGCCATGCGCTCTCAGTACAATGAGCTTTTGAGACCAACTCCGTCAACATGACCCCGATCACTGGCAGCATCGTCGCCCTGGCGACCCCCATGCACGAGGATGGCAGCGTGGACTACCCCACGCTGCGCAAGCTCATCGACTGGCACATCGCCGAAGGCACCGACTGCATTGGCGTGGTGGGCACCACCGGCGAGTCGCCCACGGTCAATGTGACGGAGCACTGCGAAATCATCCGCGTGTCGGTGGAACAGGCCGCCAAGCGCGTGCCCATCATGGCTGGCTGCGGCGCCAACAGCACCGCCGAAGCCATCGAGCTCACCCGCTTCGCCCGTGACGTCGGCGCCGACTGCCATCTGCAGGTCGTGCCCTACTACAACAAGCC
Organism: Rhodoferax sp. SPJ4; assembly: GCF_058216275.1. Classification (NCBI taxonomy): domain Bacteria; kingdom Pseudomonadati; phylum Pseudomonadota; class Betaproteobacteria; order Burkholderiales; family Comamonadaceae; genus Rhodoferax; species Rhodoferax sp. SPJ4. Next base: position 1,313,595 of record NZ_JBYZMN010000001.1, read on the forward strand.
CACACAAGAAGGCCAGTACCAGCACTTCAAGGCGATTGCCGAAGCGGTGGACCTGCCCATGGTGCTGTACAACGTGCCCGGCCGCACCGTGGCCGACATGGCCCATGACACGGTGATGCGGCTGACCCAGGTGCCCGGCATCATCGGCATCAAGGAGGCCACCGGCAACATCGAGCGCGCCGAATGGCTGATCCGCGAGGCCCCGGCCGGCTTCCACATCTACTCGGGTGACGACCCGACCGCCGTGGCCCTGATGCTGTGCGGCGGCCATGGCAACATCAGCGTCACCGCCAACGTGGCGCCCAAGCTGATGCACGAACTGTGTGTGGCCGCGCTGGCCGGCGACGTGCGCACCGCGATGCGCATCCAGATGCAGCTGCTGCCGCTGCACCGCCACCTGTTTGTCGAAGCCAACCCCATTCCGGTGAAGTGGGCCATGGCCCGCATGGGCCTGTGTGGCCCGGCGCTGCGCCTGCCCATGACCCCGCTCACCGAGGGCAATGCCCCGGTGGTGGAGCGCGCACTCCAGCAGTGCGGCCTGATCTGAACAACGAGGACCGATCCGTGAACAAAACCACCCCAATCGCCGCCCTGGCGCTGCTGCTGGCCCTGTCGGCCTGCTCGACGCTGGAAGGCGACAAGATCGACTACAAGAGCTCGGGCAAGGCGCCGTCGCTGGCCGTGCCGCCCGACCTGGCCCAGCTGTCGCGCGACAGCCGCTACGTGGTGCCCGGTGGCCCGATCACGGCCAGCGGCTACCAGGCCGGCCAGACCAATGTCTCCGTTCCCACCGCCGCCGTCGCTGTGGGCGATGTGCGCATCGAGCGCGCCGGCACCCAGCGCTGGCTGGTGGTCAACCGCCCGGCCGACCAGCTGTGGAGCCCGATCCGCGACTTCTGGCAAGAAAACGGTTTTCTGCTGACCATTGACCAGCAGAACCTGGGCATCATGGAAACCGACTTCGCCGAAAACCGGGCTAAGCTGCCGCAGGATTTCATCCGCAACACCATTGGCAAGCTGTTCGAGTCCATCTACTCCACCGGCGAGCGTGACAAGTTCCGCACCCGCATCGAGCGCAACACCAGCGGCGCCACCGAGGTCTTCATCAGCCACCGCGGCATGGTGGAGGTCTACCGCCAGGACAGCGGGGCCAAATCCAATGAAACCGTGTGGCAGCCCCGCCCGGCCGATCCCGAACTGGAAGCCGAATTCCTGCGCCGTTTGATGGTCAAACTGGGCGTGTCCCAGGAGCAGTCACGCGCCCTGCTGGCCACTGGCACCGACAAGCCCACCTCGCGGGTGGCCTCGGTCAACAACCTGCCGGTGGTCAAGATCGACGAGGGCTTTGACCGCGCCTGGCGCCGTGTCGGCCTCGCGCTGGACCGCACCGGCTTCACCGTGGAAGACCGTGACCGCTCGCAAGGCACCTACTTCGTGCGCTACGTTGAGCCCACCGCCGACAAGAAAGAGCCTGGCTTCTTCAGCAAGATCTTCAGTGGCAACAATGTCAACACCAGCCCCCTGAAATACCGCATCAAGGTGGCCAGTGAAGGCGAGTCCAGCACCGTTTCGGTGTTGACCGCGACCGGCACGCCCGAGACCTCGGCCAATGCCCAGCGCATCGTCCGCGTCATTGCCGACGACCTGAAGTAAGCCCATGCGCTTCCGCAGCCTGGGCAGCGGCAGCTCGGGCAATGCGACGCTGGTCGAAGCCGGGTCTGGCTCGGCGGTGGTGCGTTTGCTGGTCGACTGCGGCTTTGGCATCCGCCAGTTGGAGCGGCGCCTGGCCGCCGCCAACCTCAGCGCCGCCGACATCGACGCGGTGTTCATCACCCATGAACACGCCGACCACACCGGCTGCGTGCGCCAGCTGGCCTTGCGTGAACGCATCCCGGTGTGGATGAGCCATGGCACACACAGCGCCCTGGGCCTGGACGCCCAGGCCGACTGGGGTGGCTGGCTGCGGGTGGCCCGCGACGGCGAGCCGATTGACCTCGGCGCACTGGGCGCCCTGCCCTTCACCGTGCCCCATGACGCCCGTGAACCCTTGCAACTGCGTTGCACCGATGGCCACAGCAGCCTGGGCATCCTGACCGACCTGGGCCATGTCACCCCGCACGTGGTGCAACAGCTGAGCGACTGCACCGCCTTGCTGCTGGAATGCAACCACGACGAGGCCATGATGGCCCAGTCGGCCTACCCACCCTTTTTGAAGCAACGCATCGCCGGGCGGCTGGGGCATTTGGCCAACAGCCAGTCGGCCGAGTTGCTGGCCCGCTTGGCCCATCGCGGGCTGAGCCATGTGGTGGCGGCCCACCTGAGCGCGCAGAACAACCGGCCGGCGCTGGCATTGCAGGCCCTGGGCGCGGTGACCGAAGGCCAGGGCTGCGAGCTGCAGGTGGCCGATGCCGACAAGGGCACGGACTGGGTGACGCTGTAAGCGTTCGCCCATGAAAAAAGCCGCCCGAAGGCGGCTTTTTCAGAACAAACGAAGAATTACTTCTTCATTGCGTCGGCGGCCGGGGCGGCAGCGGGCGCAGCGGCGCTGGCAGCAGCGTCAGCGGCCGGAGCGGCGGCGGAAGCGGGAGCAGATGCCGGCTCAGCGGCGGGGGCGGCGGGCGCAGCGGCCGGTGCGGGGGCGGGAGCAGGCGCTTCGGCCTTCTTGCCACAAGCAGACAGGGCCACAGCGGAAACCAGGGTCGCCAAAACGAGCAGTTTGTTCATTTGAAAAGTCCTTGAAAGGATTGAAGAAAATTCCGGGGAATGCGCTGACATCGGGTTTTCGCCTGACGTCAGCCGGGCAGCGAGCAAAAAAGCCTCACCACCTTTTCACTCAGCTTACGATTATAACGGGAACTGCACAGCGTCACGGGCAAACCCTGATGGCAGTTGTTACAAACCCAACGTGGTCGCGGCGAAGCCGGGCCGGGCCTGGGCCCATTGCTCCTGCAACTCCTCGTGCAAGGTCACCCGGCGCCGCGCCTCCAGCGTGCCCACGCCGGTGCAGCGCACCAGGTCCAGGCGCTGCAGTGTCCAGTGCGGCGTCCAGATCGCGCTGAGCACGTCCTCGCCGTGGCGCCCACCCAGTTGGTGGCACTCGACCAGGTGAGACCACTGGCGGCGAAACACCACAAACCGCGGATGGCACCGCTCAAACAGGTCGAAATGGCCGGCAAGAAGCCGCAGCTGGCGGCCGCTGCCGGCCCAGGCGTTCAAGGCATCGCAGAGGCTGCGCTCACCCAGCGGCCAGTCTTCAAAGTCGGGGTCGCTGAGCCACAGGGTCTTCCAGCCCTGGGCATCGGCCTGGCCCAGGGCGTTGCGCACAATGACCCGGAACTCGTCCAGACCGACAAACGGACCCTGGTGCAAGGGGCTGAGCGGCGCGACGGCGGACGGGTCTTGCATGGCGGTCTCCTTCAGGGCCTGTCGGGGTGCAACCAGCCGCAGGCATGCCAGTCGGCCACCAACTCGGCGGCCTCGGGGCTGAGCCGGCCGGCCTGCGCCGTTGTCAGGCGGCGCTGGTCGGCCAGCAGACGCATCAGTGTGGCATCCCGGCCGCCGGCACGGAAGCCCTCGCCGTTGATGAACACATGGTGGTCGTCGTACAGCATGCGGCTGCGGCGGTCCAGCCGCCAGCCGCCGCCGGTCTGGTCGGCCGACTCACCGTCTTCGTCGAACCACACCGTGGGCTTGGGCTCGGTCAGGTACTCGCCCAGGGCGCGGGCGCTGGCGCGAGGGTCTTTCAGCGCATCTTGCACCGCCTGCATCGCAAAGGCCAGCAGCGGCGCGGGCAGGCGGGCGCTGTCGGTCACCGCCGGCTGCTTGGGGTCGGCGTAGAGCCGGGGGTCGTCCACCTCGTCGGCCAGGCGCTCGAACAAGGCCCGGGCCAGCTCACCGCGGGCCGGCGCCCGGAAACCCACCGAATAGGTCATGCACTCGCCCACCGCCACACCATCGTGGGCGTAGCGAGGCGGCAGGTAAAGCATGTCGCCAGGGTTCAACACCCATTCCTGCTCGGGCTCGAACCGGGCCAGGATTTTCAGCGGCACGTCGTCGCGCAGGCTCAGGTCTTTCTGGCGGCCGATGCGCCAGCGGCGCTGGCCATGGGCTTGCAGCAGAAACACGTCGTAGCTGTCGAAATGCGGGCCCACGCCGCCGCCGTCGCTGGCATAGCTGACCATCAGGTCGTCCAGCCGCGCCTCGGGCAGGAAACGAAAAGCCTGCAGCAATTCATGCGCCCCGTTGTGGTGCAGGTCCACGCCCTGCACCAGCAGGCTCCAGTTCGGCTGGCTCAGCGCCGGCAAGGCGCGGCGGGCGAACGGGCCATTGCGCAGCCGCCAGCGCTCACCGTCCTGCAGCACCAGGCGCGACTGCACCGCCTCCTGGCCGGCAAGATCGAACAGCGCACGACGGTCCAGCAGCGGCTGAAAGCCGGGAATGGCCTGGCGCACCAGCAGCGGCTTTTTCTGCCAGTGGCGGGCCATGAATTGTTGCGGGCTCAGGCCGCCGAGCAGGGTCAGGGGAAGGGTCACGTCCATGGGACAATTGTCTTATGGAAATGATTTCAGCCGTGACCGAGCAATGCGTGGTGGCCCTGACCTGGACCTTGAAGGACACCTTGGGTGAAGAGCTCGACGTGCTCGACGAGCCGGTCGAGTTTCTGGTGGGGGGCGACGACCTGCTGCCCAAGATCAGCGAGGCCTTGCAAGGCCACGAGGTCGGCGACAAGGTGGATTTGCACCTGGAGCCCGAACAGGCTTTTGGCGACTACGACGAGAACCTGGTCTTCCTCGAAGCCCGTTCGCTGTTCCCGGCCGATCTGCAGGAAGGCATGGCCTTTGAAGGCCTGCCGGCCGGCTGCAACCCCGACGCGCCCAAAAACAACCTGTTTGTGGTGACCGACATCTACCCCGAGCATGTGGTGCTGGAAGGCAACCACCCGCTGGCCGGCATCGCGCTGCGCCTGCACCTGAAGGTGGAAGCCATCCGCGAAGCCACCGAGGAAGAAATTGGCCGCGGCACGGCCGGCGCCAGCTTCTTCAAGGTGCCCACACCCGCGGCTTCCGGCGGGCACCACGGCCACCTGCACTGACACGGCACACACCGCCCTCGGGCGGCCGCGAAAACGTCAGTAGACGATGGTGCGCACGCCGCTGGCCGTGCCCAGCAAACACACCTGGGCCTTCTGGTGGGCAAACACCCCCACCGTCACCACGCCGGGCCACTGGTTGACCATGGATTCAAAGCCCAGCGGGTCGGTGATGCGCAAACCGGTCACGTCCAAGATGTGCTGACCGTTGTCGGTGACCAGCGGCGCACCGTCTTTCATGCGCACCGACGCTTGGCCGCCCAGCGCGGCGAACTGGCGCTGGATGCGTGCGGTGGCCATCGGAATGACTTCGACCGGCAGCGGAAACCCGCCCAGCGCTGGCACCAGCTTGCTCTCGTCGGCGATGCAGACGAACTGGCGCGATTGCGCCGCAACGATCTTCTCGCGGGTCAGGGCCGCGCCGCCACCCTTGACCATGTGGCCCTGGCCGTCGATCTCGTCGGCGCCGTCGATGTAGACCGCCAACTCGTCCACTTCGTTGCTGTCGAAGACCCGGATGCCCAACGCCTGCAGGCGGGCGGTGGAAGCCACCGAGCTGCTCACCGCGCCGCGGATGCGGTCTTTGACGGTGGCCAGCGCATCGATGAATTTGTTCACCGTGGAGCCGGTGCCCACGCCAACGATGCCGCCTTCGGGCACGTATTGCAGGGCGGCCTGGCCCACCAGGGTCTTGAGTTCGTCTTGGGTCATGGGTGCTTTTGCGACAATGCAGAGTGACTGAGGTGCGGCCACCGTGGGTGGCGACCAAAGTGTCCGATTATCCAGCCTCCCTCCCCCATGCCCTTGCTGCCCTACGCCCTCGCCCGCCCCTTTTTGTTCGGCCTGGACCCTGAAGCCGCCCACGAACTGACCATGGCCGCGCTGGCCCGCACCCAAGGCACGCCGCTGGCCTGGGCCTTCTGCGCCGGCATGGTTGACGACCCGGTGACGCTGGCCGGCCTGCGCTTCCCCAACCGCATCGGCCTGGCCGCCGGGCTGGACAAGAACGCCCGCTGCATCGACGGCCTGGGCGCGATGGGTTTCGGCTTTGTCGAGGTGGGCACGGTGACGCCCAAGGCCCAGCCCGGCAACCCCAAGCCCCGCATGTTCCGCCTGCCCGAGGCCAAGGCCTTGATCAACCGCCTGGGCTTCAACAACGACGGCCTGGACGCCTTCGTCGCCAACGTGTTGCGCTCGTCCTTCCGCCAGCGCGGCCGCATCCTGGGCCTGAACATCGGCAAGAACGCCGCCACCCCCATCGAAGACGCCACCCGCGACTACCTGACCTGCCTGGACGGCGTCTACCCGCACGCCGACTACGTGACGGTCAACATCTCCAGCCCCAACACCAAAAACCTGCGCGCGCTGCAGAGCGACGCAGCGCTGGACGCCCTGCTCGGTGCGATTGCCGAACGGCGCGAGGCGCTGGCCCGCCAGCATGGCCGCCGCGTGCCCATCTTTGTGAAGATCGCGCCCGACCTCGACGAGGCCCAGGTCGAAGTGATTGCCGCCACGCTGCAACGCCACGCCATGGACGGCGTGGTGGCCACCAACACCACGCTGGCCCGCGACGCGGTGCGTGGCCTGCCCCATGGCGAAGAAGCCGGCGGCCTGAGCGGCGCGCCGGTGCTGGCGGCCAGCAACCGCGTCATTGCCCAGTTGCGCGCGGCACTCGGCCAGGGCTTCCCCATCGTCGGTGTGGGCGGTGTGATGTCGGCCGAGGACGCCGTGGCCAAGCGCCGCGCCGGTGCCGACGTGGTGCAGATCTACACCGGCCTGATCTACCAGGGCCCGGGCCTGGTGCGGGACGCGGCGCTGGCCTTGAAGGCGGCCGGCAGCCTGGCCTGAGCCTGTCGACCACGGTCACGGTGGACAGGGCTTTACACCGGCCGGCCGTCTGGCATACATTCGTCTCAGTCGCGGTGGCGACACCCTGGCGGCCCAACCCCGGGGCAAACGCCAGACCACCCACTTTTTGACCACTGGACTGTATGCGCCTGCTGCTTGTCGATGACCATGCGTTGTTCGTGCAAAGCCTGCGCTTTCTGCTGGCCGAGCTGAACCCCTCCATCCACTGCGTGACCGCGTCGTCGGTGGCCGAGGCGGTGCGGCTGCCAGGCCCTTTTGACCTGGTGCTGCTGGACTTCAAGCTGCCCGACACCCAGGGATTCTCCGGCCTGCACGCGCTGCGGGCGGCCCTGCCCTCGGTGCCCATCACCCTGCTGTCGGGCGAAGAGAGTCCGGCCGTGATCAGCGCCGCCATCTCGGAAGGCGCGATGGGCTTCGTGCCCAAGTCGTCGTCGCCAGAGATGCTGATGGCGGCCCTGCAACTGATTCTGGCCGGGGGCGCCTACCTGCCCCCCCATGCGCTGATGGCTGGGCCCGGTGGTGTGGAGCCGCTGGCTGGCGCCACCCACTGTGGGCAACGCAAGGCCGCCGGCCTGTCAGACCGCCAACTGGAGGTGCTGCTGAAGGTGGTGCAGGGCAAGCCCAACAAGGTCATTGCCCGCGAGATGAATTTGGCCGAAGGCACCATCAAGGCCCATTTGTCCACCGCCTTCCGCATGCTGGACGTCAGCAACCGCACCGAGGCGGTGTTCAAGGCCGCCCAGCTGGGTCTGACGGGTTCGGTGCACTGACAAAGCCGCCACCGGCAGCGCTGCAGACAAAGCGGCGGGTTTGAACCCCCTGGGCGCCGTCGATGGCCACCGACAGCGACCAACCCGCGTCGGCCTTCGCCACCGTCACCACCAGAAACCCATCACCGTTCTCGGGAAACTCGGTGGTCAGTGCGCAGCGAAAGCGGCGCGGGGCCCCGTCCGGCGCCGGGTGGTCAAAGCTGAAGCGGTCCTGTGGCTTGAAGTCCTGCACCCGCCCGTTGGAAAAGGGAAACGGTGCGTACAAACCGGGGGTGTGCAGCGACAACACGGTGACGGCGGATTCGGTGTGCCCCGCCGCCCACAGGCGAATCTGGCAGACGCTGGCCAGGTGCTCGTCGCCCGACAGGAACACGGCGTTGCGAATCCGGTGCCGGGCAACGAAGCCCAGCAGTTCATGCAGAGAAGCCGGGTAGCCGTCCCAGCCATCGCAGCGCCAGGCCATGCCCGGGTCTTGCGCCACCGCCCGGTGGCGGGGCAACAGCATGGCGGGCATGGCAATCAGCATCGGCCGGTCGGGGTCCTCGCTGGCCGCCTGCAGCATCCAGGCCTGCAAGGCCGACATCTGGCCCGCCGACATGAGGGTGGCCTGGTGGCCGTTGGTGGCGTGCCGGAAATCGCGTTCGGTGCGCGAGTCGGCCAGGAAAACCGGCACGCCGCCGGTGCCCCAGGGGCCGTCGGTTGGCAGCGGGTACCACAGGGTGGCGACCTCGGCCTCGTCCACCGTGCGCTGGTTGACAAACGCGCGGCGGCCGACGTGCAGGTCGTCCACCCAGTCCGGCGAGGCATGGGGTTCCCAGTTGTCGGCCAGTTCATGGTCGTCCAGTTGGGTGTGGATGGCCAGGCCGGCCGTCAGCGCGGCCGGCAGGTCAAGCCAGGCGTCCTGGTGGCGGTTGTCGTAGCGATCGGCAAGGCGTTTGGCGTCCAGCAGGCCGGCGGTGGCGTCGGCATAGATCTGGTCCCCCACGCGCAGCAACAGCGTGGGCCGGCCGGTGGGGGCTGACAGCCGCGCCGCCAACCGCCGGTATGAGGCCTGGGCCATGGGCCGATCGAACAGCTGTGCGGGGTACTGGCAGCTGGCCAGTGCCAACACCAGCGCAGGAGGGGCATCGGCGCCCGAGGCGCCAGACACGGTCTCGGCCAGCGGCACAAAGCTGTGGGCCAGCGCCGCCAGGCTGTGGCTGGCCAGGTAGGTCACCAGGCTGGGCCAATCCGGCAAACCCGGCGTCGCCACCTGGGGCTGGTGGGCCATCAGCAACGGCACCCCCGTCCACTGCGCGGGCGTCACCGTCACCGCGGCATCGAAGGTGGGGGCTTCGTCGCCGGCGCCGTCACACACCAGCAGCAACACATGACCGGCCAGCGCAGTGGGCAGACCGGTGGGCACCAGCAAGGGCACCCGGATCCAGACGCTGGCGGTGGGCGGGATGGGGCTCAGGTCACCGGCCCATCCGGGCGGCAGTGCCCAGTGCTGGCCATCGGGCGCCGGCACCACCGGCACGGCCAGCGCGTGCATGTCCACCCCTGCACCGCGCCACACCAGGCTGGCCCGGCCCCGGCCCATGGGGTCGGGCGTGGTTCGCTCCGGCATGCGCAACACCTGCGGGCGGCTCAGCATGAGAGCCCCTGGCCTTGCCGGAGGAAACGGTTCACCGGCTCGAACACTTTGGCCGCCGCGTCCCGGCCGATCAAACAGTCCTGGTGGCCGTAACCCTCGACCTGCAAGGCCTGGAAGGGCACGCCTTGCTGGGCCATCAGCGCCGCCATACTGTCCAGCGTGGCCTTGTCCACCAGGCCGTTGTTCGCGCCGTGCACGCTGAGCGTGGGAATGGGCCCCCAGCGTTCGGCCATCGCATCCAGCGACAGCCGGCGGCCATCGCTGTTGGTGATGGTGCTGTAGCGGGCGAAATGGATGGCCTGGGCCACGGTGTCGAGGTTGAGCGGACCAAAAAAATCGTCGATGTGGCGCAGCGTGGTGTCGGCGATGTTGGCGAGGTTGAAGTCGCGGGCGTACAAGGCGTCCATGCGGTGGCGGGTGGTGGTCCAGGGCGTGCGCCGCCAGAAGCGCCAGGGCGGCGGGTTTTCGCGGTCGAACTCGTCCTCAGGGTATGGCAGGGTGGCCAGCAACCGGTCCAGCAACTGGTCTTTGACCGAGGCCGGTTCGGTCGGCCGGAAACGGTAGCGGTCGGGCAGCAGCAAGCGGCGCAGGTGGCGCATGGTGTAGGCCCGGAAGATGTTGCCATCGGTGTAGTTCAGCACCGGGCCCTTTTGTGACAACACGAGGCGGCGGATGCGGCTGGGCAAGGCCTCGAGTTCATCGGCATAGACGGTGGGCGGCGCCTGCCCGTCGATCGGCGGTTGTGGGGACACCACCGACGGCAGCTCCCGCCGGCCGGTGAGCAAGGCCATGCTCAGCATCACCGCCCCGATGCAATGGGCAAACACATCGACCTGTGGCCGCCCGGTGACCCGCACGATGTGGGCAATGGCCACCGGAATGTCGGCGAAGGCGGCGTCTTCAAAGGCCCAGGGCTGGTGCGCGGTGGGCATGCCGGAGCTGGTGCGCAGGTCCAGCACCCAGACGTCGCAATCCTGGTGCCAGAAATGGCTGGCCAGACAGGGCTGGATGGCCGCGTGGGCAAAGTTGGTGCCACTGGCGCTGTAGCCGTGGATGAAGACCAGCGGCGGCCGGCCTGACCCGCGCCGCTCGTAGCGTGTGAGGCGCACCCGCACCGGCAGGCCGCTGGGCTGCGGGTCCAGGTCCAGTTCGGTGACCTGCGGCGGCGGCAGGCCGGGCACACCACCTGGCAGGCGCTGCGGCGTCTGCGGCGGTGCGGTGTCGGGTTTGCGGAAACTCCAGAGGTGAACACCCAGCACCAGGCGCAGCATGTACAAGCCCAGCGAGGCCATGTCGGCCAGCGCATTGGGCTGGTCTTGCTGCCGGGTGATCTGCAACAGCGGCACGCCCTGGCGTGCCAGAAAGCGGGTGTCCAGCGCCAGGACCCGCGGTTGGCGCGCCAAGCCCAGCCAGTGGGTCCCGGGAAAGGCCCGCAGGCGCATGCGGCTGAGCTGCAGCCAGGGGTTGGCGCGGCGCGCATAGCTGAGGCATTTTTCGCCACGCACGCTGGCCCCTGCCCGCACCTGCCGGCCCAGTGGTCCCTCGGCACCCTGGGTGACCTCGGTCAGGGTCAGGCGGTAATCAAACACCCGCTGCTCGCCGGCACGGGAAGCGATTTTCAACACCCCCAGTGCGTAGTTTCGGATGCTTTCGCGCCAGCCTGGACTGGTCTGCAGGGCCGCGTCATGGGCCACCGGCTCGGGCTCAGTGACGCGTTGCCACAGATCGCGCAGGCCCCGGTTGAAAAACCAGGCCCACAGCCCGCGCAGCACGCGGCGCAGGGGCCCGGAGGGCTGGCGGTCCAGCAGGCGCAACTCGCCGTCCAGCGTGGCGACCAGCACCGCCGCCGCCTGCCGCTGTTCATCGTCGGCCAGCCGCAGCGGGCGGCCACGGCGGCCATCGGGCTGGCGCACGCCATGGGCCCAATCGTCACGGGTGAACAGGCGCAGGGTGTTGGTCTGGCCCGGCCCCTGGGTTAACGGGATCCGCCGGCCCATGGTCCGGGTCAGGCCGGCCAGCGTTTGCGGCGCGAAGTGCAGGGTCAGTTCGGCCACATGGGGAACGTCACCCGCACCATCGACCGACAAAGGCAGCTCGCCGGTGAGCCGCTCGACGATCTGCAAAGCCGTGTCCTGCCGCTGCTGAGAAAAACTCTCGGCCGGGGTGCGGTAGACCGGCCGTGGCGCCGCCGGGCCTGGCACCGTGGCCGGGCCTGGTGGCCGCTTCCACTGCCACTGTTTGCGCAGTTGTCGGGCCGAACGCAGTGCCAGCGCGGCAATCGTCAGGGCCGGGTTGGCGCCCAGCGAGCCCGGCAAAATCGCACCGTCCAGCACCACCAGCGACGAATCGAATGGCGCTGCGCCATGGGGGTCGTGGCCGTCGAACACCCGGCCCAGTTCGTCCACCACGCCGTCCATGGCGCTGCGGCCCATCGCACAACCCCCCAGCGGGTGCACGGTCAGCACCGGGCCACGGCCCTGGCTGACCAGAAACTCCAGCCCCTTGGGCAGCATGCGCCACATCGGGTTGGGCAACACCCGCCCGCCCGGACCCAGCACGCCGGGCTGCCCGGGTGCCTGGCCAGCCAGCTGCTCCAGCCGTGCATGGGCCTGGTCCAGATGGGCTGACCAACGGGCCTCGGGCCAGTCGATCCAGGCCATGCCCTCCTGATGACCGGCGCCATCGGCCGCTGCACGGGCGCGTGGCAAACGGACCGCGCCACTGGCGCTGTCGTGCCCGATCAGGCCCAGCAGCGCGGTGTGGGCCATGGCCTCGTCATCGATGGCGCAGGGGTCTTGGCGGGCGGGCTGGCCTGGCCGGTGGCAAGCCAGGTCGGGCTGCACCATGGCGTGCAAGGCGTCCGAGGTGGTGACGATTTCCTCAAACAGCCGTTTCAGCGGCGCCGACACAGCGAACTCCTGGATCAGGAAGCGGTGGGAATCGTCAGCCGCCACCGCATCGACGATGCCCGTGATGGTGGGCCCCACCTGCCGGCCATCGAAGGGCTGGGTTTCGTCGGCCACGGTGCCGGTGGGCTGCCGGTGCTTGTAAAGGGCCGACAGGTTGTCGCCATTGCAGGAAAAGCGCTGGCCCAGGCGGCTGGAAAAGGCCAGGGCCGGGGTTCTCGAGCGCAGCAGGATTTCGGTGGAGCCCAGCGCGCCGGCCGCCAGAATCACCCGCCGCGCCCGCAAACGCATGGCCCCGGCCTGGTTGTCAAGCTCACCGGCCTCGCGCCGGGCCTGTTGCTCCCGGTGGCGCAGCGCGGGCGGCGTGGGCACGACCAGCACCTCCCAGCCGTGCTGCTGCCGGTGCAGGCTCAGCACCGAGGCCTCGGTGTAGATTTCAGCGCCCTGGCGCTGGGCCTGCACCAGCAGGTTGGTGTCCAGCGACTCCCGGGCGCCAACGTTGCAACCGGTCATGCAATCGCCACACAGGGTGCAGGCGTTCAACTGCACACCCTGCGCATTGGCCCCACCCTGCATTTCGATGGTCAGGGCAGCCAGCCGAAAGCGGGCCGGGTCCAGCGCCTTCAGGGCCTCGGTCTTTTTCAGCGGCCGGGACTGGGCGGCCTGCTGGCTGGCATGCAAGGCCATGCTGTTGTCACGGCCGGCCCGGGTGCCGCCCAGCCTGACCTTGGCGGCCTGCAAATAGCCGCGCTGCAAGGCCTTCTCGACCCGCCCGGGCAGGTGGCTCTGGAAGCTGCCGAAGGCCGGTTTTTCCATCACCGCCCCGTTGATCAGCGAGCCGCCGCCCAGCCCGTTGGCCAGCAGCACCGACACGTCCTTGCCCACCCGGACATCGAACAAGGCCTCCATCTCGCCCTTGGGGCCTTCACCGTCAGCGGTCTTGAAACGCACGGCGCGCGGCAACTCGGCCATGCGGGACGGGAAGGCACCGGGCAAATACTCGCGGCCCCGCTCCAGAATGCAGACCCTGGCGCGGCGCCACTGGCCGGGGTGGCTTTCGTCAGGCACCTGGCAGCCGGCCAGTTCGGCCGCCGCCATCGCGCCGCCGTAGCCGCTGCCGACGATCACCAGGTCGTACACCGTGGGCTCGACCGCCTGCGCCTGAATCAGCGCCCCAATGTCCCTGGACAGCCAACGGGCTGCGCGGGTCGGTCGGGATGCCGAGTCTGTCAAGCCCGCATCCCTGCGGTGTCGGCCAGGCGGGGGGCTTGCCAGTCGGGGGCCATGCTCTGGGCCCGCGCGAGCTCGTCGCGCAGGGTGTCCAGCGGCAGCGGCTTGTGCAACAAGCGCATGCCGGCCCGCTCGGCCTCCAGCAGGCGGTCGGGCGCGGTGTCGCCACTGACCAGCACCGCCGACACCTGGGGCCACAGCGCGCGGATGGCACGGATCGAGGCGATGCCGTTGTCGTCGCCGCGCAGCCGGAAGTCGGCCAGCACCAGGTGGGGGGCGCGGTTGCGGACCATGGCACAGGCCTCCTCGGTGCCAGAGGCCTCGATGCACTCGCAGCCCATCTCTTCGAGCACGATGCGCAGGCCCAGGCGAACCGAACGTTCGTCGTCAATCACCAGCACCCGCAGGCTGAACTGCGTGGCACCGGTGTGTGCCACCGGCGCCACCAGCGTGGAAATCACCTGGGTAGCGACCGGCATCTCCAGCGTGAAGGAGGTGCCGACACCGGCCTGTGAGGCCATGGTCAATTCGATGCGCAACAGCTCACACAGCCGGCGCACGATGGACAGGCCCAGGCCCAGGCCCTTGGAGCGGTCGCGCTCCGGGTTGTCGACCTGGTAGAACTCCTGGAACACCTCTTCCTGGTGCTGCTCGGCGATGCCGCGACCGCTGTCCGTCACCGTCAGCAGCATGCGCTCGCCCCGGCTGCGCACCATCAGCGTCACATGGCCTTGCTCGGTGAACTTGATGGCGTTCTGGGTCAGGTTGCGCAGGATGCGCATCAGCAGGTGGGCATCGGTGTTGACCAACTGCTCACTGTGGATGGCCAGCCGCGGCTCCAGGCCACGGGCCCGGGCGATGGCGTCGATTTCGCCGAAATGCTGGCGCACCACGTCGGCCAGCTTGACCGGCCGCATCTCGGCCTGCACGATGCCGGCATCGAGTTTGGAGATGTCGAGCAGGCCGTCGAGCTGGGCGCTCAGGTTGTCGGTGACCTCGTTCAGCACCTTGACGATTTCCTTGCTGCGGGCGTCGATGTCGCGCATGCCCAACGCAGCGCCGAGCAGGGTCAGGGTGTGCAGCGGTTGGCGCAGGTCATGGCTGGCGGCGGCCAGAAAACGGGTTTTGGCCCGGTTGGCCGCATCGGCCTGGTCCAGCGCCACCTTCAGCTTGTCGTTGAGCTCGCGTTCCTGGAAACGGATCTCGCAGGACTCGACAAAGGTGGCCCAGGCGTCGCTGGCCAGGCCCAGCACGATCCACAGGTAGACCAGGGTCAGCAAGGCCATGGTGCGCTCGGCCCAGGTCACCTCCGCCAGCCCTGGGCTGAACGCCCACAGCGCCACGATGGGCAGCAGCGTGGGCAGGGTGTAGGCCAGAAAAGTCTTTTTGTGGCCGCCGGTGGTGGCCACCGCGCCACTGACCAGGCCCAGCAGAATCAGCGTGTGAACCGAGCGGCCGGCCAGCGACAGGAAAGGGAAAGCCAGGTGGCTGAGGGCAAACACCACGCCGTTGGCGAAGCTCATCCAGAAAATGACCCGGATGCGCTGTTCGGTGGGCAGGTGGGTCTTGTCGGGCAAACGCCCCAGCACATGCCAGCGCAACACCATCATGGCAACGGCCAAGGCCAGCCAGGCCAGAGGCCAGACCAGCGGCAGCCTGGTGGCGCCCAGGCCGGCAATGACCAACGCGATGACGAACACACCGATGGGTACCCGGCGGCTTTGCCGGGCAATCAGCGCGATGAATTGCTCCCGGACGAAGTCGCGTGTGAGCGTTCTGGCAGAGGTTTCGGTCACAGCGAAAGGTTAGCGTCGCCCCGATGACCGTCAATAGGCCAATGGATGTATGGGATGCGCCGGGACCGGTGTGTCAAAGGCGGCGCGGGTCGGTGACCAGCAGCCGCACCACCAGCGACCTCAGCGTGGCCTGCAGGGCGGCAAAGCCGGAATGCATGGCCAGCGTCGCCTCGTCCATGTACAGCCGGCGGTTCACTTCCAGCTGGATGCTGTGGCGCTGCTGCGACGGTTGGCCATGGCGCCGCACCAGCTCGACCCCCTTGTAGGGGTGGTTCCAGCTGACGCTGTGGCCGCGCTGCTGCAGATGCTCACCCACCAGCTGGGCCAACGCGGCGCTGGCACTGGTGTCGTCGCGGTTGCCGACCACGAAGTCGGCGTGCTGAAGCCCCGGAAACTCGGTGGCATGGCTGCTGGCCACGGCCGGCATGGAATGGCAGTTCAGGTGGATGCAGTAACCGTGGCGGGCCTGGGCGGCCTCGATGGCGGCCGCCACCGCCGCGTGGTAGGGCACCCAACAGCGGGTGATGCGGTTTTGCACCTCGGCCACGCTGAGCCGGCGGGCATAGATGGGCAGACCGTCGTCGGTCAGGCGCCAGACCAGGCCCTTGCCCAGCCGCACCTTGGCACCGCCTTCCAGCGGGCCGGGCCAGGGGGCATCGAGCAGTTCGGGGTCGATCTCGGTGGTGTTGCGGTTGGCGTCCAGGTAGCTGCGCGGGAAATGCGCCTCGACCCAGGCCACCCCCAGCGCGGGCGCGAAAGCGTAGAGCTTTTCCACATGGGTGTCTTCGGCCTGCCGCAAACGGGCCAGTTCACAGGCGTGACCGAAGTCGTCCGGGTAATCGGTGCCGCTGTGCGGCGAGTCCAGCACCAGTGCGGTGCTTCCGGGCAAATGCGTCACCAAGGCCATGCGGCATTGTGGCGCAAGTGAGTTGACTCAGGCGGCCGGCTCCAGGGCCCGCCACAGGGTCTTGCCGCCGCTGGCTTTGTCCAGCTGGCCCAGCACCTCGGTGTGGGCCGCCAGCTCCTGCGCGCTGGCGTTCAGCACCGGCAGGCTGATGCCGCTGAGATCGACCCGCGGGGCCTGGGCTTCGCCCTCGCCCACCGTGCCGAGGTCGATCAGCAGCGCGTCCTGGCCACGGGTCAGGTTGATGTAGACATCGGCCAGCAGCTCGGCATCGAGCAGCGCGCCGTGCAGGGTGCGGCCGGAGTTGTCTACGCCCAGCCGGTCACACAGCGCGTCGAGCGAGTTGCGTTTGCCCGGAAACATCTCCTTGGCCATCACCAGGGTGTCGGTGACGCTGCCCACCACCGTCTTGAACGGCGGCCGACCGAGGAGTTCCAGCTCTTTGTTCAGAAAGCCGACGTCGAAGGCCGCGTTGTGGATGATGATCTCGGCGCCCGCGAGGTAGTCCATCAGCTCATCGGCCACGGCGGCGAACTTGGGCTTGTCGCGCAGGAACTCGTTGCTGATGCCGTGGATGCGCAGCGCGTCCTCGTGGCTGTCACGCCCGGGGTTCAGGTAGAAATGCTTGTTCTGCCCGGTCAGCTTGCGGTTGAGCAGCTCGACACAACCGATCTCGATGATGCGGTCGCCGTTCTCGGCGGAGAGACCGGTGGTTTCGGTGTCAAGAACGATCTGGCGTGTCATGCGGGGCTTCCACAGTCAAGGCGTTCCGCCGCCGGGCCGCCCCAAGGCGGAACAGCCCCCTCGGGGGGCAGCGACCCGTGAAACGGCGGAGCGTGGGGGTCAATGGTTCTCTTTGGCGTGGTTGATCGAGTACTTGGGGATCTCGACGACCACGTCAGCCTGGGCCAAAAAGGCTTGGCAGCTCAGCCGGGACTGGGGCTCCAGGCCCCAGGCGCGGTCCAGCAGGTCTTCCTCGTTCTCGTCCAGCTCGTTGAGCGACGCAAAACCTTCGCGCACGATGATGTGGCAGGTGGTGCAGGCGCAGCTCATGTCGCAGGCGTGCTCGATATTGATGTGGTGGTCCAGCAGCGCCTCGCAGATCGACGTGCCGGCCGGTGCGCTCACCTCGGCGCCCTGGGGGCAGTATTCGGGGTGGGGCAGGATCTTGATGATGGGCATGGGGGCGACCTGTGTCAGACGTTGTCGATGTTCTTGCCGGCCAGGGCTTTCTGGATGCCGTGGTTCATGCGCTGGGCCGCAAAGGCTTCTGTGCCTTTGGCCAGCGCCTCGGTGGCGGCCTCGATGGCCTTGGCATCGGTGAGGGGCTTGGCGGCCTTGACCGCCTCGGCCAGCAGGTCGATGGTGGCACGCTCGTCGGCCGACAGCAAATCGCCGTCGGCGGCCAGCGCCGAGGCAATGGCGATCAGCATGCGGTCGGCCTCCAGCCTGGCTTCGGCCAAGGCCCGGGCCTGCATGTCCTGCTCGGCGGTGGCGAAGCTGTCCTGCAGCATCTGGGCGATCTGGTCGTCGCTGAGGCCGTAGGACGGCTTGACGTCGATGCGGGCCTCGACGCCGCTGACCTGCTCCTTGGCGCTGACGTTCAGCAGGCCGTCGGCGTCCACGGTGAACACCACCCGGATGCGGGCCGCGCCGGCGGCCATGGGCGGAATGCCGCGCAGTTCGAAGCGGGCCAGGCTGCGGCAGTCGGCCACCAGGTCGCGTTCGCCCTGCACCACATGCAGCGCCAGCGCGGTCTGGCCGTCCTGGTAGGTGGTGAAGTCCTGGGCCATCGCGGTGGGGATGGTCTGGTTGCGCGGCACGATGCGCTCCACCAGCCCGCCCATGGTTTCTATGCCCAGCGACAACGGGATCACGTCCAGCAGCAGCAAATCGTCGCTGCCGGCATTGCCGGCCAGCTGGTTGGCCTGGATGGCGGCGCCCAGCGCCACCACCTCGTCGGGGTTGAGATTGTTCAGCGGCGGGCGACCAAAGAAATCGGCCACCGCCTGCTGCACCTGCGGCATACGTGTGGAGCCGCCCACCATGACCACGCCCTGCACTTCGTCCTTGGCCAGCTGGGCGTCGCGCAAGGCCTTGCGCACCGCGGCCATGGTGCGGGCGGTGAGCGCGGCGGTGGCGGCCTCGAAAGCCGTTCTCGTGACCTGCCACTGAACCGGGCCGGCCGTCAATTCGGCTGCAAAGCCCACCACGTCACTGGTAGTCAGGGCCTCCTTGCAGGCCCGGGCCGCCACCTTCAGCGCCGCCTTGTCGGACGCATCGCTCACCACCACGCCGGTCTGGGCCAGCACCCAGTCGGCCAGGGCGCGGTCGTAGTCGTCGCCACCCAGGGCCGAATCACCGCCGGTGGCGATGACCTCGAACACACCCCGGGCCAGCCGCAGGATGGAGATGTCGAAGGTGCCGCCACCGAGGTCATAGACCGCGTAAATGCCTTCGCTGGCGTTGTCCAGGCCGTAGGCGATGGCGGCAGCGGTGGGCTCGTTGATCAGGCGCAGCACGTTCAGCCCGGCCAGTTGGGCCGCGTCCTTGGTGGCCTGGCGCTGGGCGTCGTCAAAGTAGGCCGGCACGGTGATCACCGCGCCATGCACGTCGTCGTTGAAGGTGTCTTCGGCGCGGAAGCGCAGCGTGGCCAGAATCTCGGCACTGACCTCCACCGGCGACTTCTCGCCGGCCCGGGTCATCAGGCCCACCATGCCGGGCTTGTCGATGAAGCGGTAGGGCAGCTTGTCGCGGTTGGCGATGTCGGCCAGGCCACGGCCCATGAAACGCTTGACCGAGGCGATGGTGTTTTCGGGGTCGGTGCTGAGCGCGGCCTGGGCCTCGAAACCGATCTGCCGGCCGTTGTTGTCCAGGTAGCGCACCACCGACGGCAGGATGACCTGGCCTTGGTCGTCGGGCAGGCACTCGGCCACACCATGGCGCACCGCGGCCACCAGCGAATGGGTGGTGCCCAGGTCGATGCCCAGCGCGATGCGCCGGGTGTGGGGGTCGGGCGAGTAGCCCGGTTCGGAAATTTGCAGCAAGGCCATGGGGTGATTGTCTCTGGGCTCAGGTGGCCATTGCGTCGAGGCGGGCTTCCACGGCGTGGGCGAATTTGTCAATGAACATCAGCGCCCTGACCTGCTGGGCGGCCCCGGCCGCATCCTGCTGCTCGTCCAGCAGGCGGGCGCAGTCGGCCAGCAGGTTTTTGCGGGTCGACAAGACCTCCTCGTGCAAGCGCTCCAGGGCCGCGGCATCGCTCGCGTCGTCCAGGGCCTCGCGCCATTCCATCTGCTGCATCAGAAACTGCGGCGGCATGGCGGTGTTGCGTTCGGCATCGATGGCCGCGCCCTGCAGGGTGCACAGGTAGGCGGCCCGCTTCAGCGGGTTTTTCAGCCGCTGGTAGGCCTCGTTGATGCGCACCGACCACTGCATGGCCAGCCGCTGGGCGGCCGCACCCTGGGCGGCAAAACGGTCGGGATGGGCTTCGCGCTGCAGTTCTTTCCAGCGCGCATCGAGTGCGGCCAGGTCCTGCGCATGCCGGGCGGGCACGCCAAACAGCTCGAAGTCGGTGGATTGCAGGTTCATCTCGGGCGGACATTTCCAGGGCCGCCGCGGCACCGGCTTGGCCGGGCCGCTGGAAGCGCCCCCCTGGAAGGGGAGGCGCACAAGCGCTCGGGGAGGGTGAATTAAATCCGGAAGCTCTCGCCGCAACCGCAGCGGTCGCGCTCGTTGGGGTTGTTGAACTTGAAGCCCTCGTTCAGGCCTTCGCGCACAAAGTCCAGCTCGGTGCCGTCGATGTAGGCCAGGCTCTTGGGGTCGACCAGCACCTTGACGCCATGGCCTTCAAACACCACGTCTTCGGGGGCCAGCTCGTCCACATACTCCAGCTTGTAGGCCATGCCGGAGCAGCCGGTGGTTTTCACGCCCAGGCGCACGCCCACGCCCTTGCCTCGCTTGGACAAATAACGGGTCACGTGCCGCGCAGCGGCTTCAGTCAAGGTAACTGCCATGTTGTTCTCGGGTCGCGTCGCCCGGCGTGAAAGCCGGGCGCGCCGGGTCTCAGTGAGCGTGCTTCTTCTTGTAGTCGTCCACCGCCGCCTTGATCGCGTCTTCGGCGAGGATGGAGCAGTGGATCTTGACCGGCGGCAGCGCCAGTTCTTCGGCGATCTGGCTGTTTTTCAAGGCCGCCGCCTCGTCCAGCGTCTTGCCCTTGACCCATTCGGTCACCAGCGAGCTGGATGCAATCGCGGAGCCGCAGCCATAGGTTTTGAAGCGTGCGTCTTCGATCACACCGGTGGTCGGGTTGACCTTGATCTGCAGCTTCATCACATCGCCGCAGGCCGGTGCACCCACCATGCCAGTGCCCACGGTGTCGTCGCTTTTTTCGAAGGAGCCGACGTTGCGGGGATTTTCGTAGTGGTCAACGACCTTGTCTGAGTAAGCCATGTCAATTCTCCTGAATCAGTGCGCAGCCCATTGGATGGTGCTGATGTCGATGCCGTCCTGGTACATCTCCCAGAGCGGACTGAGGTCGCGCAGCTTGGCGACGTTCTGTTTGATGGTGGCGATCGCGTAGTCGATCTCTTCCTCGGTGGTCCAGCGGCCGATGGTCATGCGCAGGCTGCTGTGGGCCAGTTCGTCGCTGCGGCCCAGGGCGCGCAGCACATAGCTGGGTTCCAGGCTGGCCGAGGTACAGGCCGAACCGCTCGACACCGCCAGGCCCTTGATGCCCATGATCAGCGACTCGCCCTCGACATAGTTGAAGCTCATGTTGAGGTTATGTGGCACGCGGCGCTCGGTATGGCCGTTGATGAAGACCTGCTCCACATCCTTCAGGCCGGCCAGCATACGCTCGTGCAAGGCCCGGATGCGGGTGTTCTCGGCCGCCATTTCTTCCTTGGCAATGCGGTAGGCCTCGCCCATGCCCACACACTGGTGGGTGGGCAGCGTGCCCGAACGCATGCCGCGCTCGTGGCCACCGCCGTGCATCTGCGCTTCGATGCGGATGCGCGGTTTGCGGCGCACGTACAAGGCACCGATGCCCTTGGGGCCGTAGGTCTTGTGCGAGGTCAGGCTCATCAGGTCAACCGGCAGCGTGGCCAGGTCCACGTCGACCCGGCCCGTGGCCTGCGCGGCGTCCACATGGAAAATCACGCCCTTTTCGCGGCAGATGGCGCCGATGGCGGCGATGTCCTGGATCACGCCGATTTCGTTGTTAACGAACATCACGCTGGCCACAATGGTGTCGGGACGGATGGCGGCCTTGAACGCGTCCAGGTCCAGCAGGCCGTCGGCTTGCACGTCCATGTAGGTCACTTCAAAGCCCTGGCGCTCCAGCTCACGGCAGGTGTCCAGCACCGCCTTGTGCTCGGTCTTCACCGTGATCAGGTGCTTGCCCTTGGTCTTGTAGAAGTGGGCGGCACCCTTCAGCGCCAGGTTGTTGGATTCGGTGGCGCCCGAGGTCCAGACGATCTCACGCGGGTCGGCGTTGATCAGCGCGGCCACCTGCTCACGGGCTTTTTCCACGGCGGCTTCGGCTTCCCAGCCCCAGGCGTGGCTGCGCGAGGCCGGGTTGCCGAAATGCTCGCGCAACCAGGGAATCATGGCGTCCACCACCCGCGGGTCGCAGGGGTTGGTGGCGCTGTAGTCCATGTAAATGGGAAAGTGCGGTGTGTCCATGTCTGGCTCTGTGAGGTTCTAAAAAACAGACGTTCAAAAAACTAAAAACCGGATTCGGTGCACGCCAGGCGACTGGCCCTGGCGCCCAGGCTCAGGGCTTGGCCAGCATCGCCCCCAGGGCAAAAACCGAATTGGGCGCATTGATGCGGATGGGCTTGACCACAGGCATCGCCGAGATGGCCCGCTTGACGGTGGGCTTGTCTTCGATCTGAATGCCCTTGGCGAGCTGCTCGTCCACCAGTTTTTGCAGCGTGACCGAATCCAGGAACTCGACCATGCGGTTGTTGAGCGACGCCCACAGTTCGTGGGTCATGCAACGGCCGGCTTCGCCCAGGCAGTTTTCCTTGCCGCCGCACTGGGTGGCGTCGATGGGCTCGTCGACCGACACGATGATGTCGGCCACGGTGATTTCGCCGGCCTTGCGACCCAGGGTGTAACCGCCGCCGGGGCCGCGGGTGGACTCCACCAGCTCGTGCCGACGCAGTTTGCCAAACAGCTGTTCCAGGTAGGACAGTGAAATCTGCTGCCGCTGGCTGATGGCCGCCAGGGTCACTGGGCCCGTGTTCTGACGCAAGGCCAGGTCAATCATCGCGGTGACCGCAAAACGACCTTTGGTTGTGAGACGCATTTCAAGCTCCTTTAAACAGGCTTGTCACCCAATACACCCCGGCGGCGAACCACCAAGGCACCGTCCTCCACCCCCAACGCGGCTGTCTGCCGCCCCTCGGTGCGCTCAGCCCAGTGGGTGGCGCACGCTTTGTTCTTGACTAATCAACTCAAGTATAGCAGAAAGGCCAAACGTTTCAGTCAACTAAAGCCAGCGTCGGGCAACTGACCGCGGCGTTCCAAGGCTTGCCGTGCATGGTGGAGCAAGCCAGGCGCGGCGAGTTCCAGCAAATCGATGACCTCGTCAAAACCCGCGGCCCCGCCGTGATAGGGGTCGGGTACCACCGGGCTGGGTGGGTCGGCGGCAAACGACATCACCAAGTGGAGCTTGTGCTGGGCCTCGGGTGGGCAAGCGGCCTGCAGCAAGGCCAGGTTGTCCCAGTCCATGGCCAGCAACAGGTCGAAGTCGCGGAAATCGGCGTCGCTGACCTGGCGCGCCCGCAGGCCAGACAGGTCGTAACCCCGCTGCGCCGCGTGGCGCTGGGTGCGGGGGTCAGGCTCGGCGCCGGGGTGGTCATTGTGTGTGCCTGCCGAATCGATGCGCAGCCAGGCCGCCAAGCCGGCCTGCTCGGCCTGGGCGCGGAACACCGCTTCGGCCGTGGGGCTGCGACAGATGTTGCCCATGCAGACGAACAGCACGCGGTAGGAGGCGCCCGTCACCGCCCTGCCCCCGGCGCACCGGCCACCAGCACCACCACGTTGTCGGTGCCGGGCGCGCCAAAGGCCTGCTCTTTGAGGATGGCCAGCTGGTCGCGCACCCGGGCGGCCTTTTCGAACTCCAGGTTGCGGGCATGTTCCATCATCAGCTTTTCCAGCCGCTTGATTTCGCGCGACACGTCTTTCTCACTCATGTCGTCGAACTTGGCGCGCTGCATCGCGTCCTGCTCCAGGCGCTCGGCGTCGCGGCCAGCTTTTTCGCTGTAGACGCCGTCGATCAAGTCCTTGACCTGTTTGACGATGCTGCGCGGCGTGATGCCGTTGGCGGTGTTGAAGGCGATCTGCTTGGCGCGCCGCCGCTCGGTTTCGCCGATCGCCAGCTTCATCGAGTCGGTCACCCGGTCGGCGTACAAAATGGCCTTGCCGTTGAGGTTGCGTGCCGCCCGGCCGATGGTCTGGATCAGGCTGCGCTCGGAGCGCAAAAAGCCTTCCTTGTCGGCATCCAGAATCGCCACCAGCGAGACCTCGGGGATGTCCAGGCCCTCGCGCAGCAAATTGATGCCCACCAGCACGTCGAAGGCGCCCAACCGCAGATCGCGCAGGATTTCCACCCGCTCCACCGTGTCGATGTCGGAATGCAGGTAGCGCACCTTGACGCCGTTGTCGCTGAGGTAGTCGGTCAGCTGCTCGGCCATGCGCTTGGTCAGCGTGGTGATCAGCACCCGGTCGCCCGCCTCCACCCGGATGCGGATTTCCTGCAGCACATCGTCCACCTGGTGAGTGGCGGGCCGCACCTCCACCAGCGGGTCGACCAGGCCGGTGGGCCGCACCAGCTGCTCGACCACCTGGCCGGCATGCTCGCGCTCGTAGGCGGCGGGCGTCGCCGACACAAACACCGCCTGGCGCATCTTGGTCTCGAACTCCTCGAATTTCAGCGGCCGGTTGTCCAGCGCGCTGGGCAGGCGGAAACCGTACTCCACCAGCGTGGTCTTGCGGGCCCGGTCGCCGTTGTACATGCCGCCGAACTGGCCGATCAGCACATGCGACTCGTCCAAAAACATCAGTGCGTCCTTGGGCAGGTAGTCGACCAGCGTCGACGGCGGGCTGCCGGGTGCGGCACCCGACAAATGGCGGGTGTAGTTCTCGATGCCCTTGCAGTGGCCGATCTCGCTGAGCATTTCCAGATCAAAGCGGGTGCGCTGCTCCAGCCGCTGGGCCTCGACCAGCTTGCCCATGGCCACCAGCTCCTTGAGCCGGCTGTCCAGCTCCAGCTTGATGGTTTCCACCGCTGCCAGCACCCGGTCGCGTGGCGTCACGTAGTGGCTGGACGGGTAGACGGTGAACCGCGGGATTTTTTGCCAGATGCGGCCGGTCAGCGGGTCGAACAGCTGGATGCTCTCGATCTCGTCGTCGAACAGCTCGATGCGCACCGCCAGCTCGGAATGCTCGGCCGGAAACACGTCGATGGTGTCGCCGCGCACCCGGAACTTGCCACGTGAAAAGTCCTGCTCGTTGCGCTGGTACTGCATGCGGATCAGCTGGGCAATCAGGTCGCGCTGGCCCAACTTGTCGCCCACCCGCAGCGTCATCACCATGCGGTGGTAGCTCTCGGGCTCGCCAATGCCGTAAATGGCCGACACGGTGGCCACAATGATCACGTCGCGCCGCTCGATCACGCTTTTGGTGCAACTCAGCCGCATCTGCTCGATGTGCTCGTTGATCGCCGAGTCTT
Source organism: Rhodoferax sp. SPJ4 (assembly GCF_058216275.1). Taxonomy (NCBI): domain Bacteria; kingdom Pseudomonadati; phylum Pseudomonadota; class Betaproteobacteria; order Burkholderiales; family Comamonadaceae; genus Rhodoferax; species Rhodoferax sp. SPJ4. The sequence continues at coordinate 1,338,535 of NZ_JBYZMN010000001.1, forward strand.
TTTCAATGAACAGGTCGCGCTGCGGCACATAGGCCTCGGGCTGGTAGTAGTCGTAGTAGCTGACGAAGTACTCCACCGCGTTCTTGGGGAAGAACTCACGGAATTCGCTGTACAGCTGGGCCGCCAGGGTCTTGTTGGGCGCGAACACGATGGCCGGCCGGCCCAGCCGGGCGATCACGTTGGCCATGGTGAAGGTCTTGCCCGAGCCGGTCACGCCCAGCAGGGTCTGGAAGACCTCGCCGTTTTCCACCCCATCGACCAGCTGGCCAATCGCCACCGGCTGGTCGCCAGCCGGTGGATAGGGCTGAAACAGCTCGAACGGCGAGCCGGGAAAGCTCACAAATTCGCCGGTTGCCGGCACGGGAGGGGTGTCTGTCATGTCGCTCATCGGAACGGCCTCGGGAGAACCCTTAAAATTGGGTCAACCCGACAGGGTAACTCAGCTTCAGGGCGCTTGCATGGGTGCCCCGGCCCGAACAAAGAAACCACCATCAGCCAAGGACTTTCCATGTCTCTCTTCACCGCCGTCGAAATGGCACCCCGCGACCCCATTCTGGGCCTGAACGAGCAATACAACGCCGACCAGAACCCGGCCAAGGTCAACCTCGGCGTGGGTGTCTACTACGACGACAACGGCAAGCTGCCCTTGCTGCAATGTGTGCAGGCGGCTGAAAAAGCCATGATGGAAGCGCCCAAGGCCCGCGGCTACCTGCCGATCGACGGCATCGCGGCCTACGACGCCGCCGTCAAAGGCCTGGTCTTCGGCGCCGACAGCGAACCGGTCAAGTCTGGCCGTGTGGCCACCATCCAGGCCATTGGCGGAACCGGCGGCCTGAAGGTCGGCGCCGACTTTCTGAAGCGCCTGAACCCCGACGCCAAGGTGCTGATTTCCGACCCCAGCTGGGAAAACCACCGTGCGCTGTTCACCAACGCCGGCTTCACGGTCGGCACCTACCCCTATTACGACGCCGCCAGCCGTGGCGTCAACTTCGCCGGCATGCTGGCCGCGCTGCAAAGCGCCGCCGCCGGCACCATCGTGGTGCTGCACGCCTGCTGCCACAACCCCACCGGCTACGACATCACCGCCGCCCAGTGGGACGAGGTGGTGGCCGCTGTCAAGGCCAAGAACCTGGTGGCCTTCCTCGACATGGCCTACCAGGGCTTTGGCCACGGCATCACCGAAGACGGCGCCGTGATCGGCAAGTTCGTGGCCGCCGGCCTGAGCTTCTTCGTCTCCACCAGCTTCAGCAAGAGCTTCAGCCTGTACGGCGAGCGCGTCGGCGCTTTGAGCGTGCTGTGCCAGAGCAAGGAAGAGGCCGACCGCGTGCTGAGCCAGCTGAAAATCGTCATCCGCACCAACTACAGCAACCCGCCCACCCATGGCGGCGCGGTGGTGGCCGCGGTGCTGAACGACCCGGCGCTGCGCGCCCTGTGGGAGAAGGAACTGGGCGAGATGCGGGTGCGCATCAAGGCCATGCGCCAGAGACTGGTCGACGGCCTGAAGGCCGCCGGTGTGGCCCAAAACATGGACTTCATCACCACCCAGATCGGCATGTTCAGCTACTCCGGCCTGAGCAAGGACCAGATGGTGCGCCTGCGCAACGAGTTCGGTGTGTATGGCACCGACACTGGCCGCATGTGTGTGGCCGCGCTGAACAGCAAAAACATCGACTACGTCTGCCAGTCCATCGCCAAAGTGGTCTGAGCGCCCGACGGAGCGTGAAACCCGGCCTGCGCCAGGCCTGCCACGCCCCTGTTGGGTCGTTGTGAACCAGAAAAGGCCGAGATTCGGGAGTTACCCCCACTTTCGACCCGCAGACAACTGATATATTGCACTGCAACATAAACCGAAAGCCGTCCGACCATGCTGTACCACATTTACGAAGCCCAGCGCTCGCTGATGGAGCCCTTTGCCGACTTTGCCCAGGCGGCCGCCAAGCTGTACAGCAACCCCTTGTCGCCCATGGGAAAGAACGCCTTGTCGCAGCGCATCTCGGCCGGCTACGACCTGATGTACCGACTGGGCAAGGACTACGAAAAGCCGGTGTTTGGCATCCAGAAGATCGCCACAGACAACGGCGACATCGTGATCCACGAGCGGGTCGAGCTCGACAAACCCTTTTGTGAGTTGCTGCGCTTCAAGCGCTTCAGCGACGACACCGACACCCTGGCCAAGCTCAAGGGCCAGCCGGCGGTGCTGATCGTCGCCCCGCTGTCGGGCCACTACGCCACGCTGCTGCGTGACACCGTCAAAACCATGTTGAAAGACCACAAGGTCTACATCACCGACTGGAAAAACGCCCGACTGGTGCCTCTGGCCAACGGTGAGTTCCACTTGGACGACTATGTGAACTACGTGCAGGAGTTCATTCGCCACCTGCAGGGCATCTACGGCAACTGCCATGTGGTCAGCGTCTGCCAGCCCACCGTGCCGGTGCTGGCCGCGGTGTCGCTGATGGCCTCGCGCGGTGAAACCACGCCGCTGTCCATGACCATGATGGGCGGCCCCATCGACGCCCGCCGCTCGCCCACCGCCGTCAACAACCTGGCGATGAACAAGAGCTACGAGTGGTTTGAGAACAACGTGATCTACCGCGTTCCCAACAACTTCCCGGGCGCCGGCCGCCGCGTTTACCCCGGCTTTTTGCAGCACACCGGCTTCGTGGCGATGAACCCCGACCGCCACCTGACCAGCCACTACGACTACTTCAAGGACCTGATCAAGGGCGACGACGCCAGCACCGAAGCCCACCGCAAGTTTTACGACGAGTACAACGCGGTGCTGGACATGGACGCCGACTACTACCTGGAAACCATCAAAACGGTGTTCCAGGACTTCAAACTGGTCAACGGCACCTGGGATGTGAAAAGCACCGAAGGCGCGCTGGAACGCGTCAAACCCGAAGACATCCACACCACCGCGCTGCTGACCATCGAAGGCGAGCTGGACGACATCTCCGGCAGCGGCCAGACCAAGGCAGCACACGACCTGTGCACCGGCATCCCCGCCGACCAGCAACGCCATTACGAAGCCAAGGGCGCCGGCCACTACGGCATTTTCAGCGGCCGCCGTTGGCGCGACATGGTCTACCCGGAGGTCAAGGCCTTCATACTGGCCCACACGCCGGTGGCCGCGCCCGTTGTGGCCGAGGCGCCTGCGCCCGCCGAACCAGCGCCGGTGGCCGGCACCCCAGTGCGTGCCACTGCCCCGGTCCGCGTCGGTGTGGTCTCCGCCAAGGCGGTCGCCAAGCCCGTTGCCAAGCCCGCCCTGAAGAAGGCGGTCACCAAGGCCGTCAAGCGCCCGGCCACCGCCAAGCGCTGAGCTTGACGCCAGCCTGGGCGGCAAGCCCAGGCTGAATTCCCCTGCGCTGTCTGTAAGCACCTGTTTATCCGGCGATGGACGGGTCTGTCACATGGCATCATGGTGTGATCGACCCTGCCATGAGAGAGAGCCTGAGATGAGACGCCTGATCACCGCTGTTGCGCTGTGTGCCCTGCTGGTCGCCTGTGGCGGTGGTGGTGGGGGGGGCGGAACCACCGCCCCGGCACCCAGCACCGGGCCGACCACGGTGACAGGAAAAGTCACATTCGATGACGTACCCATCGCCTTGGCGGGTTCGATCTCCCGCCTGAACTACGCCGCCACCGTGCGACTTCCCGCGCGCACCGTGGTGGTCGAGGCGCTGGACGCCAACACCCTGGCCCTGGTGGCCACCACCAGCACCAACGCCGCGGGTGACTACAGCATGGGTTTGCCCGCTGGACGCACGGTGTTCATGCGCGCCAAGGCCAGGATGGTGGTCAACGGCGGCGCCAGCTTTGCTGTGGTCGACAACACCAACGGGGGCGCCCAGTGGGCCATTGACGGTGCCAGCTTCGCCACCAGCCAGGGTGCGGTGCTGACCCAGAACCTCAACGCCCCCTCGGGCTGGAACGGCAGCGCCTATGTCAACAGCCAACGCGCCGCCGGGCCGTTTGCCATTCTGGACACCGTTTACCAGGCGACGCAGAAAATCCTTTCGGTCGATGCCGGGGCCAGCTTTCCGGCCCTCAACCTCAACTGGAGCCCCAACAACATCACCAGCAGTGGTTCGCTGAGCCTGGGCCAGATCGGCACCTCTTTTTACGCCGGTCTCAGCGGTGGCAGCCGCAACCTCTACATCCTGGGGTATGCCAACAACGACACCGACGAATACGACGACCATGTGGTGGCCCACGAGTTCGGCCACTACCTGCAGGAGGTGTTCTCGCGCGACGACACCGTCGGTGGCGCCCATGGTGGCAGCAACGACAGGCTGGACATGCGGGTCGCTTTCTCCGAGGGCTGGGGCAATGCCTGGGCGGGCATCGCGCTGAACAACCCGATCTACGCCGACACCAGTGGCAGTGGCCAGGCCTCGGGCGGCAGCTTCAACGTGTCGGTGGGTGAAACCACCAACCCGGGCTGGTTCAAGGAAGCCAGCGTGGAAAAGATGTTCTGGGACTTCAATGCCAGCCCCTCGCTGGGTTTCGGTCCGATCTGGACGGTGATGAAAACCGGGCTGACGGTGTCCCCGGCGCTGTCCGGCATTCACTCGTTCGCCCGGGCGCTGGCCAACAACAACGGGGCCGCGACGCTGACCATTCAGAACATTCTGGCGACCCAAAGCATCGCCCTGCCCCTCAGCCCCTACGCCGAGAACGAAACCAATTTCGGCAACCCGCCCATGGCCAACCTGAGCCCGGTCTACCTGAGCTACGGCCTGCCCGGCAGCAGCCTGACCAATGTCTGTGTCAGCAACACCACCGACCCCGGCCTGGCCTTCAACAAGGCCGGTGAGTACCGCTACGTCCGGCTGACCCTGCCCACCTCGGGCAGCCGCAGCTTCACGGTCACACAGAGTTCCAGCACCACGGGCAACAGCGACCCCGACCTGGTGCTGTACAACAGCTCGGGAGCCATCCTGACCGCCGACAGCGCCGTCAACCGGAGTGAGACCACCACCCCCACCGTGTTGGCCGCCGGCAACTACGTGCTGGCAATCACCGACTTTGCCTTGTCCAAATCCACCCTGAACGGCGGCAATACCAACGCCTGTTTCACCGTGGTGGTGAACTGAGATGGCCCAGGAGTTCCGCATGACCATTCGTCCCTTTATGTCTGTCTTTGCACTGGTTTTCGCCGTCGGCGCATCCCATGCGGCTGAACCCGCGTCCCAGGCCGCTGCTGGCGCGTCCAAGCCGGCCGTGCGGGCCGCCAAGCCCACGGCCAAAACCCGTGGGTTGGTTCGCACACAAAAGACCCGCATGGGGGTGCGCATCGACTACACCGTCGACAGCCTGACCGCCGGCACCCCTGGCCAGGTGGTGATGACCGTCACCCGGCCCGACAGCGGGCCACCGCTGGACATCGAGGTTCAGGCCGACCCCACCCTGAGCTGGGTGACCGCGCTGCCCGCCAACAAGGTCAGCCAGACCCTGCCGGTGGCCAGCTACCGCATGGCGCTCACACCCCAGGGCAACGGCCTGCATTACCTGCATGTCTTCCTGCGCCAGGGCCCCAGCGCCGAGGCCCTGGCCATCCCGATGCAGGTGGGCAAAGGCAATGGGGTGGCCAAGCCGTCCAAGGCGGTCACCATGCCAGACGGGCAGCGGGTGATTTCCATGCCCGCGCAGCAATGAGCCAGGCGAAACACGCGGCTTCCCTCACAGCGCTGAGCACCCAGATTCACGCGGCGCTGCCGCAAACCCAGTGCACCCGCTGTGGCTACCCCGACTGTGCCGCCTATGCCCAGGCGGTGGCCGAGGGCAGCGCTGGCATCAACCAGTGCCCGCCCGGCGGGGCCGAAGGCATCGCACGCCTGGCCAGGCTCACCGGGCGGCCGGTGCTGCCTTTGTCGGCCGCCCATGGCAGCGAGGCCCCACGCACGGTGGCCTTTGTGGACGAGGACTGGTGCATCGGCTGCACGCTGTGCCTGAAGGCCTGCCCCACCGACGCCATCATGGGTGGCAACAAACGCATGCACACGGTGATCGAGGCGCATTGCACCGGCTGCGAGTTGTGCATCCCGGTCTGCCCGGTGGACTGCATCCTGCTGGAACCTGCCGCCGGTGACCATGGTGCCGGCGCCACCGGCTGGGCGGCCTGGTCGGCCGAACAGGCCAGGCATGCGCTGGGCCGCTACACACTGCGCCAGCAGCGCCTGCTGGCCACGCCAGCCGAGCCCGCGCCCGAGGACGAGCCAGCCCCGGGGTCCGCGGCGGCGGTGAAGTCTTCGGTGGTGATGGCCGCGCTGGCCAAAGCCAGGGCCAGCCGCAAGGGCTGAGCCCTGCCCTTCAGGTGATCAGGCCGCCTTGGCCAGCATCAGGTGTTTGTACACACCGCAGCCCAGGTAAAGCCCGTCGACCTCCTGCACATAGGACATCTTGGTCTGGATCGCACCATTCGCCGGGTTGGTGATGTCGTACTCCACCCAGCCCGGGCCTTCGGTGGCCTGCTGAACAATCGACGCCATCAGCTGTTGGCCGTCGATACCTGGAATGCTGTGCACCGAGCTGCCCACCTTGGCTGGGTTGCCGCCAAAGGCCACATAGGTGCCGGCGGAATCCAGCGCAAACACGTACATGTCGCGGTCGTGGTAGCCGGCAGCGGGCTCGGTCAGCTGCTGCAAAAAGGCCTCGCCCGACACCGACTGGCGCAACTGCATGGCCCGGCCCACCAGGGCCATCGCCTCTTCGGCCGTGCCCTGCAGCAGGCGGAAACCCGACACCGCCTGGGCCAGCCCCGCTGCGCGGGACTCCAGGCTGTGGGCCTCGGCGGCGGCACGCTCCACCATCTGGGCGTTGCGCTGGGTGATTTCGTCGAGCTGGCTCACCGCGCAGGAAATCTCGTTCAAACCGGTGCTTTGCTCGCTGGTGGCGGTGGAAATCTGCGACATGTTGGCCGCCACGCTGCGGATGCCGGTCACCACATGGGTGATGCCGTCGCCGGCGGCCCGGATCTGGCCCACACTGGCCTCGATCTGCGCGGTGGACGACTGGATCAGCGCGCGGATTTCCTTGGCCGATTCACCTGAGCGCTGGGCCAGGCTGCGCACCTCGCTGGCCACCACCGCAAAACCGCGGCCCTGCTCACCGGCCCGCGCCGCTTCCACCGCGGCATTCAGCGCCAGGATGTTGGTCTGGAAAGCCAGGCTGTCGATGACGCCGATGATTTCGTTCATGCGGCCGGTGCTCTGGTGGATGGCCTCCACCGTGGCCACGGCCGAGCCCATCGATTGGGCGCCCTGGTCGGCGGCGTCGCGCACCCGCAGCGCGTTGGCGTCCACCTCGGCGGTGATGGCAGCGTTCTGCTGCACGGCCGAGGTCAATTGGTGCACGCTGGCCGCGGTTTGCTCCAAGTTGGCGGCCTGCTGCTCGGTGCGGTCGGCCAGGTCACGGCTGCTGTGGGCCAGGTGGTGGCCGGCATAGGCCACCAGCGCGGAATTGCTGCGCACATTGGCCACGGTGGCCGACAAATGGCCCACCAGTTCCTGCAGCAACGCGGCCACATCGGCCAGTTCGTCACAGCCCTTGACCTCGTTGCGGCTGGTCAGGTCCCCGCCCACCAGCCGGCGGATCCAGGCGGTGGTGCGCTGGAAATCGCGCATGAAGCTGACCTGGAAGCCCAGCAACAGGTAGGCCAGCGTGCTGGCGCAAACGAGCGCCAGCATCAGCAGCAGGACCGCCGGAGCCATCTGCCAGGCGGTGGCCGTGGCCTGCTGGTTGGCCTGGGCCAGGGCCCGGTTCTGAAAGGCCAACAGGCCAGCGATGGCCTGGGCCGATGGGTCGGGTGCGGCCAGGCCGTTCTGCACAGACTGCCAGTCGCTCGACAACCCGGTCCAGGCCGGATCGCGGGACAAAGCCGCAGCCACCCGCTGGGCCGCCTCGCTGATGTCTGCCGCCGAGGCCTGGGCCGCGGGTTGCGCCGCCGCCACCACCGCGGACACTGCGCCCAGCACCGCCAGCTGCCGCTGGTTGGCCTGGCCATGGGCCTGGGCCTGGGCTTGGGCCAAATACAGCCCCCCGGACACCAGGGCCAGCGCCATCAGCGCGGTGAGCAAGGCCAGTTTGGTGGTCAGGCGCAGGCGGCGCAGGAAGGCGGCGCCAGGAGACAAAAGGTGCAGGGTCATCGTCGGGTTCCGGCCAAGGTAGGCTGTCAGGGTTGAAAACCGGGAACCGCGAAGCGGCCACACCGGGCTCCATGTCCGGCAAGCATACGGAGTTGGCCACCTGCCAAGGGGCGAAAAAAAGGCGGTATTCACCGCCTGATTTCTTCTTTGCCACCCCGCCGGGGTGATGAGGCCCCGGCGCTGCCGTCAGTGCGGCTGGGCCGCCAGCTGGGCAAAGGCCTTGACCACCTCGGCCGGCGCCTGCACCAGCTCGATCAACACGCCCTCTCCGCCAATCGGCAACTCGTCGCTGCCCTTGGGGTGGATGAAGCAGATGTCGAAACCGGCGGCCCCCTTGCGGATGCCACCAGGGGCGAAGCGCACGCCCTGCTCGCCCAGCCACTGCACGGCCGTGGGCAGGTCGTCGATCCACAGGCCCACGTGGTTCAGCGGCGTGGCGTGCACGGCCGGCTTCTTCTCCGGGTCCATGGGCTGCATCAGGTCCACCTCGACCTTGAACGGGCCGCTGCCGAGGGCGCAGATGTCCTCGTCGACGTTCTCGCGCTCGCTTTTGTAGGTGCCGGTGACTTCCAGGCCCAGCATCTCGACCCAGAGTTTTTGCAGCTTGAGCTTGTCCAGACCGCCGATGGCGATCTGTTGCAGGCCCAACACTTTGAAAGGACGTGTGCTCATCGGGCGCTTTCAGACAAATTCAACAATCGGCTGGTCCACCGACAGGCTTTCGCCCTTGCTGGCCAGTATCTTGCCCACCACACCGTCGGCGGCGGCGAACAACACGTTTTCCATCTTCATGGCTTCGATCACCGCCACCCGTTCACCGGCCTGCACCTTCTGGCCCACCTGCACCGCCACATCGACCAGCAGGCCGGGCATGGGCGACAACACATAGCGGCTCATGTCCGGCGGCGCCTTGTAGGGCATCAGCTTGTACAACTCGGCGGCGCGCGGGCTCAGCACCAGGGTGTCGAGCTGGGTGCCGTTGTAGGCCACGCGGATGGCCAGCGGGTTTTTGGGCAGGCCGCGCTCCACCTGGGCCGCAAAATGCCGGCCGTTGACCGTGCCACGGATGCGCACACCGCCCATGTGCCACTGGCATTGCAGGGCATAGGACTGCTCGCCCACCACCACGGTGGCGGCGCCGGTGTCGGCGTTGAAGTCACTCAATGTCACCGCCTGGTGGACGTTACGGCCTTCGGCACCCAGACCCACCACCACGAACTGCTGGCCCACGGTGACGCCGTGACCGGGCATCTGGCCGCTGATGCCGACCCGGCGGTTCAGCGTGCGGCGGTTCACATAGGCGGCCAGGGCCACCAGGAAGCTGGGGTCGTCGTGCGGCACGTCTTCGGCCCGGAAACCCTTGCTGTACTGCTCGGCGATGAAGCCGGTGTTGAAGTCACCCGACACAAAACGCGGGTGGGCCAGCAGCGCCGCCTGGAAGGGGATGTTGCTGGAGATGCCACGGATCACGAAACCATTCAGCGCGTCGCGCATCTTGGCGATGGCGTCCAGGCGGTCCTTGCCGTGCACGATGAGCTTGGCGATCATCGAGTCGTAGAACATCGGGATCTCACCGCCGTCTTCCACGCCGGTGTCGACCCGCACGCCCTGCAGCTTGGACATGTCGGCGGCGAACATGGTCTCGGTCGGCGGGCGGAAACGCACCAGCCGGCCGGTGCTGGGGAGGAAGTTGCGGAACGGGTCTTCGGCGTTGATGCGGCACTCGATGGCCCAGCCGTCGCGCTTCACCTGATCTTGAGTCAACGGCAGCTTTTCGCCGGCCGCGACACGGATCATCAGCTCCACCAGGTCCAGGCCGGTGATGCACTCGGTCACCGGGTGCTCCACCTGCAGCCGGGTGTTCATTTCCAGGAAGTAAAAGCTCTGGTCCTTGCCGACCACGAACTCCACCGTACCGGCGCTCTGGTACTTCACCGCCTTGGCCAGGGCCACGGCCTGCTCGCCCATGGCCTTGCGGGTGGCGTCGCTGATGAAGGGACTGGGCGCTTCTTCGATCACTTTCTGGTGGCGGCGCTGGATGGAGCATTCGCGCTCGTTCAGGTACAGCACGTTGCCGTGGCTGTCACCGATCAATTGGATCTCGATGTGGCGCGGTTCCTCAACGAATTTTTCGATGAAAACACGGTCGTCGCCAAAGCTGTTGCGGGCCTCGTTGCGGCAGCTGGTGAAGCCTTCAAAGGCCTCCTTGTCGTTGAAGGCCACGCGCAGGCCCTTGCCGCCGCCGCCGGCCGAGGCCTTGATCATCACCGGGTAGCCGATGCCCTTGGCGATCTCAACCGCTTTCTCCGGGGTTTCGATGGCGTCGTTGACGCCAGGAATGCAGTTCACGCCCGCGGCACCGGCCAGCTTCTTGGACTCGATCTTGTCGCCCATGGCGCCAATGGAGTAATGCTTGGGGCCGATGAAGGTGATGCCTTCTTCTTCGCAGCGTTTGGAGAACTCGGCGTTCTCGCTCAAAAAGCCGTAGCCGGGGTGCACCGCCTGCGCGCCGGTCTGTTTGCAGGCGGCAATGATTTTGTCGGCCACCAGGTAGCTCTCGCGGCTGGGGGCGGGGCCGATGTTGACGGCCTCGTCGGCCAGTTCCACATGGCGGGCGTCCTTGTCGGCGTCGGAATACACCGCCACCGTCTGGATGCCCATCTTGCGGGCGGTCTTGATGACGCGGCAGGCGATTTCGCCACGGTTGGCAATCAGAATCTTCGTAAACATGTTCTTCGTCCTGTTCTTCTCAGAGTGGGATGTTGCCGTGCTTGCGCCACGGGTTTTCCAGCTTCTTGTCGCGCAGCATCACCAGCGAGCGGCAGATGCGCTTGCGGGTTTCGTGCGGCAGGATCACGTCGTCGATGAAGCCCCGCGCGCCGGCCACAAAGGGGTTGGCAAAACGGGCCTTGTACTCGGCTTCCTTGGCGGCCAGCTTGGCCGGGTCGCCCTTGTCTTCGCGGAAGATGATTTCCACCGCGCCCTTGGCCCCCATCACCGCGATCTCGGCGTTGGGCCAGGCGAAGTTGACGTCGCCGCGCAGGTGCTTGGAGGCCATCACGTCGTAGGCGCCACCATAGGCCTTGCGGGTGATGACGGTGATCTTGGGCACGGTGCACTCGGCGTAGGCGTAGAGCAGCTTGGCGCCGTGTTTGATGATGCCGCCGTACTCCTGGCTGGTGCCGGGCATGAAGCCGGGTACGTCGACAAAGGTCACCACCGGGATGTTGAAGGCGTCACAGAAACGCACGAAGCGCGCGGCCTTGATCGAGCTCTTGATGTCCAGGCAACCGGCCAGCACCAGCGGCTGGTTGGCCACGATGCCCACGGTTTGGCCCTCCATGCGGGCGAAGCCAATGACGATGTTCTTGGCGTACTCGGGCTGGATCTCGAAGAAGTCGCCGTCGTCCACCGTCTTGGTGATCAGCTCCTTCATGTCGTAGGCCTTGTTGGCGTTGGTGGGCACCAGCGTGTCCAGGCTCAGGTCCATGCGGTCGGCCGGGTCGTTGCTGGGGCGCACCGGCGGCTTTTCACGGTTGTTCAGCGGCAGGTAGTTGTAGAGCCGGCGCAGCATCAGCAGCGCCTCCACGTCGTTCTCAAACGCCAGGTCGGCCACACCGCTCTTGGTGGTGTGGGTCACCGCACCGCCAAGCTCTTCGGCCGTGACCTCCTCGTGCGTCACGGTCTTCACCACCTCGGGGCCGGTGACGAACATGTAGGAGCTGTCTTTGACCATGAAGATGAAGTCGGTCATGGCCGGGCTGTACACCGCGCCGCCGGCGGAGGGACCCATGATCATGCTGATCTGCGGGATCACGCCGCTGGCCATCACGTTGCGCTGGAACACGTCGGCATAACCGCCCAGCGAGGCCACACCTTCCTGGATGCGGGCACCACCCGAGTCGTTCAGGCCGATCACCGGCGCACCGACCTTCATGGCCTGGTCCATCACCTTGCAGATCTTCTCGGCATGGGCTTCCGACAGCGCACCGCCGAACACGGTGAAGTCCTGGCTGAACACAAACACCAAGCGGCCGTTGATCATGCCGTAGCCGGTGACCACACCGTCACCGGGGATCTTGTTGTCCTGCATGCCGAAGTCCACACAGCGGTGTTCGACGAACATGTCCCATTCCTCGAAAGTGCCTTCGTCGAGCAGCAGCTCGATGCGCTCGCGCGCCGTCAGCTTGCCCTTGCTGTGCTGCGCCGCAATGCGCTTCTCGCCGCCACCCAGGCGGGCCGCCGCGCGTTTCTGTTCCAGTTGTTCGAGGATTTCTTGCATGGTTTCTCTCTTTGGACTGCTCTTGTTTCAATGGCTAAAAATCAGGAATTGGCGCTGGCGGCCAGCAAATTCCGGGCGGCGGTGGATGCCGGCAGGCGGCCGGCGGCCACCTCCTTCAGCATCTCGGGCAACAGCCGGCTGACCTGGGGGTGCTGGCGGAAAGCCCGCTTCAGGCCGGCGTCGACGCGCTCCCACATCCAGGCCAGCGACTGCTTCTGCCGGCGTGCCGCCAGCTGGCCGTTGGCATTTTGAATGGTTTTGAAGTCGCTCACCGCGGCCCAGAAGGCATCGACGCCCTGACCCAGCAGGGCGCTCAACTGAATCACCCGGGGGTGCCAGATGGCCTGGTCGTGGTGCAGGTGCTCGGGGTTGCCGTGCAGGCCCAGCAAGCGCAGCGAGGACGTGATCTGCGCCTGGGCCCGGGTGGCGGCGTCGGCGTCGATGTCGGCCTTGTTGATCACCACCAGGTCGGCCAGCTCCATCACGCCCTTTTTGATGGCCTGCAGGTCGTCTCCGGCATTGGGCAGCTGCATCAGCACAAACATGTCGGTCATGTTGGCCACCGCGGTTTCGCTCTGGCCCACCCCCACGGTTTCGACAATCACCACGTCGTAGGCCGCCGCCTCGCAGACCAGCATGGCCTCGCGGGTTTTCTCGGCCACGCCACCCAGTGTGCCGCTGCTGGGGCTGGGCCGGATGTAGGCCTGCTCGTGCACGCTCAAGTGCTCCATGCGGGTCTTGTCGCCAAGGATGGAGCCGCCCGACACGGTGGACGAGGGGTCGATGGTCAGCACCGCGACCCGGTGGCCCTGGGCAATCAAGTACAGGCCCAGCGCCTCGATGAAGGTGGACTTGCCCACGCCAGGCACGCCGCTGATGCCCAGGCGGAATGCGCGCCCGCAGTGAGGCAGCAAGGCGGTCAGCAGCTCGTCGCCCTGGGCCCGGTGGTCGGCCCGGGTGGATTCGAGCAGCGTGATGGCCTTGGCCATGGCACGGCGCTGCACCGCAGGGGTGCCGCGCACAATGCCGTCGAGCAGGCTGGCGGGGGTCATGCCAGCGCTCAGGCGATGGCCTTCTTGATCTGCTCCAGCACGTCTTTGGCGCTGGCCGGAATCGGCGTGCCAGGGCCGTAAATGCCCTTGACACCGGACTCGTACAAGAAGTCGTAGTCCTGGCGCGGGATCACACCGCCCACAAACACAATGATGTCGTCCGCGCCCTGCTTTTTCAGCTCGGCAATGATGGCCGGCACCAGGGTCTTGTGGCCGGCCGCCAGCGTGCTGACGCCCACCGCGTGCACGTCGTTCTCGATGGCCTGGCGGGCGCATTCTTCCGGCGTCTGAAACAACGGGCCCATGTCCACGTCAAACCCCAGGTCGGCAAAGGCCGTGGCCACCACCTTGGCGCCGCGGTCATGGCCGTCCTGGCCCAGCTTGGAAATCATCACCCGCGGCCGGCGTCCCTGCGCTTCGGCGAATTCGTTGATTTCCGTCTTGAGTTGTTCCCAACCTTCAGCCGAGTCATAGGCAGCAGCGTACACACCGGTCACCTTTTGCGTGTCGGCGCGGTGGCGCCCAAAAACCTTTTCCAGCGCGTCGGACACCTCGCCCACCGTGGCCCGCAGGCGGATGGCCTGGATGCTCAGGTCCAGCAGGTTGCCCTCGCCACTTTCGGCGGCGGCGGTCAGCGCGTCCAGTGCGGCCAACACCTTGGCATTGTCACGGCTGGCCTTGATCTGCTTCAAGCGGACGATCTGGCCGTCGCGGACCTTGACGTTGTCCACCTCCAGAATCTCGATCGGGTCTTCCTTTTTCAACTTGTACTTGTTGACGCCGACGATCACGTCCTTGCCCGAGTCGATGCGGGCCTGCTTCTCGGCCGCGGCGGCCTCGATCTTCAGCTTGGCCCAGCCGCTGTCCACCGCCTTGGTCATGCCGCCCATGGCCTCGACCTCTTCGATGATGGCCCAGGCGGCGTCGGCCATGTCCTGGGTGAGCTTTTCCATCATGTAGCTGCCGGCCCAGGGGTCGATCACATTGGTGATGTGGGTCTCTTCCTGGATGATCAGCTGGGTGTTGCGGGCGATGCGCGACGAGGTTTCGGTGGGCAGCGCGATGGCCTCGTCAAAGCTGTTGGTGTGCAGGCTCTGGGTGCCGCCAAACACCGCGGCCATGGCCTCGATGGTGGTGCGCACCACGTTGTTGTAGGGGTCTTGCTCGGTCAGGCTCCAGCCGCTGGTCTGGCAATGGGTGCGCAGCATCAGGCTCTTGGCGCTCTTGGCTCCGAAGCCCTTCATGATGCGGCACCACAGCAGGCGGGCGGCACGCATTTTGGCCACTTCCAGGTAGAAGTTCATGCCAATGGCCCAGAAGAAACTCAGGCGGCCGGCGAACTCGTCCACATCCAGCCCGGTGGCAATGGCGGTCTTCACATACTCCTTGCCGTCGGCCAGCGTGAAAGCCAGCTCCAGCGCCTGGTTCGCGCCGGCTTCCTGCATGTGGTAACCCGAGATGCTGATCGAGTTGAACTTCGGCATGTTCCTGGCCGTGTAGCCAATGATGTCGCCGATGATGCGCATGCTGGGCTGGGGCGGGTAGATGTAGGTGTTGCGCACCATGAACTCTTTCAGAATGTCGTTCTGAATCGTTCCGCTGAGCTTGTCCTGGCTCACGCCCTGCTCTTCGGCCGCCACCACGTAGCCGGCCAGCACCGGCAGCACCGCGCCGTTCATGGTCATGGACACCGACACCTTGTCCAGCGGGATCTCGTTGAACAAGATCTTCATGTCCTCCACCGAGTCGATGGCCACACCGGCCTTGCCCACGTCACCGGTCACCCGCGGGTGGTCGGAGTCGTAGCCGCGGTGGGTGGCCAGGTCAAAGGCCACACTCACGCCCTGGCCGCCAGCGGCCAAGGCCTTGCGGTAAAAGGCGTTGGATTCTTCGGCGGTGGAAAAGCCGGCGTACTGGCGGATGGTCCAGGGCCGCACCGCGTACATCGTGGCCTGCGGGCCGCGCAGAAAGGGCTCGAACCCCGGCAGCGTGTCGGCATGCGGCAGGCTGGCGGTGTCGGCCGCGGTGTACAGCGGCTTGACGGTGATGCCGTCGGGCGTGACCCAGTTCAGCGCGTTCACGTCGCCGCCCGGGGCGGACTTGGCGGCGGCCTTGGCCCAGTCGTTGAGGTCAGCGGGTTTGAATTCGGGGGTGGATGGGCTCATGGGGGTGCTCATGGAACGTGGGTTCACAGCGGTTTCTGAACGGCCGCCAGTTTACATCATTCATAATTATTGATGCAAAATATTGTTTGGCCCTACAATCCTGCCATGTCCGCCTTGTCCCTGACACCCCGCGCCCTGTACGAAGAAGTCGCCGAGTTGCTGCGCCAGCGCATCTTCACCCGCGAACTGGCGCCTGGCAGCTGGATTGACGAGCTGAAACTGGCCGAAGAGTACGGCATCAGCCGCACGCCGCTGCGCGAGGCGCTGAAGGTGCTGGCCGCCGAAGGCCTGATCACCATGAAGATCCGCCGCGGCGCCTACGTCACCGAGGTCTCGGAGACCGACCTGGCCGATGTCTTCCACCTGCTGGCCTTGCTGGAATCCGACGCCGCCGGCGTGGTGGCCAGCCGCGCCACCGACGCCGAAATCCGCGAACTGCAGGCCTTGCACGCCGAGTTGGAGGCCGCCGCCCGCCCCGGTCAGCAAGACCGGGAGCGCTTTTTCGAGGTCAACGAGCGTTTCCACAAACGGCTGCTGGAAATCGCCAACAACCGCTGGCGCGACCAGATGGTGGCCGACCTGCGCAAGATGATGAAGCTCAACCGCCACCACTCGCTGCTGAAAAGCGGGCGCATCGAGGAATCGCTGCAGGAGCATGCGGCGGTGATGGCCGCCATCGTGGCCCGCGACCCGGTGGCCACCGCCCAGTGCATGCAAGCGCATTTCAAGAACGGGCTGGAAGCAGCGGCCTGAGCCTCCCATGCCGGCCCTGCACGGGGCCCGTTGCACACCCCGTCGCGCAGGCGTAGAGTGGTGTTCGGCAACGCCCCGGGGCGCTGCAAAGGAGAACGCCATGCAAGCCTTTGCGCTCAACAACCGGATGCTCACCCTGCGCGGGGTCTTCTACCCCACCGGTTACGTGTTTGTCATGCTGCCCAGCCAGGCCGACGCCGAACAGCTGGACCGTGAGCTGCACAACACCGGCTACGACAGCCAGCACGCGGTGATGATGCTGCCGCCCGACACCATCCTGCACGACATCGGCGGCACCGTGCGCCACGACAGCCCCAGCATCTGGCCGTCCATCGGCACCGAAGCCGCCACCGTGCTGGAGTACGAGCAACGCGCCGAACAAGGCCAGTGCGCACTGATGATCCACGCCCCCACCGACGACGACACCCGCCGCGTGATGGAGGCCATGCACCATGTGCCTTTCACCTACGCCCAGCGCTACCACCGCCTGGTGATCGAAGACCTGCACTGAGCCTTGGCCCAGCGCGCCGCTTGGGGCGCTCAGGCCGCCTCTTGCACCCTGCCCTGCGCCAGGGCCGACACCGCGTGCGGGTCCAGGTCCTTGAGGCGGTGGTCGCTCCAGACCTGGCGCCATTTGCGTGCGCCCGGCAAGCCGTTGCGCAGGCCCAGCATGTGGCGCGCGATACTGGCCCAGGGCGTGCCGTGTTGCACAGCCTCGCGCGCCATGTAATCCACCATCTGCGCCTCCACCGCCTCGCGGCTCAGGCCGGACGGCGGTGCGCCAAAGAAGGCCTGGTCCCAGCCGGCCAGGCTCCAGGGGTTGTGGTAGGCCTCGCGGCCCACCATCACACCGTCGACATGGGCCAGCTGCTCGGCCAGCTGGGCCTCGGTGGTGAAGCCGCCGTTGATGGCGATGGTCAGCTGCGGGAAGTCTTGCTTCAGCCGGTGCACCAGGGCGTAACGCAGCGGCGGCACCTCGCGGTTATCCTTCGGGCTCAGGCCTTTGAGCCAGGCGTTGCGGGCATGGACGATGAAGACTTGGCAACCCGCCTCGGCCACCTGGCCAACGAAGTCGCGCACAAAGTCGTAGCTCTCGGTCTGGTCGATGCCGATGCGGTGCTTCACCGTCACCGGCACGCTCACCACGTCCCGCATGGCCTTGACGCCATCGGCCACCAGCGCCGGCTCCGCCATCAAACAGGCGCCGAAAGCACCGCGCTGCACCCGTTCGCTGGGGCAGCCGCAATTGAGGTTGATCTCGCGGTAGCCCCATTGCTCGCCCAGCCGGGCGCTGTGGGCCAGGTCGGCCGGCTCGCTGCCGCCAAGCTGCAAGGCCACCGGCTGCTCCTCGGCATTGAAGCGCAGATGCCGGGCCACATCCCCATGCACCAGGGCGCCGGTGGTCACCATCTCGGTGTACAGCAGCGCGTGGCGGCTCAGCAGGCGGTGGAAGTAGCGGCAATGGCGATCGGTCCAGTCCATCATCGGTGCCACGGACAGGCGCCACGGGTTGTGCGCAGCAGTGGGAACAGGGACGAACGGGGCGGTCATGCACCGATTATCCCAGCCGCCGCTACCATGGGCTTTGCACCGCCTTCCGGAAGCCTGACCATGATTGACCTGCATTACTGGCCCACCCCCAACGGGTGGAAAATTTCCATTTTTCTGGAAGAAGCCGGCCTGCCCTACCGGCTGTGCCCGGTGAACATTGGCAAAGGCGAGCAGTTCGCGCCGGCGTTTCTGGCCATCAGCCCCAACAACCGCATGCCGGCCATCGTCGACCACGAACCCACCGATGGCGGGCCCCCACTGGCCTTGTTTGAGAGCGGCGCCATCCTGCTCTACCTGGCCGAAAAAGCCGGCCGCTTTCTGCCCACCGAGCTGCGCGGCCGCCAGGAGGCGGTGCAATGGCTGATGTGGCAAATGGGCGGCCTGGGGCCGATGGCGGGGCAAAACGGCCATTTCCGGCTCTATGCGCCGGACCCCATTCCCTATGCGATCGAGCGCTACAGCAAAGAGGTGGACCGGCTCTACGGCGTGCTGGACGGGCAGTTGGGCCGCACCAGCGCCTTTGTGGCGGGGGCCGAGTACACGGTGGCCGACATGGCCATCCTGCCCTGGGTGCGCATCCACAAGGCCCAGCAGACGCCGATTGAGCATTTTCCAAATGTGCTGCGCTGGTACAGGCAGCTGATGGACCGCCCGGCCGTGCAACGCGGGCTGGCGCTGGGCCAGGAATTGCGGGCCACCGGCCTCAGCGACGAGGCCAGGCGGGCGCTGTTCGGGCAGACGGCCGACAGCGTGCGGGCCGGCGCCCACAAGCCCGGCTGAGGGCCTCAGCCCTTGGCGGGCACCGCCATGTGCTCGGTCTTCTGGTCCAGCAAAACCTCGGGCGCCTCGGCCTCGACCCAGGTTTCACCGTTCAGGCCGGCCTGCAGGCGCTGGGTGTCGAGGTCGCCGGTCCATTTGGCGACCACGATGGTGGCCACACCGTTACCCACCAGGTTGGTCAGCGCGCGGGCCTCGGACATGAAGCGGTCAATGCCCAGAATCAGCGCCAAACCTGCAACTGGCACCGTGCCCACCGCCGACAAGGTGGCCGCCAGCACGATGAAGCCGCTGCCGGTGATGCCAGCCGCGCCCTTGCTGGTCAGCAGCAGCACCGCCAGCAGCGTCAGCTCCTGGGTCAGTGTCATCGGCGTGTTGGTGGCCTGGGCGATGAACACCGCGGCCATGGTCAGGTAGATCGAGGTGCCATCGAGGTTGAAGGAGTAACCGGTGGGAATCACCAGGCCCACCACCGACTTGCGGGCGCCCAGGTTTTCCATCTTCTGCATCATGCGCGGCAGCACCGATTCCGACGACGAGGTGCCCAGCACGATCAGCAACTCTTCCTTGATGTACTTGACGAACTTCCAGATGCTGAAGCCATGCAGCCGGGTGATGAGGCCCAGCACCACGAAGATGAAGATCAAACAGGTGGCGTAGAAAGTGCCCATCAGCTTGCCCAGCGAGAACAGCGAACCGATGCCGTACTTGCCGATGGTGAAGGCCATGGCACCGAAGGCACCGATCGGGGCCACCTTCATGATGATGCCGACGATGTCGAACAGCACATGCGAGGTTTTCTCGATGAAGTCGAAAATCATCGTGCCGCGGCCACCGAACTTGTGCAGCGCAAAGCCGAACAGCACGGCGAACAGCAGCACCTGCAGGATTTCGCCCTTGGCAAAGGCATCGACCACGCTGGTCGGGATGACGTTCAGCAGGAAGTCCACCGTGCCGGTCATCTTGCCGGGGCCGGTGTAGGCGGCAATGCCCTTGGTGTCCAGCGTGCTGGCGTCCACGTTCATGCCCTGGCCCGGCTGGGCCAGGTTGACCAGCACCAGGCCAACCACCAGCGCCAACGTGCTGACGATCTCGAAGTACAGCAGCGCCAGGCCACCGGTCTTGCCGACCTTTTTCATGTCTTCCATGCCGGCGATGCCCACCACCACGGTGCAGAAAATGATGGGCGCGATGATCATCTTGATCAGCTTGATGAAGCCGTCGCCCAGCGGCTTCATGTCGGCCCCGGTCTGCGGGTAGAAATGGCCCAGCAGCACGCCGATCACGACGGCCACCAGCACCTGGATGTAGAGCGACTTGTAAAGCGGGCGTTTGGCGTTAGGGTTGGGCGCGGTCATGGGCAGGTTCCTGCAAAGGCGGCGGCCCCGTCGGCCCCCGGTCTGCGCACTGTAGGCGAAAAAACCCTCGCCGGCATTGTGGAAACTACATGGGTCGCCCCATCCCGGGGCTGTGGCAGGCTCAGGGCGCGGCCGCGTTGGCCCGCGCCAGCACATGGCGCGCCATGGCTTGGGCCAGCTCTTGCTCGCCCAGAAAAACCGTGCCGGCGTTTTCCTGTTGCAACAGCCTGGCCTCGGTCTCGCTGTGGGTGCGCACCACCGTCTCAATGCCCGGGTTCAGGGTCCGGGCCACCGCCAGCATCTGGCGCACATCCAGCGTGTCCTGGGTGGCGATCACCAGCAGGCGGGCGCGGGCGATGTGGGCCTGCACCAGCACCGCCGGGTCGGAGGCGTCGCCCGACACCGCCGGGATGCCGCGGCCGCGCAAGGCCTCCACCGTCTCGCGGTTCTGTTCGGCCACCACATAGGGGATGTGCTGGGCGTCCAGCACCTCGGCAATCCGCCGCCCCACCCGGCCATAACCCACCAGTACCACCTGCTGCGACAGGTATTTGGCCTCGGTGCTGACCGGCAGGCCGGCGAGCGGGTCGTCGCGGGTTTCCAGCTGCCGGGCCAGCGCCGAGCGGGCCAGCACCCAGCGCTGCAGCGGCTCCACCGCGGCAAACACCGCCTGGTTGAGCGCAATCGAGATCAAGGCCCCGGCCAGCACCAGGCTCTGGCCTTCGGCCGGCAGCAGGCCCAGCGAGCCGCCCAGTCCCACCAGGATGAAGGAGAACTCGCCGATCTGCGCCAGGCTGGCCGACACGGTGAGTGCGGTGTTCAGCGGGTAGCGGAAGGCCAGCACCAGGGCAGCGGCAGCCAGCGACTTGCCCAACACGATGACGGCCACCACCGCCAGCACCTGCAGCGGCCGGTCCACCAGCACCCAGGGGTCGAACAGCATGCCCACCGAGACGAAGAACAACACCGCAAAAGCGTCGCGCAGCGGCAGCGACTCCTCGGCCGCCCGGTGGCTGAACTCCGATTCGCGCATCACCACGCCCGCGAAAAAAGCGCCCAGCGCAAACGACACGCCAAACAGCGCGGTGGCACCGAAAGCGATGCTCACCGCCGCCGCCACCACACACAGGGTGAACAACTCGCGCGAGCCGGTGCGCTGCACCTGCCACAGCACCCAGGGAAAGAAGCGCCGGCCCACCACCAGCATCAACACCACAAAACCACCCACCTGCAGCAGCGTCTGGCCCAGCACCTTCCACAAGGCGCTGGCATCGGTGCCGCCCTGGCCGCCCAGCCAACCGCCCAGCGGCGGCAGCAACACCAGCACCAAGACCATCACCAGGTCTTCCACCACCAGCCAGCCCACCGCGATGCGGCCGTTCACCGAGTCCAGAACGCCCCGGGCTTCCAGCGCCCGCAGCAGCACCACGGTGCTGGCCACGGACAGCGACAGGCCGAACACCAGCGCGCCGCCCAGGCCCCAACCCCACCAATGGGCCAGGCCCATGCCCATGGCGGTGGCCACCGCGATCTGCACCACCGCGCCGGGCACGGCGATCTTGCGCACCGCCAGCAGGTCGTCCAGCGAGAAATGCAGGCCCACACCAAACATCAGCAGCATGACGCCGATCTCGGCCAACTGGCTGGCAATCGCCGCATCGGCCACAAAACCGGGGGTGAAAGGGCCAATCACCACCCCGGCCAGCAGGTACCCCACCAGCGAGGGCAGGCGCAGGCGGGCGGCCAGAAAACCCAGAACCAGGGCCAGGCCGAGGCCGGCGGCGATGGTGCTGATCAGGGAAACACTGTGGGGCATGGCCTGATTGAGCACCAGAAATGAAAAAACCCGCTGACGCGGGTTCTTTCGGGTGTGCCCTGGGACACTCAACCCATGTGAAGACCACCATTGACCGAGAAGTCGGCGCCGGTGGAGTAACCACCTTCATCTGACGCCAGCCAGGCGATGATGGACGCAATTTCTTCCGGTTGACCCAGGCGCTTGACCGGGATAGTGGCGACGATTTTGTCGAGCACGTCTTGGCGGATGGCCTTGACCATGTCAGTGCCGATGTAGCCCGGGCTCACGGTGTTCACCGTCACACCCTTGGCGGCCAGTTCCTGGGCCAGGGCCATGGTGAAGCCATGCATGCCGGCCTTGGCGGCCGAGTAGTTGGTCTGGCCCGCCTGGCCCTTCTCGCCGTTGACGGAGGAAATGTTGATGATGCGGCCCCAGCCCTTATCGACCATGTCGCCCACCACCTGCTTGGTGACGTTGAACATGGAGTTCAGGTTGGTTTCGATCACCGAGTCCCAGTCGTCGCGGGTCATCTTCAGGAACATGCGGTCCTTGGTGATGCCGGCGTTGTTGACCAGCACGTCGATGCTGCCGTGTTCGGCCTTGGTCTTGGCGAAGGCTTCCACGGTGGAGTCCCAGGAACCGACATTGCCCACCGAGGCGTGGAAGGTGTAACCCAGGGCTTTTTGTTCAGCCAGCCATTTGCCGTGATCGCGCGTGGGGCCGCAGCCGGCGATGACGGTGAAGCCTTCTTTGTGAAGGCGCTGGCAGATGGCGGTGCCAATGCCGCCCATGCCGCCGGTCACGTAGGCTACTTTCTGACTCATTTCAATCTCCCGTGGTTCTTGCTATTGGAAAAGGCATGGCCTCCAAGGGCCATCCCGGAATGGTTGTAACCCGAAATCAGCGTTCCAGCGCGAGGGAAACCCCCATGCCGCCGCCGATGCACAGCGCGGCCAGGCCCTTCTTGGCGCCGCTGCGCTGCATCTCGTGCAGCAGCGTCACCAGGATGCGGCAGCCGGACGCACCGATGGGGTGGCCGATGGCGATCGCGCCACCGTTGACGTTGACCTTGGCGGGATCGATGTCCAGCGCCTTGTTGACGGCACAGGCCTGGGCGGCAAAGGCCTCATTGAGTTCGAACAGGTCCACTTCACTGGCCTTCCAGCCGGCACGGGCCAGGGCCTTTTGCGAGGCGGGCACTGGGCCCATGCCCATGGTGGCCGGGTCCAGGCCGCTGGTGCCGAAAGCGGCGATGCGGGCCAGCGGCGTCAGACCCAGGGCAGCGGCCTTCTTGGCGCTCATCACCACCACCGCGGCGGCGCCGTCGTTGATGCCGGACGCATTGCCAGCCGTCACGCTGCCGGCCTTGTCGAAGGCGGGACGCAGGCCAGCCAGCACCTCGGCGGTGGTCTTGCCGTTGATGAATTCGTCGCTGTTGAACACCACCGGGTCACCCTTGCGCTGCGGGATGCTGACGCCAACGATCTCGTCCTTGAACTTGCCGGCGGCCTGGGCGGCGGCGGCCTTGCTCTGGCTGGCGGCGGCCAGCGCATCCTGCATTTCACGCGTGATGCCATGGGCCTTGGCCACGTTCTCGGCGGTGATGCCCATGTGGTACTGGTTGTACACATCCCACAGGCCGTCGACGATCATGGAGTCGATCATCTTCCAGTCGCCCATGCGCTGGCCGTCGCGCGAGTTCAGCAGCACGTGCGGGCTGGCGCTCATGTTTTCCTGGCCACCGGCGACCACGATCTCGCTGTCGCCCCAGGCCACGGCCTGGGCGGCCAGCATCACGGCCTTGAGGCCGGAGCCACAGACGGCGTTGATGGTCAGGCCGGGCACTTCCTTGGGCACACCGCCCTTCATCAGCGCCTGGCGGGCCGGGTTCTGGCCGGCACCGGCCGCCAGCACCTGGCCCATGATGACTTCGCCTACCATGGCCGCGTCCAGCTTGGCGCGGGCAATCGCCTCGCGAATCACCAGCGCACCCAGGTCGGTGGCCGCCACCTTGGCCAGCGAGCCGCCGAATTTGCCCACAGCGGTGCGTGCCGCCGAAACGATGACGATGTCTTCCATGATGTGTTTCTCCAAAAAACTCAAACAAATGATGTGGGAAGGGAGGCCGCCGCGCCGGGCCGCCCCAAGCAAGGCCTAGCCCCCTCGGGGGCCAGGGAATTACACGCAGTGAATGACCGTGGGGGCGCCACGTTCAGGCTTTGGCTTTGACGTAGCGGCCGGGGGCCGGCTCGGTGGGCTTGAAACCCGCCTTGCCCGGCGCCTTGGGCGCTGCGATCTGCTTGCCGGCGTGGGACTGCAGCCAGTCAGACCAGTCGGTCCACCAGCTGCCAGGGTGCTCTTTGGCCGCGCCGATCCAGTCTTCCACCTTCTTGGGGAACTTGGTGTCGCTGCCGATCCAGTGGCTGCGTTTGCCCTTGGCCGGCGGGTTGATCACGCCGGCGATGTGGCCCGACGCGCCCATGACAAACCGCTTCTTGCCCGGGAAGATTTGGGTCGAGGCATAGGCGCCGCCGATGGGCACGATGTGGTCTTCGCGCGAACCGTAGATGTAGACCGGCAGCTTGACCTTGTTGAAGTCGATCTTCTGGCCACACACCGTGGTCTTGCCCGGTTTGATGAGGTTGTTTTCCAGGTAGGTGTTGCGCAGATACCAGGCGTAGAACGGGCCCGGCAGGTTGGTGGAATCGCTGTTCCAGTACAGCAAATCGAACGGTGGCGGGGTTTCACCCTTCAGGTAGTTGCCCACCACATAGTTCCACACCAGGTCGTTGGGGCGCAGGAAGCTGAAGGTGGACGCCAGTTCCTGGCCCTTCAGCAAACCGCCCTGCCCCATCTGCATCTCGCGGTACTTGACGAAGTTTTCGTCAATGAAGATGTCCAGAATGCCGGTGTCGGTGAAGTCCAGCAAGGTGGTCAGCAGCGTGGCCGAGGCCACCGGTTCTTCACCGCGGGCGGCCAGCACCGCCAGCGCGGTGCTGAGGATGGTGCCGCCGACGCAGAAGCCCAGCGCATTGATCTGCTTGGCGCCGGTGATCTGCTGCACCACCGAAATGGCCTTGATGGCGGCGTTCTCGATGTAGTCGTCCCAGGTCTTTTCGGCCATGGACGCATCGGGGTTGCGCCAGCTCACCACAAAGGTGCGGTGGCCCTGGGCCACGGCGTAGCGCACCAGCGAGTTCTCGGGCTGCAGGTCGAGGATGTAGAACTTGTTGATGCAGGGCGGCACCAGCAGGAAGGGCTTCTCAAAAACCTTGGCGGTCAGTGGCTTGTACTCGATGAGCTGGAAGAACTCGTTCTCGAACACCACCGAGCCTTCGGTGGTGGCGACGTTCTTGCCCACTTCGAACAGGCTCTCGTCGGTCATGGACACATGGCCTTGCTGCAGGTCGTGCAGCATGTTCTGGATGCCCTTGGCAATGCTCTCGCCCTTGGTTTCCAGCGCCTTTTTCTGGGCCTCGGCATTGCAGGCCAGGAAGTTGCTCGGCGCCGAGGCCGCCATCCACTGCTCGACCGCGAAACGGATGCGGTTCTTGGTTTTTTCGTCGGCTTCCACCGCCTCGGCCAGGCCCATCAGCGTGCGGGCATTGAGCAAATAGGCGGCGGCCGAGAACGCGGCCATCGGGTTGCTGGCCCAGGCCTCGCCGGCGAAGCGGCGGTCTGCACCCACGGTGGGGGTGCCGCTCAGGCCCTGGTTCCACAGCTCGGAGGCGTCCTTCATGTACTGCTGCTGCAGCGCCTGGATTTTGTCGGCGGCGAAACTGAGCTGGGGCATGCTGGCCGCGCCCGGCAGACCCTTGCCCATGGCGCCGAGGTCCAGGCCCTGGAAAGCCTGCATGGCCTTGGACCAGTTCTCGGTCAGCGACTGCTGTGCCTGTTGGGCGGCTTCGGCCCAAAACTCTGAGGGGTTGGTGCTCATCGGTGTCTCCTGTTGGCCCGGGGGGGCCTGGAAGGGCCCACTCTTCGTTGCAGTTTAGTATCTCTGCATTCTCAATCGCCAAGCTGACAGGTTTTTTTCACATGTACCTGGTTGCCATCGCCTGGATTTACGTGGCCCTGATGATGGGCGTGGCCGAGGCCACCCATGCCAGCGGCACGGTGCTGGGCGGCATCATCACCTTTGTGTTGTACGGCCTGCTGCCGGTGGCGCTGGTGCTCTACCTGCTGGGCAGCCCGGCGCGGCGCAAGGCCATCAAGGCCAGAGAAGCGGCAGAGCGTGCCGCGGCAACCGACGCGCCGAGTGATTCACAACCGCCAAATGCAGGCGGCGAAGCGGCCGGTGCGGCCGTCGCGGCGGAACGAAAAGAAGCGTGAGGGCTGGCTGACGGTGCACCAGGCCGGGCTGCCGTCATTGCCATGGACCCGACTCACGCCCAGGGCCTGCAGGCTCAGGCGGGCCAGCGCCGGCAGGTCGGCCAGGAACTTCGCCCCCTGCGGCTGGAAACAGGCCTCGGCCGCCAGTTGGCGGGTAACAAAGGCTTCGCGCACCTCGGGACCCACCTCGAAAGCCGTCGGTCCGATGCAAGGCCCCAGCCAGGCCAGCACCTCCGTGGCCGCGCCGTTTGCGGCCGCCTGGCCCCGCATCTGTGCCAGCACCGGCGCCAGCACGCCAGCGGCCAGGCCACGCCAGCCCGCATGGGCAGCGCCGACGCAGCCGCCATCGGTGGTGGTGAACAACAGCGGCAGGCAGTCGGCCACCATCACGGTGCAGGCCAGGCCGTGCGCCGTGGTGAAACAGGCGTCGGCGGCCAGGCCGTCGGGCGTGTCGGCCTGCAGCTCAATCTGGCCTGTGCCATGGACCTGGTCCAGAAACACCGGCCGCGCGCCCAGGCCGTCGGCCAGTTGGCGCCGGTTGGCCCGAACGGCCTCCGCCGCGTCGCCCACATGCCCGCCCAGGTTGAACGAATCGAACGGCGCCACCGATTGGCCCCCGGCCCGGGTGGTACAGACGGCCCGCACCCCGGCCGGCACCGGCCAGTCGGGCACCAGCCAGTTGGCGGGGGCATTCACAGGGACATTCGGGGCGTTGGCGGGCATGGCCAGAGGATAAACCCAGGCTGTGAGGCCCAGCGGTTTGGGCCTCGCTGGGCTAAACTTTGACCACACTTCACCACCGCCCTGCCCCATGGCCCAGACCCCGATTTCCCCCAAGGCAGAGACCGCCGACACCCGGCCCGGCTACGTGATCGGCCACATCACCGTGCTCGACGCCGTGAAGTGGGCCGACTACTGTGCCCAGGTGCCCGCCACCCTGGCGCCCTGGGGTGCCGAGATCGTGTTCCGCGGCCAGCGGCATGTGGTGTTCAGCGGCCCCCACGCCCATGACCGCACCGTGGTGATCCGCTTCCCCGATGTGGATGCCGCCGTGGCTTGGCACGAGTCGCCGGCCTACCAGGCGCTGCTGCCGCTGCGTCACCAGGCCGCCAGCGTGACCCTGCTGGGCTTTGACACCTGACCTGTTTTTTCAAGGACATCCCATGATTCTCGAAGTGGCCGACATCCGCATCCAGCCCGGCCAGCAAGCGGCTTTCGAGGCCGCCATCCGCCATGGCGCCCAGGCCGTGATTGGCCAGGCCAAGGGCTATCTGGGCCACACGGTCCACCATGGCATCGAGGCGCCCGAGCGCTATTTGCTGCAGATCCGCTGGGCCACGCTGGAAAACCACACGGTGGATTTCCGCCAGTCGCCGGCGTTTGCCGAATGGCGGGCCATTGTGGGCCCCTTCTTCGCCGCGCCGCCGGTGGTGGAACACTTCACGCTCCTGGCGGACTGAGCCTGGCGCCATGGCCACCCAGCAGGCCGATACCCGGGCGGAGCGGCGTGCCTTTTACGAAGCCATCGCGCCCCAGCACCTGACCCCGCTGTGGGAGGTGTTGCACGCCCTGGTGCCGTCGCAGCCGGCCAGCCCCTGTGTGCCGGCGCTGTGGCGCTACGCCACGCTGCGGCCGCTGTTGATGCGGGCCGGGGAGCTGATCAGCGCGGCCGAGGCGGTGCGCCGGGTGCTGATTCTGGAAAACCCGGCGCTGCCCGGTCGGTCGGCCGTCACCCAGTCGCTGTACGCCGGGCTGCAGTTGATCCTGCCCGGCGAGGTGGCGCCCAGCCACCGGCACAGCCAGAGCGCGCTGCGCTTCATCGTCGAGGGCCGCGGCGCCCACACCGCGGTGAACGGCGAACGCACCACCATGGCCCCGGGCGACTTCGTCATCACCCCGAGCTGGACCTGGCACGACCATGGCAACGAGGCCCAAGAGCCGGTGGTCTGGCTCGACGGCCTGGACATTCCCATGCTGCGGTTTCTGGATGCTGGTTTCGCCGAGAACGGCAGCACCGCCACCCAGCCACTGGCCCGGCCCGAGGGCGCCAGCCAGGCCCGGTTTGGCCACACCATGGCGCCGGTGCGGCACGACGCCAGCACCGACGCCGCCCCGCTGTTCAGCCACCCCTACAGCCGCAGCCGCGAGGCACTCAACCAGCTGTCGCGCACCACGCCGCTCGATGCCTGGGACGGCTTCAAGCTGCGCTACACCAACCCGGTCACCGGCGGCTGGCCCCTGCCCACACTGGCCGCCTTCATGCAGCTGCTGCCGCCGGGTTTTGACGGCCTGGCCTGCCGGCAGACCGATGGCGCGGTCTACAGCGTGGTCGAAGGCGCGGGCAGCGCCTTCATCGACGGCCCGGCGGGCAGCCAACGGCTTGACTTTTCTGCCCGCGACCATTTTGTCGTGCCGTCCTGGCACCGGCTGCGCCTGGCCTCTGCCGGCGGTGCGGTGTTGTTCAGCTTTTCCGACCGCCCGGTGCACGACGCGCTGGGGGTTCACCGTGAAGAAAGACTGCCATGAGCTTTGTGTTCACCCCCCCTGCTGTGCCCTCGGTGCCCGTGCTGGGCCGCAGCGAGCGTTTTCCGGTGCACCGCATCTACTGCGTGGGCCGCAACTACGAGGAGCATGCCAAGGAAATGGGCTTCACCGGCCGCGAGCCGCCGTTCTTTTTCATGAAGCCGGCCGACGCGGTGGTGGCGGTCGAGGCCGGTGCCACCGGCCGCATTCCCTACCCCTCGCTGACCCACAACCTGCACCACGAGATCGAGCTGGTGGTGGCCATCGGTGTCGGCGGGCGCAACATCCAGGCGGCTGACGCACTGCAGCATGTGTTCGGCTATGCGGTGGGCCTGGACATGACCCGGCGTGACCTGCAAACCGAGATGAAAAAACAGGGCCGACCCTGGTGCATCGGCAAGGGCTACGACGACTCGGCACCCATCGGCCCCATCACCCCGCTGGCCCAGGCCGGCGACCTCACGCAGGCGGCGATTTCACTGCAGGTGAACGGGGCCGACCGCCAGCGCAGCGCGGTGGCCAAGCTGATCTGGAACATCGGTGAAATCATCGAACACCTGTCGGCCGCCTGGACCCTGCAGCCCGGCGACCTGATCTACACCGGCACACCCGAAGGCGTGGCGGCGGTGGTGTCGGGTGACGTGATGGTGGGCCGGGTGAGCGGCCTGGAAACGCTGACGGTGGCCGTGGCCTGAGCCAGGGAACGGCCTCAGTACACCAGCCGCGGCTCGCCGTTGCAGTTGAGCTTGATCAGGTGGACGTCGGTCACACCCAGGTCGATGCCCAGCACGTTTTGCAGCAGCGGCGTCAGCACCGAGCTGCCCAGTGCATTCAGCAGCGGCTTCACCAGGCCGGTCAGGTAGGCCAGCGAGTTGTTCACCGTGCTGCCCAGCGTGGTGTTGCTGGACGCGGCCAGCGTGTCGCGCAGCATCTGTTTGCAACCGGCCTCGGTGCCGCCCAGGTAGGCCAGACCAGTGCAGGAGTTGAGCAGTGAGCTCACCACCCCGCCCAGCAGGTTGACCACGCCGGACAGCAGGCCGCTGTTGCCGGCGTTGGCGGTGACGCGGCTGTTGGCGTCGGTCAGCCGGCTGCCGCGGCAGGCCGGCGTGGTGGCGGTGCAGACGCTGGCGGTTTCGTTCCAAATCTGGTCGCGCAGGTTGTCGAGCTGGGTGCTGGTGGGCGCGGTGGTGGGTGGCTGGGCACCGAACAGCTGGTTGGTCAGCTGGGTCACCAGGTTGGACACGGTGGTGCCAATCTGCAGGTTGTTGGTGGTGCTTTGGGTTTCGCCTTCTTTCAGCGTCACCGAGCCATTCGACGGCAGCGCGTCCAGGTTGATCTTCTGGGTGGCCTGGATCAGGCCTGCCACGCTGAGCAGCGGGTTGGTGGGGTTGGTCAGGTTGTCGTTGCAGGCGTTGCTTTTGGAAAACAGGTCGCCGGCGGCGATGGTGCCCACACAGACTTTGGCAATCGACGACTCCACCGTGATGCGGGCCCGGTCGTTGCCCGAGCCGTCGCGCTGGTTGGCGGTGCACAGCTCGGCCAGCGTGCCCTTGCCGCTGACCACATCGACCACGATGGGAAGATCGACCGACACCAGCGGCGACAGCAGCGCGCCCAGCAGGCCGCTGGTGGTCTGCACGCGGATGGAACTGCGCACCTGGGCGGTGTAGGCCGACACACCCACCGCGCCAAAGGCCACCGACGGCGGCTCCACCACCCCCACCTTGGCGGTGACCGTGGCCAGGCCCAGCAGGTTGAGGCTGAGCGAGGGCACATCCACCGCATGGCCGGCACTGGCCACGCCCACTGCGGCCTTCAGGATGTCGAGTGCGCTGACCTGGCTGCTCAGGGCCGAGCCGGCCGAGGTGTCGGGCGTGACCACGTTGGCGAACAGGCCGCGCGAGGTGCCCGAGCTGTCCGAGCCCAGCTTGATCTGGTTGACGTTGCCCGCGCCGCCCAGCTTGGTGGTGAGCGCGTTCAGCAAGGTGGTGTTGAGGGCCAGCAGGTCCGAGCGGCCGGCCGCCACGGCGGTGGCGTCCAGCACCTGGCCCAGCGTGACCTGGTTGGCCTGCAGCAAGGCGTTCATGCCGGCCACGGTGAGGTCGCTGGCCACCGGAATGCCCAGCTGCTGCAGCAAACCGCCGGGGGTGATGTTGACATCGGCCAGGCCGTCGTAACCCACCAACGAGGTGCCGGTCAGGTCCAGGCCCAGCATCTTCAGCGTGTCGCCCAGCAGGCCGTTGCCGGTGACAGCCAGCAGCTTGGTTCCGACCGAGAAACCGGCCAGAGGCGGACCTGATTTGGCCACCGCCTGGGCCGACACCAGCCGGCTCGACAAATAGGGCAGAAAGGTCGGCCCGGTGCCCGACACCAGCACGTTGATGGCGTTGTACGGTGAGCCCGCGGTGTCGAAGTACTTGTCCTTGCTGGTGTAGGCCGGGTCAAAGCGGCCGCAGGTGGGCGTGACCGTGATCGGAAAGCCCAGCGACTGCAGGTTCTGGTTGGCATTGGCCACCGCCGCCGCGTTGGCGTTGGCGCAGCTGTCGGTGGCCAGCGTGCGGGCGCCGGTGATGGCCGCCAGGTCGGCTGCCTTCTGCATCTCGCGTTTGACGAAAAACAAATAGCCCAGCTCGGTGCCGGTGAGCGCAATCACGCAGACCAGCAAGGCCACCGCGGCCTGCACCAGCACCGCGCCACCCTGGCGGCGGCCACGGGCATGGGAAAAACGGGCAAAACGGGGCATGGGGAGGTCCTACTTGGGGGCCACGGCAAAGGCGTTGAGTGTGCTCGGGACCCAGCTGATCAGCGGCAGCACGGGCAGGATGCGGTTGTTGGCGTACTGGTAGGCCACCGTCACCTTGACGCAGCCACTGACACCGGCACAGGCGGTGTCCACTGTGACCGTGACGTTGCTGGGGTTGCTCAGCCAGGTGCTGCGGGCGGCCTGGGTGGTGCCCACCGAGCTGGGGGCAATCAATGAGTTGGCCAGCGAGGTTCTCACCACGGTGATGATGCGGCTGTCGTTGGCGGTGACCGGCGTGGCGCCCAGCAGCGACACCGCACGGGCGCCGTCCTCGGCCGCCCGGGCCAGCACCTGCTGGGTGTAGAACACCGCACCCAGCGAGGCTACACCGTACAGGATGGAAACAAACAACAGGAACACCAGCGCGAACTCGATCGCCGCCACCCCGCGCTGGGCGCGGGCCGTGGCCGGGGCAAACAACCGGGGCCGGGTCATGGGGCGAGCGTCTTGGCGTCCACCAGCACGGTGGCGCTGGCCTGCAGCACGCTGGGCAGCAAAAAGCCCAGGCCTGGCAGCGGCGGCACGATGGGGTTGGCGGCGTAGTTGTAGCTGGCCACCACGGTGAGCTGGCAGGCGGTGGTCACGGTGTCGCCACAGACCGCGGTCGGCGCAGCCGGTGTGCTGGTGGGCTCGCAGCTGACCCCGCCGGCGCACAGGTCGGCCACCACGGTGCGGGGGCCGGGCATCCAGCTGGTGCGCTGGTTGGCCACCGTCACCGCCTGCTGCAGCCGGGCGCCGGCGGTGGGCCGGTATTGCAACGCCGCGCGGGCGCCCTCCTCGGCCGCATGCTGCAGATCGATGCGCATGAACATCACCACCGCGAACGCCAGGCTGCCGTAAATCACCAGAAACAGGAATGGAAACACCAGCCCGTACTCCAGCGCATAGGCGCCGCCCTGGTGGCGGGGCCCAGGCCCCACTCCCCGGCGCCGGGTGATGGCGAAAGCGCGGCGCATCGGTGTCAGCGCGCCGCGCCGCCCTTGGTCAGGTCGCTGGCCATGCGGTCCGGGATTTTGGTCTTGAAGCTCTCCAGGTAACGCTGGTAGGCCAGGTCCGAGGTCGCGCCCAGCACCGGCAGTGGGGGCGCGGCCTGGCTGCCGTCGCGCTGCTGGGCCAGCAGCGCACGGGTGCTGCCACCCACCACCGGTGGCTCGGCCGGTGCGGCCAAGGCCAGGCCAGCGACCGAGGTCAGGGCCAGTGTCAGCGCGGACCGGGCGCCCAGGGAAAACAAGGAAGACGAAAAAGGCATGGCAACAACTCCTGAAAACATCACTGCACCGCGACACGGGCCGGCGTGGCACGGGCGGGTTCGGCCGTCCAGCCCGACAGGCTGGACGACATGCTGAGGGCCGGTGCAAACACCAGCGTGGGCGCGGGCTGGCGGGCGCTGTCGGCCACGCCATGGCGTTGCTGGATGGCGCGCGCCTGTTCGGCAATCTGGCCGCGGGTGGCGGCTGGCAGCTGGTGGCTTTCCATCACCTTCTGGGCCTGGGCCAGCTGGCCGTCCAGCGTCAGGAACAAGGCCACGTTGCTCCAGACCCGTGGGTTGTCGGCCGCCAGCTCGGAGGCCTGCATCAGCGGCACACGGGCGGCTGGCCATTGGCCTTGCTGCATCAGCACATAACCCAGGTCATTGAGGATGGCGCCATCGGTGGGCGCGGCCTGCATGGCCTGGGTGAAATAGGCGGCCGCGCCAGCCAGGTCACCTGCGCGGCTGGCCAGCAAGCCCAGGCCATGGGCGGCGCGCGCCTTGGCGGGCGTGCCCAGCAGCTGGGTGTAGAGCAGCCGGGCCGGCTCGGCCTGGCCGGTCTGGCGCAGCGCGTCGGCCTTCAGCAGGTTGGAATCGGCGTCGGCCCCCCAACGCTGCTGCAAGGCGTCGATGTGGGCCAGCGAGGCGAAGTAAAGGCCTTTTTGCTGCATCTGGCCCACCAGCTGCAAATAGGTGGCGCGGTTGTCGGTGTTGGCCGGTGCGGGCAGCGCGTCGGCCGCCAGGCTGTCGCTGATGGACGGCGCGCGCGGCGTGGCGGCGGCCGTGCCGCCGCCACGGGTGGCACAGCCGCCCAGGGCCAGCAAGGCTGCGGCGGTGACCACAGCGGTCCAGCGGGTGAAACAGGGCTTGGCGTTCATGGGTTTCCTTCAGTGGTTGCCGAGCGCACGCAGGATGCCGATGAAACCGGGGCCGCCGGCCACGATCAGCAGCGCGGGCAGCAGGAACAGAATCATCACGGCGCTCATCTTCACGGTGATGACGCCAATCTTCTCCCGGACCCGGTTGCGCCGTTGCTCCAATAAGCGGTCGCCAAACCGCTTCATTGGCTCTTGCACGGAGCCGCCATACCTGTCTATCTGGGTGATCAGGTCGACAAACACCTTCAGGTCGTCGTTGTCGAACAGCTTGACCAGGCGCTGCAGGCTTTGCTCGCGGCTGCGGCCGGCCGAGAACTGCTGGTTGGCAATGCCCAGTTCGTCGGCCAGCACCGGCGCGGTGCTGCGGAAGTCGTGGATCACCAGCTGCAGGCTCTGGTCCACGCTCAGGCCCACGCCCATCAGCAGTTGCAGCAGTTCCAGCAGCCAGGGCAATTCCACCTCGACCCGGCTGTGGCGGCGCGCGGCCAAGGCCTTCAGCACCCATTTGGGCAGCAGAAAACCCAGGGCACCGGCGGCAAACAGGGCCAGCCAGAAATTCGAGGCCGAGCCGGTCCAGAACAGCACCACGCCGGCCATCAGCAGCAGCGGTGTGAGCATGCGGATGCCCAGGAAGATGTAGCGGCTGCGCAGGTCACGGAAGTTGCACAGGGCCAGCAGGCGCACGTCCTCGTCTTCCAGCGACATCTGGCCGAAGCGCGACACCGACACCCGCTCGCCCCAGCTGGCCATGGAGTCGCCCAGCCGGCGGGCGGTGGCCGCGCCCGGCCGCTGCTTGACGCTGGCCTCGCCCTCGGCTTCGACCGGGGCCGGGCGGTCGCCGGCCAGCACCGCGTCCAGCCGCTGCCGGGCCTGCGCCTTGCGGCGGGCACCCAGCCAGAAGTCCAGCCCCAGCGCCAGCGAGGCCAGGCCCACCAGCGCGGCGCAGACCGTCATCCACAGGGAAAAGGAATCGGTGACCACGGTCAGTCCTCCAGCGACTTGGTGAGCTTGTAGAGCACGCCAGCGCCCAGCAACTGCAGCACCAGCGCACCCATCAGCAACTGCTTGCCGGTGGGGTCGACCCACATGCGGCCGATGTATTCGGGGTTGGCGCCAACGATGTAGACCGCCAGGCTGACCGGCAGCAGGCCCAGCACCCAGGCCGACAGCCGGGTTTCTGACGACTGCGCCATCAATTCCTGCTGGGCCTGTTCGCGGTCACGGATGAACACCGCGACGCGCGAGATGATCAGATCGGCGCGGCCGCCGAAACGCATGGCCATGCGCAGGATGGAGGCCAGCAGCATCAGCTCGGTGGAGGCATAAAGCTCACCCACGGCCTGCAGCGACTGGTCGGGGTCCAGGCCACCGGCCTGCAGCCGCGAGGCGTGTTCGGTGGCCAGACCCAGCGGGGAGCCGGCGGCGGCCGGCGCGTTCTGGAAGGCCGACTGCACGCTGTGGCCCACCGTCATCAAACGCACCACGTTGTCCAGGTAGGCCGGGATGTCGTGGGTCAGCGCCTTGCGCCGGCGGGCAATCCGCAGGTTCAGCCACATCACCAGCATCAGGCTGCTCGCCAGGGCCACAATGCCGCCCAGCAACAGACCGCCCCACAGCAACGCCACGCTGGTCAGCAGCAGCGGCGGCAGCACCATCAGCACCAGGGTGCGCGGCCGGGGCCGCAGGCCGGCGCGCTGCAGGGTCTGGTTGAACGGGAAATCGCGGCTGCCGCCCAGCACCGCCTGCCGGCGTTCGCGGCGCTGGCGGCCCTGGGCCTGGTCGGCCAGCCCGTCCAGCGCCAGCAGCTGGTCGATGCCGGCGGTGGAGGCCTGGCGCCGGTCCTGCCAGCGGGCCCGTTGCCACAGCCAAAGGCCGCCGCCGGCCAGCAACAAGGCCAGGGCCAGGGTCTGAAGCAACAGGCTAGACATGGATGCGCCCCTTGGCTGCGGCCTGCGGCGCCTGGCGCAGCGCGGCCAGCTTGGGGCTGTGGGCGGGCACGCCCAGCGCATGCCAGCGGTCGTGTTCCTTGCCGTCGGCCGCGAGCACGGTTTCGTGGCGGAACAGCTCCTGCATGGAGACGATGTTGTCGCCAAAGCCGGTGATCTCGGTCACCGACAGGATGCGGCGCTTGCCATTGGCCAGGCGGCCGATCTGCACGATGAAGTCCACCGCGCTGGAAATGGTGCGGCGCAGGCTGGACTCGCTGCCCTGGAAGCCGGCAAAACCGGCCAGCATTTCCATGCGGTACAGGCATTCGCGCGGGCTGTTGGCGTGGATGGTGCCCATGGAGCCGTCGTGGCCGGTGCCCATGGCCTGCAGCAACTCCAGCACCTCGCCGCCGCGCACCTCGCCGACGATGACGCGGTCGGGCCGCATGCGCAGGCTGTTGCGCATCAGGTCGCGCGGCGTGACCTCGCCCGTGCCCTCGAAGCCACCGGGGCGCGATTCCAGCCGCACCACATGCTCGTGGCGCAGCTGCAGCTCGGCCGTGTCCTCGATGGTGATGATGCGTTCGGCCGGGCCGATGAAGTTGGCCAGCGCGTTCAGCAGCGAGGTTTTGCCCGAGCTGGTGCCGCCGCTGATGATGATGTTGCAGCGGTTGCGCACCGCGGCGGCCAGCAGGTCGTAGACCGGCTGGTTCATGGTGCCCAGGTCGATCAGCTCCTGCGGTGTCATCGGGTCCTTGCGGAACTTGCGGATGGACACCACCGGGCCTTCCAGCGCCAGCGGTTCGATGATGGCGTTGAGGCGGCCACCGTCGTGCAGCCGGGCGTCGACCATGGGGCTGGACTCGTCGAGCCGGCGGCCCAGCGGCGCCAGGATGCGGCGCACGATGCGCAGCAAATGGGCGTTGTCGGTGAAGCGGGTGGTGCTGCGTTCCAGCACACCGCCACGCGACACGAACACCTCTTTGGGGCCGTTGCACAGGATGTCTTCGATGGCCGGATCGGCCAGCAGGTCTTCCAGCGGGCCCAGGCCCACCAGGTCCTTGAACAAGGCGTCGGCAATGACCCGGGTTTCCAGGTCGTTGATGGGCACACGGCGGCTGCGGATGAACTGGTCCACCTCGGCCAGCACAAACTGCTGGACCGCGGTGCGTGGCCGTTGCATCAGGCCCTGGCCTTCTTCCTCGATGCGGGTCAGCAGGTGCGCCTGGGCGCTCTGCTTGATGTCGAGGAATTGCTGGGATTCGGCAAACCCGTTCAGGTCGCCCGACAGTTCATAGAGGTTGCTTCGCATCAGGTCCTCGGGGATTCAAAGGGTCAAGACCGGTTCACCAGGCGACGCAGGCCACCCACCAGGCCGGTGCCAAAACGGGTGGCTGCGGGCCGGGTCGCGGGCGACCAGGCCCCCTGGGCCAGCACCGCTTCGAGTGCGCTCACAAAGGGGTCATTGGGGGCCAGTTCGGCCAGGGCCTTGCCCTGGTTGGCGGCCTGCAGCATGGGCACATGGCGGTGTGGCAAGGTGGCCAGGGCAGTCACGCCGAGGCGCTGGGCCACGTCGCTCACACCCAGGGCCAGCGCCTCGTCGTGTTTGGTCAGCAGCAGTTGCAGCTTGCCCACGATCACCGCCCGCTCGGCCAGCGACTGCACCAGCGTGCGGGCCGACACGATGGCACCGGCCGACGGGTCGCTGACCAGCAGCACGTCGTCGGCCTGGCGCACCATGGCGGCCACAAAATCGAGGTCGGTGCAGCCGCCGAGATCGGCCACCACCAGTGGGAAGAAACCGCGCATGGCCCCCAGCACCGCCAGCGCGTCGTCGTAGGAGATCTCGCGCATGCGTTCGGGCTGCGACGGCATGGGCAGCAGCGTGAAGCCGCTGGGGTGGCGGGCAAAGGCCGAGGCGATGAAGGTCTCGTCGATTCGGCTCAGGCTGTGGATGGCCTGCAGCAGGTCGAACTCTTTTTTCTGGTGCAGGTACAGCGAGGCGTCGGCCACCGGGATGCCGAAGTCCAGCAGCAGCACCCGGCCGTCCTGGCCGAAATGCTGCTGGGCCAGCAGCGACAAATTCACCGCCACGCTGGTCGTGCCCACGCCGGGCCGGCCACCGACCAGGGCCACCATCTTGCCGCGGGCGGCCGGGGCCGGGCTGACCGGGCCGTCGGGGCTGGCTGCCAGCGCCCGGCGCACGATGGCACCGGCGTCGCCGTCGGCGTCGTGCAGGTCAATGAAGTCGCGAACGCCGGCGCGCAAGGCCGCCAGCACCGAGTCGGCCAGGGCGGCATTGCCCACCGCCACCAGCGACAGTTTGGGGCTCTGGGTCACCAGCTGTTTGGCCAGCGCCGCCGAGCGGCCGGCCTGGGCCGGCGAGAAATCCAGAAACACCAGCCGGGGCTTGCGCTGCGCCAGCGCCTCGGCACATTCAGGCACGCCGCCCGGCAAGGACACCAGCCGCCCCAGGTTGCCCACGATGCCGGCCAATCGGTCTTCGGTGCCCACCTGGGCGAATACCAGCGCCAGCTCGGGCAGGCTGCCGGCAGGGGCGCGCAGGTCGCTCAGTTCGGGCGGCATGGTGCTCATTGCGACAGCCCGGGAAAGCTGTTGCCACTGCCACCCAGCAGGTAGGGCGTCCAGACCGGGGCCTCGGTGCCGGTGGCCGCCGCACCCGGCAGCGTGCCGAGGTTGGCGCCCTTGGCCATGGGCCTGACCAGGTGGGGCGTGACGATGATCAGCAGTTCTTTTTCTTCGCTGCGGAAATTCAGGTTCTTGAAGAAGGCGCCGATCACCGGCAGGTCACCCAGCAAGGGCACCTTGTCGACGTTGGAGATGGTGCTTTTGCTGATCAGGCCGCCAATGACAAAGCTCTCGCCGTCACCCAGTTCCACCGTGGTGTCGGTGCGTCGGGTGCGGATGGCCGGCACCGAGAAGCCGCTGATGGTCAGCGCGTTGTTGTAGTCCAGCTCGCTGGCCTGGGGTGCGACCTTCAGCGAAATGCGGCTGGCGCTGATCACGGTGGGCGTCAGGTCCAGGCCCACCCCGAAGGGCTTGTACTGGATGGCCACCGAACCCAGGCCTTGCGGCACCGGGATGGGAATTTCGCCGCCGGCGAGGAAGCTGGCGCTCTGGCCCGACTGGGCCAGCAGCGTGGGCTCGGCCAGCACCCGGGCCATGCCGTTGCTCTGCAACAGGCTGAGGTTGAACAGGTTGCCGGACTGCGAGCTGATCAGGTTGAACGCCTGGGCAATCGGCAACAGGGGCTGCACCGTCACCGCCGACGGCGATACCCCACCGCCGCTCAGTGCGGTGGGCGAAAAGCCCACCTGCGAGCCGGCCGAGGGCGACAGCGTGCCGAACTTGAAGGTGCCGTCGGTGAACTTGGAGAAGTTGATGCCGATCTGCTTCAGCGCGGTCTTGCTGAACTCCACCACCTTGACATCGACCTGCACCGTGCCCGACAAGGCCACGGTGCTCTGGTCGATGACGGTCTTGCCGCCCGTGGCCGGCAGGTTTTGGCGGGCCAGCTCGCTGGCCTGGGCGTGGGCCAGCATGTCCGGCGAGGCGCCGGTCAGCACCCCGCCGTTGGCTTGCAGTCCGGTGCCGTTCAGGGCGTCGCCGTCCACCACCAGTGTCAGCGTGGCGGCCCTGGCTTGGCCACGGAACCAGACCAGCACGGTGGTGCTGCCGGCATGTTTGGCGGTCACCAGCAGGGCGCCATGGCCGGCCGCACTGCGGGGCTTGAGCAGCAGCGCGTCGGCCACGCTGGGGTCGGCCACGGCGATGCGGTCGATCGGCGCTGGCAGTGGCAGTTCCTGCTGCTGAGCGGATTTCAGGGCCAGGTTGGCCGGAAAGCCGGCGCCGGGCGAGCGGTCGACCGCGGGCTTGTCGGTCGCCGGTGTCGCTTTGGATGGATCGGCCTTGGCTTTCTTGGCCCGCTTGGCCTTGCGCGGTGGCAGGGCCACGCCGGCTTCGGCCGCAGCCTGGGCCGCGTCGGGCTGCACCGCCGCGGTCACTACCGGGGCGGCCAGCGCGGGGGTGGCGGCCGGGGCGGCTTCGGCCGCCCAGGCGCTGGGGGTCAGACCGCCGACGGCGACAGCCGCGAGGGCGATGGCACGCAACGGGTGTGCGGGCCGGGCCCACAGGGCGGCCAGGCGGGTTGGTTGGCGGCTCATTGGCGCACTCCTCCACGGATGATTTCAACGTTGTCGATGGCGGGACGGGCAGGCCCGGCGACGGCCACCGGGCTGCCCAGACGGGCCGGGCGGGCGTCCTTGCGGCCAGCCAGTCCCGGCAGGCTGGTGCCGGCATAGGCCTGGTTCACCGGCTCGGTGACTTCCTTGCCGTTGCGGGCCTGGATCACGGCCGGCGGGTTGGGGAACAGCTGGGCCGACGGCAGCGCGTCGTCTTTGGGGTTGCGCAGGGCCAGCGTCAGCCGGCCGGCGTTCTGCGCCAGATTCAGCTGGTTGATGTCGGCGATCGGCACCGCCAGCACCGTGGTGCGCACCGCGGCGGCCGTGCGGTTGGGGTCGGCCTTGGATGCCTCCTCGTTGACCGAGTTGCCGCCCACCGCCAGCACCCGCAGTTTGGACAGCAGCAGCCGGCCCTGGCTGGGTGCGATCTCGGCGTTGTCCTGGCGCAGCACAAAAAACACGTCGACAAAATCACCGGGCTTGACGCGGAAGCCGACGGCGATCGATTCGTCCACATTGATGGCCACCGCGCGCTCGCCGACCGCGACCTGGCTGGCCAGACCGCCGGACAAATGGCTTTGCAGCATGGGCACGCCCTCGCCCACGTCGGCCACCGGCACCTTGCCAACCACCTCGCTGACGTCGCCAAAACTCTCGGCTGGCTTGATGGGCAGTTTTTCCAGCCGCACGCTGTCGGCGGTGATGGGCTTGCCGGCGCTGAGCGCCTTGCTCACCACCACCACGGCGAACTGCGCCGCCGGGACGGTGGCATTGGGCGCGGTGGCTGCGGGCGCCACCGGCCCCGGTTGCCTGGCCAGCAACAGGGCGTAAAGCCCGATCAGGGCCGCCGCCACCAGCAGCAGCCCGGCGAAAATTTTGGTGATGGTGTTCATGGAAAAGGTCCAGGGACGGGAAGCGTGCTGTCAGTCGGCCAGGCCAAACGACAACCGGGAAATGAGTTCGGGCCAGAGCGCAACGGCCACCATCGCCAGCCCCAGGTGCAAACCGTAGGGCAGCCGGCCCTGGGCGGCGGACGCGGCCGGACGGGTCGCCCCGGGCACCCAGCGATGCCAGGCGGTCCAGGCCAGCGCATGCAGTGCCGACAACAGCGAGGCGATCAGCCAGATCGGCCACAGCGCCCAGCCGCCCATCAGCGCGCCGGCGGTGGCGAACAGCTTCACGTCGCCCGCCCCCATCAGCCGCATCAGGTGAAAAGGCAACAGGGCCAGCAGCCCCAGCACCGTGCCGAGCACGCTGGCCCACGGGCCGATGCCAAACGGGGTCTGGCCCTGCACCAGCAGGCCCAGCCAGGCCACGGCCAGGCCGGCCACCAGCAAGGTGTTGGGAATGCGACGGGCGTGCCAGTCGGACCAGGCGATCAGGCCGCACCACACCACCAGACCGGGAAGCAGCAGCTGCGGGTTCATGGTCTGGCCGTGGATGTGCTGCGGTGGCGTGCCCGGGTGCTGGCGATCAGGCGCCTGGCAAGGCGGTGGCGATGGATTCGAAGGTGGTCTTCAGCTTGGTGCCGACGCCGGTCACGGCCAGGATGATGACCACGGCAATCAGGCCGGCGATCAGGCCGTATTCGATGGCGGTGGCGCCTTC
The DNA here is from genome assembly GCF_058216275.1 of Rhodoferax sp. SPJ4. NCBI lineage: Bacteria > Pseudomonadati > Pseudomonadota > Betaproteobacteria > Burkholderiales > Comamonadaceae > Rhodoferax > Rhodoferax sp. SPJ4. The sequence continues at coordinate 1,379,944 of NZ_JBYZMN010000001.1, forward strand.
TTCGTCGCGAAAGAAGCGGGTCAGGGCTTGGTGCATGGAGGTCTCCAGAAGTGGGTTTAAGGAGGCTTGATCGTAGGCAGCCCTCTTCCGCGGCATCGGGAGAAAAGGGGGACTTTTCTCCTCCTATCTCAATAAGAGACAGTGGCCGCCGACCGACACCGACACCAATGGCTTACTTTCGGCGCCGAATCGGTGGAGAGGTATTAACCCTTCGCCCCGGCGCCCCACCCGTTCTGAGGTCTTAAGGCCCAGCACCAAGGGCCTGGCACGATGGCCTTCGAGACCCGGAACCCACCCCCGCTTGGAGAAGGGAAACGCCAGTGAACCCGGTGTTCCGCAGGCCCAACGGCGTACATCTTCCAGCTTAATACCGACCATGGGGTGGGCCGCATCGGCCACTTTTCGCTGGCCAGGCCCGCTGCGCCAAGGCCATGAAAACACCGCAAAACGCCGCTTATTCCTGCGATGGGGCGGCCCTGGCCGGCCTACGATGGCTGCCATTCAACCCACGAATGGAGCCCCCATGTCCAAAGCCCTTGCCCGATTCTTTCGCGACGAAGAAGGCGCCACCGCCATCGAATACGGCCTGATCGCCGGCTTGATTGCCGTGGTCATCATCCTGGCCGTGACCGATGTCGGCACCAAGCTGAAGACCACCTTCGAATCCATCGCCACCGCCCTGCCGGGCGCGTGACGTCACGGCACTGGTGCTGATGCGGGCTGGCATGCGTGCGGCCACGGCCCGGTACGTGCCGTCGGCGCGAACGGTCGATGGGGTGCTGAAGACACTCACTGCGCTGACGCTGGCCTTGTTCCTGACGCGGGTGCTGGCCCAGTTTCTGGCCACCCACAGCCCGGTGTTGTTTTTGCTGGCCGTGGGTGAGACGCTGACGGTGGCGCTGGTCATCCTGTCGCGCCACCCGATGACGCGTTCCCTGCACCCCTTTGACATCGCCATCACGCTGGGCGGCACCTTCTACATTCTGGGGGTGCAGGTCGATACCGGCCGGGCCCTGATCGACGAGCCCTGGCCAGTGCTGCTGCAGCTGGGTGCCATCGGTCTGCAAATCGCCGCCAAGTACACCCTGGGCCGCTCCTTCGGTCTGCTGCCCGCCAACCGTGGCGTGGTGCAGAACGGGCCCTACCGGCTGGTGCGCCACCCGATCTACCTGGGCTACCTGATGGGCCACGTCGGCTTTTTGTGCGGCTACTTCTCGCTGCAGAACGCTCTTTTGATGGGCACCGTCTACGTGCTGCAGATCGCCCGCATCCTGCGGGAAGAAAAGGTGCTGCAGCGGGACCCCGCCTACCGGAGCTTCATGCAGCGCACCCGCTGGCGGCTGCTGCCTGGCGTGTTTTGAAGCAAGGCTTTGGGCGCAGAAAACAAAAAAGCCTGTTGGCAACCAACAGGCTTTTTTGTTTTGGGGTGGCTGATGGGGCTCGAACCCACGACAACAGGAATCACAATCCTGGACTCTACCAACTGAGCTACAGCCACCGCAAGAGCAGGATTATAGCCGGGTCTGAGGGCCGTTTTGCCCGGCGCAGCACAATCAGGCGTTGCCGGTGGCGGGCGCGGCCACCTTGATCTTCACCTTGAACGTCTCTTTCAGCAGGTTGAAGTAGGCCTGGCCTTCGGCGGACGTCCACCAGCGGCTGAACTGGCCACGTTCCTGGCCACCACGGGCCTCGTCCACCGCATCGCGTGGCACGACCTTGTCGACCCGCACCACCGCATAGCCGGACTCACCCAGGTCCACCCCGGTCCAGGCCGGCAGCTGGCTGACATCTGCCCGCATCACACCGCGAATCAGCGATGGCGCCAGCTTGACCTGCTCGCGCGACACCGACTGGGTCTCGGTCAGCGTGGCCGTGTCCGGCTTGGCGCGCCAGGCGGCGAGCTTCTCGGCGCCCTCCTTCTTGGCCAGCGCATTGGCTTGTTTCTGGGCCACCAATTCACGCACCACCGTCTTGACCTCGGCCAGCGGAATGGTTCGCGCCGGTGTGTGCTGGACGATGCGGCCCGACACCAACTGGCTGGGGCCGATCTCGATGGCCTCGGTGTTGCGCTTTTTTTCCACCGCGTCAGCGGACAACACGGCGTTCAGAAAGTTGCTGTTGGCCAAGGCGCCCACCGCGCCGGGCGCAGGCTGGCGGGTGACGGCGTCGGCTGTCTTGATCTCCAGCTTGAGCTTGTCGGCCACCCCCTTCAGGCTGTCTGACTGCTCGTACACCGCGTTGGTGAAAACCTCGGCGGCTTCGGCGTATTTGGCGGCAGCGGCTTGTTTCTTGAACTCGGCTTCCAGCGTGGGCCGCATCTCTTCAAAGCTCTTTTGCTTGACGGCCTTGATGTCGGTCAGCTGGATGATGTGGTAGCCGAAGTCGGACTCCACCACGCCGCTGATGTCGCCCTTGGCCATGGCGAAGGCCGCATCCTCAAAGGGCTTGACCATCGCGCCCCGGGTGAAGAAATTCAGGTCGCCGCCGGCCGCGGCCGAGCCCGGGTCTTGCGACTGCGCCTTGGCGATCTCGGCAAACTTCTGCGGCGCCTTTTTCACTTCGGCCAGCAAGGCCTCGGCACGGGCCTTGGCCTTCTGGCGTTCGGCGGCCGGGGCGTCCTTGGCGGCGGCCAACAGGATGTGGCTGGCACGGCGCTCTTCCTTGCCGGCCAGCTTGGACAGGTTTTGTTCGTAGTAGGTTTTCAGGTCCTGCTCGCTGGGCACCACGTTGCGCTGCACCGCGGCCATGTCCAGCACCACGTACTCGATGCGGGCCTGCTCACTGGACCCAAAGCGCGCGGCGTTGTCCTTGTAATACGCCTCCAGGTCGGCGTCGGTGGGAGCGACCTTGGCCAGGTAGTCGGTGGGGTTGAAGCGCGCCATGCGCACCTCGCGCTTCTCGAAGAAAGCGGCAATCGCCTGGTCGGCGACGCGACGCGGCGCGAAGCCCGACTCGGCCACGCCTTGCAGCACCTGTTGCACCGACAGCTGGCTGCGCACCTGGGCTTCGAACATCTCGGGCGTCATGCCCTGGCTGCTGGCCAACTGCTTGTAGCGCTCCATGTCCAGCGTGCCGTCGGCGCGGCGCAGCGAGGCGATGGTGGGGTCTTGCTGCAACTCACTCGCCAGGCGCTGGTCGCTGACGCCGAGCTTGAACTTGCTGACTGCCGCCGCCAGCACGCGTTCACGCACCATTTTTTCCAGCGTGGCGTACTTGGCCTCTGGGGAGTCCAGCAGCTTGGCGTCCAGGCGGGGGTTGGCCGCCTTCAGGCGCCGGCCTTCCTGTTCGTGCGCGGCGTCCCATTCGTTTTGATGGATGTCCTGGCCGTCCACCGTGGCCACCACCGGACTTTTGGTGGCCAGGCGATCACCGCCCGTGCCCAACAGAATGAACGAGGGCACGACCAACAGGAACAGCACGAACAAAGCGGCTTTGGAGTGGTTGCGGATGAAATCAAACATGCCGTGACTTTCGAGAACGCATAAAAAAGGCGAACCTGTGTTCGCCTGGGTGTCGCTTGGTGGGTGCTGACGGGGTCGAACCGCCGACCTACGCCGTGTAAAGGCGCCGCTCTGCCAACTGAGCTAAGCACCCCACCGGAAACACATGTCAGTTCAGCGCGTCTTTCAACGCCTTGCCCGGACGGAACTTTGGCACCTTGGCCGCCTTGATTTTAATCGTGTCGCCGGTGCGCGGATTGCGGCCCGAACGGGCTGCACGTTTGCCCACGGCGAACGTGCCAAAGCCGACGAGGGACACCGAGCCGCCCTTTTTCAGGGTGGTTTTCACGGCGCCAATCGTGGCTTCCAGCGCGCGCGTGGCGGCGGCCTTGGAAATGTCGGCCTGCTTGGCAATGTGCTCGATGAGTTCAGCTTTGTTCACAGAAATCCCCTCGTTCAGAATTTGGTTGGTCAGATGATGGTTCGGGTCGGCAGAAATGCCTGCCTGCGAGTGACGGTCTGGGTGCAGACGTCTCTGGCGATTCGGCGCGGTGCTCAACGCATGTTGATTGGACCGGTGCGGGACAACGGTGTCAATGCGAGTTGCCCCACTGGCAAAGTTGGGCGATTCTAGTCTGTTTTTCCTCTGAAAACGGGCTGGCTGTCGCGGCGGCAGGGTCGGCGGTGGCGGCGTGCGCCGCGGGGGCCAAAAGCATCAACCACGCAAGGCATCGGCGACGGCGTGGCCAAGCTCGGTGGTCGAGGCCTGGCCACCCAGATCGGGTGTGCGCGGCGCCCCATTTTGGGGAGCCAACACCGTCTCGATGGCCGCCAGCACCGCATCGTGTGCGTCACGGTGGCCCAGAAAGTCCAGCATCATCGCGCCACACCAGATCTGGCCGATGGGATTGGCAATGCCCTGGCCAGCAATGTCGGGTGCCGAGCCGTGCACCGGTTCGAACAAGGACGGGAAACGCCGCTCCGGGTTCAGGTTGGCACTGGGCGCAATGCCAATGGTGCCGGTGCAGGCCGGCCCCAGGTCGCTGAGGATGTCACCAAACAAATTGCTGGCCACCACCACATCAAAGAAGTCGGGCCGCTGCACAAAGTGCGCGGTGAGGATGTCGATGTGGAACTTGTCCCAGCGCACCGCCGGGTAGGCCTGGGCCATGGCCACCACCCGCTCGTCCCAGTAGGGCATGGTGATGGCGATGCCGTTCGATTTGGTGGCGCTGGTGAGGTGTTTCTTGGGCCGCGACTGTGCCAGCTCGAAGGCGAACTTCAGCACCCGGTCGACCCCCACGCGCGACATCACCGTCTCCTGCATCACGATCTCGCGCTCGGTGCCCTCGAACATGCGGCCACCAATGGCCGAGTACTCACCCTCGGTGTTCTCGCGCACGATCATCATGTCGATCTCGCCGGGCTCGCGCGGCTGACCGTTCTTGCGCACCACCGGCGCCACAATGCCTGGCATCAGCCGGGCCGGCCGCAGGTTGACGTACTGGTCGAATTCGCGCCGGAACTGCAGCAGCGAGCCCCACAGCGAGATGTGGTCAGGGATCTTCTCCGGCCAGCCCACGGCACCAAAGTAGATCGCGTCATGGCCGCCAATCTGGTCCTTCCAGTCGGCGGGCAGCATCTGGCCGTGGCGCTCGAAATAGTCCCAGGACGAAAAATCAAAATGGTCGAACTGCAGGTCGATGCCGAAGCGACTGGCCGCCACCTCCATGACCCGCAGGCCCTCGGGCATGACCTCTTTGCCAATGCCGTCACCGGCGATCACCGCGATCCTGTGCTTGCCCATGCCCGCTCCTTTGTTGTGTGCCGCTGCCGTCAGCGCGCCGGCCGCACCACCAGCCCCACGCCAGCCGCGGTGAGCAAGGTGCCCAGCACGGTGATGGGCGTGATGGCCTCGCCAAACAGCACCCAGGCCATCAAGGCGGTGACCGGTGGCACCAGGTAAAACAAACTCGTGACCGCGGTGGCCGCGCCGCGCTGGATCAGCAGGTAGAGCAGCGAGCTGGCGCCGATCGACAAGCCCAGCACCGACCAGGCCAGGGCCCCGGCCAGCTGCGTTGTCCACTGCATGGCCTCGGCCTCCAGCAAGGCCAGCGGCAAGGTGACCAGCAGGGCCGCGCCCAATTGCACGCTGTTGGCGGCCCGCACATCGCAGGGCTCAACATGCTTCTTTTGGTACAGCGTGCCCACGGCGATGCTGAACAAAGCCAGCACCACCAGCGCCAAACTCCAGGCCGTGACCTCGCCGCCCTGGCCCAGTTTGGTCGACACCACCATCAGCAGCCCAGCAAAGCCCAGCCCCAGACCGGCCCATTGGCGGCGTGTGACCTGGCCACCCTGCGACGACAGCCACACCGCGGTGAGCACCGGCTGCAAGCCGACGATCAACGCCGACAGGCCCGAGCCCATGCCCGCCTTGACCGCCGCCCAGACGCCGCCCAGGTAGCCACCGTGCATCAGCACGCCGGTCACCGCCAAATGGCCCCACTGGGCGCGGGACGAAGGCCAGCGCACCTTGGCCAGCAGCACCCAGGGAATGAAACAGGCCAGCGACAAGGCGTAACGCGCCGCCAGAAACTTCATCGGCGGCGCATAAGGCAGACCGTAACGGGCAACGATGAAACCGGTGCTCCAGATCAGCACAAAGGTCAGCGGGGTGGCCCGCACCCAGGCGCTGTCGGCGGGCGCCGTCATGTGGCGCGGGCGCGGATTTCGGGCAAGGCCTTGCGCAGGTAGTACACCATGGACCAGACGGTGAAGATGGCCGACAACCAGATCAGCCAGATCCCCCAGACGCCGGTGTCGATGAGTTCGAACAAGCGGCCGTTGTAGAGCAGAAAGGGAATCGCCACCATTTGCACGGTGGTCTTGACCTTGCCAATCATGTGCACCGCCACGCTCTTGGAGGCACCGATCTGCGCCATCCATTCGCGCAGCGCCGAGATGGCGATTTCACGGCCGATGATGATCAGCGCGACGAACACGTCGGCCCGGTTCAGATGCACCAGCACCAGCAGCGAGGCACACACCAGAAACTTGTCGGCCACCGGGTCCAGAAAGGCGCCGAACGACGACTCCTGATTCAGCTTGCGGGCCAGAAAACCATCCAGCCAGTCGGTGAAGGCGAACAGCACAAACATCACCGTGGCGATGGTGTTGCGCGAGGGTTCGGACAGTGGCAGGTAGAACACGCCGACGATGAGCGGGATCGCGATGATGCGGGTCCAGGTCATCAGGGTGGGGATGGTGAAAAACATGGTCCGATTCTGGCACGAGGGACAAGCGCCCCGTGTCACGGGGTTTCCACCAGGGAGCGCAGCTGGAATTTCAGGTTGTCGTTGTACAAAAAGGTTTCGTTGAACTGCCAGGGCTGCGGCAGATGGCCCACCGGCTCAAAGGGTGCGGCGCGGCGAACGGCTTCCATCGCCATCTTCACCGTCTCCGTTGAAAAGCGCGGTTGGCGCATCACGTTGATGGAACGCACCGAGCCGTCGCGTGCCAGTTGCACCGTCAGCACCGGGATGGAACGCAGGCGGTCGGGCAAGGTGCCGGCAAACATCTGCGGGCCATTGTTTTCGGCAATGCGCTTGGCGGCACGCAGCCGGTAGTCGTCCCAGTTGCGGGCGGGTCGAACCGCCGGGTCCCGCACCGCGGGCGGGCGGGCGACGGTGGGCGCCGGCTCGGTCGGTGGGGGCGTGACCGGCGGCGTCGGCGGCTGGACGCAGCCGCTCAAGCCCGCGGTCAGGGCCAGCAGGGCCGCGGCCCGCCAAGGATGGTCAATGAAGCGCACGGTAAATTTCCTCCGCCAGTTCCCTGGAAATGCCATCCACGGTGGCGATGTCGGCCACCCCGGCCGACGCCACGCCACGAATGCCGCCGAAACGCTGCAACAGCCGGGCCCGCCGCTTGGGGCCGATGCCCGGAATGTCTTCCAGCTGGCTGCCACCGGTGCGCACCTTGGCCCGCTTGGCCCGCATGCCGGTGATGGCAAAGCGGTGGGCCTCGTCGCGGATCTGCGCCACCAGCATCAGCGCCGCCGAGTCCTTGCCAAGGTAGACCTTGTCGCGGCCATCGGCAAACACCAGCTCCTCCAGGCCCACCTTGCGGCCCTCGCCTTTTTCCACCCCGACCAGCCGCGACAGGCCCAGCCCCAGCGACTCGAACACCTCGCGGGCCACGCCGATCTGGCCTTTGCCGCCGTCGATCAGCACCAGCTGCGGCAGCCGGGCGTCATTGCCGTCCTGGGCCGCCGCCTCGGCCAGCTTGCTGTAGCGCCGCAGTAGGGCCTGGCGCATGGCGGCGTAGTCGTCGCCGCCGGTGATGCCCTCGATGTTGTAGCGCCGGTATTCGGCGCTCTGCATCGCGTGCCGGTGAAACACCACGCAAGAGGCCTGGGTGGCCTCGCCGGCGGTGTGCGAGATGTCGAAGCACTCGATGCGCAGCTGGGCCGGGTCGTCGATGGCCAGGTCCAGCGCCTCCATCAGGGCCCGGGTGCGGGCCTGCTGCGAGCCTTCTTCGGCCAGCAGCCGGGTCAGCTGGATGCGGGCGTTCTGCTGCGCCATCTCCAGCCAGATGCGGCGCTGCTCGCGCGGGTTGTGCACCGCGCTGATGCGCACGCCGGTCTGCTCCGACAAGGCGGCCAGCAAGGCTTTGCTGACGGGCTCGCTGGTGATCAGCGCCGGCGGCGGCGGCACACCGGTGTAGTGCTGGGCCACAAAGGCGTCCAGCACCAGGCCTTCGACCGAGCGCGGGGCGGCGCCGTCCGGTCCCTCGTCGGGCGTGGCCTCCCAGCCGGCGGCCTCCTCCACATGGGTGGGGAAGTAGGGTCGGTCGCCCAGGTGCCGGCCGCCGCGCACCATGGCCAGGTTGACGCAGGCCTTGCCGCCCTGCACCTGCACCGCCAGGATGTCGACGTCGCGGTCCGAGGCGGTCTCCACCGACTGCTGGTGCAGCACCTTGGACAGCGCCGCCATCTGGTTGCGGAGCTCGGCCGCCTGCTCGAAGCGCAAGGCCTCGGCATGGGCCATCATCCGCCCCTCCAGCGTCTGCAGCACGGTCTGGGTTTCGCCGCGCAAAAAGGCCTCGGCATGGGCCACGTCCTGCTGGTAGGCCTCGGGTGTGATGTGGCCCACGCAGGGCCCGGAGCAGCGCTTGATCTGGAACAGCAGACAGGGCCGGGTGCGGTTGGCAAACACCGTGTCCTCGCAGGTGCGCAGGCGGAACACCTTTTGCAGCAGCAGGATGGACTCCTTGACCGCCCAGGCACTCGGGTAGGGGCCGAAGTAGTGGTGTTTTTTTTCCACCGCACCCCGGTAGTAGGCCACCCGGGGATAGGGGCCGCCACCCGCGCCCTGGCCCGCCGCGGTGATCTTCAGGTAGGGGTAGCTCTTGTCGTCCCTGAACAGGATGTTGAAGCGCGGGTTCAGCGTCTTGATCAGGTTGTTTTCCAGCAGCAGCGCCTCGGCTTCGGAGCGCACCACGGTGGTCTCCATGCGCACGATGCGGCCCACCATGTGGCCGATGCGGGTGCCGTCGTGGTTGCGCTGGAAATAACTGCTGACCCGCTTTTTCAGGTTGCGGGCCTTGCCCACGTACAACACGCTGCCCTCGGCATCGAAGTAGCGGTAGACCCCGGGCAGGGCCGGCAGCGCGGCCACCTCGGCCAGCAGCTGCGGCGGGTGGGCCGAGGCTTCTTCTGTGGCGGCAAGGTTCTCCGGAGCGTCTGTCATGGGCCTATTGTGGACAATCTGCCCTCTGGAGGGCGCGATGCGCTGGGATATTTTTTGCAAAGTCATCGACAACTTCGGTGACATCGGTGTGTGCTGGCGGCTGGCCTGCGACCTGGCCGCGCGTGGCGAGTCGGTGCGGCTGTGGGTGGACGATGCCGCTGCGCTGGCCTGGATGGCGCCCCAGCACCCGCCAGGGGTGACGGTGTGGCCCTGGGCACAGGCCGAATCCACCGGGGTGCAAGCCGGCGAGGTGGTGGTGGAGGCCTTTGGCTGCGACCTGCCCCCCGGCTTTCTGGCCCGCATGGCGTCGGCCTCCCCCGCACCGCGCTGGGTCAACCTCGAATACCTGTCGGCCGAGGCCTATGTGGAACGCAGTCATGGCCTGCCCTCGCCGGTGCTGAGCGGGCCGGCCGCCGGTCTGGGCAAATGGTTTTTCTACCCCGGCTTCACGCCGGCCACCGGCGGCCTGCTGCGCGAGCCGGGCCTGGACGCGGCCCGGGCCCGTTTTGACCGCACGGCCTGGCTGCAGGCCCAGGGCATTGCCTGGCAGGGCGAACGCCTGGTGTCGCTGTTCTGTTACGAGCCGCACGCGCTGCCGGCCTTGCTGGCACGGCTGCAGAGCGATGCCCAGCCCACCCGGCTGCTGGTGACGGCAGGACGGGCCACGGCGGCGGTACAGGCCTTGGTGACCGACGCCGGGGCTGCAGCCGGTGGCGGTTCATTGGCCATCGCCCACCTGCCCTGGCTGAGCCAGGCCGATTTCGATCGGCTGCTGTGGGCCTGTGACCTGAATTTTGTGCGTGGCGAAGACTCGCTGGTGCGCGCCCTCTGGGCCGGCCAGGCCCTGGTCTGGCAAGCCTATCCGCAGGACGACCAGGCCCACCATGCCAAGCTCGAGGCCTGGCTGGACCGGCTGCAGGCGCCGGCCAGCCTGCGCCAATGGCATGCGGCCTGGAACGGCGCCGATGACACCGTGCCACCGGCGCTGGACCTGCCGGCCTGGCGGGCCAGCGTGTCGGACCTGGGCCACCGTCTGCGCCAGCAAGACGATTTGACCAGCCAGTTGCTGCGCTTTGCTCGGCAAATCCGCTAAAATCATGGGCTTTGCGGCCTCTGCCTGAGCCTTTCAGGATGTGCTGCGGCCTACCTCGCCGCCTTGAGCGGTCTAACTTCTGACACTGTTATGAAAATCGCCCAAGAAATCCGCGCCGGCAACGTCATCATGCACGGCAAGGACCCGATGGTTGTGCTCAAGACCGAATACAGCCGGGGTGGCCGCAACTCCGCCACCGTGCGGATGAAGCTCAAAAGCCTGATCGCCAACTTCGGCACCGAAGTCGTGTTCAAGGCCGACGACAAGATGGACCAGGTCATCCTCGACAAGAAGGACTGCACTTATTCCTACTTCGCCGACCCGATGTATGTCTGCATGGACGCCGACTACAACCAGTACGAAGTCGAAGCCGAGAACATGGGCGACGCGCTGAACTACCTCGAAGACGGCATGGCCGTGGAAGTGGTGTTCTACGACGGCAAGGCCATTTCGGTCGAGCTGCCCACCAGCGTCGAGCGCGAGATCACCTGGACTGAACCCGCCGTCAAGGGCGACACCTCGGGCAAGGTACTCAAGCCCGCCAAGATCGCCACCGGTTTCGAGATCGGCGTGCCGATCTTCGTGGCCCAGGGTGACCGCGTCGAAATCGACACCCGCACCGGCGAATACCGCAAGCGCGTCTGAGCGACTGTCAGCGCCGATGAACAAAGGCCCCGATTGGGGCCTTTTTCATGGGCAATCCACCGCATCCCGGCCCTCGACCCCGCGCACAATCGCCCCATGGAACAAATCGAATACTGGAAAGAGCCCAGCGTCGCTGACGCCTGGGCCACCTTGCAATCCCACTCGGCTGCCGGCCGGCCACTGACGCCCGACCCGCAGCGCTTGGCCTTCATCGACCCGGAGTTTTTGCTGCGCCGTGAAACCCGCGGCATCCGCTTCCAGTTGGAACTGCTCAAGCCCGACCTGGAACAGCATGCCCAGGGCATCGAGAACACCGTGGTGGTGTTTGGCAGCGCCCGCTTTCGCAGCGAGGAAGACGCCCAGGTCTTGCTGGCCCAGGCCCAGGCCGACGGCAACGCCCAGGCGATTGCCCGCGCCACGGTCTTGCTGCGCAACGCACGCTACTACGAGCTGGCCCGCACCTTCGGCCGGGTGGTGGCCCAGGACAACGAGGGCCTGCCGCCTAAGGACCAGATTTTTGTCTGCACCGGCGGTGGCCCCGGCATCATGGAAGCCGCCAACCGCGGCGTGCACGAGGCCGGTGGTCGCAGCGTCGGGCTGTCGATTGCCCTGCCCCATGAAGAAGCGCCCAACCGCTACATCACCCCCGGCCTGAGCTTCAAGTTCCACTACTTCGCGCTGCGCAAGATGCACTTCATGATGCGGGCCAAGGCGCTGGTGGTCTTCCCGGGTGGCTTCGGCACCATGGACGAGCTGTTCGAGACGGTGACGCTGATCCAAACCAAGAAAACCCAGCCCGTGCCCATTGTGCTGGTGGGCACCGACTACTGGCAGCGTTTGTTCAACCCACAGGTGCTGGTGGAAGAAGGCGTGATCGCCGCCGACGACCTGAAGCTGCTGCAGTACACCGACAGCCCACAGGTCGCCTGGGACCTGGTCAAGGCTTTTTACAGCTGACCCGTCAACCGGGCCTCAGCGTGGCGCCAGCACCTCGGGGTTGATCGGCGTCACCGCCTCGCCCCGGCTCAGGCGGGCGATCAGGTTGTCGGCCGCCAGGTTGGCCATGGCGCGCCGGGTGGCCACGCTGGCGCTGGCGATGTGCGGAGTCAACACCACATTGGGCACGGTCAGCAAATCCGGGCAGACAGAAGGCTCGCCCTCGAACACGTCCAGGCCGGCGGCGGCCAGGCGTCCCTCGCGCAAGGCAGCGGCCAGCGCCTGGTCATCGACAATGCCGCCGCGGGCGATGTTGACCAAGGTGGCCTCGGGCTTCATCCAGCCCAGCTCGGTGGCGCCCACCGCATGGTGTGACGATGCCGAGTAAGGCAGCACCAGCACCACATGGTCGGCGGTGCGGAACAGGATTTCCTTGTCCACCCAGGAGGCCCGGCAATCGGCCTCGGTGGCCGCGTCCAGCCGGCTGCGGTTGTGGTAAATCACCTTCATGCCAAAGCCATGGGCACCGCGCCGCGCCAGCGCCTGGCCAATGCGGCCCATGCCCAGAATGCCCAGCGTGCTGCCATGGACCTCGGGGCCGACGAACAGGTCGTAGCGCCACTGGGTCCATTCGCCGCGGCGCAGAAAGTGCTCGCTCTCGGTGATGCGCCGCGCCGTGGCCATCAGCAACGCAAAGCCGAAGTCGGCGGTGGTTTCGGTCAGCACGTCCGGCGTGTTGGTGGCCAGCACGCCGGCGGCCGTCATGGCCGGCACGTCGAAGTTGTTGAAACCCACCGCCATGTTGGCGCACACCTTGAGCTGCGGACAGGCGGCCAGCAAGGCCGCGTCGATGCGCTCTGAGCCGGTGGTCAACAGGCCATCCATGCCCTGGGCCCGGGCGGTCAGCTCGGCGGCTGACCAGACCTGGTCGGCCTGGTTGGACTGGACTTCAAAGACCTGGGACAGGCGTTCCAGCACCTCGGGAAAAATGGCGCGGGCGACAAGAATGCGGGGTGGTGTCATGGTGTGGGTGTCTGGCGCCGGGGCAGGCCACCGGCGGGTTCAAGAATGGCACGGTTGGGCCGATGCAACCGACAGGGATTGATTGTGCCCGAGCGCCCAACCCCACGGTCTGGTGCCGGCCACGGTGCCCGTGGCATAGTTGGTCATGGTCGCTTTTCGGTGGGTGACCCCACCTCACAAAAACAACGGAGACCCTGTGAACGGCATGCGCGCAAAAATTGGACTGGCCTTTGGCACCCTGACATTGCTGCTGTTGCTGGCGGCCGGCCTGGCTGTCAGCCACCTGGTCAGCCAGCGCCTGGAAACCGACACCCGCGCGGCCCTGCTGCGGGCGGCCCACCTGGTGTCGGTGGGCCTGGACCGTGAAATCCAGGAACGGCGGCGTGACCTGCTGGCCCTGGCCCAGCTGCTGGACACCCAGCAGGCGCTGGGCCTGGACAACCCCCATGCCGACAGCCACCGCCAGCTGCTGAAAGCCTTTGCCGAGCGCTATGGCCTGCAGGCGGTGATGCTGGCCGACGGCCAGGGTCAGGTGCGGCTGGCCAGCGAAGCCGCGCTGGAAAACCAGGACCTCACCAAGGCGCCCTGGTTTGCCCAGGACCACAGCGCGGCGCTGGTCAGCGACGCCAGCGCCGCGCTGAGTCCGGGTCAGCGCCATGTGGACATCGTGGTCCCGGTGGGCGCCGGCGGGGTTTTGCTGGCCCAGCTCGCCGAGCCCTGGGTGGACACGCTGCGCAACCGGCTGCGGCTGCTGGCCTCGCCCGACCAGTCGTCCCGGCTGGAGGTCTTTGTCAGCACCCGCGATGGCCGCCTGCTGGCCACCCACAACAGCCCGGCCACGGTGCCGGCCCAGTCCCTGGCCGTGCCCGCCGGCGCCTGCGCCCGTGACGACAGCGACGGCAGCATGCCCTACCTGAGCTGCGCGGTGGTCAGCGAAGGCCACAAGGATTACGCCGGGCTGGGCTGGCGGGTGACGATGCGGCTGCCCGAGCATGTGGCCTTTGCCACCGCCGAGAACCTGGAATACCGCATCGCCTGGATCGGCCTGCTGGCCAGTGTGCTGTTCGGCGTGGCGGGCTGGTTGCTGGCCGACCGCATCAGCAAACCCATCACCGCCATGGCCCAGGCCGCCGACCGCATCGCCTCGGGCGAACGGACGCTGGCGCTGCCGCAGACCGGCAAGGACGAGATCGGCCAGCTGGCCCGCTCGCTGTCCAGCCTGCTGGCCACGCTGCGGCAGGAGGAAGCCACGCTGGTGCGCACCAACCAGGCGCTGGAAGCCCGGGTGGCCGAACGCACGCTGAAGCTGGAGCAGGCGGTGTCCGACCTGCAGGACGCCAACACCGACCTTGACCGCTTCACCAGCATGGTGACGCACGACCTGCTGGCGCCGGTGCGGGCCATGCGCACCTTCTCGGAGCTGCTGCAGATGGACTTTGGCGAGCAGATGCCACCAGAGGCCCAGCGCCTGCTCAAACGCATCGACCAGGCGGGCCTGGACATGAGCAACCTGGTGAACGCGCTGCACGCACTGTCCAAGCTGGGGCAGAAACCGCTGCAGGTGGTCGCGGCCGACATGACGGCCATTGCGCGGCAAACGGTGGAGGCCAACATGCCGGCCTGGCAGGGCAAACGCTTCGACATCGCCGCCCTGCCCCCCAGCCGTTGCGACCCCAGCATGATGCGCATCGTGTTCGACAACCTGATTGGCAACGCGGTGAAGTACAGCCACCGCCAGGCCGCACCCGAGATCAGCGTGGGTGGGGAGGTCAACGGCGACCAGCATGTCTACTGGGTGAGCGACAACGGCACCGGTTTCGACCCGCAGTACGCGCACCGCCTGTTCCAGATTTTCCAGCGCCTGCACTCGGCGCGGGACTATCCCGGCACCGGCGTGGGCCTGGCCACGGTGGCCAAAATCGTCAGCCGCCACGGGGGCAGGGTCTGGGCCGACAGCTCGCCGGGGGAAGGCGCGACTTTTTACTTTTCGCTGCCTGCACCCGACGGCGACGACGCCGCGGCGGACACCGAAGCACAGGCTGCGCTGGCGGCCACCGGCACGCTGAACGCGGCCGGCCTCACTCCACCCAGCGCGTGAAGTCTTCCACCGGCACCCGGGGGGTGTGGAAGCTGTTGACCTTGTCACTGGCGTCGGCGTAGCCCAGCGCCATGCCACAGACCAGCATCTCGTCGGGGCCGGCCCCGATGTGCGGCAGGATGATCTTGGCAAAGCCGTTCCAGGCCGCCTGCGGGCAGGTGTGCAGGCCACGGCCGCGCGCAGCCACCATGATGCTTTGCAAGAACATGCCGTAGTCGACCAGTGAGCCGCGGCCCATGACGCGGTCGACGGTGAACATCAAACCCACCGGGGCGTCGAACAGCTTGAAGTTGCGCTGGTGCTGGGCGTGCATGGCGTCCTTGTCGCCTTTGCCGATGCCCAACAGGCCGTACAGGCCCCAGCCGTTTTCGCGCCGGCGGTCGATGTAGGGCGAGACCCACTGTTCGGGGTAGTAGTCGTACTCCTCCTTGTACTCGGCGGCCAGCGCCGGGTTGGCGCGCAGGGCGTCGTGGGCGGCGCAGACCTGGGCCACCAGGCTGTCGCGGCTGGCACCTTGCAGCACGTAGACCTTCCAGGGCTGGGTGTTGGTGCCGGAGGGCGCGCGGCTGGCCACGCGCAGGATGTCGGTCAGCGTCTCGCGCGAGACCGGCTGGGCCGTGAAGGCCCGGGTGGACATGCGGCTTTCGATGGCCGCGTCAACGGTGACCTGGGTGGAAATGGCAGACAAGGCGTCGGTCACGTGAGTTGCTCCAGAACACGGAGGAAAATCGGCGGCAGGGCTGCGGGCCGGCGGGTGTGGCTGTCCACGTAGACATGGATGAAATGGCCTTTGGCCGCGGTCAGCGGCGCGCCCTGGGCGAACAGGCCCACCTCGTAACGCACGCTGGAGCCGCCGATCTTGGCCACCCGGATGCCGGCCTCCACCGTTTGCGGAAAGGCCAGCGGCGCGAAGTAGTTGCACTGGGTTTCCACCACCAGGCCGATGGTGCTGCCCTGATGGATGTCCAGTGCGCCCTGCTCGATCAGGTGGGCATTGACCGCCGTGTCGAACCAGCTGTAGTACACAACGTTGTTGACATGGCCATACACATCGTTGTCGGCCCAGCGGGTGCCGATGGCACGAAAGGCGCGGTAGGCCGAGCGGGGCTCGGGCTGGGGTTTGGGGGTGGGAGCGGCAGGCGAACTCATGGGCGCTGATTCTGCCATCGGCGCCAGTAGCCCAGCGCGGTGCGGTAGGTGGTGAACTGGGCGCTCACCGTATCGTCGACGCGGTGGCCGTAGCCTCCGGCCATCGCGAAGGCCAACGGGATGCGGCGCTGCCAGGCCCAGTCGAAGACCCGGCGATCCCGCGCCTCCAGGCCGTCGAAGCTGAGCCGCAGCCGGCCCAGCCGGTCGCCCTCGTGCGGGTCGGCACCGGCCAGATAGATCACCAAGCCGGGTCGGCTGCGGTGGTCCAACGCGTCCAGCGCGCCGTCCAGCGCCTCCAGGTAGGCGGCGTCGCCACAGCCGTCGGGCAAGGCCACATCGAGGTCGCTGGTCTCCTTGCGAAACGGGAAATTCTTCTCACCATGCAGCGACAGCGTGAACACGCTGGGGTCATGGCGAAAAATCTGTGCCGTGCCATTGCCCTGGTGCACGTCGAGGTCGATCACCGCCACCTGCAGCGGCGCACGCGCTGCGGGCGCCACTCGCCCCCATTCGGCCTGCATCAGCCGGGCCGCCACCGCCACATCGTTGAAGACACAAAAGCCACCGCCCTGCGCTGTGCCGGCATGGTGGGTGCCGCCGGCCAGGTTGGCCGCCAGGCCCTGCAACAAGGCCGCGCGGCAGGCCGCCACCGTGGCGCCGACCGAGCGGCGGGCCCGCGCCACCATGGCCTCGCTCCAGGGGAAACCGATCTCCCGCATCAGCGCCGGCGCCACCGTGCCTTGGGCGATGGCCGCGATGTAGTCCGGGCTGTGGGCCAGTGCCAGTTCGCCGTCGCTGGCGGCCGGCGCCTCGCACAAATGCACCTCGGGCAGCTCGGCCGCCAGGCGGTCGCGCAGCAGCCGGTATTTGTGCATCGGGAAACGGTGGCCTTCGGGCAAAGGCAACACAAAGTGATCGGCGTAATGGGCCAGCATGCGGCATTGTGTCGCGGCGATGAAGCCAGGCTGTTGTTAGGCCTTCCCATCTAATTTGCTGCACTGCAACAAAAAAGACTTGATGTCTTTCGCGCCATCCCTATAATTCATTCCATGCTGCACTGCACCATAAGTGTTCGGAGCAGTTTTTTTAACCCCCACCCGGAGAATTGAACATGCTGACCCCTGAACAAATCCTTGCTTCCCACAAAGCTTCTGTCGAAACCCTGTTCGGTCTGACCAACAAGGCTTTCGAAAGCGTCGAGAAGCTCGTCGAACTCAACCTGACCGCCACCAAGGCTGCCCTGGCCGAGTCCGCCGAACACACGACCGCGCTGCTGAGCGTCAAGGACGCCCAAGAGCTGCTGGCTCTGCAAGCCGGCCTGTTCCAGCCTCTGGCCGAAAAGACCGCTGCTTACAGCCGTCACCTGTACGACATCGCTTCCAGCACCGGTGGCGAATTCGGCAAGACCTTCGAAGCCCAAGCCGCTGACGCGCAAAAGGCCTTCGTGTCGCTGGTCGACAGCGCTGCCAAGAACGCACCCGCCGGTTCCGAAACCGCCGTGGCCGTGATGAAGAGCGCCGTGGCCGCTGCCGGCAACGCCTTCGAGTCCGTGCAAAAGGCTGTCAAGCAAGCCACCGACGTCGCCGAAGCCAACTTCAACGCCGTGTCTTCGCAAGCGGTTGCTGCTGCCAAGACCGCCACCAAGAAGCGCTGATCTGCCAGTGGCCCCCGAGGCTTGCCCACCGAATTGGTGAGCAAGCTCTACATCCGGGGCCACTTTTCTCAGACACTGCGTGTGTAGTGCTGAGTGTTTCGATTGTCTCCTCGGATCTTTTCGACACCTTCTGGTTCAGAGATCCCTTAAGGGTTGGTTGCAAAACCAACCCTTTTTTTATGCCCGATCGGGATCACCTGGCCTTGTCGGCCAGCACTGCACGCAGTTGCGGCAAAGCGGCCAGCATCGCCGCCCGACCTGCCGCCACCGAATTGCGCCGGGCCGAAAAGTCGGCCCCCTTCACATTCGGCAAGGCCGGCCGCACCACCACGTCGGCCGCTTTGAGCTCGTGCTGGTTGATGGTGGCCCCCATGATGGCAAAGGTCTGCAGCAGGATTTGCAAGGTGTCGCCGGCCAGGTTGCCTTCGGGCGGGCTGGAAATGTCCACCGCCACCACCACCTCGGCCCCCATGTCATGGGCCTGACGCACCGGCACCGGTGACACCAGGCCACCGTCCACATACTCGCGGCCGTTGATCTTCACTGGCACAAACACCGCCGGCACCGCACTCGAGGCCCGCACCGCGGTGGCGGCGTCGCCACGTTGAAACAGCACCGCCTTGCCAGACTGCAGGTCGGTGGCCACGATGCCCAGCGGCAGGGCCATGGTCTCAATGGTTTTGCCATTGACCTGGCCACTCACATAGCGGGCCAGGGCGTCGCCACGCAGCACACCGCGGCTGAACAGCGGCAAGGTCCAGTCGGTGATGGTGGCCTCGTCCATGGTGTCGGCCACCTGCTGCAGCTGCGCGCCGGTCTTGCCCGAGGCGTAAATCGCCGCCACCAGGCTGCCGGCCGAGGTGCCCACCACCAGGTCGGGGCGGATGCCGGCCTCTTCCAGCACCTGAATCACCCCCACATGGGCAAAGCCGCGCGCTGCACCACCGCCCAGGGCCAGGCCCAGGCGAGGTGGCCTTTTGACCGCCACCGGTGAGGGAGGCGTGACCGCGTCGGGCGGCACCGGCGGCACATGGCCACAGGCGGCCAAGGCCAGCGCCAGCAGCGTCAGTGCGAAGCGCCCGACGCGCGGCCGGTCAGCCAGGTCGCTCATGCGGGACGGGCGGGTCAGACCCGCCACTTCTCCAGCAGGCGCTCGGGCCGCAGCGTGTCATAGCCTTCGAAGGGCTGATGAATCCACGGGTTGCTGGGCAAAAACTCCACCGAGTAGTCGGCGGTGAAGGTCGACATGGCCTTGGTCCACAGCACGGCGCTGCGCAGCTCGGTGATGGCGGGGTAGTTGGCGCGCAGCTGGGCGATGACTTCCTGCAACGTGTGGCCGGTGTCGGCCAGGTCATCCACCAGCAGTACCCGGCCAGCGATCTCGCCCTGCGGGGTGGTGATGTAGCGGGCGATGTCCAGCGTGCTTTTCTTGGCGCCGGCACCCACACCGGCGCGGTAGGAGCTGGTCGACATGATGGCCAGCGGCTTGTCGAAAATCCGGCTCAGGATGTCGCCGGGCCGCATGCCGCCACGGGCCAGGCACAGAATGGTGTCGAAGCCCCAGCCCGACTGGTGGACCTTGATGGCCAGCTTCTCGATCAGGTTGTGGTATTCGTCGTAACTGACGTACAGGTGCAATCCGTCTTCGGTCAGCATGCTTGGGTTCCTGGGTTCAGGTCGGGGCGGAGATGCACCAGCTCACAGCGCCGGGACGGCGTAGGGGTGTTGCATCATGATGGTGTGGTCGCGGTCCGGGCTGGTCGAGACCACGTCGATGCGGACCCCGGTGACCTCGGCGATGCGCTGCAGGTAACGCTGGGCGTTGACCGGCAGCTTGGCGTACTCGGTCACCCCCACGGTGGTGTCGCTCCAGCCGGGCAGGGTTTCGTAGATGGGTTTGCAGCGGGCGATGTCGTCGGCGCCCATGGGCAGGATGTCGATGGTCTCGCCGTCCAGCTCGTAGCCGGTGCACAGCAGCAGCTCTTTCAGGCCGTCCAGCACGTCGAGCTTGGTGATGCACAAACCGGTCAGGCCATTGACCTGGGCCGAGCGCTTCAGCAGCGCGCCGTCGAACCAGCCGCAGCGGCGCGAACGGCCGGTGGTCACGCCCTTTTCGGCGCCCACGGTGCTCATGTGGTAGCCCGGCGTGCCCGGGGTTTCCCAGTCCAGTTCGGTCGGGAACGGCCCGCCGCCCACCCGGGTGCAGTAGGCCTTGGTGATGCCCAGCACATAGTGCAACAGACCCGGGCCCACACCGGCACCGGCGGCGGCATTGCCGGCCACGCAGTTGCTGGAGGTCACGTAGGGGTAGGTGCCATGGTCGATGTCCAGCAGCGTGCCCTGCGCGCCTTCGAACAGCAGGTTGGCACCGGCCTGGTGGGCGTCGTTGAGCTCGCGCGACACGTCGGCCATCATGGGCTTGAGCAGCTCGGCGTGGCGCATGGCCTCGGCATACACCGGCTCGAAGGCCACCGCCGGCGCGTTCAAATAGGTGGTCAGCACATGGTTGTGCAGGTCCAGCAGCTCCTTGAGCTTGGTGGCAAAACGCTCGGGGTATTTGAGGTCTTGCACCCGCAGCGCGCGGCGGGCGATCTTGTCTTCGTAGGCCGGGCCGATGCCGCGGCCGGTGGTGCCGATCTTGGCATTGCCGCCCTGCTCCCGCGCCACTTCGCGGGCGATGTCCAGCGCCGCATGGAAGGGCAGGATCAGCGGACAGGCCTCGCTGATGCGCAGGCGCGAGCGCACCTCGACACCGGCTTTTTCCAGGCCTTCGATTTCCTCGAACAGCTTGGCCGCCGACAGCACCACGCCGTTGCCGATGTAGCACTTGACGCCGGGCCGCATGATGCCGCTGGGGATCAGGTGCAGCGCCGTCTTGACGCCATTGATCACCAGCGTGTGGCCGGCGTTGTGGCCGCCCTGGAAGCGCACCACGCCCTGGGCGCTTTCGGTCAGCCAATCGACCAGTTTGCCCTTGCCTTCATCGCCCCACTGGGTGCCGACCACGACCACGTTGCGGCCGGGTTTTTGTGCTGTGCTTGTGTTCATCTCAACGCTTTTCAAATGGCTTGCACGACCCACTGGCCGGCGCTCAGCACCAGTTCGCGGTCGCAACGGAATTCATCAACTTCGCTTTCGTGTCCGGGCAGCACACAGACCACGGCATGACCTTGCTGGCGCAGCTGCGCAATGGCCGCGCGCAACGCAGCGTCTTCGCCCCAGGGTGCACGCACCACCGCCTTGGGCGGCGGCGCAGGCAGCACCTCGACCAGGGCCTTGACGTCCAGGCTGAAGCCCACGGCCGGCCGGTTGCGGCCGAACACCGCGCCCACCTCGTCGTAACGCCCACCCCGCACCAGCGACTGGCTGGCGCCCTGGGCATACATCGCAAACCGGGCCCCGCTGTAGTAGGCGTAGCCACGCAGGTCGGCCAGGTCGTAGGTCACCTGGGCGCCGTCGACATGCCCGCCCAGCCACTTCAGTTGGGCCAAAGCCTGCTGCAGCAGCGCCGCCGCCGGCAGGCGCTTTTCGGCCTCGTCCAGCACCGTGGCATCACCATACAAATCCACCAAGGCCTGCAAGCCCTCGCGCACGGGCGCAGGCAGACCACGGGTCAGCCCGGCCAGGCCAGTGGCGTCTTTGGTGGCCAGCGCCGCATGCAGGTCGGCCAGCGCCGGTGCGGCCAGCGACACGCCGGCCAGCAGCGACTGCACGATGCGGGCATCGGCCATGTCGACGCTGATGTGCTGAACGCCGGCCTGCTTCAGGCTGTCCAGCGCCAGGCCCAGCACCTCCAGGTCGGCTTCCAGGCCGGCATGGCCGTAAATCTCGGCGCCGAACTGCAGCGGCTCGCGGGTGGCATGGGGTTGTTCGGGCCGGGTGTGCAGCACCGGGCCGCAATAGCACAGCCGGGTCACGCCGACGCGGTTCAGCAAATGGGCGTCGATGCGGGCGACCTGGGGCGTGGTGTCGGCGCGCAGGCCCATCATGCGGCCCGACAGCTGGTCGACCAGCTTGAAGGTTTGCAGGTCCAGCGCCTCGCCGGTGCCGGTGAGCAAAGACTCCAGGTGCTCCAGCAACGGCGGCATCACCAGCTCGTAGCCATAGCTGCGGGCGGTGTCGAGAAGCAGACGGCGGAGCTCTTCGATGTGCCGGGCGCCGGAGGGCAAGACATCGGCAATGTGATCCGGCAGGACCCAAGCGGACATAGGTGGTGGGAATCGGGTTAAAACGAGATTTTACCGGGCTGGCGGCCCGCTCCCGGCAAACCGGGCGGGAGAATTCAGGCCAGCAGCCAGATCAGCCACAGGCCGGTCAGCACGCTGCCCAGGCCAAAGAAGCGGATCTGGCCATCGCGCAGGCGCAGCGCCTGCTCGAAAAAGCGGCGCCAGCCGCCGGGCGACAGCAAGGGCAACAAGCCCTCGATCACCAGCACCAGGCCGACGGCGGTCCAGAAACTGCTGGCGCTGATCACACCGCGCTGGCTTATTTCTTCGCGGCAGGGGCCGGCGCGGCGTTGCCACGCATGACCTTGAAGAACTCCGACGACGACGGGTCCAGCACCATCACATCGCCCTTGCGGTTGAAGCTGGCCTTGTAGGCGTCCAGGCTGCGGTAGAACTGGGCAAACTGCGGGTCACGGCCAAACGCGTCGGCGTACACGCGGGCGGCTTCGCCGTCGCCTTCACCCTTGGTTTTTTGCGCATCCCGGTAGGCGTTGGCCACCGTCACCTCGCGCTGGCGGTCGGCGTCGGCGCGGATTTTTTCGCCCTCGGCCGCACCGGTGGAACGCAGCTCGTTGGCCACCCGCTTGCGCTCGGCCTCCATGCGGCGGTAAACCGATTCGGTGATGGCCTCGACGTAGTCGACCCGGGTGATGCGCACATCCACCACGTCCACACCCCAGGGCTTGGCGCCACGCACCTTCTCCAGCACCTCGCGCTTGACGTCGGCCATCAGCGGCTCGCGCTTCAGCGACAGCAGCTCTTTGACGGTGCGCTTGTTGATCTCTTCCTGGAAGGCGTTGCGCACCACCCGGTTGAGCTGCACGGCGCCGGCGTTTTCGTCCAGGCCCACGTTGCGGATGTAGTCCGACGGCTCGGTGATGCGCCAGCGCACATACCAGTCAATCACCACCCGCTGCTTCTCCGCCGTCAGCATGGCCTCGGCGTCGTTGCTGTCCAGCGTCAGCAGCCGCTTGTCGATGTAGCTGACGTTCTGAAACGGCGGCGGCAGTTTGACATGCAGGCCGGGGGCGGTGATCACTTCCTTGATCTGCCCCAGCGCGTAGACCACACCGAACTGCCGCTGGTCAACCACGAACAGCATCGAGCTCAGCACCAGCAGCGCCACCAGCGCCGAGGAAACCCAAAATCCCAGTTTATTCATGACCGATTCCTAGCGTGTCTCGCGCTCGCGGGTGCGCGAGGTGTCCCGCGAACGGGCATCGTTGGAGAGGGCCGACGGCGGCACGGCCGGTGCGGCGGGCACGGTGGGCAGCGCCTCGCTGGCCGCTGCACCGCCTTGTGCGGTCATCTGCATGATCTTGTCGATCGGCAGGTACAGCAGGTTGCCGCCCTGGCGCGAATCCACCAGCACCTTGGTGACGTTGCTGTACATCTGCTGCATCGCGTCCAGGTACATCCGGTCGCGGGTCACCTGCGGTGCCTTCTGGTACTCGGTCAATACCGAACGGAAACGCTGGGCATCGCCCTGCGCCTGGGCCACGATGCGGGCCTTGTAGGCTTCCGACTCTTCCTTCAGCCGCGAGGCCGTGCCCACCGCGCGCGGGATCACGTCGTTGGCATAGGCCTGGGCCTCGTTCTTGGCACGTTCGCGCTCCTGGCCGGCCTTCAGCACGTCGTCAAAAGCCGCCTGCACCTGCTCGGGCGGGCGCACGCCGCTTTGCTGCAGGTTGATGCCCACCACCTCCACACCGACCTTGTAACGGTCGAGGATGGTCTGCATCAGGCTGCGCACGCGCGGCGCAATCTGGTCGCGCTCCTCGGCCAGCGCCGAGTCCATGCGCATCTTGCCCACCACCTCGCGCACCGCGGTCTCGGCCGCCTGCACCACCGAGGCCGCCGGGTCCTTGCTCTCGAACAAATAGGCCCGGGCGTCGTTCAGCCGGTACTGCACCGCGAACTTGATTTCGACGATGTTCTCGTCCTCGGTCAGCATCGCCGACTCGCGCAGGCCGGTGGCCTTGATGATGCTGTCGCGGCCCACGTCCACCGAGCGGATCTGCGTCACCACCACCAGCTCATGGCGCTGCACCGGGTAAGGCAGACGCCAGTTGAAGCCGGCGCCCACCGTGGAGTGGTATTTGCCGAACTGGGTGATCACGGCCTGCTGGCCTTCCTGCACGATGAAGAAACCGGTGCCCAGCCAGATCAGCAGCACCACCGTAGCCACCAGGCCCACCCCCAGGCCAGCGCTTTTCATGTTGGGCTGAAAGCCCCCCGGGCCACCGCCGAAACCGCCGTTGCCGCGGCCGGCCTGTTTGACGCCGCCAAAAAAACCACCCAGCTTGCGGTTGAAATCACGCCACAGCTCATCGAGGTCCGGCGGGCCCTGGTTGGGGCCCTGGCCACGGCCACCCGACGGGGGCGGTGTGGATGGCGGCTCGGAGCGGGGGCCTTCGGGCTTGTCCTGGCTGCCAGCGGCGTCGTCGCTGCGGCCCCAGCGCGGGTCGTTCAGGTTGAACATGCCCCGCAGGCGGGCGGGGAGCCTGGCCCAGGAGAATGCCGGGAGGTGGAGGTTCATGCGCAAGGTCTCTTTGTCAGGTGCAGGCCCGATTGTGCCCAATCAGGACCCGGGGTTGTCCAGGTCGTCGCCATCGCCACTCGCCGAGGCGGTGCTTTCCACCCAGGGGCCCACCGCCCGCAGGCTCAGCTGTTCACGCAGCAGCGCCAGGCCTTCGCCGCTGCGGGCGCTGACAAACACCCGGGTCAGCGCGGTGCCGTCAATGTCGACCTGGTCACACAACTGCAGCGGGCGGCGTTCGGCCTCCATCGCGTCCAGCTTGTTGAACACCAGGATCTGCGGCACCTCGCTGGCACCGATGTCGGACAGCACCCGCCTGACCTCGGCCATCTGCTCGGCGTTGTCGGGGTTGGCGGCGTCCACCACATGCAGCAACAGGTCGGCATCGGTGGCCTCCTGCAGGGTGGCGGCAAAGGCATCGACCAGGCCGTGCGGCAGGTCGCGGATGAAACCCACGGTGTCGGACAGCGACACCGAGCGGCCGGCGTCGCCCAGGTAAAGGTGGCGGGTGGTGGTGTCCAGCGTGGCAAACAACTGGTCGGCGGCGTAGGCACGGGCCTTCACCAGCGCATTGAACAGCGTCGACTTGCCAGCGTTGGTGTAGCCCACCAGCGAGATGTTGAAGGTGTCGCGCCGGGTGCGCTGGCGGCGCTGGGTCTGGCGCTGGGCCTTGACCTTTTCCAGCCGCTCCTTGGTGCGCTTGATCGCGCTGGCAATCATCCGGCGGTCCAATTCGATCTGCTTCTCGCCAGGGCCGCCGCGCACGCCGGCGCCGCCGGTCTGGCGCTCCAGGTGCGACCAGCGGCGCACCAGCCGGGTCGACAAATACTGCAGCCGGGCCAGCTCCACCTGCAGCTTGCCCTCGTGGCTACGGGCGCGCTGGGCAAAGATCTCCAGAATCAGCAGGGTGCGGTCATTGACCGCGAGACCAATCACCCGCTCCAGGTTGCGCTGCTGGGCCGGGCTCAGCGACTGGTCGAACAAGACCTCGGTCGCGCCGTGCATCAAGGCCAGCTCGCGGATCTCGTCGGCCTTGCCGCTGCCGACAAACAGCGCGGCGTCGGGCGCCTTGCGCTTGCAGGTGATTTTGGCCAGCGGCCGCATGCCGGCGGTCTGGGCCAACAGGCCCAGCTCGTCGAGCTGACCATCAAAATGCGGGAGGCCCAGGTCCACCCCCACCAGGATGGCGCCGGGCGCCGAGGGGTCGGCCGTGGGCTGGGAGCTCAAGTGGGGGTGGGCCGGGTCCGTGCGGTGTTCACGACCCATCAAGCGGCGGGGGCGTCAGACTCGTCGGTGGCCTGGAAATTGACCGCGCGGGCCGGCACGATGGTGGAGATCGCGTGCTTGTAGACCATTTGCGTCACCGTGTTGCGCAGCAACACGACGTACTGGTCAAAGGATTCAATCTGGCCTTGCAGCTTGATGCCATTGACCAGGTAGATGGAGACCGGAATGTGTTCCCTGCGCAAGGCATTGAGGAACGGGTCTTGCAGGAGTTGGCCTTTGTTGCTCACGATATGTTCCGTGTTCTTTGAAGTGGATGAGGCTTGACGTTACCACAGGCTTACAGCCCCGGACAATCGGCCCTGCAAAGCCCCATCCCGTTCAGGACAAGGGCCCTGTGAGGCCTTACTCCTTGTCGGCGTAGGGGTTGTGCGAGGTTTTCAGCTCGATCCGCAGCGGCGTGCCGATCAGGTTGAACTCCTTGCGGAAACGCCCTTCCAGGAAGCGTTTGTAGGCGTCGGTCACATGCTCCAGCGAGTTGCCGTGGATGATGATCACCGGCGGATTCATGCCGCCCTGGTGGGCATAACGCATCTTGGGCCGGTACATGCCGGCGCGCTTGGGGCTCTGGAACTGCACCGCCTCCAGCAGCAAACGGGTCAGCACCGGGGTCGACATCTTGCAGGTGGCGGCCTTGTGGGCCTGGACGATGGAGGCCCACAGCGGCCCCAGACCCTGGCGCTTCTTGGCCGAGATGAAATGGATGGCGGCAAACTTCAAAAAGGCCAGCCGGGTTTCGATGGAGCGCTGCAGCAGTTCGCGGCCGTAGTCGTCCACCGCGTCCCATTTGTTCACCGCCACCACCACCGCCCGGCCACTCTCCAGGATGTAGCCGGCGATGTGGGCGTCCTGGTCGGTCACGCCCTGGGTGGCGTCCAGCAGCAGCAACACCACGTTGGCCGACTCGATGGCCTGCAGCGTCTTGACCACCGAGAACTTCTCGATCGCCTCGAACACCTTGCCCTTGCGGCGCAGACCGGCGGTGTCGATCAGCTCGAACTTCTGGCCGCCGCGCTCGAAGGGCACCGAGATCGCGTCGCGGGTCGTGCCCGGCATATCGAAGGCCACCAGGCGCTCTTCCCCCAGCCAGGTGTTGATCAGCGTCGATTTGCCCACGTTGGGCCGGCCGGCCACGGCCAGCTTCACCACGCTGTGGTCGTCGGCCTCGGCCTCGTCTTCGTCCGGCAGGTTCAGCGGCTCCAGCGCCTTCTCGATCAGCGTGCGTATGCCCTGACCGTGCGCCGCCGACACCGGCACCACCTCGCCCAGGCCCAGCTCGTAGAACTCCACCAACTGCATGCCTTCCTGCATGCCCTCGGCCTTGTTGGCGACCAGCACGCAGGGCTTGCCCAGGCGGCGCAGGTAGTTGGCGATGTCGTGGTCTTGCGCACTGACGCCACCCCGGGCGTCAACGACAAACACCACCACGTCGGCCTCGGCCACCGCCTGCTGGGTCTGCTTGGCCATCTCCTTGTAGATGCCGCTGGCGGCATCGGGCTCGAAGCCCCCGGTGTCGATGACGATGAATTCGTGTTTGCCCAGGCGACCGTTGCCGTAATGGCGGTCGCGGGTCAGCCCCGCGAAGTCGGCCACGATGGCGTCACGCGACTTGGTGAGGCGGTTGAACAGCGTGGACTTGCCCACATTGGGGCGTCCGACAAGTGCAACGACTGGTTTCATAAGGTGTCGCCGCTCAAAAAGGAGACCAGACCGGGGCCTGGCCATCCGGCCAGGCCATGGGCCAAAAATTACTCGGGCTTGAAGCCAAACACGCCACCGTTGCGGGTGACCACCACCAGCGTGCCGGCGGCCAGCACCGGCGTGGCCGCGATGGCCGAGCCGTCGGTGACCAGGCGGTTCATCGCGCTGCCGTCTTCACGCGACAAAAAGTGCAGCAGACCGGTGCTGTCACCCACGGCGATCGACCGGCCCAGCAGCAGCGGCGCGGTCAGGCCGCGGTAGCGCAGCTGCTCGGCAGTCCAGGCGCGCTCGCCATCGGCGGTGCGCCAGGCCAGCACCTTGCCGTCGCTTTCGGTGCCAAACACCAGGGTGTTGTCGCCGTCCACGCCCTCAGAGCCGTTGGCCGGCTTGGTCCAGAGCAGGTTGCCGCGCTCGGCATTGACACAGCCCACGCTGGCCTGGAAAGCCCGCGCGCAGACGATGTCACCTTTGCGGGCCACATGGCCGACCAGGTCCACCAGGCGCTCGACGTCGTTGATGCCACGCGGCGAGGCAATCGGCGCCTCCCAGCGCACCGCACCGTTGAGCGGGTTCAACCCCGCCAGCCGGCCCGACAAGCCCACCACCAGGGTGTCGCCCACGGGCAGGATCACGCCCGACTGGCGCAGCACCAGCGGCTCGCCGGGGCGCTGTTGGCGCCACAGGCTGCGACCGCTCTGGCCGTCGAAGGCCGTCACAGATCGGTCGGCCGCCAGCACAAACACCCGGCCACCGGCCACCAGCGGCGCGGTGAAGGCCTGGGCCGACAATTTTTCACGCCACAGTTCGCGGCCACCCTCGAGCGCCACCACCTCGTTGCCGGTGGTGACCACCGCCGCCAGCTTGCCGTCGCTGCCGGCACCGGCGGCAATGCCGCCCTTGACGGTGGTGCGCCACAGGTCACGCCCGCTGGACGCGTCCAGCGCGGCCAACTGGCCGTCGCTGGCGGCCAGCGTGACGGTGCCGCCATTGACCACCGGTTGCAGGCCGGCACCGGTCTGCGGGCCGATGCGGGCCGACCAGGCCTGGGACACCGCGATCAGCGGCTGGTTGGCCGCCAGTGCGGCCGGCTTGGGTTTTTCGCCGGTGCTGGAGCAGGCGGCCAGCAGGCCGACCAGGGCCAGCGCCAACCAGGCCGATGTGCGGGTGTTGTGGTTCAGGTTCATGGCTTGGCTCCGGAGGTCGATGCCGCGGCGCCGTCGGCCGATGGCGTGGCCTGGGGGTCGACACCCAGGGCGTTGAGCTTGACTTCCACCAGGCGCCGGTAGTCGGCGGTGGGGCCCAGGCCGGTGTAGGCCTTCTGGAATTCGGCGCGGGCCTCGGCCTTTTTGCCCTGGGCCAGGAAAACGTCGCCGCGGCGGTCGGCCGCCAGCGGCTCGAAGCTGGCCGGGAAGGGGGCTGTCAGCTGGGCCAGCGCCTCGTCGTGTTTCTGGCTGTCGATCAGCACGCCGGCCAGACGCAGCCGGGCCACCGCCCGGTAGCCTTCGTCCTTGCCCCTGTCGGCCACCCAGGCCAGCGCGGCGCGGGCGGCGTCGGCGTTGCCCTTGTCGTACAAGACCTTGGCACCGAGCAAGGCGGCCTGCTGGGCCTGGGCCGTGCCGCTGAATTTGGACTGGATGTCGGCCATCGCCCGCTCCAGCTTGGGCAGGTCGCCGGCCTGGGCACTGCGGCCCACTTCGTCGAACAGCACGGCGGCCTGCGCCGCCTGGCTGCGCTGCCAGTGTTGCCAGCCGTTCCACGCAGCCACGCTGCCGAACACCGCAATCAGCACCCAGGTGATCAGGTTGCCGTACTGGTTCCAGAAATGCTTGAGCTGGTCGAGCTGTTCCTGTTCTTCGAGGTCGAGTTGGTTTGCCATGGGAGCCAAGAGTTATGCGGGCGATTGTAGGGGGCTGCTGTCGCGCAGCAGCGCGGCCAGACCGGCCGCGTCACTCAGGGCGTGGGTGGCCTGGGCGCTGTCAGCGGCGTCGCGCTCACCGCGCAGCCGTTTCCAGGCCACCTGGCCAGCGGCCAGCTCGGCGGCGCCGAAGACCAGCGCGTAGCGGGCGCCACTGGCGTCGGCCTTCTTGAACTGCGATTTCATGCTGCCCATGCCGTCGCCACTGGGCGAGGCATGCATCTGCACCCGCAGCCCGGCCGCGCGCAAGGCCTGCAGCAGCACCGTGGCCTGCGGCAATGCCGCCACATCGGGCACCACCGCGTAGGCGTCCAGCGGCTGCTCGGGCAGCGCCACACCGGCGGCGGCCACCAGCTCCAGCACCCGCTCCACGCCCAGCGCCCAGCCCACCGCCGGGGCTGGCTTGCCGCCCATCTGGCCGATCAGGTAGTCATAGCGGCCGCCGCCGCAGATGGTGCCCTGCGAGCCCAGCTGGGTGGTGATGAACTCGAACACCGTCAGGTTGTAGTAGTCCATGCCGCGCACCAGCCGTGGGTTGACCTGGTAGGCCACACCGTTGGCGTCGAGGATGGCGCGCACCGCGTTGAAGTGGGCCAGCGAAGCCTCACCCAGAAAGGACAGCAGCTGCGGCGCCGACTCCACCACCGGCCGCATGGCCGGGTTTTTGGTGTCCAGAATGCGCAGCGGGTTGCTGTGCAAACGGCGCTTGGCGTCCTCGTCCAACAGCTCGGCATGGGCCTCGAAATGGGCGATCAGCGCGGCGCGGTGGGCCTTGCGCTCGTCGGGCTGGCCCAGGCTGTTGAGCTCCAGCCGCACATCGCGCAGGCCGATCTCCTGCCACAGCGCCTGGGCCAGCAGAATCAGCTCGGCGTCCACCTCCGGCCCGCCAAAACCCAGGGCCTCGGCACCGATCTGGTGGAACTGGCGGTAGCGGCCGCGCTGGGGCCGCTCGTGGCGGAACATCGGCCCCATGTAGTACAGCCGCTTGCCGCCTTCGTACAGCAGGTTGTGTTCGGTCACCGCACGCACCACCCCGGCGGTGTTCTCCGGCCGCAGCGTCAGCTGCTCACCGTTGAGGCGGTCTTCAAAGGAGTACATCTCCTTCTCGACGATGTCGGTGACCTCGCCCAGGCCACGCACAAACAGGGCGGTGGGCTCGACGATGGGGGTGCGGAGGTTGCGGTAGGCGTAACGGGCCATCAGCCCGCGCACGCGGTCTTCCAGCCATTCCCAGCGCGCCGAATCCGGCGGCAGGATGTCGTTCATGCCTTTGACAGCGGTGAGTTTTTCCATGGTCTTTGAAACAAGGCTGCCGTGGCGTGACCGGGCCCCTGCCCTGCCCCGCCCGGCGGGGAATCAGCGGGTCTGGGCGCCGAAGCGCTTTTCGATGTAGTTTTCGACGAGGGCCTGGAACTCGTCGGTGATGTGCTCGCCACGCAGCGTCAGGCGCTTTTCACCGTCGATGAAGACCGGCGCCGCCGGGGCCTCGCCGGTGCCCGGCAGGCTGATGCCGATGTCGGCGTGTTTGCTCTCGCCCGGGCCATTGACGATGCAGCCCATCACCGCCACCTTGAGCTGCTCCACACCCGGGTATTTGCTGCGCCAGACAGGCATCTGGGCGCGCATGAAATCATCGATCTGCTTGGCCATTTCCTGGAAGGTCTGGCTGGTCGTGCGGCCACAGCCGGGGCAGGCGGTGACGCTGGGCACAAAGCTGCGCAGACCCAGGGCCTGCAAAATCTCCGACGCGATCACCACCTCCTGGGTGCGGGCCTCGCCGGGCTGCGGCGTCAGCGACACACGGATGGTGTCGCCGATGCCTTCTTGCAGCAGCACGGCCAGCGCCGCGCTGGAGGCCACCGTGCCCTTGGTGCCCATGCCGGCCTCGGTCAGGCCCAGGTGCAGCGCGTAGTCGCAGCGGGCGGCCAGACCACGGTAGACCGAGATCAGGTCCTGCACGCCACTGACCTTGCACGACAGAATGATTTGCTCGCCCCGCAGGCCCAGGGCCTCGGCGCGGCGGGCCGACTCGATGGCCGACACCACCAGCGCCTGGTACATCACCTGCTTGGCGTCCCAGGGTTCGCTGCGGCGGCCGTTTTCGTCCATCAGGTCGGCCAGCAGGTCCTGGTCCAGGCTGCCCCAGTTGACGCCGATGCGCACCGCCTTGTCCCAGCGGATCGCGGCCTCGATCATCTGGCCGAACTGGCGGTCGCGCTTGTCGCCCTTGCCCACGTTGCCGGGGTTGATGCGGTACTTGGAGAGGGCCTGCGCGCAGTCGGGAAACTCGGTCAGCAGGCGGTGGCCGTTGTAGTGAAAGTCGCCCACCAGCGGCACATCGATGCCCATGCGGTCGAGCTGCTCGCGGATGTGGGGCACGGCCGCCGCGGCCTCGGGGGTGTTGACGGTGATTCGCACCATCTCCGAGCCGGCCAGCGCCAGCTCTTTGACCTGGATGGCGGTGCCGATGGCGTCCACCGTGTCGGTGTTGGTCATGGACTGCACCCGCACCGGCGCATCGCCGCCCACCGTCACCACTTTGTCGCCCCAGACCACGCGGGCCTGGCGCGAGCGCCGCGGCGCCGGGGCGGCCATGGGCATGGCGAGTTCGGAAAACAGCCGGCCGGTGTCCATCACTTGACCTCGAAGCGGGCCACGTTGTCGCGCGCCGAAGCGGCCAGGTCGAGCGGCTTGCCGCGCACCTGCACCTGCACCGCGTCGGCCCGGCCCACCGTGACCTTGAGCGGCAAGGCGCCGCCTGTGCTGACGGATTCGCCGGCGTTGAGCACCCGGCGCAGCGGCTGCTTGCCAGCGCCGTCGACCACCTCGACCCAGGTGGCGGCCGACACATCGAAGCGCACCAGATCGGCGGGGGGAGCCAGCGCGGTGGCCGGGGTCAGGGCCGGGGCCACCGACGGGCTGCCGGCGGTCACCAGCGCCGTCACCGGGGCCGGGTTGGCCTGTGGTGTGGCCACGGTGTCGCTGGCACGCAACTCGGCAGGCGCCGGGCTGGAGACAGCCGCTTCACTGCCGGCCTTGGCCGGCGCCGTGTCCGTGGCTGCCGAGCTGGCTGCCGTGCGGTTGAAATAGCCGCCCAGGCCGGGTACCGAGGGGGCGACCAGCAACAGCACCGCGCCCAGCAACAGCGCGGCGATCACCCAGACCGCGGGCCGGGCCAACAGGCCCGACAAAGCCACCGACGAGCGGCCACCCGACGAACGGAACGGCGTGTTCAGGCTGGGCTGGGGCTGGTGAAAAGGCGATTTCTCGGCCTGTGGCAGGCATTGCAGCACCGGCGCGGCGTCGATGTGCAGCGCACGGCAAACGCTGGCGGCCAGCGCCCGGGTGAACATCTCGCCGGGCAATTGGTCCAGCTGGTCAGCCTCCAGGGCTTCCAGCTTGCGGGCCGGCACCTTGAGCGTCACGGCCAGCGAAGCCAGGTCTACGCCGGCCGCCTCGCGGGCCTGGCGCAGCAGGGTGCCTGCACTGTCGCGCACGACGGCAGCCTGGGGGGTCTGGGATGGATCGGCTGGCACGGCAGGCGCCAGCTCGAGGTCAGCTGCCTCACTCATTGAATGCTCCGCGTTCCAGCAAGCCCGCTTCCCGCGATTGCGGGAAACGCTTGCGCAGTTGTTCTCCCAGCTGCCGTGCGGCCTCTCGGCTGTCCAGGCGGCGTTCGATCTTGATGCCCAGCCACAGGCTCTCGGCGTTGGCCAGGTTGCTGTTGTTGAGCCGGCGAATGTAGAACTGGGCCCGCACCAGCTCGTCCTTTTCCAGCAGCAGCTTGCTCAGGTTGTAGGCGGCGATCGGGTTGCCCGGGTCCAGCTCGTAGGCGCGGGCCAGGCTGCGTTCGCCCTCCTCGCGGGCCCCGGCACGCAGTTCGCACAGGCCCTGGGCCATCCAGGTCTTGGACTTGTCGAGGTAGGTGGGAACGCTCAGCGCCAGCGCGAAATAGGGTTTGGCTTCGGCGTAGCGGGACTGGCTGCACAGCAGCCAGCCGAAGTTGTGGGCGATGTCGGGATCGCGTGGGGCCAGCGTCGAGGCGCGGCGAAAACTCTCTTCGGCCAGGCGCTGGTCTTCCAGCCGCATGTAGACCAGGCCACGCAGGTTGTGGGCTTCGGCCAGCGTGGGGTCGATCAGCAAGGCCTGCTTCAACTCGTCCAGCGCCACCGTGGTCTGGCCCTGCTCAAAGTAGCCACTGGCCAGCTCCAGCCGCAGGCGGGCGCGGCGGCGCACATCGGTCTCGTCGGACGCGGTTTCCATGTCGGGGCTGGCGCTGCCAGAGGCCGACACCCCACCGTTGGGTGCGGCACAGCCGGCGGTGAACAGGCTCAGGGTGCTCACGAGGAGCGCCATGAAAGTGGCAAAAAGGGCGCGGTGGGTCATGGTGCGATCTTCCCACCGTTTGGCACCAGGGCGTGGATGGGGATGCTGCGCTGTGTGGCCATTCGCTGGCCGACCTGGGTGCGGTCCTTGACCTCGCCGGCCAGCTGGCCGCAGGCGGCGTCGATGTCGTCACCGCGGGTCTTGCGCACCGTGCAGACAATGCCGGCGTCCACCAGCTGCTGCGCAAAGGCCGAGACCACGGCCGCTGGCGAACGCAGCAGGCCCGACGCCGGAAAGGGGTTGAACGGGATCAGGTTGATCTTGGCCCGCACCCCCTGGCCGCCGTGCGAGCGCAACAGGGCAATCAGCTGGTGGGCGTGTTCGGGCTGGTCGTTCACGCCGTCGAGCATGCAGTACTCGAAGGTGATGAAGTCGCGCGGCGCATGGGCCAGGTAGCGCTGGCAGGCGTCGAGCAACTCGGCCAGCGGGTATTTCTTGTTCAGCGGCACCAGGTTGTCGCGCAGCGCGTCATTGGGCGCGTGCAGCGACACGGCCAGTGCCACCGGGCAGTCCAGCGCCAGCCGGTCGATCATGGGTACCACGCCGGAGGTCGACACGGTGACGCGGCGGCGCGACAGGCCATAGCCATGGTCGTCCAGCATGGTCTTGAGCGCGGGCACCAGCTGGCTGTAGTTCTGCAAGGGCTCGCCCATGCCCATCATCACCACGTTGGAGACAACGCGTTCGTCGCGTTTCAGGTGGCGGCGCAGGAAATGCTCGGCAAACCAGAGCTGGGCCAGGATTTCACCGGTGCTCAGGTTGCGGCTGAAACCCTGGTGACCGGTGGAGCAGAAGCGGCAACCCACGGCGCAGCCGGCCTGTGACGAGATGCACAGGGTGCCGCGGTCGGTTTCGGGAATGAAGACGGTTTCCACCGCATCGCCATTGCCCACATCGAACAGCCACTTGATGGTGCCGTCGGCGGACTCGTGCTGGCTCAGCAGCTTGAGCGGCTGCACGGTGGCAGCGCCCTTGAGTTTTTCACGCAGCGACTTGGCCAGATCGGTCATCTGGTCAAAGTCGGCGGCGCCGCGCTGGTGAACCCAGCGGAACAGCTGGGTGGCGCGAAAGCGCTTCTCACCCAGCCCGGCGCAGAAGGCGGCCAAACCCTCGAGGTCGAAATCGAGCAGATTGGCCGTCATGGTCGTGCGACCGGCGGTCTCAGCGACCGTAGACGTTCATGCCGGCGAAGAAGAAGGCGATCTCGACGGCGGCGGTTTCGGCGGCGTCAGAGCCGTGCACGGCGTTGGCGTCGATGCTGTCGGCGAAATCGGCGCGGATGGTGCCCTTGTCGGCCTTCTTGGGGTCGGTGGCGCCCATCAGGTCACGGTTCTTGCCGATCGCGCCTTCGCCTTCCAGCACCTGGATCATCACCGGGCCGGAGACCATGAAGTCGACCAGGTCCTTGAAGAATGGACGGGCCTTGTGCACGGCGTAGAAAGCTTCGGCTTCACCGCGCGACAGGTGGGCCATGCGGGCCGCGATGACCTTCAGGCCAGCGCCTTCAAAACGGGCGTAGATCTGACCGATGACGTTCTTGGCCACGGCGTCGGGCTTGATGATGGAGAGGGTGCGTTCGATGGCCATGGCAAATCCTTGGAATGAAGAGAGTGAAACCGCGGTGCGGCAAAGCCTCTGATTTTAACCCGAGAGAGGCCTGCTTACCGTGACAGCTCAGCGGCCGCGACCGCCGCTGCGCCGCGGACCACCGTTGAAGTTGCCGCCACCGCCGGGGCCACCCGGTCCACGGCGCGGGCCGGCGCCGGGGCGATGGCGGGTGAAACTGTCGGCGCCGATGTAGCCAAAGGCGGTTTTCATCGGGTCGGGCTGGGCATCACCGCCACCGCCATTGCCGCCGCGCTGGTCACGTGGGGCGTTCTGGCCGCCCTTGAAACCGGGTTGGCCACCGCCCTGTGGGCCACCACGGCCGCCCGGGCCACGGGCACCTTGTGACGGCCCCTTGGCCTGACCGCCGGGGCCGCCAGGACCCGCCCGGCGACCGCCGCCGCGGGCGCCTCGGTCAGGCGCCCGGTTGCCACGGCCGGCAGGACGGGCCTCGCCGTCGGGGCGGCGCTCTGCCACACCGGCGGCATGGGTCAGCGCCCGCAGGTCGGCGTCGTCCAGTTCCATCCAGGCGCCGCGCTTAAGGCCGCGCGGCAATAGCATGGCGCCGTAGCGGATACGGATCAAGCGGCTGACCGCGTGGCCCACGGCCTCGAACATGCGCCGCACCTCGCGGTTGCGGCCTTCGGAAATCGTCACGCGGTACCAGCAGTTGGCGCCTTCACCGCCACCGGGCTCGATGGTGCCGAACTGGGCCATGCCGTCGTCCAGCCGCACGCCGTCGAGCAGCTTTTGTTTTTCTTCGCTGCTGAGCGAGCCCAGCACCCGCACCGCGTACTCGCGCTCCAGGCCAAAACGGGGGTGCATCAGCTGGTTGGCCAGCTCGCCGGAGCTGGTCAACAGCAGCAGGCCTTCGGTGTTCAGGTCCAGCCGCCCGACCGACTGCCACTTGCCCTGGAACAGCTTGGGCAGGCGGCGGAACACCGTGGGCCGGTTTTGCGGATCGTCGTGGGTGACCACCTCACCGGCGGGCTTGTGGTAGGCGATGACACGCGGCGGCGGCGGCGAGATGCGCACCTTGATGGGCTTGCCGTTGACCTTGACGTTGTCGCCAAACTGGATGCGCTGGCCGATGTGGGCCGGCTCGTTGTTGACCGAAATCCGGCCCTCGGTGATCAGCTGCTCCATCTCCAGCCGCGAGCCCAGGCCGGCCTGGGCCAGCACCTTGTGCAACTTGGGCGATTCGGGCTGGGGCGCCAGCACGCGGCGGGACACCTCCACCTCGGCGTTTTCCTCGTCGGCATCGAGCTGGCCACTGACCACGTCCAGAAACTGGTAGCCGGGCACAGTGGCGGGCGCCGGATCGACCGGACGGGCTGGCTTGCGGGCCGGCGGCTTGCCCCCCGCGGCAGCGCCGGCCTCTGAGGGAACGGCAAGCGCTGCGGGCTCAACGACGGTGGGCGCAGGGTTGTGCGGCAAGTCGTCGGGCGCTGCGTCGGGCTGGGCCAGGGGATCGTTGGGGTTCATGGGGCTTGCTCGCTGGTCGCGGGGGAATCGGGGTCGGCAGGGGGAAATGCAGGGTCGGCCACCGCGGGCAAGGCGGTGTCGGCAATCAGAGGATCGGGGGAGGGAGTGATGGTCGCAGCGGCCTCGGCCGCCTCGCCAGCAGGGGCGTCCAGACTCAAGGCCAGCGAGGCCTGCGAAGACGGTTCTTCAAAGGCCACCAGACCCAGCACCTCGGTCGGGTCGATGGCGCCTTGCAGTTCGGGCAGCTGGTCCAGCGCCGACAGGCCCAGGTCATCAAGGAACTGCCGGGTGGTGGCGTACAGGCCGGGCCGGCCCACCGTGTCGCGGTGGCCCACCAGTTCCACCCAGCCGCGGTCTTCGAGTTGCTTGAGGATCAGCGAATTCACTGTCACGCCACGGATGTCCTCGATCTCGCCCCGGGTGACCGGCTGGCGGTAGGCAATGATGGCCAGGGTTTCCAGCGTGGCGCGGCTGTACTTGGGTGGTTTTTCCGGGTGCAGGCGGTCCAGAAACTCGCGCATCTCGGGCCGGCTCTGGAAGCGCCAGCCACTGGCCACCTGCACCAGTTCCACGCCGCGCTGGGCCCAGTCGAGCTGCAGCTCGTCGAGCAGCAGCTTGAGGGTGTCGGCGCCCACGGCGTCGTTGAAAAGCACGCGCATCTCCCGCACCGGCAGCGGCTGCTGGGCGCAGATCAAAGCGGTTTCGAGGACACGTTTGGCGTCCGCCGTGTTCATGGTTTCGATGTCAAGAAAAAAGCGCTGGGGCGCGCTGTTGACGCATGCTGCCGGTCGTCAGGGCTGACCGGCGCGAACCGCTGGGCCCGGGGGCCGTCGCTGCGGTTCTGCCATTTTACCCGCAGTGCAGGCCCGCTGCGGCAATGGCTGCCACCAGGTCGGCCGGCAGCGGCGCCTCGAAGGCCAGCGCCGCCCCGGTGACGGGGTGGGTGAAGGCCAGCCTTTGGGCATGCAAGGCCTGGCGTTGCAGCCCCCCGCCCTCAGGCACAGGCAGCACCCGGCCGCCGTACAAGGTGTCGGCCACCAGCGGGTGGTTCAGGCTGGCCGCATGGACCCGGATCTGGTGGGTGCGGCCGGTGTGCAGCGTGCAACGCAGCAGGCAGGCCGCGTCGCCGTTGTCGAGCAGGTCGAAGTCGGTGACCGCGCTTTTGCCCGAGCCGCCGCGGGCCAGGTCCACCACCGCCATGCGCAGCCGGTTGCGCGGGTCGCGGCCGATGGCGGCGTCCACCCGCCGCTTGGCCGGGCCGGTCCAGCGGCCATGGGCCAGCGCCACATACTGCCGGCTCACCGTGCGGGCGGCAATGGCCTGCACCAGCGCGTCCATGGCGGCGCGGCTGCGGGCCACCACCATCAGGCCGCTGGTGTCCTTGTCGAGCCGGTGCACGATGCCGGCCCGGGGCAAGGTGGCGGCTTGCGGGTCGCGGGCCAGCAGTCCGTTGAGCAGCGTGCCCGACCAGTTGCCCGGCGCCGGGTGCACCACCAGGCCAGCCGGCTTGTGGATCACCCGCAAATGGGCGTCCTCAAACACCGTGTCCAGGTCCATGGCCTGGGGCTGGAAGGCCTGGCTTTGCAGCGTGGGACGGATGTGGATGTGCAGCCGGTCACCGGCCTTGACCTTGCCCGCGGCCTTGACCGCCGGCTGACCGTTCAGCCGCACCGCACCCGACTCGATCAGCTGCTGCAAATAGCTGCGCGACAGCTCGGGCACCACGGCCACCAGCGCCCGGTCCAGGCGCAGGCCATGGTGCTCAGCGGCCAGCACCGCCTCGCGCAGTTCACCCTCGGCGGTTTCGGCCGGCTCGGCCTCGTCGCTCTCCTCGCCCAGGGACGCCGGCAGAAGGTCGTCCGTCAGGGGCGCGGGATCAAGGGGGGGGCTCGATATACTCTGGGGGCTGGGCTTCAAGAGGACTTTTCACCGATGTTTCGTACCAAATTATCAACGGTCGGCTTGGCCGGCGCCCTGGCCGGTCTGGCCTTGCTCGGCGGCTGCTCCACCACCGAGGTCGACAAGACCGCCGACTGGAGCCCCAACAAGCTGTACAACGAAGCCCGTGACGAGGCCAATGCCGGGGCCTACGACAAGGCCGTGCCGCTGTTCGAGAAGCTCGAAGGCCGCGCCGCCGGCACCCCGCTGGCGCAGCAGGCCCAGCTGGAAAAGGCCTACGCCCAGTACAAGGCCAACGAGCCGGCCCAGGCCCAGGCCACGCTGGACCGCTTCATCCGACTGCACCCGGCCAGCGCGGCACTGGACTACGCGCTGTACCTGAAGGGCCTGATCAACTTCAACGACAACCTGGGCCTGTTTGGCTCGGTGACGCAGCAAGACCTGTCCGAGCGCGACCAGAAGGCGGCCAAGGAGTCTTTTGATTCGTTCCGCGAACTGGTGTCGCGCTTCCCCGACTCGCGCTACACGCCCGATGCCCGCCAGCGCATGACCTACATCGTCAACTCGCTGGCCCAGTACGAGGTTCATGTGGCCCGCTACTACTACAACCGGGGCGCCTATGTGGCGGCCATCAACCGGGCCCAGATCACGCTGGCCGACTACCGCGACGTGCCGGCGCTGGAAGAAGCCACCTTCATCCTGATGCGCTCCTATGACGCGCTGGGCATGACCGACCTGCGCGACGACACCCGCCGCATCCTGGCAGCCAGCTACCCACAGAGCGAGTACCTGACCAAGGGTTTCAAGTCGAACAAGTCACCGTGGTGGAAGATCTGGTGAGTCGGGCCAGCGCGGCCTGAAACGCCGCCTCGTCCGCAAGCCGGGCCATCGCCGGCAGCGCCGCCATCAGCCGTTTGCCATAGCCCATGGTGGCCAACCGGGTGTCACAAACCACCAGCAGGCCCTGGTCGGTTTCCTTGCGGATCAGCCGCCCGGCGCCCTGCTTGAGCATCACCGCCGCCTCGGGCACAAAATAATCGTTGAACGGGCTGCGGCCCAGAGCCTGCAGGCGTTGGGCCCGCGCCTCCACCAGCGGGTCACCCGGTGAGGGAAACGGCAGCTTGTCGATCACCACCAGCTGCAAGGCCTCGCCCGGCACGTCCACCCCCTCCCAGAACGACACCGAGGCCACCAGCACACAGCCGCGGCCGCCCTGGGCGTCGGCTTCGCGGAAGCGCTCGATCAGCCGGCGCTTGGGCAAATCGCCCTGCACCAGCACCTCCAGGCGGTCGTCGTCACGCAGCCAGGTTTTCAGCCAGTCGCCAATCTGCCGCAGCGCTCGCAGGCTGGTGGTCAACACCATGGTGCGGCCACCCAGCTGGCGCGCGGCCTGGCCCGCCAGGCGCGCCACCGCGTCGGCATGGCTGGGGCTGGCCGGCAGCGGCAATTGGCGCGGCACATAGACCGCTGCCTGCTGGGCGTAGTCGAAGGGGCTGCCAAAGCGCTCGATGCGGGCGCCGGTCAGGCCGCAGGGTTCGGTGAACCAGCGCAGCTGCGGGTCGTCGCCCAGCGTGGCCGAGGCGAACACCCAGGCCATGGGCTGGGGCCGCTCGGGCGCCAGCAGCCGGGTTTGCACCGCACCGGCAATGTCCAGCGGCGACTCGACCAGCCGGACTTGCTGCGCCACGTCCACCCAGCGCACCGCCTCGGCCGCACAAGCGCCCAGAAAATGCCGGGCGCGCTCGGCCAGCGTGGCCAGCCGCTCGGCCAGCCGCACAAAGTCGGGGCCCAGCTCGCTCACCGTCTCCGCGCCCTGCAGCGCCAGGTCCAGGGCCTGGGCCAGCTGGCTCAGGCCGGCCTGCCATTCGTCGGCGTTCAGGCCCTCGGGCGCCGCCTCCACCCAGCGCCGCTTGCCGCCGCCGGACGCCGGTCCCACCAACAACCGCAGCTGGCGGGAGGCGCGGTCGATGCCGGCGGCCAGGCCCTGCCAGTCGACCAGGCCGCGCGCCTGCTGCAGCCCGGTGCCCAGCAGGTCGCGCGCCAGGTCCAGCAGCTGGCCGGTGGACAGGTGCTGACCGAGGAATTGCACACCGATCTCGTTGATCTGGTGGGCCTCGTCAAAAATCGCCACCTTCACCGTGGGCAGCAGCTCGGCCATGCCCGATTCGCGCACCGCCAGATCGGCGAAAAACAAATGGTGGTTGATCACCACCAGGTCGGCCGCCAGGGCCTCGCGGCGGGCCAGGTTGACATGGCAGGCGCGGTGCTGCGGGCAGGAGGCGCCCAGGCAGTTCTCACGGGTCGAGGTCACCAGCGGGATCACCGACGAGCGCTCGTCCAGGCCGGGCATCTCGGCCAGGTCACCGCTGCGGGTGGTCTGGGCCCAGCGCTCGACCTTGGCCAGCGTGTGGGTGGTGATGGGGTCGCTGGTCAGACCCTGGCTGCGGGCCTGTTCCATCCGGTGCAGACACAGGTAACTGCCCCGCCCTTTGAGCAGCGCGATCTTCACCGCGATGCCCAGGGCCGCCACCAGGCCGGGCAGATCGCGGCCGAACAACTGGTCTTGCAGGGTCTTGGTGGCGGTGGACACCAAGACACGCTCGCCGCTGAGCAGCGCCGGCACCAGGTAGGCAAAGGTTTTGCCCACCCCGGTACCGGCCTCGGCCACCAGCACCGACGGGCCGTCGGTGGCGGCAACGATGGTGTCGGCCACCGCCAGCGCCATGTCGGTCTGGGCCTGGCGCGGCACAAACTGCCCGGCATGGCGGGACAGCACACCGACATCGGAAAACGCCTCGGCCACGGCCTGGTGCAAATCCGTCAGCACCGGCCACCCCCCGCGGCCACACACCCCCGCGCCATGGCCCCAAACCCTTGATTGAAAAATACCCTATGAAGGAACACCCTGAGCCTTGGCCCCAGGAGAAGGCTGGGGAATGACTTGATAATACGTCGCTGTTCCGCCCCTTTTTCGCTCGCGCGTTGACCACCTGCCATGCCCATTGCCTACCGCCTCGTTGGTGCCACCGGAATCCACAAGGGGGACAGGCACACGCAGCAAGACCAGGTGGCGCTGCTCAGCCACCCACGGGTTGCCGGCTGCGTGCTGGCGGTGCTGGCCGACGGCATCGGTGGCCGCACCGGCGGGCGCAAGGCGGCCGACCAGGTGCTGCTGACCGCCCAACAACTGTTTGAGCGCTACGTCCCGTCCACGGACGATGGGGCCAGGCTGCTGGCGCAGCTGGTGGAAGAGGCCCACACCATGATCCGGCTGACCGCCATCTCGGCGGCCGAGGAGCCCCACAGCACGCTGGCGGCCTTTCTGATCAACGCCGGCGGCGACTGCCATTGGGTGCATGCCGGTGACTCGCGGATTTACCACTTCCGGCGTGGCCGGCTGGTCACCCAGACCCGCGACCATTCCTACGTGCAGTCGCTGGTCGACCAGGGCACACTGAAGCTGACCGACGCCGCCCAGCATCCCGAATCCCACGTGCTGCTCGGCTGTGTGGGAGGCGACAAGCCACCGCCGCAAAGCGCCCATTTCATTCGCAAACTGGTGCCCGGCGATGTGCTGCTGGCCTGCAGCGATGGCCTGTGGCACCACTTCACCAGCGCCGAGTTGGGCCGCATCGTGCACGAATTGCCGCCCCGCGAGGCCAGCGAATTCCTGGTGGAAAAGGCCCGCACCCGGGCCGCTGGCCAGGGCGACAACCTGTCGCTGGTGATCGTGAAAATCGCCCCCATCGTCGCCGAGCCCAGCCCGGCCGGCTGAATCAGCCCCTCACTGGGGCACAGGCAGGGGTGCGGCCGCCGGTTTGCGGCGCTCGGCCTGCCGGCGGGCCAAGGCCGCCCGCCTGGCTTCGGCCTCTTCCAATTTGCGCTGCTGGGCCTGGGCGGCCTCGCTGGCCTTGGCCGGGCTGCGGCCCAGGGCGTGGCCTTTGGATCGCCCCTTGGGCAAAGGCGCATCGGCTCCCGCGGTGCGGCCAGCCTCCGGCGTGGCGTTGTCGGCCGCGCCCTGGGGACCGGGCTGGCCGACCGGGGCTGGCGGCGCTGACGCCGCCCGTTGCTGGGCCGCCAAAGCCCGCTGCTCCAGCACCTGGCGCCGCTCGGCACCGTCGCGCTGGCGGCGGGCCAGGTTGAGCGCCGCCTCCTGCCGCTGCAGCTCGCCCAGCGTCTTGCGCCGGGACCGTTTGGCCTCTTCCAGGCAATCGGTGACGGCAAAACGCTGGTAGCAGCCGCGCTCCTCGGCCAGATAGCGCCGCTCCGCCGCCTCGCGGGCCTGGCCGATCTGCGTTCGCTGGGCCGCCTCGTCGCCGCTGTCGGCCGCGCCGGCACCCAGCGCCCACAGCAGGCCCAGCAGCATCACCATGCGTTGTGTCATGTCAGTCCGGTGTCCACGTCGCGCCGTTCCAGCGCCAAAAATTCGGCCGACTGCATCTCGTTGAGGCGGGACAC
This sequence comes from Rhodoferax sp. SPJ4, assembly GCF_058216275.1. Taxonomy (NCBI): domain Bacteria; kingdom Pseudomonadati; phylum Pseudomonadota; class Betaproteobacteria; order Burkholderiales; family Comamonadaceae; genus Rhodoferax; species Rhodoferax sp. SPJ4. Next base: position 1,423,230 of record NZ_JBYZMN010000001.1, read on the forward strand.
GGTCCGGGGAAACTCGTGCACCAGCGGCCCCTCGGTGTAGAGCGCCTCCGGCGCCACCTCGGCCGACAGGATGAGCTTGACGCGGCGGTCGTACAACACGTCCACCAGCCAGGTGAAACGCCGCGCCTGTGAGGCCATGCGCACCGGCATGAAGGGCACGTTGCTCAGCAGCACGGTGTGGAACTGGGTGGCGATTTCCAGGTAGTCGTTCTGTGAACGCGGGCCGCCACACAGCTCGGAAAAATCGAACCAGACCACGCCACCGGCCTTGCGCCGGGCGCGGATTTCGCGCGCCTCGATGTGCAGCACCGGCGACTCGTCCGGCGTTTCGGCCAGGCGGTTGAAGGCGTCGGTCATCTGCGCGTCGGCCTCGGGCCCCAAGGGGGTGTGGTAAAGCCGCACCTGCTCCAGCGTGCGGCGCCGGTAGTCGGTGCCGTTGTCCACATTGACCACGTCCATGTGGGCCTTGAGCAAGGCGATGGCGGGCAGGATGCGGTCGCGGTGCAGGCCGTTGGGGTAGAGGTCGTCGGGTTTGAAATTGGAGGTGGTGACCACCCCCACGCCGTTGCTGAACAAGGCGTCCAGCAAACGGTGCAGGATCATCGCGTCGGTGATGTCGGCGACGTGGAACTCGTCGAAGCAGATCAGCCGGTAGCGCCTGGCGATGCGGCGCCCCAGTTCATCCAGCGGGTTGACCGTGCCCTGCAGCTCGTGCAGCTCGCGGTGCACCTCGCGCATGAATTCGTGGAAATGCAGCCGGGTCTTGCGACGCAAAGGCACGGCGCTGTAGAAGCATTCCATCAGAAAGCTTTTGCCGCGCCCCACCCCGCCGTGCATGTAGACCCCACGCGGGATGTCCAGGCGGTTGATCAGCTTTTTCAGCGGGTTGGAACGCTTGGCCTTGAAATGCGCCCATTCGCTGGCGCAGCGCTCCAGCGCCGCCACCGCCCGCAACTGGGCCGGGTCACTGGTGTAACCCCGGGCCGCCAGTTCGGCGTCATAGGCCGCGCGCACCGACGACATCAGCCGGCCGCGACCTGTGATGGCCAGGACTCAGCCGGCCGAACAGCCCCCACGCCGCGGGGCAGCGGGGGGTGATTCATCACGCTCAAAAGTTCAGCGTGCGTTTGTCCACCGCCAGCGCCGCTTCCTTGGTCGCCTCGCTGAGCGACGGGTGGGCATGGCAGATGCGGGCGATGTCTTCCGCGCTGGCGCGGAATTCCATGGCCACCACCGCCTCGGCGATCAGCTCGCTGGCCTGGGGGCCGACGATGTGCACACCCAGGATCTCGTCGGTCTCGGCGTCGGCCAGCATCTTGACCATGCCGGTGGTGTCGCCCAGCGCCCGGGCCCGGCCGTTGGCCAGGAAGGGAAAGCTGCCCGCCTTGTAAGCGCGGCCGGCGGCCTTGAGCTGCTGCTCGGTCTGGCCCACCCAGGCGATTTCCGGGCTGGTGTAGATCACCCAGGGAATGGTGTTGAAGTTCACATGGCCGTGCTGGCCAGCGATGCGCTCGGCCACCGCCACGCCCTCTTCCTCGGCCTTGTGCGCCAGCATCGGGCCACGCACCACGTCGCCCACCGCCCAGACGTTGGGCAGATTGGTCTGGCAGTCGTCGTTGACCACGATGGCGCCGCGCTCGTCGAGCGCCAGGCCCACGGCGTCGGCGGCCAGGCCGATGGTGTTGGGCACCCGGCCGATGGAGACGATGAGCTTGTCCACCGCCAGGGTCTGGGCCTCGCCCTTGGCGTTGGTGTAGGCCACGCTGACGCCCTTCTTGCCGGTCTTGATCTCACCGACCTTGACGCCCAGCTCGATCTTCAGGCCCTGCTTGGTGAAGGCCTTGTGGGCTTCCTTGGCGATCTGCTCGTCGACCGCGCCCAGGAAGGTGGGCAGGCCTTCGAGGATGGTGACCTCGGCGCCCAGGCGGCGCCAGACCGAGCCCATTTCCAGGCCGATCACGCCGGAGCCGATCAGGCCCAGGGTCTTGGGCACGGCACCGACACGCAGCGCGCCGTCGTTCGACAGCACCAGTTCTTCGTCAAAGGGTGTGCCGGGCAGCGCCCGGGCGTTGGAGCCGGTGGCCACGATGATGTGCTTGCCCACCAGCAGGTCGTCGGTGCTGCCGCTGACCTGGATCTCGTAACCGGCTTCGGTGGCCTTCACGAAAGCGCCACGGCCATGGAAGAACGTGACCTTGTTCTTCTTGAACAGGTAGAGGATGCCGTCGTTGTTCTGCTTCACGACGGTGTCCTTGCGGGCAATCATCTTGGCCGCGTCCATCTTCAGATCGGACAGCGAGATGCCGTGCTCGGCAAAGTGGTGGTGGGCCTGCTCAAAATGCTCGGACGACTGCAGCAGCGCCTTGGACGGGATGCAGCCCACGTTGGTACAGGTGCCGCCGGGGGCCGGGCCACCCTTGCTGTTTTTCCACTCGTCGATACAGGCCACACGCTGGCCCAGCTGGGCGGCGCGGATGGCCGCGATGTAGCCACCGGGACCGCCGCCGATGACGATCACGTCAAATTGTTTGCTCATGTTGGTTCCTGGGTTTTGAAAGCGTCGCGAGCGAGTTCAGGGCAAGGCGCGGGTGGCGGACAACCGAAACGTACTTGCGGTACGTGAGGATTGTCCGAACGGGACCCGCAACGCCGCCATGGACTCGCGCAGCAGCTTTAGATGTCGAAGAGCAGGCGGGCCGGGTCTTCCAGCGCTTCCTTCATCGCCACCAGGCCCAACACGGCTTCGCGGCCGTCGATGATGCGGTGGTCGTAGCTCATGGCCAGGTAGTTCATCGGTCGAACGACGATCTGGCCGTTCTCCACCACCGCGCGGTCCTTGGTGGCGTGCACACCCAGGATGGCGCTTTGCGGCGGGTTGATGATGGGGGTGGACAGCATCGAGCCGAAGGTGCCGCCGTTGCTGATGGAGAAGGTGCCACCGGTCATTTCTTCAATGCCCAGCTTGCCGTCACGGGCCTTGGCACCGTACTCGGCGATCTTCTTCTCGATGTCGGCAAAGCTCATCTGGTCGGCGTTGCGCAAAATGGGCACCACCAGGCCGCGCGGCGAGCCCACGGCAATGCCGATGTCGAAGTAGCCGTGGTAGACGATGTCGTTGCCGTCGACCGAGGCGTTGAGCACCGGGAATTTCTTCAGCGCGTGCACTGCAGCCTTGACGAAGAAGCTCATGAAGCCGATCTTGACGCCATGCTCCTTCTCGAACTTCTCCTGGAAGCGCTTGCGCATTTCCATCACCGGCGCCATGTTGACCTCGTTGAAGGTGGTCAGGATGGCGTTGGTGGACTGCGACTGCAGCAGGCGCTCGGCCACGCGGGCGCGCAAACGGCTCATGGGCACGCGCTGCTCGGGGCGCTCGCCCAGGTTGACCGAGGGCGCGGCCACCTGGGGCAGCAGCTTGGGCGCTGCGGCGGCCGGTGCGGGCATCGCCACCGGGGCCTTGACGCCAGCGGCCACAGCCTGGATCACGTCGCCCTTGAGCACGCGACCGTCCTTGCCAGTGCCAGCCACCGAGCCGGCGGCCAGCTGGTTGTCGGCCATCAGCTTGGCGGCGGCCGGCATGGCCACACCGGCTTTGCCGGTGGCCGCTGGCGCCGGGGCCAGCATGGCGGCCACGGTGGGGGTGGGGGCCGCCGCGGCAGGCGCAGCGGCGCTGGCCTTGCCTTCGGTGTCGATGCGGGCGATCAGCTGCTCGGCCACCACGGTGCCACCGTCGGCGACCAGGATTTCCGACAACACGCCGGCCGACGGGGCGGGCACTTCAAGCACCACCTTGTCGGTTTCGATTTCGATCAGGATTTCATCAACGGCGACGGTGTCGCCGGCTTTTTTCTTCCACTGCAGCATGGTGGCTTCGGCCACCGATTCGGACAGCTGCGGGACTTTGACTTCTACGAGTGCCATGGGGTATTCCGTTAGGGGGTCTGTGTTCTGAACTGAGGGCTGGCCTTACTTGGTCAGCACGAATCCTTTGAGCTTGCCGAAAGCGCCATCGACCAGCGCTTTTTGCTGCTCCTGGTGCAGGTGCGAGTAGCCCACCGCCGGCGAGGCGGAGGCCGCACGGCCCGAGTAGCCCAGGCGCTGGCCTTCGGCCATGTTCTCGTGGATGTAGTGCTGCACGAAGAACCAGGCGCCCTGGTTCTGCGGCTCGTCCTGACACCAGACCACCTCGGTGGCGTTGGGGTACTTCTTCAGTTCGGCGGCAAAGGCCTTGTGCGGGAAGGGATAGAGCTGCTCGACACGCAGAATGACGACGTCGTCGGCGCCCTTCTCCTCGCGCTTCTTGACCAGGTCGTAATAGACCTTGCCCGAACAGGCCACGATGCGCTTGACCTTGTCGGCCTTCAGCACCTTGTGCTCCGGAATCACCGTCTGGAACGAGCCCTTGGTGAACTCGCTCAGCGGCGAGGTGGCGTCCTTGTTGCGCAGCAGCGACTTGGGCGTCATGATCACCAGCGGCTTGCGCAGGTTGCGCACCATCTGACGCCGCAGCACGTGGAAGATCTGGCTGGCGGTGGTGGGTTGCACCACCTGCATGTTGGCGTCGGCGCTCAGCTGCATGAAGCGCTCCAGGCGGGCCGAGCTGTGCTCGGGGCCCTGGCCTTCGTAGCCGTGCGGCAGCATCAGCGTGATGCCGTTGACGCGGCCCCATTTCACTTCGCCGCTGGCAATGAACTGGTCGATCACCACCTGGGCGCCGTTGGCGAAATCGCCAAACTGGGCTTCCCAGATCACCAGGGTGTTGGGGTCGTTGGAGGCGTAGCCGTATTCGAAGGCCAGCACCGCTTCTTCCGACAGGATGGAGTCGATGACCACGAACGGGGCCTGGTTCTCGGCCACATGCTGAAGCGGCACATAGGTGCCGGTGTCCCACTTCTCGCGGCTCTGGTCATGGATGACCGCATGGCGGTGGGTGAAGGTGCCACGGCCGCAGTCTTCGCCAGACAGGCGGACCGGGTAGCCGCTCGCCACCAGCGAGGCGAAAGCCATGTGCTCGCCCATGCCCCAGTCCACCGGGATGTCGCCCCGGCCCATCGCGGCGCGGTCGTCGTAGACCTTTTTCACCAGTTGGTGCGGGGTGACGGTGGCGGGGATGGTGGTGATCTTCTCGGCCAGGCGTTTCCACTCGGCCATGGGGATGGCGGTGTCACCGGCGTCGGTCCACTTCTTGCCCAGGAAGGGCGACCAGTCCACCGCGTACTGGCTCTTGAAGTTGGTCAGCACCGGGTCCACCGTGTGGCGGCCTTCGTCCAGCGCCGCGCGGTAGGCCTTGACCATCTCGTCGCCCAGCGTCTCGCCCAGCCCTTGGGCGGCCAGCTTGTCGGCGTAGAGCTTGCGGGTGCCGGGGTGGGCGCTGATCTTTTTGTACATCAGCGGCTGGGTCAGCGAGGGGGTGTCCTGCTCGTTGTGGCCCAGCTTGCGGAAACAGATGATGTCGACCACCACGTCCTTCTGGAACTCCAGGCGGAACTCCAGCGCCAGCTGGGTGGCCAGCACCACGGCTTCGGGATCGTCGCCGTTGACGTGCAGCACCGGCGCTTCGATCATCTTGACCACGTCAGTGCAGTACAGCGTGGAGCGGCTGTCGCGCGGGTCGGAGGTGGTGAAACCGATCTGGTTGTTGATGACCAGGTGCACCGTGCCACCGGTGGAGTAACCGCGGGTTTCGGCCAGCGCCAGGGTTTCCATGACCACGCCCTGGCCGGCGAAGGCGGCGTCGCCGTGCACCAGCACCGGCAGCACCTGTTTGCCGGTGGCGTCGTTGCGACGGTCCATGCGGGCCCGCACCGAGCCTTCCACCACCGGGTTGACGATTTCCAGGTGCGAGGGGTTGAAGGCCAGCGTCAGGTGGACCGGGCCACCGGGCGAGGTCACGTCCGAGCTGAAGCCCTGGTGGTATTTGACGTCACCCGAGGGCAGGTCTTCGGGGGCGGTGTGGTCGAACTCGGCGAACAAGTCCTTGGGCATCTTGCCCAGGGTGTTGACCAGCACGTTGAGGCGGCCGCGGTGGGCCATGCCGATGACGATTTCCTTGACGCCCTTGGCACCGGCCTGGTTGATCAGCTCGTCCATCGAGGCGATGAAGCTTTCGCCGCCTTCCAGCGAGAAGCGCTTCTGGCCGACGTACTTGGTGTGCAGGAAACGCTCCAGGCCTTCGGCCGCGGTCAGGCGGTCGAGGATGTGCTTTTTCTTGTCGGCATTGAACTGCGGGTTGGTGCGGACGGACTCCAGCTTTTCCTGCCACCAGCGCTTCTGGTTCTGGTCGGTGATGTACATGTACTCGGCGCCCAGGGTGCCGCAGTAGGTCTCGCGCAGCGCGTTCAGCAGCTCGCGCAGGCTCATGGTTTCCTTGCCGAAGAAGGTGTTGCTGGTGTTGAACACCGCTTCCTGGTCGGCATCGCTGAAGCCGTAGAAGGCCGGGTCCAGCTCGGGAATGTAAGGGCGCTCGACGCGCTTGAGCGGATCAAGGTCAGCCCAGCGGGCGCCGACGTTGCGGTAGGCGGCAATCAGCTGCTGCACCGCGGTGCGCTTGCGGCCCATTTCGGGGTCGGGGCTGGCCACCACCACGCGGTTCACGCCCTGCTTGGCGCGCTCGGCAAAGGCATTGATGACCGGCAGGTGGGGCACGTCGCGGGCATTGCTGCCGTCGACCGCGGGCACGTTCTGCAAGGCGTCGAAATACTCGCGCCAGTTGTCGGGCACGCTGCCGGGATTGCTCAGGTAGTTTTCATACATCTCCTCGACGTAGGGCGCATTGCCGCCGAAGAGGTAGGTGTTGGCCGAATAGGCCTGGTAAACCGACGCGGACGCCGATTTCGAAGACGGGGACTCACTCATTTCCGCTGACCTCCGTTTCCCTGCAGGAAACATTAGCTGGTTAAAGCTGGTTGATTAACCTTCCGCGACACGGCTGAACCGATTGGCGGATGCGACTTGAAGCTGGAAGGGCCGAAGTAACACCCAGGATTGTGCCATCGAATCGATGCATCGCCGCGCGCTGGACCGGGTGACGCCCTGCAAAGCGTGAAAACTGTGGCAAGGCCACCACCGCCCGAGGGGCCATGGTAGCGCCATGGGCGATGGCCACGGCGGGCAGACCGGCGGGGCGCATGCACCCCGCCCGGCCGGCGGTCAACGCACGGCCATCAGGTCCTGGATTTGCTGCAGCGCGGTGGGGTCTTCGATGGTGGTCAGGTCGCCGGGGTCGCGCTGTTCACACACCGCCTGGATGGCGCGGCGCAGCAGCTTGCCACTGCGGGTCTTGGGCAAGGCGGTGACAAAGCGCACACGCGATGGCCGAGCCACGGCGCCGAGCTGCTCGTCCACCACCTTCATGATCTCGCCTTCGAGCTTGAGCTTGGCGGCTTCGTCCGGCACCTTGGACAAGTCCTTGATGATCACAAAGGCCATCGCCACCTGGCCCTTGAGCTGGTCAGCCACCCCCACCACCGCGACCTCGGCCACGTTGCTGTGGCTGGAAATGCTTTCCTCGATTTCGCGCGTGCCCAGGCGGTGACCGGCGACGTTGATCACGTCGTCGGTGCGGCCGAGGATGAAGAAATAGCCGTCCTTGTCGCGCACGCCCCAGTCGAAGGTGGAGTACACCATGCGGCCCGGGATGCTGCTCCAGTAGGTTTTGACGAAGCGCGCGTCGTCGCGCCACACGGTCTGCATGAAGCCCGGGGGCATGGGGCCCTCGATGACCACCACGCCTTTTTCGTCGGCCTCGGTCATCTCCTCGCCAGTGCTTTCGTTGATCAGCTTAACGTTGTAGCCGTACATCGGGATGCCGGGGCTGCCGAACTTGCTGGGCGCCTTTTCCACGCCGTTGGCAATGGTCAGGATGGGCCAGCCGCTCTCGGTCTGCCAGTAGTTGTCGATGATGGGCACGCCCAGGCTGTCACTGATCCATTGCGCGGTGGGCTCGTCCAGCGGCTCGCCGGCCAGGAACAGCGCACGCAGGCTCGAGAGGTCGTATTTCTTCAAAAAGGCCGGGTCTTGTTTCTTCAGCACCCGCACCGCGGTGGGTGCGCTGAACATCACCGTGACCTTGTACTTCTCGACCAGGCTCCACCACACGCCGGCGTCGGGCCGGGTCGGCAGGCCTTCGTACATGATGGTGGCCATGCCGGCGATCAGCGGGCCGTAGATGATGTAGCTGTGGCCCACCACCCAGCCGATGTCGCTGGTGGAGAAATAGGTTTCGCCGGCATTGCCCTGAAAGATGTGCTTCATGCTGGCGGCCAGTGCCACCGCGTAGCCGCCGGTGTCGCGTTGCACGCCCTTGGGCTTGCCGGTGGTGCCGCTGGTGTACAGCGTATAGCTGGGGTGGGTGGCATCGACCCACTCACAATCCACCACCGTGTTCAGATGCTTCTCGCGCAGCGGCGCGTACAGCTGGTCTCGGCCGGTCACCAGGGCCATGGGCGACAGCTGGCGGTCCACCAGCAGCACGCCGCTGGGTTTGTGGGTGGCCAGCGAGATGGCTTCGTCCAGCAGCGGCTTGTAGGGCACGACCTTGCCGCTGCGCGAGCCGGCATCGGCACTGATGACCACGGTGGGCGTGGCATCGTCGATGCGGCTGGCCAGGCTGACCGAGGCAAAGCCGCCAAACACCACCGAGTGCAGCGCCCCGATGCGGGTGCAGGCCAGCATGGCAAACGCGGCTTCGGCAATCATGGGCATGTAGATCAGCACGCGGTCGCCCTTTTTCACCCCCATCTCCAGCAGGATGGCGGCCATGCGCTGCACTTCGGCGTGCAATTGACGGAAGCTGTAGGTGATTTCCTGGTTGGTTTCGGTGGAGACAAAGATCAGCGCGGCCTGGTCGGCGCGGTCTTTCAGGTGGCGGTCGACCGCGTTGTGGCACAGGTTGGTGGTGCCGCCCACGTACCAGCGGGCGAACGGCGGCTGGCTGTAGTCCAGGATTTGCTGGGGCGGGGTTTTCCAGTCGATCAGCTGGGCTTGTTCTGCCCAGAAGGCTTCGCGGTCGTTGAGTGAACGCGCGTGGAAATCTGCAAACGAGGCCATTTTTGTCTCCTGCGAACCGTTAAACTGAATTCATAATTATTAGTGGTGAACTTGCTGGGTGCTGACGGCGCCATCGGCACGGCATGGCCCGATCCGGCTTCGGACACGCCTCACCTGGCTGCGGCCTTGGCGGGGCGGGTGAAAGCAATTACTTGATCAACCCCTGAATGGTCTTGAAAGCCGGATGCTCGGCACTGCGCAGCCACTCGAAAGCCACCATCTCGGTGGTCACCAGCTCAGCCCCGGCACCGGCCAGGCGGTCGAAGGCGGCGTCGCGGTTGCGCTCGGTGCGTGAGCTGCAGGCGTCCGTCACCACCCAGACCTCGAAGTCGTCTTCCAGCAAATCCAGCGCGGTTTGCAGCAGGCAGACATGCGACTCGCAGCCGGCGATCACGATGCTGCTGCGGGCTTCGCCATCGTCGGCCTGGGCCTTTTGCAGGTGTTTGGGCAGGCTGCGGGCATTGCCCCGGGGCGCCTGCACCGGCGGACGCAGCCAGTCCACCAGGCCGTCTTCGCAGGCGCTGAAATGCATCTTGGCCAGGGTGCGCTGGCACAGCGCGCGGATCTCGGGCAGGTTCTCACCCAGCTTGGCCGGGTTCTGCTCCGTGCCCCAGCAGGGCACCTGCATCACCTCGGCCAAACGGCCCAGGCGGACCGCGTTGGCCACCACCGCGGCATGGTCGTGCAGGGCGGGCATCAAGCGGGTTTGGTAGTCCACCAGCACCAGCTGGCAACCGTCGGCATCAAGCAACATGGGATTCCTTCAGAAGCCGCCGATTATTCCAGCCGCTGCAGCAGGCCGGTGATGCAGTGCTCAAACAGCGCCGGCGCCTGCTGCCCAAAGAGCCGGATGCGGCCGGTGTGCTGCAACAGCAACAGGCCCACGCCCTGGGCGAACAACGCGGTGTTTTCGCGCCGCGCCGCCTCGGCGTCCAGGCCCAGATCGGCCAGCGCCTGGGCGCAGGGGGCCAGCGCGTCGAGCAAGCGGCCATTGAGCCGGGTGTTCAGTTCGCTGGTCAGGCCGCGCGGCTGCAGGCCCTGGAACAGGTAAAAGCCCAGATCCAGGTCATGCGGGTTGTCGGCATAAAAACCGAACCAGGCCAGGGCGGTGGCGCGCAAGCGCGGGGCCGGCGCCGGGTCGGTGTTGGCGGCCAGCACCTGGGCGTTCAGCCGCTCCAGCGACTCGGCCAGCAGGGCGCCGTAAATCGCCTCCTTGTTGTCGAAGTAGGAGTAGATGGCGCCAGGCGTGTAACCGGCCCGCTTGGCAATCTCGCGGATGCTGGCGCCCTCGATGCCCGAGGCCTTGAACACCGCGCGGGCGGCGTCCAGCACCAGCGCACGGCGGCTGTCGGTCATCGCCTGCTGGCGTTGCAGTTTGGCTTCCATGGGCGGATTATGCGGTGGGACGGCGTGAATTTGAACACTTGCCATATTTATTGAACAGTGTTCAAATTTTGCAATTGCCGCAGCCGCCCGACTTTCTGGAGACCCCCATGAACGCCCCTGCCCCCAGCTCTTTGATGATGTCCGGCGACGCCTTCCGCGAGTCGCTGCGCCGGCTCCAACCCAAGGTGTTCGTGGATGGCCGCCGCATTGACAGCGTGGTCGACGAGCGCGCGCTGCAACCCGGCATCAACGCCATCGCCCTGACCTACGACCTGGCGCTGCGGCCCGAATACGCGCCCATCATGACGGCGGTGCAGCACACCAGCGGCAAACGGGTCAACCGACTGTCGCACATCAACACCAGCGCCGGCGACCTGCTGAACAAGCTGGAAGCCACCCGGCTGGTCTGCCAGGAAACCGGCTGCGCCCAGCGCTACCTGGTGCACGACGCGCTGAACGCGCTGGGCCAGGTGACGGCCAAGATCGACGACGCCCGCGGCAGCACCGAGCACCACGCCAAATTCCTCAACTACCTGCACCAGGTGCAGGACCAGGACCTGACGCTGGCCGTGGCCATGACCGACGGCAAAGGCGACCGCAGCAAGCGCCCCCACCAGCAGGGCAACCCCGACAGCTATGTGCACATCGTCGAGCGCCATGCGCTGCGCAACGGCAAACGTGGCATCGTGATCTCGGGCGCCAAGGCCATCGTCACCGGCGCCCCCTATGTGCACGAGTTCCTGGTCATGCCCTGCCGCCAGATGAGCCAGGAAGACGCCGACTTCGCGGTCTGCTGCGCCGTGCCCATCGACGCCGAAGGCATCACCATCGTCGCCCGCCCTGCCGGCCGGCCCGGTGAGAAGCTGGAGCATGGCGACGCGCTGTTTTCCCGCAAGTACGGCCAGAGCACCGGCGTGGTGCTGTTCGACAAGGTGTTTGTGCCGGAAGACCGGGTGTTCTACGCCGGCGAGTGGGAACACTCCCACCACCTGACCTACAGCTACGCCACCCACCACCGCCAGACCTGTATCGCCGCCCGAGCCGGCTTTGGTGATCTGCTGATCGGCGCCGGTGCGCTGATGTGCGAGGCCAACGGTTTCGATCCGGGCAAGGAGACCCATCTGCGCGACCAGATGGTGGAACTGATCAAGATCACCGAGGGCTTTTACGCCTGCGGTGTGGCCGCCAGCGTTTACGGCAAACCCGACCCCTACAGCCAGACCTACATGCCCGACCCGGTGTTCGCCAACATCGGCAAGCTGTTGATGGCCAACCAGATTTACGACATGCACCGCATCGCCCACTACGTGAGCGGCGGGCTCATCGTCACCCTGCCCGGCCCGGACGAAGACCACAACCCGGAAACCGCCGCCCGGCTGGCCGAGGTGCTGCAGGCCAACCCGGCCATCCCTTACGACAAACGCATCGAGGCGGCCCGCTTTCTCGAAGACCTCACCGCCGGCTACCAGGGCGGCTGGTACAGCGTGATCAGCCTGCACGGCGGCGGCTCGCCGGCGGCGATGAAGCAGGAGATTTACCGCAACTATCCCCTGGGCTCCAAGGTCGAGCTGGTGGAGCGCATCCTGGAACGCGGTGTGGCCGCCGACGGCTCGCCCGCCGCGGCCTCACACGACCCGGAGCGCGCCATCACCAAAAACCGCCAACCCGGCAAATGCTGCGACATGGGTTGCAGCACGCCCGGCCAGCCCATGATGGTGGACCTGCCCGCGGTGGAGGCCACCCTGCCCTCGCGCCGCGCGGCCGACTGAACGCCAGCGCCGCCGGGCTGCTCAGTCGCCCCAGTCCAGCGCCAGCTGTGGCGGGGGTGCCGCGGCCTTGCTGGGCTTTTTGGCCGGCAGCTGGGCGCCCCGCTCCGGCTCCCGCCCCGTGGCGCGCAGGCCGCTTTTGCGGCTGCCGTGTTTGGCCATCACCTCGCGCGACTCGGCTTTCACCGTGGCCAGGCCGCGGAACACCGCCAGCCGCTCCCGGGCCTGGCGGATGCTGGCCGTGAAATCCACCACCGGCAAAGGGTAGTCGGTTTCCAGCCGGCAACCGTAACGCGACTGCAGCGAGGCTGGCAAGCGCCAGGGCTCGAACAGCCACTCGGTGGGCAGCCCCGCCAGCTCGGGCAGCCAGCGCCGCACAAAGTGGCCGTCGGGGTCGTGGTCGCGGGCCTGCTTCACCGGGTTGTAGATGCGTGGCGTGTTGATGCCGGTGGTGCCCGACTGCATCTGCATCTGCGAGTAATGGATGCCGGGCTCGTAGTCCAGAAAGGCCCGGGCCAGGTGCAAGGCCGGCGCGCGCCAGTGCAGCCACAGCGGGTAGGCGGCAAAACTCACCAGCATGGCCCGCATGCGGAAGTTGAGCCAGCCGGTGGCATTGAGCATGCGCATGCAGGCGTCCACCATGGGGTAGCCGGTGTGGCCACTGCACCAGCGCGCAAAGTGGTCGGGGTTGAAATCGTTCTCGCGCAGGCCGTCAAAGGCCCGCACCATGTTCTCGAACTCGATGGCCGGCTCGGATTCCAGCTTTTGCATGAAATGGCAATGCCAGTACAGCCGGCCCTCGAAGCTGCGCAGCGAGGCCAGCCAGGCCCGTTGTCCCGCGTCCGGTGGCTGGTCGGCCAGGGCCTCGCGGCGACGGGCGATGGCGGCCACGGTTTCCCGCAGGCTCAGCACGCCGTGGGCCAAATAAGGCGAGATGCGCGAGCAGGCGTCCGCGCCCGCCAGTGGGCTGGACATGGCGCGCTGGTAGGTCTGGCCACGCTGCTGCAGAAAGCCGTGCAGCGCGTCCACCGCGGCCTGCCGGCCACCGCGCTGTCGCAGCGGCAAATCGCCCTGCAAATCCCAGGTGGCGTCTGGGTCGGGGAGGGGCGGCAGCGCCGGTGCGGGCGGCAGGCGCTGCGGCGCGGGCTGGGGCGCCTGCCGGTTGCGGGCGTCCCAACGTTGGGCCCAGCCATTGCGGTGCTTCAGCCGGCGCACCACCCCGTCCTGGGTGTACTCGGTCCAGACCACGCCGCGGGCCTCGCACCAGCGGGCCACGGCCAGGTCGCGGGCGTAGCTGGCGGCGTTGCCGGTTTCCTGGTGGCTGTGCAAATGGGTGAAGGGCAGAACACGCCACAAGCGCTCAAAGGCGTCGGGCAAATCGCCGCTGAGCCGTTGCAAACGGCTGCCGCGCTCGCGCAGCGCCGTGTCCAGCTCGGTCAGGCATTCGCCGATGAAGCCGCGGTGCTGCGGCGCACAGTCGGCCGCGCCGTGGATGGCCGGCTCTTGCACAAACACCGGCAGCGCCGCGCCGGCGGCACAGGCCGCCAGCAACGGTGCATGGTCTGTCACCCGCAGGTCGCGTTTGAACCAGACCAGGGGCAGCTCGGAGTCGGCCATGGGGCGAGGGGTTGGACGTGGACCGGCCGGCGCTCAGTTCGGCAGCAGGCGCAGCAAGCGGCCCTTGGGGCTGTCGGTCAGCACATACAACAGGCCGTCCGGACCCTGGCGCACGTCGCGCACCCGCTCGCGGTTGTCGGCCAGCAAGCGGGTTTCGCGCACCACCTTGCCCTTGAAGGGCTCGCTCAGTTCGATGTGGTTCAGGAAGCCAAACTTCAGCGAGCCGACGAACAAATGGCCTTTCCAGCCCGGGTAACGGTCGCTGGTGACAAAGGCCATGCCCGACGGCGCGATGGACGGCACCCAGTAATGCAGCGGCTGCTCCATGCCGGCCTTGCGGGTCAGGCCGTCGCCGATGGCACCACCCCCGTAGTTTTCGCCGTAGGTGATGACCGGCCAGCCATAGTTCTTGCCGGGCTGCGGCAGGTTGATCTCGTCGCCGCCCTGCGGCCCATGCTCGACCAGCCAGTAGCGACCATCGGGCGCCAGCGTTGCGCCCTGGGGGTTGCGGTGGCCGTAACTCCAGATCTCGGGCAAGGCACCGGCGCGGCCCACAAAGGGGTTGTCGCGCGGCACGCTGCCGTCTTTGTTGACCCGCACCGTCTTGCCGTGGTGGTTGTCGAGCGTCTGGGCGTCGTCCTTGCGCAGATAGCGCTCGCCCAAGGCCAGCAGCAGCGTGCCGTCGGCTCGCTCGGCAATGCGGCAACCAAAGTGGCCGTTGCTCGCCACCTTGGGCTTCTGGCTGAAGATCACCTGCAGCTTGTCGAGCCGGCTGCGGTCGGCCGACAGCTCGGCCCGGGCCAGCGCGGTGCTGTTGCCCGGCCCACCGGCCGGGTCGGGCTCGGAAAAACAGAAGTACAGCGTGCGATTGCGGGCAAAATCGCTGTCCAGCACCAGGTCGAGCAGGCCACCCTGCCCGCCCACGGCCATCGCCGGCAGCCCCGCCACCGGCGCACCCAGCTGGCCATTGGTTTCCACCACCCGCAGCCGGCCCGGCCGCTCGGTGACCAGAAAACGGCCCTCGGGCAGAAAGGCCACGGCCCAGGGGTTTTGCAGGCCGCTGGCCACCGCCTCGCTGCGCACGCCCTGGGCCTGGCTGGTGCCCGCCAAAGCCCAGCAGGCCAGACCGGCGCAGAGCCAGCGCAGGCGGATTGCGTCATTTTTCACAGCAACTCTCCCAGTTCGGCCGCGGGCCGGCGGTGGGGCTCGAGCCCCACCACGCGGGACATGGCCAGTTCAGATTTTCACCACCACCCGGCCGCGGACCTTGCCGTCCATCAGCTGCTGGGCTTTGGGAATGGCCTGGTCCAGACCCACCTCGTCGATCATGGACTCCAGCAGCGCCGGGTCCAGGTCGCGCGCCAGGCGGTCCCAGGCCCGCTGGCGCTTGGCCAGTGGCGCCATCACCGAATCCACCCCGGCCAGTGTCACGCCGCGCAGGATGAAAGGCATCACCGTGGTGGGCAGGTCCATGCCCTGTGCCAGGCCGCAGGCCGCCACCACGCCGCCGTAGCGGGTCTGCGACAGCGCATTGGCCAGGGTGTGCGAGCCCACCGCGTCCACCACACCGGCCCAGCGCTCTTTCTGGAAGGGCTTGCCAGGGGCCGACAGCTCGGCCCGGTCGACGATGGCGCTGGCGCCCAGTGACTTCAAATAAGCCTCTTCGCTGGCCTTGCCAGTGGCCGCCACCACGGAATAGCCCAGCTTGCCCAGCAGCGCAATCGCCACGCTGCCCACGCCGCCGGTGGCCCCGGTCACCAAGATCTCGCCGGCGCCGGGCTGCACACCATGGTCTTCCAGCGCCAGCACACAGAGCATGGCGGTGTAGCCGGCCGTGCCGATGGCCATGGCCTGGCGGGGTGTGAAGGCGGCCGGCAGTTTCACCAGCCAGTCGCCTTTCAGGCGGGCCTTTTCGGCCAGACAGCCCCAGTGGGTTTCGCCCACACCCCAGCCGTTGTGCACAAAGGCGTCACCGGCTTTCCAGGCCGGGTGGCTGGATTCCAGCACCGTGCCAGCGCCGTCGATGCCAGCCACCATGGGCCAGCTGCGCACCACCGGGCTTTTGTTGGTGATGGCCAGGCCGTCCTTGAAGTTCAGCGTCGAATAGGCCACGGACACCGTGACGTCGCCGGCAGGCAGGCGGGATTCGTCGACCGATTGCACGCTGGCGGTGAACGATTCGGCTTTTTCAAGCAGCAGGGCTTTGAACATGAGGGGGCTCCTAGGGTTGGGGGGAAATCAGGGGGTCGAGAAAACGCCGCACCGCGGCGCGCAGGGGTTGGCTGTCACGGGCCAGCAAGGTGCGCAGCACCGCGCCCTCCCAGAGGGCCCAGAAATCCTGGGCCAGGGCCAGCGTGTCGCCGGCCACGCCATGGCGCGCCAGGCAACCGGCCAGCACCTCGTCCCAGGCGCCCAGGGCCTGCTGCAGACGCTGGCGGAACTCGTCGTGCAAACCGGCCACCTCCTGGCCCAGCGCGCCAACCAGGCAGCCACGGCGAAAGCCATGGCGGGCGATGCCGGCCTCGGACTCGGCCAGAAAGCCGTCGAAACAGGCGACTAGGCTCAGGCGGTCAGCCTCGGGGCCAAACCAGCGCGCCAAACGGCCCATGAAGAAGCTTTGGTAATGGGCCAGCACGGCGTAACCGAAGTCGTCTTTGCTGGCAAAGTGGTGGTAGAACGAGCCCTTGGGCACGCCGCAGGACTTGAGCACAGCGTCCACACCGCAACCCGCCCAGCCCTTTTCCAGCACCAGCACCAGGCCTTGGTGGACCAGTTTTTCCCTGGTTTTCTCGCGTTGCACGGCGCGCGCACCCCGTAAGCTGACGGGCATGGCATCTCTCTGGGGCTGGCTTTCAGGGCGGTCCATGGATTTGCTGGGTGGGTGGTCGGGGGAAGGCAATCAATGAATTAGACCGGTCGTCTAATTATTTCCCGCTATGCTCGAACCTGTCAAGTTGTGAACGCCACCAATCCAACCCTCCTAAAGTCAATATAAATCAAAGAGTTATTCAGGGATTTTCATTTGGATTCTTGTCTACAGACGGGCTGGCTGAAACAGCTTGTGCTGGCCATAGTGCTGGTTTTTGGGGCCACCCTAGGTGCACAGGCCGCCCCCCGAGCCCGGCCGGCCGAAACGGTGGACGCACCGCGCACCGAGCAAAACCTGCTGGCCCGCCTGGGCCAGGTGCACCAGAGCCTGAGCGACCAGGCATCCGAGCTGGTGATCAACGCCATGGGCTTTCTGGGCGTGCCCTACCGCCGCGGCGGCAGCGACGCTGACAGTGGTTTTGACTGCAGTGGTTTTGTGCGCGCGATGTACGAGCAGACCGTGGGCCTGGTGCTGCCGCGCCGCGCCAGCCAGCAGGCCGCCAGCACCCAGACCATCAGCCCCAAGGACCTGCAGCCCGGCGACCTGGTGTTCTACAACACCATGCGCCGCGCCTTCAGCCACGTGGGCATCTACATTGGCGAAGGCAAGTTCATCCACTCCCCCAGCGTCGGCGGCGAGGTGCGGGTGGAAGACATGCGCCAGGCCTATTGGCAGCGCCGCTTCAACGGCGCCCGACGGGTGCCAGCGCCACCGGCCGAAGCCAGCGGCCAGACGCTGCTGCCAACCGAGCCGCTGGCCCACTGAGCGGCCGGCGGCACCGGCCGCCGCCTGATCTTCAGCCCACCCAGCGGCGGGCGTTGCGCCACAGCCGCATCCAGGGGCTGAACGCGTTAACGTCACCCGAGGTCCAGCTCATCTGCACGTTGCGGAACACCCGCTCCGGGTGGGGCATCATCGCGGTGAAGCGGCCATCGGCGGTGGTCACCGCCGTCAGGCCGCCCGGGCTGCCGTTGGGGTTGAACGGGTAGGCTTCGGTGGCCACGCCATGGTGGTCGGTGAAACGCATCGCCGTAATCGCCTTGGCCGCGTCGCCCCGCTGGGCGAAATTGGCAAAACCCTCGCCATGGGCCACCGCAATCGGCAGCCGGCTGCCGGCCATGCCGGCGAAGAACAGGCTGGGTGAATCCAAAACTTCGACCTGCGAGAAACGGGCCTCGAAACGCTCGCTCTGGTTGGTGGTGAAGCGCGGCCAGGCCTCGGCGCCGGGAATGATGTCGGCCAGCTCGGCAAACATCTGGCAGCCGTTGCACACACCCAGGCCAAAGGTGTCCAGGCGACCGAAGAAGCCCTGAAACTGCTCGGCCAGCACCGGGTTGAAGGTGATGCTGCGGGCCCAGCCGATGCCGGCGCCCAGTGTGTCGCCGTAGCTGAAACCGCCACAGGCCACCACACCCTTGAAGTCCTGCAAGCGGGCACGGCCGGTCTGCAAATCGGTCATGTGCACGTCGATGGCGTCGAAACCGGCCTCGTGGAAGGCGTAGGCCATTTCCACATGGGAGTTGACACCCTGCTCGCGCAGCACCGCCACCTTGGGCCGGGCCAGGTTCAGGAAGGGCGCGGCCACGTTGTCGGCCGGATCGAAGCCCAGGCTCACATGCAGGCCAGGGTCGCCAGCGGCACCGGCGGCCGCGTGTTCGGCATCGGCACAGGCCGGGTTGTCACGCTGCTGGTTGATCTTCCAGCTCACACTGTCCCAGACCTGGTGCAAATCACTGAGGCTGGCGCTGAACACCGGCTTGGTGTCGCGCCAGACCTGGACCTGGCCCACACCGGCGGCAATGGCGCTGCCGGCCGGCCGGGTCTTGCCCACCACATGGCTGTGTTTGGACAGGCCGTGCTGGCGCAGGGTCTGCATCACCGCGCTGCGGTCGGCCGCACGCACCTGCAGCACCACACCCAGTTCCTCGTTGAACAGCGCCTTCAGCGTCAATTCCTCGCGGCGGGCGCTGACCTGGCCGGCCCAGTTCTTGGCGTCGCCCATGTCCATGCGGCTGTCGCCAATGCCGTCGCCTTCGGTGACCAGCATGTCCACGTTCAGCGCCACACCCACCTGGCCGGCAAAGGCCATCTCGCAGACGGTGGCGAACAGGCCGCCGTCGCTGCGGTCGTGGTAGGCCAGCAGCTGGCCGGCCTGGCGCAACTCGTTCACCGCGTTGACCAGGTTCACCAGGTCTTGCGGCTGGTCGAGGTCGGGCACCCGGTCGCCGACCTGGTTCAGGGTTTGCGCCAGGATGCTCCCGGCCATGCGGTTCTGGCCACGGCCCAGGTCCACCAGCACCAGCGTGGTGTGGGCCTCGGTGGCGTTGAGCTGGGGCGTGAGCGTGCCCCGCACGTCACCCAGCGTGGCAAAGGCGGTGACGATCAGGCTCACCGGCGAGGTGACCTTGTGCGACCCGGCCTCGGTTTTCCACTGGGTGCGCATGGACAGGCTGTCCTTGCCCACCGGGATGCTGATGCCCAAAGCGGGGCACAACTCCATGCCCACCGCCTGCACCGTGTCGTACAGCGCGGCGTCTTCGCCGGGTTCGCCACAGGCAGCCATCCAGTTGGCTGACAGCTTGACGCGCGGCAACTCCATGGGTGCGGCCAGCAAATTGGTGATGGCCTCGGCCACCGCCATCCGGCCCGAGGCCGGCGCGTCGATGGCGGCCAGCGGCGTGCGCTCGCCCATGGCCATGGCCTCACCGGCAAAACCGCTGTGGTCGGCCAGGGTCACGGCGCAGTCGGCCACCGGCACCTGCCAGGGGCCCACCATCTGGTCGCGGTGGCTGAAGCCACCCACCGTGCGGTCGCCGATGGTGATCAAAAAGCGCTTGGACGCCACCGTGGGGTTGGCCAGCACGTCGATGCAGGCCTTTTGCAGGTCCACACCGGTCAGGTTCAGCGGCGGGAACTGGCGGGCGATGCGGGCCACGTCGCGGTGCATCTTGGGGGGCTTGCCCAACAACACATTCATGGGCATGTCGACAGCAGCCCCCACGCTCCCCACTGCGTGTGGTTCGCTGCCCCCCGAGGGGGCCGTGCCTTGCTTGGGGCGGCCCGGCGCTGCGGCGTCCTGATCTGTCAGCACCAGCTGCCGTTCCTCGGTGGCCACACCCACCACCGCAAACGGGCAGCGCTCGCGCTCACAAAAGGCCTGGAAACTGGCCAGCGACTCGGGCGCGATGGCCAGCACATAGCGTTCCTGGCTCTCGTTGCACCAGATTTCCTTGGGCGCCAGGCCGCTTTCTTCCAGCGGCACGGCACGCAGGTCGAAGCGGGCGCCACGGCCGGCGTCATTCGTCAGCTCGGGGAAGGCATTCGACAGGCCACCGGCACCGACGTCGTGGATGGCCAGGATGGGGTTGGCCGCGCCCTGGGCCCAGCAGTGGTTGATGACCTCCTGCGCCCGGCGCTGGATTTCGGGGTTGCCGCGTTGCACCGAGTCAAAGTCCAGTTCGGCGGCGTTGGCGCCGGTGGCCATGGAGCTGGCGGCGCTGCCACCCATGCCGATGCGCATGCCCGGCCCGCCCAGCTGCACCAGCAGCGAACCGGCGGGGAACTCGATCTTGTGGGTGAGGCCAGCGTCGATTTGCCCCAAACCGCCGGCGATCATGATGGGCTTGTGGTAGCCGCGCTGCACCGTGTCCACGTCGCTGGGCACGGCCTGTTCGTACTCGCGGAAATAGCCCAGCAAATTGGGCCGGCCGAACTCGTTGTTGAAGGCCGCACCCCCCAGCGGGCCCTCGGTCATGATTTGCAGCGGGCTGGCGATGTGCTCGGGCTTGCCGAACTTACCAAAAGGACCGTCGAACAGCTTGGAGACGGTGAAGCCGGTCAGGCCGGCCTTGGGCCGCGAGCCGCGGCCGGTCGCGCCCTCGTCGCGGATTTCGCCGCCGGCGCCGGTGGAGGCGCCGGGAAAGGGAGAGATGGCGGTCGGGTGGTTGTGGGTTTCCACCTTCATCAGCACATGGCTCAGTGCGCTTTGCTTTTCATAGCGAACCAGCGACGATGCCGCCGGGTTCAAACCCGGAATGGCCATGAAACGCTGGACGGGGTTGCCCTCCATCACCGAGGCGTTGTCGGAATAGGCCACCACCATGTGCTGCGGGCTGGTCTGGTGGGTGTGGCGGATCATGCCGAACATGCTGCGTTCTTGCGCCACGCCGTCGATGGTGAACTGGGCGTTGAAGATCTTGTGGCGGCAATGTTCGCTGTTGGCCTGGGCGAACATCATCAGCTCCACGTCGGTCGGGTTGCGGCCGAGCTGGGTGAAGGCGGTCACCAGGTAGTCGATCTCGTCCTCGGCCAGCGCCAGGCCAAAGGTGGTGTTGGCCTCGACCAGTGCGGCCCGGCCGCCACCCAGCACGTCGACCTGGGCCATGGGCGCCGGCTGCAGCTCGGTGAACAGGCCGGCCGCGGTGGCGCGGTCGAACATCGCGCTTTCGGTCATGCGGTCGTGCAGCAGGTCGGCCACCTGGGCGCGCTGGGCCTCGCTGAGGCTGGGCTTGGACAGCAGGCCGGCCTTCAACACCACCCGGTACTCGGTCAGGCGCTCGATGCGTTTGACCGCCAGGCCGCAGTTGTGGGCGATGTCGGTGGCCTTGGAGGCCCAGGGTGACACCGTGCCAAAACGTGGCGACACCACGATCACCTCGCCATCGGCCGGGCCGGTGTAGGGCTCGCCATAGGTCAGCAGCGCCGCCAGGCGTTCGCGCAGCGCGCCGTCCATGGCGGTCTCGGTGGCCACCAGGTGCACATGGCGGGCGGCCAGGCCGATGACCTTGTCATGCACCGCTTGCAGGCGCGGGAGGAGTTGGTGGATGCGGAAGTCGCTGAGGGCGCTGCCGCCCTCGAACGGGGTCAGGTGGTGGGTCACGGTGGTGGCCTGGGTAGGACCGGCAACGCTGGATGGGCCGCCGGCTGCGTCAAAACGCCAATTTTAGCCGCCCTCACCCACGTGATTTCCGGCCCGGTGGGATAATTCCGGCATGAGCATCACCTACAAAGACGCGGCGGGCATCGCAGGCATGCGTGTTGCCGGCCGGCTGGCCTCCGAAGTGCTGGATTTCCTCACGCCGCACGTCAAGCCCGGTGTCACCACCAACGCCCTGGACAAGCTCGCCCACGACTACATCACCCAGGTCCAGCAGGCCATTCCGGCGCCGCTGAACTACCAGCCACCCGGCTACAGCCCCTACCCCAAGTCGATCTGCACCTCGATCAACCACCAGGTCTGCCATGGCATCCCCAATGACAAGCCGCTGAAAAAGGGCGACATCGTCAACATCGACGTCACCGTCATCAAGGACGGCTGGCATGGCGACACCAGCCGGATGTTTGTGGTGGGTGACAGCTCGATCGCCGCCAAGCGGCTGTGCAGCTTCACCTACGAGGCCATGTGGCACGGCATCGTGCGCGTCAAGCCAGGCGCCCGGCTGGGTGACATCGGCCACGCGATCCAGAAATTCGCCGAAGGCAATGGCTTCAGCGTGGTGCGCGAGTTCTGTGGCCACGGCATCGGCAAAGTCTTCCATGAAGAGCCTCAGGTGCTGCACTACGGCAAGCCGGGCACGCTGGACGAGCTCAAGCCCGGCATGACCTTCACCATCGAGCCCATGATCAACGCCGGCCGGCGCGACATCCGCTCGATGAGCGACGGCTGGACCATCGTCACCAAAGACCACTCGCTGTCAGCCCAGTGGGAGCACACGGTGCTGGTCACCGAGACCGGCTACGAGGTGCTGACGCTGTCGGCCGGCAGCCCGCCAGCGCCGGCCTTCGTCAGCGCCGCGGCCCCTGCCACCGCCCTGCCCGCCTGAGCGGTCCGGGCCCCGCGCACCGACGGCCATGGCCGACCTGAAAGCCCTGCGCGACAGCTTCCGCCACGACAAGGCGCAGCTGGTCGAGGCCTTGCGGGCCACCGGGGCCTCCACCCGGGGCGTGGCCAGCACCCTGCTGCGACTGGCCAAACTGGCCGACCAGACCCTGGTGGCGCTGTGGGAGGCCGCCGGCTTCGGCACCCCTTTCGCACTGGTGGCCGTGGGCGGCTTCGGTCGTGGCGAACTCTTCCCCTGCTCCGACGTCGACGTGCTGGTGCTGATGCCCGACAACCAGTCGCCGGAAACCGACGCCGCGCTGAAAGCACGGCTGGAGGCCTTCATCGGCAGCTGCTGGGACACCGGGCTGGAAATCGGCTCCAGCGTGCGCACCGTCAGCGAATGCCTGGACGAGGCCGCCAAGGACGTCACGGTGCAGACCTCGCTGCTGGAGTCGCGCCTGGTCACCGGCGACCGCACGCTGTACGCAGGCTTCCGCCAGCGCTTCGAGGCCCAAATCGACCCCCAGGCCTTTTTCGTCGCCAAAACGCTGGAGATGCGCCAGCGCCACAACAAGTTCGAGAACACGCCCTACGCGCTGGAGCCCAACTGCAAGGAAAGCCCCGGTGGCCTGCGCGACCTGCAGGTCATCCTGTGGGTGGCCAAGGCGGCCGGCTACGGCGGCTCCTGGGACGAGCTGGTGCGCCACGGACTGACCACCGCCTTCGAGGCCAAGCAAATCAAGCGCAACCAGGCGCTGCTGAGCCTGGTCCGGGCCCGGCTGCACATCCTGGCCCAGCGCCGCGAAGACCGGCTGGTGTTCGACCTGCAAACGGTGGTGGCCGAGTCGTTTGGCTACAGCCACACCACCGGCCCGACCCCTGACGGCGGCGGCAAACCCAGTTTTGTGCGGGCCAGCGAGCTGCTAATGCGGCGCTACTACTGGGCGGCCAAGGCGGTGACCCAGCTCAACCAGATCCTGCTGCTCAACATCGAGGAGCGGCTGGGCCGCGACCGCGGCGACAGCACCCACGAGCCCGAGCCCATCAACGCCCGTTTTGCCATCAAGGCCGGCATGCTGGAAGTGGCCAGCGACGACCTGTACCAGCGCGAGCCGCACGCCATCCTGGAGACCTTTCTGGTTTACCAGCGAACGGTGGGCGTCAAGGGCCTGTCGGCCCGCACGCTGCGGGCGCTGTACAACGCCCGCCATGTGATGAACGGCGCCTTCCGCCAGGACCCGGTGAACCGGGCCACCTTCATGGCCATCCTGCGCGAGCCCAAGGGCATCACCCACGCGATGCGGCTGATGAACCAGACCTCGGTGCTGGGCCGCTACCTGTGGGTGTTCCGCGGCATCGTCGGCCAGATGCAGCACGACCTGTTCCACGTCTACACGGTGGACCAGCACATCCTGATGGTGCTGCGCAATGTGCGGCGCTTCTTCATCGCCGAACACGCCCACGAGTACCCGTTCTGCTCGCAGCTGGCCGCCGGCTGGGACAAGCCCTGGGTGCTGTACGTGGCCGCGCTGTTCCATGACATCGCCAAGGGCCGCGGCGGTGACCACTCCGAACTGGGCGGCCACGAGGTGCGCAAGTTCTGCCGCGCCCATGGCCTGAGCGGCGCCGAGGGGCGCGAAGACACCCGGCTGATCGAGTTCCTGGTGCGCGAGCACCTGACCATGAGCCGGGTGGCGCAGAAGGAAGACCTGAGCGACCCCGACGTGATTGCCGCCTTTGCCAAACGGGTCGGTGACGAGCGCCGGCTCACCGCGCTCTACCTGCTGACCGTGGCCGACATCCGTGGCACCAGCCCCAAGGTCTGGAACGCCTGGAAAGGCAAGCTGCTGGAAGACCTGTACCGCTACACCCTGCGCACGCTGGGCGGCCGCGACGCCGACCCGCAGGCCGATGTGGAGGCCCGCAAACGCGAGGCGCTGGTGCAGCTGGCGCTGTACGCCGAGCCCTTCGAGGCCTACAAACGGCTGTGGGACACGCTGGACGTGGGCTATTTCATGCGCCACGACGCCACCGACATCGCCTGGCACGCCCGCCACCTGTCGCGCCATGTGGTGGCCGCGGGCCAGCCCGCGGCAGAGGCCAGAACCATTGTGCGCAGCCGCCGCTCGCCGGTCGGTGAAGGCCTGCAGGTGCTGGTCTACACGCCCGACGCGCCCGACCTGTTTGCCCGCATCTGTGGCTACTTCGACCAGGCCGGCTTCAGCATCCTGGACGCCAAGATCCACACCGCGCAAAACGGCTACGCGCTCGACACCTTCCAGGTGGTGACCTCCTTTTTGCCCGAACACCACCGCGAGATGATCAGCATGGTGGAAAGCGAGCTGGAGCACACCATCGCCCAGGCTGGCCCGCTGCCACCGCCCAGCCGGGGCCGGGTGTCACGCCGGGTGAAGAGCTTCCCCATCGCGCCGCGGGTCGACCTGCGGCCCGACGAAAAAGCCCAGAGCTGGCTGCTCAACATCTCGGCCAGCGACCGCGTGGGCCTGCTTTACTGCGTGGCCCGGGTGCTGGCCAAACACCACATCAACCTGCGGCTGGCCAAGGTGGCGACGCTGGGCGAACGGGTCGAAGACACCTTTCTGATCGATGGCCCCGAGTTGCAGCAAAACAAGGCGCAGATCGCCATCGAGACCGAGCTGCTCGAAGCGCTGGCCAACTGACCCCGGCCGGCAGGCCACGCATAACGCGCCAAATGGCTTTCGGTGGACCTTGGCGCCGTCACCCGGTTAGAAAGTCGTAAGCCTCTGTAAGACCCGAAAAAACGGTCATCGCTTCACCGGCCCGCCCGTTGAAGGTAGACGTCAGTTCGACGTGAACTTGAACAAAATGGAGTCTCTCTGATGAACAAAGTCCTCGCCACCCTGCTCGCTTCTTCCGCCCTGCTGCTGGCCGGCCACAGCTTCGCCGCTGGCCATGCCGCCGCCCCGGCCACCCCCGCCAGCCCGGCCGCCTCCGCTGCGGCCAAGGCCGAAATGAAGGCCGATGCCAAGGTGGACGCCAAGGCCGCCGCCAAGTCGGCTGAGCCGGCCAAGGCTGCGGCAGCAGACACTGCCAAGGGCGCTGTCGGCGCCGCCAAGGCCGCGACGCCTGCTGTGCCCGCCGTGCCCGCGGTGAAGGCCGATGCCAAGGTGGATGTCAAGGCCGACACCAAGCCTGCCGCCAAGTAAGCCTTCGGCTTCTCTCCCGCACAAAGGGCCTGCATTGCAGGCCCTTTGTGTTTGTCTTGCCATCCCCCGTCGGGAATTCAGTCGTCCTGCGCCGGGTCCAGTCCGGGGAACAGCACCTCGGTGAAGCCAAGCTGGGTGAGGTCGCGCATGCGGGTCGGGTAAAGCCGGCCGATCAGGTGGTCGCACTCGTGCTGCACCACCCGGGCGTGGAAGCCGTCCACCGTGCGGTCTATCGGGTCCCCATAGAGGTCAAAGCCGGTGTAGCGGATGCGGCTGAAGCGTGGCACCAGGCCGCGCAGCCCGGGCACCGACAAACAGCCCTCCCAGCCGTCTTCCTGGGCGTCGCTCAGCGGGGTGATGACGGGGTTGACCAGCACGGTGCGGGGCACCACCGGGGCGTCGGGGTAGCGGGGGTTGGGGGCGTCGGTGCCGAACACCACCACCTGCAGGTCAACGCCGATCTGCGGCGCGGCCAACCCGGCCCCGTTGGCGGCGGCCATGGTGTCCAGCAGGTCGGCCACCAGGCGGTGCAGGCCGTCGGTGTCGAAGGCGGTGACGGGTTGGGCGACCCGCAGCAGCCGCGGGTCGCCCATTTTCAGAATCTCATGCAAAGCCATGCGCGATTATCGCGCCGGCCTTGGCGAAAGCGGGCTCAGCGCCAGTCGCGGCGGTCACCGCCATCGCGGCGATAGCCGTAGCCGCCGTAACGCGGTGCAGGGGCCACCACCACCGGCTGCTCCACCACCACCCCACCTTGGTAGTAGCCGCCATGGTGACGGCCATAGGGCGAGCCGAGCGGCACCACCACACAGCCGGACAACAGGGTGATCAGGCCAACGGTGGCGGTGGCCACCAGAAAACGGGGTGCACGCATGGGAAAGTCTCCTTGGGTCATGCACTCTCAACGCGCCACCAAACCGCGGGACTGACCTCTGGCGCGTGTCGCCGGGTAAGCCTGTGTAACGGCCAACGGCCCGGGGACTCAGGCGCCGAGCAAGGCCCGCAGGCCGGCTTCGTCGAGCACCGGCAGGCCCAGTTCGCGCGCCTTGTCCAGCTTGCTGCCGGCCTCGGCGCCCGCCACCACCGCGGTGGTCTTCTTGCTGACCGAACCGGCCACCTTGGCACCAGCCGCTTCCAGCATGGCCTTGGCCTCCTCGCGGCCCAGCGTGGGCAGGGTGCCGGTGATGACATAGGTTTGGCCGGCCAGCGGCAAAGGGGCGCCGGCCTCGGGCTCGCCCTCGGGCCAGCTCAGCCCACAGGCACGCAGCTGCTCCACCACCTCGCGGTTGTGGGCCTGGTCAAAGAAGGTGCGGATGCTTTGCGCCACCACCGGCCCCACGTCGGCCACTTCCAGCAGCTGCTCGGGCGTGGCGTCCATGATGGCGTCCAGCCGGCCGAAATGGCGGGCCAGGGCCTTGGCCGTGGCCTCGCCCACATGGCGAATGCCCAGGCCGAACAGAAAGCGCGGCAAGGTGGTTTGTTTGGACGCCTCCAGCGCAGCCAGCAGGTTTTGCGCCGATTTCTCGGCCATGCGGTCCAGTGCCGCCAGCGCGGCAAAACCCAGGCGGTACAAATCGGGCAGGGTGTGCACGATGCCGGCGTCCACCATCTGCTCGACCAGCTTGTCGCCCAGGCCGTCGACCTCCACCGCCCGGCGCTGGGCGAAGTGCAGCAGGGCCTGCTTGCGCTGGGCCGCGCAGAACAGGCCCCCGGTGCAGCGGTAATCGGCCTCGTCCTCCTCGCGCACCGCGTCCGAACCACAGACCGGGCAATGGCGCGGCATGGTGAACAGCTGCGCATCCTGCAGCCGCTTGTCGGGCAGCACCGCCACCACCTCGGGAATCACGTCGCCGGCCCGGCGCACGATGACGGTGTCGCCCACCCGCACGTCCTTGCGGCGGGCCTCGTCCTCGTTGTGCAGCGTGGCGTTGGTGACGGTGACACCGCCCACAAACACCGGCGCCAGCTTGGCCACCGGCGTGAGCTTGCCGGTGCGGCCCACCTGCACCTCGATGGCCACCACCGTGGTGAGCTGCTCCTGCGCCGGGTACTTGTGCGCCACCGCCCAGCGTGGCTCACGGGTCACAAAGCCCAGCTCGCGCTGCAAGGCCAGGCTGTTGACCTTGTAAACCACACCGTCGATGTCGTAGGGCAAGGCATCGCGCTCAGCGCCAATCTGCTGGTGGAACGCCACCAGCTCGGCCGCCCCATGCGCGATGCGCACCTGCGAGGCCACCGGGAAACCCCAGGCCTTGAGCCGCTGCAGCATCTCGTGGTGGGTGGCGAAATCCGGCCCGCCCGCGCTGGCCGGCGTGACTTCGCCCAGGCCATAGGCAAAAAACGACAGCGGCCGCTGCGCCGTGATGCCCGAGTCGAGCTGGCGCACCGCACCGGCCGCCGCATTGCGCGGGTTCACAAAGGTCTTGCCATCGGCCTCGCGCTGGCGCTCGTTGAGCCGGTCGAAATCGGCACGGCGCATGTAGACCTCGCCCCGCACCTCCAGCACCGGCGGGGCCCGCCCATCACTCGACAACCGCAGCGGGATCTGCCGGATGGTGCGGATGTTGTGGGTCACCTCCTCACCCACCTCGCCATCGCCCCGCGTGGCGGCCTGCACCAGCAGGCCCTGTTCATAGCGCAGGCTCATGGCCAGGCCGTCGAACTTGGGCTCCGCCACGAACTCAATCGGCTGGCCGGACAACACCGCCAGCGCCTCGGCACACAGGGGCTCGGCGCGGTAGCGCGGCTCCGTCGGTTTGAGTTCCGTGCGCCGCTGCTCTGAAGCCAGGTAATTGCGAATTTGCAGCTCGAAGTTTTCAGCCCCGGCTTGCGTGGTGTCGGTTTCCGTCCGGATGCTGAGCATGGGCACACGGTGCCGCACCGGTGTGAGGCCGTCCATCACCGCCCCCAGCACGCGCTGCGTGGGCGAATCGTCGGTCAGCAGTTCGGGGTGGGCCGCCTCCAGCGACTGCAACTCCTGGAACAAGCGGTCGTACTCGGCGTCGGGCAGCTCGGGGTCGTCCAGCACGTAATACCGGTGGGCATGGTGGTGCAGCAGCGCGCGCAATTCGGCCGCGCGCTCGCGCTCAGCGTCGGTCGCTGTGGTGTTTGGGCTGTCCATGCTCAGGAAAACAAACGCCGGGCCACCGGCGAGCCGGCCGACAGGTCGCGGCCGTCCAGCGCGTCGTAGAGCTGTTCCAGGTCGGTGGCGATGCCGTCCAGCGCCTCGGGCCGGATGGCCTGGCCGTCGTCGTCCACCATGCTGCCGTCCATGGCCGCGGCCAGCGCCATGGCGGCGCCACGCATGCGCTCGAACGGCGCCTCCGCCCGGTCCACATGGGGCACGTCCAGCGTCAGCGAGACCTCGCGGATGGCCGACTGGGCCGGGTCGTCGGACAAGGCGGCCTGGGTGTCAAAGCTCAGCACCAGCAGCGGCGACGGCGACGCCCCGCCCGACACCAGCACCATGCGGCCGGGAATGGCGCCGGCCACAAAACCCAGCCGGGCGGCATGCTGCTGCACATAACCCGGGCTCCAGGCCGCGTGGCGGGCCCGCAGCGTGAAGCTCAGCTGGGCGTCATGGCCGCTGGCAAACTGGTCCAGCTCGCGACCCCGGGCCACCGCGTCCAGCATGTCGGGAAACTCGGGCAGGCCGTTGACGGTGTCGACAAAGGCCTGGGCCTTGACGACGAATTCGGAAAACTCGATCTCGTTCAGCGCGCCGGTGCGGTTGGCCAGCTGCAGGCCGATCTGCAAGGCGCTGTAGCGCCGGCCCGCCTGCGGGGCTTCCCATTGCCGCGAGGCCTCGTGCTGGCCCTCCACCGCAAAGGGTTTGCTGCCGGCGCGCCGGGTGGCCGGCAGCGCGGCAATCACCGCGTCGCCCGACACCGGGCCCTCCAGCGTGACCGGCACGATGACGTCGATCAGCGCATCCAGCCCCGGGCGTTTGTCGGCCTGGGCCAGCGACGAAGCCGGGCCGTCCAGCGCCACCGCATCCAGCGCCTCGTCCAGCAAGGCGGGGGGCGGATGGGGCACACCGTCCAGCGTGGGTTCGATCTGTGGCGGGGCGGCGTCTTCGCCGGGCACCGAATCCGGCTGGGCCAGCTTGGGCGCGTTGCGCCGCGAGGTCCAGGTGCTGTGGGCGATCACGCCGGCCAGCACCAGGCCGCCAATGATCGCCAATCCAACGGTGAAATTGCTCATCTGATGCTCATGCCGTTTCTGCCAGGCCGACGGCGGACTCCATGTCCACCGCGACGATGCGGGACACACCCTGCTCCTGCATGGTCACGCCAATCAGTTGCTCGGCCATTTCCATCGCGATCTTGTTGTGGCTGATGAACAAAAACTGGGTGTCCTTGCTCATGCTGCGCACCAGCTTGGCGTAGCGCTCGGTGTTGGCGTCGTCCAGCGGCGCGTCCACCTCGTCCAGCAAACAGAACGGGGCCGGGTTCAGCTGGAAGATGGCGAACACCAGCGCGATGGCGGTGAGTGCCTTCTCGCCACCCGACAGCAAATGGATGGTCTGGTTTTTCTTGCCCGGCGGCTGGGCCATGACCTGCACGCCGGAGTCGAGGATTTCGTCGCCGGTGATCATCAGCTTGGCATTGCCGCCGCCGAACAGCTCGGGGAACATGCGGCCAAAGTGCTCGTTGACCGCGTTGAAGGTGCCCGACAGCAGCTCGCGGGTTTCGGCGTCGATCTTCCGAATGGCGTCTTCCAGCGTGGTCATGGCCTCCACCAGGTCGGCCGACTGGGCGTCGAGGAACTGCTTGCGTTCCCGGGCCGAGGCCAGCTCGTCCAGCGCCGCCAGATTCACCGCACCCAACGCGGCGATCTCGCGGTTCAGCCGGTCGATCTCGCCCTGCAGGCCGGCCAGTCGCACCTGGCCCTCGGCCACCGACTGGCCCACGGCCTCCAGGTCGGCGCCGGCGTCGGCCAGCAGCTGGGTGTACTGCTCCAGACCCAGGCGGGCGGCCTGCTCCTTGAGCTGGAAATCGGTGATGCGCTGGCGCAGCGGGTCCAGCGCCCGCTCCAGCGACAGCCGGCGCTCGTCGCTGGCGCGCAGCTTGGCGGTCAGGTCGTCGTAGGCGCTGCGCTGGGCGCCCAGGGCCGCCTCGCGCTCCAGCTTCAAGGCCAGCGCCGACTGCAGGCCGCCCTGGGCGGCGGCGTCCGACAGCCGGGCCAGCTCGTCATGGGCCCGGGTGGTTTCATCGGCCAGTGAGCGGCTTTGCTGGGCTGCGGTGTCCATGGCCCGGCTCAGCTCGGCCTGGCGGGCCTGCAGGCTGCGCTGGGCAAAGGTGGCCTCCTGGGCCTCGCGCTCCAGCCGGCGCTGCTGCTCGCGGCAGTCGGACAACTGGCGCTCGGCGCCCATCACCAGCTCGTCGAGCTGGGCATGACGCTCCTGGCTGTCGGCCAGCTGCATGTCCAGTTCTTCAAAACGGGCCTCGGCGGTGACGCGACGCTCCTGCAGCTCGTCGAGCTGGGCCTCGATCTCGCCCAGGTCGGCACCCAGCTGGGCGCTGCGGGCACGGGCCTGCTCGGCCAGCTGCTCCAGGCGCAGCGTTTCCACCTGCAATTCATGGGCCCGGCTTTGTCCCAGGCTGGCCTCGCGGCGCACCGCCACCAGGCGCTGCGAGGCGTCGGCGTAGGCGGCCTCGGCGCGCACCAGAGCGGCGCGGGATTCTTCGGCAATGAGGGACTGGGCGCGCAGCTGTTTGTCGAGATTCTCGATCTCCTGGGCCCGGGCCAGCAGGCCGGCCTGCTCGGAGTCTGGGGCGTACAGGCTGACGCTGTGGGCGGTGACGGTGTGGCCCGAGGCCAGGTAGATGGCCTCGCCGGGCAGCAACTGGCTGCGCGCGGTCAGGGCCTCGTCAAAGCTGGCGGCGGTGAAACAGCCGTGCAGCCACTCCGTCAGCAAAGCCTGGTGGCTGGCGTCGTTCAGGCGCAGCAGGCCCAGCAGCGGCGACAGGCCCTCGCGCGCCGGCGTGGGCAGGGCCGCGGGCGGCGGGCTGAAAAAGGCCAGCTTGGCCGGCGGCGCGTCGTTGCCAAAGGCCCGCACCGTCTCCAGCCGGCTGACCTCCAGCGCGCCCAGGCGCTCGCGCAGCGCGGCCTCCAGGGCGTTTTCCCAGCCGGACTCGATGTGAATGCGGTTCCAGAAACCGGCCATGCCCTCCAGGCCGTGGCGGGTCAACCAGGGTTTGAGCTTGCCGTCGGTCTTGACCTTGTCCTGCAGCGCCTTCAGCGCCTCCAACCGGGCCGACAGGTCGGCCAGCTGGCGGGCCTCGGTGTTGACATGCTGCTGCCGGCTGCGCCGCTCGTCGTCGAGCTGGGGCACGCTGTCCTGCAGCTCGTGCAGGCGGCCCTCGGAGGCGGCCGATTCTTCCTGGGCCAGCTGCAGCTCGGCCTGCAGGCCGGCCAGTCGGGCCTCGTCGGGCGCGGCCAGCGCGTTGCGATCGGCCTGCAGCCGTTCGCGGCGGGCATTCAAATTCCGTGACTGCTCTTCGATGCTGCGCTGCTCGGCAGCCAGCACCTGGATTTGCTGCTGCACCTGGCCCACCGTGCTGCGCTGGGCGTTGGCCCGGCCCTGGGCCTGGCGCAGCCCGTCTTCCAGGTCGGGCAGCTGGCGGGCCTGCTCTTCCACCTGGGCGGCCAGCAACTCGGCCCGGTCGGCGGCGGTGGCGTCGTCTTCCATCAGGGTGTTCAGCTCGGCGCTGGCCTCGTCGCCGCGCTGGGCCCATTGCGCGGCCTGCTCTTTGAGCGTGACCAGCCGCTGCTCGACCCGGGCCCGGCCCTCCACCACAAAGCGGATTTCCGACTCCAGCCGGCCGACCTCGGCGCTGGCCTCGTACAGCGCGCCCTGGGCCTGGTTGACCTGGTCACCGGCGGCGTAATGGGCCTGGCGTATGGTTTCCAGCTCGGCTTCCACGTGCCGCAGGTCGGCGATGCGCGACTCCAGGTCGTTCAAGGCCTGGTTGGCCTCGGTCTTGATGCGGGCCTGCTCGCTCTCGGCCTCGCGCCGCTTCAGAAACCACAGCTGCTGCTGCTTCAGCGTCACGCTGGCCTGCAGCGTGTTGTAGGCCTGGGCCACCTCGGCCTGCTTTTCCAGCCGCTCCAGGTTGGCGTTGAGCTCGCGCAGGATGTCTTCGACCCGGGTCAGGTTCTCGCGGGTGTCGGACAGACGGTGTTCGGTTTCGCGGCGGCGCTCCTTGTATTTGGAGACACCGGCGGCCTCTTCGAGGAACAGCCGCAGTTCTTCGGGTTTGGACTCGATGATGCGGCTGATCGTGCCCTGGCCGATGATGGCGTAGGCCCGCGGCCCCAGGCCGGTGCCCAGGAACACGTCCTGCACGTCGCGCCGACGCACCGGCTGGTTGTTGATGTAGTAGCTGGAGGTGCCGTCGCGGGTCAGCACCCGTTTGACGGCGATCTCGGGGAACTGCGCCCATTGCCCGCCGGCGCGGTGGTCGGCGTTGTCGAACACCAGCTCCACGCTGGCCCGGCTGGCCGGCTTGCGCAAATTGCTGCCGTTGAAGATCACGTCCTGCATGGACTCGCCGCGCAGCTCGCTGGCCTTGCTTTCGCCCAGCACCCAGCGCACCGCGTCCATGATGTTGGACTTGCCGCAGCCGTTCGGCCCCACCACACCGACCAGTTGGCCGGGCAGCAGGAAGTTGGTGGGCTCCACAAAGGACTTGAAGCCGGAAAGCTTGATCGACGAAAGACGCACGGCGAACCTGTGTTGGGAGGGGGACGAATCGGCCAGGGGCGACGCCACAGATCCAGGGGAAACCCTTGGGATCAGCGCAAATGTTACCTGAGCAGGCCCCGCCGCCGCCCGCCGTGGGCCCCGCCCCCGGCCCGCGCAGGGCCACCCGGACAGCGAGCACCGATAATCCCGGCGATGAATCCCCTGCTTTCCCGCCTGCAGCCCTACCCTTTCGAGCGGCTGCGGGCCCTGTTTGCCGACATCACCCCCAACCCGGCTTACCCGGCCATCAGCCTGGGCATCGGCGAGCCCCGCCACCCCACGCCCGAGTTCATCAAAACCGCGCTGAGCGGCGCGCTGGCCGGTCTGGCCAGCTACCCGGCCACGCTGGGCGAGCCCCGGCTGCGCGAGGCCTGTTGCCGCTGGCTGCAACGGCGCTACGGCCTGGCGGTCAACCCGGCCACCCAGGTGCTGCCGGTGAACGGCTCACGCGAGGCCTTGTTCGCCTTTGTGCAGACCGTGCTCGACCCCACCCGGCGCGACGCCCAGGGCCAGGGGCCGGTGGTGGTGTGTCCAAACCCCTTCTACCAAATCTACGAAGGTGCAGCGCTGCTGGCCGGCGCCGAGCCGTTTTACGCGCCGTCCGACCCGGCGCGCAACTTCGCGGTGGATTGGGACGCGGTGCCCGAAGCGGTCTGGGCCCGCACCCAGGTGCTGTTTGTCTGCTCGCCCGGCAACCCCACCGGTGCGGTGATGCCGCTGGACGAATGGGCCCGTCTGTTTGCCTTGAGCGACCGCCATGGCTTTGTGATCGCCTCCGACGAGTGCTACAGCGAGATCTATTTCCGCGACGAGCCGCCGCTGGGTGGATTGCAGGCGGCCGCCCAGCTGGGCCGCAGCGATTTCAAGAACCTGGTGGCCTTCACCAGCCTTTCGAAGCGCAGCAACGTGCCCGGCCTGCGCAGCGGCTTTGTGGCCGGTGACGCCGCGCTGCTGAAGGCCTTTTTGCTCTACCGCACCTACCATGGCAGCGCCATGAGCCCGGTGGTGCAGGCTGCCAGCGCCGCGGCCTGGTACGACGAGGCCCATGTGGCCGACAACCGGGCGCTGTACCGGGCCAAGTTCGAGCAGGTCACCCCCATCCTGGCGCCGGTGCTGGACCTGGCCCTGCCCGACGCCGGCTTCTACCTGTGGGCCGGCGTGCCCGGGGGCGACGACCAGGCCTTCGCCCGTGGCCTGCTGGCTCAATACAATGTGATTGTGCTTCCGGGCAGCTACCTGGCGCGCGACGCCCATGGCCACAACCCCGGCCGGGGCCGCATCCGCATGGCGCTGGTGGCCGACACCGCCGAATGTGTGGAAGCCGCCCGCCGCATCCTTGCCTACACCCAATCTCCATCCTGACCTGAGACCCTGAGCCATGACCCAACAACTCCAACAGATCATCGACGCCGCGTGGGACGACCGCGCCAACCTCAGCCCCAAGAGCGCGCCCAAGGAAGTGGCCGATGCGGTCGAGCATGTCATCGGCGAACTCAACGCCGGCCGGCTGCGCGTGGCCACCCGTGAGGCGGTGGGCCAGTGGACCACCCACCAGTGGATCAAGAAGGCCGTGCTGCTGAGCTTCCGCCTGAAGGACAACGAGGTGGTGAAGGCCGGCGACCTGGGCTTTTACGACAAGGTGCAGACCAAGTTCGCCCACATGGACGCGGCCCAGCTGCAGGAAGCCGGCGTGCGTGTGGTGCCACCGGCGGTGGCCCGGCGCGGCAGCTTCATCGCCAAGGGCGCGATCCTGATGCCCAGCTACGTGAACATCGGCGCCTACGTGGGCGAAGGCACCATGGTCGACACCTGGGCCACGGTGGGCAGCTGCTGCCAGGTGGGCAAGAACGTGCACCTGTCCGGCGGCGTGGGCCTGGGCGGCGTGCTGGAGCCGCTGCAGGCCAACCCCACCATCATCGAGGACAACTGCTTCATTGGCGCCCGCTCGGAAGTGGTGGAAGGCGTGATCGTCGAGGAGAACTCGGTGATCTCCATGGGCGTGTACATCGGCCAAAGCACCAAGATTTATGACCGCGCCACCGGCACCGTGACCTATGGCCGCATCCCGTCCGGCTCGGTGGTGGTGTCGGGCAACCTGCCGAGTGCCGACGGCAAGTACAGCCTGTACTGCGCGGTGATCGTCAAGCGCGTCGACGCGCAAACCCGCGCCAAGACCAGCCTGAACGACCTGCTGCGCGATTGAACATGGCCCCCACGCTTGTCGCTTCGCGTACGGCGCTGCCCCCCAAGGGGGCGCTGCCTTGCTTGGGGCGGCCCGGCGCGGCGGCAAGTCCATCCTTTTGGCGAAAGAGGCCCCTATGAGCACGATGGAACGCATTCTGCGGTTGATGGCCGAGCGTCACGCCTCGGACCTGTACCTGACGGCCAACACGCCAGCGATGATGAAGATCAAGGGGCAAAGCATCCCGATCAACTCGCAGGTGTTGCCGCCCGAGGCACCGCTGGCCCTGTTGGCGGAAATTCTGCCCGCCAAGTACATCGAAGAGCTGCAGGAAACCGGTGAGCTGAACATGGCCCATTCCCTGGCGGGTGTGGGCCGCTTCCGCTTCAGCGGTCTGCGCCAGCGCGGTACCTATGCGGCGGTGGTGCGCTGCATCAACTTCGACATTCCCAAGCTCGAAACCCTGAACCTGCCGCCGATGCTGGCCAACCTGATCACCCGCAAGCGTGGCCTGATCCTGATGGTGGGCTCCACCGGCGCGGGCAAAAGCACCACGCTGGCGTCCATGCTGGACCACCGCAACGAGCGCATGGCCGGCCACATCCTGACCATCGAAGACCCGATCGAGTACCTGTTCAAAAACAAGAAATCGGTGGTCAACCAGCGCGAGGTGGGCAACGACACCGCCTCGCTGCAGATCGGCCTGAAGAACGCGCTGCGCCAGGCGCCCGACGTGATCATGATCGGCGAAATCCGCGACCGCGAGACCATGTCGGCCGCCGTGGCCTACGCCCAGTCCGGCCATTTGTGCCTGGCCACCATGCATGCCAACAACAGCTACCAGGCCCTGAACCGGGTGCTGAGCTTCTACCCGGTCGAGGTGCGCCCCACGCTGCTGAACGACTTGGCTTCCGCGCTGCAGGCGGTGGTGTCGCAGCGCCTGCTGCGCACCGTGGACCAGGGGCTGGCACCGGCGGCGGAAATCATGCTCAACACCAAGCTGATTGCCGAGCTGATCGAAAAAGGCGACCTGTCGGGCGTCAAGGAGGCGATGGAAAAATCGCTGGCCGATGGCTCGCAGACCTTCGAGGAAGACATCGCCCGGCTGATCACCGAAGGCCGGGTCACGCGGGAAGAAGGCCTGTCTTTTGCCGACTCGCCCACCAACCTGATGTGGCGGCTGGAGAATGCCCAGAAAAAACCGGTCAAGGCCGAGCTGCCCAAGGACACGGACGACCTGCCCACCTTCACCGACATCAGCCTGGACGTCAAGTACTGATGTCGCGCACCCTGCACCTGGCCGAAGCGCTGGTCTCCCGCGCCTCGGTCACCCCCCACGACGCCGGCTGCCAGGACCTGATTGCCGAACGCCTGCAAGCCCTGGGCTTTGCCTGCCACGCCCTGCCCAGCGGCCCCGATGACTTTCGGGTGGCCAACCTGTGGGCGGTGCGCAAGCCCTTGCCCGCACCGGCCGGCAGCGCCTGGAAGGCGTCGGAGCTGTTGGTGTTTGCCGGCCACACAGACGTCGTGCCCACCGGCCCGTTGCCGGCCTGGTCCAGCGACCCCTTTGTGCCCACCCACCGCGACGGCAAGCTCTACGGCCGTGGCACCAGCGACATGAAGACCTCGCTGGCGGCCATGGTGGTGGCGGTGGAGGAGTTCCTCGCCGCCCACCCGCAGCCGGCGTTGGGCCTGGCCTTTTTGCTGACCAGCGACGAGGAAGGCCCGGCCAACGACGGCACGGTCAAGGTCTGCGAATGGCTGAGCGCCCGGGGCGAAAAGCTGGACTACTGCATCGTTGGCGAACCCACCTCGGTGGAACGCACCGGTGACATGATCAAGAACGGCCGCCGCGGCTCGCTCAGCGGCAAGCTCACCGTCAAAGGCGTGCAAGGCCACATCGCCTACCCCCACCTGGCCCAAAACCCCATCCACCTGGCCGCACCGGCGCTGACCGAACTGGCCGGCATGGTCTGGGACCAGGGCAACGCTTTTTTCCCGGCCACCAGCTGGCAGGTCAGCAACATCCATGGCGGCACGGGTGCGACCAATGTCATTCCCGGCACCGTGGTGATCGATTTCAATTTCCGTTTCAGCACCGAGTCAACGCCCGAGGGCCTGCAGCAGCGGCTGCAAGCGGTGCTGCAGGCGCATGGCCTGGCGTTCGACATCGAATGGACGCTGGGCGGCCGCCCCTTTCTCACGCCGCCCGGCACGCTGGTGCAGGCGGTGCAGAACGCCATCGAGGCAGAGACCGGTCTGACCACCGAGCTGTCCACCACCGGGGGCACCAGCGACGGCCGCTTCATTGCACAGATCTGCCCGCAGGTGATCGAGCTGGGCCCGCCCAACGCCACCATCCACAAGGTCGACGAGCATGTGGCGGTGGCCGACATCGAGCCGCTCAAGAACATCTACCGCCGGGTGCTGGAAAACCTCAACGCCCGCGCGGTGGCCACATGACGCTCAAAGAGTTGATCGCCGCCAGTGCGGCGCGTCTGCAGGCCAGTGGCGTGGCCTTTGGCCATGGCACGGCCAATGCCCGCGACGAGGCCGCCTGGCTGGTGCTGTGGCAACTGGGCCTGCCGCTGGACACCGATGTGGGCAGCGAAAACCCACCGGTGGGCGCCGAGGCCCAGGCCCAGGTGGCGGCGCTGATCGAGCGCCGCATCACCAGCCGCCAGCCCGCCGCCTACCTGACCCGCGAGGCCTGGCTGCAAGGCATTCCGTTCTACGTGGACGAACGCGCCATCGTGCCGCGCAGCTTCATTGCCGAGCTGCTGGCCGACGGCAGCATCGACCCCTGGCTGAGCCCGGCCACCCAGCGGGTGCTGGACCTGTGCACCGGCAACGGCAGCCTGGCCGTGCTGGCCGCCATGGCCTACCCCGATGTGACGGTGGACGGCAGCGACCTCTCGCCCGATGCGCTGGCGGTGGCCCGCATCAATGTCGACCGCCATGCGCTGGCCGACCGGGTGCGCTTGCTGCAGGCCGACGGCCTGCCGGCCCAGGAAGGCCCGTACGACCTGATTCTGTGCAACCCGCCCTACGTCAATGCCGCCAGCATGGCCGCCCTGCCCGCCGAGTACCAGGCCGAGCCGGTGCTGGCCCTGGCCGGTGGCAGTGACGGCATGGACTTTGTGCGCCGGCTGCTGCGCGATGCGCCCGAGCACCTGAGCGACGACGGCGTGCTGGTGCTGGAAATCGGCAACGAGCGCGCCCATTTTGAAACCGCCTTTCCCACACTGGAAGTCTGCTGGCTCGACACGAGCGCCGGCGAAGACCAGGTGCTGCTGGTCACGGTGGACGCCTTGCGCGCCGCCGCGGCCCACCCTTCCCTCTGACATGATCACCCTCAAAAATCTGGTGCTGCGCCGCAGCGCCAAGGTGCTGCTCGACAACGCCTCCGTCACCATCAACCCCGGCGAAAAAGTCGGCCTGGTCGGCCGCAACGGGGCCGGCAAATCCACCCTGTTTGCGCTGCTCAACGGCAGCCTGCACGAAGACGGCGGCGATGTCTTCATTCCGCCGCAGTGGCGCATGGCCCAGGTGGCGCAGGACATGCCCGAGACCAGCCAGTCGGCCACCGAGTTCGTCATCGAAGGCGACGTCACGCTGGTGGCCGCCCAGCAGGAAGTGGCTGCGGCCGAGGCCAGCGACGACGGCGACCGCATGGCCCATGCCTACATGGCGCTGCACGACGCCGGCGCGCACGATGCACCGGCCCGCGCGCAAGCGCTGATTCTGGGCCTGGGTTTCAAGACCACCGAGCTGGAGCAGCCGGTCAACAGCTTCTCTGGCGGCTGGCGCATGCGGCTGCAACTGGCGCGGGCTCTGATGTGCCCCAGCGAACTGCTGCTGCTCGACGAGCCCACCAACCACCTGGACTTGGACGCCCTGGTCTGGCTGGAGGCCTGGCTCAAGCGTTACCCCGGCACCATGGTGGTGATCAGCCATGACCGCGAATTCCTGGACGCGGTGACCGATGTCACGCTGCACATCGACGCCGCCAAGCTGGTGCGCTACGGTGGCAACTACAGCAAGTTCGAAGACATGCGGGCCGAACAGCTGTCGCTGCAGCAGAGCGCGTTCGCGCGCCAGCAGGACAAGATGGCCCACCTGCAGAAGTTCATCGACCGCTTCAAGGCAAAGGCCAGCAAGGCCAAGCAGGCGCAAAGCCGCGTCAAGGCGCTGGAGCGCATGGAAAAAATCGCACCGGTGCTGGCCGATGCCGACTTCAGCTTCGAGTTCAAGGAACCGCTGAACCTGCCCAACCCCATGCTGGCGATGCAGAACGCCAGCTTCGGCTACCCGGCGCCGGAAGACGCGCCCGAGGGCACGCCACCCACGGTGATTGTGCAAAACGTCAACCGCTCGGTACTGGCTGGCCAGCGCATCGGCATCCTGGGCGCCAACGGCCAGGGCAAGTCCACCGTGGTGAAAACCGTGGCCCGGGCGCTGAAGGCCATTGACGGTGACATCACCGAAGGCCGGGGCCTGAACATCGGCTACTTTGCCCAGCAGGAGCTGGACGTGCTGCGCCCGGCCGACACCCCGCTGGAGCACATGATCCGGTTGGCCAAGGAGGCCACCGCCTCAGGGCTGAACCACGGCCAGGGCACACGCGAGCAGGACTTGCGCAGCTTCCTGGGCATCTTCAATTTCAGCGGCGACATGGTCAAGCAGGCCGTGGGCAGCATGAGCGGCGGCGAAAAGGCACGGCTGGTGCTGTGCATGATCGTCTGGCAGCGCCCCAACCTGCTGCTGCTGGACGAGCCCACCAACCACCTGGACCTGGCCACCCGCGAAGCGCTGAGCGTGGCGCTCAACGAGTTCGAGGGCACGGTGATGCTGGTCAGCCACGACCGGGCGCTGCTGCGTGCGGTCTGCGACGAGTTCTGGCTGGTTTCGCGCGGCGGCATCGCGCCCTTCGACGGCGACCTCGACGACTACCAGCGCTACCTGCTGGACGAGGCCAAGCGCCAGCGCGAGGCCTTGCGCGACGACCTCAACGCGTCCAAGTCGGTGGCCAAGAAGGAAGCCAAGTCCTCGGGCAAGGAGCAGCGCAAGCAGGGCGCCCAGGGCCAGCAGCAGCGCAACGAACAGCTCAAGCCGCTGAAGCGCGAAATGGAAAAGGTCGAGCGCCGACTGGCCGAGCTGACGGCCGAGCAAGGCCAGATCGAAAACCGGCTGACCCACCCGCTGAACGCCAGCGACATGGCCGACCTGGGCCGCCGGCTCAAGGCCATCCAGAGCGAGCTGGGCACGGTGGAGGCCCGCTGGCTGGAGCTCGGCGAGGCGCTGGAAACCCCGGCGGCCTGACGGCCCCCGCCGGAATGGCTACAGTGGGGCCATGGCCTCCTTGCTGAAAAAACCCAAGTCGGTGCAACTGGCCGCTGGCGACCCGGTGCTCAGCGCCGCGGTGCAGCGCAGCCGCCAGCTGCTGCACAAACGCGCGCTGGTGGCCGCCGCCGCCGGCGCCGCCCCGGTGCCCGGGCTGGACTGGCTGGTGGACGCCGCGCTGCTGTCCAAACTCATCCCCGAAATCAATGCCCAGTTCGGCCTGACGCCGGAACAGATCGAGCGGCTCGACCCCGAAAAACGCCTGCGGGTGCAAAAAGCGGTGGTCGGGGTGGGCTCGATGTTCATCGGCAAGGTCGTCACCCAGGGCCTGGTGCTGCGGGTGGCCAAAACCCTGGGCCTGCGGCTGACCACCCAGCAGGCAGTGAAATACGTACCGCTGGCCGGCCAGGCGCTGTCGGCCCTGATCGGCTACGCCGCGGTGCGCCACCTGGGCGAACAGCATGTGCAGGACTGTGTGCGGGTGTCGCAGGTGCTGGCCGGGCTGCTGCCGGCGCCCGAGGCCTGACCCGACCCCTGTGCCGTGCTGCTGGCTCAGAAATGACCGGCCCCCACCCGCTTTTTCAGCGGAATGACGGGACCCAGGCTTCGCACAATGGGTCACATGGCCTTCTCCGATTCCATCAGTTGTCCCACCCAGCACCCTTTGCTGGAAGACATGGGTGCGGACTACCCCAGCTACATCGAGCAACACCACCCGCACATCCTGCAGAAGGTTGACGCGCTGTGGGACACACCGGCCATCGACGACTACCTGGGCGATCTGCTGATCGACAAACGGGGCGGCCGACGCGGCTTCGCGCCGGAGGCGATCGGGGAAATCAACGCCATGCGGGAATTCCGGCAAAGGGAAACGCTGCGCGCGGCCGAAAGTGCAGCGGCGGCGGCGCAGGAATTGCAGGACCGCGGCATCCCCTTCACCCGCACCGGTTTTCTCGGCGCGGTCGAGGCGGGTGACCGTGCTGCGGTGGACTTGTTCGTCCGGTCCAACTTCAACATCCACACCACCGATGACAACGGCACGCCGCCCTTGCTTTACGCCCTGAAAAAGGGCTACACCATCGTTGCCAAAATCCTGCTGAACGGGGGTGCCGACGTCAACGAAAAAGACCGGCTGGGCCTGTTGCCGCTGATGGTTTGCTGCGGCAAACCGACCGTCGGCTACGAGGTAGTCGCCGAAGGATTGATCAAACGCGGCGCCCACATCAACGTGCGTGACGCGCTGGGCTACACCCCTTTGCTGCTGGCCTTGTCGGGCGGCACCATCGGCATCGCCGAGATGCTGATCGAGCGGGGTGCCGACCTGACGGCGAGAACCCGGAAAAACGAAACCGCACTGACGCTGGCTGAAAAGGCCAACCGGCCGGAGATCGTGAGCCTGCTGCTCAGCAAGGGCGCGCCGCGCTGACATTCATGGAAAGCGCGCTCGGCTGAATGCCGGCGCCACGGCCTTCAGGGATTGCGGCAGCACGGGGGCGCCGAACCCCCATCAATCGCGCGCCTTGGGGGGTGCACGGCCACTGGCCGGCGGATCGGCGGTCTTGGCCTCCGATGTCAGGCCACTGACCACGGCATTCCACAAAGCCCATTCCTCGTCGCTGCCGCTGCCCTCAGTCACCTCCATGCCAGTGGGAGGCTCGGCGGCAAACACACTGGACATCGAAGGCGTCGGCTCGAACGGGCCATTTTTTCTGTTCATGGCCTTCATTCTGTGGGAGCACACCCATGGCAAATCGCTGGAAAAAGCCGGCTTCTGCAGGGGATTTCTCGCCGGTCAATCCATCTGGCGCAATTCCAGCCTCACAGCCACCAGCCCTGGTTCGGCCTCCACGTCCTCAGGAGCCAGCCTTCCCGCTGGCATTGAGCAAATGGACGCCGATCCGATTGCCGGCTTTGTCCTTGATGGAGAGCAGGACCTTGAACGCCTTGGCCTGGACCTGGTCAGGAACGCGAACGAAGTTGTTTTCCTGAACCAGGGCATCGCCATTGAGAAATGCCCACACCAGGAATTTCAACGCCTGCAGTGTCATCTCCGGTTTGTCTGCTGTGCGAGGCAGCACGGCAAAGGTTCCCATGGTGATGGGCCAGGTCACGCTGCCGGGACGGTTTGTCAAAGGGCTGGTGAACAAGGCCTTGCTCACCCAGTCGCTGTTGGCCAAGGCCGCCTGAAACCCGATGTTGGAGGGCGACACGAACCGACCATCCAGGTTTTTGACTTGCACCGTGGTGAGCTTGTTCACAGAGACATAGCCGAAATCCACATAACCAATGGCCCCCTCCGTGCCCTTGACGGCTTTCACCACCCCGTCACTGCCTTTGGCCAGAATGAATTCATCCGGCCATGCCAGGCTGGCCTTCACCCCCATTTTTCTTGACCAGTCCGGATTCACCTTGGCCAGGTAGTCGGCCCAGTTGTGGGTGGTGCCGGAGCCGTCGCCCCGCACCACCACCCGGATCGCAAGCCGGGGCAAGGCCAAGCCGGGATTGAGCTGGGCAATCTCGGCTGCGTTCCACTGGCTGACTTCCCCCATGAAAATCTTCGCCAGGAGGTCACCGGTGAGCTTGATCTGGCCATCGGTGATCTTGGGAAGGTTGACGACGGGCGCGATGCCGGTGATGGCAACGGGAAACAAGGTCAAGCCATCGCGGGCGAGTTCGGCCTCTGGCGGTGCGACATCCGAAGCCCCGAAGCCGACCTCGCCCAGCTTGATTTTT
This sequence comes from Rhodoferax sp. SPJ4, assembly GCF_058216275.1. Taxonomy (NCBI): domain Bacteria; kingdom Pseudomonadati; phylum Pseudomonadota; class Betaproteobacteria; order Burkholderiales; family Comamonadaceae; genus Rhodoferax; species Rhodoferax sp. SPJ4. Next base: position 1,466,933 of record NZ_JBYZMN010000001.1, read on the forward strand.
CTCAGCCCGGCAGACGAGCCAATGGCCTCGTAGCTCAGGCTGACCTTGCTCACTTTCTGGTATTCACGGGCCCAGCTTTGGTAGATCGGCGCGGCGGCCGTCGAACCTGCACCGGTGACAGAGGCGTCCCCAGCAGCCCAAGCCGTTGACAGTGACAGTGTGGCGGTGAGCGTGAGGAGAATATTTTTCAACATGAGATGGGTGCGTCGGGATTTGCCGCCGCCAGCTGCACCTTCAACCATGGCGAAGGCAGGAAACAGATGGCGGGATCGGGGCTGGGATGTTACTGCGTGCACATGTCAATGGTTCGGGCCATGCCCACCCCGCACACAGCGGTCACGGTGCGCACCATGGGCGGCCTTGGCAAAGCATCACCCAGGCGCTTCCGCAAAGAAAAAGCCCGCTACATTTTCTGTAGCGGGCTTTTCAGTCCCCTTAAAGGGAAATCTTGGTAGGACGTACTGGGGTCGAACCAGTGACAAACGGATTAAAAGTCCGCTGCTCTACCAACTGAGCTAACGTCCCACGTGACGGTCAATGCATTGCTGTACTGCCCAATCAAGCCTTCGATTATAACGTGATTCGAGCGCTTCTAGCCGGCACTCAGTTGATCCAGCACCCAGCCGGCGGCACACAAGCCGAAACTGGCGGTGACGCTGACCACCGAACCATAGCCATGGCAGTTGAGGCTGCCGTCGTTGCCGGTTTCACAAGACGCGTCGGCCTGCTTGACCGCCTCGGGACTGAACACGCAGGCCACGCCGATGCGTCCCTTGCGCGCCGCCCCATGGTGCTTGCGCAGGCGGTAGCGCAATTGGGCCAGCAGCGGGTCGTGGGTGGTGTGGGCCAGGTCGTCGATGGCCACCTGGTGGGCCAGCCGCTTGCCGCCGGCAGCCCCCACGGTGATGAAGGGCAGGCGCTGGCCACGGGCCCATTGCGCCAGGGCCAGCTTGGCGGCCATCTGGTCGCAGGCATCGACCAGCCCGTCCACCGGTGCCTGCAACAAGGCCGGCCAGTTGTCGGGCTCGACAAAGGCCTCGATGGCGTTCACCTGGCAGTCAGGGTTGATCTGGGCAATGCGGTCTTGCATGGCCAGCACCTTGGCCTGGCCCAGCGTCGCGTCTAGGGCTTGGACCTGCCGGTTGATGTTGGACTCGGCCACATGGTCCAGGTCGATCAGCGTCAGCTGACCCACGCCGCTGCGGGCCAGGCCCTCGGCCACCCAAGACCCGACACCGCCGAGGCCCACCACCGCCACATGGGCCTGACGGATGCGCTGGGCACCGGCCACGCCGTACAGCCGTGCGAGCCCGCCAAAACGGCGCTCAACATCCATCGGCACGGACTGAACGGGTGTTTACTTCAGCTTGGCCAGCCGGTCACGGGCCTGGGCGGCGGCATCCGACTGCGGGTAGGCGCGCACCACTTCCTGCAGCGACTGGCGGGCACCGGCGTTGTCATTCAACTCCAGCTGGCTGTTGGCGGTGGCCAGCACCGCATCGGCGGCACGCGGATGGTCGGGCGCCTCGGCCACCATGGCCTTCAGGTTGGCCACCGCATTCTTGTAGTCCTGCGTGGCGTACTGCGCATTGCCCAGCCAGAAGCGGGCCGAGGGAATGAAGCCGCTGCCCTGGTACCGGCGCACGAAATCGCCAAAGGCTGCCGACGCACCGGCAAAGTCACCCTTGCGGAACAGGGCCAGACCGCCTTCGAAGTCGCGCTTTTCCTGGGCTTCGGCCAGGAACTCACGGCCGTCGACGCTGACCTTGAACGGCTCGAGCTTGCGCAGACGGTCTTCGTAGCCCTGCAGACCGGACTGCTGGCGCTTCTGGGACTCGGCAAAGTCGCGTGTCACCTGGTCGTTCTGGGCCCGCAGGCGGGCGATTTCACCGCGCAGCGCTTCCACCTGGCTCTGCATATCCAGCACGATGCCACGCAGCGAGTTGCTGGTGTCCACCGCCCGGGTGACCTCTTCGGTCAGTCGCAGCTGGCTGGCATTGGACGCGGCCTTCTCGGCATCCAGGCGTTGGCGCAACTCCAGGATGGCTTTGCGCGCATCGCGGTCGTCAAAAAACTGGGCATGGGCCTGCAGGGCGCAAAAGCCGGCAAAGGCCACGGCGGCAATGCGGGACAGGCGGAGAACAGAGTGGTTCATGGTTTTCAATCGCTCAGTAAATGATCACCGCACGGCGGTTTTGCGCCCGGCTGGCGTCGTCGCTGCCAGAGGCGGCCGGTTTTTCCTTGCCATAGCTCACGGTTTCCACCTGGCTCTCCAGGGCACCTGCCCGCACCAGCGCCTGGCGCACCACATCGGCACGGCGCTGGCCCAGCGCCAGGTTGTACTCGCGGCCGCCGGCATCGTCGGTGTGCCCTTCGACCTGCAGCGTACGCCGACCATCCTGCTTCAGCTGGCCCGCATAGGCTTCCACCGTCGGCAAAAACTCGGGCTTCAGCGCGGCACTGTCATAGTCGAAATAAATCACCGGCGAGGTGTTGGCCAGGGCCTTGGTGGCGCGCTCGGCGGGCGACTCCAGCCCCACACCTTCGACACCCGAGCGCGCGGCCACTTGGCCGGCGGCAGCCCCACCGTCGGCGGGGGCGGCGACCGGTGCACCTTGTCGGTCTTCCACCGGCACGTCGTTCAGGTTGACACTGGAGGCACAGCCAGCGGCCAGCACCATCGCTGCACTGGCGAGAAAAAACTTGATCATGGAGTCGACAACAAAGGAAAAGAACAGGCCTTATTTGAGGAAGGGGCCCCAGGCAGGTTCCCGCAGATCGCCGGGTGCGCCGGTCAGGCGGGACTTGACCTTGCCGTCCAGCGTGGTCGTCATCAGCGAATCACGGCCGCCTTGCACGGTGGCGTAAATGACCAATCGGCTGTTGGGCGAGAAGCTGGGGCTTTCATCGGCGGTGGTGTCGGTCAGCGTGGTGACGTTGCCGCTGCCCAGGTCCATCAGCTTGAGCTTGTAGCCACCGCCTTCGCGCGACACATAGGCCATCCAGCGGCCATCCGGGCTGATGGCGGGCGAGATGTTGTAGCTGCCGTTGAAGGTCACGCGGGTGATGGCACCGCTGCCGCTGGACGGCATGCGGTAGATCTGCGGCTGGCCGCCGCGGTCGCTGACAAAGTAGATCGAGTCGCCATTGGGCGAGTAGGTGGCTTCGGTGTCAATGCTGGGCGACTGCACCAGGCGGCGTGGCTCACCGCCCGCCGCGTCGATGCTGAACAGCTGCGAACCACCGTCGCGGCTCAGCGTGACGGCCAGCGCCTTGCCGTCCGGCGCCCAGGCCGGTGCGCTGTTGGAGCCACGGAAGCTGGCCAGCAGGCGGCGCTTGCCGGTGGCCACGTCGTGCACATAAACGATGGGCTTGCGGGTCTCGAAAGACACATAGGCCAGCTGGTCGCCGTTGGGCGACCAGGCCGGCGAGATGATGGGCTCGGAGCTGGCCAGCGCGCTCTGCGCACCTTCGCCGTCGGCATCGGCCACCCACAGGTTGTAGCGGTTGCCGGAGCGGGTGACGTAGGCCAGGCGGGTCGAGAAGATGCCCTTCTCGCCGGTGAGCTTTTCATACACGTAGTCGGCAATGCGGTGGGCCGCCAGACGCAGGTCCACCTCGGCCACCGAGAAGCTCTGGCCACCGAGGTCGGCGTTGCGCACCGCATCCCACAGGCGGAAACGCACGTCGTAGCGGCCGTTGCTGAGACGGCGCACGCTGCCGGTCACCAGCGAGTCGGCGCCCTTTTGGCGCCACGGCGCCATGTCGGGGCGCGACAACTCGTCCAGCACATTGCCCGCGCCGTCAATGGCGCGGAACTGGCCGCTGCGTTCCAGGTCGGCCTGCACGATGCCGCCCACCGGTTGGGGAGCCAGCTCGTTGCCCTTGAAGGGCACGATGGCAATCGGCAGCTGGGTCAGGCCCACCCCCGTCACGTCCACCTTGACCTGCGCAAAGCCGGTCTGGGCGACCAGCATCGCGAAGAACAAACACACGCTTTTGATCAGGCCGCCGCTGACCGACTTGGTTGCACACATATTCATGGAAAATAGTGGAAAAGGAAGCAAGTACTTTAACAGTCCTCGCCGCTGTCAAAATACAGAACCGGCAAATTCACACGGGCAATGGCAGGGACCAACACCGCCCTTGGCCCACCCCCTTCCCGGCCTGGCCGCCGATGAACCTTGGCACATTCAGCGACCTCACTCCATGGCCGAAACCGCCCCCCCCACACCCCCGCCCCGCAAGGTGCCTGTCACCCTGCAGGGACTGAAGCGCCTGCAGCCGTTTTTTGGCGGGGCCCGTACCGCCTGGCTGCTGGCAGTGCTGGCCACCATCGTCGGCTCGGCCACCGAGCCCATGATTCCCGCCTTGTTGCAGCCGCTGCTGGACCGCGGCTTCCAGCAGGGATCTTTCAGCCTGTGGCTGGTGCCTGTGGCGCTGCTGGGGCTGTTCGGTGTGCGGGGCCTGAGCGGTTTTCTGGCCCAGGTGGCGCTGGCCAAGGTGGCCAACGACGGCATGCTGCTGCTGCGGCGGGCGCTGTTCGAGCGGCTGCTGAACGCTGACATGGCCTTGTTCACCCGGCAATCGGCCAGCGCGCTGTCCAACACTGTGGTCTATGAGGTGCAGACCGGCTCGCAGCTGCTGGTGAGCGCGCTGCTGAGCCTGGCCCGCGACGGCCTGACGCTGCTGGCCTTGCTGGGGTATCTGTTTTTCCTGAACTGGAAGCTGACGCTGATCGTGGCCCTGCTGTTCCCGGCGGTGGCGCTGGTGATGCGCACCCTGTCCCGGCGGCTGTACCGCATCACCAAGGCCAGTCAGTCGGCCACCGACAACCTGGCCTATGTGGTGGAAGAAAACGTGCTGGCCCACCGCATGGTGCGCCTGCACGCCGCCCAGCCGGCCCAGGCCGAGCGTTTCGAGCAGCTCAGCCAGGGCATGCGCCGCCTGGCCATGAAGTCCACCATCGCCTCCTCGGCCATGACACCGCTGACGCAGATGATGGCGGCGCTGGCGCTGTCAGCGGTAATCACGGTGGCGCTGTGGCAAAGCAGCACCACCGGCGTCACGGTGGGCAGCTTCGTGGCCTTTGTCACCGCGATGCTGATGCTGGTGGCGCCCATCAAGCACCTGTCGGAAATCGCCAGCCCCATCACCCGTGGCCTGGCCGCGCTGGAGCGTGGCCTGTCGCTGATCGAGCAGGTGCCCGCCGAGCCCGAAGGTGAACACGCCCTGCCCCGTGCCAGCGGGCGCATCGCCTTCGAGCAGGTGGTGGTGCAGTACGACAGCGCGGCCGAGCCGGCCCTGCACGGCGTGACGCTGGCCATCCAGCCCGGCGAGGTGGTGGCCCTGGTCGGACCGTCGGGCTCGGGCAAAACCACGCTGGCCAATTTGCTGCCGCGCTTTGTGCTGCCCAGCGGCGGCCGGGTGCTGCTGGACGGCCACGACCTGGCCAGCTGGCGGCTGAGCGCGCTGCGCGAGCAGTTCGCCATGGTGAGCCAGGATGTGGTGATGCTCAACGCCTCGCTGGCCGACAACGTGGCCCTGGGCCGGCCGCTGGACCGCGGCCGTGTGTCGCAATGCCTGCAAGCCGCCAACCTGGGCGACTTCGTCAAGGGCCTGCCACTGGGCATGGACACCGTGACCGGTCACAACGCCGCCCAGCTCTCGGGTGGCCAGCGGCAACGGCTGGCGATTGCCCGGGCGCTGTACAAGGACGCGCCCATCCTGATCCTGGACGAAGCCACCTCGGCGCTGGACACCGAGTCCGAGCGCCTGGTGCAGGACGCCTTGCAGCGGCTGATGACCGGGCGCACCACGCTGGTCATTGCCCACCGCCTGAGCACCATCGAACACGCCGACCGGGTGGTGGTGATGGCGCAAGGCCGCATCGTGGAACAAGGCACGCACGCCGAGCTGCTGCGCCAGGGTGGCACCTACAGCCGGTTGCAGGCCCAGGCGGCGCGCTCGCCGGCGGCCCTGGCGCCCGACACGCCGGCCTGAGCCCTCAGGCTGGCGGGTTCGCCCGGCCCTGCAGGAGGGTGTCCACCACCGCCAGCACCTGGGCGCTGGGCAACTCGTCCAGGCAGCGGCTGTGGCTTTGGAGGTGCCGCTCACAGCCCTCCTGCTGGCAGGGCATGCAGGCGGGCTCGGGGTTTTGCAGCAGCCAAACGTTGGCGCGGCGCTGCACCCGCTCGGCGGCGGCGAAGCCCGGCACCACCCCCCCCTCACCCGCCGAAGCCTGGCTGATCGGGCCCCAGATGCGCGGATCGGTGGGGCCAAACAGCGTCACCGTGGGCACGCCGCAGCTCGCCGCCAGATGGGTGGTGAAGGTGTCGGGGCCGACAAACAGCCGGGCGCCGGCGATCACCGAGCCGGCCTGGGCAAAGTCCACCGAGGCGTCGGCCCGCAGCAGGCCGCTGCAGCCCTCGAACAGCTTGTCCAGGTAGGCCTGCTCTTCGGCGGCCTGGCTGCCAGTGACCACCACCGCCAGACCGGCGGCCTGCAAATGGGCCACCAGCGCTCGCCAGCCGGCCGTGTGCCAGCGCTTGTAGTTCCAGCGCGGGCTGGGGTTGAGCACGGCATAGGGCTGGCCGGCCTCCCGCAGCGCCTGCACCGGCGCCCACAGCCTGGGGGCCTGCGGTGGCCGCATCTGCAGCAAACCCTGCACGCCCGCCGCCTCGGCGATTTGGGCGCACAGCGCGGCAATCGGTGCGCCAGGCATCTCGGCCACGCTGCGCGGCGCCAGCCAGCGCTTCCACCAGGCATGGGCGGCACGCAGCGGCAGCGCGCCCACGCGTTCGGGCGCGGCCGCCCACAACACCAGATGGGGGTAGTCGCCGGAATGGGTGGTCAGCGCCAGGTCGTAGCGGCGCCACACCTGGCGCAGCATGGCCAGCCGCAACTTGGGCTTGGCGCGCGGCGGCAGGGTCAGCACCCGGTCGACACAGCCGTTGCCCTTGAGCACGCCCTCCATGCCCTCGTACACCAGGTAATCGACCTGGCAACCGGGCCAGCGCCGCTTGACGCCGTCGGCAATCAGCGTGCTGATCAGCAGGTCACCGAGGAAACGCAGCGAAACAACCAGCACCCGCCGGGGTGCTGCGGGCTCACGGGGCATGGGGGTGGTCGCTGGCCTGCCGGTTCAGGCAGTAAAGGGTGAAGTACTTGCCGAACGAGGCCTGGGCCTGCATGGTGCAGACCGCAAAGCCCAGGGCGCCGTCGAGAAAACCCAGCCGGAACACGTAGCTGCGGACAAAGGCCACCGCACCGGCCAGCGCGGCGCGCAGCATGCTGGTCTGCCGGCCGGCGGCGTGCCGCTGCTGGGCCCAGGCCAGGCTGTAGGACTCCAGCTTGCGCCAGTAGTGGGCGGGGGTGGGGTAGCTGTCGTGCAGCATCACCTGGCTCAGCCGGGCCGGTGCGCCGCCGCTGGCCACCACCCGCTCGTGCACCAGGTCGTCGCTGAAGCGGGCGGTGCCGCGCCGGAACAGCCGCAGCACATGGTCGGGGGTCCAGCCGCAATGGTGGATCCACTGGCCACAAAAGCGCGTCAGCCGCGGGATCTCGAAGGCGTCGGCGCGGCCCGAGGCCACCGCGTCCAGAATCTGCTGTTGCAGCGCAGGGGTGATGCGTTCGTCGGCGTCGATGGACAGCACCCAGTCGCCGGTGGCCATGTCCAGCGCCCGGTTTTTCTGCAGGCCAAAGCCGGGCCAGTCGGGGGTTTGCAACACCCGGGCACCATGGGCCTGGGCGATGGCGACGGTGGCGTCGGTGCTGCCACTGTCGACCACGATGAGCTCGTCGGCAAAGGCCACCGAGGCCAGGCAACCGGGCAGGTTGGCGGCCTCGTTTTTGGTGATGAGGATGACGGACAGGCTCATGGGACTCGGGGTGGCGCTCACAGCAGCACGATATCGTACTGTTCCTGCCCCATCGCACCCTCGGTCTGCAGCGAGATCGGCTTGCCGATGAAGTCGCTCAGGCCGGCCAGGTGGGTGCTCTCTTCGTCCAGCAACAGCTCCACCACCTGCGGTGAGGCCACGACCCGGAACTCGCGCGGGCTGAACTGCCGGGCCTCGCGCAGGATTTCGCGCAGGATGTCGTAGACCACGCTGCGCGGCGTTTTCACCACGCCTTTGCCGTCGCACACCGGGCAGGACTCGCACAGCAAATGCACCAGCGACTCGCGGGTGCGTTTGCGCGTCATCTCCACCAGCCCCAGCTGCGAGAAGCCGCCGGCGGTGGTTTTCACCCGGTCCCGTCCCAGTTGTTTGCGCAGCTCGGCCAGCACCGCCTCACGGTGGTCTTCGCGCGTCATGTCGATGAAGTCCACGATGATGATGCCGCCCAGGTTGCGCAAACGCAGCTGGCGTGCAATCGCCTGCGCGGCCTCCAGGTTGGTCTTGAAAATGGTGTCGTCGAAATTGCGGGCGCCGACGAAGCCGCCGGTGTTCACATCCACCGTGGTCAAGGCCTCGGTCTGGTCGACGATCAAATAGCCGCCCGACTTCAGCTCGACCCGCCGGCCCAGGGCCTTGGCGATTTCCTCGTCGATGGAAAACAGATCAAAGATCGGCCGCTCGCCCTTGTACAGCTGCACCTTGCCCACGGTGTCGGGCATGAACTCCTGGCCAAAGGCCTGCAACACCTCGAACTGCTCGCGCGAGTCGAGGCGCACCGACTGCGTGTCCTCGCCGGTCAGGTCGCGCAGCACCCGTTGCAGCAGGCTCAGGTCCTGGTGCAGCAGCGATTTGGGCGGTTGCTTGAGCGCCGCGTCCTTGATGCGGGCCCAGGTCTTGCGCAAATAGGCGATGTCCTGCGCCAATTCGGCGTCGGTCGCGTCTTCGCCATTGGTGCGCAGGATGAAGCCGCCGCCGCCCTCGCTGGCCAGCGCGGCCAGTCGCTCCTTCAGCGCCTGGCGCTGCTCGAACGGGATTTTTTGCGACACACCCAGGTGGTTGTCCTGCGGCAGAAACACCAGCATGCGGCCGGCGATGCTGATTTGCGTGGACAGCCGGGCGCCCTTGCTGCCGATCGGGTCCTTGATGACCTGCACCATCAGCGCCTGGCCCTCGAACACCTGGCGCTCGATGGGCACCACCGGGGCTGCGGGCGCACCCGAAGCCTTGTCGGCCTCGGCATGGCGCGGTGTGGTGCCGTTGTTCACCAGGTCGGCCACATGCAAAAAAGCGGCCCGGTCCAGGCCGATGTCGATGAAGGCCGACTGCATGCCTGGCAGCACCCGCGCAACCTTGCCCAGGTAGACGTTGCCCACCCGGCCCCGCTCCAGGGTGCGTTCCAGGTGCAACTCCTGCACCGCGCCGTACTCGACCACGGCGACGCGGGTTTCCTGGGGCGACCAGTTGATCAGGATGTCTTGGTTCATGGCGTCAGAATTTCAGGCCCAGCGAGCGCAGCAGCGCGGCGGTCTCGAACAGGGGCAGGCCCATGATGCCAGAGTAGCTGCCGCTAATGCGGGCGATGAAGGCCGCCGCCCTGCCCTGCACCGCGTAGGCGCCGGCCTTGCCCAGCGGCTCGCCGCTGGCCACGTAGCGGCGGATCTCGGCCGGGCTCAGCGCGCTGAACTGCACCTGCGAGCGGCTCACCACCAGGGCACGCTGCCGGCCGTGCTGCACCGCCACCGCGGTCAGCACCTGGTGGGTTTGGCCCGACAGTTCACGCAGCATGCGGGCGGCGTCGCGTGCATCGTGCGGCTTGCCGTAGATACGCCGGCCCAGCGCCACCGTGGTGTCGGAACACAGCACCGGTGCGGCCGGCAGGCCTCGTGCGGCCAGTCGGGCCACCGCCGCGTCCAGCTTGAGCCCGGTGACCCGTTTCACATAAGCCAATGGCGCCTCCTGGCCATGCACAGCCTCCAGCGCTTCGGCGTCTTCGCTGGCGTCGGCCAGCAGCAGCTGGTGGGCCACGCCCAGTTGCTCCAGCAGCTGGCGGCGGCGCGGGCTTTGCGAGGCAAGGTAAATGAAATCGGTCATGCGGGCTCTCAACGGCAAAAGGGGGCAGCGCCGCACACGCCGTGGCCGGCGCGGGCCATCATTCTCGATGGTAGGGGTGACCGGCGTTGACCGACCAGGCGCGGTACAGCTGCTCCACCAGCAGCACCCGCACCATGGCATGGGGCAGGGTCAGGTCGGACAAGCGGATGCGTTCGTGGGCGGCCTGTTTGAAGGCCGGGTCCAGGCCGTCGGGCCCGCCAATCACCAGGGCCACGTCGTCGCTTTCCAGCTGCCAGCCCTTGAGCCGGCTGGCCAGCGCCACCGTGGTCAGCGCCGTGCCGCGCTCGTCCAGCGCCACGATGCGGGTGCCACGGGGAATGGCGGCCTCGATGCGTTCGCGCTCGGCCGCGTACAGCTGCTCCAGGGTTTTGGAACCGCGCGCCTCGGTCTTGACGGCTTTCAGCTCCACCCGCAGCTCGGGCGGGAAGCGTTTGGCGTAGTCGTCCCAGGCGGTCTGGGCCCAGTCGGGCACCCGCTGGCCCACCGCCACCACAAAGAGTTTCACACCGACCCCGCGCCGGTGCTCATGCCTTGCGGGCGGGCGCCTTCTTGGCCGGGGCCTTCTTCGCTGCCACGGCCTTCTTGGCCGGCGCTTTCTTGGCAGCGGGCTTCACCACCACGGTCTTGATGGGGGCCTTGCTGGCGGGTGTTTTGGCGGCAGGTTTGGCGGCTGACTTGGCACCCGGCCGGGCCCGCTTGGCCGGGGCCTTGGCCTCGCGGGCGGCCTGCTCGGCCGCCTTCACCGCGGACTTGGCCGCGCTGCTGCGGCGCAGCGTGGGCTCGGCCTTGGGCGCTGCCTTCTTGGCCGGGGCCTTTTCCGGCAGGGCCGGCTTGGCCGCGCCCAGCTTCAGCCGCACCGGGGTGTCGCCCCACAGCTCTTCCAGGTGGTAGTACTGGCGGATGGTGGGTTGCATGACATGCACCACGGCCGCGCCACAGTCGACGATGATCCACTCGCCGTTGTCTTCACCCTCGATGCGCGGCTTGTGAAAACCGGCCTCGCGCACCGCGTCGCGCACGCTGGCGGCCAGCGCCCGGGTTTGCCGGTTGGAGGTGCCCGACGCCACGATGACCCGCTCGAACAAGGCCGACAAATGCTCGGTGTTGAAAACCTGGATATCCTGGGCCTTCACGTCTTCCAGGCCATCGACGATCGCCCGCTGGAGTTTCTGGGTGTTTTTCTTGGCAGCGGCTTCTGTGGTCATCAGGCGGGTCGGTAGAGGTGATGGAGGTCAATATAGCGCGCAACCGGTGCAGGCACCAGATGCGCAATGCCCTGGCCGTGGGCCAGGCGCTGCCGGATGTCGGTGGCGCTCAGGGGCGTGAGGGGCAGGTGCAGCCGTTCGAAACGGCCAGAGGCCTCGTTTATAGCATCAAACGGGTCGTTTCCCGGCGTCGAGTCTTCGCGTTCAGCTATTGAAATGCTAGCAATCTGCAGAATCTCCTGCCACGCCCGCCAGGTTGGCAGGGCCCGCGCCTGGTCGGCGCCCAGCACCAGAAAGAACTGCGCTCCGGGGTGCTGGGCCTGCAGTTCGTGCAGCGTGTCGATGGTGTAGCTGGGGCCGGTGCGGCGCAGTTCGCGGTCGTCCACCACCACGCGGGGCAGGTCGGCAAAGGCCAGTTGGGCCATGGCCAGCCGGTGCGCGGCGGCGGTCAATATGCGAGCCTTGTGCCAGGCCTGACCGGTCGGCAAGACATGCAAAACGTCCAGCGCCAGCTGGTCACGCGCGACCCGGGCCAGCGCCACATGGGCCCGATGCGGCGGGTCGAAGGCGCCGCCGAACAGACCCACACGGGGGCTGGCGGCGACCGCGCTGGTGCGGGTCAAACCCAGTCCCGCGCCTGCAGGAAATGGCTGTACAGCCGGGCCTCGGCCGAGTCCGGCGCGTTCTGGCGGCTGTACGACCAGCTGGCCAGCGGCGGCATGGACAGCAGGATGGACTCGGTACGGCCACCCGATTGCAGGCCGAAATGCGTGCCCCGGTCCCAGACCAGGTTGAACTCCACATAGCGGCCACGCCGGTAGAGCTGGAACTCGCGCTCGCGCTCGCCGTAGGGGGTGTCTTTGCGACGGGCCACGATGGGCAGGTAGGCGTCCAGCAGCGACGAGCCCACCGCCTGCATCATGGCCAGGCTGCGCTCGAAGCCCAGCTCGGAAAAGTCGTCGAAAAACACCCCGCCCACGCCGCGCGGCTCGTTGCGGTGCTTGAGGAAAAAATACTCGTCGCACCAGGCCTTGAAGCGCGGGTATTTGTCGTCGCCAAACGGGGCCAGGGTCTGCTGGCACACGCGATGGAAATGGGTGGCATCCTCGTCAAAGCCGTAGTAAGGCGTCAGGTCCATGCCACCGCCGAACCAGCACACCACCTTCCTGCCCTCGGGCTTGGCAGCCAGCATGCGCACGTTCATGTGCACCGTGGGCACATAGGGGTTGCGCGGGTGAAACACCAGCGACACGCCCATGGCCTCAAACGGCGCGCCCGACAGCTCGGGCCGGTGCTGGGTGGCCGAAGGCGGCAGGCGGGGCCCGGTGACATGCGAGAAGCCGCAGCCGGCCCGCTCGAACACCGCCCCGCCCTCCAGGATTTGCGTGACGCCGTTGCCCTGCAAGACCTCGCCCGGCGGCTTTTGCCAGGGGTCGGCGGTGAACCGGCCACCGTCGACCGCGGCAATGCCGTCGACGATGCTTTGCTGCAGGCCCAGCAGGTAGGCGCGAACCACATCAACGCTCATGGGTGCTGACTCACTTGACGGCGCGGTGGCCGATGTCGTGGCGGTACTGGGCGCCGTCGAAATGGATGGCGGCGGCCAGCTCGTTGGCCTTTTGCTGCGCCGCCTTGACCGACTCGGCCAGCACGGTGACACACAGCACCCGGCCGCCGGTGGTGCGCACCGTGTCGCCGTCCTGCGCGGTGCCGGCATGGAAAACCACCGCGTCGTCGCTGTCCTTGGGCAGGCCGGTGATGGGGTCGCCCTTGCGCGGGCTCAAGGGGTAGCCGTGGGCGGCCATCACCACGCCCAGCGCCACATGGCGGTCCCATTGCAGCTCGATGTCGTCGATGCGGCCATGGGGGCCGGTTTCGGTGGCGGCCCACAGCAGGTCGAACAGGTCGGACTTCAGCCGCATCATGATGGGCTGGGTTTCCGGGTCGCCCATGCGGCAGTTGAACTCCAGCGTTTTGGGCCGGCCCTGGGCGTCGATCATCAGGCCGGCGTACAGAAAGCCCGAATAGGGAATGCCGTCTTTTTCCATGCCCTTGATGGTGGGCAGGATGATTTCGCGCATCGCGCGGGCGTGCACGTCGGGAGTGACCACCGGCGCTGGCGAGTAGGCGCCCATGCCACCGGTGTTGGGGCCCTGGTCGCCGTCGAGCAGGCGCTTGTGGTCCTGGCTGGTGGCCAGCGCGGCGACGTTCTTGCCGTCACACAGCACGATGAAGCTGGCTTCCTCGCCCTGCAAAAACTCCTCGATCACCACCCGCGCGCCGCCGTCGTTGTGCTGCACGCCCAGGGTGTTGTCGACCAGCATGAAGTCCACCGCCTCGTGGGCCTCGGCCAGCGTCATCGCCACCACCACGCCCTTGCCGGCGGCCAGGCCGTCGGCCTTGACGACGATGGGCGCGCCCATCTTCTCCACATAGGCGTGGGCGGCCACCGGGTCGGTGAAGGTCTCGTACTCGGCGGTGGGGATGGCGTGGCGCTTCATGAAGGCCTTGGAGAAGGCTTTGGAACTTTCCAGCTGGGCGGCGGCCTTGGTCGGGCCGAAGATGCGCAGGCCATGGGCGCGGAACTCGTCCACCACACCGGCGGCCAGCGGCTGCTCGGGACCGACCACGGTCAGCGCGATCTTGTGCTCCTGGGCCCAGGCCCGCAGCGCCTGCACATCGGTGATGGGGATGTTTTCCAGCCGGTCGTCCAGCGCCGTGCCACCGTTGCCAGGCGCCACAGAGACCGACTGCACCTTGGGCGACTGGCTGAGCTTCCAGGCCAGCGCATGCTCCCGGCCGCCGCCGCCAATGACCAATACTTTCATCAAATTTCTTTCAACTGTTCAAAATTAAGACCGGCACCGAGGCGCCATGCGGCGCGTGGGGCTTCATCACAGGGCGGCGTTGTGGAAGACGTTTTGCACGTCGTCCAGTTCTTCCAGCGCATCGAGGATTTTTTGCATTTTCGCGGCGTCGTCGCCGCTGAGTTCGATTTCGTTTTCCGGACGCATGGTCACTTCGGCCACTTCTGGCGTCAGGCCAGCGGCCTGCAAGGCGTTTTTCACTGCCTCGAAGTCGGCCGGCGAGGTCAGCACCTCGATGGCGCCGTCGGCATGGCTCACCACGTCGTCGGCGCCGGCTTCCAGCGCCAGCTCCATCAGCTTGTCTTCGTCGGTGCCAGGGGCAAACACCAGCTGGCCGCAGTGTTTGAACTGGAAGGCCACCGAGCCGTTGGTGCCCATGTTGCCGCCGTGCTTGTTGAAGGCGTGGCGCACCTCGGCCACGGTGCGCACATGGTTGTCGGTCATGGTGTCCACCACGATCGCGGCGCCGCCGATGCCATAACCTTCGTAGCGGATTTCCTCGTAATGCACACCCTCGGCATTGCCGGTGGCCTTGTCGATGTTGTACTTGACGCGGTCGGCCGGCATGTTGGCCGCCTTGGCCTTGTCCACCGCCAGGCGCAGCCGCGGGTTGGCGCTCAGGTCGCCGCCACCGGCACGGGCGGCCACGGTGATCTCACGGATGATGCGGGTCCAGATCTTGCCGCGCTTCTCGTCCTGGCGGCCCTTGCGGTGCTGAATATTCGCCCATTTGCTGTGTCCGGCCACGAAAAATCCCTCTGATTGATTTAATCTACTCCGAGATTTTACTTTTCCACCCTCAGGGACACCCCACCATGCCCGACCCGCTGCTGATTGCCAAGAACGCCGCCACCGAATGCGCTCTGCTGCCCGGCCTGGCCAACCGGCATGGCCTGATCACCGGCGCCACCGGCACCGGCAAGACCGTCACGCTGCAAACCCTGGCCGAAAACTTCTCCCGCATCGGCGTGCCAGTCTTCATGGCCGACGTCAAGGGCGACCTGACCGGCATCAGCCAGACCGGCCACATCGCCGACAAGCTGGCCGCGGTGCTGAAAGACCGCGGGCTGGACCTGCCCACGCCCGGCGCCTGCCCAGTGCAGCTGTGGGACGTTTTTGGCGACCAGGGCCACCCCGTGCGCGCCACCATCTCCGACATGGGGCCGCTGCTGCTGGGCCGCATGCTCAACCTCAACGAGACCCAGGCCGGCGTGATGAACCTGGTGTTCAAGATCGCCGACGACAACGGCCTGCTGCTGCTGGACCTGAAAGACCTGCGCGCCATGCTGCAGTACCTGGGCGACAACGCCAGCGAATTCCAGACCAGCTACGGCAACATCAGCGCCGCCAGCGTGGGCGCCATCCAGCGCGGGCTGCTGCAGATCGAGACCCAGGGCGGCGACAAGTTCTTTGGCGAGCCCATGCTCAACATCAACGACTTCATGCAGACCGTCGATGGCCAGGGCGTCATCAACGTGCTGGCGGCCGACAAGCTAATGAACTCGCCGCGGCTGTACGCCACCTTTTTGCTGTGGATGCTGTCCGAGCTGTTCGAGCAACTCCCAGAGATCGGTGACCCCGAGCAGCCCAAACTGGTGTTCTTCTTCGACGAGGCCCATCTGCTGTTCAACGAGGCCCCCAAGGTGCTGGTGGAGCGCATCGAGCTGGTGGTGCGCCTGGTGCGCTCCAAGGGCGTGGGCGTGTACTTCGTCACCCAGAACCCGCTGGACATTCCCGACTCGGTGCTGGCCCAGCTGGGCAACCGGGTGCAGCACGCGCTGCGCGCCTTCACCCCACGCGACCAGAAGGCCGTCAAAGCCACGGCCCAGACCATGCGCCAAAAGGCCGGCCTGGACATCGAACAGGCCATCACCGAACTGGCGGTGGGCGAGGCGCTGATCAGCTTCCTCGACGCCAAGGGTCGGCCCTGCGAGACCGAGCGGGTCTACGTGCTGCCGCCCGGCAGCCAGATCGGCCCCATCACCCCAGTCCAGCGCCAGGCGTTGTTGCAGGGCTCGCTGGTGGCCGGTGTCTATGAGAAGGCCGTGGACCGCGAGTCGGCCTACGAGAAGCTGACCGCCCGGGCCCAGGCCTCGGCCGATGCGGCGCCGCCGGCGGCCAAGCCGGGCGTGGCGGCGCCGGACCAGGGCGGCGGGGTGCTGGGGGGCCTGAGCGATGTGCTGTTCGGCAGCACCGGCCCGCGCGGTGGCCGCCACGACGGTCTGGCCACCTCCATGGCCAAATCGGCGGTGCGCACCATGGGCTCCGCCGTGGGCCGGGAAATCATCCGCGGCGTGCTGGGCAGCCTGCTCGGCGGCCGCCGGCGTTGAACCTTCCACCGTCGGCAGGCCGTCCGCATGGCGTACTGGTTGATGAAATCCGAGCCCAGCGAGTGCTCAGTCGACGACGCGTTGGCCGCACCCCAAGCCACTGTGCCCTGGGTGGGCGTGCGCAACTACCAGGCGCGCAACTTCATGCGCGACGCCATGCAGCGGGGCGACGGCGTGCTGTTCTACCACTCCAGTTGTGACCAGCCCGGCATCGTCGGCATCGCCCGGGTGGCCTCCGGCTGCCGGCCCGACCCCACGCAGTTCGATCCGGCCTCGCCCTATTTCGACCCCGCCGCCAAAGCCGATGCGCCCCGCTGGCTGCTGGTGGATGTGCAGGTTCTGCGCAAAATCCCCACCCTGACCCTGACTGAATTGCGCGCCCGGCCGGAACTGAGTGACCTGCGGGTGCTCCAACGGGGCAACCGGCTGTCGATCACGCCGGTGGACGCCCGGCACTGGCAAGCCATCGTCGGGTAGAGTCCGGTCACCCAACCTGAGGATTTCCGATGTTTTCCCACCGCACCGCGCCCTGGCGCCGGGGCCTGGCGGGCTTGAGTCTGGCGGCCACCGCCAGCCTGGGCCTGGCCGCTCCCTTCACCCCGAGCAGCGACGGCGAGGTGGTGGAAAAACTGCCGCTCAGCGCCACCGACCCGTCGATCCGCCGGGTCGATTCGCTGCGCAAGCAGCTGGCGGCCAAACCCGACGACGCCGCGTTGCGCATCGAGATCGCGCGCCGCTACTTCAACCTCTCCATGGCCCAGGGCGACCCGCGCTACGTGGGTTATGCCGCCGCCGCCATCGCCCCGATGCCGGCCAAAGGCCAGGCCAACGCCGCCTACTGGCTGTTGCAGGCCATGGTGCAGCAGTACAGCCATGACTTCGAGACCGCGCTGCAAAGCCTGGCCAAGGCCAGCCAGATCGACCCCGAGGCCATCGAGCCCATGGCCTGGCGCTCGGCCATCTACATGGTGCAGGCCCGTTACGACCTGGCCCGGGCCGAATGTGAACGCATGGCGCCCAAGGTTCACCCGGTGTTTGCCGCCGGCTGCATGGCCTATGTGCGCTCGTCCACCGGCGAGCTGGCCGCGGCCTACGCCAGCCTGAAGCAGGCGCTGGACGCCCACCGCGACACGCCGCCCGAACTGGCGCTGTGGGCCCTGACGCGCCTGGCCGAAATGGCCCACCGGACCGACACGCCCGCCGCCACCGAACGCTACTTCAAACGGGCGCTGGCGCTGGGTCTCAACGACCAGTTCCTGCTGGCCGCCTACGCTGATTTTCTGCTGGCCCAGAAGCGGCCGGCCGAGGTGATGGCGCTGCTGGCCGACTGGGAGCGCTCCGACGTCTTGCTGCTGCGGCTGGCGCTGGCCGGCCAGGCCAGCGGCGACAGCCGGGCCAAAGACTGGGTGCGCCAGATGCGCGAGCGTTTTGCCGCCGCCGGCGAGCGCCAGGGTGCCCGGCTGCACGAGCAGGAAGCCGCCCGCTTCGAGCTGGAAGTGGAGAACAACCCCCGCACCGCCGCCGAGAGCGCCGCCTTGAACTACAAGAACCAACGCGAGCCGCGCGACGCCGAAATCCTGATGCGCAGCGCACTGGCCGCCGGCAAGCCGGCCATGGCACAACCGGCGCTGGACTGGTTGCGCGACAGCCGCTACGAAGACAGCCACCTCACCGAGCTGGCCCAGCAACTGCAGCGCGCCGGAGGCAAGCCATGAGCGGCACCCGCTTCTGGCCGCGCTGGCTGGCCCTGGCCACACGCCAAGCCGCCCTGCTGCTGGCCCTGGCCTGTGCTGCCACCGTGGCCCAGGCCCACAAGCCCAGCGACAGCTACCTGACGCTGCGCGCCGAGACCGGCAGCGCCGAGGTGACAGTGCGTTGGGACATCGCCCTGCGCGACCTCGACTACGTGATGCAGCTCGACCGCGACAACAACGGCGCCCTGACCTGGGGCGAGGTGCGGCAGCGGGCCGACGACATCACCGCCTACGCCACCGGCCACCTGAAGCTCAGCTCCGGCCAGGCCGCCTGCGCCTGGCGCACCGCCGCGCCGCTGATGCTGGACAAACACAGCGACGGCACCTACGCGGTGCTGAGCCTGGCCGCCAGTTGTCCGGCCTTGAGCGAGCAGCTGACGGTGCGCTACGACCTGCTGTTTGATGTGGACCCCTCGCACCGCGGCCTGGTGCAGTGGATCGCGCCGGGGGCCAGCGCCTCGCAGGCGCTGATCTTTGGCACCGAGTCGGCCGAGCAGTCGCTGCGCTTCGCACCACCCAGCGCCTGGCAAACGCTGCGCCAGTACGTGGTCGACGGCACCTGGCACATCTGGATCGGCTACGACCACATCCTGTTCCTGCTGGCGCTGCTGCTGCCGGCGGTGCTGGTGCGGCGCGACAACCGCTGGCAGGGCGTGGCCAGCTTCCGTCGTGCCATCACCGAGGTGCTGAAGGTGGTGACCGCCTTCACGCTGGCCCATTCGATCACGCTGAGCCTGGCCGCGCTGGGCCTGATCAGCCTGCCGTCGCGGCTGGTGGAATCCGCCATTGCCGCGTCGGTGGTGATTGCGGCGCTGAACAACCTGCGTGGCAAGGAAGAGTCGCGGCGCTGGGTGATGGCCTTTGCCTTCGGCCTGATCCACGGCTTTGGCTTCGCCTCGGTGCTGGCCGACCTGGGCCTGCCCCAGGGCGCGCTGGTGCTGGCACTGGTCGGCTTCAACGTGGGTGTGGAGCTGGGGCAACTGGCCATCGTGTCGGTGTTTTTGCCGCTGGCCTTTGTGCTGCGCGACACCACCTTCTACCGCACCGGCGTGTTCCGCATCGGCTCGGTGCTGGTGGCATTGCTGGCCAGCTACTGGCTGGTCCAACGCATGTTTGATCTTTAAGGAGCATCCCATGACCCTTTGGCGCAAAATCGTCGGTTTGAGTGCCATGATCGCCGCGCTGGCGGGTTGCCAGACCGGTCTGCTGGCCGGCTCGCCGCCCAGCGACCTGGGGGTACGCAACGGCCGGCTGGCACCGCCGTCCAGCACCCCCAACAGCGTGTCCAGCCAGGCCGGGCTGTACCCGGACCACCCGCGCAGCGGCAGCGCGCAGGTCGACCCGCTGCGTTACACCGGTGACGCGGCCGCCGCCATGGCGCGGCTGGACCGGCTGATGACGGCCTGGCCACGCACCCGCATCACCGAGCGCGCGCCGGGCTACCTGCGCGCCGAATGTTCCACCGCGCTGCTGGGCTTCACCGACGACGTGGAGTTTCTGCTCGACGCGCCGGCCCAGGCCATCCAGGTGCGCTCGGCCAGCCGGCTGGGCTACAGCGACCTGGGCGCCAACCGGGCCCGGGTGGACGCCATCCGCGCCGGCTTCCAGAGCGGGCCCTGACCGGCCACCCGCAGCGCACCGCACAGCAAAAAGCCCCGGGGTCTGACGACCCAGGGGCTTTTTTTCGCCGCTTGACGACGATCAACCGGCGGTGGCTTCTTCCGGCTCCGGCTTGGCCTTGCCCTCTTTCTTGGGCAGCGGCTGGATGTCCAGCTGGACCTCGTCTTTGTCGTCCAGGTCCACCGTCAGGCGACCGCCGTCGACCAAGCGGCCGAACAGCAGCTCGTCGGCCAGCGCGCGGCGGATGGTGTCCTGAATCAAACGCTGCATCGGCCGGGCGCCCATCAGCGGATCGAAGCCCTTCTTGGCCAGGTGCTTGCGCAGCTTGTCTGTGAAGGTCACTTCCACCTTCTTCTCGGCCAGCTGGGTTTCCAGCTGCAGCAGGAACTTGTCCACCACCCGCAGGATGACGGTCTCGTCCAGCGCCTTGAAGCTCACCATCGCATCGAGGCGGTTGCGGAACTCCGGCGTGAACAAGCGCTTGATGTCGGCCATCTCGTCGCCGGCTTCGCGCGGGTTGGTGAAGCCGATGGTGGCCTTGTTCATCGTCTCGGCGCCCGCATTGGTCGTCATGATGATGATGATGTTGCGGAAGTCGGCCTTGCGCCCGTTGTTGTCGGTCAGCGTGCCGTGGTCCATGACCTGCAGCAGCACGTTGAAGATGTCCGGGTGGGCCTTCTCGATCTCGTCGAGCAGCAGCACCGCGTGCGGCTTCTTGGTGACGGCCTCGGTCAACAGTCCACCCTGGTCGAAGCCCACATAGCCCGGAGGCGCACCGATCAGCCGGCTCACCGCATGGCGCTCCATGTACTCCGACATGTCGAAGCGCATCAGCTCAATGCCCATGATGTAGGCCAGCTGCTTGGCGGCTTCGGTCTTGCCGACCCCGGTGGGGCCGCTGAACAAGAAGGAGCCGATCGGCTTGTCGTTGCGGCCCAGGCCGGAACGCGCCATCTTGACGGCCGAGGCCAGCACGTCCAGCGCCTTGTCCTGGCCGAACACCACGCTTTTGAGGTCACGCTCCAGGGTCTTCAGCTTGCCGCGGTCGTCGTTGGAGACGTTGGCCGGCGGAATGCGGGCGATCTTGGCGACGATTTCCTCGACCTCGGTCTTGGAAATGGTCTTCTTGCGCTTGCTCGGCGGCAGGATGCGCTGGGCGGCACCGGCCTCGTCGATGACGTCGATGGCCTTGTCCGGCAGGTGCCGGTCGTTGATGTACTTGGCGCTCAGCTCGGCGGCGGCCTGCAGCGCGGCCACGCCGTACTTCACGCCATGGTGTTCCTCGAAGCGCGACTTCAGGCCCTTGAGGATTTCCACCGTTTCTTCCACCGATGGCTCGACCACGTCGACCTTCTGGAAGCGCCGCGACAGGGCCGCGTCCTTCTCGAAGATGCCGCGGTATTCGGTGAAGGTGGTGGCGCCAATGCACTTCAGCTGGCCGCTGGACAGCGCCGGCTTGAGCAAATTAGACGCGTCCAGCGTGCCGCCCGAGGCCGCACCGGCACCGATCAGCGTGTGGATTTCGTCGATGAACAGAATCGCCTTGGGCCGGTCCTTCAGCGACTTGAGCACGCCCTTCAGGCGCTGCTCAAAATCACCGCGGTACTTGGTGCCGGCCAGCAGCGCGCCCATGTCCAGCGAGTAGACCTGGGCGTCGGCCAGGATTTCTGGCACGTCTTTTTGGGTGATGCGCCAGGCCAGGCCCTCGGCGATGGCCGTCTTGCCCACACCGGCCTCACCCACCAGCAGCGGGTTGTTCTTGCGGCGGCGGCACAGGATCTGGATGGTGCGCTCAACCTCGTACTCGCGGCCGATCAGCGGGTCGATCTTGCCGTCCTTGGCCAGCTGGTTCAGGTTCTGGGTGAACTGCTCCAGCGGTGAGGCCTTCTCGTTCTTCTCGCCGCCATCTTCGTTCTCGGCCTGGCTCTCGGCGGCCTTGGTCGGCTCCGGCGGATCGCTTTTCTTGATGCCGTGGGCGATGAAGTTCACCACGTCCAGGCGCGTGACGCCCTGCTGGTGGAGGTAGTACACCGCGTGCGAATCCTTCTCGCCAAAGATCGCCACCAGCACATTGGCGCCCGTGACTTCCTTCTTGCCATTGCCGGTGCTCTGCACATGCATGATGGCGCGCTGGATCACCCGCTGAAAGCCCAGCGTGGGCTGGGTGTCCACGTCCTCGGTACCCGAGACCTGTGGCGTGTTGTCCTTGATGAAGTGGGTCAGCGATTTGCGCAGCTCATCGATGTTGGCCGAGCAGGCGCGCAGCACCTCGGCGGCGCTGGGGTTGTCCAGCAAGGCCAGCAGCAGGTGCTCGACGGTGATGAATTCGTGACGCTGCTGCCGGGCCTCGACAAAGGCCATGTGCAGGCTGACTTCAAGTTCTTGGGCAATCATGATCTTCCTTTTGAAATGGGTCCTGTGGGTGAGCGCATTCGCTCACGAGGCCACCGGTTCACTCACACACTGCAGCGGATGCCCGGCCCGCGCTGCCGCTTCACGCACCTGGTCCACTTTGGTGGCCGCCACGTCCTTGGTGTAAACACCACAGACGCCACGCCCATCGAGATGGACTTTGAGCATTATCTGGGTCGCTGTTTCCCGGTCTTTGTTGAAATACTCCTGGATAACTGCCACTACAAACTCCATCGGGGTGTAGTCGTCGTTCAGCAGAAGCACCTGGTGCATTTGCGGCGGCTGAACCCGCTGGGTTCGCCGCTCCAGCACCACCGATCCGCTGTCGTCCGGGGTCACCGGCGGAACCGCAGGTTTGGGGGGAGTTGTTGCCATGGAATTCATTCTATCCAGCCCGAATCAGTCCTTTCACCCTGATGGCCATTCGGCCCCTGCCCGCGGTCGCTGGCGCCGGCCTCCGGCCCCCACAAACGCCCTTGTTGTGCATGTGGTGAGTCCGCCCACAAATGCAAGTTCAGGGCCAGAAATAAAAAAAGCCGCCGGAAACCCGGCGGCTCGCATGTCAGGCTGGGGCCTGGATCACATGTGGTCGATCATCACCTGACCAAAGCCGGAGCAGGACACCTGGGTCGCGCCCTCCATCAGGCGGGCGAAGTCGTAGGTGACCTTTTTGCTGTTGATGGACTTCTTCATCGAGCTGATGATCAGGTCGGCGGCTTCCTTCCAGCCCATGTGGCGCAGCATCATTTCGGCGGACAGGATTTCGGAACCGGGGTTCACATAGTCCTTGCCGGCGTACTTGGGTGCGGTGCCGTGGGTGGCTTCGAACATGGCGACGGTGTCGCTCAGGTTGGCGCCAGGGGCAATGCCGATGCCGCCCACCTGCGCGGCCAGGGCGTCGGACACATAGTCGCCATTCAGGTTCAGCGTGGCGATCACGCTGTACTCGGCCGGTCGCAGCAGGATTTGCTGCAGGAAGGCGTCGGCGATGCTGTCCTTGACCGTGATTTCCTTGCCGGTCTTGGGGTTCTTGAACTTCATCCAAGGGCCGCCGTCGATCAGTTCGGCGCCGAATTCCTTGGCGGCCAGGCCGTAAGACCAGTCACGGAAGCCACCTTCGGTGAACTTCATGATGTTGCCCTTGTGCACGATGGTCACGCTGGGCTTGTCGTTGTCGATGGCGTACTGGATGGCCTTGCGCACCAGGCGCTCCGTGCCTTCGCGCGAGACCGGCTTGATGCCGATGCCCGAGGTGGCGGGGAAACGGATCTTCTTGACGCCGAAGTCGTCTTGAAGAATCTTGATCAGCTTCTTGGCTTTTTCGCTCTCGGCTTCGAACTCGATGCCGGCGTAGATGTCTTCCGAGTTTTCGCGGAAGATCACCATGTTGGTCTTGTGGGGCTCTTTGACCGGGCTGGGCACGCCGTCAAAGTACTGGATGGGGCGCAGGCAGACATAGAGGTCCAGTTCCTGGCGCAGGGCCACGTTCAGCGAACGGATGCCACCGCCGACAGGGGTGGTCAGCGGGCCCTTGATGGACACCACATAGTCGCGCACCGCGTGCAGGGTTTCTTCGGGCAGCCAGACGTCGGGGCCATACACGTTGGTGGACTTCTCGCCGGCGTAGACCTCCATCCAGTGGATCTTCTTTTTTCCGCCGTAGGCCTTGGCCACGGCCGCGTCCACCACCTTCAGCATCACCGGGGTGATGTCAGCACCGGTGCCGTCACCCTCGATGAAGGGAATGATGGGCTGGTCGGGCACGTTCAGCGACATGTCGGCGTTGACTGTGATTTTTTGGCCTTCGGCCGGCACTTTGATGTGCTGATACATAAGAAGCTGTCTCCAAGTACGCTGTGGTCAGCGGGGTAAGTAACGGGAGGATTATGCTGAAAAAAACTTGCCACTGGCTGTCAACCGACCTGAAACGGTCCGCGTTGTAGCTTCACCATCCAATCCCACAACCTGGATGGGTTCATTTTTAACGTTATCCAGGAACACTCCATGAGCAAGATTCTCGCCACCCTGATCGCTTCGTTGTTCGCCGTGTCCACCGCTTTCGCCGCTGGTCACGCCGCTGCACCGGCCACCCCCGCCACCCCCGCTGTGGCAGCCACCCCGGCCGCCCCCGCTGCCGATGCCAAGCCTGCTGCTGCCGAGAAGAAGGCTGCCAAGAAGGCCAAGAAGGCCAAGAAGGCCAAGTCGGAAATGGCTCCCGCCGCCAAGTAATTTTTTACTTTCGGTACAAAATGCCCGCCTCGTGCGGGCATTTTTTTTGGTGCACCCACTCGGGTTTACACGGATGGTTTGTATGACGTTTCACTCTTTTCGATCATTGGCAGCCGTTCTGCTGATCCTGAGCAGCGCGGCCATGGCGCAGGACGCCCCCCAGACCGACCTGCCCCGCGTGGCGCTGACCGCCGGCATGTACCGCATCGACAGCCAAGTGGCGGCCACCCCGGACCAGCGGTCCATCGGCCTGATGCAACGCCGCCAGATGCCGGAGCAAGAAGGCATGCTGTTCGTGTTCGAGCAGCCCGGCGTGCAGTGTTTCTGGATGAAAAACACCTTGTTGCCACTCACCGCCGCCTTCATTGCCGACGACGGCACCATCGTCAACCTGGCCGACATGAAGCCACAAACCCTGGATTCCCACTGCTCGACCAAGCCGGTGCGCTTTGTGCTGGAAATGAACCGCGGCTGGTTTGCCAAACGCGGCTTCAAAGCCGGCACCCGGCTGGGCGGCGGCCCGTTCGAAGCCGGTCGCTGAAGTCTGGCCCAGCCATGAAAAAAGCCACCCGAGGGTGGCTTTTTGTTGGCTGCCTGAGCGAGGGTCAGGCGAAGTTGGCTTCGGCAAAGCCCCAGTTCACCAGCTTGTCGAGGAAGGTCTCGACGAACTTGGGACGCATGTTGCGGTAGTCGATGTAGTAAGCGTGCTCCCACACGTCCACCGTCAGCAAGGCCTTGTCGGCGGTGGTCAGCGGCGTGCCGGCAGCGCCGGTGTTGACGATGTCGACCGAACCGTCGGCCTTTTTCACCAGCCAGGTCCAGCCGGAGCCAAAGTTGCCCACGGCGCTCTTGACAAAGGCTTCCTTGAAAGCGGCGTAGCTGCCCCACTTGGCGGTGATGGCCGCGGCCAGCGCGCCCGAGGGTTCGCCGCCGCCGGCGGGCTTCATGCAGTTCCAGAAGAAGGTGTGGTTCCAGATCTGGGCCGAGTTGTTGTAGATGCCGCCGCTGGAGGTCTTGATGATCTCTTCCAGGGTCTTGCTCTCGAACTCGGTGCCCTTTTGCAGGTTGTTCAGGTTGACCACGTAGGCGTTGTGGTGCTTGCCGTGGTGGAACTCAAGGGTTTCCTGCGAATAGTGGGGTGCCAGTGCGTCGATGGCGTACGGCAGTGCCGGCAGGGTGTGTTCCATGGTGTTTCCTTCGGGTTGGTGGGTTGGTAAACCAACGCATTGTAAAAACTAAACGCGGCGCACGTCGTGCGCTGTCAGACCGATCTGGCCGTCGGCCAGCGTGGCACGCAAGTCCTGGCCCGGCTGGACCTGGCCGACCCGGGTGACCGGCAAACCCTGGGCATCGCTCAGCAAGGCGTAGCCACGCTGCAGCACCCGCTGCGGGTCCAGCGCCTGCAGGCGCAGCTCGGCCCGCTCCAGCCGGTGCCGGTTGCGGGCCAGCGCGGCCGGGTATTTCTGCGCCACCTCGGCGGCCAGCCTCTGGGCGTGCTCGCGCCGTTGCCGCAACAGGGACAGCGCGTCGAAACGCAGCCGGGGCGCCAGCGTGTCCAGCCGGTGGCGGCTGTCGGCCAGGCGGGCCCACAGGCCTTGGGGCAAACGGGCCTGGTCGCGCCGCAAGGCCTCATACTGCTGCGCCAGACCGGTCCGCGCCGCAAACCGCAGTTGCTGGGCCAGGTGGGCCAGGCGCTGCCGCTGGCCGGCCAGCAACTCCGACGGCCGGCCCAGCCGGGCGCTGGCGCGGTCCAGCCGCTGGGCGCCCCAGTCCAGCTGTCGCTGGGCGGCGTCGGCCAGCCGGCCGGCCAGCAGGTCCAGATCGGTCCGCAGCGCGGAGGTCGGCTGCGCCACCAGTTCGGCCGCGGCCGTGGGCGTCGGGGCCCGCAGGTCGGCCACGAAGTCGGCGATGGTGAAGTCGGTCTCATGGCCGACGCCGCAGACCACCGGCACCGGGCTGCGGGCGATGCAACGGGCCAGTGCCTCGTCGTTGAAGGCCCACAGGTCTTCCAGCGCGCCGCCACCGCGCACCAGCAGGATGGCGTCGATGGGCGCGGTCCCCTGCTTGACCTGGGCGTACAGCGCCTCCAGCGCGGCCACCAGTTCGGCGGGCGCGCTGGCGCCCTGCACCGCCGCCGGCGCCAGCAGCACAGGCACATGCGGCACCCGGCGCCGCAGCGCGGTCACCACGTCGTGCAAGGCCGCCGCGCCCAGCGAGGTCACCAGACCCAGGCCACGCGGCAGGGGCGGCAGCGGCCGCTTGCGGGCGGTGTCAAACAGGCCCTCGGCCTCCAACTGGGCCTTGAGCCTCAGAAAGTCTTCGAACAGCGCACCGGCCCCGGCCCGGCTCATGCTCTCGACGATCAACTGCAAATCGCCGCGCGGCTCGTACACCCCCAGCCGGCCACGCACCTCCACACGCTCGCCGTCGCGCGGTGCAAAGTCCAGCAGGCCGGCGGCGCGGCGGAACATCGCGCAGCGCAGTTGGCCCTGGTCGTCGCGCAGCGAGAAATAGCAGTGCCCGCTGGCGGCCCGCGAAAACCCCGACAGCTCGCCCCGCACCGACACCGGGTTGAAGCGCGCCTCCAGCGTGTCGGCGATGGCGTGGCACAGCGTGCCCACGTCCCAGACGCGAACCGCGCTCATGCTTTGCACCGGCGAAAGTGCTGCACCGCGGCAAGCCGGTGCCGGCCCCAGGCCGGCGGAGCGCCTGATTCTGTGGTGCAAGTGCTTGATTTCATTGGGAATTTGTCTGCCTGTTTTGACATCGAACTGTCACAAGGCCCGTGAATCGTGGGTTTGCGGCGGTCCGGGGGCCAGTTCTTCACAAAGTTATCCACATATTTTGTGCATGGACAGGCCGGTTCCGGGGATCACCGCCGCCGGCCGATGGCGCCCGGCGGTGCGCCATAATCGGCCACCTGTTTGCGCTCGGAGGGTTGTCTTTGTTTTCCATCATACAAGCCGCCGGTTGGCCCATCTGGCCGCTGATTGCGTGTTCCGTGCTGGCGCTGGCCTTGGTCATTGAGCGCTTTCTGAGCCTCAAAGCGGCCAAGACCGTGCCCCCCAAATTGCTGGACGAGGCGCTGTCGGTGTCGCGCAACGGCGTGCCCAAATCCGAAGTGATCGGCAAGCTGGAACAAGACTCGGTGCTGGGCGCGGTGCTGGCCAGCGGCTTCCGGGCACTGAATGCCAACCCCCGTTGCAGCGAGGCTGACCTGCGCGCCAGCGTGGAAGGGGCCGGTCGCCAGGCGGTGCACAAGCTGGAGCGCTATTTGACTGCGCTGGCCACCATCGCCTCGGCCGCCCCGCTGCTGGGCCTGCTGGGCACGGTGATCGGCATGATCGAAATCTTCGGCTCGCAAACCTCGGCCGGCGGCGCCACCGGCGGCAACCCGGCCCAGCTGGCCCAGGGCATCTCGATCGCGCTGTACAACACCGCTTTTGGTTTGATCATCGCCATCCCCACGCTGATCTTCTGGCGCTATTTCCGGGCCCGGGTCGACGAGCTGGTGCTGGCACTGGAGCTGGCCGCCGAGCGCATGGTGCGCCATTTGTTGCAGTTCCGCCGCTCATGAATTTCCGCCACCACCGGGGCCACGACGGGGCCAGCAGCGAGCCCGAGATCAACCTGATCCCCTTCATCGACGTGCTGCTGGTGGTGCTGATCTTTCTGATGCTGTCCACCACCTACAGCAAGTTCACCGAGCTGCAGCTCAAGCTGCCGGTGGCCAACGCCGACGCCCAGCGCGACCACCCCAAAGAAGTGGTGGTGGGCATTGGGGCCGACGGCCGCTACGTCATCAACAAGCAGGCGGTGGCCGACCGCAGCGTGGCCGGCCTGTCGGCCGCACTGACGGCCGCCGCCAAGGCCGGCAAAGACAGCGTGGTCATCATCAGCGCCGACGGCACCGCGCCGCACCAGGCGGTGATCAGCGTGATGGAAGCCGCACAGCGCAGTGGCCTGAGCCAGATCACCTTCGCCGCCCAGCGCAGCGGGCAGTAACCGCCCGCCGCCGTCCTGGCCGTGCGCACCGACACCCTTTTGCAGCAAGCCTGGCAGCGCCGCGGCCCGCTGGCATGGGCGCTGTGGCCGCTGTCCTGGCTGTTCGGTGCGCTGGCCGCGCTGCGGCGTGCCCTGTACCGGTGGGGCTGGTGGCAGGCCGAGCGCCTGCCGGTGCCGGTGCTGGTGGTGGGCAATGTGGTGGCCGGCGGCAGCGGCAAAACCCCGGTGGTGCTGGCGCTGGTGAGCCATTTGCAGCAGCGCGGCCTGCAGGTGGCCGTGGTTTCGCGCGGCCATGGCCGGACCGACACCATCTGCCGCGAGGTGCAGCCCGACAGCCTGGCCAGCGAGGTCGGTGACGAGCCGCTGCTGCTGCACCGGCGCACCGGCGCCCCGGTTTTTGTGGCGGCGCGCCGCGTGGAAGCGGCCCGCGCCGCCCTGCAGCGCCACCCGGCGACCCAGATCCTGGTGTGCGACGACGGCCTACAGCACCTGGCCTTGGGACGCGACATCGAGGTCTGCGTGTTCGGCGATGGCGGGCTGGGCAACGGCTGGCTGCTGCCCGCCGGCCCGCTGCGTGAACCCTGGCCCCGGCCAGCCGACCTGGTGGTGCTGGGCGCCACACCGGTGCCGCACAGCACCGGGGCCTGGCCGGTCCAGCGCCAGCTGGCCTTGGCGGCAGTGGACGCGCAAGGCCGGCGCACGCCGCTGGCCGCGCTGCGTGGCCAGCCGCTGCACGCGCTGGCCGGCATTGGCCAGCCCGAACGTTTTTTTGCGATGCTGCGCGCCCAAGGCCTGCGCCTGGCCCACGCCGAAGCCCTGCCCGACCACTGCGATTTTGCCCAATGGCCCGGCCTGGCGGCCACCGGCACGCCGCTGCTGTGCACCGAAAAAGACGCGGTCAAGCTGTGGCGCCACCGGCCCGACGCGCTGGCCGTGCCGCTGGAACTGGCGCTGCCCGACGGCTTTTGGGCCCGCCTCAATGGCCTGGTGGACGCAAAGTTATCATCGCCGCATGGACACAAGACTGCTTGAATTGCTGGTTTGCCCGGTCACCAAAGGGCCGCTGGACTACGACCGTGAACGCCAGGAACTGGTGTCGCGTTCGGCCCGCCTGGCCTACCCGGTGCGCGACGGCATCCCGGTGCTGCTGGAGAACGAGGCGCGCACGTTGACCGACGAAGAGATCGACGCACCGCGCTGAGCATGGCCTTCACCGTATTGATCCCGGCGCGGCTTGCCTCGACCCGGCTGCCCAACAAGCCGCTGGCCGACATCGCCGGCAAACCCATGGTGGTGCGGGTGGCCGAACGTGCGGCCCTGTCCACCGCCCGGCGGGTGGTGGTAGCGGCCGACCATGCCGACATCGTGGCCGCCTGCGCTGAACATGGCGTGACGGCTCTGCTGACCCGCACCGACCACCCCTCCGGCAGCGACCGCTTGGCCGAGGCCTGCGACCTGCTGGGTCTGGACGACGCCGATGTGGTGGTCAATGTGCAGGGCGACGAGCCGCTGATCGACCCCGCCCTGGTGGACGCGGTGGCGGCCTTGCTGGCCGCCCAACCCGACGCCGCCATGGCCACCGCCGCCCACCCGCTGGCCTCGGTGACCGAGTTCACCAACCCCAACGTGGTCAAGGTGGTGCTGGACGCCCGCCAGCAGGCGCTGTATTTCAGCCGCGCCCCCATGCCCTGGTGGCGCGACGGCTTTGCCGACGGCGTGGCCCGCCTGCCCGAGCCGGCGCCGCTGCGCCACATCGGCCTGTATGCCTACCGGGTGGGTTTTTTGCGCTTGTTCCCCCGCCTGCTGCAGGCGCCGCTGGAGGTGATTGAGGCGCTGGAACAGCTGCGTGCCCTGTGGCATGGCCACCGCATCGCGGTGCATGTGTGCGGCCAGGCGCCCGGCCCCGGCGTCGACACACCGGAAGACCTGGCCCGGGTGCGTGCCCTGTTCACCCCCAAGGACTGAGCGGGCTGGCCCGGCTGTCAGGCGGCCAGGGCGGTGCCCATGCTATTCTCGACCCCAAAATACACGGGGGAGATGGGGCTCTGGGGTTCGCCGGACCGGCTCGCCCGTGCGACGAATTTCAAACACCAGACGAGGATTTCCCCATGAGACTGATTCTGTTGGGCGCACCCGGTGCAGGCAAGGGCACCCAGGCCACCTTCATCTGCCAGAAGTACGGCATTCCCCAGATCTCCACCGGCGACATGCTGCGCGCCGCCGTCAAGGCCGGCACGCCGCTGGGCATCGAAGCCAAGAAGGTCATGGACTCAGGTGGTCTGGTCAGCGACGACCTGATCATCAACCTGGTGAAAGAGCGCATCGCCCAGTCCGACTGTGCCAAGGGCTTTTTGTTTGACGGCTTCCCCCGCACCATCCCGCAGGCCGACGCGATGAAGGCCGCTGGCGTCAAGCTCGACTACGTGCTGGAAATCGACGTGCCCTTCGACGCCATCGTCGAGCGCATGAGCGGCCGCCGCTCCCACCCGGCCTCGGGCCGCACCTACCATGTCAGCTTCAACCCGCCCAAGGTGGCCGGTGTGGACGACGTGACCGGCGAACCGCTGATCCAGCGCGACGACGACAAGGAAGAAACCGTCAAGAAGCGCCTGGAGGTCTACAGCGCCCAGACCCGTCCGCTGGTCGACTACTACTCCAGCTGGGCCCAGGCCGATGCCGCCGGCGCCCCCAAGTACCGCGCCATTTCCGGCACCGGCAGCGTGGACGAGATCAAGGCCCGCGCCTTCGCCGCACTGGCCAACTGAGCGGGCATCACGCCCCTCTGAAAGCGGGCTGCGGGCCCGCTTTTTTGTGGCTGCTCGCGGGCCTCAACCGGCCATCAGCGCCAGCATCAAGGCCACCCGGGCCTGGGCCGGGGGCAAGGCCACCGCGGGTGGCCAGGCGCCGGCCTCGGCCACCACCTGACCCAGCGGGCAACGGGTGGTGCGCCACACAATCACCCCGGCCGTCTCGGCCTGCTGCAGGGCCGCCACCCAGGCCTGGTGCAGCGTGCCGTTGCCGGTGCCGGCCACCACCAGCCCCTTCACCCCAGCCGCCACCAGCGCCGACACACCCTCGGTCCGCGCACCGGCGCCACTCATCAGCACCTCGACCCAGGGCCAGGCCCCCTGGCCGGCCACCGGCGCGACCACCGGCCAGACGGCGCGGCCCGCCAAGGGCCAAGGCCGCCTCTGCACCAGCCGCCCACCCACCACCTGGGCCAGCGGTCCGGCCTCGCCAGCACCAAAGGCGTCCAGCCGGGTCGGGTGCAGCTTGCGCACCTCGGACCCCGCAAACACCGCCCCGGCACACACCACCAGCACCCCCTGGGCGCCGGGGGTGCAGGCCACGGTGAGAGCGTCACGCAGGTTCTGCGGGCCATCGGCTTCCGGGTGGCTGGCCGGCCGCATCGCGCAAACCAGCACCACCGGTTTGGTGGGCTGCAAGGCCTGCTGCAGGAAGTAAGCGGTTTCCTCCACCGTGTCGGTGCCATGGGTCACCACCACCGCCTGCGTGTCGGGCTGGGCCAGTCCGGCCGTGATGCGCTCGGCCAGCAGGGTCCACACACTGAAGTCCAGGTCCTTGCTGTCGATCTGCGCCAGCTGCTCGCTGACCACATGCACACCCGCCGCCGCCACGCCGGCCTCGCTCAGCAGCTGCGCCACGCCGCGCACGCCGGCACGGTAAGTGGCACCTTCGCCAGCGGCGACGGCCTCGCCGGCAATGGTGCCGCCGGTGCCCAAGACCAGCACGGTGGAAGAGTTCACTTGCAAACTTTCAAAAACTGGTCAAAAATACAGTTACTGGATATCCAAACAGCCGATCCGCTAATCCAACGCGGGCCGGCCGACCCAGGCGACCAAGGAGCCACCATGTCCGACATGCAGCATTTTCCCGTGAAGCTCACCGCAAGGCAGCAACAAATTCTGGATCTGATCCAGAGCGCCATCGCCCGCACCGGTGCGCCGCCCACCCGCGCCGAAATCGCCTCGGAGCTGGGCTTCAAATCGGCCAACGCGGCCGAGGAGCATTTGCAGGCACTGGCCCGCAAGGGTGTCATCGAGCTGGTCAGCGGCACCTCGCGTGGCATCCGCCTGCAAGGCGAGACCTTGCGCGCCATCCACGAGTCGCGCATCAAGCAGTTCTCGCTGCCCCTGCCCAGCCTGGCCCAGCTGGCGCTGCCGCTGGTCGGCCGGGTCGCGGCCGGCTCGCCCATCCTGGCCCAGGAGCATGTGGACCAGACCTACCATGTCGAGTCCAGCCTGTTCCAGCGCAAGCCCGACTACCTGCTGAAGGTGCGCGGCATGTCCATGCGCGACGTGGGCATCATGGACGGCGATTTGCTGGCCGTGCAAATCACCAAGGAAGCCAAGAACGGGCAGATCGTGGTGGCCCGGCTGGGCGACGACGTCACCGTCAAGCGGCTGCGCCGCAACAAAAACACCATCGAGCTGCTGCCCGAGAACCCCGAGTTCAAAACCATCGTGGTCGAACCGGGTGAGCCCTTCGAGATCGAGGGCCTGGCCGTGGGCCTGATCCGCAACACCATGCTGATGTGAGCCGGCCTCGCCAAACACCGCCTGGCACTGAAATCACCCGTCCATTGAACCGATGGGGCGCTTCACCCGGCGCGCTTGGCGCCGAAAGCCCTTGTACCTCCCTGCTGAAAGCACCGTCATGCACTCGCTTCACCTTGCCGACTGGTCGCCAGTCACACCACTCCGCAGCCTGATGGCCTGGTTGTCCGGGCCGGTGGCCGCACCGGCCGCCCCCACTCGCAGCACCGGCATGGCCGCCCCGGTCTGTGTGGCCAAGCCCCGGTTGGTCGAACGTCGCAGCCGACCGCTGCGTGTGTTGCGGGTGCTGGACGGCCCTCAGGAGCGTTCGGCCGCCGGCCGCATGGTGATTTCCGGCCGTTTTGCCGACGTCTGCGCCGAACTGGACCGGCTGGCCGCCCAGGAAACCCGCTGAAGACCGGCTGACCGCGGCCGACGCCCGATGGGCCCGGACGGGCCCTGCCGTGCAGGCACAATGTTGGGATGAACATTGTGATTTTGGACGACTACCAGGATGTGGTGCGCAAGCTCAACTGCGCCAGCAAACTGGATGCGTTTCCGGCCAAGGTGTACACCAACACCGTCAAGGGCCTGGGCCAGCTGTCGGTGCGTCTGAAGGACGCGGAAGTCATCGTGCTGATCCGCGAACGCACCGCCATCAGCCGCCAACTGGTTGAAAAACTCCCCAAACTCAAGCTGATCGCGCAAACCGGCCGGGCCGGCAGCCACATCGACATTGCCGCCTGTACCGAGCGCGGCATTGCCGTGTCCGAGGGCCCGGGCTCGCCGGTGGCGCCGGCCGAGCTGACCTGGGCGCTGGTGATGGCCGCGATGCGCCGCCTGCCCCAGTACATCGGCAACCTGAAACACGGCGCCTGGCAGCAGGCCGGCCTGAAAGCGGCCTCGATGCCGGCCAACTTCGGCATGGGCGCCACCCTCAAAGGCCGCACGCTGGGCGTCTGGGGCTATGGCCACATCGGCCAGCTGGTGGCTGGTTATGGCCGGGCCTTTGGCATGCGGGTGCTGGTGTGGGGCCGCCAGGCCTCGCTGGAGAAAGCCGTGGCCGACGGCCATGAGGCGGCCACTAGCCGGGCGGCTTTTTTTGCCGAATCGGATGTCTTGTCGCTGCACCTGCGGCTGGCCGACGCCACCCGTGGCATCGTCAAGGCTGAAGACCTGGCGCTGATGAAACCCACGGCGCTGCTGGTCAACACCTCGCGCGCCGAGCTGATCGAGCCCGACGCCCTGCTGGCCGCGCTGAACCGCGGCAAACCCGGCATGGCGGCGGTGGACGTGTTCGAGAGCGAGCCCATCCTGCAAGGCCATGCCCTGCTGCGGCTGGAAAACTGCATCTGCACGCCCCACATCGGCTATGTGGAGCAGGACAACTACGAGATGTACTTTGCCGCGGCCTTCGACAACGTGGTGAACTTCATCAAGGGCACGCCCACCAACATCGTCAACCCTGGGGCCTTGCAGGTCCGGCGCTGAAGGCCGTCGGCCCGCCTCAGCGCGGGGTGCCCGACCCCGTGCCCTTGGGCAGGTCGAAATCCAGCCCCGGATCGTCGTGCACCGGTGGTTTGGTCAGCGTGGACAGGTCAATGTCCACCTTGGGCACCGGCTCGTGCGGCAACTCGGTCAGCGGCTGCAACACCGTGCTGGGCTGGTCGCGGTCCTCCCAGGAGCGGGCGCCACTGCGCCGGGCAGGCACGGCCACCGCCGGCATGGCCAGGGCCTCGTGGCCCACCGCACACAGCAGCAACAGCTCGCGGTAGGCGTTCAGCGTCAGCACCTCGTCGCTGTCGCCTGGCGGCTGGCACAACAAGGTCTCGATCACCGCCATCCCGCCTTCGCTGGGCCACAGGGCGGTGATGCGCGCCAGCGCGTCCGGGCTGGCCTCCAGCCCCACCCCGGCCTCGCCCTCGTCGGCAAACGGCGGCACATGGGCATTGAAGGTCAGGTGGAAAGAGCGCTTGAGCCGGTCGAACTCGGTCATCTGCCCCAGGCCCTGGTACAGGTGGAACAGCTCGAGGTAGGCCCAGGGGCTGGTGAAGGGTTTGCCGTCGATGTGGCGTTGCAGCACCGCGGTGGCCTGGGTCTTCTGGCCCAGCGACTCGAAGAAGCTGGCCTGTTGCTGCAAATCCAGCAAGGCCTCGACCTGGCCGGGTTGCGGCCCGGCAAAGCCGGACGACAGGTCACGCTCGGCGGCGCTCGGCGCGGCCACGGTCAGCGTGGCCGGCAGCACCACCGGCGGTGGCGGGTCGGGCGCGGCAACCGCCTCCGGTGCGGCGGGGGCCTCCCCGGCCTCGGCCTCGTCGCCACCGTCCCACCACAGCGGCGGCTCGGCACTGGGCTGGCGGGCCCTGCGCCAGGCCAGCCAGCCCAACGCCGCCAAGGCCAGGGTCGCGATGGCCGCCAGCGCATACACCAGCGGGTTGGCGTAGCGCTCGCCCTGGGCCTGAGACAGCTCACGGGTCAGGCCGGCGATGGTGGTGGCGCTTTGGGCCCGCTCTTTCCTCAGGGCGCCGATCTCGGCCTCCAGCGCCACGATGCGTTCGGTGTTCTGCACCGACTGCTGCAACTCCTGGTTCAGGGCCCGCCACAAGGCCGCCGCCGCGCCACGCTGGGGGTTGTCCGACAAGGGCACGGACTGCAGATCGGCTGAATTCTTCAGCGCCGGGTTGCGCTCGATCGCCAGCTCGGCCGCCGATGCCAGCTGCAAACGGGCACGGTCGCTGCGCGGGCTGGCAGCGCGTGGGCCAGGTGCTGCACGCGGGCCCGCCGCCACCGGGGCGGTCCGGCGGGTCGCTCGCGCGGGCCTGGGCGCCGGCGCCCCCGCGGACGGACTCAAACGCAGCGGCACCACGCCGGCGGCACGGGCCTGGGCCTCGGCGGCCGCCACCGCCCCACGCGACGCACTGGGCACATCGGCCAGCAGCACATAGCGCCGCGTGATGCGCGGCGCACAGCCGGCGCTCACCGTGACGCTGACCACGGGTTCATTCACCGACCGGTTGGCGCGGATGCGCAGCACCCCGTCCAGCTGGCCGCGGTTGACCGCCACTGTGGCCTTGACCAGCGACGCGGACACGGGCTCGTCGGCATAGGCCACCTCCACCGCCACGCATTGGCCGTTGACGCTGTCGTTGCTGTCAAACTGCACCGGCACCGCCAGGTCCAGGGGCTGGCCGAGCAAGGCCTGGCCCTGCAGGGCACCCAGCGACAAGGCCAGGCTGCCCGCGTGCACGGCCAGCAGCACCAGGCCGGTGGGCAGGACGCGAGACAGGCGAGATCGGGTCATCGTGGCGAAGATTGTGGCATGGCCAACGGCGGGCAATGGCTACGGGATAATCCGGCCATGAAGCTTGTTTTTTCTACCATTGGAGTGGTGGGCACCGGGGCCATGGGCCGTGGCATTGCCCAGTTGGCGGCCCAGGCCGGCAGCACCGTCAAACTGCATGACAGCAACCCCGAGGCCACGCCGGCCGCGGTCAAGGCCCTGGGCGAGCAGTGGGACAAGATGGCCGAAAAAGGCCGCCTGAAGCCGGCCCAGGTGGCGGTGCTGCAAAAGCGGTTGCTGGTGGCCGAGCAACTCGACCAGCTGGCCGACTGCGACCTGGTGGTGGAAGCCGTCGTCGAGCGGCTGGACATCAAGCGCGGGCTGTTCTCGCAACTGGAGGCCATCGTCAGCGCTGACGCGGTGCTGGCCACCAACACCTCGTCGCTGTCGGTCACCGAGATTGGCGCCGCACTGAAAAAACCCGAGCGCTTTGCCGGCCTGCATTTCTTCAACCCGGTGCCGCTGATGCGGCTGGCCGAGGTGATCGGCGGCCTGCGCACGGCGCCTGCGGTGTGCGACCGGCTGGACGCCTATGTGCTGAACCTGGGCCACACGCCGGTGCGGGCCAAGGACACGCCGGGCTTCATCGTCAACCACGCCGGCCGCGGCTTCGGCACCGAGGCGCTGCGCATTGTGGGCGAAGGCGTGGCCGATTTCGCCACCGTCGACCGCATCCTGAAAGACCAGGCAGGTTTTCGCCTCGGCCCCTTCGAGCTGATGGACCTGACCGCGCTCGACGTGTCGCACCCGGTGATGGAATCGATCTACCACCAGTACTACCAGGAGCCGCGCTACCGGCCCAGCCCCATCACCGCGCAGCGGCTGGTCGGCGGCCTGGTGGGCAAGAAGGTGGGCGAAGGCTTCTACAAATATGTCGACGGCGTGGCCCAGCAGCCGGCCGAGCCGCCGGTGCCCGAGGTGGTGGATTTGCCGCCGGTCTGGGTGCCGCCGCAGGCCACCCGCCGCGCCGAACTGCTGAAACTGGTGCACACCCTGGGCGCCCAGTTGGAGAGCGGCGAGGCGCCGTCGGACAAGGCCTTGATCGTGGTGGCGCCGCTGGGCTTTGACGTGACCACCATCGCCGCCGTGGGCCGCTTCGATGCCACCCGCACCGTGGGCATCGACATGCTGGTGGAAGACAGCGCCACCAAGCGCCGTGTCATTGCCACCAACCCGGCCACCAGCCAGGCCATGCGCAACGCCGCCCACGCGCTGTTTGCCCGCGACGGCAAGGCGGTGAGTGTGATCCGCGACAGCGGCGGTTTTGTCACCCAGCGGGTGCTGGCCACCATCATCAACATCGCCAGCGACATCTGCCAGCAAGGCATCTGCACCCCGCAGGACCTGGACACCGCGGTCACGCTGGGCCTGGGCTACCCCATGGGCCCGCTGGCCATGGGCAACCGTTACGGCTCGGCCAGCATCCTGGAAATCCTGTTCAACATGCACACCGTGTACGCCGATCCGCGCTACCGCCCCAGCCCCTGGTTGCGCCGCCGCGGCGCGCTGGGCCTGGGCCTGCAGCACGAGGAGCGCTGACCCCATGTCGGCCGAACTCAAAAGCGCCAGCGTCGGTCAGACCATGGTGCTGACCCTCAGCAACCCCGAGCACCGCAATGCGCTGGGGCCCGAGATGTACGCGGCCGGCATCGAGGCCCTGGGTGTGGCCGAGTCCAACCCCGAGGTGCGCAGCGTGGTGCTGGTGGGCGAAGGCGCCACTTTCTGCGCCGGCGGCAACCTGCAACGGCTGCAGGCCAACCGCCAGCAGCCACCCGAGGTGCAGGAGCAAAGCATCGAGGCCTTGCACAGCTGGATTGAGACCCTGCACGCCTTCCCCAAACCGGTGGTGGCGGCGGTGGAAGGCGCGGCGGCCGGGGCCGGCTTCTCGCTGGCGCTGGCCTGCGACTTCATCGTGGCCGCCAGCAACGCAGTGTTTGTGATGGCCTATGCCAACGTGGGCTTGTCGCCCGACGGCGGCGCCACTTGGCGGCTGGCCCAGGCCCTGCCGCGCCAGCTGGTCAACGAGCTGCTGCTGTGTGGCGAGCGCATCGATGCGCCCCGGCTGCACGCGCTGGGTGTGGTGAACCGGGTGGTCGAGCCCGGCACCGCGCTGGACCAGGCCCTGGCGCTGGCCGAGCGGCTGAACCAGCGCGCGCCCAATGTGATGGCCAGCATCAAGGACCTGCTGAACGACGCGCCCCAGCATTCGCTGAACCGGCAACTGGCGCTGGAGCGCGACCAGTTTGTGACCAACCTGCACCATGGCAACGCCGGCATCGGCATCGCCGCCTTCCTCGGCAAGCACAAACCCGACTACCGCTGAGCCCCTCGGCGGCCTGCTGGCGGGCACAGCACCGCACCAGACACTCAGGTGACAACCCTGTGGCGGTGCGCCGGTCCCTGACGTGACAATGGCTTGACACACAGTCACTCGCACGACAGCCCATGGACGACCCCATTCTTACCATCGAAGAACGCGCGGCAATCAACGCCGGGCGCTGGTTTTCTTCCTTGTCCCCCTCGCTTCGCCACGACATCCTCCGATGCGCCTACGTGCAACGCTTCAAAGACGGCGAGCTGATCGCCGCCCGCGGCGACCCGCCCACCGACTGGTGTGCCTGCGCCCGTGGCGCGGTGCGTGTGAGTTCGACCTCGATCTCGGGCAAGCAGATCACGCTGACCTACATCGAGCCCGGCATCTGGTTTGGCGATGTGGCCATCTTCGACGGCGACCGACGCACCCACGACGCCTATGCCCATGGCGACACCGTGCTGCTGTGTGTGGCGCGCGGCGATTTCCAGAAGGTGCTGTCCACCCATGTGGAGCTGTACGAGGCGCTGATGCGGCTGCAGGCGCGGCGCATCCGCCAGCTGTTCGGTCTGGTGGAAGACCTCAACACCCTGCCCTTGCGGGCCCGGCTCGCCAAGCAGCTGCTGCATCTGAGCCGCAGCTACGGTGTGCCCTGCCTGACCGATTCGGACGAGGTGCGCATCAGCCTGCAGCTGGCGCAGGAGGAACTGGCCCAGCTGCTGGGCGCCTCGCGCCAGCGCGTCAACCAGGAGCTGAAGTCCATGGAGCGGGAAGACACCATCCGCATCGAACCCGGCGGCCTGGTGGTGCGCAGCCGCACCGCGCTGATGCGCATCGCCGAAGCCAACCTCTGAGCCATGAGCAACTTTGACCATTTTGTCGGCACCCGCGCGTTGGCCGACGGCAGCGCGCTGGACGTCGCGGCACTGAGCACCTACCTGGCCATCCACCTGGACGGCTTTGCCGGCCCGTTGACCGTGGAGCAGTTCAAGGGCGGCCAGTCCAACCCGACCTACAAACTGGTCACGCCCGGCCAGTCCTATGTGATGCGGGCCAAACCCGGGCCGGTGGCCAAGCTGCTGCCCTCGGCCCATGCCATCGAGCGCGAGTTCAAGGTCATGCGCGGCCTGCACGGCACCACAGTGCCGGTGGCCCGGATGTTCTGTTTGTGCGAGGACGAGGCCGTCATCGGTCGGGCCTTCTATGTGATGGAGTTCGTTGAAGGCCGGGTGCTGTGGGACCAGTCGCTGCCCGGCATGACACCGGCCGAACGCGGCGCGATTTACAACGAGATGAACCGGGTCCAGGCCGCCTTGCACACAGTGGACTTTGCCGCCTGTGGCCTGGCCGACTATGGCAAGCCTGGCAATTACTTCGAGCGCCAGATCGGCCGCTGGAGCAAGCAGTACCAGGCCTCCATCACCCAGCCCATCCCCGAGATGGACGCGCTGATGGCCTGGCTGCCAGCCCACATCCCGGCCGACGCCCGCGACCCGGCCAAGGTGGCCATCGTGCACGGCGACTACCGGCTCGACAACCTGATCTTCCACCCCACCGAACCCCGGGTGCTGGCGGTGCTGGACTGGGAACTGTCCACGCTGGGCCACCCGCTGGCCGACTTCAGCTACCACTGCATGGCCTGGCACATACCACCGGGTTCGTTCCGCGGCATCGGCGGGCTGGACCTCGCCAGCCTGGGCATCCCCTCGGAAGCGGCCTACATCCGGCTCTACTGCGAGCGCACTGGCCTGGCCACACCCGAGTCGCTGCGGGCCGACTGGAACTTCTACATGGCCTACAACCTGTTCCGCATGGCGGCCATCCTGCAAGGCATAGCCAAGCGGGTCGAGGCCGGCACCGCCGCCAGCGCCCAGGCGGTGAGTGCGGCCACCGGCGCCCGCCCGCTGGCCGAGATGGCCTGGCGTTTTGCCCAGCAGGCCTGACCGACGGCCGTCCCTCTTTTCGATTATTCCGGCACAAGGACCCCTATGCATTTCGACTACACGCCCAAGGTTCAGGAACTGCGCGCCCGGCTGCTGCAGTTCATGGACGCGCACATCTACCCCAACGAGGGCCGTTTCCTGCGCGAGATCGCCGACAACCGGGCCAAGGGTAACGCCTGGATTCCCACCACACTGATCGAGGAGCTCAAGCCCAAGGCCCGCGACGCCGGCCTGTGGAATCTGTTTCTGCCGCACTCGCCGCGCGCCCCCGAAGGCCTGTCGAATCTGGAGTACGCACCGCTGTGCGAAATCATGGGCCGGGTGCCCTGGGCGCCGGAGGTTTTCAACTGCTCGGCACCCGACACCGGCAACATGGAGACCATTGCCCGCTACGGCACCGAGGCCCACAAGGACGAGTGGCTGGAGCCGCTGCTGAAGGGCAAGATCCGTTCGGCCTTTCTGATGACCGAGCCCGAGGTGGCCTCCAGCGACGCCACCAACATCCAGTGCAGCATCGTCCGCGACGGTGACGACTACGTCATCAATGGCCGCAAATGGTGGTCGTCCGGTGCCGGCGACCCGCGCTGCGCCATCTACATCCTGATGGGCAAAACCAACCCCGACGCCGGCCGCCACGAGCAGCAGTCCATGGTGCTGGTGCCGGCCAACGCGCCGGGTGTGACCGTGCTGCGCCCGCTGTCGGTGTTCGGCTACGACGACGCGCCCCACGGCCACATGGAGGTGCTGCTGGAGAACGTGCGGGTGCCGGCCAGCAGCATCCTGCTGGGCGAAGGCCGCGGCTTCGAGATCGCCCAGGGCCGGCTGGGGCCGGGCCGCATCCACCACTGCATGCGTTCCATCGGCGCGGCCGAGCGGGCGCTGGAGCTGATGTGCAAACGACTCAACACCCGGGTGGCCTTTGGCCGCGAGGTGGCCCGCCAAAGCGTGTGGCAGGAGCGCGTGGCCGAGGCCCGCTGCATGATCGAGCAGGCCCGGCTGCTGACACTGAAGGCTGCCTACATGATGGACACGGTGGGCAACAAGGTGGCCAAGGCCGAGATCGCGATGATCAAGGTGGTGGCGCCCAACATGGCCTGCCAGATCATCGACTGGGCCATCCAGGCCCATGGCGCGGCCGGGGTGTCGGAAGACTTCCCGCTCGCCTATTCCTACGCCCACCAGCGCACGCTGCGCCTGGCCGACGGGCCGGACGAGGTGCACCGCAACTCGCTGGCCAAGCTGGAACTGGCCAAGCACCTGACCCTGCCGGGCGAGGTGGCGATGCCGGTGACGCGCGGCGGCTGACCCTCCCCCACCTCACAGACACCACGGGGCGCTTGCGCCCCGTGGTCACCGTCAGCAGGAAAAAGCGAATTCTTTTACAGTGGCCGCTCCCCGCACAGAACCCCAGGAGCGCGCAATGATCAAGGTGTATTCGTGGCCCACGCCCAACGGCCACAAGGTCCATATCATGCTGGAGGAATGTGGGCTGCGGCTGGGCCGCGACTGGGAAGCCATTCCCATCAACATCGGTCAGGGCGACCAGTTCACGCCCGAGTTTCTGGCCATCAGCCCCAACAACAAGATTCCGGCGCTGGTCGACCCGGATGGCCCGGATGGCAAGCCGATCTCGCTGTTCGAATCGGGCGCCATTCTGCTCTACCTCGCCAGCAAGACCGGCAAGCTGCTGCCCAAGAGCGACCGCGCCAAGTTCGAGGTGTTGCAGTGGCTGATGTTCCAGATGGGCGGCGTCGGCCCCATGCTGGGCCAGACCCACCATTTCCGCATCTACGCACCGGAGAAGATTGACTACGCGGTGAACCGTTACACCAACGAGGCCAAGCGGCTATATGGCGTGATGGACAAACGCCTGGCCGACCGCCCCTTCATCGCCGGGCGCCAGTACACGCTGGCCGACGTGGCCATCTTCCCCTGGCTGCGCAGCTGGCAGAACCAGGGCATAGACTGGGCCGATTACCCCCA
Source organism: Rhodoferax sp. SPJ4 (assembly GCF_058216275.1). Lineage (NCBI taxonomy): Bacteria > Pseudomonadati > Pseudomonadota > Betaproteobacteria > Burkholderiales > Comamonadaceae > Rhodoferax > Rhodoferax sp. SPJ4. The sequence continues at coordinate 1,509,501 of NZ_JBYZMN010000001.1, forward strand.
CCTGAAGCGCTGGTTCGACCAGGTGGGCACCCGCCCGGCGGTGCAGCGCGGCGTGCAGGTGCTGACGGCACTGCGCCAGCCGCTCACCGACGACAAGGCCCGCGACCTGCTGTTCGGCCAGTCGCAGTACAAAAAACGCTAGTGGGCCGCAGCCACCATGGCTGACAGGCCCAGGTCGTCCGCGGCCTCTTGCACGCGGTTTTTGCCATTGCCCTTGGCCACGTACATCGCCGCGTCGGCCTGCTGCACCAGGGCTTCGGCGTCCGCATGCCCGCTGGCCGCGCAGCTGATGCCCACGCTGCAGCCAATGCCCTGGTGCAGCTGACCAATGCCGTCGATCACCTGGTTGGCGATGCGGGTCGCGATGGCGTGGATCTGCTCTCTGGCGGCCGTGACCGCGATCACGAACTCGTCGCCCCCATGCCGCCCCACCACGTCGCCAGCGCGTATGGTGCGACGCAGCACATCGGCGGTCTGGGTCAGCACCAGGTCGCCCACCAGGTGGCCCTTGGTGTCGTTGACCTTTTTGAAGCCATCGAGGTCGATGAACAGCAAGGCCAGGGCCTGGCCAGTCTGGCGCTGTTGGGCCTGCAACTGACGCAGGTGGTCCATGAACAAGGCCCGCCCCGGCAAACGCGTCAGGCTGTCCAACTGGGCCTGGCTGACCGCGGTGGTCAACTGGGCATTGGAGGCCAGCAGCGCGCGTGCATCGGCCGCCACCCTTTTGTACACCCGGCTGATCTCGTGCACACAGAACACCACCATCACCACGGCCGAAATCAGTGCAATCATCCGGCCCACATACCAGCCTCCCGACAGGCGCGAGCCGCCCACCATGGTGATGGTGTCGTCCAGCAGGAGCGCCACCAGGGCCACGCCCAGCCACAGGTTCAGCTCGGTGCGGAAGCGGTCGGCACGCCACAAGGCCACCAGCGTCACGGCAATGCCCAACTGGATGGCCGGCGCCACCCCCGAGCTGGTGATGCGGCTGTAATCGCCGTTCTGGTCCATCACCGGCAGCAAATCGTGCAAGGTGGTGACAGCGAACACGCTGGCCCCCAGCAAGGCCAGTATCACTGCTGTAAAACGCCAGGCCATCTGGGCCAGTTCGCCCTCGGCCACGGTATCGCCGCCACGCCGGGCCATGACGGTGTAGGCGAAGACGCCCACGACTGGCCCGATGTGCCACAGACTCCACAGCCAGGTGGCTGTTTGTGCGCCGCCCAGCACCCGCCCCTCGGCGAGAAACTGACCAGGAAACGCCAGAAACTGCGCGGCCACAATGCCCGCCGTGTAAAAGAAGCCGCCGCTGAGGTAGAGCAAGGCGCGTGACCGAGTGGCTTGGTAGTGGCCAAACATCAGGTAGCCAGTCATCGCGTAGGCAAGGATCAGCGCGGTCTGGTAGGCCGGCAGAAAGGCCCGGATTGGCCCCCAGTTGCTGCGGGCGTCCGGGATCAAGGCCACGGTGACCAGCGCAATCACCACGCAGGTCACCAGGGCCACGCGGCGCTGCTGCGGGCTGGCCATCCGGGTGGCCGAGGAGTCCCCCACCACCGCAGGGTTGGCTGCCGCCGGGTCGGCCACCGACACAAAGGCGGAGCTGCCGACAGCAGCGCCAGGGGAGGTGTTCATGGCAGGCCCTAAAAGTGGTTTTTGTCCCCGTTGTATCGGCTTCTTTTGCCGCGGGGTTGAGGCGCATCACGCCCGCGCCATGCAATCGGTATCATGCACCGTGCGTTATGTCCGGAAAGTGTGTTTTCCAGTGCCTGGACGCTGGGGGATCGGCCCGCCACGCGGGGGGGTGCCCCGCATTCAGAACATGCCGCTTTGCAACAGCACCGGCTGGCCTTTGCTGCGTTCCAAGGCCTTCAGCGCCACCGCCTCGATGCGCTTGCGGTTGGCCTGAAAACCGGCGATCAGATCGCCTTCGGTTGTGCTGTTGACGCCAAAATGGTCCATCAAGGCCTCGTAGGAAATCTCGCACAGGACCGGCTTGCCGTCGACCTTGACCGGAATGACCACGGTGGTGTGGTTCATCGGCCGCCCTGAAACCGCGTGCAGGAATTGAATGTCCATCGGTGTGCCCCGCTGACTGACCACAAAAAACCACACCATCTTTGCGGCCTTGGCGCTGGCTGTCAATCGGCACGGCAACCGATGGGGGGGAGGGTTCCCCAGCCACTAATTCAGCCTCAGCCCCGAGTTCGACAGGAACGCCCGGTAGCGCCCGCTTTGGTTGAGCTTGACGTAGATGTGGTGCAGGTGCGTCTTGACCGTGTTGTCGCTGATCTTCAAGCGCCGGGCAATTTCCTTGTTGCTCAAGGCATCGCCGATCAGACCGAGGATTTGCCGCTCGCGCGCCGTCAGCAGTTCGTGGTCGTCGAGCAAATCCGAAGTGATGCTGGGCGGGGCCGGGAGTTGGCTGCGAATGGCTTCCAGCAACGCCGTGCGTCCGAACCACGCTTCGCCGCGATGGACGGAGACAATGCCCCTGACTTGCAGGGGCGGCTCGCTCGAGGTGAGCAAGCAGCCGCTGGCCCCGCGCCGGACCGAGCCGATGACCGTCGAATGGGTGCAGGCATCACACAGCAGCAGCACACGTGTGGCCGGGCTGACGCGGCCAAGTCTGTCAAGGGTCCGCCAAGTGCTTTCCCCATCGGCCTCGGAATGCGCCAACAGCAGAACGTCAGGCCGCGTGATGGCGGCGCGTGCGAGCACGCCAGACCAGTCCGTGGCCTCGCCCAGAAGGCCACCATCGGCGACCCGCATCAATTTTGTGCACAGGTCCATCGCCACAGCGTGGCTTTTGCAAGCGATAAGCAATTTGATACACATGATTCATGTGTAGTACTTTTTTCATACATTGCACGAAATTTCCGCCTTCAGGAGGGGTCACCAGGGTGAAAAGTAGGCGAGCAATGCGCTTGGCGCAAGCGGATGGGTCGCTGGCATCCTGCGGAGAGGGCAGGCTCACGCACCACCCGGCGCCCGGCGGTGGCAAGACCCATCCAAGAACGGGTCGTCCAGACCACCGGCACGGGATTTCACCTCGGGGCTGGCTTCACCGCGCTGGACGGACATCACGCCCCTGGGCTGCGCAGGGGCGGCTCACTCGTCGCCAGAGGGCAGGCAGGGGCCGCTCAGGGGACGCCGACGATGCCAACCACGACGCCGTCGTCGTTGATGCCGGTGCCATCGATGCCCACAGAGAAGCCATCCGAGTAATAGTCACCGTCACCGTCCACCACCTTGACCACGAAGTCGAGGTGCTGGTCCGCCGAGGGCTGCGACTGCAGGGCGCCGAAGCCACCGATGTCGAACTTGCCGGCGACCCCCTCGATCAGCACCTGGTCATGCACACCGTCGGTGACCCATTCGACCTTGTCGCCCGCCTTCAGCCCCGAGACGATGGCCGAATTGCCCGTCAGATCGGCCGTCACCACCACGCCATTGACCTTGACTTCGATGATGTTCACCTGCGTGCCACTGCCCAGCGCCGCGGTGAAGGCCGTCCCCTGGGGCGCGCCGGCGAGGTTGAAGGCCGTGATCTTCATCGTCGCCGCCGCATTGCCCTGGATCTGCGAGATCGTCGTGAACGAGCTGTTGACCTCGATCGTGCCACCGCCGTACTGGATGTTGTCGGCGTCGTCCGCCTCGTTCTGGTCCAGCCCGCCCGCCGCACCGGACAGGTAGTTGGCCACCGGGTTCTTCACCAGCGTGAAGTACGCGCCCTCTCCAGCGTCGAACATCTGGTTGTTCACACCGATGGTGGTCGGCCCCCCGCCTTGCGAGGTGTTGATGGTGTTGCTCGCATTGGTGAAGGTGCCGTCTGCCTTGAGCGCCACCGTCTTGCCTATCACCACCAGCCCGCTGTCCGCCGTACCCACCGTCCCAAACAGGTTCTGTCCCGACGGCAGCGCATTGAAATCAAATTCCAGGTTGGCTTGCGGGGGGTTCACCAGCACGTCGAAGGTGTAGGTGCCGGCACCGCTCTCGTTCAGCCTGAGCTGGTAGTAGGCCGTGTCGCCGGTGTTGCCGATCACGCCGTCACCGTTGGTGTCGGCCCAGTACTTCACGCTTTGCGCGTCTGGCGCGAGCACCCCGGTCAGCAAAATGCCGTTGGTGGTGAGGGAGGTGGTGTACTCCGTCACCGTGTAAGGCACCGGGTTGGGATCGGCGCCAACCACACCGGCCAGCGACTTCGTGACGGTGGAGCCGGCCGCGAAGTCGACGATGCTGTCGGGGATCGGCCCGATGGCCGGGCCATCGTCCTTGAAGACCAGCAGCTGGCCGATGTTCAGCGCCGCGGAGGCGCTGTCACCGTCGCCGTCGTGCGCCGTGGCCGTCAGCACGACCAGGTTGGCGGCGGCCAGCGTCTTGGACTCGTCCGGGTCGGCCGTCGGGTGCACGATGGCGCGCAACTGGTCCAGCGTCACGTTGCCCGAGCCGTCCACGCTGACCGTGAACACCAGGTCGTTGCTGGTGGCCGTGCGGCCCTGGACCACCCCACCGACCAGCGACAGCACCACGGCCTGCCCGGTCACCGTGTCGACCAGTCCAGCGTTGCCACCCAGCGTGGACAGCGCGTAGCTGGTGGGCGTGGCGCCCGCGCCGTCGGCGCCATAGACGGGCGAGAACTGGGCCGCGAAGGCCCCGCTGGCCGGGGTGGCGAGCAGGTTGCTCTCGTCAACGGTGAGCGTGGGCGCACCCACCGCGGTACCTGTGATGGACGGGCCATCGTCCTTGAAGACCAGCAACTGGCCGATGGCCAGCGCCGCGGAGGCACTGTCACCGTCGCCGTCGCTGGTGGCGGCCGTCAGCACGACCAGGTTGGCGGCAGCCAGCGTCTTGGATTCGTCCGGGTCGGCCGTCGGGTGCACGATGGCGCGCAGCTGGTCCAGCGTCACGTTGCCCGACGCGTCCACGCTGACCGTGAACACCAGGTCGTTGCTGGTGGCCGTGCGGCCTTGGACCACCCCACTGACCAGCGACAGCACCACGGCCTGCCCGGTCGCCGTGTCGACCAGTCCAGAGTTGCCACCCGGCGTGGACAGCGCGTAGCCGATGGCCGTCGCGCCGTCGGTGCCCGAGACGGCCGTGAACTGGGCGGCGAGCGCGCCGCTGGCCGGGGTGGCGAGCAGGTTGGTCTCGTCCACGGTGAGCGTGGGCGCACCCGTCGCCGTGCCCGTGATCGAGGGCCCATCGTCCTCGAAGCGCACGTTGTTCAGCGGCACGACAGACGACGAGGGCTCGTTCGCGCCGAAGCTGCCGATGTCGAACTTGCCGGCGACCCCCTCGATCAGCACCTGGTCATGCACGCCGTCGGTGACCCATTCGACCTTGTCGCCCGCCTTCAGCCCCGAGACGATGGCCGAATTGCCCGTCAGATCGGCCGTCACCACCACGCCATTGACCTTGACTTCGATGATGTTCACCTGCGTGCCACTGCCCAGCGCCGCGGTGAAGGCCGTCCCCTGGGGCGCGCCGGCGAGGTTGAAGGCCGTGATCTTCATCGTCGCCGCCGCATTGCCCTGGATCTGCGAGATCGTCGTGAACGAGCTGTTGACCTCGATCGTGCCACCGCCGTACTGGATGTTGTCGGCGTCGTCCGCCTCGTTCTGGTCCAGCCCGCCCGCCGCACCGGACAGGTAGTTGGCCACCGGGTTCTTCACCAGCGTGAAGTACGCGCCCTCTCCAGCGTCGAACATCTGGTTGTTCACACCGATGGTGGTCGGCCCGCCGCCTTGCGAGGTGTTGATGGTGTTGCTCGCATTGGTGAAGGTGCCGTCTGCCTTGAGCGCCACCGTCTTGCCTATCACCACCAGCCCGCTGTCCGCCGTGCCCACCGTCCCAAACAGGTTCTGTCCCGACGGCAGCGCGTTGAAATCAAACGCCAGGGCGGAGCCAGCCGCCACCCCCAGCCCACCCAGCAGCAACGGGTCATCGGCGTTGGTGGTGACGGGGTTGGCAAGCGGCTCGAACTGCGCCATCCAGACCGTCGCAGCGGTGAGCGTTGCGTTGGCGTCCATGTAGAGCGCGAACACGATGTCGCCCGTGGTGTCCACGCCCAGCACCACGCGGTTGCCCAGCGCCGAAGCGGAGGCAAACAGGCTGATCGCCCCACCGTTCACAGCAAAAAGCCCGCTGGGTGCACCGGGCTGGCCGCTGCCATACACCGGCAAGGCTGCGCCGGTGGTGGTGCTGAACCCGAGGCTCACGACGGCACCGTCGGCCGTCACCGTGATCAGGTTGGCCGCGCTCTTGGCCGCGCCCAAAAACTGCAAACCGCCGGGCAATGTGCTGGTGAACGCCGTCGGCAGGTCCGCCACATTGATGTCGTTGTCGTTGTTGTCTTCGGTCCCGAGCGGGACACCACCGGTCTGTAGCAGGGCCGATTCGTCCAGCGTGACCGACCCATTCAAAGTCACCAGTGCAGCCATGATCTTCTCCACAAGTGCAGCGACCAAAGAACGGCTTGGCCGCAGAGCCATGAGACCCGAAGGAAAGCCGCACGCGGGCGGCAAACCGGCGGAGGGGAAAGCACCTGGCTGATGAAGGGGGCGTTGTCGCCGAGGCAATCGCCTGGGGCACGCTGATCTTCCGGTCACGCTCGCGAGGCATGGCCGGCTCCTCTTCCCTTTTCCTCTTCGCTTGTTCTCTCTGGAACAGGGTTTGACGATACCCAGAAGCCCGGCATTCTCAATACACCGGATGGAGTACGAAGCGGGCCGCTCAGGGGCGACAGGCCACCCGGTGCGGCACCGGGCCGTGGGAGGAGAAGGCAGGAGGTGTGGGCCTGGCACCGGAGGGGGCCGACGCGCAGCGGCGCTCGCCGCTGCGGGTGGCAACAGGTGCTTGCCGAGATGCCCTGGGATCGAAGCAGCCCCACCCGGAAAAGCCAGCCATGGCGCGGGTTGTGGGCTGTCGGCAGCGGGTGTGAAGGGCTGATTTGGCCTGCCCGGAGGGGATCGAACCCCCGACCCACAGCTTAGAAGGCTGTTGCTCTATCCAACTGAGCTACGGGCAGATGCGGGCGCCTTGGTCACGCGTCGTCGTCGTCACCGTCGCCCCACCCGTGGATGATACCGGCGTCGGTGGTGCGTCCGCGTCAGCGAACGGGCGGGATCGGTGTGGTCGCGGGCCGGTCGGCCACCACCCGCCAGACGGTGTTGCCCACGTCGTCGGCCACCAGCAGCGCCCCCCGGGCATCGACGGCCACGCCCACTGGACGGCCCATGGCCTCGCCGTCGCTGTTGACAAACCCGGTCAGGACCTTGATCGGTGGGCCTGAGGGCTGACCTTGCCGGAAGGGTACAAAAATGACCTGGTAGCCGCTGCGTGGCCAGCGGTTCCACGAACCGTGCTGGCCAATGAACATGCCGCTGGCAAACTCGGCTGGCAACGCATTGCCGGCCGACCAGGCCAGCCCCAGCGGGGCGGTGTGGGCGCCCAGCGCGTAGTCGGGCACGATGGCCTTGGCCACCAGATCAGGGCGTGCCGGCGCAACCCGGGTGTCCACCTGCTGGCCGTAGTAGCTGTAGGGCCAGCCGTAGAAACCGCCATCCTGCACGCTGGTCAGGTAGTCGGGCACCAGGTCGCTGCCCAGCTCGTCGCGTTCATTGACCACGGTCCAGAGCTTGCCGGTCACCGGTTCCCAGGCCATGCCGTTGGGGTTGCGCAGACCCGACGCAAAAATGCGGTGGGTGCCGGTGGCGGGATCGACCGCCCAGATGGCCGCCCGGCCCTCTTCGGCGGCCATGCCGCGTTCGGCCACGTTGCTGTTGGACCCGACCGTGACAAACAGCGTCCGGCCATCGGCACTGGCAATGACGTTCTTGGTCCAATGGTGGTTGATGCTGCCGCCAGGCAGGTCGACCACCTTGCGGCCCGGCGCCCGGATGCTGAGATCGCCGGTGCTGTAGGGAAAGCGCAGCAAGGCGTTGGCGGTGGCCACGTAGAGGTCCTGGCCCACCAGCACCATGCCAAAGGGCGAGCTCAAGCCCTCCAGCAGCACCGAGCGGACGTCGGCCACGCCATCGCCATCGGTGTCGCGCAGCAGCGTGATGCGGTTGGCGCTGGGCACCGCAGCCCCGGCCCGCTTCATCACCAGGCCCATGGCCCAGCCCTTGAGGCCCTGGGCGTCGTCCGGCTTGGGCGGTGCATTGGTTTCCGCCACCAGCACATCGCCGTTGGGCAACACGTAGAGCCATCGGGGGTGGTCCAGCTGGCGGGCGAAGGCGGCCACCCGGGTGCCAGGCGCCGCCTGGGGCCGGCCGTCCACCGTCCAGCCCACAGCGGGGGCAATCAGCACCGTGGGCACCCAGGCGCTCTGCGGCGCCGGCAGCACCGGGTGGGGTCCGACGTCGGCGCCCGGGGGCAGCCGGGCCACGCCACCGCAACCGGCCAGAGCGGCCAGGGCAATGGCGGATGCTGCACAACGGTGCGGCCACAAGGGGTTGGTTGCTGGGCCCATGGTCTTCTCCTGGAGGTGCAATGCGCCTCAGGCGCGGACATCGGCCTGGCATTGCGGCTTTGCAGCTTAGGGCCTGGTTGCCTGCCTGTCTGTAAGCCAGCGCCCAAAGCGGCGCCGGGTTGGTGCGCGGTGCCTGGGCGACCGGGCAAAGAAAAAGGGTCAGTCTGCATTCACAGACTGACCCTTCAGATGGTGGTCGGGGCGAAAGGATTCGAACCTTCGACCCTCTGGTCCCAAACCAGATGCGCTACCAGGCTGCGCTACACCCCGACAGCTCGCATTCTACCCTGCCGGGTGGGTGTTTTCCCGAGGATCAGAGCTTGACGTACTCGTAGTCCACCGTGTTGGCGTTGATGCCGCGGTCGGGCGGCGCAATCCAGCCGGCCATCTTGCCCGGCGCGGTGACGCGCTGCATCAGGCTCTTCACAAAGGTTTTGTCGGCGTCGGTGGGCAGCCACTGGTCCTTGCGGGCCTCGAACTCGGCGGCCGGGATGGGCTGGCCTTCGGGGTCGGTGTGCATGCCGGCCCAGGTGCCCACGGCGCGGCGGAAACGGGTGGATGGCAGCTTGAACTCAAAGCCGATGCCAGCCCGCTTGACCATCATGTTCCAGCGGGTCAGGCCCAGGTTGCAGTCCTTCACATACTCCAGCCGGGTGATCTCGTTCATGCCGTTGCGCACCGAAATGGTCTCGTTCTTCAGGCCGCCCTGGCCGTCCGGCACCTGCAGCGTCATCTCGGTGTCGGACTCCACATGGTCGGCAAACTTGGCCTCGTCCGGCCGGCCCTTGATGCCGTTGGCAAAGTAGTTGGCGGCGTTGCTGGAGGCCTCGGAGCCGAACAAATCCAGCGAGCTGGTGAACCAGAAGTTCATGAACTTCTGGATGGTGGGCAGGTCCACCACGCCGGCCTGGCGCAGCGTGGCCTGGTCGTCGGTGTCCAGTTCCTTCATCACCTCCAGCGTGCGCTTGATGACGCGGCCCACGCCGGTCTCGCCGACAAACATGTGGTGGGCTTCTTCGGTGAGCATGAAGCGGCAGGTGCGGGCCAGCGGGTCGAAGGCGCTTTCGGCGAAGCTCTTCAGCTGGAACTTGCCGTCGCGGTCGGTGAAGTAGGTGAACATGAAAAAGCTCAGCCAGTTGTCCATGGGCTCGTTGAAGGTGCCCAGGATGCGCGGCTTGTCGGCGTCGCCGCTGTGGCGGGTCAACAGCTCTTCGGCTTCCTCGCGGCCGTCGCGGCCGAAGTGGGCGTGCAGCAGGTACACCATGGCCCACAGGTGGCGGCCCTCTTCCACATTCACCTGGAACAGGTTGCGCAGGTCGTACAGGCTGGGTGCGGTGTGGCCCAGCAGGCGCTGTTGCTCCACCGAGGCGGGCTCGGTGTCGCCCTGGGTCACGATCAGGCGGCGGAAGGTGGCGCGGTACTCGCCCGGCACTTCCTGCCAGACGTCCTGGCCCATGTGGTCGCCAAAACCGATCTTGCGGCCCTCTTCCTTGTCGGCCAGGAAGATGCCCCAGCGGTAGTCGGGCATGGGGGTGTAACCGTAGCTGGCCCAGCCGGACGCGTCCACACCCACGGCGGTGCGCAAATAGACCTCGTTGGCCTTGAAGTCGCTCGGACCCATCTCGTCCCACCAGTTCAGGAAGGCCGGTTGCCAGTGCTCGAGTGCGCGCTGCAGCTGGCGGTTTTCGCCGAGGTGAACGTTGTTGGGAATCAGCGCCTGGAGGTCAATGGTGCTCATGGTTTTGCCTGCGTTTTGTCTACAGTTTTGCCAATATGGGCGGGTTGCTTAAAAAAATCAGATGCGCTTCCAGTCGAAGCGGGCCTTCTTGCCCGAGCCGAACAGCTTCAGCGCACCCTCTTCGCCCACCGCGTTGGGGCGGATGAAAATCCAGTTCTGCCAGGCGCTCAGGCGGCCGAAGATGCGGGTCTCCATGGTCTCCTTGCCGGGGAAACGCAGCGAGGCTTCCAGGCCGGTCATGGCGTCGGGTGACAGGCTGGCGCGCTCCTCCAGCATGATGCGGATTTCGTCGTCCCAGTCGATGTCGTCCGGGGTCAGCGTCACCAGGCCCAACGCCAGTGCCTGGTCGGCACGCAACGGGCTGTCGCCCAAGGCCTGCAACGCGGTGATGGTGGCGGTGTCTTCGCAGAAACGGGTTTGTAAACGGGTCAGGCCGTTCACCGCCGGGAACCAGCCGAAGTTGGCCGCGGTGAGCTGCAATGCGGGCGCCGAATCCGGTGCATCGGGCAGGTCCAGCATGTAGATGCGGTCACAGGCCAGGGCCAGTTCATAGAAGCTGCCGGCGAAGCACGAGCCGGCGTCCACCAGTGCGATCAGCGAGCGGCTGGTCACGTCCAGCCGGGCCAGCGTGCGGCGCAGCGCACCGGTGGTCTCGCGCACCAGCCAGTGGTCTTTCAGATCGGCCAGCACCTGGTCCATGCGCACCACCTGCTGGGCGTCGCCCCGGGTTTTGAGCACCCAGGTGCCGACGTCCAGCTCGTTGGTGCGCAGGTTCAGGATGGCGTCGTCCAGCTCGCGCTGCAGCTGCAACGGGTACCAGCCGGCGCCAGCGGCCTCAATGGCCTCGGGCGTTGATTCAATGGCCGCCGCCGGCGCCCGCAGCGTGACGGTGGCGATGCGGGCGGCGCGGTCCACCGCCACATCGACCAGGCCGTAGTGGTAGCCGGCGTCGTCGATCTGCGCATGCACCGGTGTCAGCGTGATGCCTTGAAGGCCAGCGGCACGGGTGGACTGAGCGCGCAGCGCGTCAATTTCCGCGGCCACCAGGGACTGGAAATGCTGCGGCTTGGCGTGGCCGTCGATCAGCTTCCAGGCGGTGGCACGGTCGGCGCGCACGCCCTCGCTGGTGGTGCAGAAGATGTCGGCCAGGTCGCGCCGCACCTTGCGTTTGTCGGTCACCCGGGTCAGGCCGCCGGTGCCGGGCAACACGCCCAGCAGCGGCACCTCGGGCAGGCTCACGGTGGAGGAACGGTCGTCCACCATCACGATGCGGTCACAGGCCAGGGCCAGCTCATAGCCACCGCCAGCGCAGGCGCCGGTGACGGCGGCCAGGCTTTTCAGACCGCCGTGGCGTGACGAGTCTTCCAGGCCGTTGCGGGTTTCGTTGGTGAACTTGCAGAAGTTCACCTTCCAGCCGTGGCTGGACAGGCCCAGCATGTAGATGTTGGCGCCCGAGCACCAGATTTTTTCCTTGCCACTTTCGAACACCACCACCTTGACCGAAGGATGCTCGAAGCGGACGCGGTTCAGCGCGTCGTGCAGCTCGATGTCCACGCCCAGGTCGTAGCTGTTGAGCTTGAGCTTGTAGCCGGGCTTGATGCCACCGTCCTCGTCGATGTTCAGCTTCAATCGGGCCACATCGCCGTCGACGCTCAGGGCCCAGTGCCGGTAGCGGCTGGGGTCGGTGGCAAAGCGCACCAGCTCCCGGGTTTCGCCGTTCAGGGTGTGCTGGAACAACAAGGCTTCGTTGGGGGCGTTCATCGGTGTCTCCTGGGGGCGTCTGTCGGTGTTTTTGTGGGAACCAGCGGTTCAGCGGGCGGGGTCGGGCAGCGGCTGGGCCACGGCCCGCTCCAGGTCCTTGAGGGATTGCTTGAGGCTGCGTGCGGCGGTGTCCACCACCGCGTCGGCGCGGGCATACAGCGCCTCGCGGCTGGCCAGGATGCGGCGGATGTCTTCCAGCGCCTCGTTGGTGGCGCCGCTGGTGGTATCGAACGGCCGCATGTCGCCCTGCGCCACCACCCGCGCCATGTGCTCCTCGGGGCTGGCCTTGAGCCAGACGCAGTAGAAATGGCTTTGCAGCAAATCGAAGGTTTCGCGCTCACTGACGATGCTGCCGCCGGTGGTCATGACCACGCCGTCTGCATGTTCTTCGGCGATGCGGAACAGCGCGCGCCGCTCGTAGCGGCGGTAGCCGGCCTGGCCGTGCAGCAGCAAAATTTCGTTCATGCTGGTGCCGGCCTCGCGCTCGGTCTCGCGGTCCAGTTCCACAAAGGTAATGCCGCGCTGCGCAGCCAGCTGCGCGCCCAGCGTGGACTTGCCAGCACCGCGCAGGCCGATCAGTGCCAGACGCCGCTCACGGCCCTGGGCCATGCCCAGCCCGTAGGTGGACGCAATCAGCGGGTAGGCCTGGTCCAGCTGGGCGTCGTCCAGCCGGGCCAGCAGGCTGTGCACGCGCGCCAGCGCCGGGCGGGGCGCGTCCTGCAGCAGTTCGATCAGCGAGATGTTGAGGGCATGGGCCGCGGCTTCCAGCGAGTTGATGGACACATTGCCCTTGCCCGCCTCCACGTCGGCCAGGAAGCGTTCGCTCAGGCCAGAATCGGCGGCCAGCTGCTTGCGTGTCATGCCGCGCCGCGCCCGCCAGGACCGCACCCGCGCGCCCAGCTCCACCAGCGTGGCTTTGGCGTCAGACTCGGGGGGCATGAGCACGGCGTACAACCTTTGTGAACAACAGAGAAACCGTTGGCGGGCCAACCGTGTTGCAGTATACTTCTTATTACTCAATTATCAAGCAGTTTACTGCAGATCACCGGAGCGGTCGATGAAACTCAGGATTTTGGTGGGCACCATGACCAGCACCGCCGACTACGTGGCCCAGGCCATTCAGATGGATTGCGCCGACCTGGTGGCCGACATCGAGGTGCTGCCCATGGACGACCTGGACATTGGCGTGTTCACCGGCCAGCCCAATGACGACACGCTGTACCTGGTTTGCACATCCACCTACGGCTCGGGCGACGTGCCCGACAACGCCCGCAAGCTCTACGAGTCCATGGACAGCCAGCCGGCCTTTCTGGGCAGTGTGCGTTTTGGTGTGATCGCGCTGGGCGACCGCACTTACCTGCAAACCTTCTGCCATGGTGGCATCAAGTTCGACGAACGGCTGCGTGACCTGGGTGCTCAGCGCGTGGGCGAGGTCTGGTGCCACGACGCCAGCAGCGGCACGCTGGCCGAGTCCGAGGCCACCGTTTGGTGTCGCGAGTGGCTGGCCCAGGCGCTGAGCCCGACCGCCTGAGTTTTTTACAAGTCGCCCACAGAGGCGCTGGCCGGTGCAGACAGGCACTGGACCATTGACCACAATGCCGGTACCGTTGCCGGTTGGAGACCGCATGCACCTCAGCCACGCCGACCACTCGGCCCACCCCCCGCGGGTGGACATCCCGCGCGACTTCAATGCCGCCCATGACCTGCTGGCCCGCAACGCCGGCCGGGCCGACAAGCCGGCCTTCGTCAACGCGCTGAACGGCGCCAGCCTCAGCTACGGCCAGCTCACCGACCAGTGCCACCGCTTTGCCAACGGCCTGCGGACCCTGGGCGTGCCGCGCGAGGCCCGGCTGCTGCTGTGTGCACTCGACACGCCCGAATGGCCCGTGGCCTTTCTCGGGTCCATCCTGGCCGGTGTGGTGCCGGTGGCGGTGAACACCTTGCTGACCACCCAGGATTTCGACTTCATGCTGCGCGACTCGCGGGCGCAGGTGCTGGTCGTCTCCGAGGCCTTGCTGCCGGCCTTCGAGCCGCTGCTGGGGCAGATGCCTGGCCTGCAGGTGATCGTCTGCAACACGGAGAAATCCGAACGCTTCACCACGCTGGGCGGCCTGGTGGCAAGCGCCGACGCCAGCCCCGCGGTGGCCGACACCTGCGCCGACGAGGCCTGCTTCTGGCTTTACTCCAGCGGCTCCACCGGCTCGCCCAAGGGCACGGTTCACCTGCATTCGCACATGGTGCAAACCGCAGAGTTGTACGCCCGTGGCGTGCTGGGCATCCGCGAGAACGACGTGGTGTTTTCCGCCGCCAAGCTGTTTTTCGCCTACGGCCTGGGCAATGGCCTGAGTTTTCCGATGAGCGTGGGCGCCACCACGCTGCTGCTGCCGGAGCGCCCCACGCCGGCCGGCGTGTTCAAGGTTTTGCAAGACCACCGGCCCAGCATCTTTTACGGCGTGCCCACGCTGTACGCCGCGCTGCTGGCCGACCCCGCCCGCCCACCGAAAGCGGCGCTGGGCCTGCGCGTGTGCACCAGTGCCGGCGAGGCCTTGCCGGCCGAGATCGGCCGCAAATGGGTGGCCGAGTACGGCTGCGACATCCTGGACGGCATCGGCTCGACCGAGATGCTGCACATCTTCCTGTCGAACCGTCCCGGCGCGGTGCGCTACGGCTCCACCGGTCAGGCCGTGCCCGGCTACCGGCTGCGGCTGGTGGCCGACGACGGCCATGAGTGCGGCGTGGACGAGATCGGCGAGTTGCAGGTCAGCGGGCCCAGCGCGGCCCTCATGTACTGGAACAACCGCGAGAAAACCAAACACACCTTTGCCGGCGAATGGACCCGCAGCGGCGACAAGTACACGGTGGACGCCGACGGCTATTACACCTATGGCGGGCGCAGCGACGACATGCTCAAGGTGGGTGGTATCTACGTCTCACCTTTCGAGGTCGAGGCCACGCTGATGCAACACCCGGCGGTGCTGGAATGCGCGGTGATCGGCAAGCAAGACGGCGAGGGCCTGACCAAGACCAAGGCCTTTGTGGTCTTCAAGGCCGGTAAGAGCGCCTGCGAAGACGAGCTGAAGGCCTTTGTCAAAGACCGGCTCGCGCCCTACAAATACCCGCGCTACATCGAGGTGGTGGCCGAGCTGCCCAAAACCGCCACCGGCAAGATCCAGCGCTTTCGCCTGCGCCAGCGCGAACAGGCCTGATCACCATGACCATCCGGCACGCCCGCATCGCCTTCGACGGGCGCGAGGTCGATCTGGAATACGCCTGGGTGGGCAGCGCCGACCCGCGTGCGCCTGTGCTGGTGTTCCTGCACGAGGGCCTGGGCTCGGTCAGCCTGTGGCGGGACTACCCGCGCCAACTCAGTACGGCGCTGGACGTGCGTGGCCTGGTGCTGTCGCGCGAGGGCTATGGCCAGTCCACGCCCCGGCGGCCAGACGCGCAGTGGCTCCCCGACTTCATGCACCGCCAGGCCCGCGAGGCCATGCCCGCGCTGTTGCACACACTGGGCGTGTGGGATTCCCGGCGGCCGGTGTCGCTGTTTGGCCACAGCGATGGCGCCTCCATCGCCTTGCTGATGGCGGCTTTTTTCCCCGCACACATCGCCAGCACGATCAGCCTTGCCGCCCATTTGTTCGCAGAAGACCTGTCGATCGCCAGCATCCAGGCCGTCACCGACAGCTACCGAAGCAGCGGCCTGCGTGAGCGCCTGGCCCGCCACCATGCCGACCCCGATTCGGCCTTCCACGGCTGGAGCGATGCCTGGCTGCGGCCGGCCTTTCGCCAATGGAGCATCGAGGCCGAGCTGGCCCGCATCCAGGGGCCGCTGCTGGCAGTGCAAGGGGTGGACGACGAGTACGGCACGGTGGCCCAGCTGGACGCCATCCAGCGCGCTGTGCCCCACGCCCACACCCGGGTGCTGCCGGCCTGTGGCCACTCGCCGCACCGCGACCAGCCGGAGGCACTGACCGCCCTGGTGCAGGCCTGGTGGGCGGCCGAGGGCGCGCCCAAGGGTTTTTTCGAGTGAGGCGCGGCTTGCCAATGCACCATACTTCATGTCTGACACTCCGGGTCGCCAACCAGGCCGGCCATTTCCCGAACACCACACCACCGAGGAAGCACCCATGACCACTCGCCGCCATGTCCTGACCCGCAGCGCCGCCCTGGTGGGCGCCGCGTCATCCGGCCTGCTGTTGCCCCCATGGGCCAGCGCCCAGACCGGCAAACTGCGGGTGGGCCTGATGCTGCCTTACACCGGCACCTTCGCCCAGCTGGGCGTGGCGATTGAAAACGGCTTCCGCCTGGCGCTGGCCGAGCAAGGCGGCAAGCTGGGCGGCCGCGAGGTCGAGTTCTTCAAGGTCGACGACGAATCGAATCCCGCCAAGGGCGTGGAAAACGCCTCCACGCTGGTGCAGCGCGACAAGGTCGACGTGATCGTCGGCACCGTGCACTCTGGTGTGCAGATGGGCATCCAGAAGGTCGCGCGCGACAGCGGCGTGCTGAGTCTGATTCCCAACGCCGGCGCCCATGCCGCCACCCGCGCACTGTGCGCCCCCAACGTCTTCCGCACCAGCTTCACCAACGCCCAGCCCACGCTGGCCCTGGGCAAGGCCATGGTGGACCGCGGCCACAAAAAGGCGGTCTGGATCACCTGGAAATACGCGGCCGGCGACGAGGCCTTTGAAGGCTTCCGTGAAAGCTACACCGCCGCCGGCGGCAGCATCGTCAAGGAGCTGGCCCTGCCCTTCCCCAACGTGGAGTTCCAGGCCCTGCTGACCGAGATCGCCGCGCTCAAGCCCGACGCCGTGGCCTGCTTCTTTGCCGGTGGCGGAGCGGCCAAGTTCATCCGCGACTACGCCGCGGCCGGCCTGAAGGACAAGATCCCGCTGTATGGCTCGGGCTTTCTGACCGAAGGTGTGCTGGACGCGGCCGGCCCGGCGGCCGATGGCATCCTGACGACGCTGCACTACAGCGATTCGCTGGACACGCCGCGCAACAAGGCCTTCCGCCTGGCCTACGCCAAGCAGTACAAGCTGCAGCCCGACGTGTACGCGGTGCAGGGCTACGACACCGGCCTGCTGCTGGTGCAGGGCGCCAACGCGGTCAAGGGCGACCTGGCCAACAAAAAGGCCTTGTACGCCGCGATGGAGGGCGCTGTCATCGACAGCCCGCGCGGCAAGTGGAAAATGAGCCCGCAGCACAACCCGGTGCAGGACATTTACCTGCGCCAGGTGAAGGACAAGGAAAACAAGGTGATCGGTGTGGCCGCCAAGGCGCTGGCCGACCCCGGCACCGGCTGCAAAATGGGCTGACCGGCCTTTTCACTGGCCCCCAACGGGAGTCTCGGCTCCCGTTTTTCATTGGTGTTGTGATGGATTTCCCCAACTTCCTGATCCAGCTGCTCAACAGCGTGCAGTACGGCCTGCTGCTGTTCATGCTGGCGGCCGGCCTGACGCTGATCTTCGGCATCATGGGCGTGGTCAACCTGGCCCACGGCAGCTTC